>NZ_CANMTX010000004.1 GCF_947500985.1 uncultured Maribacter sp.
GCCAAAAGCCAAAAGCCAAAAGCCAAAAGCCAAAAGCCAAAAGCCAAAAGCCAAAAGCCAAAAGCCAAAAGCCAAAATTATAACTTATGATTAATAAACGCCTTTTGGTAAAAAACTTACTCGCTCATAACGACGAGAATAGTTTTTACGATAAAAAGCGGTTTATTTCAATTGGAGAAAAAGAAGGTAAGGGAAAGTTTTTAAAACATGTTTGTGCATTGGCAAATAGTAATCCTTCGAATAATTCTTTCATAGTTGTAGGGGTCGAAGATGAGGATAATAAGATTGTTGGAGTTGACTTCTTTGATGATAGCAAGATCCAGAATTTAGTGAATGCTTATTTAGATAATCCCCCGTTAATATCATACGAGAACATACCTTTTCCACATTTGCCAGAAGGTAAGGTGGTGGGTTTAGTGACTATAAAATCTATTGGCAAAATTTGTTCACTTAGAAAAAACATTTGGAAGTATTATGGTGGTTCTGTGTTTTTTAGAGAAGGCAGCATAAGTTTACCAAAAGTATTTGATATAGATTTAAAAGATAGCAACTCTGAGGCTGTCGCCACAATCGAACAGCATGCGAAAAATAATATAGAGCTTACTTTAGATGGTGTCATAGATTTTTTAAATTATCGACATAAAGATTTAGAAAGTGACTATAAGGTTTTTAAAGAGCAATTTGTTGTATGCTGGGCAGGCAATAAAAAAGTAGTGAATGGAGAAACATATTTCTATCGGGTCGATATTGAATTAATAAACGAACAGGTAAAATTATTCTACTCTAATTTAGATGAGGTTACTATTACCTATAACAATGATTCTTTTACTACCATTGAATACGTGCAGCTTGGGTTAGCAGCTAAGCAAAAATACTATCCTTTAGAAAAGGTGGTAATAGATTTTAGTGAAAACGGCACTTACCAAATTACGAGCGACTTACTTTTTGATCCCCCAATACATGATAAAGAAGAATTAGAAAGAATTTATAAAAGCAATAATGCTTTGGTGGCAAAGGCAAAAAAGAATACCGAATTGACAATTGCAGAAGTGAAGCAATTGAAATACTTGGCAGATTCATATTTAATATGTTTTCTAAACGGATTTGAAGAAGCTAAAGAGCGAATGGAAAAAGCGAGGCAAGTCTTAAAGCCAAAATACCCAGGAATAAATGCTTCGCTCAAAGAAGCGCTTCGTGTACTTAGAAAGGTTAAATATTCTTAATCCAAAGTTGTTCGTAAGGCTTTAGAGGAAGTTCGTTATGAATAAGTTCAAAGGTCTTACCGGTAAGCAGATCAATAGAATTTTTACCAGTATGAATTCCTATCGAGAGTAACCAAGCTACGTTTAAGGTTTCGGTAACCTCGTTAAAGTTCGACAATACCCAAACACTATTGCCTTCGTGAATACGCTCATAAACGAATACATGTTCGTTAGAACAACCGTAGATTTTTAAATCATTAGCATCTGCGAATACATTATGCTCTTTACGTAAACGAATCATGTTTTTTAAGCCGTTGAAAATGATAGTTGCAGGATTATCTTTTTCTGTTTTCAATTTTGCAATAACATCCCAATTTTGCATAGGTCTATTTACCCATCTATTGTCATTGACATGGTCTTCATTTTGCTCGTAAGAATAGTCGTTTAACGTACCAATTTCATCCCCGGCATAAATCATAGGGATACCACCAAAGGTCAAAATAATACCATGCATCATTAAGATTTTAGTGATGGCATAGTCGATAATATTTTTATTGTTCTGCGCTAAGGCAGTTTCTAAACCTAATAATGATGCAGCACTTCCGGTAATTCTGCCATCACCATTTTTAGGGTTATACATGAACATTAATCCTTTTGCCGGTGACCATTCTAATTTACCACAGTAATAATTTAATATAAACTGTTTGTGAGCAGTTGGGTCAAAGCCCATGACACGAACAAAATCATCGTCATAACCAAGTCCGATATCATCGTGGCAGCGAATGTAGTTGATCCAAGTAGCGTCATTGGGTTTATTCGGTATTTCGGTGACACTCTTTACCATTAAATTAGCTTTTTTAGTGGCAATCGAATTCCATAATAGAGCCATTAAAGAGGCGTTGTATGCCACTTCGCACTCGTTACCTTCGGTGGTGTCTTCACCAAAATACTTTATAATATTTCTAGGGGCAACAATAGCTTCTGCCAAAAGAATAACACCTGGTGCAATTACTTGCAGGCACATTCTAAAAAGTGAAATAAGCATATGAGCCTCAGGCAGATTTTGTGATGATGTTCCTAATTTTTTCCATAGAAAAGCAAGGGCATCAAAACGTATAACATCTACGCCCAAGTTCGCCAGAGACATTAAGTTTCTGAGCATTTCAATAAATACTTCTGGGTTTCTATAATTTAAATCCCATTGGTAGTTGTTAAAGCAGGTCATTACCCACTTTTCCATTTCTTTATTATAGGTGAAATTTCCAGGTGCCGATTGCGGAAATATTTCTGGTAGTGCCTTTTCAAACTCATCTGGTATATGCCGATCAGAATAAGTGTAATAGTAATTTTGATGGTGCTGGCTACCTTCTTTCGCTTTCTTCGCCCATATAAACTCATCTGAGGTATGGTTGACAACGAAATCTAACATTAAGAACATGTTATTCTCTCGTACTTTTTTGGTAAACGTAGTAAAATCTTCTTTTGTGCCGTATGTGGGATCAATTTCATGATAGCTATTTACGGCATAACCACCATCGTTTTCACCGGCAGGTCTTGTAGTTATCGGCATTAAGTGAAGAAAATTGACACCTAAATCTTCAAAATAAGGTAGTTTTTCTTTGAGTCCGTTAATATCTTGATTAAAACGGTCAACATACAATTGCATACCTACCATTTGTTCACTTTGGTACCAGTTTCCTGAATTTAAACGTACAATATCTTGTTTTTGAAGTTCTGTTGGGCGTTCGTTAAAAAGTGTTTCTAAAGTATCTAAAAGAGTATAGAAATATACTTTATGTTCTGATTCTTGGTATAATGAAAAAAACTGATTTTTAATTAGCGAAAGATTGGTCGCTAATCTTTGGTCGAATAAAGACGTTAAAGATATGGCACCTTTTTTCTTTTGACCTTTAACGGTCATTAACCTGTGTAATTCAGCTTGGTTCATTTTAAGAATCTAATTGTTGTATTGTAGGTAGTGATTCAATAGCACCAAAATTTTCAGTAGTTATGGCACCGGCTTTATTTGCTCTAATTACCATATTGCTTAGAAGATATTCGTCTACTAATAAATTTTCAAACTTAGCATGTTCTGCAATTTGCTGTAAAAGACAGCCAATAAAAGCGTCACCTGCACCAGTAGTATCTTTAGGTGTTACTTTTATACTGGGTATAGTTTTGCTGAAATTTGATGTGCTTAACAGAGTACCTTCGCTACCAAGGGTAACAACTACTATTTGCGTCCCCATTTCGTGAAAAACCTTGCATGCATCATCTAGATTATCTTTGCCAGATAGTAATTGAGCCTCTTCTAGACTAAACTTACACAGATGAGATTTTTCAATAAAAGCATGGCACTTGCGTATAAAAACATCTTCTTTGTTTTTCCAAAGATCAATTCTAAAATTTGGATCAAAACTGATAAATGCATTTTTTGTTAGTCCGTCAAATAAATACCTACTGTAGGTCTCTTCTAATGAACCACCTAAAAATGCTGTAGCAGCGCCAAAGTGTAAAATATTATTTTCAAAACTAGATTTTAGCGATGAGTCATAGGTAAGTTCTTTATCTGCGCCACGATTAAAAACGAAATCTCGTTCCCCGTCTTTGTCAATAGATACAAAGGCTAGGGTGGTAAACGTATTACTTTTTTGTGCTAAAGAGATATCAACTTTCTCATTTTTAAGAATGTTTAATAGAAAGGATCCGAAAGGATCGTCACCAACACAGCCAACAAAAAAACTATCGCCACCAAGCTTGCTAATTGCACAAGCAACATTTGCAGGTGCACCACCTGCTTTTTTTGAGAACTCTTTAGCTTTTGTTAAATCTTTACCTTGATTTTCGGCAACAAAATCAATCAACAATTCTCCAATACAGAATACCTTTTTCATAAATTTAAAAAGAAAATTAGGAAGTCTAAGTTAATTAGAAAAAGCAGCTACTTCCTAAATAATCTTAAGTAAATGTCAAATTATAGCAGTTTATAGAAGTTTTTTTGAATTAATATGTTTCTGGTTTTGGGTCTGTTGATGAAATGCATATCTTGAATATCATATTTAAAACACATTTTGACCATGAGTATATTTGATGAAATAAAGAAAAAGCTTAGCCACGAGTTTATAGATATAATTGAATGGCTAGATAATACGAACGATACTATAGTTCATCGTTTTGAGCGTTACCAAAATGAAATAAAAAACAATGCACAGTTAATTGTACGCGAAGGACAAACTGCGGTTTTTATAAATGAAGGTCAATTAGCAGATGTTTTCAAACCAGGTACGTATACGTTAAATACGCAAAACTTACCCATATTAACCACTTTAAAAGGGTGGAAATATGGATTTGATAGTCCGTTTAAAGCGGAGGTTTATTTTGTAAACACACGCCTTTTTACAGATGAAAAGTGGGGAACCAAAAATCCGTTCATGTTAAGTGATGATAGATTTGGTTTGGTAGAAATTCGTGCTTTTGGTACGTATAGTTTTAGAGTAAATGATCCAGGAAAGTTTGTTGTAGATGTAGTGGGTACCGATGGTAATTTTACAAGCTATGAGGTAAATGAACATTTAAAAAGCTTAATAGTAACCCGTTTTACAGATACGGTAGGTGAAGCTAATTTACCAATTGAGTTATATGCGGCAAATACAAGCGAACTATCTGAAACTTGCCAAGAAGTAATGCAGCCAGAATTTAATAGAGTAGGTATTGAGTTAGAGAAATTCTACATCGAAAATGTATCGATGCCAGAAGAGCTTAAAAAAGAAATTTTTGAATACAGCCGCTTAGATAAATTGGATATGGGCAAATTGGCACAATTCAAAGCAGCGAAAGCAATGGAACTAGCAGCTAAAAATGAAGGTGGTACCGCTGGTGCCGGTATGGGCATGGGTATGGGCTTTGTATTAGCACAACAAATGGGTGGTTTAATGGGTCAGCCGGCAACACAACCTTTTGGTGGGCAAGCTGCACAGCAGCCACAGGCACCACCGCCAATGCCAACACAGGTAACATATTTCTATGCCGTTAACGGACACCAGTTAGGACCTGTAGCTATTGATAAATTAAAAGAGTTGTTCGCTAGCAGAACCATTAATAGAGATTCGTTGATTTGGAAACAAGGAATGGCAAGCTGGACTGCATTGAAAGAGATAGAAGAACTAAAATCTTTCTTGGGCGGTAATACACCGCCACCATTACCAACGGCATAATCTTAAGCAATACATATACTAACATACCTTTCTAAGATAAGGGATACTTTCTATGGGCGATATTCAACAATCGGAGTATAAAAAAGCATGTGCAAATTGTGGTGCCGAGCTAAAATTTAAGCCAGGTTCACATCAATTAACATGTGAGTACTGTGGCTATGAAGAATTTATTGAGCAATCTAAAACGAGCTTTGAAGAATTAGAATTAGAGCATTACTTAAAGATTGTAGGTGAAAATGCCTATACCGAAACTATAGAGCTTTTACATTGTAAAAATTGTGGTGCCAACCAACATGTAGAAGAAAACTACAAATCGCTTAATTGTGTGTATTGTAGCGAACCTTTAATAAGAGAAGATATTGAAAAGGAAGGATGGATCTTACCAGGTGCTTTAGTTCCTTTTCAATTAGATAGCAATAAAGCCCAAGCCATATTTAAGGCGTGGGTAGATAAAATTTGGTTTGCGCCAGACAATTTAAAGAAGGCAGCACTAGATCCAGAAGGTTTGCATGGGTTGTATATTCCGTATTGGACGTTTGATGCTAACCTTTTTGCTTCTTATCAAGGGCAGCGAGGAGATTATTATTATGAAACTCAAACTTACAATAGTAATAAAGCAAGAAAAACAAGGCGGGTTAGAAAAACAAAATGGACGTATGCTTCAGGTAAAATAGATGGCTTTGTAGATGATATTCTAATTAGTGCTTCTGAAAAGAAACGCAAAGAGATTCCGGCAAAAGTCGCCTTTTGGAATTTGAAAGATTTAGTGGCTTTTAATTCGAAATATCTATCTGGTTTTGTAACCGAAAAATATACGGTTTCATTAAAAGAAGGGCATCACAAGTCATTTCAAGAAGCTAAGAATATTGCCTATAATTGGATCAGACGCGATATTGGTGGTGATACTCAAAGAGTGGCAAATGCCGATATTAAATTATCTGATGAAAAGTTCAAACATATTTTACTTCCCATTTACCTAAGTTCATATAGGTATGATGGTAAAGAGTTTAATTTTTATATAAATGGGCAAACAGGGGTATTAAGTGGAAATAGACCATATTCATTTTGGAAAATTTTCTTTTTAGTGATTTTTATCCTTGTCATAATAGCTATAATTGCGATTTTTGCTAAATGAGTACAAAAAGAACACTGGTTGTAGGTGACATTCATTCAGGATTACAAGCTTTAAAGCAAGTACTTGAAAAAGCAGCTATAACTGAAGATGATACTATAATTTTTTTAGGAGATTACATTGATGGATGGAGCGAGGCTGTTGAAACCATAAATTTTCTTTTAGAATTAAAAGAAACCTATAATTGTATTTACCTACGTGGTAATCATGACGAGCTTTGTTATGAGTGGTTAACCGGTAAGGCAGACAATCCAACATGGTTTCTACATGGTGGTGAGGCAACATCTAATTCGTATGGTAAGGCTTCTAAAGAAACGAAAGATAGGCACATCAAGTTTTATGAAAGCTTAGAAAATTATTATCTAGATTCAGAAAACAGATTGTTTTTACATGCGGGTTTTACGAACCTAAAAGGTATAGAGCATGAATATTTTAAAAAAACGTTCTATTGGGATCGCACCCTTTGGGAATTGGCACTTTCGTTAAATACAGATTTAGATAAAGATCATATTCATTATCCGAAGCGATTAAAAAACTATTCTGAAATTTATATAGGGCACACACCCGTTACTCGTATTGGTAAAACGACACCACAGAAAGCAGCTAATGTTTGGAATATTGATACAGGTGCAGCCTTTAAAGGACCGTTAACTGTATTTAATGCAGATACAAAAGAATATTGGCAAAGCGATCCAGTGTACACCTTTTATCCCAATGAAATGGGCAGAAACTAAGAAAACCGTTAACTTTACTAAAAAATAGATTGTTTTATTAACGATCTTTGAAAAAAAATAAACTATGTCTACTAAAAATATAAGATTAGAAGTGATGCAGGCCTTAGAGCCTAAGGTAGAAAGTTTCATGGATTCTTTCCTTATAAAACCAGAGGATATATGGCAACCAACAGATTTTTTACCAGATTCTCAAAAGGATACATTCTTGCAAGAGGTGAAAGAAATTCGTGAAGAGTCTAAAGATTTAGGATATGATTTTTGGGTAACCATGGTGGCAGATACCATTACCGAAGAGGCATTACCAACTTATGAGTCGTGGTTAATGGATGTTGTTGGTGTTGACCAACACGGTGACCATAAAACGAACGGTTGGGCAAAATGGGTTCGCGCTTGGACGGCTGAAGAAAATAGACACGGTGATGTGTTGAATAAATATCTTTATTTATCTGGAAGGGTAAATATGAAAGAAATTGAGATTACTACTCAACATTTAATTTCTGATGGCTTTGATATTGGTACTGATCGTGATCCATATAAAAACTTTGTATATACCTCTTTTCAAGAATTAGCTACCAATATTTCGCATAAGCGTGTTGGGCAAATGGCGAAGAAAAAAGGAAATGCCTTATTGGGTAAAATGTGCACTATTATTGCTGGTGATGAAATGAGACACCATTTAGCATATAGAGAATTTGTAAAGACTATTATGGGTGAAGATCCATCGGGTATGATGATTGCCTTTGCAGATATGATGAAGAAGAAAATTGTAATGCCAGCACACTTTTTACGTGAGTCTGGTGGTACAATAGGATCGGCATTTGAGAACTTCTCTAACTGTGCGCAACGTTTAGGTGTGTATACTGCACAAGATTATGTTGATATTCTAAGTAAGCTTAATGCGTATTGGGAATTAGAAACTGTTCGTTCTTTAAATGAAGAAGCAGAAAAGGCACGTGACTATTTAATTAAGTTGCCTTCAAGGTTAGAAAGAATTGCAGAGCGCATGAAATTTCCGCAAGATCAATATCACTTTAAGTGGGTTGAGGCAAACGGAGCATTATAAAATAAAAAATCCCGATCAGTAATGATCGGGATTTTTTTTGCTTTAAACGGTATGTTATAGTTTACCGTGTTTGTGTTCATCTTGCCACTTTACAAGTTCTGTCCACTTACCTTCGTAACACATTTTAGCTTGTAATGGCCAAGAAGCAGGATCGTGAATTTTATATCTTGTTCCACCAGTATCCAATATTTTCTGACATGCTTCTAAGCTAGCCTCAGAAAGTTCTTTCCATGTTTTAATACCATGGTCTTTGAACATGCCTTCAATTTTTGGACCAATACCTTCTACAAGTTTTAAGTCATCTTGCTTAATGGTTTTTCCAAAAGCAGCTTTTGCAGCAGAGCCATCAAAGGCTAGAGCACTACTTGTAGCGGCGCCAGCAGCAAAAGAGGCGGCAGATGCACCTAAATTAGTGCTTGGTGCGGTAGGGGCAACCGGAGCAGGTGTTACTACTTTGCTTGCAGCAATTACTCTTTGGTTACACGCATCTAAATCAGCTTTTAATTTGCTGTTGCTTGCTTTTAGATTGTTTAAATCTGACAATTCGCCTTTAAGCTTTGTATTACTAGCGGTAAGACTATTGATTTCAGCAGAGTTGTCTATTACCTTGGCAGAACGGCTACCAAGTAGATAACCTAAAATACCGCAGATAAGACCTACTAATAATGGAATTATCCAGCACCAAATGTTCATATTTTCAAAATTCATGATTTTACTTATTTATAGGATTAGTGTATGTTTTATTTTAATGTAATAACTGTTCGTCTATTTTTTACTCTGCCTTCTTCAGTGGCATTAGTAGCAATTGGTTGCGTTTGTCCTTTAGACGTAGCAATTATTTTATCTGCAGCTATTCCGTTTTGCATTAAGTAATTTTTAGCGAATTCTGCTCTGTCTTGACCAAGTCTCATATTTGTACTTGCTTGTCCAGTGGCATCTGTATGACCAACTACGCTTGTCTTAGCATCAGAAACTTTATCTAAATATCTAGAAATATCAGCAATTTTTTGTCTTTGTTCAGCATCTAGATTTATTGATGCCTCTGCAGTGTCGAAATATAGGATTAATGGGTTAGCATTAATTTTTTCATATAATGCTTTAAGGTCATCTTCTGCATCAACAGATTTTTCTTCAAGACCAAATGAAGCAGCTCCCCAGTAGGTACCATCTTTTGGAATCATTTCATCCATAAGTTTACCTTGGGTATTAATTTGAGCAGTTGAAAATCCTTTAGAAGCTAAGTCATTTTTAATTGAGTTTGCTCTTGCAAGTCCTAAATTAGGGAACGCAGTATTGTTCTCTTCTTCGCTTGTGTAATATCCTGTTACGTTTATAACATTACTTCCATTTGATTCTAAATGACTTTGTAGACCAGAAACTCCTTCTGTCAATTCAGCACTTAGAGGCATTAAAATGTCGTGAGACGAAATGTTAAAGTTATAATTGTCATTGGTGTTGTAGGCAAATCCGTTTCCATCGATAGCGAAGGGGTAAGATGTAGCCGAGGGCGCTTTAATGATTTCCTTTTGTGTAGTAGGCTCTGTACTTGTAACCGCCGCACTGCATTCGCTGCAATAGGTTATAAATAAGTAAGTACCGACTACAATGGTAATCAACATCAATAATAAATACTTGATTGTTCTTGTCATTGTACGTAATGTTTAGTGTTTAGCGCACAATTTATTAAAAAAATCTTAAAAATGTTAAAAGATTCGCACCTAATTACCTTACAATCAACATTATCTTAATATTAGATATGTTAAAATACATACCAACTATACAATAATAGGGTGAAACGATAAAAAAACTGTATGGTGCAACAACTATTATTTGCATTTTTACGTAAGTATTGAAACGGTATATATCTCCCCACAAAGTTTGGGCATTGAATATATAATTTCAAGTTTTGAGTTAGTTGGTTAAAAAATCCTGTCCTCTTGTAGTCGATAGGATTTTTTTATGTCTATAATTGAAGGAAGAAAAAAACCAACTATACAATATTTGTGTAAAGCTGTACAGAATTAGTTTATAAGAGTAAAATAATTTACTAGTTTAATAAAGAGGTATTTACACTATAAAATGAAGAAAAAAATAAAAGGTATTATAAATTTCCTTTGCATGTTTATTGTTCTAGGCGTACAAACTTTGCTTCATGGTAGCTGGTCAAATGAACCAACCAATTAAAAAGCAACCTAGTTATTAAACATACAAAGGAATTTATGTTTTTGTTATAGATCAAACTTTATGCCCTGGGCCAAAGGAAGCTCAGTTGTATAATTAATAGTATTGGTTTGTCTTCTCATGTACACTTTCCAAGCATCAGAACCGCTTTCGCGACCACCGCCAGTTTCTTTCTCACCACCGAAGGCTCCACCTATTTCAGCACCAGAAGTACCGATGTTTACATTGGCAATTCCACAATCGCTACCCCAAGCAGAAAGAAAATGTTCCGCTTCACGAAGATTGTTGGTCATAATAGCAGATGAAAGTCCTTGTACTACACCATTTTGAATAGCAATGGCATTTTCAACATCACCAGAATATTTTAATAGATAAAGAACAGGCGCAAATGTTTCGTGTTGAACAATTTTGAAGTCGTTTTTAGCTTCTGCGATTGCAGGCTTAACGTAGCAACCACTTTCAAAGCCATCACCGTCTAACACACCACCTTCAACTATTAATTTTCCACCTTCTTTAACCACTTTTTCTAGAGCCGTTTTATATTGAGCAACCGCATCGGTATCAATTAATGGACCTACGTGATTGTTTTCATCTAAAGGGTTACCAATTCTTAATTGTTGATATGCAGCTACAACAGCTTCTTTTACTTTATCATACATTGATTCGTGAATGATCAATCTTCTAGTAGAAGTACAACGTTGACCCGCTGTACCTACCGCTCCGAACACGGCACCGATAACAGTCATTTTTAAGTCGGCATCTGGTGTAACTATGATAGCATTGTTACCACCAAGTTCAAGCAAAGATTTTCCAAGTCTGGCTGCAACTGCTTGAGCTACTATTTTTCCCATTCTAATTGATCCCGTAGCAGACACTAACGGTACTCTATTATCTTGTGTCATTAATTCACCGATCTTATAATCACCGTTGATCAAACAAGAAATACCTTCAGGTAGGTTATTCGCTTTCATAACTGCGGCAGCTATATTTTGACAAGCTATACCACATAAAGGAGTTTTTTCTGATGGTTTCCAAACACAAACATCACCACAGATCCAAGCAAGAGCCGTATTCCATGCCCAAACGGCTACAGGGAAATTAAAAGCAGAAATAATACCAACCACACCTAATGAATGATATTGCTCGTACATTCTATGCCCAGGTCTTTCTGAATGCATAGTTAAACCGTGTAGCTGACGAGAAAGACCAACTGCGAAATCACAGATATCTATCATTTCTTGAACTTCACCTAATCCTTCTTGGTAGCTTTTTCCCATTTCATAAGAAACAAGTTTACCTAAGGGTTCTTTAAGCTCTCTTAATTTTTCGCCGAATTGTCTAACAATTTCACCACGTAGCGGTGCAGGTTTTGTTCTCCACTCTTTAAAAGTTGTCGTAGCAGTAGATATTACTTTTTCGTAATCTTCTTTTGTCGTTGTTTTGACCTTTGCAATTAGTGAACCATCTACTGGTGAGTATGATGAAATAATATCGCCTGAAGAAAAATTGTTAGATCCAGTTGAAGTACCCTCGTTAACATCTTTAATTCCTAATGCTTTTAGAGCATCGTGTATTCCGAAATCTGCTGCTATTTTTGACATTTTATAACTTTTTACGTAATTAATGTTAGATATATTACAAAAATACAAAGAATTTAATCTTTAAGTACATCTAATTTATTCTATGAAAATTTTAATATAGACCAAAATATAATTCCGATCAAAGCAGGAATACTTTGAACAATAAATATTTTTTTACTTACGGTTAGTGCACCATAAGCACCAGCAATAGCAACGCAACCTAAAAAGAAGAGTGCAACGTTTGCAGACCATTGTATGTTGGTTATGAAAAAAGACCAAATTAGCCCAGCAGCTAAAAAGCCATTGTATAACCCTTGGTTTGCCGCCATAGACTTTGTGGGTTCAAATAAATTTTTTGGAAAATTTCTAAATACTTTTCTACCGGTCGTCGTCCATGCGAACATTTCAAACCAGAGAATATAAATATGAATGAGGGCTACGAGAGCCGTAATAATTTTTGCTGTTATTATCATTATTCTTTAGCTATAAAACGTTCATCAATCGGCATTACAGTACCGCAATTATTACAAGTCCTTAATTCTTCTGAGCTATAAAAATGCTTAAAATGAGCTAAGAAATCTTTTTCTATATCATGAAGGGTAAAATAGGTTTCATATAGTTTGTGATTGCAATTATCACAGAACCATAATAAGCCGTCATCAACGTTCATTTCTGCTCGTTTACGTTCTATAACTAAACCAATAGAACCTTCTTTACGTACTGGGGAATGTGGTACTTTGGCTGGGTGCAAATACATATCTCCAGGACCCAATTGCATGGTTCGTTTTTTACCGTCTTCTTGAATGTGAACTTCTATATGACCTTCAAGTTGATAAAATAACTCTTCAGTTTCATTATAGTGGTAGTCTTTTCTAGCGTTAGGTCCAGCAACGATCATAACAATATAATCGCCCGCATCTTTATACAGATTTTTGTTTCCGACGGGGGGTTTAAGTGAAGCTCTGTTTTCTTCTATCCATTTGTTAAGATTAAATGGTGCTTGTATACTCATTTCTGTGATTTTTAGTGAAAGTTAAAGAAACGATCATTTCTCACCTAAAAGTTAAGCATAAAAAAAGCCTTTGGTTACAAAGGCTTTCATGAAAAATAAGTTCTCACTTAAGTTATTTCACAAATATTTGAGTAAAATAAAAATCTCCATTACTGCTTTGAATAATGCTGATTGCCGAGTAATTGTACTCACCTTCTATATTTTTCTTATGTCCTGGATTTTTCAACCAAGCTGCAAAAGCATCTTCTATGGTTTCATAGTTGCGAGCAACATTTTCAGAAACAAAATCAGCATCTAATCGTTCGGAAATATATTCAGCACGTTTACTGAAATTATCATGACTTGTACTTTTTTTAGAAATCATATAATTCGTATGAAGGCTCGCATAGTAATAGGTAGCGTTTTCAAATACCAATTCATTTAAACCTAAATCTGTTCTATAGTTATTTACTAGCTCAAAAAGTTCAGCTTCAATTGTATTGTGGTTTTTAGAAGAGGCTAAAGTGTATTTTGTTAGCGTATATTCAGAATTTTCTTCGAATTCTGTAGAATTTTGGGTTTTTGAGCAAGAGGATAAAAGGACTAAAATTAAAGCGGAAAAGATGAAGGTGGATTTCATATAGGGAAACTATTTTTTTAGTGAGTGCCAAAAATAATCCCGTTGTTTATAGTTAGGAGTAAAACATCTATAGAGGGGATGAAATATTCGTTAAGAGACGAATAATTAACATATTAAGTATCATAATGAAAAAGCATATTATTTTTCATCGTGATTAAATGCACTTTAAATGATTTTTCTCACTTTATCTAATTAGGTAATCTTGCAGACCGATACTTGCTAAGATAAACTAAGGTAGTCCCTTCTTTTACCTTATAGTATAAGATACGTTTACTGCTTGTAAAAAAGTTGGGTAAAGTAATAGTTGCCTAGGTCATCTTTCTTTACACTTATACCTGTGTGTGTAAAATCGCCTTCCATCGTTTTTTTATGGCTGCTGCTAATGTACCATCCTTCAAAAGCCTCTAAAGCAGATTGATAATCTTTGGCAACATTTTCTGCAACCATTTCAACGCTTATCTCAGAATCGATGTTGGAAGCTCTGGAGCTAAAATTATCGTGGCTAATGCTACCTTTAGATATCATGTAGTCAGTATGGAGGTTAGCATATTTATATGCTACATCGCTAAAAGCTAATGTGTTGGTATTTAAACTTAACCTGTGCGCATTAACAATATCTAGTAGGTCCTGCTCTATAGTTAAAACATTTTCAGCTTCAAGTACCGGCGTATCATCTATAGAGTCGCTAGTGCAGGAACCAAGAAAAAGTAATAGAAAGACAGGGACCGCGTAAAGCAATCTCATTTTCATATAAGTGTCTTTAAATTGTGTAGCCTCTCGGCGTAGCGCAGTAGGTAAAAAAGTTAAGAGTGTTCTAAGCTCTCGTAATCGATTTGGGTTATCGATGTAGTAATATTATTGAAAAATTAAACGCAGGGCAGTAACAAAAATGCATATTCGTTAAAGTGTACAAAAAGTTAGATTACCGGACTAACTGATAATATGATCACAGGTTCTTCAGAAGATTCATTTTGAAGCTCTTCATTTTGTAAGACCGTATCAAAAATTAGTGCACCTATATCTTTAATAGGTTGATAAAGAATTGATTCTTGCTTAGTCTCGTCATCTAATAAATTAAATGTACTGTCCATTCTATCAAAAAATATAAAAGCGGCACCTAATAAAATAGCAACTTTTAAAGCACCAAAAATTCCCCCTGCAATTTTATTTAAAGCGCCGAGCATTGCGAAGTTGGCAACTTTAGTCAGTAGTTTTCCAATTAAATTTACAATGATGATGATAAGTATCAATGTTATAATAAAGGCAATGATACTCATGTTGCGTTCATCCCAATTCAAATGCTCAGATAAATAGTTGCCTGTTATATACGAAAAATGGATTGCTCCGAAAATACCTGCAACAAGTGCGACAATAGATGCTATTTCCATGAATAGTCCGTTTTTATATCCTTTCCATAGACCCCATATTAAGGGTAATCCAAGTAAAATATCTAAAAGTCCCATTGGTAAAGTGTTTTAACAAATATAGAACTTTGATTTGTACCTTTGCAAGGTCTATATCATAGATGAGATTGAAGGAAATTATATGGCTAGGGATATACAATTAAAAGAACGATGGGATTATTTGGTAGAAAAGCTTTCTGGAAAGTTTTCTGATGGCGATCCGCTAGAATTAGATGCTATCATTTACTTGATAGGTGTACAAGAATTAGGGCAGTACCATAAAAAATATAAGAAAGATGATAAGTTAGACTTAATGCATATTGCAATATGTCGTCTTTTAGAACCTTACGGATTTTATGAATTCAGTTTTTTCGATGAAGACGGTTGGCCTCATTATAATGTAATGGAAGAATTACCTTCTTTGAAAGCCGGAGAGCAAACGGTACTAATGAAAGAAGCAATAGTTAGCTATTTTGTAGAAAAAGAGTTTATTCAATAAACTATGAAAAAGCCTTATTATGCTGTTATTTTTACTTCTACCAGAACAACAGGTGATCATGGTTATGGCGAAATGGCAGATTTCATGGAGCAGTTGGCAAAAAAACAATCTGGCTATATTGGTATAGAAAGTGCCCGCCAAGAAATAGGAATTACAGTAAGTTACTGGGAAAGTCTAAATGCAATTCATGATTGGAAAAAACAGGCAGACCATTTACTGGCTCAAAAAAAAGGAATAGCAGATTGGTACGATTCTTATATTGTTCGTATTTGTTTAGTAGAACGAGAATATAGTTTTAAAAAAAGTACATAATTCTTCACATCGCTTCGATATTCGCTGCTTTACATTAATTTTTATTTCCGCTATATTTAAAGAAATAACTTAAAGCACATGTCAAGGCAATTCATTATATCATTAGATCAGGGTACAACGAGCTCTAGGGCTTTGTTAGTAGACCATTATGGTACCATTCAAGGAATGGTTCAAAAAGAATTCAAACAGATTTTTCCTAAATCAGGTTGGGTAGAGCATGACCCTAAAGAAATTTTATCTTCTCAGATGGGAGTTTTAAAAGAACTTTTAGAGCAGAAAAAAGTGAAACCCACAGAAATTGTAGGTATAGGCATTACCAACCAAAGAGAAACTACCGTAGTTTGGGATAAAAATACAGGAGAGCCTGTATATAATGCCATTGTTTGGCAAGACAAGCGTACTGCAGATATTTGCGAGCATCTTAAGAAAATAGGGTTAAAAGAGCATGTAAAGACAACTACAGGCTTAGTAATTGATTCTTATTTTTCGGGTACCAAAGTAAAGTGGATTCTCGATAATGTTGAAGGAGCCAAGAAGAAAGCTCAGGCAGGCGATTTATTGATGGGTACCATAGATACTTGGTTAGTTTGGAACATGACTAAAGACCATAACCACGTAACTGATTATACCAATGCTTCGCGAACCATGATTTATGATATTGTAAATCTAAAGTGGGATGATAGAATGTTGAAGGTATTAGATATACCTAAAACCATGCTGCCAGAAGTAAAACCATCTGCAGCAAATTTTGGAGATTATGAAATTGACGGAGTAAAAATTCCTATTGCAGGTATTGCGGGTGACCAACAAGCGGCATTATTTGGTCAAGCTTGTTTTAAGAAAGGATCAGCAAAAAATACTTATGGTACCGGGTGCTTCATGTTAATGAATACGGGAGAGAAGCCGCAATTTTCTAAAAACGGACTATTAACCACTATAGCTTACGGTATAGACGGTAAAGTTAATTATGCCTTAGAAGGCAGCATTTTTATTGCAGGAGCTGCTATTCAATGGTTACGAGATGGTTTAGAGCTTATTAAAGATGCCAAAGAAACAGAAGACTTGGCAAATTCAATAGAAGGTGAGAATCCCGTTTATGTAGTACCGGCTTTTGCAGGTCTTGGTGCACCCTATTGGGATATGTATGCAAGAGGAGCCGTTTTTGGTTTAACTAGAGATACAGGTAAAGCCCATTTGGCAAAGGCAACACTAGAAGCATTGGCTTACCAAACAAAAGACATTTTAAAGGCTATGGAAGATGATTCGGGCATTCAACTAAAAAATCTAAGAGTAGATGGTGGTGCCTGCGCAAACAATCATTTAATGCAATTTCAGGCAGATATTTTAGATTCTGAAGTACACCGACCAGAAATTATTGAATCTACCGCTATGGGTGCTGCTTTCTTAGCTGGTATTCAAGTAGGTTTCTGGCAGCAATCTGATATTGATCAAAACCGACCAATGGACCGAATTTTTAAACCAACTTTTGATCGTGTAAAAAGAAAACGTTTGTATAAAAAATGGCAAAAAGCAGTTGAAAGATCAAAAGGTTGGGAAGAAGAGGAATAGCTGATTAATCAATTTTACAATTTATTAATTTTATAGAGCATAGAATAGCATATGACTAGCTATATCTTTGTTTGAGGATGTTAGGTTTTACTTATTTTATAATCAAACTATCCGCTTAAAAATTAAAACGCATCTACTGATGAAAAATATAAAATTTACCAATTTAGAACGCCAAAAAAAGATAGATAACCTAGAATCGGAAGATTTTGATTTGGTTGTAATCGGTGGTGGAATTACTGGTGGAGGTATAGCCTTAGATGCTGCATCGCGTGGGTTAAAAGTAGCCTTGTTAGAAAAAGGGGATTTTGCTTCTGGTACGAGTAGTAAATCTACCAAACTGATACATGGCGGACTCCGATATTTAAAGCAATTTGATTTTTGGTTGGTGAAAGAAGTAGGATCTGAGCGCGCCATTGTACATAAATTGGCTCCTCATTTAGTACTTCCAGAAAAAATGTTATTACCGTTAATAGAAAATGGTTCTTACGGTAAATGGTTGACATCTATTGGTCTTAAGGTATATGATATTTTAGCTCAGGTTTCAGGAGATGATAAGCGAAAAATGCTAGAAAAAAAGGAAGCCTTGAAATTGGAACCTTTATTGCCGAAAAAGATCCTGAACGGTGCCGGTTATTATGCTGAGTATAGAACAGATGATGCCCGTTTAACCATTGAGAATATAAAAACAAGTCTTTTGTTTGGTGCACAGGCATTGAATTATGCCAAGGTAAATGAGTTTGTGTATGACAAGGAGAAAATTGCAGGTGTTAAGGCAATAGATACAGTTACTGGCAAAGAATTTACAATCAAATCTAAATATGCAATCAGTGCTGCTGGTCCGTGGGTAGATGAATTGCGAAGCCTGAACAATTCTAAAAAAGGAAAACAACTTCATTTGACTAAAGGGGTTCACTTGGTTTTTCCGTACGAAAAACTACCAGTGAAACAATCTTGTTATTTTGATATACCCGATGGCAGAATGATGTTTGCCATACCAAGAGGTAAAATTACCTATGTAGGTACAACAGATACCAACTTCAATGATAATAAAGATAATGTAAGAACAGATCTTGCAGATGCCATTTATTTGATTTCTGCGGTGAATAATATGTTTCCTGATATTAACTTAGAGTTAGACGATATTGTTTCTTCTTGGGCAGGTTTAAGACCATTAATACATGAAGAAGGTAAATCTGCTTCAGAGCTATCAAGAAAAGATGAAATTTTTGTATCAGATACGGGTTTAATCAGTATTGCAGGTGGGAAACTTACAGGCTATCGTAAAATGGCAGAAAGAGTAGTAGATCGTATTGCTAAGAAAATGGAAGAGGAGTATGATACCGAATTAAAAGAATGTTACACTGAGAAAATATTTCTATGTGGAAATGTAGATTTCAAGAAATTCAAACATGTAAAAAAATACATTGATGAGGTGTATGACCAAATCAAAGAAGAGGGTTTTACAAAGCACGATGCTTGGTTTTTAGTAACCAACTATGGTAAACAGACAGAAACTATTTTTGAAAATTATAAGGGTATTGTAGAAGATGATAAATACGTGCGTTTAGCCAAGGCAGAATTAGCTTTTGGCATTGATTATGAAATGATACAAACCCCTATGGATTTCTTCATTCGAAGAACTGGTAGGCTATATTTCGATATTGATAGCATTAGAACTCTTATGGAACCTTTGATGAAAGAGTTTCAAATTAGGTTTAAGGTTACTGATGTTGTAGTCGAAGAATGGAGAACAACCTTGAACGCAGAATTAAAAGAACATTCAGATTTTTCTTTGGAAAGGCGTTAATCTAATTTATCAGTTAAATCAAGAAATACCTTTTTAGGATTCTTATTCTCATAGAGAACTTTATAAACAGCGTCAATTATAGGAGTTTTGACCTTTTTTGTAAAGTTCTCTTTTATGTTATAAGCACTTTTGGCGGCATAATATCCTTCTGCGATCATACTCATTTCCATCTGCGCACTTTTTACAGTGTATCCTTTACCAATCATATTACCGAACATTCTGTTTCGGCTAAAAATTGAGTACCCTGTTACTAATAAATCACCTAAATAGGCAGATTTATTAATATTGCGGTCTAATTTATGAATACGCTTGGTGTACCGTTTCATTTCACGTATGGCATTACTCATTAATACACTCTGAAAATTATCACCATAACCCAATCCGTGAGCAATACCCGCCGCTATAGCATATATATTCTTTAGCATAGCAGCATATTCAGTACCAATAATATCTTTACTAATGCTGGTTTTAATATAATTACTAGCAAGATTATTGGCAACCAATTCTGCCTTTTCAGTATCTGCGCAAGCAATGGTTAAATAAGATAATCGTTCCATAGCCACTTCTTCAGCATGGCAAGGACCGGTAATAACACCTATATTTTCAAAAGGTATCTCATACGTATTATGAAAATGCTCGCCTACTATCAATCCAGATTCTGGTACAATACCTTTTATGGCTGAAAAGATGATTTTATCCTTCAACGATACCGTTAGTTTTTCTAATTCTCCCACCAAAAAAGCAGAAGGAATAGCGAAAATTAAAACATCGGCATAGTTGACAGCTTCGTTAATATCGTTTGTCAATACTAATTGTTCGGTCTTAAATTCTACCGAAGTCAGGTAATTTGGGTTGTGCTTTTGAGTTTTAATATGGGCAATAGCATCTGTATTACGCATGTACCAACCAACTTTTTCTTGGTTATTGGTCAACATTTTAACTATAGCCGTTGCCCAACTTCCACCACCTAAAACCGCAAATTTCGCATCCTTGTTCATGGTGTAAATTTACCGATTTTTTAGGTCCTCTTAATATGATTTGTATCAGTCTTATATAATTTTTGGCATAGAGATTGTTTTATGGTTAATAACCTATTAAATGAAAACATATGAAAACTATAAAACTACTTACAGGATATTTCCTATTAGCCACCTTAATGGTTTCGTGTTATACAGAAGTAATTATTGAGGATGATTTTATAGAAGAGTCGGCTTTTAATACCGATCAAGTTTTACAAAGCTATGATTTATGGTATGTAGATATTAATGCGACGCGTGGTAATGGTGAAGTGCCTTTTTTACAAAGAGCGTTTACAGTGTCTTTTGATCGCGGAGTGTTATATGCAAATAATAACATTGTTGGTATCGGTAAAACGGGTGGTGGCTATGGTATTGATGTAGGTACTTATGGTACGCTTAGAGGTACTGTTGATATTGCTCATGATATTGATGGATCTTGGTTTCTAGAAGTTTTTGCGGTAAACAATAATACAATAGAGTTGTATGATGCAAGTTCAGATACCTCTTATTACTTAATAGGATACCAGACTAACAATTTTGATTATGACACGGTCTTCTATGACAACATCAATTATTTCATACAGGAATATGATGCTTGGGAGAAAATATACACCAGTGAAGCAGGAGCGTTAAATGACTTTGACAACGAAAATTACTTGCAGTTTTTACCAAATTTTTTCAGGTCTTCAGTAAATGCGCCAAATACTAATGTTTCTAATTTACAGTGGGATTTTGAAGGAGAATATCAAGTCTATGATATACAGGGAGACAACTCATTAAAAACGTTAACCCTAGATTATGATTTCTTTGGTAACGATTATTTTGAATTATATGTTATTAACGATTCTACTATAGAATTGTATCACCCAGATAGCGGTACAACTTATGAATTTAGAGGTAGAGGATACCAAGAGTATTTAAAATCTGCAAAAGGTTCAGAAAGTAAGAAAAGAATAAAATCTTCTAACCCTACTATGAATGTAGAACGTAAGAAGGCAAAATAGTTTTTAGGTTGATTGTCTCAAAAGTGCCCTATTTGTAGTAGGGCATTTTTTATACGGTAGATTTAACGTCTTCTACAATAACAGCATCAATATCTATAGGCTTATCTGAATGAAGAACCGATATATCGCCTGTAGTTTCAAAAATGACAGCTTTTACTTGTGACAATTGTAAAACATTTGCCTCTCTAAGTTTTCCCATTAGGTCTGCTTTGCTTACTAATGCTTTGTTTAAATTTTCTTTTAAGATGGCACCATTTTTCATTAGAAGAATTGGGCTATTGGTTATTACTTTTTGTGCTGCATCAGACGATGATAACAGCTTAGCGAATAAAGCTTGTAGACCCGCAAGTAATGCTATAGAAACCATAGCGGGCATTAAGCTTGAAACAGGTTTGTTGACCGCATCGGCTAAGATAGATCCCATGGCAATAGTAACTGCAAAATCAAAACTGGTCATTTTAGCGAATGTTCTTTTACCTGTTACGCGTGTAATGAACATCATATATAAATAGATAAAAACCGCAGCTACGCATATTTGCAAAACGGTTTTTAGTGAAAGCGGGTCAAAAATTTCCATAGTTAAGTTTTAGAAGTTATACCTGGTCCTTTTGAAGGGTGAATTCAGGTTAAAAATGTACTCCACTAAAAATAACAGTATCTCGTTTTAAATGTTTCCTCTATTGCTTAGAGTTCTAGTTCATTTAATCGCGCTGCAATCTCTTTTTAAATGCTGATGGATTTTCCCCTGTTACTTTCTTAAAAGTTCTGTTGAAGTAGGAGAGGCTTTCAAATCCGCATTCAAAACAGGTTTCACTAACATTTTTTCCGGTAAGTAATAAACGTTTAGATTGACTAATGCGATATTGATTTAAGAACTCTATAAAAGTACTACCCGTTGCTTTTTTAAAGTAGCGACAAAAAGCAGGCTTGGTCAAATTACAGAATTTAGCGACCTCATCAACAGATATTTTACCTTGGTAGCGTTCATCGATCAAAGCATAAATATCACGAATTCTACTTTGCTCCTTTTTACTGTATTTATTCTTATAAGGTTTCTTGTGTAGCAATTCAAACTCATTACTTTGAGATAGCCTTTTAAGAATATTCATGATTGCCATAAAATATTCAAAAGGTTTTAGGGTGTGAAGTTCCTTTAACAATTCACCTACCACTTTTTTAGTTTCCCCGTGAAAAGCAATTCCGTATCTAGAAAGATCTAATAGTCTATTTAAATTTTTCAATTCAGGTATAGGGTCTACAAAATCACTCTTAAAAGAAGGCTTAATATGCAAGACTTCTTCACGGTACGTCGTTTTTACACCATAGTCAAAGTTTAAATGCGGTATGTTAGAACCTATCAGTACAAGGTCATTTTCTTCATACTCAGAAATATGGTCACCTACATGTCTTGTTCCATTAGCACCTTCAATATAAACGATTTCATATTCAGGATGAAAATGCCAATAAAATAGATGGCTCAACTTGGGGTCATGCAATAGTCTGAACGGACTTTTAGATGCGGGATCAATGGTTTCTAGTTCAATCTTCATGGGTTAAATGTAACAAAATTGCATATAAATTGAGTTACACGTGCCTTAAAAATCAATATCGTTCAAATTATGGTCAATATTACGGTAGTTTAAGTTCCTCGCGCTCAGTAGTTTTATATCACTCAACAACTTAAATTCATATACGATGCAGCAAATAAACAATAAGGTTGAACAAGGTAATAAAGCGCATAAGGATATACCCGGTAATCCATCAACGGCAACAAGCAGTAAACAAAAATTGAATGATCGATCTAACGGTAAACCACTTCGTGTACTCAGCGAGGAAGATTGGAAATTCTGGATGGAAAATGGCTATGTCGTAATAAAGAATGCAGTACCCTTGGAGCAAGCAAAAGCTACGGCAGATTTTCTTTGGATGTTTGATGAAAAGAGTCCTACAGATTCTTCAACATGGTATGCACCACCAAGAGCAGAGATGCAAATGAAAGAGTTGACTGGTACAGGTATGGTTGAGGTTTACAACCATCAACATTTATGGAACAATAGACAAACGCAAAGAGTATATGATGCTTTTGTAGATGTTTGGGGAACAGAAAAACTTTGGGTGACAATAGATAGGGCAAATTTAAATTTTCCGTTACCACCAGGGGTAGATAAGAAAGGATTCATTCATTGGGATTATGACCCGGAAACAAAACCACAAAATGTACAAGGAGTATTGGCATTAGCTGACCAAGATGACGAGAATATGGGAGGCTTTCAATGTATACCTTGGTTATACCGTAATTACGATTCTTGGAAACTGACACAGCTAGAAGATAGAGATCGCTTTCAGCCTTCATTAGATGATTTGGAAGATAAAATCGTAAAAGTGAAAATGAAGGCAGGTGATCTGTTAATTTTCAATAGTACGGAACCTCATGGTATAAGACCCAATAAATCAAAAGATAAAGTTCGTATAGCGCAGTACATTTCAATGATGCCAGCAGAGCCGGAAAATGAAGAAATGCGTCATTGGAGAGTTAATTCTTGGAAGAACAAAATAGCCCCAGAAGGGTATGCATTTCCGGGTGATCCACGTAAATGGGAGCAAACCAAATATGATACTGCTAAATTATCACCTTTAGGAGAGAAATTATTAGGTCTAAAAGCCTGGTAGAGAGATAATATGGTAATAATCTGCTTGTTAGTGGCGAGGCCAATAAATATGACTTATTTTTGCGCCCTTAAATTCATCGGGCATGCAGAAATACCTCAATATTTTCGATTTCAATCAGAAAGTAGATTATAAAAATGAAATTTTAGCAGGATTAACGGTTGCAATGACAATGATCCCAGAATCATTGATGTTTGCTATTCTTGCAGGGTTTTCGCCATTAGTAGGTTTGTATGGTGCTTTTATCATGGGCTTGGTTACAGCGATTTTTGGTGGAAGACCTGGGTTAATTTCTGGTGGAGCAGGGGCAACAGTAGTTGTATTAATGGCATTAATGAATTCTCATGGTTTAGAATATGTTTTTGCAGCAGTTGCTTTGGCAGGTGTTTTTCAATTGATTGTTGGATTTTTAAAGCTTGGTAAATTTATTCGCTTAGTACCTCAGCCTGTAATGTTTGGGTTTGTTAATGGTTTGGCCATAATTATTTTTATGGCACAAATGGATCAATTTAAAGTTGGCGTAGGCGATGCTGCGGTTTGGTTAACAGGTACAACATTGTATACTATGGTTGGCTTGGTGCTGTTTACCATTGCAATAATCGTTTTTGTTCCCAAACTTACTAAAGCGGTTCCAGCTTCATTGATAGGAATCATTGTAGTGTTTCTAGTAGTATATTTTCTAAAAATAGAAACTAAACAAGTGGTAGACATTATTAATCAAGATACGCTACCAGGAGAAGAGTTGAAGTCACTTAGTGGATCTTTACCTTCTTTTCATATACCAACTATTCCCTTTACCCTTGAAGCCTTTAAGATTATTTTACCTTACGGATTAATAATGGCAGCGGTAGGACTTACCGAAGGCTTACTTACCTTGAACTTGGTAGATGAGATTACAAATACAAAAGGTAACAGTAACAGAGAGTGTTTGGCACAAGGCGGCGCAAATATATTGAACGGTTTCTTTGGTGGTATGGGTGGTTGCCCAATGATTGCACAGACTTTGGTAAACCTGTCAGCAGGTTCAAGGGCAAGATTATCTGGTATCATTGCTGCATTAACCATATTATTAATCATATTGTTTGGTGCACCGGTAATAGAATTAGTGCCTATAGCTGCCTTGGTAGGTGTTATGGTAATGGTTTCCGTAGGTACATTTGAGTGGGCAAGTTTCAAGGCTTTAAGAAGAATGCCAAGGTCAGATATTTTTGTAATGATATTGGTTACTTTAATTACCGTAGTACTTCATAATTTGGCATTAGCGGTATTGATAGGGGTAATTATATCGGCATTGGTATTTGCGTGGGAAAGTGCCAAGAGAATTAGAGCAAGAAAATATGTAGATGAAAACGGGGTAAAGCATTATGAAATATATGGTCCTTTATTCTTTGGTTCAACTACGCTTTTTAATGAAAAATTTGATGTCCAAAGTGATCCAAGCGAAGTTATTATCGATTTCAGAGAAAGTCGTGTTTCAGATATGAGCGGTATAGAGGCATTAAACAAGATTACCGAACGCTATGCCCAAGTGGGTAAAAAAGTTCATTTACGTCACTTGAGTAATGACTGTATACGTTTATTAGCTGCCGCAGATGATATTATAGATGTAAATGTTATGGAAGATCCTACCTACAAAGTTATGGTAGACAAGCCTCTTTCAAAATCAAAAGAAGATGAACCCGAAACTAAAAATCCTTTTAAGTTGTGGGGGTTATAAGAGCTTGCATATTGGAGCTTGTTATGATGCATAAGTATAGATAGCATAAAAAGCTGCTAAGACTATTGTTATGGAAAGGATGTAAGTTCCTATTTCTTGTAGGCTGTCTTTTTTAGCTTGCGCTCTTATTTTATCACGCACTATTTTACGCTCTACATCTGTAAGTTCTTTAAAATGTAATTTAGTTTCTTTCGAGTAGTCTAGATAATCTTTACGCAAATCTCTAAAGCTTCTACTTTTTTTAAGCAGCGCCCTATTTGCCTTTATTACTTTCATTGGTTGTCCTCCGTATCCCATCGTTCTTTCTTTCTTATATGTAGTAAATTCGAAGGTTTTGTTACATATAATTAAATTATTCTTATTTTTTTGAACAATTCTTTAATACATTTATTGATTTTAATGCAAGATTGATTTTTCTCTTTATTGAGGAGAGTTTTAATAAATTAGAGTATCGGAAATATGAAGAGTAAAATAAGTTTGCTTATCGCAATTATAGGATTGATTATTTTTAACAGTTGTAAGGTGGAAGAGTCTATAAACGAAGAAGTTCTTTTCGTAGGAACGTATACGGATAATGGTAGCGAGGGTATTTATAGATACAATTTAAACTTAGGTACTGGTGAATTGACAAACCAAACTTTAGTTGCTAAGATTAAAAACCCATCTTACATATCATTTTCTCCAGATAGAAATTCTTTATATGCCGTAAGCGAAGTAGATGATTATAAAAAGGACGATGGGTCAATTACCACATTCAGAGTAAAGGATACTTCTCTTGTATATGTAGAAGAACAATCTACACATGGTGCTAACCCATGTTTTGTAGGTGTTAGTAATGATGGCAATCTAGTGGCAGCAGCAAACTATTCTGGTGGTAATGTTGCAGTGTATAATGCGTTGGAAAATGGAAATCTAAAACCTTCTCCACAAATTATAGATCATAAAGTTTTAGATTCTACTAGGAAAGCTCATGCACATATGGCATCGTTTTTAAACGGAGAATTAATGGTGTCTGATTTAGGTCTTGACCGAATAAAAAAGTACACAGGGTCCAAGAATAACTTTGTTCCAAGCAATCAGAAAGAGTTAGTGGTTGCTGAAGGTGCAGGACCAAGACATTTTGTTGCTTCTAATGATGCAGAATTTCTTTATATAATCAATGAATTAAACTCTACCATAACAATGTTTCAGAAAGAGGAGGGCAAGTATTATGGTAAGCAAACGTATGATACTTTAGCATCAGATTTTGAAGGTGAGAGTTTTTGTGCTGATCTTCATTTATCACCAGACGGTAAATTTCTATATGGAACAAATAGAGGGGAGAATACAGTAGTAATATTTAAGGTAGATGAAACTACCGGAAAATTAGAATTAGTAGGTAGAGAGTCTGTAAAAGGCGATTGGCCAAGAAACTTTAGTATAGACCCTACTGGTAAATATGTACTGGTAGCAAATCAACGTAGCAACAATATTGTTGTTTTTAATAGAGATGCAGAAAATGGCACTCTAAGTTTTGTAAGCCAAGTTGATTTGCCTAGTCCAGTATGTTTAAAATTCTATTAATTAGAATTTATAATTTGTAATAAGTCATTTTTTGGCACTACCCCAGATTGTCTCCAAACCTGCTTTCCATCTTTAAAAAGAATCATAGTAGGCACACCTCTAACTTGGTATTGAGATGCCAATGTTTGATTTTTATCTACGTCGATTTTTACGACTTTAATAGCGTCTCCTAAATCGGTTTTTACGTCTTTTAGAATAGGAGCTAGCGTTTTACAAGGTCCACACCAGTCAGCAAAAAAGTCTACTAAAACCGGAGTGTCCCCTTTAATGATATCAGAAAATGATGCTTTCATATCTTTTGATTTATAATTAATAATAATTTTTAGCTAGTATTAAATTAGCAAATTCCTGTAGAAGGATCACAACTATCACCCGTAGCAATTATTTTTAAAGGCGCTACTTGTTGAAAAGCTTCTAAGAATGCTGCTGGTGGTTGAGCACCGCTAATTCCAAATTTATCATTGATAATAAAGAAAGGCACACTGTTAACACCGCGTTGTTGGTAATGAGCAATTTCTTGTTTTACAGAATATGCAATTGCATCTTCATTTAAAATTTCTTGTGTTTTTTCTGGCGACCAGTCATATTCAGCCATAATAGTACTTAGAACATCAACATCGTTTAAATGAAGATTTTCATCAAAGTATGCTTTCATAAAACGCTCTTTAAGAGCGTCTTTAAAACCCTCTTCACCTGCCACATGTAAAAGTTGATGTAACGGTAGTGTATTTACCGCCAACCATTCTTTTCCAAAGTTAAAGTTGATACCTTCTTCTTTTCCGCTTTCTTCTAAACGTTTCGTCATTTCCAAAGGTCCGTCTACACTGCCAAATTTATTGGTAAGGTAAGTATCCCTGTCTAGTCCTTCCTTTGGTATATTTGGGTCTAGTTGAAAAGGGTGCCACTCAATTTCTATCTCGGCGCCATCCCATTCTTTTATTGCTTTTTATAATCTTTTCTTACCAACATAACACCATGGTAAAGCAACATCAGAAACTATATCTATTTTTATTTTATCGTTTCGCATATATCAATCATTTAATACCTAATTGGTCGTAAAAAGTAGTAAAAACATACTTTATAAAATGACAACGAGTAATTGGTAAAAAGAAAACCCTTTCATATTTATGAAAGGGTTTTCAGTATTAGATTGGCGTTTAACTTTATAGCGTACGTAAGTACTCTGCTAAGTTACGAGCATCCTCTTCCTTTAAATTCTGATTAAGCATAATTGCATTGTTGTATTCTTTCAATAATGCTTTTGCAATAGGATCTTCTTTCAACATTTTATCAGGATTGATAATCATGTTCATTACCCATTCTGGACTTCTACGTTCGTAAACACCTTTCAATGCCGGACCGATCATACGTTGCTCTGCCATATGGCAAGCTGTACAAATGGCTTGAAATTTTTCTTTACCTGCAGCGGCCATTTCTTCGTTTACTGCCTCATCAAAAGTAACACTAGTTATTGGACCAACCCCTTTATTATCTAAATCAACAGGAACGCCTTCACTTGCCGTTTCTTTTTTAACTTCTTTTTTGGTTCTGTTCATTTCAAAACCTTCTTTTTTCTCTTCCTTCTTCTCACCACAACTAATAATCATTGTGCTAAGAGCTAATAAAGTGAATAATTTGCGCATACGTTACTATCTTTTAAGTGTTGTCTGTAAATTGAGCAACTAATATATGAATTTTTGCGGGTTGAAGTATATTTTAATACGTATGGAGTTAAGTTTTTAACTAATAATTTTAAGTAAGTAACAATTTGTATGAGTGATTTTATATTTGTGCTCTAACCTTAGTTTATATTATCTAAGAATTCTAATGTACGCCGCTCCGCGTAAGTTAAGTTATTGTTACCGTAAAAACCTACATGACCACCATATTTAGGCATTTCAAGAAAAAGTTTGCTGTGGTGTTTGGCAATTTCTATAGGATAACACTCGGACCCTAAAAAAGAATCGTTTAGTGCGTTAATTATCAGTGTGGGTACTTTGATCTTGTCTAAGAACTGAAGACTGCTGCTTTTGGCATAGTAGTCCATTGCATCTTTAAAACCATGTGCTCTACTGGTGTAAAAATTATCAAAATCTTTAAGGGTTTTAATGTTTTCGATATCTGTATCGGAAATAAGGTCAGGAAATAATTCTTGCTTTAGCTTCAGTTTTTTTATGAGGTTTCCCTTGAAACGTTTGGCATATATTGCATTCTTAAACTGAAGTAACTGGTGCAGTGAATCTGCTAATTGGCAAGGCACTGAAATGGCAACTGCTCCCTTAATTTCAGTAGGTAATTCTCGTTTTTCACCTAAGTATTTAAGTAGAAGATTACCACCAAGGCTAAAGCCGTGTAAGAAAATATTTTGGTATTTATTTAATTGTAAAACATGTTCAATAACAGCGTGTAGATCTTCGGTTGCTCCTGAGTGGTAAGAGCGAAATAATTTGTTGGCAGTACCACTACAACCTCTTAAGTTAATGGCGCAAACGTCATAGCCAGATTGTGTTAAAACTTTAGCACTACCTTTTATATATGCTCTCTTGGAACTTCCTTCTAGACCATGGATTATGATAACCAATTTTTGAGAAGGAGATGAAGCATAGCTCCAGTCTGTATCTAGAAAGTCAGCATCGGGTAATGTAATTCGAATACGTATTTGCTCTACATCTGCTACTTTTCTAACTAAACCGGAATATATGGTAGATAGGTGTCCGTTCTTAAAAAACAATGGCGGATTATATGTAGAGTTAAGTAAAGGCATCTATTTGTAAAAGCTAAAATTTGTTTATTTAGGGTATGTTTCTAGAACTTTTATTTGTTCTTCGATAGCCTCTTTAAATTCTGTCTTTAAATGTGATACCAATTCGGCAACAGGAATGGAATCGTCAATGAGTGCAGAACCTTGACCTGCAGACCAAATGGTTTTCCAAGCTTTGGCTTCAGTATTCATTTCTTTTCCAAAATCAATTTTTACATCTTTTTTAAGGTCTTCTTCTGTGATACCCGCAGCTTTTAAACTAGCACCTAAAAAATTGGCGTGTACACCAGAAATTGAAGCAGTATAAACCACATCGCTAGCACCTGCATCAATAATCATTTGTCGATATTCAGGAGTAGCTTTGCTTTCATTTGTATTTATGAATCTGGTACCCATATAAGCTAAATCAGCACCCATTTGTAGGGCAGATGCAATGTCTCTACCCGTACTAATACAACCGGAAAGAAGAATAGTTTTATGGTAGAATTTCTTTATTTCAGCAACTAAAGGCATTGGGTTAATTGTACCTGCATGACCACCTGCACCTGCAGCAACAAGAATCAATCCGTCTACACCGGCTTCGGCAGCTTTCTCGGCATGGCGTTTTTTTATGATATCGTGAAAAACCAATCCACCATAACTGTGAATAGCATCTACTACTTGAGAGACAGCACCTAAAGAAGTGATGATCAAAGGTACTTTGTGCTTTACACATAACTTTACATCTGCTTCTAATCTTGGGTTTGTTGCGTGTACAATTAAATTTACGCCAAACGGGGCAGGTTTTTTACCTGTCTCTTCTTCAAAGGTCTTTAGGGCAGATTTTATTTCAATAAGCCATTCTTCAAAACCTTCACTAGTGCGTTGGTTCAATGCCGGGAACGTACCAACAATGCCATTTTTACAACATTCAATAACCAATTGTGGTCCAGAAATTAAAAACATTGGGGCTGCAACTGCGGGCAATGATAATTCTTTAATGAAAGGGGGTTTATTTGACATAGTGCTGTAAATTTTGAAAGTGATTTAAAAATAACTATAAAAAACGATGTTTTTTAGTTCTTACATTTCAAAACTATGCTATTTTTATAAGGTATTATGCATGCATAGTAAAAATTATAAAAATGTTTACAAAGGATTTTGAAGTACGGTGGAGTGATATAGATGCAAATCGTCATTTAGCGAATTCGGCATATGTTAATCTTATGAGCCATACTCGAATGGCTTTTTTAATGGCGCAGGGCTTTGATCAAAAGACAATGGTTACTTATAAAATAGGTCCTGTAGCGTTTTATGAACATATGTATTATTTTAAAGAAGCCTTTCTTGGTAATCAGGTTAAAGTTTCTTTAGAGATTATGGGACTAAGTGAAGATGGTAAATTTTTTGAGTTCCACCATAATTTTTACAATGACAAAGGAGAAAACATAGCGCGTTGTGAAATGATGGGAGCTTGGATCAGTTTAGAGTCAAGAAAGTTGATGGGATTGACAGAAGAATTGATGAATAAATTCCGTGATTTAGAAAAAGGAGAAGGATTTAGAGTGCTGACAAAAGAACATACTAGAGAATTTTTGAAAATTCCTAAAAATTTATAGGAATCGTAGTGTTAAAAACTTTATTTTTAAATGATTCAATTAATTACAGTTGTACTCCCCCTTAGACTGTTGAGTGATCAATAACCGATAATAATATATTTGCTTAATGGTTAGCCTACCAGAAGAAATATTTCAAGAAACATACGGTAAAGTTAAAAAGTTGATTGTAACCAAAAAGTTGGTGCCTGGGCAACTTATTACTGAGCATAGGTTATCACACACTTTACGAATTAACGACGACACTGTACCTGTAGTTTTACAGCAGTTAAAACAAGAGAGTTTATTGGTCGGTAATTTAGATAATGGACTTTCTGTACGAGAATTGTGTGAGCAAGAAATTGTAGAAATGTTCGATTGTAGAATAGCTTTAGAAACTATGGCGGTTAAATTATTTACACGTAATGCACCGCAATCTAAAATTGATGATTTAAGAAATTTGTTAGTACCATTTGAGAATGGACCTAAAAACGGATATGTGTTCTATAAAATCGATCGATATTTTCACGAATATATTGTAAAGAATTGTGGGAATAGAACATTATATCAAATGTATAAGTCAGCCAAAATACTGTCTTTTATGGATCTTGTGGGGCTGAACAGATCTTTGAATGTAATCTTGCAAGAACATCTTGATTTAGTCTCTGCTATGCATCACCGGGATGAAAAAAAGGCTATTGAGGTGGTGTCGTTAAATTTAGAAAATGCAAAAAAATCACATATTTAATTTTGCTGTAGTTGTCTCTTTGGTCTTTTGCTAGAAAGATAAATCCCAACTAAAACAAAACAGGCAGCAATAATTTTCACTGTAGTAATAGTGTCTTGACCTGTAAAAACGGCATATGTAATGCCCACTAGTGGTTGTACGTATACAAAAGCGCTTAGGGTAGAGGCTTTTAATTGGGTTAGCGCAAAAATATTAAACAGGTAGGTGCAGAATGTTGTTCCAAGAATTACAAAACCAATACCGAAATAGGCTTTTAAAGGTAAAGTGCTCCAAGAAATTTCCATGAATTCTTCGTATCCAAGAGGTAAGCATATAAGAACACCTAAAGAGAACAGCCATTTCATAAATGTAAATGGATGATATTTGCTAATTAGAATTTTTACCAATACTAGGTAGGATCCGTAGAAAATTGAGTTCAAAAAAATCAAGAAATTACCTAGAGGTATATTCGGAGCGTCTTGTCTAACTTCGGTACCGAACAAGATTAAGCCTAGTGCACCAAGTAATCCAATAGTGATTCCTATTATTTTTCTTCTCGATATTTTTTCTTTTAAAATTACTGCCGATAGAATTAGTACTACAATTGGCGTGGTGGTGATTAATACGGCACTATTTATTGGAGTAGATAGTGATAGTCCTTTGAAAAACACCATCATATTTAAGCCCATGCCTAATAGGGCACAAATCAACATGCGTAAATAATCTTTAGGGTCGATACGTTCTTTAGGTCCAAAAGGTGAAATGAGCCAAAATAGAATAGCAGCACCGAGAAGCCTTAAAATTATAAACCCGAAGGGTTGCACATAATGTGGCATAATACCTTTGGCAATAGTGTGGTTGACTCCATAAATGGTAGTTGCCCCAATAGCAGCGAGTATGGCTAGTAGTCTTTTGCTCACGAGTGAATTGCCGTTTTAGCGGCTTCTACCACTCTCTTACTATTTCCAATAAAAATTTGGTTATCAACAATAATTACAGGCCGTTTTAAGAAGGTGTATTGTTCTAATATCAACTCTTTAAAATTTTCTTCAGAAAGGTTTTGTTCCTTTAGATTTCGCTCTCGGTACAAAACAGCTCTTTTGCTGAATAAATCTTCATAGCTCTTAGAAAGACTATGCATTTGTTCTAGCTGAGAAGGCGTTATAGGTTTTGTTTTAATGTCCTGTAGTTCAAAATCTGTAAGTGGTTGTAGTTCTTTGATAATACGTTGACAAGTAGAACAAGTGCTTAAATGGTATATTTTTTTCATGATTTTGAAAGTTAAGGATGATGCTTTTTATCCTTCCGAAAAAAAACCACCTTTATGTGATGAAGGTTTTAGAAATACAAAGAAACTTAAATATCATTAATTGTGCTATTTTTACAAAGTATAAAATGTGAAATGATGACTGAGAATTTATTTGGTATTATGTTACAAAATCGTAGAAACCTACATACGATATTAACAGAGACTCCTAAAGAAAAACTGCTTAAAATACCTGAAGGATTTAATAACAATGTTTATTGGAATATAGCCCATACGGTAGCAACGCAACAACTTCTTATTTACAAGTTAAGTGGTTTACAAATGCGTATACCAAATGATTTGGTTGCCAAATTCAGTAAAGGTACAGTGCCAGATGGTACAGCAACCGAAGAAGAGATGATGATGGTAGCAGATTTTTTAATTTCTTCGGCAGAATGGCTTATTGAAGATTACGATACGGCACTTTTTCAAACATTTAACGAGTATACTACAAGTGCGCGAGTTACGCTCAAAAATGTTGATGATGCAATAGTGTTTAATTTGTTACACGAAGGGTTGCACCTTGGGCAAATCTCCCTGTTGCTAAAACAACTGACTTAAGGTTGTTGTTGCGTGTACCTTAAAAAAGAGTTTGCTTGTGTATAAGGTATGGTTAGCGTAATTGGACCATCTGCAAAAGAAGCTATTTCATAAGGTTCGTAGAAAAGCAGGAGTCCGGTTTCGGTATACCCTAAATTGTCGGGCAAATAGAAATTCTCAGTTTCGAACATGAAACCAGTATTATTTATAGAACCTTCTGCGGGTATGTTTTCTTGCTTTCTAAAAAGCGTCTCGGAATAGATTTTGAATTCATCAAGGTTATTGAATAAATCTTCTTGGTACAATTCTACACCATTAAGTTTGTCAAAATTTAAAAATCTGCTGGTACCGTAGCCGTGTGCTCCACCGGTATAAATATATGATTCTAGCTTAATAGTAATTATAACTTTGTTTTCGAAGGCTATGGTGCCTTCGATTGCAGCTTCCCATGGCATAGATTCTTCAGGAAATTTTCCATTTAGTTCTTCATAATCAGACACAAAAACTTCTTTAGCTTCTTCAAGGTTTTGTGCATTACTTTCCTCACCAAAATTCAATAAAGCAATGATTTCACCTTCTAAGGCAGCATTGATAGTCTTGCTTAGTTTTGTTTTGCCAGATGCCTCAGGTATTTCGATACGAACGGAGGTGCAATTCTCGCAAGAATCAGTAGCGATAGTCAATGGTTCAAAAGAAAGGGAGTCCTTATTATTACAGGCAATAAATGAAAAGAAAATTAGTAGGCAGGTAAGCTTGGATTTCATGGAGAAAATAGATTTAGTGTAAAAATACAGCTTCATTGTATTCCCCGAAAGATAACAATACATTTGTGTTATAAATATTTGAACATGACCTCTAAAAACTTAAAGTTTAATACGAAAACCATACATGGTGGTCAACAACCAGATGAAGCATATGGTGCTGTTATGCCACCTATATATCAAACATCAACATATGCCCAAACTACACCTGGTGGTCATAAAGGTTATCAATATTCTAGAAGTGCCAACCCTACACGAACTGCTTTAGAAAATTCTTTGGCAAGTATAGAGGGTGGTGAATTTGGTTTAGCCTTTGGTAGTGGTATCGCAGCGATTGACGCGGTCATTAAATTGTTAGCCCCTGGTGATGAAGTAATTTCAACAGATGACCTTTATGGAGGGACTTATAGAATATTCAAAAAGATATTTGAAAAGTTTGGTATAGTCTTCCATTTTGTAGGTATGCAAGGCACTGATGCTGTACGTGATAAAATCAATTCTAAAACAAAGTTGATTTGGGTAGAAACACCTACCAACCCAATGATGAATATTATAGATATAAAAGCAGTAGCTGCCTTAACTAAAGAGACAGATATAATGTTAGCGGTAGATAATACCTTTGCTACGCCTTATTTGCAATTACCGTTAGAACTGGGGGCAGATATTGTAATGCATTCAGCGACCAAATATCTTGGTGGTCATAGCGATACGGTTGTTGGAGCATTAGTGGTCAAAGACAAAGAATTAGCAGATAAACTCTACTTTATACAAAATGCAAGCGGTGCCATTTGTGGACCTATGGATAGTTTTTTGGTCTTGAGAGGAATAAAAACACTGCATATACGTATGCAACGCCATTGTGAAAATGGTAGAGCAATTGCAGAATATCTTAAAAGCAATCCTAAAATAGAAAAAGTCTACTGGCCAGGTTTCGAAGACCATCCTAATCATTATGTCGCAAAAGAGCAGATGAAAGATTTTGGAGGTATGATTTCTTTTGTGCCCAAAGGTGGTAGTTATGAAGATGCGATTAAGATTGTAGAAAAGTTACAGGTATTTACGTTAGCAGAGTCTTTAGGTGGCGTAGAAAGTCTGGCCGGTCATCCTGCAAGTATGACCCATGCAAGTATTCCAAAAGAAGAACGACTTAGAAGCGGAGTGGTTGATTCGTTAATTAGATTAAGTGTTGGTATTGAAGATATTGATGATTTAATAGCAGATTTAGAACAAGCGATAGAATAAATGACCAGATGTTAAATTAAATGTAGTAAGAATAGGTAGTTTGTTGTCAAAACAACAAATTTTATCGAATTTTAAAAAATTAAGCCACCAAATTACACAAATATCATAATTTTGACGTTATATTTTGAAATCAATAATTTAAATAAGTTTATATAGCTTTATGGAGAATAAAATAAAAGCATTTATGGACGAGGTAATTTCCAGAAATGGACATGAACCAGAATTCATTCAAGCGGTGCAAGAAGTTGCAGAAACGGTTATACCATATATTGCCAGTCAAGACATATATAATGGTAAAAACATTCTTTTGAGAATGGTTGAGCCAGAGCGTTTAATTTCTTTTAGAGTGGCTTGGGTAGACGATGATGGTGAAATTCATGTAAACCGTGGCTATAGAATTCAAATGAATTCTGCTATTGGACCATATAAAGGTGGTTTGCGTTTTCACCCAACTGTAAATGCAAGTATCTTAAAATTCTTGGCTTTTGAGCAAGTATTCAAGAACAGTCTTACAACATTGCCAATGGGTGGTGGTAAAGGTGGTTCTGATTTTGATCCAAAAGGTAAATCTGATGATGAGGTAATGCGTTTTTGTCATGCCTTTATGTTAGAATTAAATAGACATATAGGTCCTAATACAGATGTACCTGCTGGTGATATTGGCGTTGGAGCTCGTGAGATAGGTTTCCTTTTTGGTATGTACAAAAAGATACGTAATGAGTTTACCGGTGTATTAACAGGTAAAGGTCTTTCTTGGGGTGGTTCTAAAATTAGACCAGAAGCTACAGGTTACGGTACTGTGTATTTTGCACAAAGTATGCTAAAGACGAAAAACGAAACTTTTGAAGGCAAAACAGTAGTAATTTCTGGATCAGGAAACGTAGCTCAGTATGCAGCTGAAAAAGCAATTTTATTAGGGGCTAAAGTGGTAACACTTTCAGATTCTAGCGGATATATTTATGACAAAGACGGCATTAATGATGAGAAGCTTGCTTTTGTAATGGATCTTAAGAATAACAAAAGAGGACGTATTTCTGAGTATGCAGATAAATATGCTTCTGCTGAATTTCATAAAGGAAAAACACCTTGGGAAGTAAAATGTGATATTGCATTACCATGTGCTACCCAAAATGAGTTGGATCAAGATGATGCTAAAAAGCTATTGAAAAATGGATGTATGTGTGTTGCGGAAGGTGCTAACATGCCTTGTGATACAGATGCTGTTCATGAATTCAATAACGCAAAAATATTGTTTGCACCAGGTAAAGCTTCAAATGCAGGTGGTGTTGCAACGTCAGGTCTAGAAATGTCTCAGAATTCATTAAGAATTAGCTGGACACGTGAAGAGGTTGATGAGCGTTTGAAAGATATAATGGAAGATATTCACGATTCTTGTATAGAGTTCGGTAAGGAAAAAGATGGTTTCTGTAACTATGTAAAAGGAGCCAATATTGCTGGTTTCGTTAAGGTGGCCGATGCCATGTTAGCACAAGGTGTTATCTAGAACTTAAGATTACTGTATTAAACATATGATGCGAGACTCTATTTTAGGGTCTCGCATTTTTTTATGCAAGGTTGTCAACAAGCTTCAATCAACTATCTTTGTTGAAATAGATGTTCTAATATGCAGGTGACCACAAAGGCTATAATATTTTCTGCACTTAAATATGGCGATACAAGTCTTATTGTCAAAGCCTTTACAGCATCAGATGGTATAAAATCATATTTATTACGCGGGGTGTTATCTTCAAAGAAAGGAAAATTAAAAACTGCCTATTTTCAGCCTTTAACACAGTTAGAAATTGTTGCCAACCATAAAAACAAGGGCACATTAGAGACCCTTAAAGAAGCAAAGGTTTTTTATCACTATCAAACTTTATATGCAGACATGGCTAAAAATGCAATGACCTTATTTTTAGCAGAGCTATTAGGGAATAGCATACGGGAAGAAGAGAAAAATGAAGATTTGTTCCAGTTTTTAGAAGCATCGTTACAATGGTTAGATATGCATAAAGATGTGGCTAATTTTCATCTCTATTTTATGTTGTCATTGACACGCTTTTTAGGTTTTTATCCAGATGTATATCAGATAGATAAGCCCTATTTCGATTTGTTAGAAGGGGAGTTTGCTGCCGTTGAATCATTGAACCCAATGTTAAGAGGGGAGAATATTTATTATTTCAAGACCTTATTGGGCACAAATTTTGATGCAATGCATACCGTGAAGATGAAAAAAAATAATCGCCAAGAATTACTGAAATCTTTAATCCTTTATTTTGAATTGCATTTACAAGGTTTTAGAAAACCAAAGTCGCTTGCCGTTTTAAATGATGTTTTTAATACGTATGTATAAGTATCTATTTATAGCACTTTTTTTATGTTGTTATTTTGGCAATGCTCAAGAAATTATCGTGCTAGATGCCGATAGTGGTGAGGAGGTTTCCAATGTTGCCGTATACAACAAAGATAAATCTAAGATTGCACTATCAAATTTCGATGGGGTTTTTGATGCTTCTGTATTTACAAGTAAAGAACGCATTACCCTAAAGCATATTGGTTATCAAGAATTTAAAACCACTAAGCTGCAATTACAAAGACAAGGTAATAGCGCCTACTTGATTATGAAGGCTCAGCAATTAGATGAAGTGGTAATGTCCGTTTCTAAATGGGAGCAACAAAAAAGAGATATACCCAATAGAATAGTTTCTTTAGATGCAAGGTCAATTGCTTTTTCTGCACCACAAACGGCGGCAGATTTACTTCAAAATAGCGGTAAAGTATTCGTGCAAAAAAGCCAAATGGGTGGTGGTAGTCCAATGATTCGTGGGTTTGCTACTAATAGATTACTACTATCTGTTGATGGGGTAAGAATGAACAACGCCATATTTAGAGGTGGTAATGTGCAAAATGTAATATCTGTTGATCCCTTCACAATTAAGAATACAGAGGTTATTTTTGGTCCGGGTTCGGTTATATATGGTAGCGATGCAATTGGTGGTGTTATGAACTTTTATACTAAAAAACCAATGTTGTCGCAGAATGATAGCCTTCTGGTACACGGTAATACCAATTATAGATTTGCATCGGCGAATATGGAGAACACCGTACATGCAGATATTAACCTAGGTAAAAAAACATGGTCTTCACTTACAAGTATGACGTATAATAATTTTCAAGATTTAAGAATGGGTTCTCACGGTCCAGATTCTTATTTAAGAAATACATACGTGCAAACTGTAAATGGTATTGATGAATTGGTAGAAAATGATTCGCCAAAAAAACAAGTACCAACAGGATATGATCAAATAAATTTCATGCAAAAATTTCTGTTTAAACCCAATACAAAATGGGATTTGAACTTAGGTGCCTATTATACTGAAACATCTAATTATTCTAGATATGACCGTTTAATTAGACCCGCAAGTGATGGTTTAGGCTTGCGTTCAGCAGAATGGTACTATGGACCACAGAAGTGGTTTATGGGAAATGCGCAAGTTCAGAAAAAAGGAAACGGTAAAGTATATGATGGTTTAAAATTAGGTTTGGCATATCAGCATTTTGAAGAAAGTAGAATTAACAGAGATTTTCAAGATGAGATAAGAAATACAACCAAAGAAAAAGTAGATGCGGTAAACTTTAATATTGATTTGGAGAATAAGAAGATTGGCGATTTCAGACTGTATTATGGTACTGAGTATATATATAATAAAGTAAGGTCAGATGGTTTTGATTTAAATATTAATACTGATGAACAAACCGATGCTGCATCACGCTACCCAGATGGTTCAACTTGGCAAAGCTTGGCTGGGTATGTAAATGGCGAATACAAAGCAAAACCTAATTTTACGATTATGTCTGGTTTGCGATATAGCCATGTATGGGTTGACGCTGTATTCGATGATACTTTTTATGATTTTCCGTTTGAGACTGCAGATTTAAGTACAGGGGCATTAACTGGTAGTGTAGGTTTCAGTTGGTTCCCCAGAGCCAATCTACAGGTTACTTTAAATGGATCTACAGGTTTTAGAGCTCCGAATATAGATGATGTCGGTAAGATTTTTGATTCTGAACCAGGGTCGGTGGTCGTGCCAAATCCTGATTTAGAGCCTGAGTATGCCTATAATGCTGAAATAGGCGTACAGCGAAATATAAACGATAAGATTATATTAAAGGGTGCAGCATATTACACGTATTTAGTAGACGCTTTGGTACGTAGAGATTTTAGTTACAATGGGGTTTCTGAAATTGAATATGGTGGCGAGTTAAGTAACGTGCAGGCAATTCAAAATGCAGCTAAAGCCTATGTATATGGTTTTGAGTTTGGGTTAGAGGCATATTTGACCGAGCAATGGTCATTATCATCTAACTTAACGTTTACAGAAGGTGTGGAAGAGGAGGATGATGGTTCTGAAACTCCCGCACGTCATGCAGCACCAACCTTTGGGGACTTTCATGTCTTATGGAAAAATCAAAGATTACGAACAGATTTGTTCTTGAATTATAATGGAGAAATCGCGTATGATGATCTTGCAGTTTCAGAGCAGTCTAAAGAGTACATTTATGCTACAGATGAAAATGGAAATCCGTTTGCGCCATCTTGGTACACTTTAAATTTTCGTTCTCAATATGATGTAACCAATAGATTTAAGGTAACCGCTAGTATAGAGAATTTAACAGATCAGCGATATAGAACATATTCTTCTGGTTTAGTTGCGCCAGGGTTAAATATTATTCTTGGTATAGGCTATCATTTTTAAACAAAAAAAGACCCGGTATTAGCGGGTCTTTTTAATTTATAAAAAAAAGGATATTGTTAGTGTTTAACCGCCTTTTTTACATCTTCAGCTTTTTGAGCTGCTTTGTCAGCAGCATCATTAGCTGCATCTTTTACGTCATTACCTGCTTCTTTAGCAGCGTCCATACCATCTTGACCTGCTTTCTTAGCGGCATCCATAGTATCTTCACCAGCTTTCTTAGCAGCGTCCATACCATCTTGACCAGCTTCTTTTACTGAATCAGCAGCATCACCAGCAGCATCCATTGCACCTTCGCCAGCTTCTTTAGCAGCATCCATACCTTCTTGACCAGCTTCTTTGGCAGCATCCATTGCACCTTCGCCAGCTTCTTTTAAATCGTCACCAGCATTTTCTAATGCAGCTCCTGCTTCTTCAGTTGCAGCTTTAGCTTTATCAGCTGCATCTCTACAAGAAACAGATAAACTAAGTGCTAAAATTGCTAATGATCCTAAAATTACTTTTTTCATTTGTGTAAACTTAAATGGTTAATTGTTCGTGGTAATATACGTAGAAATTTAACTTTTGGATGTTTTGGACCTAAATAAATCCATTAATACATGGTTTATAGGTATTTCAGTACACTCAATACACTCCTCTTTGATCAAAATTTTATAATTTTGCAGCCTTTTAAACCCAGTACTATAAGCATTTTGTATGAAGTTCACAGAATATCAAGGATTGAATTTACCAAAGGTCGCAGAAGAAATACTTGACTACTGGTCAAAGAATGCCATTTTTGAAAAAAGTATATCTACTCGAGAGGGTAAAGATAGTTATGTATTCTATGAAGGTCCACCATCGGCAAACGGTATGCCAGGTATTCATCATGTAATGGCTAGAACCATTAAAGATATCTTCCCAAGATATAAAACCATGAAAGGTTTTCAAGTAAAGCGTAAAGCTGGTTGGGATACTCATGGTCTTCCTATTGAATTAGGTGTTGAGAAAGAACTGGGTATTACTAAAGAAGATATAGGAGTTAAAATTTCTGTAGAAGAATATAATGCTGCTTGTAAAAAAGCGGTAATGAGATATACCGATGTTTGGAATTCGATGACCGAACAAGTTGGGTATTGGGTAGATATGGAAGATCCGTACATTACCTATAAGTCCAAATACATGGAAACTGTTTGGTGGTTATTAAAACAGATATATTCAAAAGATTTAATATATAAGGGTTATACCATACAGCCATATTCACCAAAGGCAGGAACTGGGTTAAGTTCTCATGAGCTAAATCAACCAGGTACCTACCAGGATGTGACGGATACTACGGTAACTGCTCAGTTTAAAGCTGTCGAAGAAACATTGCCAGATTTCTTACAGAACGAAGGCACAGTTTACTTTTTAGCTTGGACGACTACCCCTTGGACATTACCTTCGAATACAGCATTGACTGTAGGTTCTAAAATTGATTATGTATTAGTTGAATCTTACAATCAATATACTTTTGAGCCTATGAATGTTGTACTTGCCAAGAACTTGGTAGGCAAACAATTCTCTGGTAAGTTCAAAGAAGTATCAGAGAAGGCTGAGTTATTAGAATACACGTCTGGTGACAAAAAAATTCCTTTCTATATTGTAAAAGAGTTTAAGGGAAAAGATTTATTGGGTGTTCGTTATGAGCAGTTAATGGATTATGTGCTTCCTTATGAAAATGCAGAAAATGCTTTCAGAATAATTGCTGGTGATTTTGTAACTACCGAAGATGGTACAGGTATCGTCCATACCGCACCTACTTTTGGTGCAGATGATGCTTTTGTGGCTAAGCAGGCAGTTCCAGAAATACCACCAATGTTAGTGTTAGATGAAAATGCAAACTTGGTTCCTTTAGTTGACTTGCAAGGTAGGTTTAGACCAGAGTTAAAAGAATTGGGTGGTAAGTATGTTAAAAACGAATATTATGAAGATGGTGAAGCACCAGAACGTTCTATAGATGTTGAAATTGCCATTAAACTAAAAGAAGAAAATAAAGCCTTTAAGGTAGAAAAGTATGTGCATAGTTACCCAAACTGTTGGCGTACAGATAAACCAATATTATATTACCCATTAGATTCTTGGTTTATTAAAGTGACCGATGTAAAGGATAGAATGTTTGAGTTGAACCAAACTATTAACTGGAAACCAAAAGCAACTGGTGAAGGTAGATTTGGTAATTGGTTGGCGAATGCAAATGACTGGAACCTATCTAGGTCTCGTTATTGGGGTATTCCATTGCCAATTTGGAGAACGGAAGATGGTAAGGAAGAAATTATCATTGGTTCTGTAGCCGAGCTAAAGTCAGAAATGACTAAAGCAGTTGAAGCGGGGGTATTGGAAAAAGATATTTATGCAGATTTCGTAGTCGACGATATGTCTGATGCGAACTACGATAAAATAGATTTACATAAGAACATTGTTGATCAGATTACATTAGTGTCTTCATCAGGCAAACCAATGAAGCGTGAAAGTGATCTAATTGATGTTTGGTTTGATAGTGGTTCTATGCCTTATGCCCAGTGGCATTACCCATTTGAAAACAAAGAATTGATAGATGAAGGAAAGACATTTCCTGCAGATTTTATAGCAGAAGGTGTTGACCAGACACGTGGCTGGTTCTATACCTTGCATGCAATTGCAACTATGGTATTTGATTCAGTTGCGTATAAAAATGTTGTTTCTAACGGTCTCGTTTTAGATAAAGAAGGTAAGAAAATGTCTAAGCGATTAGGTAATGCAGTAGATCCTTTTGAAACCATGAACGAGCATGGTGCAGATGCTACAAGGTGGTATATGATCAGTAATGCCAACCCTTGGGATAACCTGAAGTTCGATACAGAAGGTATCGCTGAGGTAAAGCGCAAGTTCTTTGGCACCTTATATAATACCTATTCCTTTTTTAGCTTGTATGCTAATTTAGATAAGTTTACTTATGCCGAAGCAGATGTGCCTATGGCTGAACGTACAGAGATAGACCGTTGGATTTTGTCAGAATTAAATTCATTGATTAAAACTGTAGATACGGCATACGACGAGTATGAGCCAACACGTGCTGCAAGAGCTATATCAGATTTTGTTCAAGAGAATCTAAGTAACTGGTATGTTCGTTTGTGTAGAAGACGTTTCTGGAAAGGGGAATATGCTCAAGATAAAATTGCGGCATACCAAACTTTATATACATGTTTAGATATTGTTGCAAAATTATCAGCACCAATTGCACCATTTTTTATGGATCAATTGTATTTGGATTTGAATAGGGCTACCGTAAAAGATGGTTTTGAAAGTGTGCATTTGGCAGATTTCCCAGTTGCAGATGAGTCACTTATTGATAAAAGTTTAGAAGTTAAAATGCAGAAAGCACAAATAATTTCTTCTTTAGTATTATCAATCCGTCAGAAAGAGAAAATAAAAGTGCGTCAGCCATTGCAGAAAATAATGATTCCTGTGTTAGATAATAAAGACAGGGAAGAAATTGAAGCAGTGTCAGAATTAATAAAATCTGAAGTTAACGTTAAGGAAATTCAACTGCTAGATGATGCATCTGGAATATTGGTAAAACGTATTAAGCCTAATTTCAAGACTTTAGGTCCAAAATTTGGTAAAGAAATGAAGCAAATTGCTCAAGTTGTCAATGGTTTTGATCAGAATGACATCCAAAAAATTGAGCAGGATGGCGAATTAACAATCCAATTAGAAAATAAAAGTATTACTTTACAGTTACAAGATGTAGAAATCTCTTCTCAAGATATTGAAGGTTGGATGGTAGCGACCTCTGGTAAATTAACTGTTGCCTTAGATGTGACAATTAATGAAGAGTTGAGAAATGAAGGAATTGCAAGAGAGTTGGTCAATAGAATTCAGAATATTAGAAAAGATTCTGGTTTTGAAGTGACAGATAAAATTGCAATCGAAGTATTAAAAGACGGTTTTGTTGAGGTTGCTGTGAAAAATAATGTAGAGTATATTAAAACAGAGACATTAACGGCTGAGTTAAATTTTGTAGAAAAATTGGACAAAGGCATAGAAATTGCTTTTGACGAGGTGAACACTAAATTGTTTATTGAAAAACATTAAAAGATGGCAGAAGATTTAAAAGTAAGGTATTCTGATAAAGATTTGGCAGAATTCAAAGTATTGATTGAAGAGAAGATAGAAAAGGCAAAAAGCCATTTAGAGCTCTTGAAAAGTGCTTATATGAATGATGGTAATAATGGTACCGATGATACGTCACCTACCTTCAAAGCATTTGAAGAAGGTTCAGAGACCATGAGTAAAGAGGCAAATACGCAATTGGCTATAAGGCAAGAAAAGTTTATTCGTGACCTGAAGAATGCGATGTTACGTATAGAAAATAAAACCTTTGGCATATGCCGTGTAACAGGTAAATTAATCAATAAAGAGCGGTTAAAACTTGTGCCACATGCTACATTAAGTATTGAAGCTAAAAATATGCAGTCATAATTGAAACGCCTTTAGGGGCGTTTTTTAATAGCTATTATTTTGAAAGTTTCCCTATTATATTTCGTGATTTTATTTTCTATTGGGCTCAGTGCGCAAAAGAAAATGTACGAAAATATTTTAGCAGATCATATAAGTTTAATACAGGTAGATGCTACTAACTGCTTTGTTGTAGAAGTGCAAACAGGTGAGGGTAATGAAATTAGTATTGTAGCAGAAATGGAGGGTGAATATAGTCAAGACCTAGATTTAGAAGTCTCAACTAATGGTTCTACCCTTTTTGTGGAAACAGGCTTTACTCCGAATTTCGAAAATCCTAATGATAAACTAAGTGCTCATAAAGTAGTTTCAATTTCATTGAAATTAAGAATTCCTTCTTATAAAAATCTAGAAATCTATGGTACCAATACTAGGGTAGAATTAGGTGGAGAGTATAATGAATTACATGTATCATTATCAGACGGCATATGCGTGTTAAATAATATAGAGGCCGAAGCTGAAATAAAATCTCAAAGTGGTAATATTAAGGTCTATTCTGCAGCAGCTGCAATAAGTGCTACAAGTAAGTACGGGGAGGTTTCTACTAATCTCATACCAAAAGGAAATTCTATTTTTATACTAGAAACTGTTACCGGAAATATAGATCTCATTAAAACCGAATAATATTTATATTTTTGCGCTCATTGATTAAAGCCCATGAACATTAAAAAATCTGTACTGTTTATTCTATTGATATTAATTATTGATCAATGGAGTAAGATTTATATAAAGACCCATTTCGTTTTGGGTGAGTCGGTTGAGGTATTTAACTGGTTTAAAATACTATTCATTGAAAATGAAGGTGCTGCTTGGGGTGCAAAACTTAGTGATGTTTTGCCTATTTCAGATAACATCGGAAAATTAGTTTTAACGGTATTTCGACTATTTGCCATTTTCGGTATAGGGTATTGGCTTTTTGATGTCATTAAGAAAAAAGCATCGAATACCTTAATTTGGGCGGTTTCATTAATTTTTGCTGGAGCATTGGGTAATATTTTGGACTCCGTTTTTTATGGGGCTATTTTTAATGAAAGTTATAATGAAGTAGCAACCTTATTTTCTGATGAACCTTATGAAAGGTTATTTTATGGTAAGGTAGTAGATATGTTATATTTTCCAATGGTAGATTCTACTTGGCCTACTTGGATGCCAATAATAGGCGGGCAAAATTTTAGATTTTTTGAACCAGTTTTCAATATTGCTGATACTGCAATAAGTACAGGTGTTGGTATATTATTAGTGTTTAATAAAAGAGCATTTAATAAAGAAGAAGAAGAGGCGCCGGTACAGGAAGTAGAAAGTCTACAAGATTAAGACGTTTTAAAAGAATAGGTTTTATTAGGCGTTACGCAATAGTCGAGAGGTATATCTGTAGCGTCAACATCATCGATACTATGTTCAGCTTTAAAGAAAGATAATCCAATTTTTATGACATCTTCTTTGCAATCACTGAGAAATCGGTCATAATATCCTTTTCCGTATCCTATTCTGTTTCCTAATTCGTCAAACGCTAAAAGCGGAATAAAAACAACATCTATTTTTTTTGGTTCAATAGTAATGCCATCTACAGGTTCTGGTATATTTAGGGTATTGGTCGTAAATTTTGTGTTGTCGGTAAGCAGAAAATGTTCTAATTGTGTAGAAGATTTAATTTTCGGAACAATGACATTTTTATCTAAACCTAGAAGTATTGAGATGATACCTTCTGTATTTATCTCAGCCTTCTGTTCTATAGGTAAAAATATGTGGAAATATGAATTACTCCATATTGGCAATTGCAAGACTGAATTCGCAATTGCTATACTTTGAGAAGATAATTGAGAGGGTGTTAGGGAACTACGAAGCTTTGAATATTTTATGCGTAAATCTTTCTTCAACATAGTGAAGTGATTTTAGCACAATGATATTTCATTTTATTCTTTACCTGCAACAGCAAAAAATACCTTGAAAAATAACATTAAAATAAGGTAAGTTCCTAAAGTGATGATATAACTATCCATAATCTTTATTTTGTAAATGAGCCAATAATTGTTGTTGTCACGTTAAAAATAAGTAAAATAATTAATACTTGCTCTTTTAAGTGTACTTTTTTATCGTTGAAATGCACATTTTTATTATAAAATTAACATTTTCATTCATATAACGTTATACAGAAACAATTAATTACTTGAAAATCAAAGATTTAAATATATGTATATTTTTTTAAATTATTAATAACATAATTTGAATATCATAAAATTATTTAAATGAAAAAATATGGGTTATAAAAATATGATATCCATAATTACATAAATATGGCGGTAATAAGAATTTACTCATGTGGTGTAATACGAAATGAGTTTTATAGACTAAATTAGTAGTATCAAATTATGACAGAAATCCCCATAAACATACAGCTTAGTGCGTTACCTACCGGTCCGGGAGTATATCAGTTTTACGACAGTAATGACTGTATATTATATGTAGGTAAAGCAAAGAATTTAAAGAAACGAGTATCATCCTATTTCAATAAGAATCACGAGTATGGTAAAACCCGGGTTTTAGTTAAAAAGATTCGGGCTATTAAGCATATTGTTGTGCCGACAGAGTCAGATGCTCTTTTGCTAGAGAATAATTTAATTAAAGAATTAAGACCTAGGTATAATGTATTATTAAAGGACGATAAGTCATACCCTTGGCTTTGTCTTAAGAACGAACGATTTCCAAGATTTTTTCCGACCAGAAGAGTAATCAAAGATGGGTCTGAGTACTTTGGTCCTTACACCAGTATGAAAACGGTACGGGTACTGTTAGATCTGATCAAAAGTGTTTATCCTTTAAGAACATGTAATTATGACTTATCTGCTGAGAAAATTAATGCCGGTAAATATAAAGTATGTTTAGAGTATCATTTAGGTAACTGTAAAGGTCCGTGTGAAGGGTATCAGTCAATAACAGAATATGATCGACAAATAGATGATATACGGGAAATTGTAAAGGGTAATTTTAAATCATCAATATCTTATTTCAAAAGTCAGATGAAAGCACTGGCAGAAGAAATGAAGTTTGAAGAAGCCCAAGAGATAAAAGATAAGATAGATGTTTTAGAAAATTATCAGGTTAAAACGACAATAGTAAACCCTAAGATCAGTAATGTAGATGTATTCAGTATAATTTCAGACAGTGCTTTTGCGTATGTTAATTTTCTTCAGTTGGCGCATGGGTCAATAATAAGGTCTCATACTATGGAGATTAAGAAGAAACTTGAAGAGAAAGATGAAGATTTGCTAGAATTGGCTATTGTTGAAATTAGCAATCGCTTTAAATCTGATTCAAAAGAACTTTACGTACCTTTTAATATAGCTGTATCGCCAGGTTTAAAGGTGACGGTTCCAAAATTGGGAGATAAAAAGCGAATACTAGATTTGTCTGAGCGTAATGCCAAATTTTTTAGGCAGGAAAGATTTAATCAAATTAAAATTATTGATCCAGACCGCCATACAAATAGAATAATGGCGCAAATGAAAAAAGATATTCGTTTGTCTGCCGAACCTAGGCATATTGAGTGTTTTGATAATAGTAATATTCAAGGTAGTAATCCTGTAGCGGCATGTGTTGTTTTCAAAGATGGAAAGCCGTCAAAAAAAGAGTACAGACATTATAATATAAAAACGGTAACGGGTCCAGATGATTTTGCGTCTATGGAGGAGGTTGTGTATCGTAGGTATAAAAGATTGCAAGAAGAAATGCAGCCATTACCACAGTTAATTGTTATTGATGGTGGTAAGGGTCAATTGTCGTCTGCTCTAAAAAGTTTAGACCTTTTAGGTTTAAGGGGTAAAATTGCTATTATTGGTATAGCAAAAAGATTAGAAGAGATTTATTTTCCAGAAGACCCTATACCTTTATATTTAGATAAGAAATCTGAAAGTCTTAAAATAATTCAATATTTACGAAATGAAGCCCATAGGTTTGGGATAACCTTTCATAGAAATAAAAGAAGTAAAGGAGCTATTAATTCTGAATTGGAAGGTATAGATGGTATTGGTGAAAAGACAGCACAGCAATTATTAAAGAAATTTAAATCGGTAAAACGTATTAAAGAAGCTTCTGTCGAAAGTTTAAGTGAAGAAGTTGGAGTTTCAAAAGCAAAAAAGATATATGAATCTTTTCATAAAGAATAATATAGGAAGAATACCAATGGTGTTGTCGGTACTTTTATTAAGTACCGGTTCTTTGATTGCTCAAAACAAAGAAGAAAAGAAAAAACCAAAAATTGGCTTGGTGTTAAGTGGAGGCGGTGCAAAGGGTATGGCACATATAGGCGCCCTGAAAATTATTGAAGAGGCTGGTGTTGAAATCGATTATATTGGCGGTTCAAGTATGGGTGCTATTGTAGGGGCTTTATACGCGGCCGGTTACACAGCAGACGAATTAGATTCAATATTTAAAGTAACCAATATAGGTTCTTTAATTCAAGATAATTTACCTAGAAGCGCTAAAACTTTTTATGAAAAAGAAGATTCAGAACGGTATGCATTAACACTACCGTTCAAGAATTTTAAAGTTACGGTACCTCCTGCATTTTCAGGAGGGCAAAATATATATAATGAGTTTGTTAGATTACTATATCATGTAAAAGATATAGATGATTTTAATATGTTGCCAACTCCGTTTGTATGTATAGCAACTGATATTGAAACAGGTAAACAGGTCATTTTAAATTCAGGATATCTGCCAGAAGCTATTTTGGCAAGTGGAACATTACCGTCTCTTTTTGAGCCTACGATTATTAATGATAAAGTATTGATAGATGGTGGTGTGGTCAATAATTATCCTATAGACGAGGTAAGGGCAATGGGCGCTGATATTATAATTGGTGTAGATGTTCAGCACGATTTGTCTAATCGAGAAGCATTGTTGTCTGCAACAGAAATTCTATTACAAATTAATAATTATCGTACGGTTGCAGATATGAAAGTCAAAGCTAAGAAGACTGATATTTATATAAAACCACATATAGAAGAATACTCGGTAATAGATTTTAATAGATTAGGTGAAATTGTTAAAACGGGTGAAGAAGCTGCAAGTTTAAAAATCGGCGAACTTAGGGAGTTGGCAACGGGTTATAAGAAAAGTAAAAATTCAATCTCTGTAATTGAGGCAGATGAGCAGCTTACAATAAACAGATTGTTGATAGACGGTAATACCGATCATACAAGGGGTTATGTAAAAGGTAAATTGCGCTTTAATTTAGATGAGCCTATTAACTTTAAAAAGTTGCAACAGGGTATAAGTAATTTATCTGCAACAGGTAACTTTAAAACAATCAAATATAAATTACTTGATAATTTAAATGGTGGCGAAGATTTAATACTACCGTTAGATGAAACCAGAAATACATCTTTTTTAAGATTAGGCGCTCATTTTGATGATTTGTATAAAAGCGCGGCACTTATAAATGTTACAAAAAAAAGAATATTATCAAAAGACGATGTAGCCTCTTTTGATTTTATATTGGGTGATAATATCAGGTATAATTTTGAGTACTATTTGGATAAAGGTACCTATTGGAGTTTTGGTATCAACTCTAGATTTAATGACTTTGAGCAAGAAATTGATTTTGACTTAATAGAGGATAATTTTGAAGTTGGCGAAGAAACATCACTTAATAGAATTAATTTAAATGTTTCAGACTTTACAAATCAACTATACATTCAAACAGTGGTAAAAGAAGAATTTGCGTTTACCCTTGGAGGAGAATTTAAACATTTGCAATATAGCACTAGAACGTTTGGAGATACGCCTGATAGTACTACCCCAGGAACCACGTCTAGTAACGGCAGAACATATTTCGAGAGAAGTAATTTCATAAGTGCCTTTGGGTCATTAAAATTAGATACTTACGATGATAAGTATTTTCCATCAAGAGGGTTGTATTTTAATGGTGATATGCACTATTATATATTGTCATCAGATTTTAATAATAATTTTAAAGATTTTTCGGTGTCAAAAGCTCGTTTGGGTATGGCAATGCCTTTGATTAAAAATCTTTCTATAAATGTAGAAACAGAAGGCGGGTTTAAATTAGGAACATCTAATGTAACCTCGTTCGATTTTCTTCTTGGCGGATATGGTACAGATTTGATAAACAATTTTGTTCCATTTGTAGGGTATGACTTTATTAGTTTACCGGGGAATAGTTTTGTGAAAGCATATGCTAGGTTAGATTATGAATTTGCTAAAAAGAACCATTTGTTGTTTAGTGCAAATTTTGCTAATGTAGATGATGATCTTTTTAGAACGGGAGATTGGTTCAAGGCGCCAACATATTCGGGTTACGGAATAGGGTGTGGTTGGGAGTCATTTTTGGGACCTATTAATGTAATGTACTCTTGGACGCCAGAAATAGATTCTTCTCAATTTTTTGTTAGTGTAGGGTATTGGTTTTAGTAACAACAGCCATTGAAAATGGTCTAATTCTGACTGAGTTTCTTAATAGTTTCCCAAATATTAATTAGAAGTGTGAATAACTGTTAAGGTTATCATTAAAGTAAGTTAAACCGTACGGTGGGTAGAATAATGTGCCTTAAATTTACATCAGCTAAGGGGTGGTTCCCTTACAACTTTAAGTAGTGGTTTTTCATAATTTAAAGTTTGGTTGGTTATTTAGGAAAAGCCCAGTTTTTAAGCTGGGCTTTTTTTATACAACAATACTTTGGAATAAATTTTGTTTAAGATATTGTAATGAAAGTTATAGAGAATAATCTATGACTATTTTTACATTAAAATACGGACTATGAAAAAACTATTTTTATTCGCCCTTATCTTAACATATTTTGGTGTCCAAGGTCAAAGTACTCAGTCGGCTTTTAAGGCAGGGGAATGGTTGAAGTTTAGAATGCATTATGGTTTTTTAAACGCAAGTTATGCGACCCTACAGGTAAATTCTGCGACTATAGATGATAAATCTGTATATCATGTAGTTGGTCATGGTGAAACAACTGGTGTAGCTAGTTGGTTTTTTAAGGTAGACGATACCTATGAAAGTTATTTTGATAAGCAAGATGGCAAACCATATAGGTTTGTTCGTAAAATTAATGAAGGTGGTTATAAGAAAGATGTAGAAATAAATTTTGATCATAATACATCTAAAGCAGAACTTAATGATAAGAAAAACAAGAAAAAGCTTAATTTTACATTAGAGAACAATATACAGGATCTAATATCTGCTTTTTATTTTTTAAGGAACAACTATAAAACAGAAGACCTTGAAGTAGGAAAAGCGATTACCCTGAAAATGCTTTATGACGATGATGGTATCTTCGACTTTAAACTTAAGTACTTAGGTGTAGAAGTCGTAAACACAAAATATGGTAAAGTAGAATGCTTGAAATTTAGACCCTTAGTACAGTCTGGGCGTGTATTTAAAGAGCAAGAAAGTTTATCATTATGGGTTTCGAACGACGATAATCGAATTCCCATAAGAATTAAAGCAGATTTGGCAGTGGGTGCTATAAAAGCAGATATTGATGGGTATAATGGTCTTAAACATCAGTTTAAAATTATAATGGATTAGACCCTAAATGGAAGATAAAGAGAAAATCAAATCCCAAATCTCTAAACTTGAAGAAAAATATAAAGATTCAGGGCAAGATTTAAGCTCTTATTTAGATGGTTTATTGCACCAACGTTATCTTACCTATTGGGATTATATTCACCTAGATACCTTATTAAGTCTACAAGTTCCAAGAACACATTTCCCTGATGAAGAGATTTTCATCATGTATCATCAAATTACCGAGCTCTATTTTAAATTGATTTTGCATGAGCAAAAACAATTGGTAGATGATAAAAGTAACAGCTTAGATTTTTTTATAGAAAAGGTTAGAAGGGTTAATAGCTATTATAAAGTACTTATATCTTCTTTTAGTGTAATGATTAAGGGTATGGAGCGCGAACAGTTTTTGCAGTATCGTATGGCATTGCTACCAGCAAGTGGTTTTCAATCGGCACAATTTAGAATGATAGAGCTTTATGCTACACCTTTAGAAAATTTAGTACATGTTTCTGAAAGAGCTCAATTTTCTTCAGAATCTACAATAGAAGAATTGTACGAGCATATCTATTGGAAAAAAGGAGCTACAGATGTAACTACGGGAGAAAAAACCTTAACCTTAAAACAGTTTGAGTATCGATATACCCCTAGGCTTATAAGAATAGCAAAACAGGTAGAGAACGCAACAATATATCATAAATACTTAAGTTTACCCAAAGAGCAGAGAGAAGACAAAACTTTGGTAGATTCTTTGAAGACATTAGACGTGAACGCCAACATTAATTGGCAATTAATGCATATGGGTTCTGCTCATAGGTATTTAAGAAAAGAGAGTGGTGACATAGAGGCTACCGGAGGTACAAATTGGAAAGAATATCTGCCGCCTAGTTTTCAGAAAATCGTCTTTTTTCCAGAATTATACACTGAACTAGAATTAAATAATTGGGGTAAGCAATGGGTAGACCATATGTTGAATCCAGATAAATCAAGAGTAGAATAATGCAGAAGTATTGGGGAATATTATTGGCATTGACTGTTATTGCATCATGCAAAGACGCCGATAATCAGAAAAATGACGTGGCTCAAAATGTTAAGGTCGTTGAAGTGCCAAAAGTGAATGAGAGATTTGGTTTTAATTTAGATGAATTCAATGTTAAGTTAGATACTATCAAATATGGCGATAGTTTTGGCGAATTAATGCAGAAGAACAAAGTCGACTACCCAAAGGTGTTAGCTATTTCAGAGAACTTCAAAGATAGTTTTGACGTTCGTAAAATTCGTGTAGGTAAGCCATACACTATTTTGCAATCTAAAGATACCACAGCACAAGCTCAGGTGTTTATTTATGAGAATGATCCAATTAATTATACGGTTGTAGATTTACGCGATAGTGTAAATGTATATAAGGATAAAAACAAGGTTAAATTTGTTCAACGAGAAGTTTCGGGTGTAATTGAATCTAGTTTGTCAGAAGCTATATTAGAACAGGGCGTAGATTATAACGTTACGCATAACCTGGCTAATGTATATGCATGGACGATTGATTTTTCAAGATTACAAAAGAACGATAAGTTTAAGATTATCTATAATGAGAAATTTATAAATGATACTGTATATGTGGGTGCAGAACCTATTGAAGCAGCATATTTTGAGCATAATGGCAAACCTATATATGCTTTCGCTTATGAAAATGATTCCTTAAGAAGTCTGGTTGATTACTTTGATGAGAATGCAAATAATTTAAGAAGAACTTTTTTAAGAATGCCTGTTGAGTATGGTAGATTATCTTCTAGGTACAATCTTAAAAGAAGAATAAAATACTACGGTTACAAATTACGACCACATAAAGGAACGGATTATGCGGCGCCTATAGGTACGCCAATTATGGCTACAGCAGATGGTACTGTTGTAGAGTCTACAAGAAGAGGTGGAAATGGTAAATATGTTAAGATCAGACATAATGGTACGTATTCAACACAGTATCTACACATGAAAGCGCAAAAGGTAAAGAAGGGTGAGTTTGTGCGTCAAGGAGATGTAATTGGATGGATTGGTATGACTGGTAATACAGGTGGACCACATGTGTGCTATCGCTTTTGGAAGAATGGAAAACAAGTGGATCCTTTGCAAGAAGAACTTCCGCAGGCAGAACCTTTACATGACACATTAAAAGAAGAATATTTCGCGTATATAGCAACATATAAAGAACAGTTAGATTGTATAATCTATCCTAAAGTTTTAATAGAAGACGAAGAGGATTTACTAACACTTAATCAAGAAAATGGCACTAAATAAAATAAACCCACAGCAAACTGATATTTGGAAGAAATTAACGGCTCATTATGAAGAAACTAAAGGTACGCACCTAAGAGGTTTGTTTTCTTCGGATGAAAAGAGAGCTGAAAAATTCACGTTACAGTGGAATGATTTCCTTTTTGATTATTCAAAGAACAGAATCTCAGAAGAGACAATGCGCATGTTGCTTAAATTGGCTGATGAGGTAAATTTAAAAGGAGCTATAAAAGATTATTTTGGAGGAGATCTAATTAACGAAACAGAAGGCAGAGCTGTTTTACATACAGCGCTTCGTGCTAAAAAGGATGATGTTGTTTTGGTTGATGGTGAAAATGTAATGCCAGAGATATATGAGGTAAAAGAACATATTAAAGAATTTACCAACTCTGTGATCAATGGCGAATTAAAAGGATATACAGGTAAAGTATTTACCGATGTAGTAAATATAGGTATTGGTGGATCTGATCTAGGTCCGGCGATGGTAACCGAAGCGTTAAAGTTTTATAAGAATCAATTATCAATACACTTCGTTAGTAATGTAGATGGTGATCATGTTCATGAAATCTTAAAAACATTAAATCCAGAGACAACTTTGTTCGTGGTAGTTTCTAAAACTTTTACAACACAAGAAACATTAAGTAATGCGACCACCATTAAGAAGTGGTTTTTAAAGCACGGTACGCAAGAAGATATTGCAAAGCACTTTGCTGCGGTATCAACTAATAGCGAGAAAATTGCTGAATTCGGTATTGATGCTGCGAATGTATTCCCAATGTGGGACTGGGTAGGTGGTAGATTCTCATTATGGAGTGCAGTAGGTTTAACAATTGCTTTGGCGGTTGGTTACGATAACTTTGATGCAATGTTACAAGGTGCCAATGAAACCGATGTACATTTTAAGGAAACTGAATTCTCAGACAACATTCCGGTTATAATGGCACTGATAAGTGTTTGGTATAATAACTTTTATGGTGCAGAGACTGAGGCTATAATTCCTTATGCACAATATTTAAGTAGATTTTCAGCCTACTTACAGCAAGGTATCATGGAAAGTAATGGAAAAAGTGTAGATAGAGCTGGCAATAAAGTTGGCTACGAAACAGGAACTATTATTTGGGGAGAGCCGGGTACAAATTCTCAGCATGCATTTTTTCAGTTAATACACCAGGGTACTAAATTAATACCTACAGATTTCATAGGTTTTAAAAATTCCTTACATGGCGATAAAGACCATCATAATAAATTGATGGCAAATTATTTCGCACAGACTGAGGCTTTAATGAATGGTAAAACAAAAGAAGAAGTAGTTGCTGAGTTAAAGACTAAAGATTTATCAGAATCTGAAATTAATAAGCTAGCTCCATTCAAGGTATTTACAGGTAACAAACCTACCAATACTATTTTAATGGAAAAGTTGACTCCAAAAAGTTTAGGATCTTTAATTGCCTTATATGAGCATAAGATTTTTGTGCAAGGAGTGATTTGGAACATATTTAGTTATGACCAATGGGGTGTAGAATTAGGAAAACAACTAGCTGGGACTATTCTTGATGATATTAACAATTCAGAAATTTCTGATCACGACAGCTCTACATTGAGACTTTTACAATATTTTAAGAAATAATTTTTAATACCGTAAAGTTCCTATCAAATGGATAACTATTTCATTTTCACTTAAATTGTGTTTGGTTTTTAGGTATTTTTGTCCTGCTGATTTAACGTTGTCTTAACGTTGGAGGTTTAAAAATAATTGACTTTTGCAGCAAGTTAAAAAACTAACAAATACTCGAAGAAAATGAAAAAAATGTATTTTGCATTAGCGGCATTTTTAATGACCGTAACTGCTTTTTCACAAGGACCAATTACTGGTACTGTATTAGATGGCGACTCAAATAGTCCGTTGCCAGGTGCTACAGTAATAGTAAAAGGAACAACAAATGGAACATCAACTGATTTTGATGGTAATTTTACAATTAACACAAGTTCTGCATCTGGAACTTTAGTAGTTTCTTACATTGGTTTTAATTCAAAGCAAATTGCTTTTACTGCTTCAGGAAATATTGGTTCTATTGTTTTAGAGCTTAATGCTGAAGAATTAGAAGGTGTTGTTGTAACTGGAATTTTAGATATAGCAAAGGATAGAGAAACTCCTGTAGCTGTTTCAACTATTAGAGCTGCTGAAATACAAGAAAAATTAGGATCTCAAGAATTACCTGAGATTCTTAAATCTACTCCTTCTATATATGCTACTAAAACAGGTGGTGGTTTTGGTGATGGTAGAGTTAACGTAAGAGGTTTTGATTCTAGAAACACTGCTGTAATGGTTAACGGTATTCCAGTTAACGATATGGAAAACGGTGCAGTATTCTGGAGTAACTGGTCTGGTTTAGGTGATGTTACTACTGCTATGCAAGTTCAAAGAGGTTTAGGTTCTTCAAAATTGGCAATATCATCTGTAGGTGGTACTATTAATGTTATTACAAAGTCTACCGAACAAGAAGAAGGTGGTACCGTAACTTTAGGTGGTGGTAATGATGGCTACTTAAAAACTACTGTTGCATATAATACAGGAAAATCTGATAAAGGTTTTGCTGCATCTATTTTATTAGGTAGAACAGCAGGTGATGGTTATATTCAAGGAACGGAATTTGAAGGTTACAACTATTTTATTGGTTTGGGTTACGAGCCTAATGAAAAGCATAGTTTTCAATTTGTATTAACAGGTGCTCCTCAAGTTCACAACCAAAGAACATCAAGTTTCTTTAACGTGGCAACTTTAGCTGATCATATAGAATATGGTGCAAGATATAACTACAACGGTGGTACTTTAAATGGTGAAGAATTTGGTTGGAGAAGAAACTTCTATCATAAGCCTATTACTTCTTTAACTTGGGAATGGAAAGCTTCTGAAAAATCAACATTATCAACTTCTGCTTACGCATCTTTTGGTCGTGGTGGTGGTACTGGTGATATTGGTTCAGGACCAGGCTTTGGTTTTGCTAGTTCTAGTAGATACAGAATACCAGCGACAGGGCAAGTTGATTATGATTTAATCTCACGTTTTAATGGTGGTGAAGCGGTTACTTTTTACGATGGTAACGATTACCAATTATCTGCAAATGATGACGGTGAATTCATTACAACTAGTTTTGGTGATGGTTTAACAAGAAGAGCGTCAATAAATTCTCATAACTGGTTTGGTGTTATAGCTAACTTGAATACTCAAATCAATGAAAAGTGGAATTATGATGTTGGAGTGGATTTAAGAAGTTATAAAGGTATACACTACAGAAGAGTGGATAATCTTTTAGGTGCTGACGGTTATTTTGATGATGATGATATCAACAATCCTAATCATGTTATACGTGCCGAAGATACTATTGATTCTGATTTTAGTTCAATATTGAATGTATTCAAGAGTATTGATGACGAAGAAAAAATTGATTACTACAATGATGGTCTAGTAAGATGGGCTGGTGCATTTGGTCAATTAGAATATACAGATGGTATAGTATCTGGTTTTGTTCAAGGAGGTATTTCTAATCAAGGATTTAAGAGAATCGATTATTTTAACTATTTAGATTCTGATCCTTTACAAGAAACAGATTGGGAGAACATCTTAGGTGGTAACATTAAAGGTGGTGCCAATTTTAACTTGAACGAAGCAAACAATGTATTTGTTAACGCTGGTTACTATTCAAAACAACCTCAGTTTGATGCTGTTTACTTGAACTTTGTAAATGATTTGAACCCAGATTTGACTAATGAAAAGATTTTAGGTCTTGAGATGGGTTACGGTCTTAATCTTGGTGACTTTAGAGCTAAAGTAAACCTATACAGAACTTCTTGGAAAGATAGATTTGTAACAATTGGGATTGAAACTCCAACAGGTGATGAAGGTAATGCTAACATTAATGGTGTAGAACAAATTCACCAAGGTATTGAAATCGAAGCAGATTATCGTGCGTCAGAAGTTGTACAGTTTAGAGGTATGATATCTTTAGGTGATTGGGAATATGCTGGTAATGCAACTGGACAAGCCCTTGACGACGATAGAAATGTTATTGATCCAGATGTAACTTTATTCTTAGATGGTGTAAAAGTTGGTGATGCTGCACAGTTCACTACTAACCTAGAGATGATTGTAAGACCTATTGAAGGTCTTAAGATTAGTGGTAACCTTTATAATGCATCAAGGTTATATGCATTCTTGAATGCTGAAGATTTTGATTCAGCTGATAATCAAGGTTCATTACGTTTACCAAGTTATACACTATTTGACTTAGGTGCTTATTATACTTTTGGTTTCGGAGGAAGCAACAAATTAAGTATTGCTGCTAACGTTAATAATCTTTTTGACACAGAATATATTGCTGAATCTTTAACAAACACTTTTGCAGAAGGTAACGACTCTACGTTTAGAGGAATTTCTACGGATAACAAAGTCTTTTTTGGATTTGGAAGAACTTTTAACGTAAGTGCACGTTATAGTTTCTAATAATATAATTGCAATAAATAAAAACCCTGGCCGTATGGTCAGGGTTTTTTTATGCTCAAAATTCATTACATTTAAAACTTAAAATTAGAACTATGTACGAAATTATTCACATGCTACATTCATACTTGGCTTATATAGCGTTGGCTGTATTGATCTTAGCAGTTATCAATGCTATTTCAGGTCTAGTAGGGAAACGAATCTTTAATATGGGTAAAGATCTTAGATTAAGCCTTTTTGCGCTTATTTTGTGCCATATTCAATTATTGGTAGGGCTAATATTATATTTTGTTTCTCCAAGTGGATTAAGCGCAATACAAGAGTTCGGCATGGGTGGTTTAACTTCTGCTGCGCGTTTATTGGCAGTTGAACATCCTTTCATTAACATTTTAGCAATTGTGTCAATAACCATTGGTTGGTCAAGACATAAGAAATTTGTCGACGGAGCAAAAAAATTCAAGAGTATTGCTATTTTCTACACTATTGGTTTACTTCTTATTTTAAGTAGAATTCCTTTGGGACAGTGGTTTAATTAAGATTGTAATATTTAAAAAGATTTTAAAGAACCTAATATATTAATATTAGGTTCTTTTTTTTAATGAACTTTTTTAATGAGGTGTAGGTATACAGGAAAGTGGTCGCTATACCCACCAATATAACTTCCGCCTGCATAAGTCCGTAAAGGGTAACCTTTATATTTTCCTTTTGGATCCATTAAATATTCTGGAGTGAATATACCCACCTTCCAATAACTATAACTTTCTCTTTCATTATCTATAAGGGTTGCTGTCATGTATAGCTGGTCAAATAAATTCCATTTATCACGGTAGGCTAAAGAACCTCTTCCTTTTTTATAAAGTTTTTCCATAGGTCCGTAGAGGCTTAGTGAGTCCAGATTCTTAGAATTTTTTTCAACCTGTAATATCTTTTTAAAACTCGGGTCTATAGGGTCATCGTTAAAATCTCCCATGCTTATAATTTTGGCATCGATGTTTTGGCTTTGAACAGAATCTATAATACGCTTGTTTAGTTTAGCGGCTTCTAATCTAAAAGGCCTACTTCTAGCCTCACCACCACTTCTAGAAGGCCAATGGTTTACGATGAAGTAAACCTTTTCATTATCTAACAATCCTTCTACAATAAGTTGATCTCTGGTGTAATCTCGTTTTCCTTCAAGGTTAAACAATAGCAATCTATGGCTATTGAAATTAACAGGTACGAAGGCACTTTTTTTATATAGAAGTGCGACGTCTATACCTCGTTCATCAGGAGATTCAAAATGTACAATACCGTAATTGAACTTTGCTAAATTCTTATGATGTACCAAATCTTCAAGTACACCTAGGTTTTCTACTTCACAAACTCCTACAATATCTGGTGCCGTTTTATTATCGGTAGAGCCAATTTCAGAAATTACCTTTGACATATTTTCTAATTTGTTCAGATAGCGTTCTTCTGTCCATTTGTCTTTTCCTTCGGGGGTTCTATCACCATCAAAAATTAAAGTATCATTTTTAGTATCAAATAAATTCTCTAGATTATAGAAAGCAACGGTTCTAATTTGATAAGCATCAGCTTCTTGGGCACATGTAAATAATGAGGAAAAGAAGCAGATTAGAAGTAGTAATCGCATTATTGAGGGTATTTTATCTTAATTATAAGCGAGTATACGGAAATTTCACGTTAATTATTTCTTAAATAGTATCTTAATAGCTCATTAGTAGGTCCTTAAGAAATAGAATGATTAAGCATACCCTTTTTTTATTACTATTTGTTAAAATATGTTTCTTACATGCTCAAAGTGCAACGACAATTTCGGGGGTAATAAAAGAAAGAGTTAAAAGTGAGGTAATTTCCAATGCAGAAGTAGTCTTAGAAGGAGAATTTACACCGATAACTACTAATGAATTAGGAGAATTTAAATTAATTACTTCTAATAAAGGAGATTTTATACTTCAAATTTCTACTCCCGATTTTGATAGTAAAAGAATACCTGTATTTCTTGATGACAATAATATTGACTTAGGCATCATTTTTTTGGAAATGGATATGACTGTAGAAAAATCTATAAATCTCATTAATATTACTGATGACGAGTTATTAGATGATGAGATCAATTCTAACGCACTCGCGTTACTACAATCAACAAAGGATATTTTTCTAAACAGGGCGGCTTTTGATTTTGGTCAGGCATTTTTTAGGGTAAGAGGATATGATTCTCAATATGGTGAAGTACACTTAAACGGCTTGCCAATGAATAAAATGTACGATGGCAGACCACAGTGGAATAACTGGGGCGGATTAAATGATGTAATCAGAAATCAACAATATGCGAATGGTTTAGAAGCATCAGATTTTACTTTTGGAGGAATTTTAGGGAACACAAACATAGATTTGCGACCATCTGGGTTAAGACCAGGCACTCGACTATCTTCATCTTTATCAAATAGAACATATAGTGGCAGACTTATGGCTACTTATAATTCAGGAGTTAAAAATGAGAAATTCGCTTATATTGTTTCGGCATCTCGCCGCTGGGCAAAAGAAGGATATATGGATGGTACTTTGTATGATTCGTATTCTGTTTATGGTTCGTTCGAGTATCTTTTAAATGAAAAAAATACAATTTCAGCCACTGCAATATTAGCATCAAATAGAAGAGGACGGTCTTCTGCAATCACAGAAGAAGTACAAGAAATTCAGGGAAACAGATATAACCCATATGCCGGTATTCAAAACGGAAAAATTAGAAATTCTAGAGAGCGGCATATTCGCGAACCATTGTTCTTATTAAACTATCATCATGAGTCTAAAAGTTTGCAAATAAATGCGGGTTTAGGCTATCAAACTGGTGTGTATAAGAGAAGTCGTTTAGGGTATTATAATGCTCCAAATCCTGATCCTACATACTACCGTTATTTACCTAGTTTTTATTTGAACTCCCCAATCGGCGCAAATTTCGAAAGTGCTATACAAGCAGAAGAAGGTTTTATAGAAAACCCTCAATTAGATTGGGGAAATATATACAAAGCAAATACAAGTATAAGTCAAAATGGAGAAGCGGCTTATGTACTTTACGATGATACCACAAAAGATAATCAGATTACTGCGAGGGCTACTGCAAATATAAATATTGATAGTCATTTGAAACTTGATTTAGGTGTAACAAACAGGCAGCTAAATTCTAAAAACTATGCTCAAATAAATGATTTGTTAGGGGCAGCGTATCATCGTGATATCGATACGTTTTCAGAAACCTTAAACGATGTTTCATCTGAAGTAAATAAAGGTAATGGTGCGGTTTTTAATTACAATTATAATTTAAAAGGAAGCAATAGCGATGTCTATACTCAGATAAACGCACATTATAATAAAGTAAAGGCGTTTGTGTCTGGTAAGTATGCTATCGTTAATTACCAAAGAGAAGGTTTGTTTATGAATGAACGTTTTATAGATAATTCGTTCGGGGAGAGTGAGCAGGTGAAATTTTCAAATTGGTCATTAAAATCAGGAGCATCTTATACAATAACAGGTAGGCATTGGGTATCTGTTAATGCCGCGATGATAAATAGAGCACCTGTTCTACAAAATGTATTTATAAACCCTAGGGAGAACAATACTGTAGTCCCCAATTTACAAAGCGAAACCTTAACTAGTGTAGATGTTAACTATTTTCTTAGAATGCCAAAATTAACGGGCAGATTTACAGGATTTTATACTCGTTTTCAAAATACCACCGATGTAAATTTCTTCTTCGTTGATTCGGGTGTTGGCTCAGATTTCGTACAAGAAGTACTCACTGATTTAGATAAATTACATATGGGTATTGAGCTTGGTTTGGAATACCAAGTATCTAGCGCGGTTAAATTATCATTAGTTGGCTCTGTGGCAAAACATGAATATGCAAGTAACCCATTTGTGACAATTAATTTTGATACAGCAGGTGCAGCCGAAGATTTAATTGATATTTCTGGTTCTAAGTTTTTGGGGCAATCTGCAGTTAAAGATTATAAGCTGGCGCAAGGTCCGCAGAAAGCAATTGCGGTAGGTATAGAATATAGAGATCCAAAATATTGGTGGGTAAGCGCTTCGGCAAACTATCTCGCAAATAACTATGCAAATATTTCTACGATAACCAGAACCCAGAGTTTTTTAATCGATCCAGAAACCCAGTTAAGATTTCCTGATGCGACAGACGAAAATGTTCAAAAATTACTAAACCAGAAACCATTAGATAATTTCTATTTATTGAATATGGTCGGCGGTAAGTCGTGGCTTAAAAAAGGTAAATACATTAGTGTTTTTGCAAGTGTTAATAATCTTTTTGATACCACTTTTAGAACGGGTGGTTATGAGCAGAGTAGAAATGGTAATTATGGTCAGTTAAAGCAAGATAATTTTAGTGGTAATCCGTCTTTTGCACCTAAGTATTGGTATGGTTTCGGTAGAACCTATTTTTTAAATTTCGCGTTCAGTTTTTAAATCTGATACAAATAGTATGAAGATAAAAAGTAACATATTTTATGGGATGATTTTAATTGGAATTATGCTATCCTCTTGTGTGAAAGATAAGGAATTTGATGTGCCAGATTTAGAATGTTCTGATTCTGAATTTACATTTATTAGTATATCAGAATTAAAGAATATTTATAATGGTGAGACTATTCAAATTCAAGAAGACTTGGTTATTAAGGCTTATGTGATTTCTTCGGACAAAGAAGGTAATTTTTTTAATACCGTATATTTTCAAGATGAGCCGAGTAACCCATCAGATGGAATGCAGATCGAATTAGAATTAAGAGATGCTCATTTGTTTTTTAATGTGGGTCAGGAAATAGTTATAAAGTTAAAGGGATTGTATTTAGGTGAATCTAATGATGTTTATAAAATTGGCGGTGTATTTACTTCTTTTGGTAATCGTAGTGTAGGTAGGCTGCCTAAAAATGTTGTTTTTGACCATGTATTGGTCTCTTGTGAAGAGAATATAGGCATTGAGCCTACTTCAATTGCTATTTCAGCAATAAATGAGGCTATGTTGAATACATTGGTTGTGGTGACTGATGTAGAGATTAAACAAGAAGAGCTAGGGGAAACGTTTGCGATTAAACAAGAAGAAACATTGAGAACATTGGTTGATTGTGGTGATAATGAATTGGTAATAGTGAACAGCGGTTATGCTGATTTTCAGGCTGAGATACTCCCAGATAAAATGGGGACAGCAACCGGAATATTAACTATGGATAATAATGAATATCAATTGATAATTAGAAATGTAGATGACCTTTCATTTAACCAAGAACGATGTGAAGATTTGGTAGATGAATTTACGTCTTCATCAATATTTATATCTGAGATTGCAGATCCAAACAATAATTCAGGAGCTCGTTTTGTGGAAATTTATAATGCATCTGAAGAAAGCCTATCATTAAAGGGATGGAGGTTGGAGCGTTATACAAATGATAATAGTGAAGTTAGTTCAAGTATAGATTTATCCGAATACGTAATAAAAGGAAATGGGCTCTTGGTAATTTCGCCCAATGAAGAAGAGTTTGAAAATGTATATGGCTTTGAGCCTGATATATCAGTTGGTACAAATTCACCAGCAGATTCTAATGGTGATGATAATATTGTGTTGGTAGACCCTTTCGATACCATTATAGATATTTTTGGAATTATTGGAGAAGATGGTAGTAATACCAGTCATGAATTTGAAGACGGTAGGGCAATAAGGAAATTAGAGGTTATTACAGGGAGCTCTGTATTTAATTTCAACGAATGGTCTATCTACAATGACACCGGTGATGAGGGTACAATAAATCAACCTCAAAATGCTCCTTTAGATTTTAGCCCAGGCGTGAGATAACTTTACACTATTTCTTTAGAATCGATTATTTTTTTAACTGCACTTTCGGTTAAAGGTTTAACTATATAGTCTTTAACCAATTTGTAGTTTTTAGCCTTTTCCATATATTTAGGGCTAATGAAAGAACTGGTAATATAAATTTGAATGTGCCCTATTTTATCTTCTGGTAGCGCTTCAAATTCTTCTAAAAATGACCACCCGTCTCTATTTGGCATATTAAGGTCTAAAAAAATAACGTCGGGTAATTTTATATTTTCGACCAACAAACCAATTAAACCATCAAGAGCTTCCTGACCACCTGAGTAATAAAGAATATTATCACTGAAGTTGTGTTGCTTTAAAATACTCTTACTACTAACCGAAAAAAATTCGTCATCATCAATAATACAAGAACTAGAAAATATACTCATTTTAAATCATTTCAAAAGTAAATCTTACACAGATTTAAGTTGGAGAAATACAACCCATTATACTTCACGAAGTTATTAAAATGACTAGATAACTTTAATATAAATAAAAACAAGTTGCCCCCATTTTTATTAACAATAGTGTTTTTGTCTCTAACTGAAATTTGTCATTTAATTTTCAGTAATGGTTCCTAAAATTTTAGCAAGATCATTTGGTGTTATTGGTTTTAAAATATAGGTATCTACTTGTTCATAGTTTTTAACCCGCTCTAAGTCTCTTGGGTCAACAGAAGAACTAATGATGTAGATTATAATTTTTTTTGATCTTTTGCTTTTACAGTTTTTAAATTCATCTAAAAATTCCCAACCATTTAGTATGGGCATATTCAGGTCTAAAAAGATAACCTCAGGTAAAGGTTCTCTGGCCATGCACAACTTTGTAAGGCCGTCAAGAGCTTCTTGTCCGTTGCTATACACCAATATAGAAGTTGCAAAATCTACTTCTTTTATTATTCTTTTGGTACCATATACAAATATAGGGTCGTCATCTATTATACAGCAAGTTTGAACTTTATTCATAATCAATTTTATTTAGCTCCTTTTAAGTTTGATGAAAATGGTCGTGCCTTCGTCAACTTTACTCTCGATACTAATAGTACCGCTCATTGACTCGACTTGATTTTTGGTAATGAACAGCCCAATACCTTTAGCATCTTTATGCTTATGAAAAGTTTTATACATGCCGAAAATAGTATTGCCGTGTCTATTTAAGTCTATTCCTTGCCCATTGTCCGCAAATGAAATTAGAATATCTTCTCCTATGATTTTAGATTTTATTTCTATATCAGGTGTGCGTTGTGTTGAGCGATATTTAAGGGCGTTTGTAAGTACATTTAAGAAAATACTTTCTAAATATGCTGGTACTGCATGTACAAAATGAGATTTTGGCACATCAATTTTAAGTTTGGTATTTTGTTCTTCTAGCAAACCGTTGATACTCCGAGTAATTTGGTTAACAGTATTGAGAATACTAATACTTTGTAATTTTTCAAGAGCCCCAGTTTTAACTTGAACAACATCGTTTAAATGCGCAATAGTTTCAGATAAACTTTCAGTAGCGCTTGTAATCATTCGATTTATATTTTTTCGCTCGTCTTCATCTTCTTCTTTATTTAAAAACTTGGTAAGCATAGTCATATTAGAAGAATGAGAACGAAGGTTATGTGAAACAATATGGGCGAAATTGGTTAAACTTTCATTCTGGCTTTTAGTAACATCTACCAATGCTTCTAATTTTTTTTGTGCTTCAATTCTATCAGTAATATCAAGAAATTGAGTGATAATATGACTGACTTTACCATTCAAATCTTTTACAGGCGTTGATCCAATGATAGCATGAACTATATTACCGTTTTTATGAAAATATCTTTTCTGAAATTGTAAATTCTCATTGCCGTCATTAACTACTTTCTTTTTATAAGAATTGCTCCTCGGTAAATCATCTGGGTGAGTAATATCCATCGAGCTCATTTTTAATAGCTCTTCTTCAGAATACCCTAAACTATGAGTTAGGCTTTTGTTGGCTTTTAACCATTGAAGTTCTGGACTTACCAGTGCCATGCCAACAGCAGAATGTTCAAATGTTTCAGTAAATAACTTAGTGCTTCTGTCTAATTCAAATTCTGTACTACGAAGTTCTGTAATATCCCAATTGGCACCTGTCATTTTAATGGGTTGACCATTTATATCTCTAATAGTTTTCGAAATACCTTTAATAAATCTAGTAGATCCATTCTTAAGATTTATACTATATTCTTCGTCAAAATCTTTCAAACCCTTTATAGCGTCATTGGTAGCGGCTAGTATTCTTTCCTTATCGTTTGGATCTATGGTAGATGACCATGCTTCAAGAGCTTTAGAAAATTGATTTTTGTCAATATCAAAAATTCGGTACATTTCATTATCCCATTCTAACTCGTTTTCAACGAGATCATAATGCCATGTTCCAATTTGTGCAGTTTGGGTCGTAATTTTTAGTCTTTCTGAGATTTCTTCATGAGCTAATTCAATTTTCTTTTTCTCATCTATATCTTGAAAAGTGCCAATAAGTCTAACAGCTTTTCCGTTTAAAATTTCAACTTCACCTTTAGCGCGAACCCAAACCTCATTTTTTTTGGCAGTGACAATAATTAGTTCTGTGTCAAAAGGTTTTCCTTCTGCAATTGCGTTACTAACTAGGTAAGAGATTTTGTCTCTGTAAACACCTTCCTTATAAAAATTTATACCTTCTTCTAAGCTGGGGATAAAATCAGGCTCTACTTCATGAATGTCTTTTGTTGTTTTTGTCCAGTTAACGGTGTTGCTAATTAAATCAAGTTCCCAGCAGCCTATTCTGGCAACTTCTTCAGCTTTATGTAATAGCTCTAATTCTTTCTGTACGGCAGTAATATCATCTAAAAAAATAATGGCTCCGTCAAAACCATGATCCTGAATAGTAGAAGGTATAATTTTCCATTTTAGCCATTGTAGCTTGCCATCTGGTAAGGTGAATTTTTGTCCAAGATTTATATGCTCTTTTCCTTTTACCCCTTCATTTACTGCAATTTTAAAAAGGCTAGGGGTTTCAATTATACTATCAAATAAATTTTTGTTGATGATATCGGTTTTATCTAAACTAAATTTTTCCTGCCACTGGTTAGAGTGACTAATAAAGTTTAACTTAGTATCCACGATAGCAATTGCATTGGGGGACTCTTTTAAAAGAAAGTCAACGGCTAATGTTTTCAAAAGTTCTAGAATTTTAATTTAAAGGTACATATTATCTTTAAGGTAGGAAAAAAATATGGAATAGTAAGAAAATACATCCTTGTATTATTACTTTCATATTGTCGTAAATGAGAATAATTTATTAAACAAATCTATGAACGAGGTTTTTTTTAAAGAGATAAGAGAGGGTAGTTTTAATGAGGTTAAAGCGATGTTAGAGAAGAATCCTATACTCGTCAATAGTAAAGATGTTAGAGGTTCAACACCTTTAATTTTAGCTACGTATTATGATGAAATGGAGATTGCAACACTACTATTGGACAAAGGTGCAAAAATCGATGCTGTAGATGCATCTGGTAATACAGCTTTAATGGGTGTTTGCTTCAAAGGCTTTGCCGACCTTGCAAAATTATTAATAGAGAAGAAGGCAGAACTTAATGAACGTAATGCTATGGGTGCAACTTGCCTAATTTATGCTGCACAATTTAATCGCTTAGAAATTGCAAAATTATTAATAGCTAATGGTGCAGATAAAACGATTAAAGATAATAGGGGTAACAGTGCGTTAGATCATGCAAAAACTCAGGGGTTAAGCGCTTTTATCGATTTGTTGGAATAATAGTATGATTAAGAAACACAACAGTCATTTAAAAATAGCTCTAATACAATCTACTTTACATTGGGAGGATCCGCATGCCAATAGAGAAATGTTCGGCACCAAAATCAATCAAATTGATGAATTTGTTGATTTAATAGTTTTGCCCGAAATGTTTACTTCTGGCTTTACAATGTCACCTGCTAATATTGAAAAAAAAGAAGGTTTGACAACCCTAGATTGGATGAAGAAAATAGCTGCCAATAAAAATAGTGCGGTGGTTGGTAGCGTCATATTTCATGATAATGACAATTATTATAACAGACTCTTATTTGTAAGACCAAATGGCGAATATGAAACCTACAATAAACGGCATACGTTTACATTAGCTGGGGAACATGAGAAATATACAGCTGGTACAGAACGATTAGTAATAGAATATAAAGGTTTTGCTATTTGCCCTTTAGTGTGTTATGATCTTCGTTTCCCCGTATGGAGTAGAAATACAGAAAATTTTGATGTTTTATTGTATACTGCAAATTGGCCTACCCCAAGAATAAATGCATGGGATACGTTATTGAAAGCAAGAGCCATTGAGAATATGGTTTATTGTGTTGGGGTAAATCGTATTGGTGAAGACAAAGTGGGCCATCAATACCCAGGACATTCTAGCGTATATGACCCGCTCGGAGAATTAATTTCGCTTTCCGAGAAAGAAGAAACGATTATCGTTGAATTAGTAAAAGATGAAATCGACCTTGTGCGAAATAAACTTCCTTTTTTAAATGATCGCGATGATTTTGTTATAGATTAATTATTTTAATAATTGAAAAAGTTTTATAATATCTTCTTCTTTTTTTAAAGAAAGCTTTTCTTCTTTTGCAGTTTTAAGTATTTCTGTCGAAAGGTTTGCTTTAATTTCTTTTTTAGAAGTTGGAAATTTGATTATTTGATTATCTTTTTCAAAATACAACGAAGATATAATTACTACTTTATCCACACTTTCAATATTTAATAATTTAGCATCAGAAGGGGCTTTGTTGATTTTAATATCATAAACTTTGTATAGTTTGTTCTTGTCTTCCACCAAAACTTCTGCGAAAATATTTTTGTTTTTTCCTTTACATAAAATACTGACAAATTTTTTTTCAATTAAAGATACCGTTAGCCCGGTAACAGGTAGTAAAGATCTTGTTACATTATCTGTAAGTATTTCTATTTCATTATGGTATGCATTGAACTTAGCTAATGAGGTGGTTTTATTTAATTGGTTATCAGTAATTGTAGCTTGTTCCCACTTATCATTTAGGTATATGCTTCCCTAAATTTTATTGCCCGATTGATTTGAAACTCTCAAAAAAGGGGAATCAATACTACCTGTTTGAAAAGTCCCTGTTTCATTATTGACGTGATTTATCTGTCCTAAAATTATATTAGTACTAATAATTAAAAAAAATTGAATTAAATATTTCATCTTAAACTCTTTTTTTAGGTCTTAATCTATTAAATTAAACGTCTCTATTTTTTCCCAATTAGCACGTAATTCTATTAGCGTAGGGTAGTAGCTTATTTTTTCAGGTTGTCTATTTTCTAAGAAACTACCTGTATCCCATTTTCCATTACCGTTCATGTCGAATATGACTCTAGCTTGGTATTTACCCGGATTTAAATTATCAAAGACATACGCCTGTGGCTCAGTTGCATAAATTTCTCGTTGTAAATCTCCCTTTTCATTCGTAAGCTGAACAATTATTGGATAAACTATTGAACCGCCATTAAGATTTAAAGTTAAGTTGCCATAATCTGCAATGCTCTTAGTTCGAAAAGAATAAGCGACCGAATCATTAGATGTTTCAAAAAAATCTGTTACCGCACCAGGTATCAGTTCCATTCTATAGCTTTGGTCTGGGTCAATCTTAAAATTGAAATTCAATAAATTTTCTACAGTATCGAACTTTAATTTATAAGCAATTTCAACAGAATCTTTATCCATCAATTTAATCTTGGTACTATCGAAACTAACTAGTGGCGTATTGCTTAAGAGATTTATAGGCTTATCCATTTCAATATTTCCATTTTGACTCATTGAAATCTTTAAGGAGTCAAACTCAACTTTTCTATTTTTAACTTTGAACGTGTCTTTTACTTTTAAAGACTCATTGGTAATTACAAAAAGAAGAGAGTCCATCTCATAAGGTGTAAACCAGAAATTCAATGTATCCTTTTCTCTTTCTTTAGTAATTTTCGTTCTAACGGTATCGGGTATTTCGGTAATGGTTTCAATTGATATGTCGGTTCCATCTCCATAATAGCCAAAGCTAATTCTATTACTAGCTTCCATACTAGGTACGGCTATACTGTAGTCAGGTATTTCTTTAAATAGATTCAATAAATAAATAGAATCTGTAGGTAAGTTTATAGTATCTCTTACAAAACCTATTTTATCGGTTTTTTGATCGAATAAATTATTACTTACGGCATCTTTAATACCAAACAAGGCATATTTGCCTTGTTTTAAATGATTAAGTTTAAATATAACTGCACTGTCTAGCGTATTGGTAATATAGTTTGGCGGTCTCTTGTAAACGGTAGAGTCTGTATAGCTAGTATCAATTTTATAAAGCATTACGCTGACAAAATCATCTGCTTTTTTATTGAATGCATCTTTAACTACGCCTGTTAATTCTAATGAATCAATATAATCGCCAGTAGAGAAGACATAAGTAAAAAAAGATTTTGGGTTTTCTTCGTTATTATCGACAATACCTTGACCGAAGTTAAAAGTATAGGTTGTGTTCGGCTCTAGAGTATCTTTAATAGTAATTTCTACGTATTTATTTGCATTCCCAATAGGTGAAAGTACCGGAGTATTTTTTAAAGGGGGAGAAATTATAAGTTGCTTTTGAATGTCTTTTAGCTTTACTAATTCATCAAAATACAATCTAATTTTTTGCCCCGTAAAGTTGGTTGTTAAATTTGGTGGCTCTGCCCTTGTTAACTCTGGTGGAGTAATATCTTTTGGTCCACCGGTCGGTGTGCCCCGTTGTGCACATTGGTAAGACACCAATACGATGATAAAAACAAATATAAAACCTAAAATTTTTCTGCTCATTAGTGTAATTATCGACCGCAAAGAAACAACATATTTTATAGAAATCTAATTCTATGGAACAACTGCCATACTTGAGACATAAATTTCAAGGCCTTCGATATCCTTAAAGGTGTTAGCGCAAATTTCCATAGTAGCACCTGTAGTAATAACATCATCAACCAACAATATGGTTTTGTTTATTAATTTTTCTCCATTTTTGATTTCATATAACGATCGGTTGTCATACCATCTGTTTAATCTATTTTTCTTGGTTTGGGTTTTAGTATTAGCAGTTTTTACCAAAATATCATCTGTGTAATTTGCATCGATGTGGAGTGCAATTTGTTTCGCGAAAAGCGCTACTTGGTTATAACCTCTCTTTTTAAGTTTTTTTCTGTGTAATGGAACGGGAATTACAAAGTCGATTTTTGGCAAATGACCTTGTTTCTTTAAAATTTGACCGTGCCAATCGCCTAAAAATACCCCTATACCTTCTTGGTTTTTATATTTTAAAAAGTGAATAAGATTTTTTACGATTCCAATTTCGGTAAAGAATAAGAATGAATTTGCTTTTTTTATGTTAATTCGACCATAAAAAATACGGTCAACTGCATTTTCATCGTTAAAGGTGTACTCGGTAAGTGGTAATTGGTGTCGGCAAGATGTACAGAGAAGAACCTCTCCTCTATATAATCGTGCATTACATCCAAAACATGATATGGGTAAGAGTATGTTCGTAACATCCTTTAGTATATTTGAAATTATGTTTTTCATCAAATTTTACAGATTAAACAACCTACAGCCCACTTTTTAAATGGACAGTCAAGATAATAAATTCAATTATAAAATAATACTTGCGGCATTTGTTGCGGTTATTATAGCACTATTAATTGCATTCTACTACAGTTATGCCCAATCAAATGCTCAAATAGACTTTTTAGAGCAAGAGAAAGAGATTCTTGTAAAAGACCTAACTATTATGAAAGCAGATGTAGCTCGTTTGTCTGCAAAAAGTGAAATGAACGAAATAGAGCTCCAAGATTCCAAATATAAGGTACAAGAACTTTTAGATTCCGTTGGTCGTTTAAATTTTACGGTGCAAAAATTAAGGGAGTTCAAAACAGAATTACGTAGGTTAGAGTCTAAGAACGATAGCTTACTTTTAAAGAACAATTTCTTACGTTATAACAACATGTTACTTACTGATAAGTATGATGAGTCTCGTAAGCAAATGGAAAATCTAAGAGCAAATAGTAATTCTTTAGCCGAAGCGGAGGCTTTACAAAGAAGAAAAATATTAGAGCTTAATCAGAAATTAAAAACGAAGAGCTATTTAAAGATGGCTAATTCTGAAGGAAGCGGTTTCAGATTAATTCGTGGTACAAAGCCAACCAAAACCAATAAAGCATCTATAATTGAAAAATTAAGAGGGTGTGTAACTGTTTTGGCAGATGAGAGTGAAGCTGATAACGAGAAAGTAATTTATTTACAGTTTTTAGATCCCAATAAACAGATTGTTGAAGATAATGCTAATACCATTACTGTAAATGGAAATGTTTACAGTAAAAGAGTCGAGTTTGTATTTACAGGTTTAGACCAGTTTTTATGCGAGTCGATTACTATACCAGAAGGTTCTTTGATGGAAGGTAATTACACATTAAATGTGTTTGAAGACGAGCGTTTAATTACTTCTTCTGAATTTGAATTGAAATAATTATTTTTTTTTTGGGCTATTGTTCTATTTTTGCCACATGGCAAAGCAAGAAGATGATTTTAAGCGTGTAATTTCTCACGCAAAGGAATACGGGTATGTATTTCAATCTAGTGAAATTTATGATGGTTTAAGTGCTATTTATGATTACGGTCAAAATGGTGTAGAACTTAAAAAGAATATACGTGACTATTGGTGGAAAGCCATGGTTCAGCTTAATGATAATATCGTTGGGTTAGATGCTGCAATTTTTATGCATCCGCTAACGTGGAAAGCTTCTGGGCATATAGATGCGTTCAATGATCCATTAATAGATAATAAAGATTCTAAAAAAAGATATAGAGCAGATGTTTTAGTCGAAGATTACGTCGCTAAAATTGATGCTAAAATTGAAAAAGAGGTCAACAAAGCTGCTAAGCGTTTTGGCGAAGCTTTTGATAAAGAACAGTTTTTGCAGACAAATCAGCGTGTAGTTGATTATCAAGAGCAAGGAAAAACTATTTTAAGCAGGTTAGGTAAATCTTTGCAGAATGAGGATTTAGCCGATGTAAAAGCGTTAATAGAAGAATTAGATATCGCTTGCCCTATGTCAGGTTCTAAAAACTGGACAGAGGTAAAGCAGTTTAATTTAATGTTCGGTACAAAGTTAGGTGCCAATGCAGAAACTGCAATGGATCTATTTCTAAGACCAGAAACTGCCCAGGGTATTTTTGTAAACTTCTTAAACGTGCAGAAATCTGGTCGTATGAAGCTTCCTTTCGGTATAGCACAGACCGGTAAGGCTTTTAGAAATGAAATTGTAGCAAGGCAGTTCATTTTTAGAATGCGTGAGTTCGAACAGATGGAAATGCAATTCTTTATTCAACCAGGCACGCAGAAAGAGTGGTATGAGATTTGGAAAGAAAAAAGAATGAAGTGGCACTTGTCTCTTGGTTTAGGTCAAGAAAACTATCGTTTTCATGATCATGAGAAATTAGCACATTACGCAGATGCAGCATCAGATATAGAATTTCGTTTTCCATTCGGATTTAAAGAGTTGGAAGGAATACACTCTCGTACCGATTTTGATTTAAGCAGTCACGAGAAATTTTCTGGTAAGAAATTACAATATTTTGATCACGAAGTAAATAAAAACTATGTTCCTTATGTGCTAGAGACTTCTATTGGTTTAGATAGAATGTTCTTGGCAGTATTCTCTAACTCTCTTAAAGAGGAAGAATTGGAGAACAATACAACTAGAACAGTACTTAAATTACCAGCTGTTTTAGCACCGGTAAAAGCGGCTATTTTACCTTTACTTAAAAAAGATGGCTTGCCAGGAATAGCACACCAAATTATAGGTGACCTTAAATGGGATTTTAATGTTGTTTATGATGAAAAAGATGCTGTAGGTAGACGTTACAGAAGACAAGATGCCAATGGTACACCTTTCTGTATTACCGTTGATCATCAATCTTTAGAAGACCAAACAGTTACGATTAGACATAGAGATTCTATGGAGCAAGAGCGTGTTGCTATATCGGCATTGAACGGTATCATTCACGATGCAGTAGATATGAAGACGTGGTTAAAGAAAATGGAATAGGTTAAAGGGTGTAATTCAACTTTATACCTCCATAATAATTAATAGTGTTCCCAGGGTAGAAATACCTTGGGGCATTTCCTCCAAATCCGGTAGCGTTAATTAAAACGGACTGTGCGTACCTAGTATCGGTCAAATTATTAACACCAAAATCTACACCTACCCGTAATTTTTCTGTAATTTGATTTTTGTAGCCTATTTTAATATTTAATAAGTTAAAGGAGTCACTATAAAGTGAATTCGCATCTGTTAACGGAATTTCATCTATAAATTGATGTGTAATGTTTACAAATAATCCGTTTCCAAAATTTGTTTGTATACCAGAGTTTATTTTGTTTTTGGGTACACCTGTTAATGCATTATCAGAATAATCTTCATTAGCTTCTTCGTCTATGAAATCAACAAATTCATGATTACTGTAGGTATAGCTAATAAATGGCGATATTGTTATTTTATTCGTTAGGTTGATGTGATACTGCCAGTCTAAATCAATACCTTGATGTTTTGTTTTACCTGCATTACGGCCAATATATTGGTTATCGCCAACCCGTTTGGCTACTAGTAAATTGTTGATGGGCATTAAGTAAAAAGCGACCTCTAATTTTAGCCTGTCGTCTTTACTTTTATGTGCAATACCAATTTCATAGTTCGTGCCTGTTTCTTGAACAATATCAGGATTTATGATTCCGTCAGGTGTTAATGTTTCTTCTAATCCAGGGTTTGAAAATCCGCGGCTAACATTCGCATAAAGTTGATTTGTTGGTGTAATAGCATAGTTTACATCTAAACTTGGCATGAATAACGTTTTAAAATCTCTGTAAGCACTAGTGCTTGATGCACCAGTATTGAAAAGATCTCTGAAATCATATTGAGTTTTATTAATGTTTATTCCTAATTGTGCAGTCAACTTGTTCGTAAATAAATACGATGCGGTGGCGAAACCATTAATTTGACTTCGAAATTCTTTGTTTTGCGATAATCTATCTCCTTGAAGACTTCCATTTCCATTGTTTTCTTGATAAAGATTTTCAAATGTTCCCCAAGAATATTCATCTTTATATAGTTCACCACCAAAAGTGTATGAAAAGGCTTTTTTTGAAATATTTAAAGAGCCAGAGAACAATGTTCTAAAACCATAACCATTAGTGTATTCATCTAAAATATTAAACGGTGCAGGCTCATAATGGTCTAAATAGGTATAGAATAGGCTAGTGGTGTTCTTTAAATTAGAATTTGCATAATAGGTATGAGAAAGTCCTATTAGGCTATAGTTGTTGTCTTCGTATCCTTTGGCTGATCCCCATGTAAAGGCAGCTTGAGTAGGGTCTTCATCAAAATCTTCTTGGCTTATCGAGCTGGCAATTTGAGCCGAATAATCAATATGATTTACCAGAAGTCCGACTTCACTTTTTTTTGAAAGTTTGAAAATAGTATTTAAAAGAAACCCGTCACGTTCAAATCTATTGTTTTCGCGGTATCCATCTATCTCCATATGTCCATATTGAAAGGTCATATAAAAATCCTCTTGTGAATGTGTAAATCCTAAACTGTTTTTAAATAATCCGTAAGAACCAATAGTAGTATTATTGGTGAGCTTGGTAGATTGGTCGCTCAGTTGTTTGGTGTTCAAGATAATTGCTCCGCCTAAATTGGTGCCAAACCCTGTTCCTTTTGGTCCCTTAATGATTTCAATAGATGTTAGGTTTTCTAGGTCAAACGCTTCAATCGTTGAAGAACCTGTTCCGTTGGTAATTGGAATGTTATTATAGTAAAGTCTAAGTTTATCAGTGCCAAAAGGTGTTCTGGCACCTACACCTCTAATGGTTATTCTATTCGTGTTCAATGCTCCTGACAAGGCATATACTCCTGATACTTGATTTAGGGAACTGATAAAATCTACGGAACTATAATTTGCAAATGTACTAGCGCCAATGGTTTGTGAAGGAATTATACCAATTGCATTTTTAGCAGTTAGCGTATCTATTACAATAACTTCGTTTAATTGGGTGATACTATCTTTTTTGACGGTATTTTGTGCAAAAAGTTCTGAAGAAATTGAGATAATAATTAATAAGGAAAATATTCTTTTCATAGGAGGGTAAAACTCCAAAAATACTTATTAAAAGCGGTAACCTAAAGATAAACCGGCTTTGAACATAAAATCATTCTGAAAATCTTCAGGATTAATGTTTCTGCCCAGACCACCATTAAGTTCTATGGTGAATTTTTGACTTCTTGTTGCCCATTTATATCCGCCGCCAAGACCTAGTGCTACGGTTGAGTAATCGTAATTTCTGCCGCCTAAATTTTCGGTGTCGTCATCATCATCACCAGTATAATAAAGTCCGAATACTTCAGCAAATAAACCACTTTTAGGTCCATAGCCAAAATAAGCTCTTAAGTTGGGTCCTATTCCAAAATTACCGTTGTAATCTGTAGATTTTCCATCAAAATAAAGTGTGCCTCCAATACTAGTATCCTCATTGATATAGTACTCATAACCGAATTCAATAGTAGTAGTAACCAAAAATTGACCAATATTCAATTTTACTTCATGACTGTTTTCGTTGTCATGATAAGCTTGCGCAAAAGAAGAAGCTGATATAAATAATATAGCAATAGAAAAAATAATTTTGTTCATAAGATGCGTTTTAAAATGCAAATGTTTTTTAAAAGTTGTGAAATTAGGATTTTAATAGAAAGTATGCACCTTTAATCTTCAACTCTTTTTTATTTTTAAGGCAAAAATGAATATAGATGAAAATCATATCCTATAATGTAAATGGAATTAGGGCAGCGTTAAGAAAGGGTTTTTTAGAATGGTTGGGTACCGTGTCGCCAGATGTAGTTTGTCTTCAAGAAATTAAGGCTAACGAGGATCAGCTAGATCTTTCATTGTTCGAAGAGGCGGGTTATAAATACAATTATTGGTACAGTGCCCAAAAGAAGGGCTATAGTGGTGTTGCTATACTCTCTAAGACCAAACCAGATACTGTAGTGTTTGGTACAGGTATCGATTATATGGATTTTGAGGGAAGAAATATTCGTGCTGATTTTGGTGATATTTCTATCATGAGCATGTATTTGCCTTCAGGTTCAAATATGCAACGTTTAGATTTTAAGCTTACTTATATGGCAGATTTTCAAGAGTATGCCGATAAGCTCAAAAAGACGAATCCAAACTTAATAGTTCTTGGAGATTATAATATTTGTCATGAAGCAATAGATATTCATAATCCTGTAGGATTAAAAAACGTATCAGGATTTTTACCTGTGGAAAGAGAATGGATAGGAGATTTCATGAAAAGCGGATTCATAGATAGTTTTAGAGAATTTAATACTGAGCCAGATAATTATACTTGGTGGAGTTATAGGGCTAATGCTAGAAATAACAATAAGGGTTGGCGTTTAGATTATGCTATGGTAGCTTCTACGTTGAAAGACAGGTTGTCTAGATCTGTAATTTTATCAGGAGCGAAGCATAGTGATCATTGCCCTATTTTGATAGAGGTAGAGAGTTAACGAAATGGTTACAAGTACCCTTAATATATTTAGTAATTTTGCATTTAAAGATTACAAATTTTAAATTGAATGATCTATACCAATTTACCGCATACAGATATTGAAGTAAGTAAAATATGTTTGGGTACTATGACCTGGGGTAATCAAAATACCGAAGAAGAAGGTCATGAGCAAATTAATTATGCCCTAGATAAAGGCGTTAATTTTTTAGATACTGCTGAGTTGTATCCAGTTCCTGCACACAAAGATAGATACGCTGCTACTGAGAAAGTCATCGGTAATTGGTTTAAGAAAAACGGTAATAGAGAAGATATTGTTTTAGCCTCTAAAATAGCAGGTAAAGCCGATATGACGAAGTTTATTAGAACTACCGGTTTTACTAGAGAATCTATTATTGATGCCGTAGAAGGAAGTTTGCAGCGTTTACATACAGATTATATCGATTTATATCAACTGCATTGGCCAGACAGAAGCACTAATTATTTTGGTCAAAGAGGATACAAGCATGACATATCTGACCACTGGGAAGATAATATTCATCAAGTTTTGGAAACCATGCGCGATTTAATACGTGAAGGTAAAATTAAACATGTAGGTATTTCAAATGAAACACCTTGGGGTCTGATGCGTTTTTTAGAAGAAAGTAAGGTTCATGGAACATTGCCACGAACAATAACAGTTCAGAATCCATATAGTTTATTAAATAGACTGTTCGAAGTAGGTATGGCAGAGATAGCTATGAGAGAGCAAGTAGGTTTATTGGCATATTCTCCGATGGGATTTGGAGCATTAAGCGGAAAGTATTTAGGTGATCGAATGCCAGAAGGTTCTCGTTTAAGTTTATTTCCTCAGTATAATAGATATATCGGCGAAAGAGCTGTTGAGGCTACAAAAAGATATTATGAATTGGCACAAGCCAATGGCTTAACCCTTGCGCAAATGGCATTGGCATTTGTAAATACAAGACCTTTTGTTACCAGTACTATTATTGGTGCTACTAGCATTAGGCAATTAGAAGAAAATATTGGCAGTATAGATGTTGATTTGTCTGATGATATTATCGAAAAAATTGAAGCTATTCACAATTCAATACCAAATCCAGCACCATAATATGGAAAGCCTAGTACTATTAAAAGTGGGATTTGGACAAATAGTCCTCATTCTTGTAGTAATAATAATTATTATGGTTTTGGCTAGAATAATGAGAGACAAGCGTTAGCTGAATAAATTACCGGCAATTTCTTCAATTTTTGAAGCCATTAAAATTTTAATTTTTGTTGACTTAAGGCTTATTTTATTGCTTTTTGAAATAATTATGGTGTCATAACCTAGTTTTTCGGCTTCAAGAATACGTTGCTCTACCCGTTGTACCGGTCTAATTTCACCAGCTAAACCGACTTCCGCAGCAAAACAAATACCCTTGTCAATAGGTATATCTTCATTGCTTGATAGAATTGCGGCAACAACGGCCAAATCAATAGCTGGATCATCTACTGAAATACCACCGGTTATGTTTAAGAAAACGTCTTTTGCACCTAGTTTAAAACCGGCGCGTTTTTCTAATACAGCCAATAACATGTTTAATCTTTTGGCGTTATATCCAGTTGTAGAGCGTTGAGGGGTTCCGTATACAGCAGTGCTTACCAATGCTTGAATTTCTATGAGTAAAGGTCGCATACCTTCTACGGTCGAGGCGATTGCTGTACCACTTAATCCATCGTCATTTTTAGAAATCAATACTTCAGACGGGTTGTTGACTTCACGTAATCCGCTGCCTTGCATTTCATAAATACCCAATTCTGCGGTCGAGCCAAATCTATTTTTTAACGATCTAAGAATACGATACACATAATTTCGGTCGCCCTCGAATTGTAGAACGGTATCGACCATGTGCTCCAAAATCTTAGGTCCGGCAATAGAACCATCTTTGGTAATGTGCCCAATAAGTATAACAGGCGTATTGGTTTCTTTGGCAAATTTTATAAGCTCAGCAGTACATTCTCGTATTTGCGAAATACTACCTGCGGCAGATTCGATGTAGTCAGAGTGAAGCGTTTGTATAGAATCGATAACGACAATATCGGGTTCTGTAGCCTCAATCTGTTTAAAGATATTTTGGGTTTTCGTTTCCGTTAGAATAAAACAAGTTTGACTGTTTGGGTGAATTCTGTCGGCACGCATTTTAATCTGTTTTTGGCTTTCTTCACCAGAAACATATAGCGTTTTATAAGGTAGTTTTAATGCTATTTGAAGCAATAATGTGCTTTTTCCGACACCAGGTTCGCCGCCAAGAAGTACTAATGCACCAGGTACTAAACCACCACCAAGAACTCTATTGAATTCGAGGTCAAAAGTGTTTAGGCGCACTTCTTTTTCAATACTTATTTCATTCACCAAAAGAGGTTTAGAAACTCTTTTAGATGTTTGAGAGGGAGTTTTCCAACTAGCCTTCTCTTCTTTTTGTACCACTTCTTCAACAACGGTATTCCATTGTTTACAGGCAGAACATTGTCCTACCCATTTGGCATATTGAGTACCACAATTTTGACAAAAAAACGCAGTTTTAGTTTTGGCCATCTTTAGCTTTTATCGAAAAAGCTAAAGGTAGCAAGAAGTTTGAAGCGATTATATTTTAGAATGAAATTATAGGCTAATTTTCACCGGACCGCTCTTTTTTAAAAGCACTGAAGGCGAGAAAAAATGATGCCCAAGCCATAAATAAGGCAATGCCGTTATAGGCTAAAATGAACTCTCCTTTGAGTCCAAAGTAAGTAAAGAGCACTCCGGAGAATACGAAGTACATTGCGTCAATTTTAATCATAATTAAGTAGGTTGGGCTAATTTGGGACTAGCCGTTTATTAATATTGTTTAAAAGCCGAAATCGGCTTTTAGTGCATCCATTTTTTCAAGGGCCATTTCTTTAGTTAAAAAATCTATTTCTTTCATTTGAAAAGATTTTTCAAATGTTTTTAGTGCTTTTTTAGGCTCACCAAGTTGTTCGTAGTACTCAGCTTCAAAATAAAAACCTAGCATTGTTTCTGGGTACTCTTTTTTACAAAGGTCAGATAAAGGTTTAAGCGACTCAAAATCCTCTTTTTTACGAGACGCGGCATATATTGCCATAATATCATTTAGTTCAACAGGCTTACTGAAACCGAACATGTCTTCAATGCCTTGATATTTGTTTTCTAAATAATTGTAAACTGGTTCTTCGCTAGTTAGAATTTGAGTCTTGTATTCTTTCGGACTGATAGGTTTAAACATTCCGAAGATATTATCAAATGCTTTACCGATACCGTAGGTGGCAACAGAAATATGATCCGAGTTAGAATATTCATCAAAGAAATAATGCAAAGACTCTTTGTCTATGGCTTTCAAGCCTTTATCCATTGCTAAAATTCGTTGCTTATCATTACTAGCTTCACCTTCTACGATTAACTGGTAGAATATCTGATTTTCAATAATACCTAATCGCATAGGTACTCTACTTTCCATTTCTGGAGCAAGAGTTGGTGAAATACTCACATAACCATCAAAAATGGAATTGTCTTTGAACAACCAATAGTTCATGAAATTGGCTGTAATATCATATCCGACAATCATTTTAAAAGGTGCTGTACTATAATTAAGGTCTAGGTAAGGTATTAGCTCCATTCCTATAAATTCATAAAAACTTTTGCCTTTTTCTGATGGTAGACCACTATCTCTGTCAAATGCACAATCTTCATATCTTAAATCATTTTCGCTTTGGTTAATACCCACAACAATACTCTGGGGCATACCGTGAAAACGACTATAAAATTTTGAATTTGCCACTACCTGTTCAAATAGATATTCACCGTCAAGTACAATGATAAGAGGGTACTTTTTGGTTTCATCCATATTCTCAGGAAAATAATAATGTACATCTCTTCGTTCTTGAAGTTTAAAAGATTCGAAGATTTCTTGTGTCACTTGTGCATAGGAGGTTATCCCAAATAAAAGTGCGAATATTAAAGCTACATAACGCATAAAAGGTAATTATTAGTTGAAAGTATACTATTTACTACTGTTCAATAACGGTAATAAAAGAAAAGATATTGCACCAAAAACAACTATCATAAGAGTCTGTGCTATCCATATAATCCACCCAAACGCATCGCCAGACACTGCGCTTATGCCAAAGATAGCTAATGCGCTGCTTACAGCAATGGGGTAAAGACCTATGCCGCCATTGGTGGTTGCCATGGCAAAAGCCCCAGCCACAAAGGCGACCAAGAGTTGGCTAAGGGTAAGTGAAATAGTTTCTGGGACCGTAAATTTTATGATCCAAAGCATACCTATATAGCATCCCCAAATGAAAAAAGTATGAAAAATAAATAGCCATTTATTTTTCATTTTGAGAATACTGAACACTCCGTCAAGAAGTCCTTTTACAAATGTTTTGATTTTTTGGGCAAATGCGTTTTTTGATTTTTTAATGATAAAAATGAAAACAAAGAATGCCGCTATTCCCGCCAGGGCGAGAAGTATGAGTCCGGTTGCATTGAAGCCACGTTCTTGAAGAATGCCCATTATAACATCTGTCTGTAGCAAAAATGCCACTACTACTATTAAAAGTAGCATAATTACGTCTATGACTCTTTCTGTAACAATAGTGCCAAAGCCTTTTTCAAAAGGAACGTTTTCGTATGTTGTAAGTGCTGTAGCCCTTAATATTTCTCCAGTTCTGGGGATACCTAAATTGGCAAAATAAGAAGTTAATATAATTAAGATGTTGTTTATGAGTTTAGGTTTATACCCTAATGGTTCTAAAAGATAATTCCAGCGAACCGCTCTAGAAATATGCCCTAGAATGCCTAATAAAACAGAAAGAAATACATAAAGCGGTTTTGCCTCTTTGATGTAAAAGATGATCTCCTTTCTATTTTCTGGCGTTGTTGAATTGTAAGAGTACCAAACTAAAAAAACTCCCAATGCAATTGGGAGTATGGTCTTAAGATTTTTTTTTAGGGTATTCGTCAACTTTTAGGTTAAAAGATTATTTGCTTCGTTAGGGAAAACTAAAGAAGGGTTGAATTTTTTTGCATCTTCAATATCCATCCAAGTATAAGAAATTAAAATCAAAATATCACCAACAGATACTTTTCTTGCGGCGGCTCCATTTAGCGTAATTTCTCCACTTTTTCTTGGACCGGGGATAATGTAGGTCTCTAATCTTTCACCATTGTTATTATTGACAATCTGAACTTTTTCGCCACGAATAAAATTTGCGGCATCCATTAAATCTTCATCAATAGTAATACTACCTACATAATTAAGGTCGGCACCAGTAACTTTTACTCGATGTATTTTTGATTTAACTACTTCTATTTGCATATCTTATACTAATTTAAGGCTATATTATCTATGAGTCTTACGTCTTCAACATAAACGGCAATAAACGCCCTGTATTTTACATTGTTTATTTTATTTTGAATTGGGGTCAATGTTTCAACATCTGTAATGTCAAAATATTCTAATTGAAATTCGTTAGTTTTTTCAAACTCCTTAACCACCCAATCTTTAACGTTTAGTGCATTTTCCATGCCAAATTTTATTTTGGCAGTTTTTAATGTTTCATATATAAATGCAGCTTTAAGTCGTATTCCTTTGCTTAACCTTTCATTTCTTGAGCTCATTGCCAAGCCATGATTCTCTCGTATTATTTCACAGCCTATTATTTCAACAGGTATATGTTGTATTTCGGTAAGTTTTTGAATGATACGTAATTGTTGAAAATCTTTCTCTCCAAAATAAGCTCTCGTAGGTTTGACAGTTTTAAGAAGCTCTTCAACTATTGTGCCAACACCATTAAAATGGTCATCTCTAAATTCGCCTTCCATGACTTTGTCAAGTCCTTCAAAATCGTAGATTTTTGGTATAACGGTGTCTGGGTATATTTCGGCTACATTAGGTGTGAAAATAATAATGGTATCTGAAATAGCTGAAATCAATTGAACATCAGCTGCTAAAGTTTTTGGGTATTTGTCTAAATCTTCCTTATTGTTAAATTGCGTAGGGTTGACAAAAATACTTACAACTACATTCTTATTTTCTTCAACCGCTTTTTGTATTAGTGATGCATGCCCCTTATGCAATGCGCCCATAGTGGGTACAAGACCTAAGTCTTGATTGTTGCCTAATTTATTTAGTTCTTCTGTTAGCTTGGTTTTGGTCTGTATTACCGGCATTGAAAAGTTCATTAGCGAGCAAACTTACTATAATTACTGCTAATCTCTATATTTTTTGTAATTTTGCAGTTGCGTTTCAGTGAAAAATAAAATATAACCTCTATGAATGGTAAAAAGATATTATTTGTATCTTCTGAATTAGTTCCTTACTTACCCGAAAACGAAGTTTCCCTAATGTCTTATGAAACACCTAGAATGGTCAACAGCAATGGTGGTCAGATCAGGATTTTCATGCCTAGATACGGGAACATTAACGAAAGAAGGCATCAATTACACGAAGTAATTAGACTATCAGGTATGAACTTGGTCATCAATGATATGGATATGCCGTTGATTATTAAGGTAGCGTCTATACCTAAAGAGAGAATTCAAGTTTACTTCATCGATAACGAAGAGTACTTTAAGCGTAAAGCTACGTTTACAGACAAGCAAGGGAACCTTTTTCCAGATAACGACCAACGTGCAATTTTCTTTGCAAAGGGAGTTATGGAAACGGTAAAAAAATTGAATTGGTCACCAGATATCATTCATGTTCATGGGTGGATGGCAAGTTTATTGCCATTGTATCTTAAGAAGTATTATGCTGATGAGCCACTTTTTGCAGATAGTAAAATAGTATTATCGGTTTACGGTAAAACTTTTGAAGGTTCTTTGGATAAGGATATGGTTAAAAGAATTTCTTTTGATGGTATTCCAGAAGAAGAGATTGCTTCTTTAGGCGACCCTACTTATAATAATTTGTTAAAGGTAGCTGTTGATTATTCTGATGCAGTTATTTTAGCTTCGGAAGATATTCCAGAAGAATTAGAGAAACATATTTCCAACCAAGAAAAACCAGTGTTGCCATATGTACCTGTTCAAGAATTTGAAGAGGCTTATGCTAATTTTTATAACACCGAAGTTTTAAAATAATCTGAATGAATTTTATTGCTAATTCCGCTCTTCCCAAATTTTCGGGATTGTTATTGATATTGGGTCTTTTGGTTTCTTGCGAACAAGATTTGACTACCGTAGGTTCTGGTGTAGTTGGTAATGAGCCATTTACTACAGGTACAGAAGTATATGATGTTTTTGCATATAATAAGAACATTGAGGCTGTACAGACCAATAAATTACCAATATATCAATTAGGTACTTATAATGATCCTATTTATGGTAGAACAGAGGCTTCGGTAACATCGCAAATATTTCTTAGTGCGGTAAGCCCTTCGTTTGGTAGTTTTTCTCAGGCAGTAGAAGATACGGAAGGTGGTGAAGACGCTGCTATAACTGTAGTTCAAGAGAATGAGACTGTAAAAGAGGTCTACCTTTATATTCCATTTTTAACCAACTCATCTGATAGTGATGGCGATGGTGTTGTGGATAGGTATGATTTAGAACCAGATAATAGTGATAATGATAATGACAGTGATGGTGTTTCGAACATAATAGAAACTGCGTCAAACACAGATCCACGTGACGTTGATAGTGTAGATGCTGATCGAGATGGGTTAAACGATAGTGATGGTGCAACTATTTTTGCAGATAACTTCGCTGAAAAAGTAGAATTAGATAGTATCTACATTAATGGTGAAAACTATGATGATGTGGCTAAATCTCCATTGCCTTTTTTTAATTTGAAGGTAGAACGGTCAACATTTTTCTTACGTGACCTGGATCCAAATGCAAGTTTTCAGGAAGCACAAGAATATTACTCCAATCAAGTTTTTTCACCAGATTTCGTTACGGGAGATCCTTTGTTCGATGGCGTTGTTGAAATTATTGATGAAGAAATCTTAATTCAGAATGAAGATGATGAAGATACAGAAGATGTTGATGAATCTCAAACATCTACTAAGCTACAACCTGGAATTAGAGTAGCATTAGATAATGAGTTTTTTCAAACTAATATTCTAGATAAAGAAGGAGATTCAGAATTGATCAGTCAATCAAATTTTACTGAATTTATTCGTGGACTTCACTTTTCTATTACCGATAATACGGGTAACGATGTTATGGTATTGTTTGACTTAAAAAATTCTAATATTACTATGACTTATAGTCATACTAACTATGATACTAATGGTACTACAGACGATACAAGTGACGATAACCCGAATAATATTTTAGAAAAAGATTTTACGTTTTCATTCTTGACAGCGAGTACAAGTGGAGCTGTTTCTGGTAATGCGGTAAATACCTTAATTACAGAAAACTATGGTCCTCAGATTGTGCAAGCGTTAGATAATGGTGAAAATGCATCAAGAGTATATTTAAAAGGAGGTGCGGGTACTTATGCTGAAATTAATCTTTTTGAAGAAGACGGTGGTGAAAGTATTTTGGAACAAATTAAAAGTGAGAATTGGGTTATTAATGAGGCTAATTTAGTTTTTTATATAGATAGAGATCAATTAGATGCTTCTGGTAGTAAGTTAGAGCCGCCAAGACTTTATTTATATAATGCAGAGAATAAATTTCCTTTGATAAATACGTTGACTGAGCAGATTGATACTGATTCTCCTGCGCTATTTGGCACCTATCTAAATTATGATGGAATTATAGAGAAATCTAGCGATAAAGGTGTTAAGTATTCTGTCAAAATAACAGACCATATCAATAACATGGTAGTAAGAGACTCTACAAATGCAACTTTAGCATTGACATTAACTACTAATATCCAAAATTGGAGTATTGCTGACGCAAAAGTGGTAGGTGGTGAAGAAACGCTGGCAATGACTTCTACAGTTACTCCGCTAGGTACTATTCTTTACGGTAGTAATCTAGAGGCTACGGATCCTGATTTTGACAAAAGGTTAAAACTTGAAATATCATATACTAAAGCAGATTAGAAAATACTTTTAGTATAGTGTTCTAATTTTGTTCATCGTTTATATACCACTTCTAGATTATAGACGTTGTAATACTTAAATGGTCTAAATATTGGGCTTGTTCGTATATCTAATGTTCTATTAAAAATTAGATAAAATTTTCAAATTGTTGGTGTTATGTGTGGAATTGTTGGATACATAGGGTATAGGGAAGCTTTTCCTATAGTTATAAAAGGACTTCAAAGATTAGAATACCGTGGTTATGATAGTGCAGGTATTGCATTGTTTGATGGTAACCAAATTAATCTTGCCAAAACAAAGGGTAAGGTTGAAGATTTAATAAATAAAGCTAAGGAGATTTCTCAAAAGGGTACTATTGGTATAGGTCATACTCGTTGGGCAACCCATGGCGTTCCAAATGATGTAAACTCTCATCCTCATTATTCTAATTCAGGCGAATTAGTGATAATTCACAATGGTATTATTGAAAATTATGAAGCCATTAAGCAAGAGTTAACTAAGCGTGGTTATATATTTCACTCTGACACAGATACTGAAGTTTTAATTAATTTAATAGAAGAAGTTCAAAAGACGGAAGATGTTAAATTAGGAAAAGCTGTACAGATTGCACTTAATCAAGTAGTGGGTGCCTATGCTATTGCAGTTTTTGATAAGAAAAAACCAGATGAAATTGTAGTTGCTAAATTAGGTAGTCCTTTGGCTATTGGAATTGGTGAAGGGGAATTTTTCATCGCTTCAGATGCATCTCCTTTTATCGAGTTTACTAATAATGCTGTTTATCTTGAAGATGAAGAAATGGCGATTATTCGATTAGGAAAAGAAATTAAACTTAGAAAAATTAAGGATGATTCTGTTGCTTATCCAAGAATTTTGGAGCTTCAAATGAATCTTGAAGAAATTGAAAAAGGTGGTTATGATCACTTTATGTTGAAGGAGATATATGAGCAACCAAGAGCTATAAAAGATACCTATAGAGGTCGCTTGTTGGCTGATCAAGGTATAATAAGAATGGCGGGAATCGACCTTAACATGGAAAAATTCTTAAATGCCAATAGAATTATTATAGTAGCATGTGGTACTTCATGGCACGCTGGTTTAGTTGCTGAGTACATATTTGAAGATTTGGCAAGAATACCTGTAGAGGTAGAATATGCATCTGAATTTAGATATAGAAATCCTGTTATAACAGATAAAGATGTTTTAATAGCTATTTCACAATCTGGTGAAACTGCAGATACTTTGGCTGCTATTAAATTAGCTAAAGAAAAGGGTGCTTTCGTTTTTGGAGTATGTAATGTGGTAGGGTCTTCTATTGCAAGAGAAACAGATGCTGGTGCATATACGCATGCCGGACCAGAAATTGGTGTAGCATCTACAAAAGCATTTACCACTCAAATTACAGTTTTAACGCTAATGGCTTTAAAATTAGCTAAGGCCAAAGGTGTTTTTTCTGAGTCTAGGTATCATGAATATTTAACTGAATTGGAAACAATTCCGAGTAAAGTTGAAAAATCTTTAGAGTCAAATACATTAATTGAAATTATTGCTGATGTTTATAAAGATTCAACTAACTGTCTTTATTTAGGTAGGGGTTATAATTTTCCGGTAGCATTAGAAGGAGCTCTTAAGTTGAAAGAGATTAGTTACATTCATGCAGAGGGTTATCCTGCTGCAGAAATGAAGCATGGTCCTATAGCATTGATCGATGAACATATGCCAGTTTTTGTAATAGCAACTAAAAAGGGGCATTACGAAAAGGTAGTAAGTAATATTCAAGAAATTAAATCTAGAAAAGGTAAGATTATAGCAATTGTTACCGAAGGTGATGAGCAAGTAAGAGATTTGGCAGATCATGTAATCGAGGTGCCTGAAACTTTAGAAAGCCTAACTCCGTTATTAACCACAATTCCTTTACAATTACTTTCTTATCATATTGCAGTAATGAGAAATTGTAATGTAGATCAACCAAGAAACCTTGCTAAGTCGGTTACGGTGGAATAAAAATTAAATTTTAGAAGAGTATAAAGGGGCGTGATTTATTTCACGCCCCTTTATTATTTGTATGTAGTTCTTTTTTATGTAGATAAATCTAGTTTTGGCGAGAATTTCTAAGAACTGTTATCGTTAAGTTAATTACGTATATCGTAAAATTCATATCGTTTGATTATGAAAATTTTACTATGCACGCATAATTTTTTTCAAATTCTTATAGTTCGTTTAAAATAATCTGTATCTTAACCCTCAACTAATTTTAAACTTTGATTAAGAATGAGAACAATACTACTTTTAGCATTGATGGTTATTGGTACTTTTGGGTATTCCCAGACCAATATCAATGGTAATGTTGTTGACCAAAACAACGAGCCTATCCCCGGGGCCAATATTGTTATTGTTGGCACAACCATTGGTACAGTAACAGATTTTGATGGTAATTTCAATTTGGCAACATCCGAAGTTCCACCTTTTAAAATAGAGGTGTCGAGCATCGGGTATACTAGTACTAAAGAAAGTATTACTAGTGCAAGCCAAACAATTACAATCACTTTAAACGAATCACAAACCTTTTTAGATGAGGTTGTTATTTCAGCATCTAGAACTCCAGAGCGTATTTTCGAATCGCCTGTTACGGTAGAGAGAATGGGTGTTTCTGAAATAAAGAACACTGCTGCCGCCGATTTCTATGGCGGAATAGAGAATTTAAAGGGTGTTGATGTAAACACTAACAGTTTAACTTTCAAATCTGTAAATACCAGAGGTTTCGCTTCTTTTGCAAATACTCGTTTTATGCAATTGGTAGACGGTATGGATAATTCTGCACCTGCGTTAAATTTTCCAATAGGTAACTTAGTTGGGTTAACAGAAACAGATGTATTAAGTGTAGAGTTACTACCAGGCGCTTCTTCTGCATTATACGGTGCGAATGCTTTCAATGGTATATTATTTATGCGAAGTAAAAGTCCGTTCGATTACGAAGGTTTAAGTGTTTCAATTAAAAGAGGTATAACTTCACAAGAGGCCGCTGGTGATAATGCATATACAGATGTTAGTATAAGAGCAGCCCATAAATTTAGTAATAAGTTTGCGGCTAAGGTCAATTTCGGTTATTTAGAAGGTACAGATTGGGCAGCAAACAATATAGAAGGAAAAGATGAAAATAACTTTATTGCAACAGGTTTAACCCGCGCAAACGATTTAAATTATGACGGGGTTAATGTTTATGGCGATGAAGTAGCTACCGATATAAAAGATGTTGCGCTTACTTTAGAAAGTCTTGGGCGTATTCCAGCGGGTGCAAATGCTTTAATTCCTTCAGTACAAGTAAGTAGAACAGGTTACAACGAAAGTGATCTTACAAATTATAGCGCAAAAAGTATTAAAGCAGATTGGGGACTCTATTATAGACCAATTGAAGATAATAGCTTAGAGCTTTCTTATGTCGGTAAAGTAGGTACCGGTAATACTATTTATCAAGGTACTAACAGGTATAATATTAATGGTTTCTTTCAAGAACAACATAAACTAGAAATAAAAAACGATAATTTCTTTGTTCGTGGTTATGTAGTTGCCGATAAATCTGGTGATTCTTACGATATGGTTTTTACGGGAATTAATATCAATAGAGCTTGGAAAAGTGATGAACAGTGGTTCGGTGAATATACAGGGGCTTATTTACAAGCTACTTTAGCTGGTGCAACTAATGAAGCAGCACATGCAGCTGGTCGTGCAACTGCTGAAACAGGTAGATTTTTGCCAGGTACACCAGAATTTCAAGCGGCTTTTGATAGAAGTGTAAGTGACCCTGACCTTAGCACAGGTTCAAAGTTTCAAGATGCATCAAAATATTACCATGCAGATGCAAATTATAATTTCAGCCATTTAATTGATTTTGCAGATATACAACTTGGTGGTTCTTTTAGGGAATATAGTTTAAATTCTTCGGGTACTATCTACACTGATACTGACGGACCAATTAACTATTCAGAATTTGGCGTCTACACTCAAGTTCAAAAGAATTTACCTTTGTCTGGTGAGAAAAATTTAAAATTGACAGGGTCTGTACGTTATGATAAGTCTGAATTTTTTGACGGTTTCTTTTCTCCAAGAATATCTGCAGGTTTAACTATTAATCGAAATCATAACATTAGGGCGTCGGCACAAACAGGATTTAGAAACCCAACAACACAAGATCTTTTTATAGGATTGGATGCTGGTAGAGCTATTTTGGTAGGTTCTGCTCCAGATAACCTTGATCGATACACTCGCGATTTTACCATTAGCCAAGCAGGTCAAGATAATTTTGGACAACAAGCTAGCATCACTCAAACTGGTAGAGCGGCATACGAAAACTCTTATTCTTTAAGTTCGGTGAATGAACTTAGTCAAACAGGAAACCCTGCGGTCTTAGAAATTGCTAATCCAGATATTATAACACCAGAACAAGTAGCTTCAGTGGAGATTGGTTATAGAGGTAAAATAGATAAACTAATTATTGATTTTAGCACCTATTATAACAAGTATAAAGACTTCATATCACAAGAAGTAGTAATAGCACCACTATATGGTGAAGTTGGAGATGGGGGATTATCGGTTGCTGCTGTAGCAAATGGTGATTTTCAAGCGTATAGTACTTACACTAATTCTGATGCTGATGTAAATTCATATGGAGCATCTTTAGCTTTAAGTATGAAGGTTTTAGGTAATTATGATTTAGAAGGAAGTTATACGTATACCAAATTAGATTTTGATCGTGAAGCTAATCCCGATTTACAATTAAATTTCAACACGCCAGAACATAAATTCAAGGCTTCTTTCGGAAATACGGCATTATTTGAAAATTTCGGATTTAATGTTTCGTATAGGTTTAGTGATGATTATTTTTGGGAAGCAACATTTGCTCAAGGTGTAGTACCTGAATTCCACAATATAGACGCACAAATAAATTATTCTGTTCCAAGCATAAAATCTACGTTTAAGGCAGGGGGTACAAACATATTAGGAGATGAGTACTATACAGCTGTAGGTACTGGTTTTATAGGCTCTATGTACTACTTATCTTGGACAATTAACAACTAATTAAAATCAAAAGTTGAAATGAAAAACTTAAAATATTTATATATTTCTTTAGGTATATTGGCTTTTACGGCTTGTAATGACCCTGAAGATGTTGATCTTAATCCAGTAGAAATGGCTGAAGATCTACCTGTATTAACAGCGGGATCATCAGATTTTTCTAATTATGTTTCTTTAGGAAATTCATTGACTGCAGGTTTTACAGATGGTGCCTTATTTCAGGCAAGTCAAACCTTATCAATACCTAATTTACTTTCTCAAAAATTCAGTCTGGCTGGTGGTGGTAGTTTCACCCAACCTTTGACAAATGATAATATTGGTGGTCTAGCACTCGCTGGTACTCGAATTCAAGGTCCTAGATTGGTTTTTGGTGGTGCGGGTCCAGTTTCTCTAGAATCTCTAATTGGAGATGTAACGGTTACAACTGATATTGCATTGAATAATCCAACGGGTCCTTTTAATAATTTAGGAGTTCCTGGTGCAAAAAGTTTCCACTTATTGGCACCTGGTTATGGTAACATAGCTAACGTGCAATTGGGTCTTGCTAATCCTTATTTCGTAAGAATGACTGGTGCAACACCAGATATAAGTGTATTAGAAATGGCAGTAAGTCAAACACCAAGTTTTTTCACGCTATGGATCGGTAATAATGATGTATTAGGATATGCCACTACAGGTGGTGACGGTACAAACCCTATTACTCCTGTTTCAGGAGCGCCAGGTCAAGGTTTTGATGGTAGTTATGGCGCCTTAGTGGCAACATTGACTGCAGGTGGAGCTCAGGGTGTTGTTGCGAATATTCCTAATGTAACAGATGTTCCTCATTTTACAACAGTGCCTCATAATCCTTTAGATCCAACTGATGCTAGTTTTGGTGATCAGATAGCTACTTTGAATGGTATTTTTGGTCAATTGAATCAAGTATATGATTTTTTAGGAGTTCCGGAGCGTACAATTAAATTTTCTGAAACGAAGGCGAGTGAAGTAATTATAATCGATGAAGAATTAACTGATTTATCTGCTCAAATTGCTGGAGTATTAAGTGCTAGTCCAACCTTTCCTGCTTTTGTAGAATCATTTGGATTACCTGCAGCAGCAGCACCTCTGGTTGCAGGATTGCTAGGTAGTACCTATGGTCAATCTAGGGAAGCGACGGCAGACGACTTATTTGTTTTGCCAAGTGCGTCAGTAATAGGTACTGTTAATGTAGAATCAGTTGGTGCTTTAATGGCCGCTGGTTTACCACAAGCATTAGCGGGTCAATTTTCGGTTGAAGGTATTACGCTTCCATTAGAAGATAAATGGGTATTAATACCTGAAGAGCAAGAAGAAATTGCAGTAGCAACAGAGGCATTTAATCAAATTATTGCAGCAACAGCTAGTCAAGCAGGTTTAGCTTTTGTAGACGCAAATACATTATTAAATCAATTAGCTAATGGTGGTATTACTAGCGGAGATTTTACTTTACAATCAAATTTAGTGACAGGTGGAGCCTTCTCTTTAGACGGTATTCATCCTACTGCTAGAGGTTATGCATTGTTGGCAAATGAGTTTATGATGGCAATAGATGCTACTTATGGCTCTAATTTTGCGGATTCAGGTAGTTTATTGAATGTAGGCGATTACCCTACTAACTACCCAGTTACACTACAATAGAGGTATATAAAATAGTAAGATTTAAAAGGTGCTTAATAGGCACCTTTTTACTTTTGTAAAAAAGGAAAAAAACAATTTTTCTTTAAAATTGAAAACTATATCTTTGCAGCCTGAAAATGAGAGCATTTTTCAGAATATATTAAACGTAATACATAAACATATAAGTAATGTCAAAAGTTACAGGTAAAGTTTCGCAAATCATTGGACCCGTGGTTGATGTAGAATTTCAGTCAGGTGCTGATCTTCCTAGAATCTATGATTCCTTAGAAATTGTAAACAAGGATAAGTCGATTTTAGTATTAGAAGTACAGTCTCATGTTGGGGAAAACACGGTAAGAACTATCTCCATGGATTCTACCGATGGTTTAAGCAGAGGAGTAGATGTAGTTGCTACAGGTAGTGCGATTCAAATGCCAGTAGGTGATGACGTATATGGTCGTTTATTCAATGTGATCGGAGATGCTATTGATGGTTTAGGTGATTTGCCTAAAGCAGGAAAAGATGGTCTTCCAATACACAGAGAAGCACCAAAATTCGAAGATCTTTCAACTTCTACAGAAGTTTTATTTACAGGTATTAAAGTAATCGATTTGATCGAGCCTTATGCAAAAGGTGGTAAAATTGGATTATTTGGTGGTGCTGGTGTAGGTAAAACAGTATTGATCCAAGAATTGATTAACAATATTGCAAAAGGTCATGGTGGTCTTTCTGTATTCGCAGGTGTTGGTGAAAGAACTCGTGAAGGAAATGATTTACTTCGTGAGATGTTAGAATCAGGTATTATAAAATACGGTGATGATTTCATGCATTCTATGGAAGAAGGCGGATGGGATCTTACCAAAGTTGATAAAGAAGCAATGAAAGGTTCAAAAGCGACTTTCGTTTTTGGTCAAATGAACGAGCCACCGGGAGCACGTGCTAGAGTTGCACTTTCAGGTTTGACGATTGCTGAATATTTCCGTGATGGAGCAGGTGAAGGTCAAGGTAAAGATGTTCTTTTCTTCGTAGATAACATTTTCCGTTTTACACAAGCAGGTTCAGAGGTATCGGCATTATTAGGTCGTATGCCATCTGCTGTAGGTTACCAACCAACTTTGGCAACAGAGATGGGTGCTATGCAAGAGCGAATTACATCAACAAAAAGAGGTTCTATTACTTCTGTACAGGCGGTTTACGTACCTGCAGATGATTTAACGGATCCAGCACCGGCAACAACGTTTGCTCACTTAGATGCAACAACGGTATTGTCTCGTAAAATTGCTGAGCTAGGTATTTACCCAGCGGTAGATCCTTTAGATTCTACATCAAGAATATTAACAGCTGATATTTTAGGTGATGAACATTATGATTGTGCTCAAAGGGTAAAAGAGCTTTTACAGCGTTATAAAGAACTTCAAGATATTATTGCCATTTTAGGTATGGAAGAATTATCTGAAGAAGATAAATCTGCCGTAGGTAGAGCAAGACGTGTACAACGTTTCTTATCTCAACCTTTCCACGTAGCAGAGCAATTTACAGGTCTTAAGGGAGTTTTAGTTGATATTAAAGAGACTATAAAAGGATTTAACATGATTATGGATGGTGAATTAGATCACTTACCAGAATCTGCTTTTAACCTTAAAGGTACTATCGAAGAGGCTATTGAAGCTGGTGAAAAAATGTTGACTGAAGCTTAAATCTAGTAAACAGTAGGCGGTAGCAGTTTGCAGTTTTGCATACGATTACTAAGCACTGATTACTGAATACTGAAAAAATATGTATTTAGAAATTGTATCACCAGAAGCAACATTATTTGCTGGCGAAGTAACTTCGGTAACGGTACCAGGTATAAATGGTGAGTTTCAAATGTTAAAAGACCACGCCCCAATTGTATCATTGTTACAAGAAGGTAAGGTTAAAATTACAGGTAATATTTCTTTAGAAGAAGAATATGCCTCTAAGTTTACTAAAGATGCTAGCGGTAGTACCGTATTACAAATTTCTAGCGGTACTATTGAGCTTAAGAATAATAGAGTGATTGTACTTGCAGATTAGTTAGTACATTAAGTAATAAATTTTAAAGGCTATACTGAAAAGTGTAGCCTTTTTTTATTCCTTTTTATATGCTAAAATATCAGCCGGCTGACAATCTAAAGCTTTGCAAATGGCCTCAAGTGTAGAAAAACGAATCGCTTTAGCTTTACCTGATTTTAGAATAGATAGATTGGCTTCCGTTATACCAATCATTTCGGCTAGCTCTTTACTTTTCAAATTTCGCTCTGCTAATACGGTGTTTAAGTTTACGACTATACTCATAATTATATGGTTAGGTCGTTTTCAGATTGTACGGTATATCCATTTTTAAATACATAAGTAAGAAACAAGGAAATCATACCAAATATAATCAGTAGAATAAGGTTGTGAATATTTCTAAATTCAGTCTTATGCATTATCGGGTAATGGATAAGAAAGTATAAAATAGGACCAATTACTAAATTAAGAATGGTTAAAAGTTTTAAATTTTTGACAATACCTTTATTAAATATTATAGTCTCTTTTAATGCTTTAAAGATGTTAGAAAGCAAATAGAAAAGTAGAATTCCGAATATAAGAATTAGAGATATAGTTAGTATATCGCTAAACTGATAATCACCTTGTATTGAGCTTCCTATTAAGGGAATTTTCATATCAAATCTACCGTCTTTAACCGTAAATTTATCGGTAATAAAAGCAAATTCCATATAGGTTAGAAAAACTAAGAGTACAATTGAAATACTTCTAAAAATATAATAGAAGAAGGTTGAAAGTGAATTTGGACCGAATATTTTCATAATATATTTGTTATTGTTTAACAATAACAAATATAGAATAATCATCGATAAACAATAATAATTTACAAAAAATATAAGTTATGAAGTCTTCAAAGAAATTAATTCCCAGTCTTGACCTAAAGAACTATACGTGCATACTTTTTCAAAACCTACGGCATAATGTGCGCCTAAAGAGCGGGTATTGGTAGCGTCAACTTCGGTGATAATAGCGTCATATTTAGGGTAAGAAGCAATTTTCATAGCGTTATAAAGTCCGCGGAAAATCCCCTGCTTTCTATGAGTCTTTGCAACACAAATTTGCCCCATGGTAATAAAATTTTGAATGTTTACATTTTCTAATTCGGTAAACATCGGTCTTAAAACAGAAATCTCATCTTTAAAATCTTCGGTCATTGAAAGGGCATAACCAACTATCTTATTCTCATCTTTTGTAATAATGTGTGGGCAAGCGTTATTCATTCTAGTAAGTACATCTAAAGTATGTTGTACAGTAACAAAACCTTCTTGTTCCATTTCTAAATCAGAAACAGAAGATTTTAAATTCATTTGCTGTAAAGAAAGAATCTGTATCAATTCTTCATTTGTTGTGGCGGTGGTATATATCAAATTCATTTACTCAACTTTTAACCAAGCTTTGCGGGCTTTTAATACTTTTTTTGAAGGAGCTTCTTCATTTTTCTCAATCAAGCTAATAGCATAGTTCGGGTTAGATGTCAATGTTACTTCCGTTTTCCTTTCCAATTCATCTCTTAAAAATGTTATTGAAAGGATGTCATTTGGTTTGAATTCATTTTCAATAAACTTGTTGAACTGAATTCCGTTAGGGAATTTATCTCCATTAATAGCTGTAATGATATCGTCTTTATCTAGCCCAGCAATATAAGCGGGACTCCCTATTTTAGTATTGCTTCGAATTTTACCATTAAAATCGTCTGTGATAGATACAGCGGCGCCAAAATAAGCAGCTTTTTTGTTTTGATATAAACTTACCCCAACGGATTTAAATAGTTCGGTATAGCTTGGCATTTCGCTTTTGTAGATAAAGCTATTAAAGAAGTTATTGCCAAAATCTTCACCTGCGTAAATGTTCAAAGTTTTATTCAAATTTTCAATGGTATACGTATTTTCCGATTTCCCATGGGTAGTCCAAACCAGTTTCATGAAATCATCTAAATTCAAGTCTTTATCTCTTAATGAAAGGTCTAATGCTAAACCTAGAACACTACCATAAGAATAATAAGATATAAATGTATTTTCTCTATTTACAGGGTCAACTGAGGTAGATGCATCAACAAATGGTGCCTGATAACTCATTTCTATGGGATTAAAAAATTGTCTGGCAGGTGAATTCCAAACATAATTGAAAGTACCGGTTAATCCCTCTACATATTTTTCTGCTGTAATTAATCCTGCTCGGCAAAGTATCAAATTGGTGTAGTAGCTGGTAAAACCTTCTGCAAACCAAAGCTCACCGCTCATGTTAGCTTCTTCAAAATTAAAAGGTTCTAAAGATTTTGGTCGTATACGTTCAACATTCCAACTATGAAAAAACTCATGAGAAACTGTACCAATATTACCATCCATTCCTCCGTTAGCTAATGTCCGCGTACTGGTTAAAATAGTAGAGTTTCTATGTTCCATACCATCACCAGAAGCATTTGGTATATAACAGGCTAAAAAGGTATAAGACCCGTAATCAAATGTAGGTAGTTCACCAAAAACCTCTTTTTCAGCTAGAACTACTTTTTTTACTTTCTCAAAATATTGGTCAGCTTCTTCTTCGGTACCAGGATCGTGCAATGCTAATTTAATGGTTTGACCGTCTACAGTGAATTCGCGAACCTTGTGGTTGCTCAGTTCGGTAGGGCTATCCATAAAATAATATAGGTTGGGAGCACTATAGGTATGGTCTTTTACGTGTGGTAGTTGTGTTGCTATCTTCCAATTTAAATCTTCTCTTATGTTAAAATCTACTTCTATTTTTCTGTCTTTAAGAGAAGGAGCATATATAAATGTAGCCGGAATGTTTAAATGTGCATGTGTTTCATCGATTTGAGAATAGGTGCCATCGCCTCTATTTGCAAAAAGAATATACGATATTTTAACCGTACCATCATGCCCAATAATGTTCCATGCATACGGATTTGTTCTTGAAACAATTAGGTCATTTCCTTTGCTGTCTATAGCCTTAAAGTTATAAACGTTTTTTGCAAATTCATGTAGTGCATACCTACCTGGCGAAGTTCTGCTCATTCTAAGCGCTAGGGTATCAGATTTTATATTTTGAAATGTAGCCGAAATAGTTGCCTCATGATGTTCGGCATTTTCGAAAGAGATAACGTAAGTATTGGTTTGTGCAATTAGTTGAACCGATTGTAAACCAAATAATAATAAAATAAGAAGATAGCGCATACTGTGATTTTTAGCTAAGATAATGAAGCTAATTCATGTAGTATGCAGTTTAATTTTATAAAATGTATAGGAGATTATATGGTCTGATTTTTTTCGAATTTATCTTCAATAGTTTCTTTAATGCCATTTAAATGATATTCGGTAATTGGTTTGGTAACAAAATCTACTACCAACGGCTTTTTCTTTAAGCGTTCTATATCATTACGATAAGCTGAAGATGTTAAAATAAAAACCATACAGTTATCAACTTTTGCAAACGTTTCTAATTGATCCATAAATTCCCAGCCGTTCATTATGGGCATATTAAGGTCAAGAAATATAATATAGTTGTTCGATTCTGAATATCCTTCAGTTAAATATTCTATTGCAGGCTTTCCATTAGAAAAACTAATAATATCACCCTTTAATTCGGCATGTTTGATTCCTTTTTCGAGTAAAAAAGTAAAAATAGGATCGTCTTCTATTAATAATAGTTGATACTTCATAAATTTTCTTCTATATCAATTACATTAATGGTGTTTTCAACAATGTCTCTAATAATATGGTCTATTTCATCTGCCGAGGTAAATATATAATTTAGTACTTGTTCTTTTTCTTCTGCGTTCAATTTTCCTCTATCGTCAGTCAATAAATTTATCAAGCCCATTAATCTTGCAACAGGTGCTCTAACAATATGAGATTGTGTCCATGCAATTTTTTTAAGTTGAGTATTTTGCTCTTCAATCGCGTTTAAGTGTTGCACTTTTGTGGTAACATCTTTACAATTAGATACTATTCCATTAATAGACGGCTCGTCTAGCTTATTAGTGAGAGTACTTTCTAACCATATCCAATGCCCTTGCCCATGTTTGGATCTATAAGGTTTAATACTAACCTGTGAAGTATTTAGAATCTTTATAAATTCAGTATATACGGTATCCCGATCATCTGGGTGTATATGATCAAAAGCATTAGTGCCTACTAATTCTTCTGGTGCAATATTCAAAATTTTAGTAGAGGTAGGGCTAGCATAAGAGAAAATGCCCTTTTCATCAACAATACTGATCATATCACTGCCTTCTTGAACCAATGTCTTGTATCGGCGTTCGCTATTTTCTAATTGTAGCTCAGATTTCTTTTTTTCAGTATTGTCTTTAGCAATACAATAATAGACGCGATCTTTTTTATCCCAATTAGATGACCATAGCAATGGGACGATAGCTCCATTTTTATGTAGATACCTATTTTCAAAATTGACAACTTTTTTGCCAGATAAAACAGATTCAGCAGAATTTTCGGTTAATTTAATGTCTTCATCATAAACCAATTCAAGATATCGAGTACCTATAATATCTTTAGGTTCATATCCCCAAATTTGTTTACATGCTTTATTGACACTTAAGAAATATCCTTCTTCATCAATAGTACAAATAATGTCTAGAGAAGTATCCATAATTTTCTGTAACTCTTCTTTAGAATTTATGAGTACTTGTTGAGATAATACTTCTGATGTAATATCTTTAGAAAAACAAGTAATACCTATTTTTTCGCCTTCTTTATTATATAAAAGGTCAAATGAAGTAAGCCCATAAGTCGTCCAGAATTTCTTTGGATCTTGAATTTTTTGTTTTACAGAAAATGCCCCGCTTGTAAGAGCCTTATTGTAATAAGATTTCCATTTTTTAGTTAGTTGAGTAGGTACGTGCTCAGAGAAAACTAAATCACCTTCATTAAAAGGTTTGCCTTGAATTTTTTTAACTAATTGGTGATATGCGGTATTTGCGGTTATAAGCCTATATTCTAAATCTATAGACCACATTAAGTCTTTAGTGCTATTAATCATAGCTTCTTGGTTGTTTTTAACTCTTTGAAGCTCTGTGGTATAATTCTTTTTTTCAGTTATATCTTGCACGGTACCGTACATTAATTGTGGTTTCTTGTCATCACTCCACTGAAGTACTTTGCCCTTGTCTTGTACCCATTTGTAATCGCCTCTTTTTTGTAGTATTCTATATTGAACATTACATTCATCAGAAGGATAGCTTAAGCAAGCAAGCATTTTTTTCTTTACCTCTTCTAAATCATCTTTGTGAATAAGGTTAAACCATGTATCGGTTTTAAATTCTGATAAATTTGTTTTATTTAAACCATAAATATTAAGTGCTTGTTCATTTAAAGTAAGAGAGTCATCAATAAGATTACGTTCCCAAATACCAATTCCTGTAGCATTGATAATATTGTTTAAAAGTTTACCTTTTCGTTCTAGGTCTATTTTTTGATCTTCTTCAATCTTTTTAGATTTACGTAATTCTAATAGCTGAACTACTTGTTTTGCAAGTGTTTGAAGTCCGTCAATTTGAGTTTTATCGAGGTTTCTGGGTTGGTAATCGAGTACACATAAGGTACCAATGCGATGGCCGTTTTCGGTAGTTAATGAAGCACCTGCATAGAAACCAATATTAGGGTCGTTCTTAACAAGAGCGTAATTCTGGAACCTTTTGTCTTCATGTGTGTTTTTAACAACCATTAAATCTATATCATCGCTAATTATATGTTTACAGAAAGATTCTTTAATAGGGGAACCGCTGCTATCTAAACCAAAATGAGATTTAAAAAATTGCCTCTTATCATCTATTAAAGAAATTAGGCTTGAAGGTGTATCACAAATAGAGGCAGCAAGTGATGTTATCTCATCATAGATGACCTCAGGGTACGTATCCATAATGTCATAAGACATCAATGTTTCTAATCTATTCGTATCTAAAATATTACTCCCGTTCATTTAATCCTTATCAAAAGACATGTACTTAATCTAATACTTTAACGTCAAAGTAGGAAATTTCTTTAAAAAAAGAGGCAAAAATATGCTTTAAGTTTACTTTAAACACGCATTAGATGTATTTTTTTCTCAATTATGGCATTTTTTAATATTTGTAAGTAGTTATTAATCAGATTTCTAAAATGATTTTGTCAGTTGTATATAGATAAGTTTGAATTATTTTCAACAAAATAGATATATCGTTCAGAAAAATTTTAGGAATTCGTTAATTAGATACCGTTCATTTCATGAAAAGGCTATTTTTGTGATATGACCCAACTGCCTAAAAAATTATTGAAAGTATTAGCGAATCGTAAAAAAGAGGAGACCTTTCGCTCTTTAAACTCCCTTGACGGGCTAATAGATTTTTTATCTAATGACTACTTAGGGTTTGCTACAAATGAAACTTTGTTTTCTAAGACATTTCAGCTATTGTTAACAGAAAATGTAGCATCGAACGGGTCTGGAGGTTCAAGGCTATTGTCGGGCAATCATAAATTATATAAACGATTAGAGCCTATGCTAAATGGGTTCTACAAAGCAGAAGCGGTCCTAGTGTTTAACTCGGGCTACGATGCCAATATGGGTCTTTTTAGTGCGGTACCCCAACGTGGCGATTTAATATTTTATGATGAGTTTGTTCATGCCAGTATAAGAGAAGGTATACGAATGAGCAATGCTAAGGCATATAGTTTTTTACATAACGATTTGTCAAGCCTAAAGGAAAAGGTAGCGCTAAATACAAGTAGAAATGACCATGAAGATTACGCTGTTTATATAGTAACCGAAAGTGTTTTTTCTATGGATGGGGATACGCCCGATTTAAAAGCTTTTGCAAAATTTACTACATCTAATGGCTATCATTTAATAGTTGATGAAGCTCATGCTGTTGGTGTTTTAGGAAGCAACGGGGAAGGTCTAATACCGGAATTAGGTCTTGAGAAAAATGTTTTTGCAAGAACGGTTACGTTTGGTAAGGGCTTTGGTTGTCATGGTGCGGCAATTTTAGGTTCAGAAGATTTAAAAGACTATTTGGTAAACTTTGCCAAGCCATTTATTTATACCACTGCGTTAACACCACATACTTTGGCAACCATAATAACGGCACATGAATATTTAAAGGAGTTGGGCGAATCGCCAAATACGTTACTAAAGGAAAATATAGCCTTTTTTAAATCGCAGTTGAAAGCACATAAAATAGAGAAGTTTTTTATAACCAGTGATACTGCAATTCAAGGATGCTTAATACCAGGGCCTAAAAAAGTAAAACAAGTATCTAAAAAACTAATTGATAAAGGTTTCAATATAAAGGCAATTCTGTCGCCTACCGTACCAGAAGGCCAAGAAAGACTTAGAATATGTTTGCATAGTTTTAATTCTAAAGAAGAAATAGGGTTATTGGTGAAATTGTTAGCTAGTTTTATATAATATATGGAAGATAAATTTTATCAGCTAGCTTCTTTTGAATACGTAGCCGATGTGCAAATTGTAAAAGGCAAACTAGAGTCTGAAGGTATACCAGTGTTTCTTAGGGATGAAAACACCTTAAATTCAGATCCGTTAATCAGCAATGCAATCGGCGGAGTAAAATTACAAGTATATTCTAAAGATAAAGAACGAGCAATTGCCATTTATAATGAGATAAGGGCTTATGCTGTAGATAATGACGGAAAAACTATTGTTTGCCCTAATTGCAAGGCTCAAAAATCTGAACCGTATTATAACAGCAAGGGAGTATTTTATAAACTTTTTCCTTTTTTTGAAAAAAGAAAATATAAGTGCCTAAATTGTGGAATGATCACTAATTCAAAGTAAGAATACATGCAAAAAATATTTGTAACAGGAATTTCAACAGAAGTAGGTAAAACAATTGCATCGGCAATTTTTACCGAAGCACTACAAGCAGATTATTGGAAACCTGTTCAAGCTGGAGATTTAGATAATACGGATACTGATAAAGTTAAAAGCCTTATCTCAAACAAGAAATCTAAATTTCACCCTAGTAGCTATAATTTAAAAGCAGCTATGAGTCCGCATGCAGCGGCTGAAATTGAAGGTATTAGAATTGACAGATTTCATATTAATGAGCCAGAAACAGATAATGACTTAGTCATAGAAGGTTCTGGTGGTATTCTAGTACCATTAAATGAGGAAGATACCATGTTTGATATCATCATGCCCGATTATAAAGTTGTGGTGGTGTCTAGAAATTATTTAGGAAGTATCAATCATTCGTTACTGACCATTAACTGGTTATTGCACAAAGGTTATGAGGTTTCTGTATTATTTAGCGGAGAGGCTAATCCTCATACAGAAAATATAATTCTTCATAAAACAGGCGTATCCTTGATAGGTAGAATAGATGAAGAAAAAGAATTTACTAAAGAGGTTATTAAAAAGTATGCCGATAAATTTGAAGGCATTTTAAGAACACTATAGTCGCTGTAAAATTTCTGCATTATCTATTGTAGCAAATACCTTATAGTGTTCCGCTAAATAGGCATCTAGATATTCGTTTTCCTCAACTTCTTTTTTGTTTAAAATTCGTCTGCCTTTTCGTATTACAACCGTTTTGGGTTGTAATTCTTCCATAATATATTCAAGTTCTTCGATTGAGTTTTTTCTTGGGTTATAAAAAAAAGGAAACAGCTCGTCTCTACAAATATTACTTGGGTGCGTAGAAGCTGTGGTAGGTGGTAAGGTATCTAAATTCCAGTATCCTATATGATATTCAAAAAACAGGATATTTTTAGTTTCTAAATTATGTTCTAAAATATATTGCGGAGTAGAAAAACCTTCCCCATTAAAGAAAGTGCCTTTTTCAAATTTGTTCTTTATAACATTTACATATTCCAAGTAACTTTCAGCAGGTATCAATAACGCGATAAACGCAGCATAAATTGGTAATTTCGGCTTGTACTGTACTATTAAGTTGTAGATGACTATACCAACTAAAATAAGTAACATGGGGTGTAATTGAATAAGGTAGTGACCATTGATTCTTCCGCCCTTTACAAAAGAGAACAATATCCCAATAATAGCAACTAATAGCAGTTGAACAATTCTGTTTTTAAAATCAAGCTTTTTGCTTTTGTAGGCATATACAAGAAAAAGTCCTGTAATTACAAAAATAGGTGCTAGTTTAAAGATGGAATATCTTCTGGCTCCGGTATATTCTAAAGGAGCCAGTACTACAGATTCCCACCATATATATGTTTGATTACTTAAATAATAAGGTATAATAGTTGCTAAAATTACGGTTATAACACCAGTGGAAAATAACATAATAGAGAAAAAACTACTACTCTTTTTTGTAAATACACCCTCATAAACCAAGTACAAGCCAATAAATAAAATAGGGAAAGCCATATTCAATTTCACCATAACAGTGGCACCCATTAAAACTCCTGCCAAGAAAATATAGGCATTAGATTTCTTTGATTGTAGAAGGTAAATAGCAGGCACAAATAATGCGATACATATATGTTCAGACATTACACCTTGTAGGCTGCCAAAAAGACTTAATAGAACAATGCAAAACGCCCCAACAAAAATAGAAGCCTTTTTAGGTATCATAGTAAGTGCTATCTTATAGGTATAAAATGCGGTAATGACCACTAGAAATACACCGGCAAGCCGAATAGCTATAAAACTTTTACCAAATATGGATATAATGGCTGCAAAAAAAGCAAAGGTTAATGGAGGCTTTAAATCCCACAGTTGCGTATAGGGTAGAAAACCATTAGCCCAAGATTGACCTAACAGAATAAAAGTGCTTTCATCGCGATCTATATAGTCCCTAAAGAAAAAAGGAAAACGAATAAAAAAAGTAATTAAAAAGAATAGGAAGAATACAGCTGTATTCTTCAACTCGGAAAAATTTAAAAACGCTTTTTCGTTTCTTTTTAAGGGCATCTCTTTGTTGCGGTTTATTTCCCGATCTTTGCAAGATAGATAAAATGAAGAATTATAAATTCTATGAAAGTGGAAAATCTATCTACTCGAGATAAAAAATATTTATGGCATCCGTTAACTCAACATAAGTTGGGTAAACCACAATTACCTATAACTAGTGCAAAGGGTGCTTTATTGTTTGATGAAGAGGGGAAAGAGTATATTGACGGTATTGCATCTTGGTATACCGTAATGTACGGTCATGCCAATGACGCTATAATTTCGGCAATGACCGAGCAAATGCAAAAGTTAGATTTTGTAATGTTCAGTGGTCTAACTCACGAACCGGCAATAGAATTATCTGAAAAATTAATGGCCATTTTGCCAGATAACCAGGCAAAACTTTTCTTCAACGATAATGGTTCTACAGCTATTGAGGCAGCTATAAAAATGTCGCTTCAATATTTTCATAATAACGGAGAAAAAAGAGATACACTAATTGCTTTTGAAGATGGTTTTCATGGTGATACGTTTGGTGCTATGAGCGCATCTGGTCTGTCATCTTACAATGGTCCGTTTGAAGATTTTCTTTTAAAGGTGATTCGCATTCCTACGCCACAAGAAGATAATATAGATGAAGTAAAAACTAAGCTAACTCAAATTCTTGAAGAGAATAGCTGTGCAGCATTTGTTTTTGAACCACTGGTGCAAGGTGCAGCAGGTATGAAATTTCATTCTGTAGAAGGATTAGATTTGTTAATCGGTCTTTGTCAAGAACAAGAGGTGTTATGTATAGCAGATGAGATAATGACCGGCTTTGGCAAAACAGGTAAGAATTTTGCATCAGATAATTTAACGAATAAACCTGATGTTATTTGTTTAAGTAAGGCGTTAACGGCGGGTATGTTTCCTTTAAGTATTACCAGTTGTTCACAGAGAATTTATGACCGTTTTCTTAGTGATGAGGTGCACAAAGGTTTTTTTCATGCGCATACTTTTAGTGCGCATCCTTTAGGTTGTGCAGCTGCTTTGGCGGGAATAGAACTTTTGAATTCTCCAGAAATCTTAGAAAGAAGAAGCTATATTGAAAATGCCCATAACGTATATGCTAGCAAAATTCAGAATCATAAAAAAGTAAAAGAAGTAAGGGTTATGGGTGCTATTCTTGCCATAGACCTTGAAATAAAAATGGAACGTTATGGTAATTTGCGTGATCAACTTTATAGTTTCTTTTTAGAAAGAGGGGTTTTATTGCGGCCTTTAGGTAATACGATTTATACATTACCACCCTACGTAATTACAGATATACAACTTCAGAAGATTTACGAGGCGATCACTGAGGCTTTAGATACATTTTAGATTAGAATTTGAAAGAAAAAATATCCATAACAGCCATAGCTTCAATGTCACCTTTAGGTAGCACATTAGAAGAAACTTGGCAGTCATATCAGAACGATGACCATTATTTCTCTTTGTCAGAAATAAATGGTGATAAAACTTGGACGGCTCCTTTGTCTAAATCTGCGAGATTACTAGTAGAGGAACAAAGGGAGTCTGATAGTAAATACAGAAAATTAGATGACAGTGTCCTATTCGCAATGGTAGCTTCACGAATGGCAGTGAAGCAATCAGGTTGGGAAAACACAGCTGAATTCGGAATCAACATGGGCTCGTCTCGTGGGGCAACGAAGTTATTTGAGCAGTATCATAAAGAGTATTTAGATACGGGTATTTCATCAACTTTAAGTTCACCAACAACTACATTGGGTAATATCTCTTCATGGGTATCACATGATTTAGGAGCGACCGGACCAGAAATATCACATTCCATCACTTGTTCAACGGGTTTGCATTCGGTATTGAACGGAGTGGCTTGGCTAAATAGCGGAATGGCAAATAAGTTTTTGGTAGGTGCCAGTGAAGCTCCGCTGACCAATTTCACCATTGCTCAAATGAAGGCATTGAAGATTTACGCAAAAGCACCCGATTCAAATTCTGGTTCGGTAACTGAGCGAAGTCGAAGTTACCCTTGTCTGGCATCAGACCTAAAAAAAGAATTTAATTCTATGATATTAGGCGAAGCAGCTTCGGTAGCTTGTCTAGAAACGGGAGTAGTAAAAAATGCCTTGGCAATAATAGATGGAGTTGGTTATGCTACAGAAATTTTAAAACATAATACTTCCATTTCAGCTAATGCCATATGTTTTCAGAAATCTATGAAAATGGCTTTAGGCGATTTAGATGTTACTGAGGTAGATGCTATCGTAATGCATGCACCCGGCACTATAAAAGGAGATTCTTCGGAATTCAACGCAATTCGAGAAGTCTTCGAAAATCACATGCCTCAATTGACCACCAATAAATGGAAAATTGGTCACACATTCGCAACTTCTGGAATACTAAATCTAGAATTGGCGGTTTTAATGTTACAACATAATAAGATGATTTCAGTACCTTTTATGGAGTCAAAAACTACGAATAGAAACCTTAAAAAAATACTGGTAAATGCCGTTGGTTTTGGTGGTAATGCTGTGAGTATTTTAGTAAGTAAGAATGAATAATCGGATTTTAAATAAAGTTTGATTTTGTGATGAGGTTATTATTTTAAAACCTCCAATTATTTTTTCAATTTAAATTCCGTTATTTTTGAACCCTGGTAACAACCTAAGATTATATGAGCGAAGCAAGACATAATTGGTCAAAAGAAGAAATTTTAGAAATATACAATAAGCCTTTAATGGAGCTACTTTATGAAGCTGCAACTGTGCACAGAAAAAATCATGACCCTAATACGGTACAAGTTTCTACGTTACTTTCTATAAAAACAGGCGGTTGTCCAGAAGATTGTGGGTATTGTCCACAAGCTGCTCGTTACCATACCGACATTGAAGGTAACGATCTTATGGCTGTTTCTCAGGTAAAAGCTCAGGCGCTAAGAGCTAAGGCTTCCGGTAGTTCTCGTGTTTGTATGGGAGCTGCATGGCGAAATGTAAAAGATGGTCCTGAGTTTGATCAAGTGTTAGAAATGGTACGTACCATTAATAAGCTTGATATGGAGGTTTGCTGTACTTTAGGTATGATTACCGAGAATCAGGCAAAACGTTTGGCAGAAGCAGGCTTATACGCTTACAATCACAATTTAGATACTTCAGAAGATTATTATAAAGATGTTATTTCTACTCGTGCCTTTGAGGATCGTTTAGATACTATTGAAAATGTTCGTAAAAGTAATGTTACTGTTTGTAGCGGTGGTATTATTGGTATGGGTGAGGCATTGGAAGATAGAGCAGGTATGTTAGTTGCTTTGACATCATTGAATCCGCAACCAGAATCAGTACCAATTAATGCATTAGTTGCTGTAGAAGGCACGCCAATGGAAGATATTGAACCAGTTTCAATATGGGATATGATTCGTATGGTAGCTACTACAAGAATTGTAATGCCAGAAACTCAAGTACGTTTATCTGCAGGTAGAACTGAAATGAGTAGAGAAGGGCAGGCAATGTGTTTCTTTGCAGGGGCGAATTCTATTTTTGCAGGCGATAAATTGTTGACCACTCCGAATCCTGATGTAAATGAGGATATGGCGATGTTCAAAATGTTAGGTTTAAATCCGCAAAAACCATTTACGAAGGTGTCACAGCCTAAAACGGTAGAAGCAGAAGATTCTCAAATTGAATCTTTAGGTGAAAAACCAAAATGGTCTAGACCAGGTCACTCTATTGAGCGTAATGAAACTGCGAAGCAAAAGGCTAAAATTATTGACTAAGGTTACATTAATACATTTTTAAGAAATTGTTTTCTTTACGTTAATTACCTTTGGCTTCCCTAAAAAACCATGTGTAATTGAAGTTAGCAGATATTCCGAGGGTAAAACATATTACCAAGGACAACTTTATTAACGACTACTTTAAACCTCAAAAACCTGTTGTTTTAGAACAGGCTATTGAAGATTGGCCTGCTTATAACAAGTGGAACCTAGACTATATTAAAGAAGTAGCGGGCAATATTACTGTGCCTTTGTATGATGATAGACCAGTTCAGCATAAAGATGGTTTCAATGAACCACATGCCAAAATGAAAATGGCAGAATATGTGGATCTATTAAAGAAAGAGCCTACCAAGTATAGAATTTTTCTTTGGAATATTTTAAAGGAAGTACCAGCTCTACAGAAAGATTATAAGTTTCCTGACTTCGGGTTAAGGCTTTTAAAAGGTGTGCCAATGATGTTTTTCGGCGGACGAGACTCGTATACTTTCATGCATTACGATATCGATTTGGCGAATATATTTCATTTTCATTTCGATGGAGAAAAAGAGGTTGTCCTGTTTCCGCAGTCAGAAACGAAAAATCTATATAAGGTGCCACATTCTTTAATTACACATGAGAGTATAGATTTCTCAAATCCTGATTACTTAAAGTGGCCAGCTTTGAAAAAGGCAAAAGGATTCAAAACTACTTTATCACACGGCGAGGTTCTATATATGCCAGAAGGTTATTGGCATTATATGAAATACAACACTCCGGGATTTTCAATGAGTTTGAGGGGATTAGCGCATAACCCTAAGAATTTGGCTAAGGCATCGTATAATATTGTAGTGATGCGCTACTATGACGTGTTAATGCGCAAGCTAAAAGGGCAAGATTGGATTGATTGGAAAAATAAAGAAGCCATATCTAGAACCAATAAAAATCAAAAAGTGTAAACAGAAATTGAATGAGTATTATTTTATAAGCTCAAATGTTTTTTCATACACCAAATGACTTTCCCAGCCACGATATAAAAGGTAATCTGCTAATTTTTTTCTTCGCTTTTGAATATTAGTTTCGGTAATCTGTCGTAATCTTTTGTGAGCTAAATCATCTAAAGCTGTCAAGTAAGCTTCCGGCTCAATTTCTTTCAAGGCGGTTGTGATATTATATTTAGAAATGTTTCTAAATTTCAGTTCTCTAACAATTCTATTTTTTCCCCATTTTTTAATGTTGAATTTGCCACGAGCAAAACTCTTTGCAAAACGCTCTTCGTTTAAGAACCGGTCTTCAATAAGTTGGGCAATAATGGTATCGACTGCTAATGGAATCATACCCATGTCTTTCAATTTCGCAACCACCTCTTTATGGCAGCGATCTTGGTAAGCGCAGTAGCTTTCTATTTTTTTAGTAGCCTCTTGAACAGTGTAGCCTTTTGTTTTTTCGTTCAATGATGATATTTAATAAAATTTGAAATTAGGACGGTCATGCCGCAAAGATATAACCAAAAGCAAAACTGAGTAAAAATATTAAGGCACCAACTGCTATTCCTACTCCAACCGTTATAAGTAAAAATAAAATCACCTTTAAAATTGATTGACCAATGGTAAGTTTATATAGTCTACCATAAACATAAGTATAATAAAAAATCAATAGAGGATATATTAAAAGAAACAGACTAGGATGAACCCAAATAGCTATAAAAAATATTAGAGAGGTAGTTAAAAAACTTAAACCCTGAATGTAACAATTGGCTACAATATGTTCTGCATAATTGTAAGGTTTTCTGTATACTAAAAATGCTATCAATGTGTATATGGGAAGTAAAAGGATTACCATTATGTTAAAGTACTTAAGCATAAATTTTGAGCTTTCGGTTGATTTGGTCAACTGCTCTGCCTTAAATTCTGGATCTGCAAATGGTCCACCCAGTATTTCTGCATACCAATTAATTTGTGATTCATTAAAATCGTTCATTACTGATATGTATTCTTTATCAAAAGAATTAAATACAAACAAGTTGATTGCCATACATATAGTTAAGAAAGCAAAAGGGTTTAAGAATTTTTTACGTGTACCGTTATAATATTCTCTAAGAAGCACTCCAGGTCTTAAAATCAAGTATTTAATGGTAACAAAATACTTGTTGTCCCACCCAATATAATTTTGAAAGGCGTCCTCTATAATACGTTTAATAGTTATTCTTTCAGAGACTATTTTAGCACCACATTGGTTACAGTAAAATGATTGATGAACTAGAGCAGAAGAACAATTTTTGCAAGACATTTACTTTGGTTGGTTAGGAATTTGATGGTTAAAATACATAAAAACCTAAAACAAAAAAAGCGACTCTTTTGGGAGTCGCTTTTTTCATTAATATATTGTTTTGCCGTCTTTATTTTTAAAACGGTATTCTAGATACGTATACGCATCGCGTGGTTGAATTTTAATCCATTTTTTATACTCTAAGAACCACTTTGTTCTCATCGATGGAAAACCTTTTGTTATATAGGCTGCTATAAAAGGGTGTATATTCAAAGTTATACTACTATCCTTTTTAGGGCCTTTAAGAAGTTTTTCAAGGTCCGATGTAATTTTATCTATTAAAACAATAGGTGCTTCCACCTGTTTCCCAGAATTGTTTGGGTCCTCTTCAGTTGTTTTAATATTCATTTCAGGTCGTACCCTTTGTCGGGTAATCTGAATTAAACCAAATTTACTAGGAGGTAGTATTTTGTGCTTGGCACGATCATCTTTCATCTCATCTCTAAGATGTTCAAAAAGCCTTTTTCTATGTTGTGGTTTTACCATATCGATAAAATCTACAACTATAATACCGCCCATATCACGAAGGCGTAGTTGCCTTGCAATTTCTGATGCGGATAAAAGATTTACCTCTAGGGCAGTATCTTCTTGGTTTTTAGCTTTGTTTGATCTATTGCCACTGTTAACGTCTATAACATGAAGTGCTTCTGTATGCTCTATAATTAAATAGGCGCCTTTGCTCATTGCGGCAGTACGGCCAAAAGACGTTTTAATCTGTCTTTCAATACCAAATTTTTCAAAAATAGGTACGTTGGTGTTATTATAGTGCTTAACGATGCTCTCTTTTTCGGGAGCAATTTCCGACACATAGTCCTTAATTTCATTGTATAAGGTGTCGTCATCTACATGTATTCCGGTAAAACTATCATTAAATACATCTCTTAAAATAGAAGATGCTCTATTGAGTTCTACAAATACTTTTGATGGTGTCTGCGCACGTTGTAATTTTTTACACATTGCTGTCCATTTGTTCAGCAAGTTTTCTAGATCTTTGTCCAGTTCTGCAACTTTTTGTCCTTCTGCGACTGTTCTAATGATAACACCAAAACCTTTAGGTTTAATGCTTCTAACTAGTCTTTTTAACCTGTCTTTTTCTTCTTTGCTCGCAATCTTTTGAGATACGGATACACGGTCAGAAAAAGGAACCATTACCAAGTAGCGTCCGGCAATTGATAGCTCAGAACTAATTCTTGGTCCTTTAGTAGATATAGGTTCTTTTACAATTTGAACCAATAGAGATTGGTTTGCTTTAATGACATCGGTAATAACACCGTTTTTGTCAATATCGGTCTCGGCCGGGAAATTTCCTAAGGTGTAATCCGTTAGTTTTCCTGTGCTCACTTGTTTTATGAACTTAAGCATAGAAGATAATTGCGGACCAAGGTCATGGTAATGCAAGAATGCATCTTTTTCATAACCAACGTTTACAAACGCTGCGTTAAGCCCGGTAACTGGTTTTCTGATTTTGGCGAGAAAAATATCACCTACAGAAAAGTCGTTACTGTTTTCTTCTTTATGCAGTTCAGTGAGTTTTCCGTCTTTTAACAAGGCAAAGTCAACAGATTGGGAACTAGATCTTACGATTAATTCTCTATTCACCTGAATATATTTTTAGTCGTTTCGCCTATTAAAATAGGGAACGAACTGATTAAACAATACCATAGACAAATACAAATGTATTTGCCGAAATCCAAAATCTGGATCTCTATGTCAATGAACGTATTTTAAAAAGAAAAAGTAGTTATTAAAACTACTTTTTCTTGTGTCGGTTAGCTCTTCTACGCTTCTTGCGCTTGTGTGTAGCTACCTTATGTCTCTTTCTTTTCTTACCGCTTGGCATAAAGTTCTTTTTTTAAGATTAATTATTTTACGTGTACGTTGCTCTTAACTCCTTCTACAAAAACCTTTGCAGGCTTAAATGCTGGAATGTTGTGAGCGGGTATTTTAATAGTTGTGTTTTTGGAAATATTTCTACCGGTTTTTTCGGCTCTAGTTTTAATGATAAAACTACCAAAACCTCTTAGGTAAACATTATCACCACTTTCTAGTGATGTTTTTACCTCTTCCATAAAAGATTCAACAGTTGCCTGTACATCTCCTTTTTCAATTCCCAGCTTATCTGAGATCTTCGATACAATTTCCGCTTTCGTCATCTTTCAATATTAGATTTTCTGTATGTTTTTTCGGGTTGCAAATATATAAATTAAATTCAATCTTTCTTTCTAATGGGTTAATTTTAAGTGTATAAACTGCTACTTTTATAACTTAGTATTGAATAGCATGTCATTTTCGAGTAAAATTTTAGATTGGTATCATGATAATAAGCGCAGTTTACCATGGCGTGCGAGTACTGATCCATACAAAATTTGGCTATCAGAAATTATTCTTCAACAAACGCGTGTAGCTCAGGGAACCCCGTATTACTTGAGTTTTGTGGAAAATTTTCCAACTGTATATGATCTAGCCAATGCAAATGAAGAGCAAGTTTTAAAACTTTGGCAAGGGCTCGGGTATTATTCAAGAGCTAGAAATCTTCATGCCGCTGCAAAAATGGTGGTCGAGCAGTATGATGGGAAATTTCCTGATAATTATAAGAAACTTTTAACACTGAAAGGTGTCGGCGACTATACTGCAAGTGCAATTTCGTCTATTTGTTTCAATGAAGCGCAAGCTGTAGTAGATGGAAATGTATATAGAGTACTCTCTAGATACTATGGTATAGACACTCCTATTAATAGTACAGAGGGTATTAAATATTTTAAAAGCTTGGCGCAAAAAGTCATGGATCCCGCTAATATTCGAGACTATAACCAAGGTATTATGGAGTTTGGAGCCATACAATGCTCCCCGAAAAAACCTTTATGCCTGCTTTGCCCACTAAATGATAGTTGTGTAGCTCTTGAAAAAGGTTTGCTAGATACCTTACCAGTGAAGTTAAAGAAGACAAAAGTGCGTAATCGATACTTCAATTATCTTATACCTATATATAAGGATGCTGATGGGCATCAATTCACAAGTCTAAATCAAAGAACCGGCAAAGGTATTTGGCAGAATCTTTGGCAGTTTCCTTTGCTTGAGTCAGATAATGTATTAGAAATAGATGATATTATTATAAGGTATAAAGAAGTACTTGGTGATATGAAGTCTAGCGAAGTAATAATGTACAATGAAAATGCAATCGTACATAAGCTGTCGCATCAACACCTGCATACGAAGTTCTGGTTGGTGTATATAAATGATGATTTTGAAGGTAAGATTCCTGTAGAAAAAATAACCGATTTTCCGGTGCCAGTTTTAATCGCAGATTTTATCAAAGCATTTAAATTTTAGTACTTTTGATTTTTATATCTTTAAGTTATGAGCGGTACATTAAATAAGGTAATGTTGATTGGGCATTTAGGTGATGAAGTTAAAATGCATTATTTTGAAGGAGGCGGTAGTATTGGTAGATTTCCAATAGCTACAAATGAGACATATACCAACAAATCTACTGGTGAACGTGTTTCAAATACAGATTGGCACAATGTGGTAGTTAGAAATAAAGCTGCTGAAATTTGTGAAAAATATTTAAGTAAAGGTGATAAGGTATATGTAGAAGGCAGATTGAAAAATCGTCAATGGCAAGGTGAAGATGGTAATACCAGATATTCAACTGAAGTTCATGTGCAAGAATTTACATTTTTGACAACCAAGAAAGAGGGTATGCAAAACAATGGAGGTTCAGCGCCTGCTGCTCAGAAACCAGCAAGTATTGAAAGTAAAGCGCCATCTAAAGCATCAGCTCCTGCACCTGCAAGTCCAGATGAGGATGATGATTTACCATTCTAACAAAATTTAAATAACAACTATTGGACCCAGACCCCTTACCGTTATTAATGACAACATTAGTTGTAAACGGTGTTTTTGCAATGAATATAGTTGTACTATGCGTACTACTTGTTTGCTCTGCACTTATTTCTGGAGCAGAAGTGGCTATGTTTGGTCTTTCATCAACCGAAATTAAAGAACTACAAGACGAAAAATCTGCCCAAAGTTCAATTCTAATTAAGCTTCTAGAACGTCCAAAAAAATTATTGGCGACCATTTTAATAGCGAATAATGCTATTAACATTGGTGTAGTGTTGCTATTTAGTATCATTGGCGATACCTTATTTGAAAATATAACTCAGGTGTGGTTCGGTGTTGTTTCGGTACGTTTTCTTTTAGAGGTCGTGGTCGCAACGTTTCTAATTTTAATGTTCGGTGAAATTCTACCAAAAGTGTATGCCAACAGAAATAGGATGAGTTTTGCTCATTTAATGGCTTATCCATTAAGGGTGTTAGATTTTATTTTTTCTCCATTAAGTTTACCTATGCGTTCTGGAACATTGTTTTTGTATAATAAACTTGGTAAGCAGAAATCAAGTTTAAGTGTCGATCAGTTGTCACAAGCGCTAGATTTAACTTCTCATGGCGATACCACTAAAGAAGAAAAAAAGATTTTAGAAGGTATTGTGACTTTTGGTAATACAGATACCAAACAAGTAATGAGACCTCGTATAGATATTTTTGCCCTTAATGAGCAAATGAAATTTCTTGAAGTTCTAGGAGAAATAAAGAAGAACGGGTATTCTAGAATTCCTGTTTTTGGTGAAAATATAGATACTGTAAAAGGTGTTTTGTATGTAAAGGATTTATTGCCTTACCTAGATCGAAAAACCTTTAATTGGATGACCTTGATCAGGGAGCCTTATTTTGTGCCTGAGAATAAAAAATTAGATGATTTATTGGGTGAATTTCAAGAGAAGAAGAATCATTTGGCTATAGTTGTAGATGAATATGGTGGTACTTCTGGCTTGGTGTCTTTAGAAGATATTATTGAAGAAATTGTAGGAGATATTAGTGATGAGTTTGATGATGAAGATTTGATTTTCTCGAAATTAGATGATTTCAATTATGTCTTTGAAGGGAAAACACCTCTTAAAGATTTTTATAGGGTTATCAAATTAGAGGATAATGAAATCTTTGAAGAGAATAAAGGGGAGTCAGAAACCTTGGCTGGTTTTGTTTTAGAAAAGGCAGGAAGTTTCCCGAAAAGAGGTGAAAAAATACAATTTGATTCCTATACTTTTGTAGTTGAGGGTATGGACAAGAAGAGATTAAAACAAATAAAAGTAACCTTGCCACATGAAGAGTAAGTCATTCGTTGGATTTTTAATAGTATTTCTATTTATGGTTAGCTGTAAAGATGAAGAGGTACTCCCTAAACCCAAAGCTAAAATGCGGTTAGAATATCCGCAGGGAAAATTAGCAGATTTAGAAACTGAGAACTTCAGTTTTAAATACAATCAATTGGCAAATGCCGAACCAAATGGCGATCAAGCCTACACGATTTCTTATCCCGAAATGAAAGGCGCTATTTTTCTAAGCTATAAGAAGATTGACGGTAATTTAGCTCAATTGATCAATGATTCTAAAAGGCTTAGTTACGAACATGCTGCAAAAGCAGATAACATTGTAGAGCAGCCGTATGTAAATCCTGATAATAAAATATATGGCGCGTTATTTGAGGTGCAGGGTAATGCTGCCTCGCAATCTCAATTTTTTGTCACCGATAGTACCGAACACTTTTTAACCGGTTCTGTATATTTTTATACGAAACCCAATTATGATTCTATTCTACCTGCAGCGTCATATCTTCAGAATGACATTAGGGGAATTATAGAAACACTTCGGTGGAAAAAATAAAGTCGTATGGTTACAAAACAAGACCTATTAGATTGTCATAAACGAATAACGCCATTTATTCATAATACAGCTGTTTTAACATCGAGATTAATTGATAAAGAGGTCAATGCTCAAGTTTTTTTTAAGTGCGAGAATTTTCAAAGAGCAGGAGCTTATAAAATACGAGGTGCTACCAATGCCATTTTACAATTATCAGAAGAGCAAAAGAAAAGCGGAGTAGTAACACATTCGTCGGGTAATTTTGCCCAAGCACTGTCATTAGCAGCACAGAGTGTTGGTGTTACCGCACATATTGTAATGCCAAATACAGCTCCGGAAGTTAAAAAAGTAGGGGTTAGAGAGTATGGTGGTAAAATTTATGAGTGTGAGCCAACAGTAGAGGCGAGGCAAGCATTAGCAGATGAAATAGGATTAAAAACGGGTGCTACTTTCGTGCATCCTTCCAACGATACTAATGTTATTTTAGGTCAAGGTACTGCAGCCTTAGAGTTACTCGAAAAACAATCCGATTTAGATTTTATATTTTGCCCTGTTGGTGGTGGCGGCCTTATTGCTGGTTCTGCGTTAGCCGCTAAATATTTTGGAGATAACTGTTGCGTTTATGGAGCTGAGCCGTTTGAAGCAGATGACGCATACCGATCTTTACAAAGTGGAAAAATTGAAAGTAATGAAACAACAAATACCATTGCTGACGGGTTAAAGACGATGTTAGGTGATAAAAACTTTCCTATTATAAAAGAACTGGTAAGTGGTATTGTTAGAATTACGGAAGATGAAATAATAGCTGCTATGAGACTCGTTTGGGAACGTATGAAAATCATCATAGAACCCTCTAGTGCGGTAACTGTGGCTGCAGTTTTAAAACAATCAAAAGAGCAGCCAGAAGTTTTTCAGAATAAAAAAATAGGCATAATTATTTCTGGAGGAAATGTAGACTTATCTAATTTACCTTTTTAGAATACGTTGTTTTTATTGCTTGCTTAAAATTTCTTCTGCACGCTCAATACTAGAATTGATGTTTTCTTTTACTTGTAGAACTTTCTCTTCTTCTTCTTTTAGCCATTGTTTCTTTTCGTCAGAAAGTTCTTTGCCATCCATTATTTCTTCTGAATCGAAACGATCGCCAAAACCTTGCATCCAATCCATCATCGATCTATTGGCTTCTTGAAGGTCTTTTATGGCTTTTGCTTCAACAGACTCGGCTCCTAAAGAATCTGCCATTGGTTTTAATTGGCCAACTAGCTTTCCTAAAGTTCCCATTTTCGGCATTACTTCGTCATGAATGCTCATTACGTTCTCCATTTTAGAAGGCTCTTCAGCTTTCTTGGTTTCTTTGCAAGAAGTGAACGTAATTAATGTAGCTATGGCAAGTGTATAAAGTATATTTTTCATTTTAGTTGTCTTTTGAAGTAACAGTATTTATGGTGTAAACGTAGTCTTTAACTTTGGTGCCGGTAATAACAGTCTCTATCTCTTCAATGCTAATGATTGTAGGGTCAAAGGTTATAAGTCCGTTTTTATTTTCAAAACTAATTTCTGAAGAAACTACACCTTCGGTTTCCATTAAATTAGAAGAGATTTTATCTGCACAACCTACTTGGCAAGCCATACCGTCTATCCCAACTAAAATAGTACTTGAAGAGCTATTTTCAATTTCAGTAGGTAAAGTGGCGTCTTCTTGAGCTAAAGAAACATTGGTTGCTAGTGTGAATATGGTCACAAATAGAAATAATACTTTGAATTTCATAACACTGAATTAATGGTTACGTTGTTAACATAAACCTTATTTTAAGGTAAAGATACCAAATATGTAAAATGCTTTATCTAATCAATAGTAAAAATTAGTCTGTAACTAGTTGTATTATTTAGAAAAACCCCACTTTTGTTGTAAATTAAAAGAATTGAAGAATATAGATCAAAAGTGGATTTACCTAGTTGTTCTGTCACTTATATGGGGTTCTTCCTTTATACTTATTAAAAGGTCTTTAGTTGGTTATACACCTTTGCAAGTAGGTGGGCTAAGAATCGTATTTGCATCTATATTGTTATTTATTCTTGGTTTTAAATCGTTGAAGACACTTTCAAAAACCGATTGGAAATGGGTGACCATTGCAGGGTTGTGTAGTTCATTTTTTCCTCCTTTTTTCTTTGCCTTGGCGCAAATGGAAATTAGTAGTGGTATTACGTCTATTCTTAATTCTGTGGCGCCTTTGTTTACAACCCTGGTGGGTATAGCACTTTTTGGACTATCACTGAAGGGAAGACAAGTTCTAGGGGTTTTGATAGGTCTTTTTGGTACTATAGTTCTTATTGCTGCAGGTATGGAAAATAATGTGAACCAGAACTATTGGTATTCTTTATTTATAATTATTGCTGCATTGGGTTATGCTTTTAATATCAACATCATTAAGAAGTATTTATCTCATTTAACTCCGCTAGCGGTAACGACGGCTAGTTTCGGAGTCGCTTTTCTTCCGGCATTAATTATATTGATTTATACTGGGGTGTTTAAGCAGTTTGCGAGTGATAGTGCTATGCATGAAGCTGTGTGGTACATTATGGTATTGGCTTTTCTAGGTACGGCTTTGGCGAATATCTTATTTAATAAATTAATAAAACTATCTAGTCCTGTATTTGCAGCATCGGTAACGTATCTAATTCCACTTGTAGCCGTGTTATGGGGTTTTTTAGATGGAGAAAATATAAGTATCCTGCAACTATTAGGCGGACTCATTATCTTATTTGGTGTTTGGCTGGTTAATAGAAAAAAAGTGTTAGTTCTGTAAAAATAATTCTGCGTACTGTAACAAACTTAACTTAAGGTAGTCTTTGTATAGAACTAATCAAAAAAACGAAAATCATGAAAAAAATCATATTTACGCTACTTGCAGCAACCTTTGTTGTAGGCAGTATACAGGCTCAAGAAAAAACATTCAACGTAAAATCTTTCGATAAACTAATTGTTAGTCCGCATATAGAATTAAATCTTGTTGAAGGCGAAGAGGAAAGTGTTGTTATTGACAATGCAAAAATATCATTAGATAAAATAAATGTTGAGGTGGAGGGCAGAACGCTGCGTTTGTACTTAGACGGTGCTAAGGTTGTAACCAAATCTGAACGTATTTCAACTGATAAATGGAGAGGTAGTAAATCGCTTTATAATGGCACTATGGCTTCTATTACGGTAACATATAGAAAACTAGAAAATCTATCGATACGAGGAGAAGAAATAGTAAGATGCAAAAATCTATTCAATGCCGATGATTTTAAAATGTCGTTATACGGAGCCGCTAAAGTATACTTTGATTCGGTTTCTATAGATGAATTAACAGTAGCAATTTATGGTAGTAGCTATTTAGAAATCAGTGAAGGAAATGTGGCGCGCCAAGTATTTAGGGCATATGGCGAGAGTGAGATAAATACAGAAGGTATGGTTGCAGATGAAACTAAAATTACCGCTTATGGCGAAAGTAATTTTAGGGTAAATGTTGTTGAAAGGTTGAAAGTAACATGCTATGGAGAAACAAATATCAACTACACTGGTAACCCAGAAGTAGATAAAGGATTAATATTCGGAGAAGCAACAATTAGAAAAATAGGATAATATCTTAACCTAGAAATTGAAAAACAAAAAACCCGCTACTTAGCGGGTTTTTCTATTTGTAATGAATTGTTGTTATTCAAAATCAGCAGGCGCTACCCCGTCATTTACTTTGATTTCAGAAACTATAAATTCAAAAGATTGTGGACCGACAGTCTGCATTATTTTATAAGGAAACAATATGCCAGACACCTCTTTGTAATCTTCAAAATTAGAAGTGCTTGAAATTTGCTGACCTTGCATTTCAGTTACGGTTACCTCTTGTAATTTAAGTCCGGTTTCAACATCATAGAAAGCAGATTTGTTTTCGCCAACTTTAAGTTTGTAGGTATTTTTATCGCCAACCAATTCCATACCTTCTATTACTACAGAATCATCGTTTATTAATTGAAGTTCAGTGAAAGGAGCAGATTCCTTTTTAATAGCTTTCAATTCCTTTTCTTCAAGATCCTTACGTTGACCTTGCATAACCATGTAGCCTGTATCTCCATTTAGTACTTGTTTACTAACTGAATTACCCATCATTTGTACATCTTGCATTAGTTGGTCGCTAGATGTTTTTTTAATGTTCAGATTAAGCTTCATGCCTTGCATTTCTGCTTCGGCCATCATTGCTAAGGTATTGACGCCTTCTAGTTTTGATTTTCCACCAATAGCTTCAATATATTTTTCAAGTACAGATTGCGCAGATACATCACTTGGTAAAGCAGCACTGTAATCAGGAGTTTCAACTCTATCGGCAGTTTTAGAATAAGCAAGTACAGGCAGCTTCTTTCCTTTGAACTCAACATTTTCTAGGTTAGCCAAAATATCGCTTCCTTTTCCAACGACAATTACTCGGGCGTTATCAACATTGAAATATTTTTTGGCAGCTGTTTCTACTTCTTCTTTGCTAACCTTATCTAGTTTCTCTAAAAATGTTTTGTAAAAATCTTTAGATAGATTTTCTTTCTCAACATTCAAAGCATATCTCGCAATGGTTTCTGGATCTTCTAGCGCCATTATGAAACTACCGGCATATAAGGCTTTGGTATTTTTTAATTCCTCATCGGTTACAGGTTTAGTGGTAATAAGCTCAAGTTCTTTTAACATTTCTACTACAGAACTATCGGTGACCATATTTCTAACTTCTGCAGATGCTCTAAATCTAGAAGGACCATATTTGTCGTTGCCAATAGAAGAATAGGCGCCGTAAGTGTAGCCCTTATCTTCTCTCAAATTAGAATACAATCTACTATCAGATCCCCCGCCCAATATTTCGTTGGCTAAAAGGGAGGCTATATAATCATCGTCTTTCATTTTAAGGTTTACGATATTCTGTACTGTAATTTCTGACTGAACGGCATTTGGCATATCAACGAAGTTAATTTGCGTATTTGGTACGTTCTTAGACTGAGAATAAGAGAAGCTTGGTGGCACGGCTTTGGTCCATGATGTAAAATAGGTTTCTGTTAAAGTCTTTACTTCTTTAAAATTTACATCACCAATAATAATTAAATAGGCATTAGCAGGTACAAAATATTCTCTGTAAAACTCTTCAACATCACCAAGGGTAACATTGTTTACTGTGGCTTCGGTGGTAAATTCTCCATAAGGATGATTTTTACCGTAAGCTAAAGCCCTTTGAACTCTACTAGAAATCGAAGAAACTACTTTCTCTTCAGATTTTAATCCGGTAATAAGTTTGTCTTTTTCTTTGTCAAATTCCTCTTGAGTAAAATTCGGATTTATAGCTGCGTCTGCCATAAGTTCCATCATTCTAGAAAAGTATTTAGAAAGCGATTGAGCGTAAGCGCCTTGAGAGCTAAAATATAGCCTAGCTCCTAAAAAATCGATTTCTTCGTTAAAGGCTTCTTTAGTTATATTTTTAGATCCTAGCCCTAAAAGACTACCAGCTAAACTAGCTGTGCCAGCTTTATCACCTTCTAAAATTGGCGGGTTGTCAATTGATAATTGCATAGATACTCTTGGTAGTTTATGGTTTTCGACTACCAATACTTTTAATCCGTTATTAAGGTTAAAAGATTGCGGTTCTCCTAAGTTAATTTCAGGTGCTGGACCTGGTTTAGGCATAACTGTACGGTCTACCTGTGCTTGTAGAGTAATTACCGAGAATAATGTTAAGAATAATATATATGTAGTTTTCATAGTCATTTTTAGTTTGCAGTATTTTGTTCAGGTAAATATTCTAATACTAACCTTTGGTTAGGTTTTAAATATTTGTTGGCAACTTCTTTGATTTCTTCTCTGGTAATAGATCTATAAACCTCTATTTCTTTATTAATTAAAGAAGTGTCACCGTAAAGCATATAGTATTCAGCTAGAGAACTAGCAATACCTTCAACACTTGAATTACTGTTTACAAATTCATTTTCAAACTTGTTTTGTAGTTTTTGATAATCGTTTTCAGAAATAAGGTTACTTCTTAATTTCTCTACTTCTGTTTCAATAGAGGTATTAAGTGTGCTTAAGCTAGTCTCGCCTACCGGAAGTGCAAAAACGATATACATACCATAATCTTCTAATGTAACCGGTATGGCGCCAATTTGTAAGGCTTGCTTTTCTTCGTCGACCATTTTCTTATAAAGTTTAGAAGAAGGTCCGTCAGATAAATAAGTAGAAATCATTTCTAATACCTGGCTTTCTCTATTTTTTAGACCGGGAGTTCTATAAGCGATCATAGTAGCCGGTATTTGAATATTAGAGTCGTAAGCCTTTGCGTTAATTTCTGATGTTATAGGAGATTCTTTTGGAAAGTTTCTTGCAATTTCTGCTCCCTTAGGGATATCCTTAAAGTAATCTGAAATCAATTTTTTGGCATTTTCTTTCTCAAAATCACCTGCAATAACTAATACGGCATTGTTAGGAGAATAGAATTTTTTCTGAAAAGCTATAAATTCATCTAGGGTAGCAGCATCTAAATCTGCCATTTTACCGATAACCGTTTCTTTATAAGGATGGCTTTTAAAAAGGTTTCTCTTTATATTTTCGATAAACTTGCCATATGGTGAATTATCGACACGAAGTCTTTTTTCTTCCTTAACAACTTCATTTTGAGTGTCAACCCCTTTTTGATTGATAACAGGATGAAGCATTCTTTCAGATTCTAGCCAAAGTCCTAGTTCTAGGTTGTTGGAAGGAAAAACTTCGTAATAGTACGTTCTATCTTCATTGGTGGTAGCATTACCTGATCCGCCATTAGAAGAGACTATTTTGTCCCATTGTCCTTTTTCAATGTTCTCGGTACCTTCAAAAAGAAGATGTTCGAAAAAATGTGCAAATCCGGTTCGTTTTGGATCTTCATCTTTAGATCCGACATGGTATAAAACCGAAATTGAGATAATAGGTGCGGTATTGTCTTGGTGTAGAATAACGTGTAGGTCGTTGTCTAAGTTGTACTCTTCAAAAGCGACCTCTTGTGCGAGTCCGGCAAATCCAAAAAAAGATACTGCCGAAACCAGTAGTAATTTCATTTTCATTTAAATTGTTTTAGGTTAGTGTTTAATGTTCTGTTTAGTTAGTATATGACTTTACAAAAATGTTACATAAAAAATAATAATTTGTAAGAACAATCTTCAATATAAGTATTCTTTAACAGATTAAATTGAATTAATAGTTGTTTATTGTTTATCTTAAAAGTCTAAACAAAAATATACTCGTTATGAATAACTATGCTCTACCAATTAGATTTGGCGTCGCTGCCAGTGGCTCTTTAATCGCTTATTTTTTAATCTTGTCATTACTTGGGCTACATGTAAATGTGTTTTATAGTCTATTTAATGCTGTAATAACAGGCTTTGCCATTTATGAAGCTATTAAATACTACAAAATAAAAAAGGCAGATGATTTTACGTATGCTGGCGGATTTATGGCAGGTTTAATAACAGGTGGTGTAGCAACTTTAATATTCACGCTATTTTTTACATTGTATTCAACCGAGCTTCAGCCAGGTTTTTTAGAGGAATTATCTACAAAATGGGCAAGTACTTATCGTAGTTTTGAGGCTATCGTATTTTTAGTGGTTGCGGTAATGGGTTTTACGACAAGCTTGGTATTAACGCTATCTTTTATGCAACTATTTAAGACTTCGAACACTAGAAGTATGAAGAGTGCGTAAAATTCGTAAAAAACACTTGTAAATTCACGATTAACAACTATATTTGCACCCGCCTATGGAAAAAATCCATCAGGTTTAATCATTACATTTAACAATATGTACGCAATTGTAGAGATGGCAGGGCAGCAATTTAAAGTTGCAAAAGACCAGAAAGTGTACGTTCACCGTTTACAGGTAGAAGAAGGTAAAAAAGTCACTTTTGACAATGTACTCCTTTTGGCTGATGGATCGAACGTTACTATCGGCGCCCCGGCTATAGACGGAGCCGCAGTAGAGGCTAAAGTCGTTAAACACCTAAGAGGTGACAAAGTAATCGTTTTTCACAAGAAAAGACGTAAAGGTTACAGAAAGAAAAATGGACATCGTCAGTCTCTTACAGAGATTGTAATCGAGTCAATTGTTTCTAAAGGAGCTAAAAAAGCTGAAACTAAAAAAGCTGAACCAAAGGCTAAAAAAGTTGAAGCAAAAGCAGCACCAGTTGCAGCTAAACCAAAAGCTAAAAAAGCTACGGGTAAAGCTGATGACTTGAAAAAAGTTGAAGGTATCGGACCAAAAATCGCTGAGACCTTAAACAATGCAGGTATTTCTACTTTTGCTGAATTAGCAAAAACAGACGCAGCTAAAATTTCTGAAATTATTGCTGACGTTCGTGGAAATCATGTAACTGAAACATGGCCAAAGCAAGCACAATTAGCTGCTGATGGTAAATGGGATGAGTTACAGAAATGGCAAGACGAATTAGATGGTGGTGTAGCTAAATAAGCTAAATCATTAAGTATAATAAAATTTAAAACCTTAGACAATGGCACATAAGAAAGGTGTAGGTAGTTCGAAAAACGGTAGAGAATCAGAATCAAAACGATTAGGAGTTAAGATTTTTGGTGGTCAAGCTGCAATCGCTGGTAACATTATTGTTAGACAGAGAGGAACAAGACACAATCCTGGTGAAAATGTTTACGCAGGAAAAGACCATACTTTACACGCACGTGTAGATGGTTTAGTAAAGTTTACTAAAAAAGCTGGTGGAAAATCATTTGTTTCCATTGAGCCTTTTGAAGCATAAGCTTTAAATAACTTATTTAAAAAAACCCTCTTCAGCAATGAAGAGGGTTTTTTGTTACGACAATGTTAACCAAAGGTAAATAACTATAAAAATTAGGGTAATCTTAAAATAGCCTTAAGATTTAGGCAACACAGTTCTGTCTTCAATCTAATTTCTTTGTGGCCAAATAACAACCACTCAGAAAATGAAAAACTCAGTATTTTTTTACCTTTTCTTTCTTGCTCCATTTATTCTTTTGGCACAGTCAGGTAATATTCAAGGTACAGTAACAGATGAAAACGGTCTGTATTTACCAGGTGCTAACGCAATGATTCCTTCCCTTTCAAAAGGGGCGATTACAGATTTTGACGGTAGGTTTACCATAGTAGGTATTCCAGAAGGCATTTACAACATAAAGGTCTCTTATTTAGGTTATGCAGATTTATCACAAGAGATAACGGTAGTAGCAAATGAAACTATCAGTGTTAACTTAAGTGTTGAGCCAAAGACTATGGAATTGGAAGGCGTTGAGGTATCTGCCTATGGATTAAGTGGCCAGTCAAAAGCATTGAACACGCAAAAGACCAATTTAAATATTACCAATGTTGTTTCTACCGATCAAATAGGTAAGTTTCCTGATGCCAATATAGGTGATGCCGTTAAAAGAATACCTGGCATCACTATGCAAATAGATCAAGGCGAGGCAAGAAACATAATTGTAAGGGGACTTTCGCCGCAATTGAATTCCGTGACCTTAAATGGAAGTCGAATTCCATCCGCGGAAGGCGATAATAGAAACGTTCAGATGGATTTGATTCCGTCAGACATGATACAGTCCATAGAGGTCAGTAAGGCAGTTAAACCAGATATGGATGCCGATGCACTTGGTGGGTCTATAAATTTAATTACACGAACATCTCCACAAGGCTTTAGAGTTTCTGCAACCTTAGGTTCAGGTATCAACTTTATAACAGATAAACCTATTTATAATGGATCATTTCTTATAGGTGATCGTAGTAAAAATGAAAAATTTGGATGGATGGTCGCTGCATCTATTAATGATAATGACTTTGGTTCAGATAATGTTGAGGCTGAATGGACCGATGAGTTTGAATATAATACAGGAGTTGAAGATAGTGAAGGTGAGGCTGTTTTAGAAGAAGTGGATGTTGATCCCTATGCAAATGTTTATGAGCAACGAAAATATTTGGTTCAACGTACAAGACGTAGTTTTTCAGCAAACTTAGATTATAAATTCGATGTCAACAATACAGTTTTCTTAAAGACGATGTACAACTGGCGAGATGATAGAGAAAATAGATTTGCCCTATCTCAAGAAATATTAGACGCCGAAGATATTACGATGGGTGATTTTGTAATTACCGATGGTGTGCCTACCAGTTTTCCAGTAGAAGTTAAAAGGCAATCTAAAGGAGGGATAGATAGTAATAGAAATAAAAACCGTCGTTTAGAAGATCAGCGTATGCAAAATTATAGCTTGGGCGGTAATCATCTTTGGGGAAATCTAAAAGTAGATTGGATGACCTCTTACGCAAAGGCATCTGAAGAGAGACTTAATGAGCGTTATGCAGAATTTGAAGCAGAATACATTATTAATAATGATGTATTAAATTCTAGATATCCAAGATTCTCGGCAGCTAATGCTGCAGATGCTGATTTAGCCAGTTTTGAATATGGTGAGATAACAGAAGAAAATCAGTATACCGAAGAAGAGGATGTAAATGTGTTTGTGAATTTTGAAGTTCCTGCAGATATTTTTGGTCAAGGAGAAGGCTCTATAAAGTTTGGGGCTAGAGGTCGTTTTAAATCAAAATTGAGAAATAACGATTTTTATGAGTTCGATTTAGAAGATGAATTTCCTACTTTGGCTGCCGTTCCGGTTAAAGACTATAGTGATTCAGATTTTCTAGCAGGTAGCCAATACCAAATTGGTTCTTTTGCCAGTGAAGATTGGTTAGGTTCTTTAGATTTAAATGTTGCAGATGGTGAACTGATTGTAGATGAATTTGCCCCAGATAATTTTGAGGTGAACGAAGATGTACTTGCCGGTTATGTTATGGTCAATCAAAAATTATCTGAGAAATTCACTGTTCTTGCAGGTGTTAGAGTAGAGAACACGAGTTTAGAATCTAAGGGGAATAGAGTTGTTTACGTTGAAGAAGACGAAGATGCGGGCATAGAAGAGGCAGTTTTGGTAGAAGAGGTAAACGGTGAAAATTCATATACGAATGTACTGCCGGGTGTGCACTTGAAATACGATATTTCTAATAATACCATACTCCGTTTTGCATGGACAAATACCTTGGCCAGACCAAACTATCAAGATCTTATACCAAGAGCAGAAGTTATTAATGAAGATAAAGAATTGGTTTTAGGAAACGCTGATTTGAACCCTACTACCTCAATGAATTTTGATCTTATGGCAGAACACTATTTTCAAAGTGTAGGCTTAATTTCTGGGGGTGTATTTTATAAAAATATAGATGAGTTTATTTATACGTTCATTTATGAAGCACCCGACGATAGTTTAGGAGCCGGTACTGAGGGGTATGATGTTTTTCAGCCATTAAATGGAGATAGTGCTACTATTTTTGGATTGGAACTTGCTTTTCAGCGCCAATTAGACTTTTTGCCAGGCTTTGCCAGAAACTTCAGTCTTTATCTTAATTATACTTATTTGTCATCTTCAGCAGATGGTATACGTAATGAAGATGGTGATGAGCGAGATGATTTAGATTTACCTAATACAGCACCAAACATGTTCAATGCTTCTTTGGGCTACGCCGATAAAAAATTCAGTACACGATTATCCGCTAATTTTTCTGATAGTTATATAGATGAAATAGGGGGTAATGATTTTGAAGATAGATATTATGATACGCAGCTGTTTTTAGATTTCAACGCCACTTTTCAAATAAATAAAAACCTAAGTGTATATACAGATTTAAAGAATATTACGAATCAGCCATTACGTTATTTCCAAGGAGTAAAAGAACGTACGCAACAAGTCGAGTTTTATGGGCAGCGTTTTACTTTAGGTTTAAAATATGATCTTTTTAAAAAATAATTTAGCATTTGTATCAATCACATAAAATGAAAAATATATCATATTTATTAGCATTCGTAGTTGTTTTTAGTTCTTGTAATCAAAGTAAGTTACCTAAAATAACGCCAGACGTAATTACTGAATTTACCTTAAACGATACAGATGATCCTGCAATTTGGGTAAATCCTAAAAATGCTAAAGAGAGTATTGTTTTCGGTACGGATAAGAAAACCAATGGGGCTGTTTATGCTTTTGATTTAGAGGGAAAAATTATAGAAGAGAAAACCATTAGAAATATTCAACGACCAAACAATGTAGATATTGAATATGGTTTTCAACTGAACGATTCTACCAAAACCGATATTTTGGTCTTTACAGAACGTGAAAAACAACAGATAAGAATGTTTTCAGTGCCAGATATGGAGCCTTTAGATGGTGGTGGTTTTAAGGTTTTTGAAGATGAAGAATTAGAAGAAAATAAATTGCCAATGGGGGTTAGCTTATTTAAGTCCCCTAAAGATGCAAAGATATATGCTATCGTAGGTAGAAAAACCGGTCCTGCAGATGGTTATCTGTACCAGTATGCTCTAAATGCTGATAGTTTAGGTATAACCTCTAGCTATGTTCGAAAATTTGGAAAATTTAGCGGAGTAAAAGAAATTGAGGCTATTGCTATTGATGATGAAAATGGGTTTGTTTATTTCTCTGATGAAGGTTTCTGTATAAAAAAATACTATGCAGAACCCAGTATGGGAAATAAAGAGATTTCTTGTTTTGGAGGTAAGTATTTTGATGAAGATATTGAAGGTATAGCCATTGCAAGTTATGCTGATGGGCACGGTTATTTAATAGTATCGAATCAGCAGAAGGGTGAGTTTAATATTTTTGATAGAGAAACCAATACTTATATTACAGCTGTGAATCTCTCTACAACCGAAACAGATGGTTGTGAAGCCGTAACGATGCCTTTGAATGATACATTTAAAAATGGACTTTTCGTTGCAATGAACGACGAAAAGAACTTTTACTTTTATGATTTAGCGAAATTGGGATTACAATAATTTCTCTCCAATCTCAAACCAGGTATTAACACGTTCAAAACCTTCGGTATTTACATTGTGGGGTGAGGTAAACTGTAAACTTCTACCATCAAAATTCTCTAAATTAAAACTGCGGTCGTCTATCAAAATATCTCCTTTAAGAATGTGTTTGTGACCACAAAGAATGCGGTTTTGCCAAGGTAGAAAAGGAAAATGTTCATCTAGCCATTCGTTTTTTTCTTCTAAAGAGTTAGGAAATTGCATGGCGGCAGATGCGATGTAGACTTCATGTTTGTCGGCGAGTTGAGACAAAATTTCTTGACTACCTGCAATAGGTTTTAAATTTCTAAAAAACCCTCTTCTAGTGGCATGTTTGCGAACACTATCTTGATGAGCTTCTGGTACCATACGCCACACTTCTGTTCCAGAACATAAATCTGTAGTAAGCTCCCCGTTAAATTCAGAATTATAAAGTTCTATATGGGCGCCATAGGTATCAGCTATAACCTCATCCATATCTACAAAAATTATCATGTTTTTTATTTTTATTAAAATAAAGATAAAACTTAATATAGTTTCTATAGGCTATTATTCCTTTTTGTAAATAATGTAAAAAATATTATTTTTAAAATAAATTATCTTTTATGACCGCAAAGAAATTACCTAATGCCACTATCATTTATCTTCTTTCTCTTTTAAGTTTGTTTATTTGTTGTTTTGCTGGAATAGGAATACTACCAGCTCTAATAGCATTTATTTTGGCAGGTAAATCTGAAAAATTATTTAAGGAAAACCCAAATGACTATGATGATATTAAAAAGGTTAAAAAGGGAAAAATTATAGCCATCATTGGTATTGTATTTAATCTGCTTGTAGTTGGTATCGCTATATGGACATTGATGACTATTGGCTGGGATGCTTGGTCAGAAGAATTCGTTAGAAGATGGAGTGCAGGTATGGAAAGTTCTGAGGGTTATTAATTTTAATGAAGCTAATATGAGTATTCTAGCCAAATGTACTACCATTTTTGATTTCTAAATCCGTTTGCTTTAGCAAAGGTTATAGTGCTTCCTAGATACTCCTCTAGATTATATTTAGGTATGGGTAAAATTCTCTCTAGCTCGGTCGTGTCCCACTCACATGGCTTGGAGGTTAGGTAAGGGGTGATATGAACACCAATAGTATCATAGTAAAATTTTTCCAGTTTAGACTCAAAACCAGTTGCGGCACTTATCATATGTGGTGTAAGCTTAAAGTTTTCAAAATCTACAGTTTCTAAGATTCTAGAAACACCTCTGGTAACATGCGTTGTTTTAGAGTGTACTATATTCAATTGTTTGATAGTTGTATCAAATACTTTTACAATGACTTTGGCTGCATAATCTGTTGGGATAATGTTTAAGCCACTATTTGAATTGGCAGTAATTCTAATTTCATCTCTTGTTGTAGTATTATGAAAGAATTTAGCGAATAGGTAAAAGACCATGTACTTAGAAATAAAGAAACTAGGCTTGTTGCTTATATTTCCGCCCAAAACGCTAGGTCTTAAGATTTGTACAGGTATGTTTAGAGCTGCTCCAGCCTGGGTTAAAAATTGCTCTGAAGCAAACTTAGACGCCTCGTAATGGTTTCTATGTCTTTCAGGTTTCATTCGTAAATAATCGTTAGGAATGAGTCCGCCAATATCACCAGCTGAAAAAGCGGTGCTTATGTAAGTAAACTTATCAATAAATGGAGTGTAGGTTTCAAAGATAGATTTAGTGAATTCAAAATTCTCTTTAAAGATTTCAGTTTTAGCTTCTGGTCGTGTGGATAGATTTACAAAACCTGCTAAATGTATAAAATGACTGATTTTTTTGCCACTTAAAAACTGTTCTGGTTTTAATATGTCTTTAGCGGCGATGACCACTATTTTGGCTAGAATACCCTTAAGGTTATCTTTAATAAAACTAGGTGCAAAATCACTTTCAAGCATATTAGAAATGCGCTTCTCAGGAGAAACTGTTTTCTTTTCACGAACAGGTAGATATAATTTTTCTATACTAGAAAATCGTTCTTCTATAAGAGAGAATAAAACTTGAGAACCTAAAGTTCCTGTGGCACCGGTAAGTAAAATTATCATGAAATATGGATTGAGGTTGCAATATCGTACTAAATAAAGAAATCTATAGTGTCCTTTTTAAAAAGGAAAAGCTTCTTATTCAGGTTTTGATTTGATGGGTATTGTAATTTATTTGTCCATCTGTTATTAGAGTTAACTTTCTGTATTTATTAAGTTAATAAGATTATTCATAAGGCTACTTTTATAAAGGGTTAATTTATAAATTCATCAACTAATCAAAAATAAATTAAATATGAAAAAATCAATTATCTGTGTTGCAATGGCGAGTACGTTATTATTTTCTAGTTGCTTAGGTTCTTTTAGCGCGTTCAATAATTTAAAAGACTGGAACCAAGGGTTGTCTGATAGTAAGTTTGTAAATAACTTGGTATTTTGGGGCTTAAATATAATTCCGGTTTATGGATTATTCTTTATTGGAGATGCTATTATATTTAACGTAATCGAATTTTGGGGTGGGTCTAACCCAATTGCAATGGAAGAAGGGGAGTCAGAGACTCAAATGGTAGAAAGAGACGGTAACACTTTTGAAATGACCGCTACTAAGAACAGAATGCAGGTAACCGTAGTTGACGGACCTAAAAAAGGAAAGAAAATTGATTTAGTTTATAAGCCAAGTGAAAAATCTTGGAACGCCGTAAGACCTAATGGAGAGATAATAAAATTATCATCTTTTGAAGAAGGATTTTATATCGTTTATATGCCAAACGGAAAAGAGGTTAAAATTAATCCGTTAAGCTCTAAAGAAGAAGGTTTAGCTCAAATTAAAGAGCAAACAGATTGTTATTATTTAGAGGGTATGTTGGCAGAAAATAACTAATCTGAAGAAAGTATAAAGTAAAAAAAAGGTCCTGATGAAAATCAGGACCTTTTTAGTTTCTAAAACTAATGTTTTAGTATCTGTAGTATTCAGGTTTGAAAGGACCTTCAACTGTAACACCGATATAATCGGCTTGGTAATCTTTCAACTCTGTTAGCTCAGCTCCTAAACGAGATAAGTGAAGTTTTGCAACCTTCTCATCTAAATGCTTAGGTAACATATAAACATCATTCTCGTAATTAGCACTATTTTTCCAAAGCTCGATTTGAGCTAATGTTTGGTTGGTAAATGAATTACTCATTACAAAGCTAGGGTGTCCGGTTGCGCAACCTAAGTTTACTAATCTACCTTCAGCCAAAATAATTAAATCTTTACCATTAATAGTATATTTATCTACTTGTGGTTTAATTTCATCTTTAGTGTTACCATGGTTTTTGTTCAACCATGCCATGTCAATTTCATTATCAAAATGACCAATGTTACAAACTATAGCTTTATCCTTCAGCGCTTCAAAATGTTCTGCTCTGATAATATCTTTGTTTCCGGTAGTGGTAATAACAATATCAGCTTTACCAATAACAGTTTCTAATTTCTTTACTTCAAATCCGTCCATGCAAGCTTGTAATGCACAAATTGGATCAATTTCAGTAACAGTAACTATAGAACCTGCACCTTTAAAAGAAGCTGCGGTACCTTTACCAACATCACCGTAACCAGCAACAACAACTTTTTTTCCGGCAAGCATTGTATCTGTAGCTCTACGAATAGCATCTACGGCACTTTCGCGACATCCGTATTTGTTGTCGAATTTCGATTTAGTAACTGAATCATTAACGTTTATAGCAGGCATTGGTAAAGTTCCTTTCTTTACACGCTCATATAAACGGTGAACACCTGTGGTAGTTTCTTCTGAAAGACCTTTGATTTCTCCGGCCATTTCTGGGTACTTATCCAATACCATGTTGGTAAGATCACCACCATCATCTAAGATCATGTTCAATGGTTTTCTGTCTTCACCAAAGAATAATGTTTGTTCAATACACCAATCAAACTCCTCTTCATTCATTCCTTTCCAAGCGTAAACAGGTACTCCTGTTGCTGCAATAGCTGCTGCGGCTTGATCTTGTGTAGAAAATATATTACATGAACTCCAAGTAACATCTGCGCCAAGAGCGGTCAATGTTTCAATAAGTACAGCAGTTTGTATCGTCATATGAAGACAACCTGCAATACGAGCTCCCTTTAAAGGCTGCTCATCTTTATATTCTTCTCTTAGTGCCATTAAACCTGGCATTTCAGCTTCTGCTAATTCGATTTCTTTTCTTCCCCAATCAGCAAGGGATATATCCTTAACCTTATAAGGCACATACGGAATAGTTTTCGTGCTCATATCTTTATTATTTTATACTTTCGTTAATCTGTGTACAGCAATTTTTAATTCGTGCAAAGGTACGAATAACACTAAGAATCTCATGCCGCTTTACAAAACTATAACAGTAAATGAAGAAACCTCCTTAGCAATTTGGAAGGTTGAAGAGACAGAAGAAAACCTTTGGACAGGTATTGAGCTCACGCCCTATTGTCAAAATCGATTTGACGGAATGAAATCTGAACTTCATCGTAAAGCGTTCTTGAGTATTAGGCACTTACTTTCAAAATATGACTATACAGATGCCGATTTAATCTATGATGAAAACGGGAAGCCCCATTTAAAAGATGGCAAATTTATATCGATTACGCATTCTCATAATTTTACGGGTATAATTATTAGTTCAGCTGAACATGTAGGTATCGATATTGAAATGCAGCGTGACAAAATTTTGAGAATAGCACATAAATTCACCCCTTTTGAGGAGTATAAAACGTTAGCAAATACTGCGGCAGTGGTTAGAAAGTTGACTATTGTATGGGGAGCTAAAGAATCGCTTTATAAAATATATGGTCATAGAGGGGTAAGTTTTTTACATCACATAAATGTGCAAGATTTTAAATTTGATGACCACAAAACAACGGCACAGATTATTTTCGAAGGAAATTTATCTAACTATAAAATTAGATTTCTAGAATTTGAAGAATTTACCTGCGTTTATGCCACTAGAGATAAAGAATAGAATAAATTAATTATAGCATACTATATATGGATATATCAGTAGAATTGACCTTTTCACCATTGCAGGACGATTTTGAACAGCACATTATAAATTTTATAAAAAAACTGCGAGAATGTGGGTTGACCGTACTTGAGAATCCGTTGAGTACTCAGGTTTATGGTTCTTATGATGAAGTAATGAAAGTGTTGAATACCGAAATTAAAACAGCATTTGAATTGATGGACCGCGGACTCTTATTCATGAAAATAGTTAAATCTGATAGAAGCGACTATGAGCCCCATTTTTGATTATCTCTTTGGTCAATATTCCGATTATGATACACTAGATATTATTCTTGAAATTGTAGCGGTCATTTTTGGATTACTTTCAGTATGGTTCTCTAAACAGAATAAGATTCTAGTTTACCCTACAGGGTTAATCAGTACCTCAATATTTGTTTACCTACTTTTAAAGTGGGGTTTATTGGGCGATATGATGATCAATGCCTACTATTTTATAATGAGTTTGTATGGTTGGTATATATGGACAAGAAAAGTAGATGCAGAACATTACACGCCAATTACAAGAGTAACCAAAAAGGAAAATATCACCTCGGTTATCATTTTTATAAGTACCATCATTTTTGTTTTTACCGTGTATCAAGTTTTTGATAAATGGAATAGTTGGACTGCTTATGTTGATACCATAACAACAGCTATATTTTTTGTGGGTATGTGGTTGATGGCCAAAAGGAAAGTAGAAAATTGGATATATTGGATCATTGGGGATCTAATATCGATTCCGTTATACTTTTATAAAGGATTTACGTTTACTAGTATACAATATCTCATTTTTACAATATTGGCCTTTTACGGTTACAATGCATGGAAGAAAAATACAGACAAGAAGCTTCAGATGTCCTAAAGGTGGTTCTTTTTGGTCCAGAATCTACAGGCAAGACAACCTTATCAGAACAATTGGCAAGGCACTACCATACTGTTTGGGTGCCAGAATATGCCAGAGATTATCTACAAGATAAATGGAACAATCAACGTAAAACGTGCGAGCCTCACGATTTGTTGCCTATTGCCGAAGGGCAAATGGCATTAGAGAACAAGTTGGCAAAAAAGGCTACCGATATTCTCATATGCGATACTGATCTCCTTGAAACCAAAGTATATTCAGAAGCATATTATATAGGTGATTGTGATCCTGTTTTAGAAAAGTATGCCTTAGAGAATACCTATGACCTATATCTTTTAACTTACATCGACATACCGTGGGAGGCTGATGATTTAAGAGATAAACCAAATGAAAGGGAAGAAATGTTCAATTATTTTAAAGATACTTTAGAAAAATACGGCAAAAATTTTATTATCTTGAAGGGGAACAAAAAACAACGTTTAAAAAAAGCCATTAACCATATAGATACCTTATTACATAAATGATTGAACTTACAGATAAAGACATTAAGCAATTAGCAGAAAAAGGAATTTCAAAAGAAACTATGTTGAGTCATATCAACACCTTTAAAGAAGGTATTCCTTTTGTAAAATTAGAGAATGCAGCCGTAATAGGTAATGGTATTCTAAAATTCTCTGATGCAGAAGAGAAAAAGCTCATAGCATTTTATGATTCGAAATTAAAAGACCTTGATATATTAAAGTTTGTACCGGCTTCTGGTGCAGCTTCAAGAATGTTTAAAGCTTTATTTAGTTTTTTAGGTACTTATAACCCTGCTGAGGAAACTTTAGAAGCTTATTTGACTAGAACTAATGATAAAGATATTAAGAAGTTCTCAGAAGGTTTAGAGCGTTTTCCATTTTACAAAAAGGTGATGGACAGGTTAAATTTAAAATCTGATGCTCAAGGAGAAAAGGTTTTTAGTTTTATTGCTGATCTATTAGGCGAGAATGCATTGAATTACGGTTTTTTTCCGAAGGGATTATTGCCATTTCATAAGTACGAATCTTCTGCAGCTACACCATTTGAAGAACATTTAAAAGAAGGTGCATTATATGCAGGTTCTAACGAAAAGGCAAATTTGCATTTTACGATTTCAGAACAGCATGAAGAAATGTTTGGCGAAGAGTTTAAAGCTTCTGGACCAAAAGTTTCAGCAGATACAGGTATTACCTATAATGTAGATTATTCTTTTCAAAAACCTTCTACTGATACCTTGGCTGTAGATATGGACAATAACCCATTTAGAAATGAAGATGGCTCTGTGTTGTTTAGACCAGGTGGTCATGGTGCATTGATCCAGAATTTAAATGAGCAAGATGCCGATGTTATTTTTATAAAGAATATTGATAACGTTGCCGTAATGAAAGATGCCAAGGCAGTTGCCGATAGTAAAAAGGTTTTGGCAGGTGTACTTTTAAAAGAGCAAGAAAAAGCATTTGAATATGCAGCATTACTTGATAGCGGTAACGTAGATGATGCACAACTAGAAGAAATTAAAAATTTCTTGGGTACTAACTTAAATGTGCGTTTTACAGATGATTTTGATTCAAAATCTGATAACGATAAAATTGAAATATTAAAGGATAAGATTAACAGACCTATTCGTATTTGCGGTATGGTTAAAAATGAAGGTGAGCCAGGTGGTGGTCCTTTTTGGGTAACTAATGGTAAAGGCGAAGTTTCTTTACAGATTATAGAGTCTGCCCAAATAGATATGGATAATAGTCAACAGGCAGATCTTCTTAAGAACTCTACCCATTTTAATCCGGTAGATTTGGTTTGTGCTGTTCGTAATTATAAAGGTGAGAAATTCGACCTATTAAAGTTTGTAGACGAAAAGCAAGGTTTTATAACAGGTAAAACTAAAGATGGCAAAGAACTAAAGGCATTAGAGCTTCCGGGATTATGGAACGGGGCTATGGCATTTTGGAATACGATTTTTGTAGAAGTGCCATTAGTGACCTTTAATCCTGTAAAAAGTGTGGTAGATCTTTTAAAAGATTCGCATCAAGCTTAAGTCAAAACTTATATTATAGTATAAAAAAGTGTGTAGTTTCTACACACTTTTTCTATTTACACACATTTTTACCCAACAGCATCTAAGTAATTATTTAAGTTAAACAACTGAAAATCAATTATATTAAAATATATAAGGTGTTATATTTCGTATTGGCACAATTATTCTAATATACCTTTCAAGAGAGTTTAATTTAAATATAAGAAAGATGAAAAAATTAGTATTTGCCACAGCTTTAGCCATAGGTAGTTTAACAATAGGTACTGCCGCAACTCCAATTATATTTCATGATGGTATTATGGAAGAAGTCTTTTTGCAAGACTATACAGAGGTAGCTGCTTCTGATTTACCTACACCAATTGTAAATGCATTAGCAACCGATTATGAAGGTGCAATGTTGAGTAAAGCATACGTTGATGATGAAAATAATTATAAATTAGAAATTACTTCACAAGATGGAACGTCTAGTGTGCTTTATGCTGACGCAGAGGGTAACTGGTTAGAAATGTAATATTTAGTAGTTTGAATTAGTTGTTTGTAAAAAGCTGCCTAGGCAGCTTTTTTGTGTTTTAAATTTTAAAATTTAATTAACTGATAATCCATATGTAAGATTACTCCGTAAGTATTTTAAGATTTAGAGTTATTAACGATTAAAATTATTAGCATGAAAAATTACGCATTACTAGTATTCTTGACTTTCGGAATCATGTTTAACGCAGCAGCAAAAACTAGTTCAGATATAATTGAAACAGCAATTATAGTTAAAATAGCCGATGAATACGTGAAAATTAAATCGAGCGAATTAACACCACCGGTTATCGAAGAAATATTAAAACAGTACCCAACCTCTAAACTTGGTGGAGCTTTTAAAAATGATAAAGGAGAATTCAAATTAATAATGGTGCTTAAAAGCGGTACAAGAAAGACCGTATATATAGACCAGCACGGTAATTGGATCAACAAGAGATAGTATATTTTACAGACAGAAATAAAAAAAAACTGCTAAATGCGGTTTTTTTTTATTTAAAATGTGACCTATCAGAAAATGTTGTGTCTAAATAAGTGAAGCAAGTTATGAAACAATGGTCACATTAGTATTTATTTTAGTCTTAAGCACAGTTTTGATTTTTTCAATAGGTGTCATATCAAAATTATGTTTGGAGAAATAAATAATAAAATTTCACTTTCGCGTAAACACTAACCGTTAACTATGAAGGTGCCACCAGATAATTGTATTTGAAATAATCCCCCGGATTAGCATTGCCAATTTTAGTTGTTGTTGAATTGATTGAGGTGTTAATTTAAAATTTTAAGACAAGAGTTTGATAGGTGGTTTGAGGGGGGCTGCAATTTGCAGCTCCTTTTTTTTATATTCAATTGAGTTCTAAGGTCATTTTTCAGTGATTAGTTTATTGAGTAAAATTTACACATTGGTGTGCATCAAGAACAACTTTACTCAGCTATCTAAAAGATTTTTAAATCATAATTGCCTGATAATCAGATATAATAATGTAATCTCTTTTTATGGCACTCTTTTTTCTTTGTTAATAGTATTGATATGTATTATTAACTTAAATATAGAAAATATGAGAACTTTATTTTTATTAGGAGCAATGACATTAGGAGGTTTTGCAATGAATGCACAAGATGCAGCAGTTTCAGAAAATGGAATACAGCATAACCAGGTAAATGAGATTTCAATAGCAGCAGAAGATTTTGAAGAGATTTCGGTTGCAGAAGTACCACAAGCAGTAACAGATGCAGTATCAAAGAATTTTCCAACGGCAAATTTAGATAAGGCATACACAAATGAAAAGAAACAATATAAGCTAGTATTATCTCTTGAAGATGGTACACAAGGTACAGTGTATGCAGATGAAGAAGGTAATTGGATAGATATGTAATTATAGAGAAACTTGTTTGTTCAAGTTGGTTTGGTCAGGAAAGGATAGCTAAAGGCTATTCTTTCCTTTTTTTTATGTCTTTTTTTAAAATGATTATATAAAAGCTTTATGATAATTTTAAAATACAAGTAGTCGGCTATTGGTATTTTTACGTAGATACTAAGAACACCAAACTGTCTATGATCAAAATTTTAATTATTGAAGATGATACTTCATTTGCCCAAATGCTTCAAAATTTTTTGGCAAGAAATAGTTATGAAGTGGTATTAAGTCATTCTGGGTTAGATGGCGAAAAACAATTAAAAGAACACGATTTTCAATTAGTAATTACAGACTTGCGATTACCAGATTATGACGGAATTAAATTGGTGTCTAATCTAAAAGATGAAATTCCGGTAATTGTAATGACAGGTTATGCAGAAGTTTCTACAGCTGTAAAGGCGATGAAAATGGGAGCTTACGATTATATTTCTAAACCTTTTACTCCTGATCAGATGCTATTGGTTATTGATGGCGCATTGAATTCAAAACCAGTAGTTTCAAAAGAACCTGTTCATTCAAAAGAAAAAGTAGTAGTTGGTAAAGAAGTAACCACGTCTCAAGAATTGATTTTAACCAGTGAGGCAACCCAGAAATTAGAAGAGCATATTGTTTTGGTCGCACCTACAGATATGTCGGTTTTGATCATAGGAGAAAGCGGTACAGGTAAAGAGGTTACTGCAAAAGCCATTCACCAAAAAAGTACGAGAAATGGAAAACCGTTTATAGCGCTAGATTGTGGAGCAATACCTAAAGAACTGGCGGCAAGTGAATTTTTCGGGCATATAAAAGGAAGTTTTACGGGCGCAATCGCCGATAAAATAGGGAGTTTTGAAGCAGCCAACGGTGGTACTTTATTTTTAGATGAGGTAGGTAATCTTTCTTATGAGAATCAAATTCAGTTGTTAAGAGCCTTACAAGAGCGAAAAATAAAAAGAATAGGTAGTAATACTGAAATACAAGTAGATGTACGAATACTATCAGCTACCAATGAAGATTTAAAGTCGACGGTTGAGAAAGGTACTTTTCGAGAAGATCTGTATCATCGATTGAATGAGTTTTCATTGCAAATACCTGCTTTAAAAAATAGACACGGAGATTTGCGGGTATTAGCTTCTCATTTTCTAAGAAAGTTCAATGAAAAGTTGAGCAAACAAATTGTTGATTTTTCTGATGAGGTTTGGGATATTTTTAATGCTTACCATTGGCCCGGTAATATTCGAGAATTACAGAATGTAATTCAGCGTGCAGTATTGTTATCGACTACAGAGAAAGTAGAAGCAAAGGTTTTACCATCGGAGTTAATGAGTCCGGTTTTAGAAACCGCAGAACTAGGCAGTCTTTCAAAAGCAGAATTCGAAAAAGAACAAATTGTAAACGCTTTAAAACGTACTAATTACAACAAATCTAAGGCAGCTAAATTATTACAGGTAACTCGAAAAACGCTATATAATAGAATCAACTATTATGATTTGGATCTTTAGACATTTCTTTTGAAAGCATTTCTATTAGTTTTTTAGTCTCCCTTTGTAATTCTATGTTCTTTGCCTTGAGTTGTTGATCAGAAAAATTATTGCTATTCAAAACCTCAAAAATTTCTAGAATAGGAATTACATTTTTAACTTCTAATTGTCGAAACATAGGTAGCATTTTATGAGCTACTTTATTTACTTGTAAAATATCAAAAGTAGCCACTGCGTTACTAAGTAGAAGAGCATTCTCTTCGGTGTCCTTTTTGAAAATAAGTAACACTTCGTCAATAGCATTTTGGTCATCACCCAAAAACATTTTTAAGGAATTTAAGCTATATAGTTGCTGAGAATCGGTGGCTATGCGAGTTTCTTCGGTTGGAATAATTTCATCCGCATTATTGAAAAGGACATGAAGTTTTTGTAATAGATCTGTTTTGGAAAAAGGCTTAAGAATAAGATTAGAGAAACCTTTTTCAGTAAAATGTACTAAAGATAAATCGCGTCGCCCGGTCATTGCCAAAATAGGTTGGTTGTTGAAATTTTTAAATTTCCCAGTTTTTAACTGAGCAACTATTTCATAACCTGTAACCGAGGGCATTTCAACATCGGTCAAAACCACATCAAAATTAAAATTTTCATTAAGTTTATATTCGTTGAAGTCTGAAAATAGTAGAGCTTCAATTCCTTCAGATTTTAGCATTTCACCAATAAGTTTTAAGAAAGAAGTATCATCATCAAATACAATCATTTTTAAATTCTTAAAACCTATAGATGGGTTTGAAACAACTTCTAATTGTTCTCCAAGCGCAACAGGTATTTGCAAATTAAAGGTGCTACCTTTATCAAGTTCACTTTCTAATAAGATAGACCCACCAAGTAGTTCTGTGAGCTTTTTGGTGATGGTAAGTCCTAATCCGTAGCCACCATACTTTTTATCGGTATCATTTTCTGCCTGTGTAAATTCTTTAAATATCAGTTCTTGTTTTTCTTTTGAAATGCCAATACCTGTATCTGTTATTTTAAAAATTAGAATGTTAGACTTAGAAGATTTTACAATAGACCCTGCCAATGTAATCTTTCCCTTTTCAGTGAATTTATAAGCGTTACCTAATAAGTTAGAAATGATCTGACGTAAACGAAAAGCATCCGATATAATAGGGTGATTTAAAGAATCATCCAAATTCAAAATCAACTCAATATTCTTGTCTTGATGTTGAGATGATATATTTTTGGCGCTTTCCGCTATCAATTTATCGATCCTAAAAGTTGAGTTTTTGGCAACCATTTTACCAGCTTCTAGTTGTGAGAAATCTAACAAATCATTTACTAGATTATTAACATAGACAGTAGCAGATTTAATATGGCTAATATGTTCTTTGTTATTCTTTTGGTTGTCACTTTCTTCAATAATATTGGCGTAACCACTTATGGTATTTAAGGGTGTTCGTAAATCGTGACTAACAGTAGCTATTAATTGTTCTCTACTTTTTAAAAGAGATTCTGAAAATGCTTTTTCTTTTTCGAGCTTTTCTCGGTACACGTTTGCTTTCCAAAAATCACGATTTAAAATAAAAGTAAAAATAGCCACCACTAAAAAGCCAAGTATGGCAGCGATAGCGGCAAGTCGAATACTCCGTTTTAATAAAGTTTCTTTCTTGATAGAAGTTGCAATACTGTTCATGATAATCTCCTGTTCAAAAGAAGAAAGTATAAATCGTAATTGCTGAGAAAGTTCAATATCTGTTCTGTTAATAGTCGATTCGCGTACGGTCAAAGATTTTTCTTTTAAGGTATTTTCTTGTTGTACGTCTTTTAATAGATTTTTTGAAACCTGAACCACACTGTCCATAGTTTGTGCATTCTGTTGCTGATTATTCTCTGTGGGAACATTGGCATTCAGATAGTCTGTCATTTTTTTAATAGCATCTTGGGCTTTGGGTGAAAGCTCATCAAGATTTGGGGCTAAATCTTTGGGTTTAATGATTCCTAAAGATTCTTCAAGTTTATCAAACTCCTTTAAGGCAGAATTAATCGCTGTACCCGTTTGGTCATTCAATCTAATGGAACGCATGGCGTTGATATTCGTTACTTTCTTGCTCAAAAGTGAGCTAAGACTGTCTAAAAGTCCGTGTTGATAGTCACTTTCAGTAAGTGTTTTTAATTCTTCAATATTGGTGTATAGAGAGTCTATCTTATTCTCGTAAGCCGTAAACTTAATCTTGCTTTTTGTTTGTAGTGCTAGTTTAGACAGGCTTTCGGCTTCATATAGTTGCGCAAGAAAAGAATTGGTTTTAAGTAGTTTGCTGTCTTTTTCATCGGTCGTTTCAGTGGCTATATATTCTTGAACTTCTGTGTAGATGTAATATGAGGCTATAACTCCTAGTATGATTAATAATAGGTAGCTAATGGTGATTTTAAGGGTGAATTTATTTTTTTGTGCTTTCATATATAGTATCCATATGCTTGGTATATGTACGATAAAACCGAGATGTTAAGTTCTAAAATGATGTTAATTAAACAAGTTGTTATTTTTTTAAATTTCTTTATGACAGTTTAAATAACTGCATTACATTTGCGGCATCTCAAAGGGGTGCCGAGTTCTAGTTTTAGAACAAAGCTGAGATTATACCCAAAGAACCTGGGCAGGTAATGCTGCCAAGGGACAATTCAAAAGTTTGTTTTAAATTTTTGAAGTAAGATGTAGTGTGATTATTTTGTTCACATGAAGTCTTTTGGAAATCGAGCTTAGTTGCTCAAAAATCAATTTTAACTTTAGAATAATAGCCCCTTTTATTCGTAATTATTTTACGAATGAAACTATCTATTTTCACAATTGCGGCGTGTTTGGCGCTAAGTATGGGAGTCTGTGCCCAAGAACAGGAAACCGACTCTTTAGAGGGTCAAAAAGTAGTGCTAGACGAAGTGTTCGTTTCGGCAATTAGGGTAACTAAGCAATCTCCGGTTACATTTTCAAATCTTACAAAAGAGGATATTAAGCCTAGAAATTTAGGTCAAGATATTCCTGTTTTAATGAATTTTTTACCATCAGTGGTAACTACAACAGATGCAGGTGCGGGTGTTGGGTATACAGGTATTCGCGTAAGAGGTAGCGATGCTACACGCGTAAACGTTACCATTAACGGTATACCATATAACGATGCCGAATCGCAAGGTACCTTTTGGGTAAACATGCCAGATTTTGCTTCTTCAACAGAGAGTTTGCAATTACAACGTGGTGTAGGTACATCAACTAATGGTGCAGGTGCTTTTGGGGCAAGTTTAAATGTACTAACTGACGGATTCTCCCAAGATGCATACGGACAAATATCAACTTCAATTGGTAGTTATAGTACTTTAAGAAATAACCTAAAATTCAGCACGGGACTCTTAAATGACCATGTTGAAATTTCAGGTAGATTGTCTAAAATAAAGTCTGACGGATATATTGATAGAGCCCGTTCAGACTTAGATTCTTATTTTTTACAAGGAGCATATAAAGATGACAATACATTGATAAAAGCAATATTATTTGGTGGTCATGAAGTTACGTACCAAGCATGGTACGGTATAGATGCACAGACTTTAAAGGATGATAGAACTTTTAATCCTTCAGGTATATATACAGATGTAGATGGTAATACCCAATTTCATGATAATGAGGTTGATAATTATAAGCAAGACCATGCCCAGCTTTTATGGAATGAGCAAATTTCAGATTTCTGGAGTACCAATGTTGCATTGCATTACACAAGAGGTAGAGGTTTCTTTGAGCAATATAAAGAGGCAGACGATTTTTCTACCTATGGTTTTGAACCAATAATAGTTGATGGTAGTGAAGTAAATACCACAGACCTTATAAGAAGACGTTGGTTAGATAATGATTTCTACGGAACCGTATTTTCTGCAAATTATAAGAAAGACAAGCTAGATTTAATAATGGGTGGTGGCTTCAATAAATATAAAGGCGACCATTTCGGAGAAGTAATTTGGGCTAGATATGCTAGCAATAGTAGTTATAAAGACAGCTACTATGATGATAGTTCAACTAAAACTGATTTTAATTTGTATGCAAAAGCAAATTATCAATTAACAGATCAGTGGTCGTTGTATGGAGATTTACAATATAGAACAGTTGGGTATAAAGCTAACGGAGATGAAACTGGTTTGGTCGATGATACATTTAATTTTTTCAACCCAAAAGCAGGGGTAACATTCGATTTAAATGTAAATAATAATTTCTACCTATCATATGCGGTTGCCAATAGAGAGCCAAATAGAAATGATTACGAAAGTGGAAACCCTAAGCCAGAAAAATTAAATGATTTTGAATTAGGATGGAGATACGTGTCTGCCAATGTACAGGTAAATACCAATCTTTATTATATGAAATACAAGGATCAGTTAGTGGTTACGGGTGAGTTAAATGATGTTGGTGCGCCATTAAGAGAGAATGTTGGTGATAGCTATAGGTTCGGCTTAGAAATAGATGCAAATATTAAGTTGGGAGATAAATTTAGTGTAAGACCTAATATAGCTATCAGTGATAATAAGAACAAAGATTTCTTTATTGATAGAGATGGTCTATTACAAGGTTTAGGAGATACTAATATTGCATTTTCACCAGGTTTGGTAGCAGGTAATATTCTTAGTTATATGCCTTGCGAAGCCCTGAGCCTTTCGCTGTATTCAAAGTTTGTTGGCGAACAATATTTAAGTAATACAGATACAGAAGCATCTAAATTAGATTCTTATTTCACGAACGATTTCAATATTACTTATGAAATCAAAATGAATAACGTAGTAAAGTCGATTGTGTTTTCTGGGTTGGTAAATAATATCTTAAACGAGAAATATGTATCTAATGGTTATACCTATTTAGACAGTTGGTCTACGCCAGGTAATACTTTTGAAGTTCAAGGCTATTATCCGCAAGCGGGTACTAACTTTTTATTGGGAGCAACTGTTAATTTTTAAAAATAGAGGCTGAGGTAATCCGTTACAAATTTGTCTTAAATATTTGCTTAAAAAGTACGTCGCGTAGAAGAATAATCTAAATTAGAACCCTAATATACAGGGTTATGGAGCGTAATATTCCGGTTTTTGGTAGTAGATTAAGAAACAACATTGTAACGGTGCCAGAGGTAATTTCGCAATGCTCGGGCATTCGTGTATTTGGGCAATCGATAAAGTCATTTCTGTTTAGTACAGATGTGGCAATTATTAGAAATACAAATGCCAATGCGATTATTGCGGTGTACCCATTTACACCACAACCGGTAATTTCTAATGCGTTGATTTTGGCTGCCGATAAGCCCATTTTTTGTGGAGTAGGTGGTGGGTTAACAACCGGTGTACGGTCATTAGAATTGGCAATTCATGCAGAGTTTCAAGGAGCTTTAGGGGTAGTTTTAAATAAACCTACCCCTAATAGCCTTATTACAATGCTTAAAGAAAAGATAGATATTCCTGTTACGGTTACAGTCGTATCTGATAAAGAAGATTTTAAAGGAAGATTAGCGGCAGGTGTTGATATTTTTAATGTTTCAGGTGCAGGTAAAACAGCCGATATCATCAAAAGAATACGAGATTTAGATGCTGATGTAGCAATTATTGCTACTGGTGGTAAAACCGAAGAAACTATAGTTCAGGCTATTGATGCTGGGGCAAATGCGATATCATATACTCCGCCAAGTACGGGCGAATTATTCAAAGAAATTATGGACAGGTATCGTACAGAAGAATAGTGCTTAGTTAGAGATGATCACACTACCACCACTATAGCTTGCTTGGTATTCTAACATGTCATAATAACGATTTTCATCTTCAGGTGTGTTCAATAGTTGACCGGTAAAAAGGCTGTATTCATAATCATCACATGAGCAAGTTGCAATCTGACCGTCAAGTTCCATTGTTGAGCAATCATTAGGGGCATGATTTGGGCAACTACCTTCAAAAGCTCTAAATTGATCAAAACCGGCATTAATTACAAAAACACCTCTAGTACCGGCAAGGTCACTTGGAATATAGATAGCGCTACCCGTATTTGTAAGAGGGCTGTAAGAAGGCAGGTTTAAATTTGCTTCAAAACGAAAACCGATTTCTTGTAAGTATGGATTTCTATTTGTGCCGTCATTGCTACAAGCAGTGATAATCAATAGAATTACGATGCTTAATCTCTTCATCATGCTTTAATTTAGTTTTAAAAAACTTCAGCAAATGTGCGTAAAAATTATGTATATTTGTGTTAAATCCTCGCTTAAAAAGCCGAATTAACAGGCAATTGCAGAGGATTTGTCTATTTATAAAACGAGGAAGTTATGAGTAACATATCATACTATACTGTCGAGGGGTTAAAAAAACTCAAGGCAGAACTAAATCATTTACGAGATATTGAGCGCCCAAAGGCGTCTCAAGCCATTGGAGAAGCAAGAGACAAAGGTGATTTGTCAGAAAATGCTGAGTACGATGCTGCAAAAGAAGCACAAGGTCTATTAGAAATGAAAATTTCAAAAATGGAGAATACTGTTGCCAACGCACGTTTAATTGACGAGTCCCAATTAGATACTTCAAAGGTTTTGGTATTATCTACAGTGAAATTGAAAAATCAAAATAATGGCATGGAAATGTCTTATAAGTTAGTAGCTGAAAGTGAAGCTGATACAAAAACAGGAAAAATTTCTGTTAATTCACCAATTGGTAAAGGGTTACTAGGTAAAAAGGTAGGTGACACTGCAGAGATAGTAGTGCCAAGCGGAGCTATTAAATTTGAAATTCTTGAAATTACAAGATCTTAAATTTTTTAAATAACTATATTTAATCCTATCCTTATTAAAGGGTAGGATTTTTTATTAGCACTAAATACGAATTACTATGCCAACAATATTTACTAAGATTATAAATGGTGAAATTCCATGTTTCAAAGTAGCTGAAGATGAAAATTTCTTAGCTTTTTTAGATATCAACCCTAATGCAAAAGGGCATACATTATGTATACCTAAAAAAGAGGTCAATAAAATTTTAGATTTAGATGAAGAAACCTATTTAGGGTTAATGTCATTTTCTAGAAAAGTAGGTAAGGCATTAGAGAAGACAGTTGAGTGTAAGCGTGTAGGTATGTCGGTTATTGGTTTAGAAGTACCACATGTACATGTTCATTTAATACCTTTAAATGAAATGAAAGATGCTACTTTTCAACACAAAGTAAAGTTAAGCAACGAAGAGCTAAGTGATCTTGCTAAAGCGATCGGTTCTAAAATTGAATAGCTCCAGAAATAAATAAGTATACTGCACCAGCTACCAACGCAATAAGAACCAAAATAAGGCTATAAAAAAGTAATGTTGGTTTAGATGATTTTTGAGCTGGTATAGCTGTTTTTTGATAGTAGTTGAACATGCGTTCAATATCATCTGTCCAGGTTACCGGGTAAATTGTAGAATGGCAGGTATTGCAAACTAATTTATTACTTAGTTCACCAGTAATTTTATGAAAGAAGCTTCCGTAAGTATGTTTTTGATAGAAAGTAAGATTTAAATCTTGATTAAAACATTCAGGACAGTTATTACTTAGATTGGCTTCCTTAATAACTTCTAATTTTTCCTTGGCCATAATTAGTGAGACACTTTTAAAGAAATTTGCATTATAGTTCCTTCTTTGCCAGATGATAACACCTTTATTTTTCCATCGTGGTATTCTTCCACAATTCGCTTAACCAAAGAAAGTCCTAAGCCCCAACCTCTTTTTTTGGAGGTGAAACCGGGTGTAAATATACTATTATAGTTGCTTTTAGAAATACCATGACCCGTATCGGCTATTAAAATGTTCACAAATTTATTGTCTTGTACAATTTCTATAGCAATACTACCCTTGCCTCTCATAGCATCAATTCCGTTTTTTACCAAATTTTCTATAGTCCAATTATATAACGAACTGTTCATCATAACAGGTAGGTGGTCCACCTTTGTGCTGAAAGAAAAGTGAATAAGTTTAGAACTTCTTCGCTTTAAGTAATCAAAGGCATCTCGGGTTTCTTTTACAATATCACTTTCTTCAAGTTTTGGTAATGAACCAATTTTAGAAAAGCGCTCGGTTATGGTCTGTAATCGATCAATGTCTTTCTCGATTTCTTTGGTTATACTAGGGTTTATAGCTTCAGATTTTAAAAGTTCGTTCCATCCTAAAAGAGAAGAAAGGGGTGTACCAATTTGGTGTGCGGTTTCTTTGGCCATACCTGCCCATAGTTTATTCTGCTCTGAAGCTTTATTCGTTTTAAAAAGAAAATAGATTACCGCTGCAAAAAGAAAAATAATAAGGAGCAGGGCAATCGGGTAAAATTTTAATTTGGTCAGCACATCAGAGTTGCCGTAATAAAGAGTCGCTAAATGTTCCCCTTGTTGATCAATGGATATAGGTATATTTTCGTTTTTGAATTTTCTGAGTTGGCTTTGAATATATACCGAGTCTTTTGATTTGTTCGGCGGAAAGTTGTTTACCCGTATAGATTTATCTTTATTGATAAGGATCATTGGGGTAGAAGTATTGTTTTGAAAAACTTTTAAGTGAAGGCTTCCTAAATCTACAGTTTCTGAAGATTGTAAAAATTCTGATTGTGCAGTAGCCCAAATCTCCATTTTAAGGCGTTCTTCTTCCTTAAATTGTTTAAAAAAGCTATTGGTATTCCATAAGATAAGACTCACTACTACGAAAGAGCCTATCAATAGAAAAATGTTGGAAATTTTGTTTTTAGGAATAAAGTTCATCCAATAGTTATCTAATACTAAAGATAACCCTAATTGTGAATAATTGTTGTGCTGTTATCGTTGCACCATGTTTTATTACCGCATCATTTTATGTATTTTTGGACTCTATTGTAAAAAGAGTTCAAGATGGAAATAGAAGGTAAAGTAAAATTGATAGGAGAAACTCAAACTTTTGGGTCTAATGGGTTTAGAAAAAGAGAATTAGTTGTTACTACAGATGAGCAATATCCACAACACATCATGGTAGAATTTGTTCAGGATAAATGTGATTTATTGAATAGCTACGGTGTAGGGCAAGATGTAAAAGTGAGTATTAACCTAAGAGGTAGAGAATGGACAAATCCTCAGGGTCAAGTAAAGTACTTTAACTCTATTCAAGGATGGCGTATAGAAGGCGCATCTGCTGGAGCACCAGCTGGTGGTATGCCTCCGGTAGCACCAATGGAGGCTTTTGAGCCTGCAGATAATTTGAATGAAGAAGATCATGATGATCTTCCTTTCTAAGAATTGTAAAGAAATTTTATAAAGAGTTATGTCTTTATAATAAGAAACTTGTTTAGCTTAAATAGTTAAACAAGTTTTTTTGTTTTATGACCTTTATTTATTTTGAGCGAAAATTAAAAAGCCACAAATAGTCATGTATTTTTTGACAGATGAACTTATTTTTCCACCAGTAGATAGCGCTAATGTAGAGGGCTTGTTGGCTGTGGGCGGTGATCTCTCTCCAGAAAGACTGCTCTTGGCATACCAAAGTGGTATTTTTCCGTGGTTTGATAACGATTCTATTATTTTATGGTGGAGTCCGGATCCTCGAATGATCCTTTATCCAGAGCAAATTAAGATATCAAAAAGCATGAAGAAGGTGATTCGTAACAACCAGTTTCGATTAACTAAAAATACCTGTTTTAAAGAGGTTCTGGAGTATTGCTCATCTGTGCCTCGTGAAGGTCAAGACGGCACTTGGATCACCGATGAAATGAAAAATGCGTACATCGCTTTGCATGAAAGAGGCATTGCAAAATCGTACGAAGTTTGGGAGGGCGACACTTTAGTTGGTGGTTTGTACGGGATAGACTTGGGTCATATATTCTGCGGAGAAAGTATGTTTAGTTTAACGTCAAACGCATCAAAATTTGCTTTTATTAAACTGGCTCAAGAGCTACAAGAAAAAGAATATAGCATTATAGATTGTCAGTTGCATACTGACCATTTGGAAAGAATGGGAGCACAAGAAATTTCTAGAAAAGATTTTATTAAGATTTTAAAGTGAGATTACAAGGCTGTTCAAGAAAAAGAAAACATGTTCGGTACTTTCAGTGTAGTTCTCCATTCTAAACTGTATGCCTAATTGCGCTTTTAAATGTTGTGAAATAGACCAACCAATTTGAGAAGTAATTCTTTGGTCATACATCGGTTTTATACTTTTGCCTATGCTCAATAATGATTCTGTGGTGGCAACTAAGTAGGGCTCGCCAATATCCATTTTTAAACCTTTTAAAGGTATGTCTACAGCGAAGCGATATCTAAATCTATGAACAAGTTTAGAAGGTTGTACACGCTGCTCTACTCTAAATCTATTTCCAAAACGAATACTACTGGTTTTTTTAGTAATGTTGAATTGTTGGGTTAAGCGTAGTTCGTTTTCCTTTTTCTTTTCAAACGGTTCTCTAAAACGATATTGAATACCAAGGCCTATACTTTTATATGGGTCAAGGGTCAATGAAGAAAAGTGGGCAATTTCTATTTGGCGAATAGTTAGCTGTGTTTTTTGGTCATTGTACAGATAATTTCTGTTCGATAATGAGAAATTCTGTTTAAGTAGAGGTGTTACTTTATAGTTGAAAGCAACTTCTGGCTCCCAGTAGGCGATGGTACTATCTTGCGATTGCAGGTTATACGAACCTATAAACACAACAAGATAAAAAATCAGTTGGCCCCTAGTAAAGTACGTGGTCATAATTAGTAGGAAGAGATGTTCTTATTTGTTTAAAATTACCATCTGCATCAAACAAGATTTCGTAATCTAAATACCCTTCTTCTTTTCTGCCTACAATAACAATTTCATAATTGTTATAAGGTAAAATGAGGTTTTGAAAGGCATTTTTAAACGTTTCTTCTATAGTGTCACTATTTGAAGGATATTGCTGTTGTAGTCTTTTTATTCTGTATTTGATGAAATTATTGTTCAAATAGATTTCCATATTTGTATAAGTGTCATTAGGTATATCAGCAGTTTTTATCAGTATTTCAATATCTTCTAGTAATCCATCCTTGTCGAATTCTATACTATACCATAGTTTGTCTTTTTTAAGTTTTGCCTCATAACTGATTTTTATACTATCGGTTTCTTTATAAAATTTTATGCGCTTAAAATCGGTTATATTCTCCTCAATAGTTGCGATGGCTTCAGCAGGAAATTGCGACTTAAGAATACGATGCTCCCTTTCATATTTGTATTGAGAATGACCCAACTGAAAACAGCATAGAAAAGCAGTGAGTGTTATTTTTATAAGATTATTTTTCATATCAATTGTTATTGGCTTTGGCTATACTTCGTTGTATCTGAAACAATTTATCTGATGGTCGTTTACCATACCGGTAGCCTGCATGAATGCATAGATGATAGTACTGCCTACAAATTTGAATCCGCGTTTTTTTAGGTCTTTACTGATAGTGTCAGAAATTGGGGTATTCGCTGGAGCCTCTTTGTAGTTTATCACCTCGTTTTTAATGGGCTCATTATCTACAAAGTTCCAAATATAGTTACTGAAAGTACCAAACTCTTTTTGAATTTCTAGGTATGCTATGGCATTCGTCACTGTAGCACGAACTTTTAATTTGTTTCTGATAATACCTTCATCCTGTAATAAAGATAAGATTTTGGTTTCTGGATATTTTGCAATTTTCTTGTAATCGAAATGATCAAACGCTACCCTAAAGTTCTCTCTTCTTTTTAAAATGGTAATCCAGCTTAAACCAGCTTGAAACGTTTCTAGTACTAAAAATTCAAACAAAAGTTCATCATCTTTTACAGGAACACCCCATTCTTGATCGTGATAAGCTTCGTAAAGCGAATCTCCTTTGCACCAGCCACATCTATTTTTATCCATAGATTAAAAGTACTATATAATGGCTTGTTGTCAAATTAAAAACAATTAACTATAGCTAAATATAACGGCATGCCTATAGTTATGTTAAATGGAAAAGTAATTGCCAGCGCCATGGGTAGGTATAAGCTTGGGTTTGCTTTAGGAGCCGCTAAGCGCATTGCTGCAGGTACCGCTATATAAGAAGCACTTGCCGCTAAAATGGCGAATAAAAAACGATTTCCAATACTTTCGGTAAAGGCTAAACTAACTACTGCAACGATGCTGCCATTTATAAGCGGTATTATGATGGCAAAGAGAAATGCGAACCATCCTTTTTTAATAAAATCAGCTAATTTTTTACCACTGGTTATACCCATATCTAAAAGGAAAACAGCTAAAAAGCCTTTGAAGATATCTGTAGTAAAAGGTTCTATACCCCTGGCATGTTGATCACTGGCCAAAAAACCAATAATTAAACTTCCAATAATTAATATTACACTTCCGTTGGTTAGAGAGTGTCTTACTACATTGGGCAGAGAGATTTTATTTTCTTTATTTTTTTGAAAATAAGACATAAGTAGCACCCCGATAATAATTGACGGAGCTTCCATTAGTGCCATAACAGCGACCATATGTCCACCAAATTCTATTTGTTCCATTTCGAGAAATGAAACTGCGGTGACAAAAGTTACGGCGCTTACAGAACCGTACGATGCCGCTATCGCACCAGAGTTGGCAACGCTAAATTTTCTTCTTAAGACAAAATAGGTGTATATAGGTACGAAAAGGGCTAAAAAAACACCGAATAACAAAGACCATAAAATTTCTATATCTAAAGCGCTATGAGAAAGTTCTAGACCGCCTTTAAAACCGATGGAGAACATTAAATAAAGGGAAATAAACTTTGATGAATTTGGTGGAATTTCTAAGTCACTTTTTAATTGAACTGCAATAACACCTAAAAAGAAAAAGAGCAGAGCGGGGTTGGTCAGGTTATCTAACAGTAAATGTAAATCCATAAATATTTATTTAGTAAGGCTGGTTTAAGGGAGTTTGGTGTAAAATATGTGATAACTGAAAACTCCCTTATTTCTATGTAATAGATGAGTTGAATTAACTACTAATTATTTGTCGTTAGCTCTAGTATTAATAAACATGATTAAAGATATAATGCCACATGAAATTAATAGTTGATTTAAAAAGAGACCATTGTTTGTATAGGATGCAAGAATTAATAGCGCCATCATTAAAAATGTTACTATTCTAGAGAGGTTTGCTTTTTTGTACATATCTTTTTTTTAATTCAAGAATTATTTAGTCGTTTATAGAGATTTCTAAAACACCGTTAATTTTAATCGTTACATTTTTATTGTATTTATCTTTTAAAAATTCTTTGGAAATCAGTTTATCTTTTTCTAGTTGATTAATTCTACCATCTGGGTATTTCGTATTTGATCCAGAATATCCTTCGCAAAGAGTAAGGCGCTGTAATTTGTGAAAATTTATTTTTTCATTGATTAGATTTTGTATAATGTCATTTGCCTCAGAAACTGTAAAGACACCATCTACAAGTTGAATTTTCTGTTTAGTACTTGTTGTACTTACCGGATTTTTAGCTTCTACTTTCATAATTTTAGTTTATATTTTTTATTACGACTGCAAATCTTATATTTTTAATTCATTAAATTTTATTTATATTTATTATGATATACATAAAAATATTTTATGAATTACACATTACATCAGTTAAAAATTTTTCTTAAAGTAAATGAAAATCAAAGTATTACAAAGGCTTCAGAAGAGTTGCATTTAACACAGCCTGCAGTATCAATTCAGCTTAAAAATTTTCAAGATCAATTCTCGATTCCCTTAACTGAGGTGGTTGGAAGAAAGCTTTATGTAACAGATTTTGGAAAAGAAATTGCAGTTGCCGCTAAAAAAATACTCAATGAAGTTGATGCCATTAACTATAAAACACTTTCTTATAAGGGTGAATTAGTAGGTAGATTAAAATTTTCGGTTGTCTCTACCGGTAAGTACGTAATACCCTATATGCTCTCTAATTTTTCTCATCAAAACAAGGGTGTCGATTTAGTAATAGACGTTACGAATAAGGTGCAAGTAATCGAAAGTTTAGAGTTGAATACAGTAGATTTTGCTATGGTATCCGTTTTGCCAAAGAAATTAAAGGTAGAACGTGTAGAGCTCATGCAAAATAAATTGTATTTGATTGCTGGTAAAAAAGGCTTGTCGAACAAAGGTCTCTCTCGAAAGAAAATTTTTGAACAATCACCATTAATTTATAGAGAAGCCGGTTCGGCAACAAGGGCTGCAATGGAGAATTTTATAATTAAGAACAAATTTGAAGTTCGAAAGAAAATTGAGCTTACCTCAAATGAAGCTGTCAAACAAGCTGTAATTGCAGGCTTGGGTTTTTCGATTATGCCAATAATAGGGTTGAAAAATGAGCTTAGAAATAATGATGTACAGATAATTCCTATCAAGGGACTTCCAATACGTACAAATTGGAATTTAATTTGGCTTAAATCTAAAAACCTATCACCTTCCGCATTGGCGTTTTTAGAATATTTAAAAGATGATAAGAGTCAAGTAATGAAAGAAAATTTTGATTGGATAGATGCTTATTGAACAGGGCTATACTTTTGCTGTTTGATCTCTTAGCGCTTGTATCTGTTCTTCATCCATGTAAATAATGGGTACAGCATAAAGTAAGGGCATATTTTCTGTATAGTTAGCTCTTAATTTCTTATTGATGGTGCTAAACAACAGCGCCTTTGTTTTTCCGTCAATAATAGTTTGTTTTTCAAAATTAACTTCACATGTAATCGAACTTTTTCTAAATACCTTTTTGGTAGTAAGGCTTGCGCTGTAAATTAAATTTTCAGCCAATAGTAGTTCGGCAATTTCTCTTGCCTGTTTTTTGGTCTTTACAATGATATGTACTAAAATCATGATATATAATATTTAAGCATTAGATTAATTGTAAATAAGAATTATAAACCTCCCTGTAAAACATCTTAAATTACTAATTAGCCGCAAATTAGAATGTATTACTTTTATAAATAAATGTTAAACTATTATAATATGATAGCAATACTATTATATTTGCAATCAAAGAAATAATCAAGACTATGGATAGGCTGTTACAGGGTGTACAGATAAGAATAAATGAAAAACTATATTTAAAAGATCCAGAATCTTCTGGTCTTGGTAAGAAAATAATTGAATTTAGTATTCAGTTAATTAATGAAATAGGCTTTGAAAGTTTTACATTTAAAAAACTAGGTTTACAAATAGGCTCTAACGAAAGTTCTATATACCGTTATTTTGAAAATAAGCATAAGTTGTTGTTATATCTAACATCTTGGTATTGGGGGTGGATGGAGTATCAACTAGTATTCGCGACCAACAGTATTAGTAACCCTAAAGAGAAGTTGTTGAAATCTATACTCATAATAACTAGAGAGATAAAAGAAGATTCATCATTTTCGCACATTAACGAAGTGCTATTGAATAAGATTGTCATTAACGAATATTCAAAATCGTACACAACAAAAGAGGTAGATACCGAGAATAAAGAAGGCTTTTATAGTATTTATAAGAGATTGGTGGGTCGATTAGGTGAGATGATATCACTAGTAGATGCAGACTATCAATACCCGACCAGTTTAGCAAGTACCATTCTTGAAAACGGTTTACATCAGCATTTTTTAAAAGAACATTTTCCATCACTAACAGATTGCAATAACCAGGTGACGCCGACACAATTTTTGACGCATCTTGTTTTTAACACATTAAATCAGAAAATAGATGAATAAAAATATACTAACTGCCTGGCAACGCTTTCTTGGCCTATTAAAGCTTGATAAGAAAGATGTGTTTCAGGTATTCTACTACGCCATATTCGCAGGTGTTGTCAACCTTTCTTTGCCTTTAGGTATACAAGCAATTATCAACCTAATGCAAGGTGCGCAAATAAGTTCATCATGGGTAGTATTGGTAATAGGGGTAACCGTAGGTGTGGCATTTGTGGGTATACTTCAATTAATGCAAATACGAATTATTGAAAATGTACAGCAAAAGATATTTACTAGGGCATCGTTCGAATTTGCATATCGTTTCCCAAAGATAAAGATGAGCGAACTTCATAATTACTATCCGCCAGAATTGGCAAATCGATTTTTTGATACATTGACCATTCAGAAATCGCTGTCAAAGGTTTTAATAGATTTTCCTGCTGCGCTATTACAGATAGTTTTCGGCTTATTGCTGTTATCTTTTTATCATCCATTTTTTATTGTGTATGGTATGCTGCTGCTTTTGTTAATATATGTGGTTTTTAAGTTTACGGCACAACGTGGTTTAGATACCAGTTTAGACGAATCTAAGCGGAAATATAAAGTAGCGCACTGGCTTCAAGAGATTGCTCGTTCTATTGTTAGTTTCAAATTATCGGGTAAAACTTCACATGCATTAGATAAGAACGACACCTTGGTAGTTGAATATTTGAATGCAAGGGAAAGTCATTTTAGAGTGATTGTATTGCAGTTTATTCAGATGATCGGATTTAAAGTACTGGTTACAGCTGGTCTTTTACTTATTGGTGGTTTGTTGGTATTGAATCAAGAAATGAACATTGGGCAATTTGTAGCCGCAGAAATTATTATTCTTTTGGTGATTAATTCGGTAGAAAAATTGATTGTTGGTTTAGAAACTTTTTATGATCTATTGACATCGTTAGAGAAAATGGGTCAGGTGGTAGATAAAGAATTAGAAACCCAAGATGGTGAAAAGCCATTTTTAGAGCATCAGGCATTTACTGTAGAGTTGAGCAATATTTCTTATAGCGTACCCGATCCAAAAAGGGAGATAATTTCTAATTTAAGCTTGACTATTTCACCAACATGTACCATTTTGTTGAGAGGAAGTAGCGGCTCTGGTAAGAATACTTTGTTACGACTTATTGCAGGAATTATTGAGCCAGATACTGGCGGAGTTTATGTAAACGGAGTCTCTTTAAAAGGGATGAATCTGAATTATTATCGTTCACATCTCGGTCAATCATTACCAGAAGAATCACCTTTTGAGGGGACGATTCTCCATAACATCACTTTTGGTGATAAAGAGACTACAAATAAGCAAGTATATTGGGCATTGGATAAAGTCGGACTTACAGATTTTGTAAAGAAGCAACCAGATGGATTAAATACCATTTTATATCCTGAAGGAAAACAGATTCCCTATACCGTATCTAAAAAGATAGTGCTCGCAAGAAGTATTGTTCGCAAACCTAAACTGCTCATTCTTAAAGATCCCTTAGATCAATTTAATAGTGAAGAGGCTGATCGTATTTTGAACTTTTTAAGTGATTCATCTAACGGGTGGGCATTACTTGTTGTAAGTGAAAACGATAAGTGGATTAAAAAATGTTCTCGAATTATTACGATGGATAAAGGACAGATTATTAACGAAATCTCAGGAAAAGATGCTTAATATATCTCATAAGAAATTAAACGAAAAGGTGTCGATTGAGCGATTTAAATCCGTTCAAAAAGTAAATCACCAAAGGCATTACAAGCATTTTAATCGCTTTTTGTTCGCTTTTGCAGTGGTAGGTGTAATTGTATTGTTTCTACCATGGACGCAAACGATTAATGCTAGAGGATTTTTGACTACGCTAACCCCTGGTCAAAGACCACAAACTATTCAATCTCAAATACCGGGTAGAATAGAAGAATGGTATGTACAAGAGGGTGATTATGTAAAAAAGGGCGATACCATCCTTTTTATATCAGAAGTAAAATCAGAATATTTTGATCCAGATTTAGTAGAAAGAACAGGACAGCAATTAAAGTCGAAAAATTCTTCTGTAACATCATATGGTGATAAAGTAAAGTCTTTAGATAATCAAGTTGCTGCACTTTTTAATGAAAGAAGGTTAAAGCTAGAACAGGCTAAAAACAAGTTGCTGCAATCAAAATTGAAAGCACAAAGTGATAGTATAGATTTTGAAGCTGCTAAAACCAATATTAAAATAGCAGAGCGCCAATACGAGCGTACGGCTCTTTTACAAAGTGAAGGTTTAAAGGCAGTAACTGATGTTGAAGAAAAAAGGTTGAAACTTCAAGAGACTCAGGCAAAGTTACTTTCTCAAGAGAATAAACTGTTGGCGGCTAAAAATGAAATCATCAATGCAGAGGTGGAAATCAATAGTGTTCAAGCCTCATATACCGATAAGATTTCAAAGGCGCAGAGTGATAAGTTTACGGCAATGTCAAATCAGTTTGATTCTGAGGCGCAGGTAAGTAAATTAGAAAATGATTATACAAATTACCAAATGCGAAGTGCGCTACGTTACATTCGAGCGCCGCAAAATGGTTATATCAATAAAGTACTCACGGCAGGCATTGGCGAGACTTTTAAAGAAGGTACCCCGTTAGTAGGTATTATGCCGGCCGAGTATGATATGGCTGTAGAAACTTTTGTGAACCCTATAGATTTACCGTTGATCCATTTAGGGGAAACGGTAAGAATTCAGTTTGATGGTTGGCCTGCAATTGTATTTAGCGGTTGGCCAAATGCATCTTACGGTACATATGCCGGTAAGGTGGTGGCTATTGAAACCTTTATAAACCCGAATGGGAAATATCGAATATTATTGTCGCCTGATAAAGAAGATCAAGCTTGGCCAGAAGCTTTACGTGTAGGTTCTGGTGCAAATACTATTGCTTTATTAGAAGATGTGCCAATTTGGTATGAACTATGGCGTCAGCTGAACGGATTCCCTGCCAATTATTACCAGCCAGAAGGGGCTCAAGATAAACCTGTAAAAAAATAACGATGAAGAGAATTGTTGTCTTTTTATATCTAATTGCTGGGCTATTTTCTAATGCTCAGACTGCAGATTCTGTACAGCTAAATTTTAGAGAGTATTTGGGTTATGTGAAAAAGTATCATCCTATTGCTAAACAAGCAGAGATGGTCATGAGCATAGGTCAGGCAAATCTAATGAAAGCACGTGGTGGTTTTGACCCCAAAATTTCTTTAGACTATTCTACCAAAGAGTTCAAAGGTTCAGAGTATTACGATTTATTGAATTCCACCTTCAAAGTTCCTACGTGGTATGGTATAGAGTTGAAGGGAGAATTTGAGCAATATTCTGGTGAATACTTGAACGCAGAAAGAAATGTACCCGATGATGGCTTGTATAGTGCCGGAGTTGCGCTATCGTTAGGTCGTGGCTCTTGGATAAACGAGCGTATGGCTACCGTAAAAAAAGCAAAATTCTTTAGGGAGCAGTCAAAAGCAGATAGAGATTTATTGGTAAATCAGATATTGTTCGATGCCTCTTTGGCGTATTTCAATTGGTTACAAGCGTATAGAAATAGTTTGTTGTTCAATGATTTTTTATTAAATGCTAAAGTCCGTTTGAAGGGTGTTAACCGAAGTGCACAAGCAGGTGAAATTGCTGCTATTGATACTGTAGAAGCAAAGATTTCAGTACAGAATAGAGCTTTAGAACGTGAGCAGGCCAATGTTACTTTACGTAATGCCAGATTAGAACTTTCTAATTACCTGTGGATGGGTGAAAACATACCGATGGAATTGCAGCAAGATGTTGTGCCAGATACATCTTTAGATACCGAGATAGATCAGGCTTTAGAAATTTTAGGAAAACCACTGGATAGTTTCGTGTTAGAGAATCATCCGAAGTTAAAATCATTAGGCTATAAAATTGATGGTCTGGTTGTAGATAAACGACTAAAAACAAATAAGCTTTTGCCTAGAATAGATGTGGAGTATAAGTTTATTACAGATGAGCCAGAGTACTTGAATTCATTTGAAACACAGAATTATAAAGCAGGATTAAATTTTGAACTTCCGCTATTTCTTAGAAAAGAGCGTGGAGATTTAAAATTGGCGAAATTGAAATTAAAAGACGCTCAATTCGAGCTAGATAATGCTGAGGTTCAGATTCAGAATAAAGTAACTGCTATTTATAATGAGTTAAATTCTTTTGAAAATCAGAATGTGTTAATAGATGATATTGTAGCCAGTTATGAAGCGTTACTTGCTGCCGAAGAACGAAAGTTTAGTTTTGGTGAAAGTTCACTTTTCTTGATTAATTCAAGAGAAACCAAATTGATAGATGCAGTTCTAAAACAAAACCAGGTAGAGAATAAATACTTTACGGCAAAGGCTAAGTTGTTCAACAGTTTGGCGGTAAACCCTGAGAATTTGTAAGCATTGTACTTTTCTTACTACTAATGCGTTCGATTAAAGGATATAAATTAGCATTCGCATGGAGTTAGTAATAGAAGATTTGATTAAAAAAGGACTAGCATCAAGTTATAGTTATTTAGAGTACAGAGCATTAGTTTCAGATTTAGCTGAAAAAGGTGAGGCTACTGGTCCTGAACAATCGGAGGCATTATCGCAGTATACCCAATTAAATAATAGCCGTATGCGCCGATGGGATAAAACCTTGAAGTTTAACGACGAGGCTGTAGCTAAAATTAAAGCTGTCAATCAGAAAATTTCATGGTTGGTATTATCAGAAAGTTGGTGTGGCGATGCTTCACCTGCATTACCGGTAATGAATAAGATCACAGAAATAAATCCGAATATATCGTTATCTATTATTCTTCGAGATGAGAATTTAGATATTATGAATCAGTTTTTGACCAACGGTGGCATGTCCATTCCAAAGTTAATAGCAACAGATACAGCTGAAGGTACTGTAGTAGCAACTTGGGGACCTAGGTCAATGAAGGCAACACAATTGGTAGAAGATTATAAAGCCGAACATGGTAAGTTAACACCTGAGTTTAAACAAGACTTACAGGTATTTTATAATAAGGATAAGGGGCAAAGTATATTAGAAGATTTGTTGAAATTACTTCCCTTGAAATAAGTAAGTAATCGTTCCTTTCTGAGAATCTTTATCAGAAGAATTAAATCTTGCTTTTAAAGCGTAATTAATAGCATTTTCAACAAGGCATCCGTTAGAAGTGCCAGAACTTTTTTCATTATAATCTGCTTCGGTAACATAACCCAAAGCATTTACTTCAATATTGATAACAACTTTTCCTCCTTCGATACAAGTATATATTGGAGGGGGTAATTTAAAATTATTTCTATCTACTAAAGAGTACGAAACTGAAGTTCTTCTTGCTGCAAGGTTATTTGTAAACTCTTTCTTTTGCGCTTCCTTTTCGCCTAAAAGTTGTTTTTTCTCTTCTCGCTTTTTAGCTAATGCTTTTACTCTCTCAGAATAGCCTGAGTCAGAAATTAGATTTTCGGTAGGGTCGCCATCACTCATCTCATTGCGCTCTTCCATTAACTCTTCTAGAGTTTGTAGTGGCTCTGGATTACCATAACTGGGTTTTGCCGTTTCGTTAAAAGCTAAATGACTTTTTATAGGGTCAGCGTTTGCTAAATCTTCCTGTGGCTCTTCTTCTTTTAGAATTTCTTCTAGAACCTCAGGGTCCATGACCATTTCAACAACATAATCTTCTTTAGATTCTTCTTGACCGCCAAACTGAATATTATACATAACCAACACTACAATAGACATGCTAAAGATAGTGGCAAGTAATGATAATTGTTTTCTGTTCAGATTCATGGGTATATAACCTTAATAATACCAAAATATTTTAGAAGATCGATAAAGAGTAATCAATAGTTTACAATCTATTTTTCTTCTGGACCTAGTAATAAATCGGCAAAGACTAAAGGGTCTTGGGCATTATCTACGTTAAAATCACCTATTTTGGTTCTTCTCAATGCCGTTAAATGTGCTCCAGAATTAAGGGCTGCGCCAAAATCGTGGGCAATAGATCTAATATAAGTGCCTTTGCTGCAGGCGATTCTAAAGTGAATATTCAAGCCATCGATATCGGTAATATCAAATGCACTTACATTTACTTTTCGCTTTGGTATGTCAACTGTTTTTCCTTCGCGAGCCAGTTCATAAAGTCGCTTGCCATCTTTCTTTAAGGCAGAGAAAACAGGCGGTGCCTGCTCGATTTCACCTATAAATTGATGGGTTATAGCTTTTATAAGCTCAGGCGTAATGTGATCTGTTGCGAAAGTTTCGTTTATTTCTGTTTCAAGATCGTAAGATGCTGTGGTACCACCTAAGGTAAAAACACCTGTGTATTCTTTTTCTTGTCCTTGATATTCGGTAATTTTCTTAGTAAATTTTCCTGTACAAATTATAAGGAGTCCAGTTGCTAATGGATCCAATGTACCTGCGTGTCCTATTTTAAATTTCTTTAAGCTGAACTTTTTTCTGATTGCCCATTTTAATTTATTGACGGCTTGAAAAGAGGACCATTCTAGTGGTTTATCAATCAATAATACTTGACCGTTTAAATAGTCTTCTTTGGTCAAATCTTTCATGAATTTTGGGTGTTTAGATAGTACTACGGATTAGTGAATCCGTAAATTACGGCGATCAATCCTACAACAAGACAGTAGATGGCAAAATACGAAAGCTTACTTTTTCGTACTAATTTAATCATCCATGTACAAGCGGCAAGACCGGCAAGAAAGGCAGCAATAAAACCTGCGCCCATTGCTACATTATTTTCTCCGTCGAAAGTTAAATCTCCGCTCATAAGGTCCTTAGCAATTTTACCAAAGATTAATGGTACTACCATTAAAAATGAAAATCTCGCAGCTTTTGATTTGTCTACACCTAAAAGAACAGAAGTAGAAATGGTAGCTCCACTACGAGAAATACCAGGTAACATTGCAATTGCTTGAGAGATACCAACAACAAAAGCATTTTTAAAACTTACCTTTTTTTCAGTATCCTTAGCTTTATCAGCGAAATATAGAAGTACTGCAGTAATGATCAGCATAAAGCCTACGAATCTAATATTGCCACCAAAAAAAGCTTCTAATTGCTCTTCAAAAAACAGACCTACGAATACGGCCGGAAGCATAGAGATGATAATTTTAGCAGAAAACTGACTTTCTTCGTTCCATTTAAATTGAAACAAGCCGCTTAGAATTTCCCAAATATCTTTTCTGAAAACTACAATTGTACTCAATGCGGTTGCAAAGTGTAGTACTACGGTAAATAATAAACTTTCTTCTTGAACAGAGTTGTCTCCTAAAATGGCTTTACCCAATTCTAAATGCCCACTTGATGAAACAGGTAAAAACTCGGTTAATCCTTGAATAATACCGAGAATAATAGCGTCTAAAGTATCCAATTAATCTTTCTTTTTGTGTGGGTTTAATAAAATGGCATAAATTTCTATACCTAAGCCAATAAGCACTAAAGTAGGTGCTAGTCTAATTCTTCTAAAATTATAAATTTCAGGGTTAAATACGTTGGGGTCATCGCTGCCGCCACCGCTCATTAAAATAAAACCTATCGCAATACATGCAAGACCAATGAACATGAACATGTAATTTTTCTTTTGAAAAATAAATTCTTGTTTAGCGTGCTGTTCCACTTTGTTGTTTTTACTCATGCCGCAAATTTAATAATATAATTCGTCCGTTCTAAGATTTAAGAAGCGTTGGGTCGCAAAATAGGTGCTAATGAACGAAATAAGTATTCCTAATAGAAAAACACTAACAAATAAAATGACTAAAATATAAGGTTCATCAAATAAACCTAAATCTTGAAAATTAGTGTTTACATAATACACGACACCACCAATAGCCAATAAAGCAATTGCAGCACCGATCATGCCTAGTTTAATATTTTGCCATATAAACGGCCTTCTAATGAAGGTCTTTGTCGCCCCAACCATTTGCATGGTTTTGATGATAAATCTTTTAGAATAGATAGATAAACGTATAGAACTATTTATTAATAATACAGCTATAAAGGTGAAAATAGCGCTGGCTACTAAGATCCAGAAACCAATCTGTTCAACGCTCTTGGCAACCATGCTCACTAGAACTCGGTCATAGCTTACTTCGTCTACAAAGCTCTTTTCTGAAAGGGTGTCGGCAATTTCTTCAACTTTCTCTGCGGTAACGAAATCTGCATTTAATTTGACGTCGATTGAGTTTTTAAGTGGATTATATCCTAAATAATCAACAAAATCCTCGCCAATATCCTCACTGTGCTGTTTTGCTGCCTCTTCTTTAGATACGTATGTAGAAGATTTGGTGTATTCAGACATTGCCAAGGTTTTTTGAAGCTGTTCAACTTCAATTTCCTTGGTATTTTCTTTTAAAAAGACAGAAATGGTGATTTGTTCTTTAGAACGATCTGCCATTTTTTTGGTGTTTAGAACCAGTAATCCTAAAATGCCCAGTAGAAATAAGACTAATGCAATACTTAGCACCACTGAAAAATAGGAGGAGATGAGTTTGCGTCTTTGATAATTTTCGAAGGAGTTCGCCATAGTGCTTAAAAGTGCAGTAAAAATAGCAAAGTATTGTTAAATGGGACTTAAAATAATCAAGCCTTAACGTTTTAAGCTAAAGTGTCCTTTAAATTGAGTGGAATCAGCTTCAATTAGATACCAATAATCATCTTCTGGTAATCGTTCTCCTTGAAAAGTACCGTCCCAAGAAGTAGTATTTGTATTCCCGAATTTGATGAGCTTGCCGTAGCGGTCAAAAATTGAAATCGTAACGGAATTAAAAACCTCTAATCCGTCAGGTTCAAAAACATCATTAAAAGAATCTCCGTTCGGAGTAAAGAATTTTTGAATGACCAGGTGGTAAAAATCTTCCGTTACAACACCGCAGTCTGTATTGTCTTGAACGTAAATAGTGTAAAATCCGCCTTCTACAGCTTCAAAAATAGGGCTAGTTTGAAATGAGACTCCATCTAAAGAATATTCGAAATTTCCATTGTTAGAAGTAGAGACAACTATTGATGGTCCGTCAGATACTATTTTATCAATTCTTGGTAAATCTATTTGTTCAACTGTAATGGTGCGTGTGGCCGAGCATCCATTGGTGTTAGTTACAATGACTTCGTATTCGCCAGGTTCGGTGACGTCTATTAATTGAGTGGTCGCACCTGTAGACCATTGGTAGGTAACATTCTCAACTTCGGCATCTAGCGTAGTAAAAGAATCTTCACAAAGAAAAGCATTAGAGTCATCAGGTATGATCGGTAATGGATTAACGGTCAGCGTAACTGCAGTTCTTGTGGTAGATGCACATTCAATTTCTGTTGAATTAGCTTCTGCATAATAGGTGCCGGCAATGCCGATTTCTAAGTTTCGATTATCAGATAAAATTAAATTTCCACCAGTAGCGGCATCATACCAATTAATGGAATATGAATTTTGCGTATTGACAGATAAAGTACCTATTTCGCCTTCACAGATGTTTAAATCTCCGTTACTTGTAGGAGCAGCGGGAATAGGTAGAACGGTAATGTCAAAAACATCGGATACCACGTTGCATAAATCGTTATTTACATTAACAATATCCTCTGCAATTTTTGTTCTAAAATAGGTAGTTGTAGTAACTGCCGGGGTATTTAGAATTGCGCTATTTTCACCAGGTATGTCTGTCCATATTTGTTGATCGGTACTTTGCTGCCATTGGTAGGCATGAGAACTGAAGACAGAGGAATCTGGTGTTGCAGTAAGCGTTCTAGATACTCCGCCTTGGTCTTCGCAAACCACCAAGCTGGCTTCATCTGCTGCGGTGGCGATGGTGACATTATCACCGCAAGATCGAAATAGAATATCGTCAATGGCCACATCATTTCCACATCCTCCATTACTGTTATTTCTCATTTTCAGAATAACCGATGTTTGTCCGGGTTCGGTTTTAAAAACTAAGGCATATTGTTCCCATACTGTAGTTCCTGTTCCTGGTATACTCCCTGTGTCTCCTTGCGAAAGTAAATTAGTGTCTGTTTCGTCCCAAATTTGAAATCGAACATTTACAGGTATACTATTACCTTCGCAACTGCCGGCGGGTTGTAGGTTAATAAGCCATGATGAAAACTCATAGGTGGTGTTTTCGCACAAGCCTGTAACTTGACGTTGATAAAATTCCCCGGCGGTAAAACTGGCGTTGACAATAAAAAGTTTTCCGTTGCTATCGCCAGGGGTGTGGTCTTGAATGGAAAGCCAGTCAAAATAGTTTGTGGTACTAGATATAGTATAATCGCCATCATTTGGTGTGCCAGTAGTAAATTGATATGAAGTAGTGCCTGCAGGTAATTCCGGTCCATCGGTAGTGCCGGATCCAAAATCTTCCGTAAAAATGGGGTCGCCAGAATTGCCACCACAAAAACCAAGCTGCGCTTGCAGTGTAGCAATACTACAGCAGGTCAGTACTAACGTGAGTAAAAAAAGTTTGGGGTTCATCATATCCAATCATTAAAGATATACTTTTTACCATGATTAATGAATATATCAATAATCAAGATAGATGCCTATTTTAAGATTGGTATTTTTACGAAAATTACAACCTAATTATATCAGATGTTTAATGTATTGGATTTAAAGATATCCAGACCCGGACTTTGGTTTCCTACCATTTGGATTTATTTAGTTCCTTTTGCAAACCAAGTAGATTATTGGCAGTCCATTGATTTTTGGCTTGGTTTGTTCTTTGTCACTTTCCCCTTAAATTATTTGGTTTATGGGCTTAACGATTTTAATGATATAAATGCTGATGCGGTAAATGATAGAAAAGGAAATTTTCTTTTTGGTGCTAAAGCTTCAAAGTCTCAGCTCAGGGGTGTGCTGACTAAAATTACTATTCTCACGTCTGTATTTGTAATTGCCTTTACCCTTATTTCTGGTTTGAAAATGTTCTTTTTACTACTGTTTATGGTGGTCGTAAACATCTTTTATAATTTTAAGCCGTTTAGAATAAAAGAAAGACCACCGTTCGAAATTCTAATTCAGGTTGGGTATGTGGTTACGGTGTTCTTTTCAACAGAGCTCAATAATTTAGATACACTACCATGGCAAACATTGGTGTATTTATCATTGTTTGCATTTCAAGCACATATTGCGGGCGAAATTATGGATATAGAGCCAGATTTAGCTTCGGGCAAGCGAACAACCGCTACATTGATAGGGCGTAAAAACTCAAAATTACTAATGCTCTTGATATTGGTGTGCGAATCTGTTTTGGTTTGGTATTGGTTTGAAGATGTGGTGTTGGCATCATTTCTTGGTCTCTTTTCTGCATTTATGGTATTAGATATTTTTGTGATATTTAAGGGCAGAGCATATACGTTGCCCGAAATGAAATTGTTTGGTTATCTCATTAACCTATCGGCATTGGCATCTATGCTTTGGGTGCTCTACAGTGGAAAATTATTGATGGTTTAACTCAAACAGTATCAATGATGTTATTCTTTCGCTTTTAGCAGAATAAACCTATTTTTGCGACTTACAGAAAAGAAGTAAAGATCATGCAATACAATTTCAACGAAATTGAAGCCAAATGGCAAAAATACTGGGCAGAACATCAAACATTTAAAGCAGAGAACGATTCTGAAAAAGAAAAGTTCTATGTGTTAGATATGTTTCCTTATCCTTCTGGTGCGGGGCTACATGTTGGGCATCCGTTAGGGTATATTGCAAGTGATATTTATGCGCGTTACAAAAGGCATAAAGGTTTTAATGTATTGCACCCACAAGGGTATGATTCTTTTGGTTTACCTGCAGAGCAATATGCAATACAAACAGGTCAGCATCCGGCAGTAACTACAGCTGCGAATATTAAAACTTATAGAAGACAACTAGACCAGTTAGGCTTTTCTTTTGATTGGAGTAGAGAGGTACGTACTTCTAGTCCGGAGTATTACAAGTGGACACAGTGGATATTCATTCAAATATTCAATTCGTGGTATAATAAAGATACCAATAAGGCAGAAGATATAGAAACCTTGATTTCTAAGTTTTCTTCGGATGGAAATATTAATGTAAATGCCGTATGTGACGATGATATAGAACCTTTTACAGCTGAAGAATGGACAGCATTTTCTGATGTTAAAAAACAAGAATTATTATTACAATATAGATTAACGTATTTGGCAGATACCGAAGTAAACTGGTGCCCTGCACTAGGTACGGTTTTGGCAAATGACGAAATAGTAAACGGAGTATCTGAGCGAGGTGGTCACCCAGTGGTTCGTAAAAAAATGACCCAGTGGAGTATGCGTATTTCTGCATATGCACAGCGTTTGTTAGATGGTTTGGCGAAAATCGATTGGCCACAACCGTTGAAAGATTCCCAGACAAATTGGATTGGTCGTTCTCAAGGAGCTTCAGCTGTTTTTAATGTGAAGGACCATGATGAGAAAATAGAAGTTTTTACCACTAGGACCGATACTATTTTTGGAGTTTCTTTTATGACTTTGGCGCCAGAGCATGAGATGGTTTCTAGAATAACGACTGCAGCGCAAAAAGCTGAGGTAGAAGCCTATATAGAAGCGACTGCAAAACGTTCTGAGCGTGATCGTATGGCAGATGTAAAAACCATCTCAGGTGCATTTACTGGTGCGTATGCTGAGCATCCTTTTACTAAAGAACCTATTCCGATCTGGATTGGTGATTATGTATTGGCTGGTTATGGCACAGGTGCTGTTATGTCCGTTCCATGTGGAGATCAGCGTGATTATGATTTTGCAAAGCACTTTAATATTGATATTCCTAATGTATTTGAAGGTGTAGATATTTCGGAGGAGGCATATGCAGATAAGGATAAAACGGTAATAGCTAATTCAGATTTCTTAAACGGATTACCATATAAGAAAGCTATGAAATTAGCGATATATGAGTTGGAGAAAATTGGACATGGCGAAGGAAAAATAAACTATCGTTTGCGCGATGCTGTTTTTAGTCGCCAAAGATATTGGGGAGAACCTTTCCCAGTATATTATGTAGACGGAATGCCACAAATGATTTCTCCAGAACATTTGCCGATTGCCTTGCCAGAGGTTGAAAAGTATTTACCAACAGAAACTGGCGAGCCACCTTTGGGTAATGCTGAGGTTTGGGCTTGGGATACTGTAGCAAATAAGGTTGTAAATAATAGTGAGATAAATAATACCACTGTATTTCCGTTGGAATTGAATACCATGCCAGGTTGGGCTGGTAGTTCTCAGTATTTTAATAGATACATGGATCCGCATAATAGCGAAGAAATATTCTCACAGAAAGCAATTAATTACTGGCAAGATGTAGATTTATATATAGGTGGTAGTGAGCATGCAACAGGTCACTTATTGTACTCTCGTTTCTGGCAAAAGTTCATGTTTGATAAAGGTTTGGTGCCTAAAGATGAATTTGCTAAAAAGCTTATTAATCAAGGGATGATTACGGGGACTAGTGCATTTGTTTACAGAGATGAAGATGGAAAAACTCTGGTATCTAAAGGTTTGATTGATGGTAGAAATGTAACTCCGATTCATGCGGACGTATCATTAGTTAATTCTTCGGATGAGCTAGATATTGAAGGGTTCAAAAATTGGTTGCCAGAGTATGCAGATGCCGAATTTATTTTAGAAGATGGGGAGTATACGGTAGGTCGCGAAGTCGAAAAAATGTCCAAGTCGAAATACAACGTCGTAAACCCCGACGCTATTTGTGAGGAGTACGGTGCAGATAGTTTGCGTTTGTATGAAATGTTCTTAGGTCCATTAGAGCAATCTAAACCTTGGAATACAGCTGGTATTACAGGTACACATTCTTTCTTAAAGAAATTATGGCGACAGTTTCATACAAGTGAGAACGCTTCCTTTTTGGTAAACGAAGAAGAGCCTTCAAAAGAATCTTGGAAGACATTGCACAAAACAATTAAGAAAGTAGAAGAAGATATAGAAAACTTCAGCTTCAATACATCGGTATCTACATTTATGATCTGTGTAAATGAACTTTCATCGCAGAAATGTTATAGTAGAAAAGTATTGGAGTCATTGGCTATTTTGGTATCGCCTTATGCACCACATATTGCAGAAGAACTTTGGAGTAAATTGGGTCATACAGAATCTATAGCTACGGCACCTTTTCCAAAATTCGAAGAAAAGTATTTGGTAGAGAGCAGTAAAGAATATCCTATTTCTTTCAATGGTAAAATGAAATTTACCTTAGAGCTTTCATTGACTTTATCTAAAGATGAAATAGAAGCTGCGGTAATGGCAAATGAAAAAACACAGCAACAGTTACAAGGTCGCGAACCTAAAAAGGTAATTGTTGTGCCCGGTAAAATTGTCAATATTGTAGGGTAATTAAGAGAAAATAGAAACAAGAAGAGGCGATGAAAATCGCCTCTTCTTGTTTCATGAATATTTTAGTACAGTTGTAAAATATAAAAATATGGACGGTATTGAAATCTTAGGTTTGGTCGCAGCTACCTTTACCACAGGGGCTTTTGTACCACAGGTATATAAGACCTGGAAAGAGAAATCTACCAAAGATATTTCTTTGACCATGTATACCGTTTTGTTGTTGGGAGCTTTAATGTGGTCTGTTTATGGCTTTTCATTACAAAGTTTACCTATCATCATTGCAAATCTAGCCACCGCAGTATTGCTTTTAATCATGATTATTTTAAAAATTAAACACAAATAGAGGTAGACCCCTTAATAATTAGGGGTCTGTCTATTGTAAATTCATAATTTTAGCAAACAACCCCTTCGTTTTGTCGATTTAATGTTTGATATATGCATAATTAGTATCAATTTTGCAGTGTAACATAAAATGATAAATCATGATTGTTGGTATTCCAAAAGAAATTAAGAACAATGAAAGCAGGGTCGGTATGACACCGGGCGGAGTTTTCGAATTGGTAAAGAATGGACACAAAGTATATGTTCAGTCAGAAGCTGGGGAAGGCAGTGGTTTTTTCAATCAAGATTATCAACAAGCAGGTGCTGTAATATTAGATACAATTGGTCAAGTTTACGCCATGAGCGAAATGATCGTAAAAGTAAAAGAGCCTATTGAAGAAGAATATAATTTAATTCAAGAAGGTCAAATACTTTTTACATACTTCCATTTTGCGTCTAGCGAAGTATTGACCAAAGCTATGATTAAGCAGAAGGCAATTTGTATAGCCTACGAGACGGTAGAAGATGAAGAAGGTACATTGCCGTTATTAACGCCAATGTCTGAAGTTGCCGGTAGAATGGCAATACAGCAAGGGGCTAAGTATTTAGAGAAGCCTGTGAAAGGTCGTGGTGTATTGTTAGGTGGGGTGCCAGGTGTGGCTCCCGGTAAAGTTTTAGTCTTAGGTGCAGGTGTCGTGGGTATTCAAGCTGCTAAAATGGCAGCAGGTTTAGGTGCTCACGTAACTATCTTAGATGTAAACATGAAGCGTTTGCGATATGCCAACGATGTAATGCCACCACATGTAGTTACCGAATTTTCAAATGAATTTAATATCAGAAGACTTATAAAAACACATGATCTTATTATTGGTGGTGTTTTATTGAAAGGAGCCAAGGCTCCGAATTTGATTACGAGAGACATGTTGAAAGAAATGAGACCTGGTACCGTAATCGTAGATGTTGCGGTGGATCAAGGCGGATGTGTAGAAACAACCAAGCCTACCACGCATGAAGACCCTATTTATATTATAGATGATGTTGTTCATTACTCGGTTGCAAATATGCCAGGTGCAGTACCTTATACATCAACTATGGCATTAACAAATGTGACACTGCCTTTTGCTTTGAAATTAGCAAATTTAGGATGGGAAGCGGCTTGTGAGAAAGATGCATCTTTAAATAAAGGATTGAATATTGTAAAAGGAAAAGTAGTGCTCCAAGAAATTATTGAAGCCTTTGGTTGGGAAGAAATAGTTGCTTAGATAATACATTTTGTCAGTATAATAGACCTCGCGAGTTCCGAAAAGGAATTTGGCGGGGTTTTTGCTTTTATTTAAATAGATTCTTAAAAAGTAAGGATCTTTAGTATATTTAAATTAATTAAAAGAAAATTATGTTTGGATTTGATATTGGATATATAGTAATAGCTGGAGTTTTTAGTCTTTTGAGCATGCTTGTGAGTAGTAAACTTAAGAGTAAATTTAAAAAGTACTCTAAAGTGCATTTGAGAAATGGATTGAGTGGTGCTGAGATAGCAGAGAAAATGTTAGCGGATCATGGTATTCGTGATGTGAAAGTTATTTCAACGCCTGGTATGTTAACAGATCATTACAATCCTGCTAATAAAACAGTAAATTTAAGTGAAGGGGTTTATGGTCAACATAATGCTTCGGCAGCAGCAGTAGCCGCTCATGAAGTTGGGCATGCTGTGCAACATGCAACTGCCTATAGTTGGTTGGGGATGCGTTCTAAATTGGTGCCAATTTTAAATGTAACCTCTAAATTTTCTATGTGGGTAATTATGGGGGGATTCATGTTAATGGGAACTACAGCTATTGGAGGTACTATAGCATGGGTTGGTGTAGGTTTATATGGAATAGGAACCTTGTTTAGTTTTGTAACACTTCCTGTGGAATATGATGCTAGTAATAGAGCATTAGCGTGGTTAAAGAATAAGAATATGCTTGCCCCAGACGAGTATGCGGGAGCGGAAGATGCTTTGAAATGGGCTGCACGTACGTATTTGGTTGCTGCAATTGGAGCTTTGGCAACGTTATTATATTTTGCTATGCGTGTAGCTAGTAGGGATTAAGCTTAAACCTTTATAAAAAATAAAAACCTTCCCATATGGGAAGGTTTTTTTCTATATACTTATTTGTCGATCAATCTGCTGTGCTAATGATATAAATGTTTCTGTTCTTGAAACCCCTTCAATGGCTTGTATTTCTTTATTCAATACCTGCATTAAATGCTCATTATCTCTACATAACACTTTTATAAGAATAGACCAGTTTCCTGTAGTATAATGGCATTCCAATACTTCCGGAATTTTCTCTAATTGTTTTACTGCCATCGGGTTGCTCATCGCTTTATCTAGATAAATCCCGATATATGCCATGGTAGTGTACCCTAATGACTTGGGATTGACAATAAATTTAGAGCCAGACAGAAGTCCTGATGCTTCTAGTTTTCTTAAACGTTGATGTATAGCTGCTCCAGATATTCCAATACTTCTCGCAATTTCAAGTACTGGTTTACGGGCGTCTTCCATTAGAAATCGCAAGATTTTTTTATCGATTCCATCAATTTTAGCCAAAGAAGTAGGTGTTGTCATGTTTTGTCAAATCAATAACCTCGATTCAAGGATGCGAGGTATGTTTGTGAATATATTTATTATTTCAAGGCAAGCCTTGGGTAATTAAACCCTCAATGAGGGATTAAAACATAAATGTACTTATTTGGTTTCAATATGATAGTTAAAAAGCGCTAGTTGACAACAGAATTCGGATTATAGCCTAAATAAGGTATTTCGTATTCTTTAAAATTGACTCCGTAATCTTCAAGTTCCTTTAATATAGGTTCGTACACTTCTTTGGTAATAGGTATCTGTACGCCTGGGGTAGTAATATCACCGTTCAATATTTTTAATGCTGCCATAGCTACGGGTAAACCTACTGTTTTTGCCATAGCCGTAAACGTTTGGTTTTCGCCTGTAACTACTAGTTTAGAGTCTATTTGTTTCTTTTCGCCGTTTAATTCGTAACCAAATTTATGATACATAACAATCATATCTTTCTCTTCGGCTTTAAGCGTCCAGCTATCTTCAAGAATTTTTTGAAGTGCTTGTGCTGGCGTGGCGTTTGGTATACCTATTAGTTTGGTCTGGTCAAAAATGTTCAGTTCCAATAATTTATCCCAACGGATATCATCTTGATCCAATTTCAGGTAATGCCTAAGTTTCAATTCCACAGAATCGGTTGGGGAATAAGGAAGGAAAAGATTAATAAATTGGCGATAACTCATTTTTTCAGAGTTTTCGATGGCATACGTATCATCTGTAGCTCCCAATTGAATGAACATATTCCATGCTTTCGAAAATCCTACACGACGCATGGTACCTCTGTATATGGTTAGGGCATCTTGTAATTGATAGGCTTCTCTATAGTTTAAAGAATCTCGATTGGCATATCCTTCAAAACGACCATATCCTTCAATTTCAAAAAATTCGGTACGTCTAAACAAACGGTGGTAAGGTATGTATTTATAGGTGCCTTCTTGTATGAATTTAGCAGTACCACCTTGACCTGCAAGAACGACGTTTCTTGGATTCCAAGTAAATTTATAATTCCAAAGGTTGTTGTCGTATTCAGGGGCAACAAGTCCACCACAGAAAGATTCGAACAAAATTATGTTACCGCCTTTATCGCGAATACGATCAATTACCTGCATAGCGCTCATATGGTCAACGCCAGGATCTAGCCCTATTTCGTTCATGAATACGAGTCCTGCTTCCTTAACTTCTTTATTAAGAGCCAATAATTCTGGACTTACGTAAGAGGCTGTAACCAAATGCTTTTTATGGCGAACACAATCTTCTGCAACCTTAATATGAAAACGGGCAGGAAGCATAGAGATAACGATGTCTGAGTTTTCAATAGCTTTTTGCCTTGTCATTTCTTCAAAAATATCGAGTTTTATAACGTTGCAATGTTTGTGATTGGCAATCGAAGGGGAAATTGCGGCAGGATTGATATCACCAATAGTAATCTCTAAATTTTCGGTTTCAGATTTACCTAAAAGATAATCTAATAAGTAAGAGGTTGATTTACCTGCGCCTATAACAAGAATTTTTCGCATCATACGATTTCAGTATTTTTGATTACTAACGATTTACTAAGGTATCAAATTGTTACATTTATAAAGAAAGTTATATAAAAAGTTATGAAAAAAACAATTTTAGGTACAGCGTGCTTGTTTGGAATGCTGGCGGTTGTGCTAGGTGCATTTGGTGCACACGGGTTAAAAAAAATAGTTGATATACAGGCAGTAGCCACATTTGAAACGGGGGTGCGCTACCAAATGTACCATGCATTTTTTCTATTTGCACTTGGGTTGTTGCCCACTGGGCTATTGAAGTCTAAAAAAACGATTTATATCTGTACGGTGGTTGGTGTCGTGCTATTCTCCTTTTCTATTTACCTGTTGGCATTGAATTCTTTAGTAGCATTCGATTTTAAAGTATTGGGTATTATTACCCCCATTGGTGGTTTATTTTTAATTGCAGCTTGGGCAATGATGGGCTTCGGAATTATGAAATCTAAAATTGAGAATTAAATAGCGTATTTTCATGCTATAATGGCAATTGTATGAGTAAAACTAAATTATTAGGACTAGTCTTAGGTCCGCTTTCATTTATACTAATTCATTTCTTTTTTCATCCAGTCGGACTTTCAGAACAAGCCAATGCAGTATTAGCTTCTACAATTTGGATTGCCATTTGGTGGATTACCGAGGCGATACCTATTGCAGTAACAGCATTGTTGCCATTAGTGCTGTTTCCACTTTCTGGTGGGTTAGATTTATCATCCACTTCTGGTTCATTTGGTCACAAGTATGTATTTCTATATATGGGAGGATTCATAATTGCCATTGCTATAGAAAAATGGAATTTACATAGAAGAATAGCTTTAAATATCATCAATTTCATTGGGTCAGATGTTCGAAAGATAATTCTTGGCTTTATGATGGCAACTGCATTTTTATCGATGTGGATATCTAATACGGCAACCGCTGTAATGATGTTGCCTATTGGTTTGGCGATAATTAAACAATTAGAAGATAATCCTGATACGGTAGAAGATGAAAATCAAACTTTTGGTAAGTCGTTAATGTTGGCAATCGCCTATAGTGCATCAATTGGTGGTTTGGCTACTTTGATCGGTACGCCTCCAAATTTAGTCTTAGCAGGTGTAGTATTAGATACGTATGGTTATGAAATAACCTTTATACAATGGTTCGCGTTCGGCTTGCCAATATCTATTATTCTAATTTTTATATGTTGGAAATATTTAACCAAATATGCCTTTCAGTTTAAGCAAAAATCTTTTCCTGGAGGAAAACAAGAAATACAACGCTTATTGTCCAATCTTGGTAAAATATCATATGAAGAAAAAGTAGTGGCATTTGTATTTGCATTAACGGCGTTCTGCTGGATCACGCGCTCGTTTCTATTACAGAAAATATTATCTGGTTTAGATGATACTATTATAGCTATATTTTTTGCGATTGTATTGTTCTTGATTCCTTCAAAGAAAAAAGGAGAGCAGCTTATAAATTGGGAGGAAGCTGTAAAAATGCCGTGGGGTATCATACTTCTATTTGGTGGCGGTATGGCTTTGGCAAAAGGTTTTGAGGTAAGTGGCTTGGCGGTTTGGATTGGTGGTCAGATGACAACATTAGCTGGTTTACCGATAATAGTTTTGATATTAGTATTAATAGCAGCGGTAAACTTCTTAACAGAAATAACATCAAACTTAGCAACAACGGCAATGTTATTGCCGGTTTTGGCGCCAATGGCGTTGACAATAGATGTACACCCATTTGTATTAATGGTGGGTGCAGCGGTCGCCGCATCATGTGCTTTTATGTTGCCGGTAGCCACACCACCAAATGCTGTAGTTTTTGGTTCTGGTTACTTGAGAATTCCTGATATGGTGAGCAAAGGATTCTTTATGAATATTATTTCTATCATTATATTAACCTTTTTCGTATATTTTGTACTGCCAGAGTTATGGGATATTTCAATAAATAGTTTCCCTAACAAATTTAAATAAATGAAGCTATTACTTATACCAGATAAATTTAAAGGATCGCTAACCAGTGAAGCTTTTACAAAGGCTTTTATTTCGGGTGTGGAGAAATCGGGTATTTCTTTTACTTCTCATTTCATAAAAGCATCAGATGGTGGTGATGGTTTCATGAATGCCGTGGCAAGCTATAGACCATGCATTGCTATGCAGGTAATTAGTGAAAATCCGTTAGGCAAGTTAATTCAATCGTACTATCTGTATAATCAGCAAACTAATTCTGCATACATAGAATTAGCAAATACTTCGGGTATGGAGTTGTTGAAGCCAGAAGAACGAAACCCCATGTTAACTTCTACATATGGTACAGGTTTACAGATCAAAGATGCCGTAGAAAAAGGTGTTGAACATATTTATATAGGTCTAGGTGGTAGTGCAACCAATGACGGTGGTATTGGCATTGCACAGGCCTTGGGCTATATCTTCTTAAATGATAAAGGGCAAGAGTTGGCAGCTATAGGGTCTAGCTTACAATTAATACATAGTATCGATGACTCGGCTGTTTCTGATAAGGTGAAGCGGACAAATTTTTATGCGGTAAATGATGTTACCAATCCGTTATTCGGTGAGAATGGAGCATCTTATGTATACGCCAAACAAAAGGGAGCTACAGATGTTATTATTGAAGATTTAGATAAAGGGCTTAGAAATTTAGATGTCGTGGTGTCAGAAAAGTATAACGTGAATAACGGAGAATTACCAGGGGCAGGTGCAGCGGGAGGAACAGCCTTTGGGTTAAAATCTTTTTTTGATGCAGAAATGTTAGGCGGAATAGATTTCATTTTAGAATTATCTGATGTACATAAATTATTGGCTCGAGAGAAATTTGATTATATCATTACAGGTGAAGGTAAAATTGATGAGCAAACATTAAATGGTAAATTACTACAAGGGATACTTAATTTGGGTAAAAGATACCATCTGCCTGTAATTGCTATTTGTGGAACATTAGAAATTTCTAAAGAGGCATTGCTGGAGAGAGGAATTTTTGATGTATTTGAAATTCAAGATGACAGTAAGGATCTTGATTATAATATGAAGCACGCAGCACTGCTTTTAGCTACAAAAACAGCTGATTATTTCAATATAAAGTAAAAATAAGGGTTTAAAAAAATAGGTTGTTTTTTATTCATTTCTTAAAATTATACACTCAAAATAGCAATAATGTATTTAAAATACGTTAATGCTTTATAATGTGTATTAAAAGAGATAAAGTGTCTGCGAATATTTTTCATTTACAATGATTCTTTAATTGAATTCGTATTTCGACGAGAAATGGCGCTAATTGAGCTCTGAAAATCAGTTGTTCAGCTTTTATTTTTTTAGTTTTACACGAACAAATTTTCTAAAGCATGAAAAGCTCAACCACAAATGCGAATATTATATCCCTTAAAAATTACGGGATTACACACGCCAATTTTCATTATCAGGAAACACCAGAAGAACTTCAGAAAGCCACTCTAGAAATGGATATGGGAGTTGAAACCAGCAATGGAACACTTGCGGTAAATACTGGGGAATTTACAGGTAGATCCCCTAAAGATAGATTTATTGTAAAAGATGATATCACAAAAGACAAAGTCTGGTGGGGCGACATTAATATTCCGTTTGAAAAGGAAAAATTTGATGCATTATACACTAAGGTTATTTCTTATTTAAACGAAAAAGAACTTTTTGTTAGAGATAGTTATGCGTGTGCAGATGAAGATTATAAACTGAACATTAGGGTTGTCAATGAGTATCCTTGGTCAAATATGTTCGCTTATAATATGTTTTTGCGCCCTACGAAGGAAGAGTTAAAAGATTTCACTCCTGAGTGGACGGTAATCAACGCACCGGGCTTTATGGCTGATGCAGAGGTAGACGGTACAAGGCAGCATAATTTTGCAATCTTAAATTTTACCGATAAAATAGCATTAATTGGAGGAACAGGGTATACAGGGGAAATCAAAAAAGGAATTTTCTCTGCCTTAAACTTTATTTTACCAGTATACAAAGAAACTTTACCAATGCACTGTTCATCTAATGTAGGTGAAGATGGTGATACCGCAATCTTTTTCGGATTATCAGGAACAGGGAAAACAACCTTGTCAACAGATCCTAATAGAAAATTAATAGGTGATGACGAGCATGGTTGGACAAGTAGAAACACCGTTTTCAATTTTGAAGGTGGTTGTTATGCGAAGGTTATCAATTTATCTGAAGAGCAAGAGCCAGAAATTTACGGCGCTATTAAGCCAGGAGCAATATTAGAAAATGTTGTATTAAATGATAAGGGCAATGTAGATTTTGCCGACACTTCAATTACACAAAATACAAGAGTTAGTTACCCAATTCACCATATTGATAACATTCAACAACCATCTATTGGTAAGAATGTAAAGAATATATTCTTTTTAACTGCCGATGCATTTGGTGTGCTGCCTCCAATATCAAAGCTTACTCCTAGTCAGGCTGCGTATCACTTTATTTCTGGTTATACTGCTAAGGTTGCAGGTACAGAAGCAGGTGTTGTAGAGCCGGTACCATCATTTTCTGCATGTTTTGGTGCGCCATTTATGCCATTGCACCCAACAAAATATGCTGAAATGTTGAGTAAGAAAATGAAAGAATCTGGTGTAGATGTATGGCTTGTAAATACAGGCTGGACAGGTGGACCTTACGGAATCGGAACTCGAATGAAATTAAAGTATACAAGAGCAATGATTACAGCAGCCTTAAACGGTGATCTTGGTTTGTATTCTTATGATAAGTACCATATTCACTCTGTATTCGGTGTTGCACAACCTAGAGAGTGTCCTGGTGTGCCAACGTCAGTATTGAGTCCGAGAGCAACTTGGAACGATGATGAAAAATATTACACCACTGCATTTAAATTGACAAATGCCTTTAGAGAAAACTTTAAAAAATTTGAAAGTTATGCCAGTGAAGAAATAAGAAGAGGCGGACCACAACGGTACGCATTTTAAGACAATAAAAAAGCCTTGCAATGCAAGGCTTTTTTTATATAAAGTTATTTGAGCATATTATTTATTTACACTCATAATATATTTCTGTAATGCCATCGTCATAGATGGTGTCTCAGGTGTAGGCGCTTTAATATCTATACGCAAGCCAGCATCTGTTGCTGCATCTACCGTAGAGTTACCGAAAACAGCTATTCTAGTTTCCTTTTGATCGAAATCTGGAAAATTCTGTAATAAGGATTCAATACCAGACGGACTAAAAAATACCAAAATGTCATAATATACATTTCTTAGGTCAGAAAGGTCACTAATTACAGTTTTGTAAAAAATGGCTCTTTTCCAATTGATACTTAAAGAATCTAAGGTGTCAGGTACATCTTGTTTAAGTACATCTGAAGAAGGAAGTAAGAATTTTTCATCCTTATATTTCTTGATCAATGGTACTAAATCTGTAAATAATCTTTTTCCAACGTAAATTTTACGTTTTCTGTAGACGACGTATTTTTGAAGGTAATAGGCTACCGCTTCAGATTGGCAGAAATACTTCATAGAATCTGGCACTTTAAAGCGCATTTCTTCTGCGATTCTAAAGAAGTGGTCTACTGCGTTTCTGCTTGTTAATATAATCGCGGTAAAATCATTCAAATCTATCTTTTGCTGTCGCACTGTTTTTGCGTCAACTCCTTCTACATGAATGAATGGTCTAAAATCAACCTTTACTTTCTCTTTGTCAATAAGCTTGGAATAGGGGGAGTTTTCCATTTTCGGCTCAGGTTGAGAGACCAAAATCGTTTTTACTTTCATATGCTGCACTATTTTAGAAAGCTTCCCATAATAACTAAGGGTGCAATTTCGAGTGCGCAAAGGTACAAAATAAAATAGAAAAAATAGGTGCTAATAAATTTTTGATAATTCCTGAGTACTGTTACCCAACCAATTATATTAATAACGAAAAACATAATTAGGGCAATAATAATTACGATTTGTGAGTCAATAAAAACATAGGATAAAAATATATTAGCAATGAAAAGAATAATACCTGCATAGTTCAGGTAGGTTAGTTTCTTAAAAATCAACTCATTAAAGGTGGTGTAAGAATTAAATATGAATGCGTTGAATAGTTGCACCATTGTTTTCGCAGATATAAATAAGAAAACACCTGCAAGAAGTAAAGGAAAAATATAGGGGTTTTTTGCTTCTATAGGATTTAAATATGAACGCCAAATAAAAAAAATAAATAAGGTAGTATTTATGATTTGAAACACGCTCATTTGAAAATGAAACCAATTAAACAGTTTTTCTTTCTTCGTATACATTGTAATATACTTATTGCTAAAAGGAAGAATAATGAAGTTTAAAAAGCGGGTATAATAGATGCTTTTTGCAATTAATGGAAACAACAGACTAACCATAAGTGTTATGGTGATCCAATCAGTTTGCTCAAAAGTTCTTGCAATAGGTTCCATTATTTAACAGGAATTGCTTTTCCGTTTAGACCGTATAAAAGATCGTTCTCAGAAATAACTACCCTAAAGTAACCAATGTTTTCCTTTTTTGTTTTAGGCAGTTGAAATATAAAATTAGTAGTGTCTTGTTGTTTTAAGAATGTGATACCGGTTTGGATAGATTCTGGTGTCATTTGCAGCGTCTCTAAAGGGCTTTTATAGTTGTCCATATACGTTACTGCAAATTTCAGTTTTTTAAGGTCTATATCCTCTTGATACGGATTGTAGATTTTAAGGTCAATATTTTTTTCAATATTCAAAGCAACCGGAGTGTCTTCAACAATACAATCTAGTTTTCGGTACGATTGAAAGTTCGTAATGTATTTGCCCTTGTACAAACCACCGTCTTCTCTTGTATAGGTGAACGTTGGGTTGTTTAAATATTTAGAAACGTATGCGACATCTTTACCACGTACTTGTTCTTCAGAGTCGTTTATAGAATATTGATTTTTTCGATACATGAAATTATTCAAAGAAAAGGTCGGTTTTGCATTGGTGTAAAAAGAATACATTGGTGCATTTCTGTAGGAGTTTTCGAATACCACAGGTATATTGCCAACTTCCTCTTCAATAGCCTTTGCCCACTCTTTATTACCATGACTTTCGTAATAGAAATTAAAAAGTAGCGGCTGGTAGACAAGTCCCATTCTTAAATAAATAATTAGAACGGTATTGATGAGTCCTAATCTAAAAATCCAGGTTAAGGCTTGCTTGTTTTGTAGCATGTAGTTAAATGCGATAATCACCAATGGTATGCAAACAATAATAATCCATTGTGTTTGAACCCTTCTGTTGAAACTAGAGACAAAAAAGAAAATAAGTACACCGTAAGTAAGATAAATAAGAGCCTTATTGAATAGGTCATTTCCTTTAGTTTTAAACAGTGCCTTATAGATAAACGGAAAGGTTAAACCGAATATGGCAACCAAATTCACAATGAAACCTAGGGTATATTTTTTAAAACTATATGCACCGTTAGGGCGTTCATATAAATGATATTTTATAGATACAAAGTCATTTTCGTATAACCAATAAAAATGAGGGGCATAGCAAAACAAAGCAACTACTACGGCCAGCCAAGCATATTTGTTGGTGGTAAGTTTAAGGTTGGACAGTAGTACAAAGAATATGACCAGTACGGCATGGTACTTACTGTACATTAAGGCGGCCATAAATATACCCAACATTATAGCTAAAGTTGCGGTTGGTTTTTTAATAAAATACTTGTATGTCAGTAAAAAGCAACTCGTAAAAAATAACAACGGTGTATCTGGTAATGTAAAAAAGCCATAAGCATTTAGTAGCGTCATCGAAAAAACCAGTACAAAGAAATGTTTGATGTATTCGTTCTTTTTTGGATTGTCTATCATCAACCAAAGAAGAATAATATTGATGGCAGATAGCACGCAGCTCATGAAACGAACACCGAGTTCATCATCAAAAAAGACGCTACTAATTTTCACTAACAGTGCCACCATCGGTGGGTGGTCAAAATAACCCCAAGCCATGTTCTGACTATAATACCAGTAATAGGCTTCATCAAAAATGAGTTGCGTAAAACTAGATTGTATAAGGTTTAGAATGAATATAACAGCTAAAAAAAAGTAAAACTGCTTCGGAATTTTAGTCAACATTTGCATAGGTTACTAAATGGCAAAATTACAAATTTAAGGTTAGCTACCTAGTGTAAAAATTTCATAAAGGTATTGTTGGTCATTTTAATAAGAGTATTAAAACCTTACTTTTGTCGAAACACCTATAAATAACATATGTCTAGTAGTATCGTAATCATACCTACGTATAACGAAATCGAGAATATAGAGGCTATAATTCGTGCGGTATTTGATTTGCAGAAAGAATTTCATGTGCTTATTGTAGATGATAATTCTCCTGATAAAACAGGAGATTGTGTTCGCAGCCTTCAAGAAGAGTTTAAAGGAAGATTATTTTTAGAGACTAGAATAGAAAAATCAGGTTTAGGCACCGCTTATATTCACGGTTTTAAATGGACAATAGCCAAGGGTTACGATTATATATTTGAAATGGATGCCGATTTTTCGCATACACCATCAGATCTATTGAGATTGCTGAAAGCCTGTGAGAACGGAGCTGATTTGGCGGTAGGTTCTAGATATAAAAAAGGGGTGAATGTAGTAAACTGGCCACTGCATAGAGTGTTATTGTCATACGGTGCTTCTATATATGTAAAGCTGATTACCGGTATGCGCGTAGATGATCCTACTGCTGGTTTTGTTTGTTATAAAAGAAAAGTATTAGAAGCTATAGATTTAGATTCAGTTCGTTTTGTAGGTTATGCTTTTCAAATAGAAATGAAGTTTAGAGCACATTTAAAGCACTTTAAAATAGAAGAGGTTTCTATAATTTTTAGAGACCGTGTATTAGGAAAGTCAAAAATGAGTTCTTCGATTATAAGTGAAGCTATTTGGGGGGTGTTTGTAATGAAAATGAGAAGTCTATTTTTGAAAAATAAGTTTTAGTTATGGGTAAAATTTTATTAAAAAACGGAATAATAGTTAATGAGGGAGTAGCACAAGAAAGTGATATTCTAATTGTTGATGACGTTATCGCGAAAATCGGAAAAGACATATCTGATGCAGATGCTGAGGTTATAGACGTTACGGGTAAACATATATTACCCGGTGTTATAGATGATCAAGTTCATTTTAGAGAACCAGGTCTTACCAATAAAGGCACTATAGCAACAGAAAGTAGAGCAGCACTTGCTGGTGGTATTACCACTTTTATGGAGCAGCCTAACACAACGCCACAAACGACCACAATAGAAAAGTTAGAAGAAAAGTTTGCAACTGCAGCGAATTCTGCATTTGCCAATTATTCTTTTCTATTTGGTGGTACCAATGATAATCTTGAAGAATTAAAGAAACTTGATAAAAATGCCTGTTCAGGTATCAAATTGTTTTTAGGATCATCGACAGGTAATATGTTGGTCGATGACGAAAAGGTAATTGAAAGTATATTCAGTAATACCGAAATGGTAATCTCTGCACATTGCGAAGATGAAACGACCATTCGTAAAAACATGGCGAAGTATAAGGCAGAGTACGGTGATGATATTCCTATTGCTATGCATCCTATTATTAGAAGCGAAGAGGCTTGTTATCTTTCTTCATCAAGAGCAATTGCTTTAGCTAAGAAAACAGGTGCGAGGTTACATGTTTTTCATCTATCCACCGGAAAAGAAACTGATTTATTCCGTAATGATATTCCGTTAGAAGAAAAGAAAATTACTGCAGAGGTTTGTATACATCATCTTTGGTTTTCTGATGCCGACTATGCCAAAAAAGGAACGTTGATAAAATGGAATCCTGCGGTAAAAACAGCAACCGATAGAGATATGCTATGGGATGCTCTTTTAGATGACCGCATAGATGTTATTGCAACAGATCATGCGCCACATTTATTAGAAGAAAAAGACAATGTGTATACCAAAGCACCTTCTGGCGGACCGTTAGTGCAACATGCATTAAATGCCATGTTAGAGAAAGTGAAAGAAGGGAAAATAACTCTAGAGAAAATGGTACAGAAAATGTGTCATAATCCTACAATATTATTTCAGATTGAAAAGCGTGGGTATATACGAGAAGGCTATTATGCCGATTTGGTAGTGGCAGATTTAAATAGTTCTTGGACGGTTACAAAAGAAAATATTGCCTATAAATGTAAATGGTCGCCTTTTGAGGATACCACATTTTCATCTAAGATTGTACATACCTTCATAAATGGGCATTTAGGATATAGTAACGGACAGTTTTCTGAAAAACGAAATGCAAAAAGGCTAACATTCAATAGACCATGAAGCACTTATTAATTTTAGTGGTAGCAATGTTCATACTTTCTTCGTGTGCAGAAGAATTAGTAGAAAAGCCAGATAACTTAATACCAGAAGATAAGATGGTGGCGGTTATTAAAGAAATGGCAATAGTCAATGCTGCAAAAGCGACGAATCTTTCTAAACTTCGTGAAAATGGTGTAGAACCAACATCTTTCATATTTACGAAATTTGAAATTGATAGTGCCCAGTTTGTAGATAGCGACAGGTATTATGCGTCAAAACCTTTACGATATGAAAATATGTACAAGAAGGTGGAGTCTGATCTTGAAGATCAACGTCTAAAATTGGAAGCTGAGAAAAAAGTTAGAGATAGTTTAAGTCTTTTAGAGAAATCTAAAAAGGACATCGATATTAAAACAAAAGACTCGTTATCGTCTAAGAGTGTTCAGAAATAAATAGCTTCGAAGAAAATTTTACTTGTTCGTCTAAATCCTCAAATTCCATATTCAAGGCTTTCTTTACCTTCTCGTTATTGAATGTAGTAGGGTTTTTTAGTCCGTAGATCGTGCTTTTTGTGATCGTTCTAGGGCTTCCGATTATTAGGTTTCTTAGCTTATCTGCAAATTTTCCGAGGTTTAATTGCCAAAATTTTAAAGATGTAGAAGGTGGTTTTTTATCCATCGATAATGCAATTTTTTTCAAAATTTGTTGATACGTCAAGTTTTCCGCTACCAGAATAAATCGCTCGTTATAAATATCAGAATTCATAAGTGCGATCATAATATTAGTAACGTCGTTTACGGTTACAAATCCTGATCCGCCTGGTGGGTGATACTTATATCCTTTAGAAGCGGTTTTAAAGAAAGAACCACTACCGCTATTCCAAAATCCTGGACCAAGAATCACTCCCGGGTTTACAATAACGACCTCAAGATTTTCATGGGCACCACGCCAAACTTCCATTTCGGCAAGGTTCTTTGTTATCGCATATGGATTGGCGTTCTGTCGTGTCCACTCCGTTTCTTCATCAGCGTGTTCATCGGTAATCGTTCTACCTATGGTACCAATGGTGCTTACATGACATAGTTTTTTAATACCGTTCGCAATACAGATATTTACAATGTTAGCGGTGCCTTCTCTATTTATACGTTCCAATTTTTTGAAATCTAATGGGTCAAAAGAAATATATGCTGCACAGTGGTACACATAGGTGATGCTTTCAAAAGCATTTTCTAAAGAAGGTATATCTAAAATATCACCCTGTACCCAATCGATTTTAGCGAATAAAGAAGTAGAATCGTCAGCATAGTAAGAGAAGATTTTTTTTACCTGAGTAAGCTTATCTTCAGTTCTATACAAAGCCCGAACCTTTGTATTGTTCATCGTTAATTTCAGTAGCAAATGCGACCCCACCAACCCTGTGCCTCCTGTAACTAATACCATAATTCAAATTTAGGGAATACGGGCGGATAAATTCATGCTTTAATCTACTGTGTACTGGCAAGAATTCCATTTATATTTGCATTTCAATTAAAATTCAGGAAGAGATGACAAATTTTGTCAAGGAGTTACAATGGCGCGGAATGTTGCATGATGCAATGCCAGGAACAGAAGAGCATTTATTAGAAAGTATGCAGTCTGCCTACGTGGGTATAGATCCAACGGCAGATTCTTTACATATAGGTCACTTGGTAGGGGTAATGATGCTTCGCCATTTTCAATTGGCAGGGCACAAACCATATGCTTTAATAGGTGGTGCAACGGGTATGATCGGTGATCCTTCGGGTAAATCTGCAGAACGTAATTTGCTTGATGAGAAAACACTTCGTCATAATCAGAACGCATTAAAAGAGCAATTATCTCGATTTTTAGATTTTTCTGGAGATGAAGAAAATGCTGCTGTTTTGGTCAATAATTATGACTGGATGAAAGACTTCTCTTTCCTAGAATTTATAAGAGATGTAGGTAAGCATATTACGGTAAACTACATGATGTCTAAAGACTCTGTAAAAAAGCGCCTTTCATCAGAAGCGAAAGAAGGTATGTCATTTACTGAATTTACTTACCAATTGGTTCAAGGGTATGATTTTCTGCACTTGTACAGAGAACATAATTGTAGCCTTCAAATGGGCGGTAGTGATCAGTGGGGTAATATTACCACGGGTACAGAATTAATTAGAAGAATAGCCGGTGGTAAAGGGTATGCACTTACGTGCCCTTTAATAACAAAGGCAGATGGCACTAAATTCGGTAAAACAGAAGGTGGTAACGTTTGGTTAGATGCAGAAAGAACATCGCCATATAAATTCTACCAATATTGGTTGAATACGTCAGATGATGATGCCAATAAATACATTAAGATTTTTACTTTCTTAGGGCAACAAGAGATTGAAGATTTAATAAAAGAACATACAGAAGCACCGCATTTAAGATTGCTTCAAAAAAGATTGGCTGACGAGATTACTGTTATGGTACACTCGCAAGATGATTTGGACAATGCGGTAAAAGCTAGTCAAATTCTATTCGGTAAGTCTACAGCATCTGATTTAAAAGGATTGAATGAGAAAACATTCTTAGAAATTTTTGATGGCGTGCCGCAAGCAGAACTTTCAAAATCAGAATTAACAGACGGTTTAGATATGATTGGGGCACTGGCAGCTAAAACTAACTTTTTGGGTTCTAATGGAGAAGCAAGAAGAGAGTTGAAGCAAAACTCCATTTCGGTGAATAAAGAGAAGGTAAAAGAAGACTTTTTAATTACAGCAGATGATTTGATCAATGACAAGTTTGTTTTGTTACAAAGAGGTAAGAAGAACTACTTTGTATTGGTATTTAAATAGATAAATCTTTTTTAGACTGTATTTTATGAAGTTGAAACTTGTAGCAGTATTGTTCTTGTTATTTATTTCTTGTAGTGATGATGATCGCATAATAGATGATATGGCCTTAGAAGGCGATTGGATACTTTCAAATGTTGCTTGTTATTGTTTCTTCGGGGAAGATGTAGATTTTTCTTTGACTACGATTAATTTTGATGTAAGCAGAGCCATGGTTACGGTTTCTAATGAAAGTGAATACATTTTTTTTAGAGAAAATGGAGAGCATTTTTATGGCGGACAAGCCAATAGAATCAATTTTTCTGATGGAGCTGTGTACTTTTTTGAAACTAGAGGAGAGCAACTTACGCTTACTTTTGAAGACAATCCAGATATTGCAGATGATGAGGTAACCTATGTTTTTACTCGATAGGAACCATTACGTCCAATACAGTAGCGTTTTTTAAATATTTCTTATAGAATAGCGTTTGTTAGCATAAACCCCCAAGTTATGTTTAAGAAGAGTATTGCTATTATCTGTTTGTTTACATTATTTACTGCTTGCGATAAGCTCGATGATTTGACAAAGTTTGATATGGAATATAGCCAACGAGCTACTATACCGTCTACAGCAGGAATTGATTTACCTTTTGATGTTTTTACTCCAGAAATGGAGACCAATTCAGAATCTACTTTTGAAGTCAACGATACAAGAAAAGATCTTATTGAAGAAATAAAGTTAACCGAATTAGAATTGGTTTTGATTTCACCAGACGGAGCTGATTTTAGCTTTTTAAATTCGATAGAGGTGTATATCTCTGCGGATGGACTAGAAGAAATTAGAATTGCGAATTTGGAGGAAGTTCCTGAAGATGCTGGTAACAGAATCACTTTAGATACTTCAGATGCAGATTTGAAAGAGTACATAAAGAGTGATGAATTCAGTTTAAGATTGAACACCGTTACCGATGAATTAATGAGTAGCGACCACGAATTAGAAGTAAATTCTACCTTCTTCGTAGATGCCAAAATATTAGGACTTTAATTTAATAATGCCTTAACGCAACTATTTACTAAGTTGGGTATCTTGTAATTAGTTAAAAGTCTTCGTTTTATGAAAAGATATGCCCTTTTGTTCTTGTTTCTAGTTTTTCTTGCCTCTTGTGCTAATGACGATGACTTCGGTTTAGAATCAACTCAGTTTGTATTCTCAGAACAAAAATGGGAATTAGTTCAAATGTCTGGCAGTTTTCAAAATTCAGAAACTACAGGAGAGGAAATGGAATGGCAAGAATATTACATTTTCTCACCAGAAGGTACTTTTGTAAAATCAAGAACTGTTAATGAAGAAGTTGCTGAAGCTACAGGTAGTTTTGAGGTTGTTGAATACGAGAATGATCTAAATCACTACTTAGAACTTACTTTTGAAACCGGAAACGAACTAGCAGGTAATTGTACAGGTGATAGTAAAGAGCTTTTAATGTACAGAAATTCAACTATGATTTCTAGCCTGTGGATGGCGTGCGATGGACCTGGGTTAGATTATTCGCTGAGTAAGAATTAAAGTACCATTAAATTACAGCCTCTAATATCAGAATTATCGAATCTTCCGATAATTTCAAAAGTGCCGTCTTGGTTTATTTTACCTAAATCTTGAGTAGCGATAAAGGAGCAAGAATTGATATTTGCTAAATCGATTACATTGATTCCGCCAGATTTACCATTGTTTAAATAGGTGAGTGGGTCTTCGGTATCGCGTACTAAAATCTTCATCCAAGCTGGGCAGTCGAAAACACCGTTTCCTTTAGAGTATGCTTGTGAAAGTAGCTCAGTCATTCCATATTCAGAATGTATTTGTGGTACTCCGAATCCTGTTGATAGTAACTCATGTAATTCTTGGCGTACAATTTCTTTTCTACGACCTTTCATACCACCGGTTTCCATAATAATGGTATTGTTTAAAGACATCTGGTGTTGCTCGGTAAACTCAAGCAAAGCAAAAGAAACACCTATAATCAATATTTTAGTGTCTGTTTTTTGAAGCTCAAGAAGTAGTTGGTGCAGTTGTGCGTATTCATTTAAAAAGAAACCGCTTTTAGGGTGCTTTGATTTTTTAATCAGATCATCGGCCATATAAATCAAAGAAGAGCCTGTACGTTCTAAATACGATGGTAAAAGAGCAAGAACACAATAGTCAGTAATATCGCCGTAAAAGTGGTTAAAAGCCTTTAGGTAGCTCTGCTCGTATAGATTTAAATCAGTAACAAAGTGCTTGCTGGTTTCGCTGCCTGTAGTGCCACTACTGGTAAAGGTTATTTCTGGTGCATTGGTGGTGCTAAGAACATCTTTAGATTTAAAGAATTCAATAGGTAAAAAAGGAATCTGTTCTAAGGCGTGAACTGTATTTGGGTCTACATTTAAATAGGTGCAGAAATCGTGGTAGACTACGTTGTTGTCGTATTGAAACTTAAATATACGCAATGCTTGGGTTAGAAAATCCCCTTCTGTTTGTATATCAAAAATAGCATTATGCTTCATGTTCCTTGCCAATTCTGGCAAAGGTACTGAACCAAATTATTTTAATTGTTTTAAGCTGAAAATATGTAGGTTATTTATTTTACAACCAGTTTACGGGTAATAGATTTATCGTTTTCAGTTACTTGAACAACATAAACCCCAGGTGATAATCTAGAAATGTTCATTGCCTTTGTAGATAATTTTTCGGTTAAGACTAGCTCACCGAATACATCGTAAACTCTAACCTCTTTAAAGTTATTTTTCTGTGTTGTTACATAAACAACATCTGCTATTGCAGGGTTGGGGTATAATTTGAAACCGACAATTTCATCGTTGCGTAGGTTCTTGATATCTATGGTGTCTTGGGCATATAACCCAACGGAGACTACCATAAATAGCATAAAGTAGATTTTCTTCATTTTGTATTGATTTGGGATCAACACTTCAAAGATAAATAGAAGTGTAACTAGAACACGGAAAATGTTGTGAAAGCTAAATTTATGTAGGTCAATGAAATACGCGAAGTATTTCGTCGTAAAAACGTGTAGTTAACCGATAGTGGTTAATAGAAATTAAGGAAGAAAAAGTTATAATCGGTTTACTTTACAATTAACTTACGTGTACACATCTTGTTTTTCTCAAGAACACGCAATACGTACACGCCGGAATCTAAATCAGAAAGATTTAATTCTTTACCTAAAATAGTAGTCTTTAATAACAATGTACCAAATACATCGTAGATGAAAATTTCTTTAGGAGCGTTAAGGTTGGTAGAAATATAAACTTTACCTGTAGTAACCGGATTTGGATACATACTAAAACCATCAATATCTCCATTGCTTTGGGTACTTTGTCCATAGCTGAAGGAAATAACAAAAAAGAAGATGATTAGGTAAAGGTGCTTCATATATAGCTGGTTACAAATGCTATGCCACAAATATAGGAATTTAACAGTCCTTTTTATTTTTGTAAGAGTAGATATTGTGAAAAGATCGATGAAATGCATTTTAATCGATGAAATGCACTATTTATGACGTCAACTACCTATTTTCTTTGGGTTTTAGTTAGCATGTAGTCTATGATTGTAAGAATTATTTTAAATAAAAAAGCCCGCAATTTGCGGGCTTTTAGATATTGAATTTTAAGATTTTAGAACTGGTAACTATATCCTAAAGAAATTGCTTGTCCTGGATACCTAGAAGAATAAACTTGGTCTTCTGCACCAAATGATTGATAAACACTTTCGATGTCATCGTTCAATATATTTTCGAATTTCAAAGATATTTTGCTGCTGTTATCTTTCCCGAATTCTTTGCTAAGGTTAAATTTTAAATTATTGAATGGTAATGTGTATACATCTGGAATATCACCGTTACCTACAATCTCTAAAGTTTTACCTTGAACATTGTAAACAAGTCCACCTTGCCATCCATTGTCATTATTATCGTAGCTAAATCCAACATTTAACAAAAATGGTGATTGTCCTTGTAGTTGTCTGAATTCATCGAGGGTTTCGCCTGTTCTTAGGTTATCAATTCTTGCAGCTTCTTCATCTTCACTATATGTTTGCTGAGATTCAATAACAGAAATGTTAGCATTGAAATTGAAATTTTCCCATCCCGGTATAAAGTCCATATTTCTTCTATATTCTAGTTCAGCGCCAAATACTTTGGCATCACCTAAGTTTAGAGGAATAAATTGACCTCTAGCTTCTCTAATGAATGTAAGTTCTATAGGGTCATCAAAAGTTTTAGCAAAACCACTAACCGCAAAGAAATTTGTTCCTTCGCCATAAGCTTCAAATCTTATATCATAGTTATTAACATAAGTTGGTTGAATATCAATATTACCAATAAAGAATGTACTTGATACTGGATCAAAAATTTGAGCATTAGAAGCTTCTTTAAAAGAAGGTCTTGCTGTAGTACTAGAGAAAGATGCTCTCAACTTTTTATTAGCTTCTTCATTTAAATCATATATGAAGTTTGCAGAAGGAAAAAAGTCAGCTTTGTCTAAGATACTTTGATTGTCAAAAACTTCACCATCTTGATTTTCACCTGAGTAACGAAGGTCAAACTTTTCAAATCTTACACCAACAATGGCATTAAATCTATCAGATAGTTTAAATTCATCTCCAACATAACCAGCGCCAACAGTAATTTGAGAGTTGAAAGAGTCGGATATGTTAGAATCACGTCTTACATAAGTACCTTCTCTTGTTTCTGGATTATATATGTTTTCAGGAGCTAAAATCAAATCTGCATTACCTTCGAAATTAAGGCTAAAGTTACCTGCTTGTGATTGTATCGGTGTTGAGAATTGATTTACAACAAAGTCTCTTTCTTTAATAGTATAAGCACCGCCAAATTTAAGTTTTGCATCTCTACCAAATAATTGATGTTTTCTTGTAAGGTCTAATTTACTAGCTACATTGTATTCTTCTAGGTCTCTCCAAATTCTACTTGGGTCTCCAGATTCGCTAGGTGAAATGGTGAAGTTTCCAGTTTCTGGCTCAAATCTAAAAGGAGTTGTTCTTAAATCTTTATCGTAGATTTTAGAAAATGTTGGCGAAACTTTCCAAGAAATTTTCCAAGAAGCATCTTCGTTCGTGTGTTCACCATTTAATAAAATGTTAGTAATAGAACGTTGTGTATATGTTAATACATCTTTGAAAATAGTGTTAGAGTTTACATTAAAATTATCTTGTCTAATGTATGAAGCACCAGATTCTCCGTTTTGTATATGTAATACATTTAACTTGTATTTAGATTGAAGGCTTTTAAATGAAATACCTGCAAGACCACTAATAAGTACATTATTAACTCCTGTATTACCAGATTGTGTTCTGTCATCAGTTAATTCAAGAACAGATTTGTCTTGATCTTCTTTTCTAAAGACCTGTCCGCTAACAACATCTTCGTAAAATTCAGTACTGTTTTTATAAGTAAGAGAGGCTAAATAGCCTATTTTTTTAGTGCCATCTTCATTAAGGTTATATTGGTTACCAGCAGTAAAACCAATATTGAAATCTGCACCACTTTGATCTTCAAGTGCTTTTAGATTTGGTTCCAATAATCTTGTTAGAGCAGCAGATCTATTACCATCAACAACAGGTAAAGGTGTTTCTATATTTTGAGGTATTGCTAAATCTCTTTGGCCATTATCAAAACCTAATGCATCTGTTGGGCTACCATCATAACTGAGGTAATTGTTCTTAAAGTGCATGCTAGAGTTATAACCTAAACCAGCTGAGAAACTGTATTCTGCTCTTGATGGGAAATCTTTGGTAACAATATCAACGACACCACCGGTAAAATCTGCAGGTTGGTCTGCAGTTGCAGATTTGATTACAATAATATTGTCAAGAATGTTTGTTGGGAAAATATCTAATTGCAAAGTGTTTCTGTCTGGATCAAGACCAGGTACATCTACACCATTTAAAATAGACTTGGTATAACGGTCACCTAAACCACGAACGTAAACAAATTTACCTCCTTGTACAGATACACCAGGTACCGATTTAATAGCACTAGCAATATCGCTAGCACCAGATTTTTTAATGCTTTGTATAGATAAACCATCCAATAATGCTACCGAATTCTTTTGTAGATTTAATACAGAAGCTTCTGTGTTTTTACTAACAGTTGTTGTAACCACTACTTCGTCTAGCGCATTTGCAAGCGGATTTAAAGTAATATCTATTATTTGCTCTGCACCAGGCGCAACAACTACTTCGGCTACTTCTTTTGTTTCGTATCCTAAGTACGAAAAAGTAACGGTGTAAGTGCCAGGCTCAACGTCTAGAACATATTTTCCATCAAAATCTGATGTGGTTCCTTTTGTAGTGCCTTTGATAAGAATATTTGCAAAAGGAAGAACGTCATTAAATTCACCATCGTTTACCGTTCCTGAAATAATACCTTCTTGCGCAAAGATAGCTTGAGAAGAAAAGGTGATGAGTAAAATGAATAATAACTTAAGTTTCATAATAAATTAATTGAAATTATTAAAAAAGAAATAAATTGCCCGCCTATAGATTAGTCTAAGACGAGCAATTTTTATGTGTAACTATTATTTGTATTTATAATTAGAAACCTAAGCTAGCTTTAGTATTAGCGTAAGTCCAAGAAAAAGCAGAAGTGTCAGCACCAACAGTTCCTTCTGTTACGGCAGATGAGAAAGTTGCGGCATCAGCTTCAAAAGTTGTACTGTCTGTAGTATCATTAAATACTTCAGAAGAAGCAGTAACACCAGTTGGTAATACTATTTCCCAGTTGGTAAATACTAATGAACCTGCAGTATAATTAGCGGCAACACCTTCGTTGTCTAATTCAACATCAGAAAGTTGTAAATCAGTACCTACTCCTGTAAAATTAGTTACTAATATATTGTTGCTAGTACCTTGTGCGTTTGAACGGTAATCTGCGATTTCACCATTTTCAACATTGTCAACTAAACCTATTAAAGTAGCGTTTGTTAAAGTAAAGCCACCTTGTAAAGAACCTTCTGGTCCGTCAATTTCTAAAGCGTGATCAGAAATACCGCCTTGTACAACTACTGCATTATCAATAGTACCCGAGTAAGCCTGGTCAATATCAAGACCGTCATCGCCTTGTGCCCATACAAATAGGTTAGTAGCGTTTACGCTTCCACCAAAGAATTCAACACCATCATCAACATTACCAACAACTTCAATATTGTCAACAGTTGTTCCAGTGCCAACTGCACCTAAAGTAAGACCGTTAATTTCGTTTCCTTCACCAATTAAAGCACCACCATGACGAATAGAGATGTACTGTAAAATACCTGAATCATCGGCAGAGTCAGATCCGCCATATAAACCTTTATCTCCATCAGTATCGGTAGGAACTCCTTCTATCTGAGCAGATTCAGCATCACCATCAAAAGATGCAGGTGCATTACCTAATACGATTAAACCGCCCCAAAGACCACGATCGTTTTGATCAAGGTTAGTACCGGCAGTTTCTCCTATTTCAATATTGTCAGCTGCAGAAGTAAAAATTATTGGCGCTGTAGCAGTACCTATAGCTTCAATTTTACTACCTCTTGTTACTATTAATACAGAAGCATTAACACCTGATCCAGCGTTTGCTTTTATAATTGTACCTGGCTCAATAGTAAGTGTAGCTCCTTCAGAAACGAATACTCTACCATCTAAAGTGACAATTTTATCAGCGGTCCATGTAACATCTGTAACGATGTCTTCAGAAACAGTTATTGAAGTTTCAACTTCAGTTTCTGTTGTTACCGTATCTACAACGATTACTTCTTTTTCAATTTCTACTACTGTTTCTTTTTCACAAGACGCTGCAGCGATGATGGCAGTAACGGTAGCAAGTGACCAAATAATTTTTTTCATCTTTTCTTTTTGAATTATTAATTTAATTAGGTTGGCAATAGAGTTCTTAACAATTACAATTTTATTGCACTGCAAAGAAAGAGTGCAGTTGTAATGTTCGGGTTAGATTCGTGTTAAACATTTATTTTGTTAATGTTATGTAAACGTTACTACATTAAATCAATGTTAACTGACGTTGCAGTAATAGTATTATCTTTACTTTTGAGCGAATCAATCTAATTTGAAAACCATGAAAAAGAAGGACATTAAGATACTCTTAGTTGATGATGAGCCAGACATTCTAGAGATAGTGGCCTACAATTTATCTGCCGAAGGGTACGATGTGTACACCGCTAAAAATGGTGCCGATGGTGTAGCTAAGGCAAAAAAGAAAATGCCACACCTTATTATACTAGATGTAATGATGCCCGAGATGGATGGTATTGAAGCTTGTGAGATTCTAAGAAGAACTCCTGGTATGGAAAATACTATTATTACCTTCTTAACAGCTAGGGGAGAAGATTATTCTCAAGTAGCCGGTTTTGATGCAGGTGCAGATGATTATATTACAAAGCCTATTAAACCAAAAGTGTTGGTGAGTAAGGTGAATGCACTACTAAGACGTATTAAGAACGAAGAAAACGCTCAAGAAGATATAACCCAGGTAGGCGATATAGTTATTAATAGAGAAGAATATAAGATTGTCAAGAAAGGTAAAGAAATCATTTTACCAAGAAAAGAATTTGAACTTCTTGCCCTGTTAACTTCAAAACCTAGTAAAGTATTTAAAAGAGAAGTAATTCTTGATAAAGTATGGGGTAATGAAGTGGTTGTCGGTGGTAGAACCATTGATGTGCATATTAGAAAGCTTCGCGAAAAAATTGGAGAAGACCATTTTAAGACCGTTAAGGGAGTAGGATATAAGTTTGTACTCTAAATGGCTGCTAAAGTTCGTTCAAGAAAATCATATCGTTTTGCATTTCGCTCATCGCTTTATATTGTAATAATCGGCATAGCTGTGCTAGCATTGTTACAATGGCGATTTAGTACCATAAATTGGGGTATTTTGTTATTTGCAGCGTTGTTCTTTTTTATTATTTCTTTTATCACTTTGCAATTAAGAATAGAAAAATTCATCTACAAACGAATTAAAAAAATCTATGATGATGTAGAGTTATTAGAATCTAGTACCATACTCTCATATCCTGTTACTACAGATATGAGAACCTTAACCGCAGAAATTGAAAAGTTTGCAAAGGATAAGAAAATTGAAATAGACACATTAAAAATTCGAGAAGAATACCGAAAGGACTTTTTAGGTAATGTGTCTCACGAGCTAAAAACTCCGCTGTTTACTGTGCAAGGCTACATTGAAACCTTGTTAGATGGTGCAATTGATGACAAAAATGTTCGTAAGAAGTATTTAATACGAGCCAATAAAGCGGTAGACCGGTTAATCTATATTGTAAAAGATTTAGATTTAATAACCAAGTTAGAGGTTGGGCATCTTAATCTTGAAAAGCATTCGTTCGATATTATAGATTTAATACAAAGCGTATTTGATCTGTTAGAGATGAAAGCAGCCAAGAAAAATATAACCCTAACTTTTGATATGGAATATGTTGACCCCATATTCGTATTTGCAGATAAAGAGAAAATACAACAGGTGCTAACAAATTTATTGGTCAACTCCATTAAATATGGTAATGACAATGGTACAACCGAAGTAAGTGTAGAAGACTTGGTCAAGAATAAGGTAATTGTAAGAGTAACTGATAATGGTGAAGGCATACCTGCAATACATATTCCTCGACTTTTTGAACGTTTTTATAGAGTAGATCAAAGTGGTAGCCGCCGTGAAGGAGGCTCTGGGTTGGGTCTTGCTATTGTAAAACATGTAATAGAAGCTCATGGAGAAAAAATCTATGTAGAAAGCGCTGTTGAGGTTGGATCGGAGTTTTCTTTTACGCTAGAGAAAAGTATCGTTCAAATAGAGGAAGTACAATAATCGCTAACCCTCTCTTTTTTCTTAGATTTGCCGCAGTTTAGATGTAATAATTGTGGGAAGTAAAAATAAATTAAAGAGATTTCAAGAAAACGAGACGTTTTCAAACGTAATTCAACCAACAAGAGAAGAAGTGGTAGGCGGTTTCCCGTTGAAAGGAAAGTGGAATACCCATTTCAAAAATGATAATCCTATAGTGTTAGAATTGGGTTGTGGAAAAGGGGAGTATACTGTAGGGTTGGCAAAGAAGTTCCCGAATAAGAATTTTATAGGTATCGATATAAAAGGTGCCCGATTCTGGAAAGGAGCTAAAGAGGCTATTGAAGGAGATTTACCAAATGTTTGTTTTATACGAACTCAAATTGAATTGGTGGATTATCTTTTTGGTAAAGAGGAGGTATCTGAAATTTGGATAACCTTCCCAGATCCTCAAATAAAATATAAACGAACCAAACATCGTATGACCAATACGGCATTTTTAGAACGTTACAAGAAAGTTCTAAAACCTGAAGGAACGGTGAATCTTAAAACAGATAGCGAGTTCATGCATGGGTATACGCTAGGTCTACTTCACGGTCTAGGGTTAGAGGTACTTTATGCCAACCATGATGTGTATAAGAATGAGGGTAGCCCTAAAGAAGTCTTAGAAATACAGACTTTCTATGAAAATCAGTATCTTGAAAAAGGAAAGCCTATTACTTTTATTAGGTTCAAGGTAAACTGATTCAATGCAACAATTACCTATTTTATTTGTATTCACTTTTGGTGCTGCCTTCTTAGCATCATTGCCACCCGGTTTGCTGAATTTAAATGCAGCAAAGACAAGTGTAGAAAAGGGAAAAACAAATGGAATAATTTTTGGTTTGGGTGTAGCACTAGCTGTTATGCTACAAACATATGTTGCGGTACGGATTGCAAAATTAATATCTAGAAACCAGCATGTAATAGAAGTATTGCTACAATTGGCATTAGGTATCTTTTTTGTGTTGGCAATTGTATTTTTTATAAAGGGTAGAAAGCAAGAGAATAAGCCGCTGATACTTACCGAAACTAAAAAGCGAAATAGTTTTTCTAAAGGGGTGTTCTTGGCACTTATTAATCTTTTGGCGATACCTTATTATAGCGGATTAAATACGGTTTTTCACTCTCAAGGATTTATGACCTTCAAAATCATAGATGAGGTTTTGTTTATTCTGGCAGCAGGCAGTGGTACTTTTCTTGCTATGTATTTATATGTGATCTATTTTAATAAGTGGGAGCATAAAACAACGTCGTTCTCTAAGAACAGTAATTTTATTTTAAGCGGATTAATGGTATTGTTATTTGTAATTACCGCTTTTAGATTGTTTAAATAAACGGATATAGCAGATGAAACCTGAAAATGAGAATTTCTTTGAGAGAGTATATCAGGTGGCACGGTTAATACCAGAGGGGCGTGTAACTTCTTACGGTGCAATAGCCAAATATTTAGGTGCGGCCCGCAGTGCAAGAATGGTAGGTTGGGCAATGAATGCATCGCATAATATGGATGATATTCCTGCGCATAGAGTAGTCAATAAAGCCGGATTACTTACCGGTAAACATCATTTTGACGGCACCAATCTCATGCAACAACTATTAGAAGGTGAAGGAGTAGTAATAAAAGACCTGCAAATCATAAAACTAGAAGATTACTTTTGGGATCCTTTTACAGAACTTAAAGCGGAATTATAACACTATTGAAAGGTTAGCGTAAATGTAGTTATCTCATTTGATGCTACCCGAATAGATCCACCATGCATTCGCATAATTTGTTTGCTTAAACTTAGACCAATGCCAGTTCCTGTGCTTTTGGTGGTAAAAAATGGAACAAATACCTCATCTAGCATTTCAGGCGATATACCCGGTCCGTTATCGGTAACGGTGATGTATTTTTTTCCTTGTGGTTCTACACCGGCTTTAATAACAATACTTCCTTCATCTTGCCCTTCTAAAGCCTGTTGGGCATTTTTACCCAAGTTTAAAAGTATTTGGGTTAGCTGTTTTTCATCGATGTAAAGTTCTAAGTCTTCAGGTTCAGATGATACTTCTAAAGTAATATTATGTCCGTTGGTATACTCTTGTAATAACAACCTAACTTTTTCTAAAATCTTGCTAGCCGGTATTAATTCTCGATCAGGTTCAGGTACACTTAAAAATGTGCGGTAAGACTGTACAAAACTCATTAAATCATTTCCTTGTTCTTTGATAACCTCTAAACCTTTTGCAGAATTTTTTATTTGAAGTTCGCCAAATTCTTCGGGTGTAGAAAGCACATTTCCTTTCTTAAAATATTTTAAGATAGATTCAGAGATAGAAGTAATCGGGGTAATGGTATTCATAATTTCATGGGTTAAAACGCGAATCAGTTTTACCCAAGAATCGGTTTCTTTATCATCCAGTTCTTTTTGAATATCATGAACAATGACCAATAATAACTGCTTGCCTTCAATAGCAATTGGCGTACACTTTAAAGTCAATTCTTTTTTACCTCGTTCATTTCCTAAAGAATATAGCGTGCTTTCAAAAGGCTCTAAAGATTCAAATAGGCTATAGAGATTAGGGTCTATTTGCTTTAATTGTTTAACATGATTTAAAGGCCTGTAATTTAATAAGTTTTGTACCGTAGGGTTGGCATAAAGAATATGACCTTTATCGTTGACAGTGAATATACCAATATCAGCTTGTCTCAGTATTTCTTGATAATACTGCTCTTGTGCCTGTTTTTTTACATGAATATCTTGAATCATACCATTCAACATATTCAAGCTTTGGTTGAGTTCTTCAATAGATTTTACACTCAATTTTTCTGGAAAACGTAAAGTAAAATCTTCATTTTTTATAGCATCGAAGAAATAAGCAATTTTTCTGTTGGTTTGGTTTACGTAATGTATGAGTCCGTATGTCTGTCCTATAAAAACAAGGCATAATATAACACTTAGTAGGTAATGCTCTTTAAAGAATAAAAATGCGGTTAACAGGGCACAAACTGCAATTAAAATAATCCTGAAAACAAGTTGGTAGTATATACTTTTGCTAACCATTATTTGCCAGATTTTTTAAGTTTATTATAAAGTGTTTGTCTAGAGATACCCAATTGATCTGCGGCTGCACTATAATTACCTTCATGGTCATTCAGCGCTTTGTTGATCATTACCAATTCCATTTCTTCAAGGGTTTTTGGTCCACCTTCTATCGTAACCGTTGTTTTTGTATCCAAAAGAAAATCAGTTGGTTTTAATACATTTCCTTCCGATAAAATAACGGCACGCTCCATAGTATGTAATAGTTCTCTAACATTGCCTGGCCAAGGGTATGTCATTAATTTCTCTTGTGCAGATTGATTTATTTTTAAGTTGGGTTTACCGTACTTGTTGGCGAATTTTTTCAAAAAGAAATCTGACAATACCAAAACATCATTATCTCTATCTCGCAATGCTGGCACCTGTACTTGTATAGTGTTTATTCGGTATAAAAGATCTTCACGAAACAATCCGTCAGTAACCATTTGTTCTAAATTACCATTGGTAGCACATATTAATCTAATATCAACAGCAATTGGCTTGTTTGATCCCACACGCACAACGACCCTGTTTTGAATAACAGATAATAATTTTGCCTGCATTTGTAAAGAAAGGTTACCAATTTCATCTAAGAAGAGAGTACCGCCATTAGCAGCTTCAAATTTACCTGCGCGGTCATCTTTAGCATCTGTAAAAGACCCTTTTACATGACCAAAAAGTTCACTCTCGAATAAATTCTCTGATATAGAACCCATATCTACCGAGATAAAAACTTCGTTATTTCTAACAGATGATTTATGAAGCTCTCGGGCGATTAGTTCTTTACCCGTTCCATTTTCACCGGTAACTAAAATATTGACATCTGTTTTGGCAACTTTCTGTACCAAGTTTAAAACACTGTTCAATGCTTTAGAATTACCAATAATGTAATTTGAATTCTGATTGATAACCTGCTTAAGATTACTTTCTTTCTGTTTTAAATGCTGTACCTCTTTCTGCGATTTTCTAAGCTCGTAGGCAGATTTTACCGTAGTTAAAAGTCGCTCATTGTTCCAAGGTTTGAGTACAAAATCGGTAGCACCTTCTTTTATGGCTTCAACAGCAAGTTCTACGGCGCCATAGGCCGTCATCATAATTACCGATATATGCGAAGCTTTCTTTTTTATCTCTCGCAACCAGTATAATCCCTCGTTACCAGTGTTTACTCCCGCAGAAAAGTTCATATCTAATAATATGATATCAATTTCCTGTAAGTTAGGGAAAGAGGTAAGCAGGTTAGGGTTAGATATTGTTTGTACACTTTTATATTCAAACTGTAATAATATCTCTAAAGCGCTCAATACACTTTTGGTATCATCTACTACAAGTATTTTAGCATCTATCATGGCAACAATCTATTAACTCATTTAAATCTACACATAGAAGTTTGTATTTTCATAGCAGTGTAAAAATATTTGACATTATCTGTACAACATTTTTACACTGGTAAAATATGTATAATTTTTATTCACACGTAAATATCTGATAATCAATAATTTAAAATTATGGCACGCATATAGTATAGAGAATGGCATACCAATTAAGAAATGAACCAAAAATTTAAAATAACGACACTTTTATTACTCTCTATTTGGGGGTCTCTATTTGCTCAAGAAAGTTGGACATTAGATGAATGCGTGTCTTTTGCAATAGAGCATAATTTGCAATTAAACGACTTTAAGTATACCAACCAATCTAACAGAGAAACCTACAGACAATCGGTTCGTAATTTATTGCCATCTGTAAATGCATCTTCTAGTTATTTAATTAGCTATGGTAGAGCAGAGGATCCTAATACGGGAACATTCGTAAATCAAGATTTTTATTCGAATAATTATTCATTAGAATCATCTATAGATTTATTTCAGGGGTTTCAGAAAATTAATGCGATAAAAGCATCTAAGTTGTTGTTCAAGGCAACCCAAGAAGAAGTTTTACAGCAAAAATATTTGTTGGCATTTAGAGTGATGCAAGCTTTTTATGATATTCAGTTTTTTGAAGGACTAGTTGAAATATCAAAGGAGCAATTAACAGTATCACAATCTAATTACAACCTAGTAGAAAAGCAGGTAGAATTAGGGTTGAAAGCTGGTGCAGATTTGTATGAAGCAGAATCTTTATTATTGACCGATAAGTTAAATGTAACTCAAAGTAACAATCAATTGGCTTCGGCGAAGTTGACCTTGATCCAAGAAATGAATTTAGAGAATACTTCAGATATAGTAATTCAAAAAGATTTAGAAGAAATTATATCAGAGTTTAATAGCCAAGAAATGAAGTCTGATGCTGTTTATAATGAGGCTAGGGAGTTTATACCAATGATAAAAGCTCAAGAGTTTAGAGCAGAAGCAGCTAAAAAACAAATAGCAGTTTCAAGAGGTGGATTGTATCCTTCTCTTTCATTCTTTGCAGGTATCGGTACTGGATATTTTGAAACAACTAGAGATACATTGGGCAATACATTACCATTTAGAGAACAGTTTAGAGATAATACATCGCAGTATATAGGGGTGAATTTAAATGTGCCTATTAGTAATGGTTGGTCGGCAAGGTCTAGAGTTAAGCAATCTAAAATAGAAAGGCTACGAGCAGATAATAATTTAAAAACACAAGAGCAAGAACTATTTCAGGCGATACAAAAATTAGTACAAGATTATAATTCTTTACTGATAGAGCTAGTACAGAGTAATCAGAAAATGGATGCACAGAACTTAGCATTCACCATAGCTCAAAAGCGCTATGAAAAAGGGTTGATAAATGCATTGGAGCTTTTTACCGCTAAGAATTTATATGCCAGTGCACAAAACGAAAACTTACAGGTAAAACTCCGTTCAGAAATCAATAAGAGTACATTGGATTTTTACAGAGGCTTGCCAGTTTTTGATATTAATTAGAAATCAAGCCCTGCGATTAATCAGTAACCAAATACGAACAACGAATTAAGAATAAGATGGATATAAAATTAGAAAAGAAAAAAGGATTGAAGCCAAAACACTTCGGCTACATTGCATTGGGTATACTGCTTTTATTTGTTGGGTATCAATTGTTATTTGCCAGTTCTGTGTCAACCTTTAGAACAGAAAAAGATAAGCTTTCGATCGCTGAGGTTTCTGCAGGCAAATTTGATGATTATATTACTATTAACGGTAGTGTTGCGCCAATAGCCACCATTTATATGGATGCTTATGAAGGTGGTCGGGTAAGTGAGAAACTTATAGAAGAGGGTGCCATGGTAAAGAAAGGTGATATCATCTTGAAGCTAGAGAACATGAATTTGTACGAGCAGATTTTGGCTAGCGAAAGTAACTTGGCATTAAAGCAAAATGATTTAAGGTCAACCAAAATGAGTTTCGATTCAAGACAGGTAGAAGGCAGAAGGTCATTGGCGACGGCAAGTACAGACTTACAACGTTTGAAAAGAAACTACGAGCAAAATAAAGCATTGTTTGCAGATGAGTTAATATCTAGAGAAGCCTTTCAATTATCAAAAGAAAATTATGAATTATCTCAAAAACAGCATGAAATTATTAAAGTACAAACTGTACAAGATGATGAATTACGCTCAACATCATTAAAAGGTTTGGATACAGATTTAGACCGTATGCAAAAGACTTTGGGTATGGTTTACCAAAGACTAGATCACTTAAATGTTCGCGCTCCTGCAGATGGTCAATTAGGATTTTTAGATGCCGAAATTGGGCAAAGTATAGCACAAGGGCAGCGAATAGGGCAGATTAATGTACTTACTGATTATAAGATTGAAGCAGAAATCGATGAGCATTATATTGATAGGGTTAAAAGAGATTTGGTTGCGGTTTTAGAGCGTAACGGAACAGAATTTCCATTGCGATTACGAAAGGTATATCCTGAGGTTAGAAACGGTAGGTTTAAGGTCGATTTAGTGTTTACCGATAATAAGCCAGAGACCATTCGTTCGGGTCAGAGCTACAACATTAAATTACAATTAGGTGAATCTAACGATGCGCTTTTGTTACCAAAAGGAAGTTTCTTTCAAAGCACTGGCGGACAATGGATTTTTGTTGTGAATGCTGATGGTGGAGAGGCCATTAAAAGAAATATTAGAATAGGAAAGCAGAATTCTAGATACTATGAAGTATTAGAAGGGCTGGAACCTGGAGAAAAAGTAATTACAAGTAACTATGATAATTTCGGCGAAGCCGAGAGAATAGTATTAAAATAGCTTCGGCTTCGCTCAGCTACCTATAGAGTTCGAATTCGAACCCTGAGCGTAGCCGAAGGGTGAAAGGGCGAGAGAATAGTATTAAAATAGAAAACCAACTGTCACATCTGAGAATTCTCGGTGTCATTATAACAATCAAAATAGCAGGAATATGATAACCATTACGAACCTTAAAAAAAGTTTTAGAACAGAAGAAGTAGAAACCTTGGCATTGAATAGTGTCAACCTAAAAGTAGAAGATGGAGAATTTGTTGCCATTATGGGTCCGTCTGGTTGTGGTAAATCTACCTTATTGAACATTATTGGTATGTTAGATAACCCTACCGATGGCAGCTACAATTTTGCTGGTAATGAAGTTGGTGGGTTAAAGGAAAGTCAGCGTACACAATTACGTAAAGGTAATTTGGGTTTCGTTTTTCAGAGTTTTAATCTTATCGATGAACTTACAGTTTTTGAAAATGTAGAGCTACCGCTGATTTACTTAAAAATGGGTAAAGCAGAGCGTAAAGAAAAAGTAATGAAGGTTTTGGAGCGAATGAAAATTGCACATAGAGAAAAGCATTTTCCACAGCAACTATCGGGTGGTCAACAGCAACGTGTAGCTATTTCAAGAGCGGTGGTAACCAATCCAAAATTAATACTGGCAGATGAGCCAACAGGTAATTTAGATTCTAAAAACGGAATCGAGGTAATGAACCTATTAACAGAATTAAACCAAGAGGGAACCACCATAGTTATGGTAACACACTCAGATAGAGATTCGCACTATGCGCATAGAGTGGTTAACCTATTCGATGGTCAAATAGTAACTGAAAGTCAGAACAGGGCAATCGGAGCCATGATGTAGCGGGGTTTATTCATCAATCAATTATTGGTTCGGTTCACTGAGCGGAACAGAAGCGAAGACAACTAATCAACCAAAAACCGAACCAACCAAGCTTATCTCTTAATCACGGATAATAGAAGTGTCATCAATCACATAAAACGAGAATCATGTTTAGAAACCATCTTAAAATTGCTTGGAGAAGTTTAAAGAAAGATAAACTCTTTGCCGCCATAAAAATTGGCGGCTTTGCTGTTGGTATAGCAGCCTGTCTTTTAATTGCATTATTCATTCGCAATGAGGTGGGTTATGATCAACACTACGCCAATAAGGATCAAATGTACCGTGTAGTGCTAGAAGGTATGTACAAAGGTGAAGTAATGAAAAGCACACACTTTCAGTTACCTTTTGCAGATGCCTTGCAAAGTGATTTTCCTGAAATTGTAAAAGCGGGAAAAGTAAATACCACAGGAATATTTGGAGCTGGTAAACGTGGAATTCGTTTAGCTGACGAGAGCCAAAATAACCTAGAAGACGGATTTTTACTTGCAGACCAAGAAACATTTGAGATACTAGAGGTGAAGTTAGAGCAGGGCAATCCGAACACGGCATTGGCAAATCCGAAGAGTATAGTAATCTCAGAATCTAAAGCGGCAAAATATTTTAAGAATGAAACGATTATAGGAGAAACAATCATTTTAGATAATGACGCTAGTAAACCGTACACTGTAACAGGTGTTATGAAAGATGCGCCCAAGAATTCGCATTTGGAATACGATTTTTTAATTCCCATTGAAGACACCAATGCAAGTTGGACTAATCAGAACTACTTTACCTATGTATTAGTAGACCCCAATACAAATGTTCAACAATTAGAGAAAAAAATGGTTTCTATTGTTGAAGATTATATCATTCCTGCACAACGAGAAAGAGGGCGTGCGCCAGATTTTATTGATGTGCTAAGAACCATGGAGTATAAACTTCAGCCTATCACAGATATTCACTTGTATTCAGATATTAAAATGGCAGATGGTCTTAAGCATGGTGATATTAGATTTGTTTGGCTCTTTGCGGCTATTGCCGGTTTTGTACTACTGTTAGCAGTAATCAATTTTATTAATCTTTCTACAGCAAAATCAGCTAATAGAGCAAAAGAGGTAGGACTAAGAAAAACCATTGGTGCATATAAAAGTAATTTGGTGGTGCAATTCATGACCGAATCTATCTTGTTCAGTTTCGTATCATTTATACTTGGTGTTTTATTGGCTTGGGCATTATTGCCAGCTTTTAATACTATCGCATCAAAAACAATTGAAATGCCTTGGGCTATATGGTGGTTTATACCTGTTGTTTTGCTTTTTGCTCTTTTGGTTGGAACATTGGCAGGGCTTTATCCCGCATTTTATTTATCAGCATTTAAACCCGTAAATGTTCTAAAAGGTAGTTTAAGTATAGGTAGTAAGAGTGGAAAATTAAGAAGCGGATTAGTCATTTTTCAATTTACTACATCGGTAATCTTGATTATAGCCACGTTGATTATTTATCAGCAAATGGACTTTATTCTTCAAAAAGAATTGGGATATGATAAAGAACAAGTGGTGATACTTGAGGGAACCGGAGTATTAGGGAATAGTGCAGAAAATTTTAAAGAGCAGTTACTACAACTACCACAGGTAAAGGCAGCAACTATATCCAACTATTTACCAGTAGATGGTGGTAGTAGAAATGGAAATACCTTTAGAAGAGAAGATGAAGGAAATGAAGGTAGAGGCATACCCGCTCAAATTTGGAGGGTAGATTATGATTACATTAAAACATTAGGTATTACGCTTAATGCCGGTAGAGATTTCTCTAAGCAGTTTGCTTCAGATTCATTGAATTCCATCATTATAAATACCAATATGCAAAGGGAGTTAGGCTTAGATAATGCAGTTGGCAAAGAGATTAATAATAATGGGCAGATGTTCAAAGTAATAGGCGTAGTAGATGATTTTCATTTTAAGTCCTTAAAAGAAGATATTTCTTCCTTATCATTGGTAATTGGCAAAGATTTAGGGTCTATATCACTGAAATTGGAGAAAGGTAATGTAAACCAGGCATTAGAATCCATACAAACTCTTTGGAATAAAAATGTTCCAAACCAATCTATAAATTATAGCTTCTTAGACCAGGAATTTAGTCGAATGCATGATGATGTAGAGCGCATGGGTAAGATATTCAACAGCTTTGCATTATTTGCCATATTGGTAGCGTGTTTAGGGTTGTTTGCCCTGTCTGCATTTATGGTAGAACAGCGTAAAAAAGAGATTAGCATACGCTTGGTATTAGGTGCGCCATTTAAGAGTATCTATAAGTTGCTTACCCTGGATTTCATGAAACTTATTTTAGTATCTATCATAATAGCTGTGCCGATAGGGTGGTATATGATGACCCGATGGCTAGAAGACTTTGCTTACCATATTACCATTGGTTGTGGAATATTTCTAGTAGCAGGTTTAATTGCATTTACCATTGCAATACTGACCATAAGTTATCAATCTGTAGGTGCGGCATTGATACAACCATTAAAAAGTTTACGGAAAGAATAATTCATCATCAAAAACGAGAATCATGTTCAAAAACTATATAAAAATCGCTTGGAGAAACCTTTGGAAGAATAAAGGGTATAGCATGCTTAATATTTTTGGTTTGGCAATAGGTATTACCTGTGCGGCAATGATTCTACTTTGGGTAGAAGATGAGGTAGGTTATGATCAAAATTTTGACAAGCAAGATGTAGTGTATTATGTACCTACCAACCAACAATACGAAGGTGAATGGCGTACATTTTTTCAGGCTACTCCTGGTCCGTTAGCTGAAGTGTTAAAGCAAGAAGTACCAGGAATAGTTGGTTCTGCAAGAACAAAAGGTGAAGATTTTTTATTTCAAGTAGGAGAAACTTCTATCAATAAATTTGGACGATATGCCGACCCAGATTTTTTAAGCATGTTCAGTCTCTCATTTGTAGAAGGTAATTTAGAAACCGCTTTTAATGAAGTAGATGCCATTGTCATCTCTCAAGAAACGGCTAGACAGTTATTTGGTGAGAATACTTCTGCAATTAATAAAGTAATTAAAATAAATAATGAAACAAGTTATACCGTTTCAGGAGTTTATGAAGATTTACCACACAATATCACATACAGTTTTGATTGGGTTGTTCCTTTTGAGCGCTTTGCAAAGGATAATGAATGGGTAAAAGAATATGGTGCTAATTTTTCAGACACTTTTGTGGAGCTTTCTCCAGAAGCAAATTTTAATGTTGTCAATGAGAAAGTAAAAGCAATACTTCCCATGAAAACGGAAGATGACGAAACCATAGCATTTTTATTTTCTATGAAAGACTGGCATTTAAGGTCCGCCTTTGAAGGAGGTAAAAATATAGGAGGTAAAATAACTTATGTAAGGCTGTTTAGTCTTATTGCCATTATTATTTTATTGATCGCCTGCATCAATTTTATGAACTTGGCAACTGCTAGAAGTGAAAAAAGAGCAAATGAAGTAGGTGTACGAAAGGTATTAGGCTCAGGAAGAAAAGGGCTAATAGCTCAGTTTATGGCAGAGGCGATAATAACTGCCGCCTTATCTGCCGTATTGAGTGTACTATTATTGAAATTATTGGTACCACAATTCAATATGGTAATAGATAAACAACTAGACTTTAGTTTGTTCAATTCTGTTCATGTTTTGACTTTACTAGGCATCACACTGGTTTGTGGTATTGTTGCGGGTTGGTATCCGGCATTCTACTTATCTTCTTTTAAACCGGTAGATGTATTGAAGGGGGCACGAAAAACAAAAGGGAGCGCATCATTTATTAGAAAAGGATTAGTAGCTACTCAGTTTGTAGTGTCCATAGTATTTATCATAAGTACTATAATAGTTTATCAACAAGTACAACATGTAAAAGGGCGCGATTTAGGGTATGACAAGGAAAACTTAGTCAAGATACCTGTGAATGGAGATATCATTAAAAACTTCAAACCTATTGAAGAAAATATGAAGTCTTCAGGAATGATTGAAAGTATTGGACTTATAAATTCTGATATTTTATCAGGCGGAAATAATACATCCGGATTAAATTGGCAAGGCGGCGTAGATACTGAAGATGTACTGGTATCTGTACGAGATATTACAGCAGATTTCTTCAATACTACAGGTATGAAAATTATTGAGGGTAGGGGATTCAGTAGAAACCCAATAAAGGATAGCACCAATCTATTGGTTAGTGAGTCCTTTGCAAGATTAATGGGTGAAGGCAGCGCCATTGGTAAAACAATAGAGGAAGATTATTTTATAATTGGTGTTGTTAAAGACTATTTATATGATGATATGTACGGGTCTAGTGATCCGGTGATATTTTTTAATGACCCAAGCCAAGGGCGTTTTATGTATGTAAAGACGAAGTCTGGCGTAGCAACAACAGCGGCATTAGCTAGTATGGAAGCATCATTAAAAAAGTTTAATCCCGCATTTCCTTTTGAATATGAATTTGTAGATGACACCTATAATGCCAAGTTTAAAAGTGAAAAATTAATAGGGAACCTTTCTCAAATTTTCGCACTGCTAGCCATATTAATTTCTTGTTTAGGACTCTTCGGATTATCAGCCTTTACCGCAGATCAACGTAGAAAAGAAATAGGGGTTCGTAAAGTATTGGGGTCTAGCATTACAGGAATAGTAGGCTTGTTGTCCAAAGATTTTATGCGTTTGGTATTCATGGCAATAGTCATCGCCATACCTATAGCCTGGTTTTTAATGCAAAACTGGTTAGAAGGTTTTGCTTATCGTATTTCTATTAATGCTTGGGCGTTTGTCATAGCTGCAATAGTCGCGATTTTTATCGCCTTATTGACCATTAGTTTTCAAGCGTTCAATGCAGCTAGGGTTAATCCTGTAAAAAGTTTACGAACAGAGTAATTTGAGTTGTAAATTAATTGGACATAATTTGTCTAAAAATTGGACACTTAATTTTTACAAATTTAATTAAGTAATTGAAAATCAATATTTTATATTATTGGCATGAAATTAGAATTTGATAAGCAGTAATCAAGCATCAAAAAACGAGAACCATGTTTAAAAACTATCTAAAAATCGCCTGGAGGAGCTTAAAAAAGCAAGCCTTTTTTACTTTTCTAAATACATTTGGACTAGCCATTGGTATGGCGGGGGCACTAATTATATCGTTATATATCAACGACGAGCTTAGTTATGATAAAATGTTTGCCGATGCAGATAGGATTTATCGAATAGATTCAGATATAAAATTTGGAGGGGCGGAAATCAAAGCAGGTGAATCTGCAGCACCAATGGCAGAAACCTTAAAAAGAGATTATCCTCAAGTAGAATCTTCAGTTCGTTTTAGAACTGTGGGTGGTGCGTATGTGAAAAAAGTTGGAGGAAACAGAAGTGCCAAAGAAAACCATATAACCTTTGCCGATTCCACCGTTTTTGAATTCTTTGGGATAGACTTACTTGCGGGTAATGCTAAAACGGCATTAACGGGCATTAATTCGTTAGTACTTACTAAAACTGCCGCAGAGAAACATTTTGGTTCTACAGATGTTATTGGTCAGAATTTATTGTTGGATAATACTGATACCTATACGGTAACCGGAGTGATTGAAGACATGCCTAAAAATTCTTACTTCAATGACTATAGTGTGTTTTTGGCAATGGCAGGCAACGTAGCATCTAGAGAAGATAATTGGGGCGGAAATAATTATTTCACATTTATAAAACTAGTACCGGGAACCACAGCAAAAGATTTTGAAGGGCCTTTGCAGGGCATGCTAGAGCGGTATATGCTGCCATGGGCACAAAAATATTTTCCGGGTATGACAGCAGAGTCCTTTGCGGCATCTGGTAATTATATTCGGTACCAGACAATGGCTTTGACCGATATTCATTTGCATTCAGATAAAAGCTCAGAAATGAGTGCAACAAGTAGTATTCAAAACATTTACATCTTATCTTTTATTGGGCTTTTCTTAATAATTCTCGCGAGTGTAAATTTCATGAATTTATCTACTGCACATTCGTTAAAGAGAGCCAAAGAAGTTGGGGTAAGAAAGACCTTGGGTTCAAATAAATTGAATTTAGTGTTCCAATTTTTAACCGAATCAGGGTTAATAGCATTTGTGTCTTTGCTAGCGGCACTATTAATTACATTGTTGGCATTGCCTTTTTTTAACAGCTTTACGGGTAAAGCAATTTCAATTCCTTTTACTCAGCCTTTATTCTGGTTGGTGTTGTTGGTATCAACCTTGTTGCTTGGGATATTTTCAGGAAGTTACCCAGCATTTTTTATGTCAAGATTTACTGCCGTTAAAAGCTTAAAAGGTGGTAGTGCAGAAAGTGTAGGTAATGGTCGGGTACGTAATGCCTTGGTAATATTTCAATTTTCAATTTCGGTATTTCTTATCATAAGTACCTTGGTGGTATTTCAACAATTAAATTACATACAGAACAAAGATTTGGGCTTTTCTAAAGATAAAGTACTGTTAATTAACGATATAGGGGCGCTAGGTTCTAAGACCAAAGCTTTTAAAGAGCAAATTGCTAATATGGGTTATGTGGAGAGCGTTACGTTAAGTGATTACTACCCAACACCTTCTTGGAGGTCAAATAGTTCGTTCTTTGAAGAAGGAGCAAGAGATCAAGAAAGTGCCATTCAAATGCAAGAATGGGCCGTAGATTCAGATTACCTAAAAACTATGGAAATGGAAATAGTTGCTGGGCGAGATTTTAATCCGCAATATGCATCAGATTCTACGGCAATGATAATAAATGAAGCTACGTTGCCTATTATTAATGTCACTGCAGAAGAAGCTTTAGGTATGCGAATATCTGAAGAAATAGATCAAGAAAACCCTACCTACTATACTATAATCGGAGTGGTCAAAGACTTTCATTATACATCGTTGCGTAATAATATTGGAGCACTAGGTATACAACTTAATTCAGATGCCGAGAATATGGCGGTAAGAATGAGCGGTGGAGACTATGAAAATAATATTTCAGCAATAGAAAATACATGGAACGCCATGGCACCAGGGCAACCGTTCGATTATCGTTTTATGGACGAAGCCTTTAATACCACCTATGAAGCGGAACAAAAACTGAGTCAGATATTTTTCATTTTTACAATGCTGTCCATTTTTATTGCTTGTTTGGGATTATTTGGATTAGCTGCCTTTAATGCCGAAAAACGAACAAAAGAAATTGGTGTTAGAAAAGTATTGGGGGCTACTGTAAGTCAAATTTCTTACCGACTTACGGTAGATTTTCTAAAACTGGTGGGTGTAGCTATTGTAATTTCTTTGCCCCTAGGTTGGTTCGCCATGAATAAGTGGTTAGAAGATTTCTCGTACCGCATTGAAATCGGTATCGGCATTTTCGCTTTGGCAGCAGTATTGGCAATTGTAGTAGCTATAGTAACGGTAAGTTATCAAAGTATAAAAGCGGCAGTTGTAAATCCAGTAAAGAGTTTACGATCGGAGTAGTACATGGAAATGGTGTAACATTCTCATTTTTAAGTGGTTTTTGTAAATATATTGTACATCTGTTGTCTAATTATTTTACACACTAGTTTATGTGTTTTATTGTAACTATTTGATATATAGTAAATTAGTAGTGTGGCATGAATTTAGGTTCAAATTTATGGTCATCAATCAATCAATGTTTAGCATCAACTAATCATCAATCAAAAAACGAACTATCATGTTTAAGAACTATTTAAAAGTTGCTTGGCGAAATCTTCTAAAGAATAAAGGATACACGTTTATAAATGTCGGAGGGCTCGCCTTAGGAATGGCGGTTACCTTAATCATAGGACTTTGGATCCAAGATGAGCTATCGTATAATAGCTATTTTAAGAACAAAGAGAGTATTGCCCAAGTTTTTCAATCGCAAACCTTTAATGGCGAAACAGGAACCTGGTCTGCCTTACCAAGACCTTTGGAGAATGCCTTAAGAGATGGTTATGGTGATAATTTTAAGCATTTGGTCATGTGTTCTTGGACCAATGATCATTACTTAAAATATGGTGAAAAGAGTATATCTAGACCTGGTAATTACATGCAACAGAATGGACCTGAACTTTTTGGTCTAGAAATTATTAAGGGAGAACAAGATGCGCTACGGGAAATCAACTCCATTATGTTATCGGCATCAACGGCAGAGGCATTGTTCGGTAATGAAGATCCCATAAATAAAACAGTCACCGTAAGTAACGAGCACAAGTTGAATGTAAGTGCGGTGTATAGTGATATACCTGTAAATAATTCTTTCAACGACACCGATTATATCATTCCTTGGGAGAAGTATTTGGCAGTCAACGAATGGATTCGTAACGCAGAGGATTCTTGGGGGAACAACTCCTTCCAAATGTTCGTGGAGTTGGCAGATAACACTACCATTGAACAAGTAACGGATAGAATAAAAAATGTAAAAAAAGATTTAAACGAAGATACGGCTCAGTTTAATCCGCAGATCTTTTTGTTCCCAATGAAAGATTGGTATTTACGTAGCAGTTTTGAAAATGGCAAACAAGAAGGTGGACGCATAAAGTACGTGTGGTTATTTGGTGTCATTGGAGCTTTTGTTTTACTGTTGGCTTGCATCAATTTCATGAATTTGAGTACGGCTCGTTCAGAGAAAAGGGGCAAGGAAGTAGGTATACGTAAATCTATTGGTTCTCAAAGAGGGCAATTGATCTATCAATTTTTAAGTGAATCGTTTCTTGTGGTTCTGTTTGCATTTGTAGTGGCCGTGGTATTGGTATTCCTTTCCTTGAACGGATTTAATGAGCTATCTAGAAAAGAAATATCCTTTCCTTGGGATAATGGTATGTTTTGGTTAGTGTCATTGCTATTTATAGTGTTTACTTCCTTGTTGGCAGGTAGCTACCCGGCTTTATACCTATCATCTTTTAAACCCGTAGATGTGCTTAAAGGTACCTTCAAAACCGGAAAGTATGCAGGGTTGCCAAGAAAGATATTAGTTGTAGTACAGTTTACGGTCTCGGTAGCTTTTATCATAGGAACGGTAATTGTTATGCAACAAATCAATTTTGCAAAAAATAGACCTGTTGGGTATGATAAGGAAGGATTGATTCAAATACCGACTTTCAGTCAAGATTTTGTGGGCAAGTATGATTTAATGCGAGCTGAATTTATAGGATCGGGAGCAGTAGTGGAAATGTCGACTTCTAGTAGTCCCACTACCCAAATTTGGTCGAACAGAAGTGGTTTTACATGGGAAGGCAAACCGGAAGGATTTCAAGAAGATTTAGCTTGGACAGAAGTATCAGCAGAGTACGCTAAATCATTAAATCTTAAAATTTTAGAGGGGCGTGATTTTTCAAGGGATTTTGCAACTGATTCATTAGGGATCTTGATCAATGAAACGGCAAAGAAATATTTGGGTATGGAGAATCCTGTAGGGCAGTTGTTAAGAGACGATGATGAAGAAGACCCCAATCCGCCATTGAAAATTATAGGTGTTGTTCAAGATATGATTACCCAGTCTCCTTATGAACCGGTAAAGCAAGGAGTGTATGTGTATGATAGGCATGATAATGCCAGTTATTACAACATGCGATTAAATCCAAACCAAAGCGCAACTCAGAATATTACAACCATAGAAAGTGTATTCAAGGAACATTTTCCAGAAATACCATTTGAGTATGATTTTATAGATGGGGAATATGGAGAAAAATTTGCTTCTGAAGAACGTATAGGAACCCTTTCTGGGGTATTCACGGCACTGGCAATTCTAATTAGTTGTTTAGGATTATTTGGGTTGACCTCATTTGTTGCTGAGCAACGTAAGAAAGAAATAGGGGTTAGAAAGGTATTAGGTGCGTCTATTTTCAATGTATGGAATATGTTGTCTAAAGACTTTTTAAAACTAGTGGTTATCTCTTGTTTTATTGCAGTGCCCATTGCTTACTTTGTAATGAACGGGTGGCTGCAAGAATATCCGTATAGGGTAGTGCTTAAATGGTGGATTTTTGCCATTGCCATGCTTGGGGCTATGTTGGTGACTATTGCGACAGTTAGCTTTCAAGCTATTAAAGCTGCAAGAGCAAACCCTGTAAAGAGTTTAAGAACAGAATAATTTGGAAAAATGTTAATAAATCATCTAAAACTATCCTTAAGGAATCTATGGAAAAATAGAATGCTCTCCTCATTAAATCTATTGGGGTTAAGTATTGGTATTGGTGGTGTGCTAACGCTTATGTTTTCGGTATATGCTTATTATATAGCAGATGATATAATACCGGATCAAGACCAGATTTTTTATCTAAAGACACATTTGGCAGACGGTAATTATTACAATGAAGCGGTATATCCATTACTTGATAAGATAAAAAGCACTTCGCCAGAAGTAATTGCGGGTACACATTTACATGGTTGGGGCAATATTTGGTTAGAGGTAGGAGATAATGAATTTCAGAAAACAACTACATATGCCGATCCTGAATTTTTTGATGTTTTCGCGCTGCCTTTAAAATATGGCAACCAAAGTACTGCGCTAAATGAAAAGTTTTCAGTTGTTCTGACCGACAAGGTAAGCAAACAGTTATTTGGGGAAGAAAATCCCGTGGGGAAGATTTTAATTGCGGCAGATACCTTAAACTTAACTATTACAGGGGTATTAGAACCAATAAGTCCTTACTCTTCTTTTAGATTAGATGTTTTAATGCCGAATACCATTTTAAAAGACAATGTAGGTTTTAAAAATCAAAACAATTGGGATGACAGTTTTTCGCCAATATTTATGAAGCTTCGCCCAGATGCTGACCTTCAACAATTTGAAAGCCGCGTAGGTCAATTAGTGAAAGAAAATTACGAAGACCCTACGGTAATTTCACGAATGGAGGTAATACCGCATACTGAGGTTCGTATGGATTCCATACCCGTAGTTGAAATTATTATAGCGGGTAATTTAGCTACATCTTTCTTTGTGCTGCTTCTAGTTCTTGTAAACCTTTTGAACTTAAACACCTCTACCATGTACCGTAGAACAAAGGATATTGCAGTTCGGAAAATATTAGGTGGAAGTAAAAAAGGAGTGATTACGCAATTTTGTTTGGAAAACGGAATTTTAGTATTGCTGTCGATATTAATTTCTGGCGGACTTTTCTTTGGCTTCTTACTGCCCAAAATGAATGATATTTTTGGGGCTGATTTTGGTGAGATTAAATTTAGTCTAACAAATGATTATCCTGTAGTGTTAGGTGCAATTCTATTGGGTGTTTTGGTGACATTGGTGGTTAGCATATTACCTACTTTACGCTTTATTTCCTTGCCGGTTTCCCAAGGGATAAAAGGAAAATTAGATAGTGCTAAAGGCAGCTTTATTTTAAGAAATACATTCATCATTTTTCAGTTTTCCATAGCCATTCTTTTTATCTGTGTTGCTGTTATTTTAAACAGTCAGATCAAGTTTATGAAAAAGGCAGATTTAGGTTTTGAAAGAGAACATGTAATTGTGGGCAACATTGATCTTGATTATAAAGATATGGACGCTGCAAATTCTAGTTTTAGAACACTTTTAAATGACCTAGAGGCAAATCCGTATGTGACAGATGTTTCCACAAGTCAGGCTATACCATCAGATTATTATTTTAATTATACCAGATATTATGACGCAGATACAGATACAGATGTTCGTCTTCGTCGATCATTTGCCGATGCTGGTTATTTAAGCACACTAAAAATTCCGATTGTATTAGGGAGAGATTTTAATGAAGAAATGGATAATGGAGACGAGAAACCTGTAATTATTAATCGCAGTGCAATGAAAGCATTTGGTTGGTCAACTATAGAAGGAAAGCGTTTAAAATATAAAAATGATGATTTAGTAGGTAATCCGGTAGTGGGTATTATGGAAGATTTTCATTATCAAGACTTGCAAAATGCCGTTGAACCATTAGTACATTATTATAGAAGTGAAGATGAGTTAGAAAAACATCGTTATCTCTCTGTTAGGGTAGTAGAAGGCAAAGAAAAAGAGGTTAGAGATATGATTGCTTTAGCATTCTCTAAAATAGAATCCAGAAAAAATTATACACAAAGTAATCTTGGTGAAAAAGTAAGTGGACAGTATCGTTTAATGGACGGCATGCTTAAAACCGTAAACGTAGTAGCATTACTAACCATATTTATTTCATGTTTGGGTATGTTCGGTCTTATCTCATTTATGGCAAAAAGGAGAATTAAAGAGATTGGTATCCGTAAAGTTTTAGGAGCAAGCGTTTTAAAAATAGTGGTGTTGCTTTCAAAAGATTATATGCTTTTGGTAAGCATCGGTGCTCTGATCGCATTCCCCGTTGCATGGTATATGATGAACGCGTGGTTAAGTGGTTTTGCATATAGTGTGCCAATACAGTTTTGGATGTTTGCCCTAGCTGGTTGTATAGCATTTTGCATAACGGCATTTACATTGGGTATTCAAGCCATAAAAGCAGCAAAAGCAAACCCTGTTAAAAGCTTACGAACAGAGTAGTGTAAGGATTATCAATCAATCAAAAATAACAATCATGTTTAGAAACTATCTGAAAGTAGCTTGGCGGAATTTAATTCGAAATAAAAGTTTTTCGGTGTTAAACATTGTAGGGCTCTCAATAGGATTAACTGTTTTTACGCTAATTGTCCTTTGGATAAATTTTGAATTAGGTTTCGATAGATTTCATGAAAACCAAGAGCGTATTTATGAAGTAAACAATCAATATGCTATAGAGGGAGAAATTTGGACATGGAACTCCACGCCAAAAGCAATGGCACCGGCTATTAAAAAAGATTACCCAGAGGTAGATCGGGTGTCTAGATATTATTATGATACACCTTTTTTATTTTCTGTAGATGAAAAGCGAATTAAGGCAACTGGTACAATCGTAGATCCAGATTTCTTACATATTTTCAGTTTTCCATTGGTGCAAGGAAGTATTGAGAGCGTTTTAAGCGACGTAAACTCCGTAGTAATTACAGAGACATTTGCAAAGAAGATATTCGGTGATAAAGACCCTATTGGTGAACTGGTTAAAATTGACAATGCCGATAGTTTTAAGGTTACGGGTGTATTAAAAGACTTGCCAGATAATACCGACTTTACTTTCGAGTTTTTAGTCCCGTGGGATTATCTAATTCAAAAAGACTGGGATGATAATAACTGGGGAAACAACTCGGTTGCTACATATGTTAAGCTGAAAGAAAATGTTGATTTTAATAACTTTTCGGCGAATATTAAGACCCTACGTAAGAATTATGATAAAGGCTCGCCAGATATGGAAACGCTATTGTATCCATATTCAAGAACCTATTTATATTCCGAATTTGAAAATGGAAAAGAAATAGGGGGAAGAATAGAATTAATACGAATGTTCGGTTTTATAGCAGCTATCATATTGCTCATCGCCTGTATTAATTTCATGAATTTAAGTACTGCCAGAAGTGAGAAAAGAGCCAAAGAAGTAGGTGTTCGAAAAGTAATGGGAGCTCCTAAAAAATATTTGATATATCAGTTTTTGGGCGAATCCATGTTGATTTCTTCTATTGCAGCACTACTCGCTTTTGTAATTATACTTTTAGTATTACCCTCATTTAGTAATTTGGTAGGTAAAGAACTCTCCATAGATTTTACAAGTAAAGAGTTTTGGTTATCTGCAATAGGTATTATTTTATTTACGGGAATGTTGGCAGGTAGTTACCCTGCATTATACTTATCTGCATTTAAACCATCTGCAGTATTAAAAGGAACATTTCATAAAGCAAATACATTAATTACACCTAGAAAGGTATTAGTTGTGGTTCAGTTTTCGGTAGCTATTATTTTAATTACCGCTACATTGATTATTACGCAACAACTAGAAAAAGTGCAGGATAGGCAGTTGGGTTATGCAAAAGATAATTTGATATACACTTTTATAGAGGGTGATATTGAAAAGAACTATGGTGCATTAAGGGAAGAACTTTTGAAATCTGGCGCTGCCACTTCAGTAACTAAAACAAGTTCTCCAATTACAGAAAGTTGGAGCAATACTTGGGGTATAGAATGGGAAGGTAAAAATGAGAATGATAAAACAATCATTTTAAGATTGATGGCTGATGATGCCGTTGTCAAAACCTTAGGTCTGGAACTTTTGGAAGGAAGAGATATGGATCTGCAAAAATACCCTACTGATTCTACCGCAGTAATTTTAAATGAAACGTCGGTTGCATTAATGGGTTTTGAGGACCCAATTGGTAAAATTGTAAACGATAATGGCAAAAAGTGGCATGTAATAGGTGTTGTAAAAGATTTTGTCTTCAATTCCCCTTTTCAGAAAATTGAACCCTTGGTTATTGAAGGGGCAAAAGGTTGGTTCAACGTTGTTCATATGAAATTGAATGAGGCAAATACCACAGCAAATAATTTGGCTACGATAGAGCGCGTGTACAAAAACTATAACCCAGAGTATCCATTTAATTATGACTTTGTAGATGGCGAGTATGCCAAGAAATTCAGTGATCAACAGATAACGAGCAAGCTTGCTGGTCTTTTTACTTTGCTGACCATTTTAATTTCTTGTTTAGGTTTATTTGGTTTGGCGAGTTACATGGCAGAAAATCGAATTAAAGAAGTAGGTATTAGAAAAGTATTAGGTGCTTCTGTTGGTACTATTGTAACGCTATTATCAAAAGACTTTTTAAAACTAGTAGGTATTTCTATTTTAATTGCAATACCTGTTTCGTGGTATTATATGTCTAATTGGTTAGAAGATTTTGCATTTAGAATAACTATTTCTTGGTGGGTTTTTGCAATCGCTGGTTTATTAACACTGGTAATCGCTTTAATCACGGTAAGTTTCCAGGCCGTAAAAGCAGCAAGGGCAAACCCGGTAAAAAGTTTACGAACAGAATAATATAAAAGTCATCAATCAATCAAAATAATAATCAAATCATGTTTAAGAATTACATAAAAATCGCTTGGCGAAACTTGTTTAAAAATAGGGTATTTACTGCTGCAAATATCGTTGGACTTACTTTAGCATTTGCGGTGGCGTTGTTGTTGACCATGACAGCTTTATTTGAGTTGTCTTATGACCAATTTCATGTAAATAAGGCATCTGTCTATCAAGTGTATTATTCAAACCAGACTCCAAAAGGTTCAGATATTTCTACAGCTAATCCGGTTCCTTTAGCTCCGACATTAAAGGCAGAGGTGCCGGGCGTAAAACATATTGCAAGAGCATTAAGTGAAAATGCGCTAGTGTCTTATGGCGATAATGATTTTAATTTAGATGGAGAATTTGTAGATGCCGATTATTTTTCAATTTTCAGTTTTCCGACACTTATAGGTAATACTAATTATCCATTCCCTGACCAAAACTCGGTGTCCCTTACAGAAGAGGCTTCTAAAAAGCTATTTGGCACTACCGATGGTATTGGGAAAACCGTAAGGATTTTAATAGGTAAAGAAGAAAAACCCTTTACAGTTTCTAGTATTTTAAAAAACATACCAGATAACAGTAGTGTCAGTTTTGATATTGCTATTCCTTTTGAAAACCATTGGGATTATAAAGAATATACAGATGATTGGGATTCTCAAAATCACCCGGTATACCTTCAACTGGCTGATGGAGTTTCTAAATCTCAGTTTGAAGAAAGTACGGTAGCATTTACTCTTTTGCACAAAGAAGAGCAAATGAATAATATGAAGCGTGATGGGGCACAGCCAGATGTAAACGGTAATTACAGTCAACTTAATCTATTGCCTTATACAGACAAACGTTTCGCAAATTTTAATTCGGGCGCACTGCAAATAAAAAGAACATTTCCATATATGATTTTAGGCATCGCCTTTTTGATCATTTTTATTGCCTGTGCCAATTTTGTGAACATGAACATTGCCTTAGGTGAAAAACGGCTTAAGGAAATTGGTATGAGAAAAACCCTTGGCGCCGTAAAAGGACAGCTTTTTGGTCAATTTTGGTTAGAAAGCCTTTTGGTGTTTGGTATAGCAATAGTTCTGGCGATATTATTATCAAACTTACTAATAGGTCCTTACAAAACGCTATTCAATACCAATGCTACATTTGCCAATTTAATGACTCCTGTTATTCTGGGTATTTTTTTAATGGGTATATTCTTGGTCACCTTAATTACGGGAGGTTACCCTGCATTATTATTAAGTAAACTTAATACCTTAAAAGCTCTGAAAGGCAAATGGGAGTTGGGAAAAAACGGAGTGCGAAATGCATTGATAGTAGTGCAATTTGTAATTGCGATCGTATTGATAACAGGTACTTTGGTTTTTCAAGGGCAATTACAGTTTATGCGCAGTAAAAATCTTGGTTTTAATAAAGAACAAGTGGTTTCTATACCATTAAACGGAAAGAAAGACAGTTACCGCGTGGTGGAACTCATGAGAAATGAGCTTAATGGAAATAGTAATATTTTGAGTGTAACAGGTTCTGATAATAACCTAGGACGAGGAAAAGATGGCAGTATGTCTACTAGTAAGTTTGGGTTTGAGCATAAAGGCAGAGTAGTAAATAGCAATGTGCTCAATGTAGATTATGATTATGCAAAGACTTTGGATATTCAATTATTAGAAGGGCGAATGTTCAGTAGGGAATACAGTGCAGATAGTTTAAGTATGGTAATTAATGAGGCTATGGTAAAAGAGCTGAATGAAGAAGATAATCCGCTTTCAACAAGAATATATTTCGATGAAGATTCTGTAGCTTATAATGTCATCGGAGTATTAAAAGATTATAACCATCAAGATATTAGTAAAAGCATAGAACCGCTCACCTTTTTTCTAGACAAAAATTATGATTTGTATTATGCCTATGTAAAAGTTGCACCGGCAGATATGGCAAATTCTTTTGACACCATTAAAAGTGCATGGCAGAAAGTAGAACCGAATGCAGAATTTTTAGGTTCGTTTCTAGATGAGAATATTGACAGAACTTTTAGACGAGAGAAATCTATGGCTACAATTATTACCGCTGGCTCCATTTTGGGTATTGTACTTAGTTGTATCGGTTTGTTTGCTATGTCCTTATTGGTTGTTGCACAGCGTACAAAAGAAATTGGCGTACGTAAGGTAATTGGCGCAAGTACATCATCAATAACCATATTATTGACCAAAGATTTTTTAAAGTTGGTAGGTATAGCATTCGTCATAGGAGCGCCAATAGCGTGGTATGCTTTAGATAAATGGCTTCAAGATTATGCATTCAGGGTACCGTTAAGTATCTGGTTTTTTGTTGGTGCAGGATTGTTAGCTGCTTTAATTGCACTGTTGACTGTTGGTGCAAGAACCATGAAAGCTGCCGCCGCAAACCCAGTAAAAAGTTTAAGAACAGAGTAATAATAAAGATTTAACAAGCAATCACTAATCAACTAATTCACTATAAAAAATGTTATTACAATTAAGAAATATTTTCAAATGGGTACAGCAAGGCGGTCAACGTATTTTTTTGCTGAAGGATATTAATTTAGAAGTTCAAGAAGGGGAGTTCATTTCAATTATGGGTCCGTCGGGATCAGGGAAGTCTACTTTACTTAATGTTATCGGTATGCTAGATACTTTTGATGAAGGCGAGTATGATTTTCTGAGTGAATCGGTTCACACGTTAAAAGAGAAATATCGCTCTAATTTATATAAGGAGTATATAGGTTTTGTTTTTCAATCATACCATTTATTAGATGATTTAACGGTAGAAGAAAATTTAGAAATGCCATTGTTATACAAAAAAATAAAAAGCTCTGAGCGCAAAGCTTTGGTGGCTGACATGTTAGATAGATTTAGTATCGTAGGTAAAAAAGACTTGTTTCCTACGCAATTGAGTGGTGGTCAGCAGCAGTTAGTAGGTGTAGCCCGTGCATTAATTGGTAAGCCGAAATTAATATTGGCAGATGAGCCGACCGGTAATCTAAACTCGCAACAAAGTGAAGAAATAATGCAGCTTTTTAAGAAACTAAACAAAGAAGAAGGCGTAACTATTATTCAAGTAACACACTCCGAAAAGAATGCAGCGTATGGTTCAAGAATCATCAACCTTTTAGATGGCAGAAAGATTTAGTTTTGAAATGATGATGAATTATTAAATATCAACCTAGTCTATAATGTCACTTCGAGCGCAGTCGAGAACTTAAATGTTTGAATGTGATTTTCGAATATGATGTTAGAATATCAGTTCGATTGCCCATTATTCAATTTTTTCACTGAATAATGGGTGTATCGAGAACCTTTTGAAAGCAAATAGTTCTCTGATTAAACTAAAAAATTCCATATGCTAACAACCAACAACCAACAACCAACAACTAATCCGTATACCCTTCAGGATGCATTTCGTCAAACCCCGTTTGATCCTGAAAAGCTTTTGCTAACAAAAGAATGCTCGCTTCATCATAAAGATTTCCAACTAAGGTAATACTTGTAGGGTGTTTTTCTTTGTCCAGACCAGTAGGTATGGCTATTACAGGGTGACCGGTAAGGTTGGTGATAATCAATTGTTTGTTGCCGAAAGTAGGAGAAATCAGCACATCGTAATCTTTCATGATAACCTGCATCTTTTCAATAAGCACTTGTCGGTGTCGGTTGGCTTGTATGTATTCTACTGCAGGTATAAAACGTGCCTGCCGTAGGGAGTTTGCTCTAGAGCGTTGTGTTTGTTCTACCATTTTATCCACTTCTTCTGCACGTACCATGTCATCAAAGAAAGCACCCGCTTCTGCTCTTAGAATAACGTCAAAACTATTGTAGGGTACATCTTTAGGTAGTTCCACTTCGGTTAATGTTAGCCCCATTTCTTCAAAAGTCTTCAATGCCTTTTCAAGGTTGTCTTTACTTAAAGAGGTGTCTTTTTCAATATCCTTTTTTAGGTATCCAATTCGAAGTGATTTATAATTTTTTTGAGGTTCGAATCCGTCAGGATATTCGGTGGTCATTCCGTCCATTGGATCTTTACCGGTAATCACGCTATATACAATAGCACAATCTTCGGCGCTTCTCGCCATGGGTCCCACTTTATCCATAGACCAGCTTAAACTCATTACGCCGTGTCTGCTAACTCTACCGTATGTTGGACGTAAACCAGTAATTCCGTTTCTATTACTTGGAGATGTAATTGAACCTAAAGTTTCTGTACCCAAAGCAAAAGGTACTAAACCTGCTGAGGTTGCCGAACCCGATCCTGCAGATGAGCCTGTAGCACCCTGTGTGGTATCCCACGGATTTTTTGTTTTTCCATCGAACCATACATCGCCACGTGCCAATGAACCAGATACAAGTTTAGCAACTAAAACTCCACCAGCAGCTTGCAGTCTATCAACCACCGTAGCTGTCATTTCAATTTGTTGGTCACGGTAAGGTTCTGCACCCCATGTGGTTTTATAGCCTTCGACCGCCATTAAATCTTTTACGCCGTATGGTATGCCGTGTAAAATTCCGCGATAGTTTCCGGTAGCAAGTTCGGCATCTAAAAGTTTAGCTTGTTCCAAAGCCATTTCTTCAGTTATGGTAATGGTACATTCTAAAACCGGATTATATTTTTTTAATCGGGCTATAAAGAATTCGGTTAACTCAAGAGAACTAATTTTGCAACTCTTAATAAGAGATGCAAGTTGAGGAATGGAGTAAAAAGCAAGATCAGCTTTTTTGTTTGGTAGCTGTACATCGACCGGAATTTCCCATTCAGGGAATCCTGCTTGTGCTTTTGGAGTGAAATTTAAGGGCAATGGATCAAACCTAACTGCGGGAATTACATCATTTTCTAAGGTGTATTTACGTAGGGTATCAAATCCTTCTTTATTCCTTTTTAAATACGGGTAAAGTGTGTCAATATATTTTTTATCAAAATCTAAACCTATTAACTTTTGCGAACGTTTTACATCCTTTTTAGAAAATTCATTTTTTGAACTAGAGCAAGATGTAATGAGAAGGAAAGTAAGGAGACTAAAAATGAAAGTTAGCGGTGTTCTTTTTGTAGGTTGGTACATGAGTTGCGTTTTAAAGAAGATTCTAAAATACGGTTTTTAGATAGTTTATTTCTGTCTAAAAATCATAAATAATCGAGAATTGAATTTCTGTTAATAAGAGGTTTTAATTATAATGGCATCTTCATTTTCAATACGCTAACTTCATAATCTAACAACTAAGGATTATCTTTGTTGTTTAGAATGAATTTATATAATGAAGATAGATAAGAAGGATATTTTAAAGGCATTGGAACATATTACGGTTCCTGGTGAAGGTCAAAACATGGTAGAAAGTGGTGCAGTTACCAATATCCAAATTTTTGGCGATGAGGTTGAGGTAGATATTACTATTACAAACCCAAGTTTACAGGCACGTAAAAAGACCGAAGTAGAGATTTTAAAGATTATTCATAAAGAGGTTTATGAAAAGGCAAAGATTAAAATCAATGTTAAGGTTGATGCTCCTGCTGTAAAACCTAAGACTAATGAAATCAAGGGTAAGGCCATACCGGGTATTTCTAATATTATAGCGATAGCTTCTGGTAAAGGTGGTGTAGGTAAATCTACCGTAACGGCTAATTTGGCAGTTACTTTAGCAAAGATGGGCTTTAAAGTAGGTTTGTTAGATGCCGATATCTACGGGCCATCAATGCCTATAATGTTCGATGTCGCTAATGATAAACCACTTGCTGTAACTATAGATGGTAAATCTAAAATGAAGCCGGTAGAAAGCTATGGCGTTAAACTATTATCAATTGGCTTTTTTACGCAAAGAGATCAAGCTGTAATTTGGAGAGGACCAATGGCTTCTAAAGCTCTGAATCAAATGATTTTTGATGCACACTGGGGCGACTTAGATTTTATGTTGATCGATTTGCCACCAGGTACAGGCGATATACACTTAAGCATAATGCAAGCCTTGCCAATAACGGGTTCTGTGGTAGTGAGTACGCCACAAGAAGTTGCACTTGCCGATGCTAGAAAAGGTGTGGCAATGTTTCAACAAGATTCTATAAACGTACCTGTTTTGGGAATTGTAGAGAATATGGCCTACTTTACACCTGCAGAGTTGCCAGATAATAAATATTATATTTTTGGTAAAGAAGGAGCGAAACATTTAGCAGAAGATTTAAATGTACCTTTTCTTGGTGAAATGCCTTTGGTGCAAAGTATACGTGAAGCTGGTGATGCAGGTAGACCTGCGGCATTACAGACATCAACTCCTGTAGAAAAAGCATTTGAAGAATTGACAAAAAAGATAGTGAGTGAGGTTGTTGCTAGAAATAAAACTATACCACCTACAGAAGCTATAAAGATTACAACGATGGCGGGTTGTTCGCCTGTTAATAAAAAATAAGTATGACATCAGCAGAACTAAAATTAAATGTTGAAAAAGCATTAGAAGAAATCAGACCTTTTTTACAAAGTGATGGTGGTGATATTACATTGGTTTCTATTGATAATGAATCTTCTGTAAAAGTAAGATTAGAAGGTGCTTGTGTTGGTTGTAGTGTTAATCAAATGACACTAAAAAGTGGTGTTGAAATGACCATTAAAAAGTATGCCCCGCAAATACAAGAGGTAATAAATTTAGCAGTTTAAATCCTGATAATTATCATTATTTATAATAATATAGATTGATAATTTTGAAGGATATTACATAGAATTGAAGTAATGATTAAGACCGATATATTGATTATTGGCGCAGGACCTACGGGTCTTTTTGCCGTTTTTGAAGCAGGACTCCTAAAATTAAAATGCCATTTAATAGATGCTTTGCCACAGGCAGGCGGACAGTGTTCTGAAATTTATCCTAAAAAACCTATTTATGATATCCCTGGTTTTCCAGAGGTATTGGCGGGTGATTTGGTAGATAATTTAATGGAGCAAATTAAGTCTTTTCAACCAGGGTTTACTCTAGGTGAGCGTGCAGAAACAATCAAAAAATTAGATGACGGTACATTTGTAGTAACCACAAATAAAGGTACTGAGCATAATGCGCCGATTGTTGCAATTGCTGGAGGTTTAGGAAGTTTTGAGCCAAGAAAACCATTGTTAGATAATTTGTCAAAATTTGAAGACAACGGTGTGGCTTACATGATTAAAGATCCTGAAGTATACCGTGATAAAAAAGTAATTATAGCTGGTGGCGGTGATTCTGCCCTAGACTGGAGTATTTTCTTAGCAGATGTAGCTTCTCAAGTAACTTTGGTGCATAGAAGAAATGAATTTAGAGGAGCTTTAGATTCTGTTGAGAAGGTTCAAGAATTAAAAAACCAAGGTAAAATTAATCTGATTACACCTGCAGAGATTATTGGTCTTAATGGTGAAGAGAAATTAGAATCTGTTTTAATCAGAAAGATTTCTGATGCTAAGGAAGAGATTACTTTAGAGGTAGATAATTTTATTCCTTTATTTGGACTCTCTCCAAAATTGGGTCCGATTGGCGACTGGGGATTAGAGATAGAGAAAAATGCTATTAAAGTAGATACGTTCGATTATCAAACCAATATTTCAGGAATATATGCCATAGGTGATGTAAATACATACCCAGGTAAATTAAAACTGATTCTTTGTGGTTTTCACGAAGCAACATTGATGTGTCAAAGTGCCTTTCAAAAAATTCATCCAGATAAAAAGTATGTCATGAAATATACTACCGTAGGTGGTGTAAGTGGTTTTGATGGAACAAAAAAGGAAGCGCCAAAAGCGGTAGTAAAAGCGATAGAGTAAATAAACTAAAATATCATCCTGAGCGCAGTCGAAGGGCTACAATGCTATAAGTTTGAAAAATTATTATTGAATGACTGATATTAAAATAAAAATAACAGACCGAGATGGAGTGTTACACGAAATAGACGCCCCGACCGATATGAACATGAACCTTATGGAGGTAGTTCGTTCTTATGAACTTGCACCAGAAGGTACAATTGGTATTTGTGGAGGTATGGCTATGTGTGCTTCGTGTCAATGTTATGTATTATCAGACACAGAACTTCCAGAAATGGGAGATGATGAAGAAGCTATGTTATCAGAGGCTTTCAATGTAAAAGATAATTCGCGCTTAGGCTGTCAATTACATATCACCGAAGATATGGACGGGCTAGAAGTAGAGCTTGCACCAGAAGAGCTATAAACGTCATTGATAGGAAACGAGATGTAATCGAAATTCACGCAGCTATCTGCTTAATTAATTTTAAAAGCTCGTGTTACTCTATGTTGGAAAATAAATTTTTATTTTCCAAAAGCCAAAAGCCAAAAGCCAAAAGCCAAAAGCCAAAAGCCAAAAGCCAAAAGCCAAAAGCCAAAAGCCAAAAGCCAACTTATATCCTAGCTTGGTACGTAAACAAGTTATGGTATCTGCCTTCTTTTGCAATCAACTCTTCGTGAGTGCCTTGTTCTGCAATACGTCCATTTTCAATAACTAAAATTTGATTTGCTTTTCTAATAGTGCTTAATCTGTGGGCAATGACGAAAGTTGTTCTTCCTTTGGTAAGTTCGGCTAAACTCTTTTGAATTAAAGCTTCACTTTCGGTATCAAGGTTAGAGGTAGCTTCATCTAAAATTAAAATTCTTGGATTTGCTAGAACCGCACGTGCGATAGCAATACGTTGACGTTGTCCACCAGATAATTTTACACCACGCTCACCAATAACTGTATTTAATCCTTCTTCAAATCTATCTGTAAACTCATCAACATACGCTGCTTTAATAGCGGCTTGTAACTCTTCTTCAGAAGCATCTGGTCTGGGGAAGAGAATGTTTTCTCTAATTGTACCTTCAAATAGAAAATCGTCTTGTAAAACAACACCTAAGTACTGCCTAAAACTAGTAAGGTCAACTTTTGATAAATCTGTTCCATCTATGGTAATCTCTCCAGAATCAGGATTCAAGAAACTTGCTGCCAAACCGGCGATTGTAGATTTACCAGAACCAGAACTACCAACTAAAGCAATAACATCACCAGATTTTGCTTCAAAACTGATGTTGTGCAAAACATCTTTGTCTTCTTCGTAGGCAAATGATACATCATTGAAAACCATGTCGCCTTTAATATTGGATAGTGTTATCGTTCTATCTTTTTCATCAGATTCAGAAACCTTGTTCATTAACTCTTCGGTACGGTCTAAACCTGCTAAAGCTTCTGTCAATTGGCTTCCTATATTGCTCATTTGTACAATTGGTGCTACCATAAGGGCAAGAAGAAAAGTGAACTCAAAATACTCACCAGTAGTTAATTCTCCCTGCATCATTTTATAACCACCAAAGCCCATCATAATACCTGTAGTTGCCAAGCCTAATAAGAAAGTAGAAGCGCTAGTCATAAATGCTGTAGCTGTTAAACTCTTCTTTACATTTTGGTATAATTTATCTACACCTTCTTCAAAAACCTTACTTTCTTGTTCTTCGGCATTAAATCCTTTTATAACACGAATACCACCTAGGGTTTCTGTCAATCTTCCTTTTACCTCCGCATTTATTTTTCCGCGTTCCCTGAAAACAGGCCTTATAATTTTAAAAGCTTTCAGTGCAATCAGTGCAAAAAGAATAAGGGGTACAAAAGTCAATAGTGTCATTGTAGGGCTAATTCTAAGTAATAAAATTAGAGAAACTACGGCGGTAATTGTACCACCTACAAGTTGCACGAGCCCGGTACCTATTAAGTTTCTCACGCCTTCAACATCACTCATAATTCTAGAAACTAAAGAACCAGATTTTGTATTGTCAAAAAAGCGAATAGGTAGTGAAAGTACCTGTTTTTGTACTTGAGATCGCAATTCAGAAATCATGAACTGCGCCTGTATACTTAATACTTTAGTTAATAAGAAAGACATAACTGCCTGTACTAAAAAAGCAAAAATTACAACAGCTACCAATATTTTTAATAGGTCGTAATCTTTATTGGGTACAATATCATCTAAAAAATACCGTAGCGACACCGGAGCAACAAAACTTGATGCTTTACTAATTATAATGAGTAATAAACCTAGCAAAACCAGTTTTCTACGTGGCCATATAATAGTCTTAAATGCGGTTAGGATACTTACTTTTTTTTCTGCCATATTTGTTTAATTTTCCACTGCCTTGTCGAGCGAAGTCGAGACTAAAAGACAAGAAGTCGCAAGTTACTTCAATTCTAAAGTTTTACCGAATCTAGAATAGGTTTTGATAATCACTAATTGTATCAATAAAGGTTTTTATATTTGAGTATCTTGATTACCAACCAATGCTTAAAAAAACAATTCTTCTATTCTTATTAGTCACATTTTATGCAAATGCGCAAGAACAATACTACGAACTGCGCGATTTTGTAACTGACAGTGCAGGCATTTTTACTTCAAATCAAATTTTAGAGTTAAATCAGCGATTAGTAGAACTAGAGGAGAGTACCACAAATCAACTTGTTGTAGTAACTATAGAAGAGTTAGGGTTTGATACCATAGAAACGTATGCCAATGGGCTGTTCAACCAAAATGGAATAGGTCAAGAAGGTAAGGATAACGGATTACTTATTTTGTTTTCAGAAATAGATAGAGAAGTAAGAATAGAGGTAGGCTACGGATTGGAACCGTACATTACAGATGCCGTTGCATCAAGAATTATTAGAAATACGATGATTCCTAATTTTAAAGAGGAAGCTTATTTTACGGGTATTAATGAAGCTAGTAATCAGCTCATAGAATTTTTGAATAACCCAGAGGCATTAGACGAGTTTAAAAAAGAGATTAAAGACGAAGAAAGTAATAGTCAGCTTATAGGGTATATATTTCTTGGTTTCTTTCTTTTGATATTTGTCGGTGTAGGCGGTTTTTTCTTTTATAGAAGTTATAAGAATATTATTGAAGTTTTTCGAGGAATGTTAATGGGTAAGCTAGGATTGTTACCAGGATTGTTTATGCTGATTGCGGGTTCATTATCATCTTTATTCGGTTTGGTTTTTATGCTAGCTCCAGTAACTGTGGTCTATAGCATATTTACGTCCAGTCAATCTATAATGGGAGAGATAGTAGATAGTCCAAAATTGTTGTTATGGGTATTGCTTCCATTTTTTGGTATTGCCATAATTATAGCTTTTGTAAAATTAAAATTATCGGGTAAAGAAGATTTAAATATATCTTGGGTCAAGAATGACAAGACCTATTACAGAAAAACATTCTCGTCTTCTGGAACACATTCTTTTGGTTCGGGTAGCGGTTCTTCTGGAGGTGGTAGTTCATTTTCCGGCGGTGGAGGAAGTTCTGGCGGTGGCGGATCAAGCGGAAGTTGGTAAATTTCAAGTACATTTATACATCTCAAGTAATCATTAAAATAGTAGCTATGAGCAGAATTATTTATTTGTTGGCATTTGTATTGGTTTTATCATGTAAGACTAATAAGCCAGAGAAGGGTGAAATAGAAAAATGGGAAGCTCAAGCAGCTAATGTTGAAATAATAAGAGATGATTTTGGAGTACCTCATATTTATGGAAAGACAGATGCCGATGCCGTATTCGGGTTGTTATATGCACAATGCGAAGATGATTTTAATCGCGTGGAGCAAAACTACATTTGGGCGACTGGTAGGTTGGCAGAAGTAGATGGCGAAGAAGCGTTGTATAGTGATTTACGTGCAAAGCTATTTATGACAGAAGAAGAGGCTAAAGCAAATTATGAAAAGAGTCCCGCTTGGTTGAAAGAATTATGTGATGCCTTTGCCGATGGGGTTAATTATTATTTATACACGCACCCAAAAGTAAAACCGAGATTATTGACACATTTCGAACCTTGGATGCCAATGTACTTTAGCGAAGGATCTATTGGCGGAGATATTGAGCGTATTTCAACAAAGAAGATAGCCGCTTTTTATGAGAGCAATATGGCTTTGCCAGAAATGGAAGCGATACAGTTGCAAAAAGAAAAAGAAGTAGAAGAGCCACAAGGGTCTAACGGAATTGCTATTTCAGGTAAATTAACCCAATCTGGTAATCCGTTATTATTGATAAATCCGCATACCTCATTTTACTTTAGGGGAGAAGTTCATGTAGTTTCTGAGGAAGGATTAAATGCTTATGGTGCTGTAACTTGGGGTCAGTTTTTCGTTTACCAAGGATTCAATGAAAAAACCGGTTGGATGCATACATCAACTTATACAGATGTTATGGATGAATTCAAGGAAATGATTGTTAAGAACGATGATAATTTATTCTATCAATATGGAGAAGAATTACGACCCGTACAATCATCTGAGATAGTGTTGAAATATCTTGATGGTAAAAAGTTAAAAGAAAAAAAATACTCGGCATATAGAACCCATCACGGACCGATAACTCATGTCGCCGAAGGACAATGGACAGCATCGGCGATGATGTGGGAACCAGTAAAAGCATTAGAGCAGTCATTTATTCGCTCTAAGCAAAGTGGTTACAAAGGTTTTCGTGAAATGATGGATATCCGTACCAATTCTAGTAACAACACCGTGTATGCAGATGCGGAAGGTAACATCGCTTATTTTCATGGTAATTATGTTCCAAAACGAGATGTTCAATTTAATTATACAAAACCGGTTGACGGTAGTAATCCTAAAACTGATTGGCAAGGCTTACATTCCGTTGATGAAAATATCTTAGTTCTCAATCCAGAAAATGGGTGGATACAAAACTGTAATTCTACACCCTATACATCAGCTTTAGAATTTAGTCCGAAGAAAGAAGATTACCCAAACTACATGTCTAAAGACCAAGAGAATTTTAGAGGGGTTCATGCGATAGAATTATTGACGGATAGAAAAGGATATACGGTAGATAGTTTAATTCAATTAGCCCATGACCCTTACTTGCCAGCATTTAAAGTGTTGATACCTGGTTTGGTGAAAGAATATAATTCGCATGACGATAAGAATCCGAAATTGAAAGAGCCTATTGAGATTCTTGAAAATTGGGATTATACTACGGGCGAAGATCAAGTAGCTATGACTTTGGCGCATTTTTATGGCACGGCTATGGGTAAAAGAGCAAAACACCCAGAAAATATCAGTGATATGGAACGCATGACCTATTTCGGTACCCATACAGAAGAATCGTTGAAAATTTTTGAAGAAGTGATCGATCAGTTAACAGCTGATTTTGTGACATGGAAAATACCGTGGGGAGAGGTGAATAGATATCAAAGAATTACAGGAGATATCGTTCAACATTTCGATGATACTAAGCCTAGTATCCCTATTGGTTTTGCTTCAGGAAGGTGGGGAGCTTTGGCTGCCTATGGTGCTCGTTATACAACAGAAGGTGCGAAAAAATTATATGGTACAAGAGGTAATAGTTTTGTAGCAGTTGTAGAATTTGGAGAGAAGGTACAAGCTAAAAGTATGTTGGCTGGCGGACAAAGTGGAGATCCTTCTTCACCACACTTTGATGATCAAATTATTAGATATAAGAATGTAGATTGGAAAGAAGTACCTTTTTATCGTGAAGATGTTTTGAAAAGAGCAGAAGAGACTTATGTACCTGGTAAACGATAATTTTAAAGGTGAATTAAAGCAGAACAGTTCTACATTGATTCTTTTGTAACGATTAAAGTCGCTTTAGAACCTGCAGATAATAACCATTTATTAGAATAGATTAATTCACCTTTGTCATTGTAAACATCTACCTGTGCGGTATTCGGCGCTGAAGAACCATGGTTTAAAGCTTCGAAGTCTAAGCGATTAAACCCATCTTGTAAATCAACATTAATACCTTTGAATCCACCTGTTAACAAAAGGTTCTGTTCAACAACCATATCGTTCATGTATATCTTTACACGGTCTCCATCTACATATTCGTGATCTCTGCAAACTATGCCTATAAATTTTCCGCTACTCTTTACATCGCCTAGATATTGGTCTGCAAAATACTGACCAGAACCACCTAATCGTTCACCCGGACCAATACGTGGATCTATTTTCATACCTGCGCCCGCTTGCACCAATTCTTCATCACGTAGCATTTTTACAGGGTTTGGAGCGGTCATATCTACACTGGGCTGTTCTTTAATTAAATTAGGCATATTAAGAACAGATCCCTTATTTGGAGTGCCACTAGAATTAATAGGGTTTACCTTATCAATCTTAAGCGGTTTTGATGTAGGTAAATCTGTTTGAGCAGACACCTTAATCGCTGCAAAAGAGAATAAAATAATAAAAAGAAAAAAAAGTTTTCTCATCGAATCTTTAATATGATGAAATAAAGATAACAAATACCCTGCCATGGGTACTTAAGGCTTCGTTAAAAAACTGTCGATTGAACTATAATTCGTTGAAATGATTGTTCTGACGGACTTAATCAGAATCTTCTTCTTGTTTTTGCTCGGTTTTGATAAAATTGCCGTTGATCATTTTTTCTTCTTCATATATGACATTTGATATGCCTACCATAAATGCGGCAATGAGAAGTATTACCTTTCTTTTTAACCAAAGAAAGGCTTTGTTTATTTTTTTGAAATACATAATAGTGATGATAAATGGTGAATACTAGTTATCATATGTGTACGCTTGGTACACATTAAAATAGCTTAAGAAGCTATGTTCTATTATGCGATTCTTTGATATTTAGAAGTAATTGTTTTACATAGAAAAACAGCGTTGTTTATGGAAGATTGGTATACTAAAAGGGTATCATTTTGAACGCTTATGATTTGATTTATGTGATTGCCGTAGTTTTTGGATAAAATAATGAAAGTAATAAAAACGTCAGCAATAGAAGAGATAAGTGCAGGACTTTCAGTTTCATACGTCGCAGCATTGTTTTCTGAATGTTGAACATGTTGAGAAGGAGCGTATAAAGAAATTTTAAAATTAGCACGCGTAGTATGTCGATAATTAAGAGTACAGTGCTGTGCTGTAAGTCCGATTAAAAGACATAGAGATACTACATATGTAAAAATCTTCTTCACTAAACTATTTTAAATTTCGTCTTAGAAAGTTAATGAAATTTCCATTCATAATTTTCTCAATATCTAGTTGCGCATAACCTCTATCTTCTAGCAACCCTATTATTTTCTGTAAATCAGCAATAGTATCGACATCTGCCGGACCTTGTTCTTTACCAAAACCGCCATCTAGATCAGAACCAATACCAACATGATTGGCGTTACCCGCTAATTGGCAAATATGGTCAATATTATCTAGTATCTGCTGTAGACTTACGTTTGCAGATTGCGGAGTAGAAACACCTCTTTCCCATGTAGGTGTCATCATCCAAGCATCGAGAACAACACCGATAACCCCTTTTCTGCCAATTATTTCTTTCAATTGCTCGTCGGTAAATTGTCTGTGATGATCAACTAAAGCTCTACAGTTGTTATGGCTCGCCCAAAGTGGTCCGTCATAATTAACCATAGTTTCCCAAAAACTAAGGTCGCATAAATGGGTAACATCTAGTATAATTCCCAATCGTTCAATTTCTTTTAGAAGTGCTCTTCCTTTAGTTCCAATTCCGCCTACTGAATTTGTGCCGTGAGCATAAGTACCAGGACCATAATGTGCCGGACCAATAGCTCTTAAACCCGAATCATAAGCTTTCTGAAGGTATGAGATATCAACGATAGAATCTGCACCTTCAAGACTAAGCAAGTAACCAATAGGCTTCTTTTCTTCGTCCGTTTGCCAAAGAGCTAAATGAGCATCAAGTTGGGTTTTGTTGGTGATTTGAACCATTTCACCAGCATCTTCCATGCTTTTATACCACGCTAATTGCCCTTGCGTGTGTGCCCATGCCTGTTGGGGCGATTTCCAACCTGGTAGGGTATTATCCTTATGCACATAACGAGCAATTTGCGTCGCCATACACAGTCCTACATTTCCTTTTCTCATGGCTTCTAAAGAAACGGTATTATTACCACGACCAGGCTTGTCGGTTAAACCTTGTTCACTTTTTCTAATTTCATCAATAGACCAAGTGAGGTCGCGATTCCAGTCCATGGCATTCATAGAAAGGTCTAAATGGGCATCGAATATAAACATGCTTAAATAGTAGATTTTTGAGTTCTGGCAGTTACGGGCCAGTAATCGATAACAGTATTATCTTTTATAACAGTTAGGGTGTCGTATTTCGCCACAGTAGGGCAAATATGTCTAGGTATGGCGTAATGAGCATCACCAACCTCTGGTATGGTTAAATCATCATATTCAACCACTAAATGTTCTTCAGATTGGCTTATTTGTTTACTGTGTTTTAAGTCTAAAAATTCAATTCTAGGAAAGGGCATTTCAGGAGCAACCGATTTATGACCAAGATCGAAACATAGAATACCAGTAGTTGGTTTGCTGACTATTCTTGTAAACAGCACTGCAGCTGGTAAAAAGCCCATTTCTGGAAATATATTTCCATAACCAGAATCCCAAAGAAGTGTTGTTCCGGGGCTGGCATCAACATCTTGGCGTTTACAGTGAAAAGGAAACGTTGGCGAACCGCCAGCTACAATTTTTGGGCTAAGTATGTTTTTATCTTCAATACTTTTCTTTAAGTCGATTACTGCTTTGAAAGCTGTATTACATTCTTGTTCTCGTATTGCAGAATCTGAATTACGAAGATGACCGTCATAAACATGTAAACCTTCAGCAATTAAAAATTCATTTTCATGTAATTGAGTGTACAATTCTAAAGCATCGTGGTCTGGTATGATTCCTGTTCTGTTCATACCATTATTAATATCTACCCAAAGCGGAATTTTAAGGTGATGATATTTTGCAAGTTCACTAAGAATTTTAAGTGTTTTAGAATTATCTACAATGGTCGAGAACTTGGTGCTTGGGTATTTTTTAATCAATTCAATAAAGCGCTGTGCATTAGCACCAACGGGTTGTATCGCTAATAATACGTCAACGGCATCGCAGTCACCAAGTAGTTCCGCTTCAGCAATAGTGGCGCATTTGAATTTTTGTATTCCCTTTGCCATTTGCATGTTTATGATATTGGCATTTTTGTATGTTTTTACATGCGGACGTAGCCTATTTACATCACCAATCATAGAAATCATCAAGTCGATGTTATGTTGAATTCTATCTGGATACACCAATAAAGAAGGAGAAATTACTCCGGCTGTTTTGTCTATAGAATACCAATTTTCGTTTGCCATAATTGTTAATGATGTAGTTCAAAATGAGCTTCAATTTCAACAGGAATTCCACCGGGTAAAATCATACCAACAGCGCTTCGAACACCAACTCCATTATCGGGTCCGAAAATATCTGCCATGAGTTCACTAAAACCATTAATGACCAAAGGTTGTTGTCCAAAATCAGGAGTGGAATTCACCATCCCCAAGGTTTTTACAATTCTTTTAATTCTATCAATATCTCCAAAATGAGTTTGTATCGTAGAAAGCATGGTCAATGCAACTTGCCTTGCAGCAACTTTAGCCTCTTCCATAGTCATATCATGACCAGCTCTACCAACAATCAATGAACCGTCATTTTGCATAGGACCTTGACCAGAAATATATAAAAAATGGTCAATGACTAAAACAGGTTTGTATAAACCTGCAGGAGGTGGGGCAGGTGGTAAAACCAAGCCTAATTCTTTAATTTTTTCAGAAGGTTTCATATGCAAATTATTTAATTTTAAATAAATGTATTTATAACGAGAACACCAATAAGTCCCATAACGCCAACGGTTGTTTCCATCACGGTCCAGCTTTTTAAAGTGTCTTTAACCGATAGATTAAAGTATTCTTTAAATAACCAGAATCCGCTATCGTTAACATGAGATAGCATTAAACTACCAGACCCTATCGCCAAAACCATTAATTCAGGACTAGCACCTGTACCTTGAACAAGTGGTAGCACGATACCTGCAGCGGTTAAACCAGCTACAGTGGCAGATCCAACACAAACCCGTATAATGGTAGCGATCAACCAAGCTAATATTAATGGTGAGATTGATGATTGCTCTAATATTCCTCCAATATATTCGCTTACGCCGCTATCTATTAATACTTGTTTTAATGCGCCAGAGCCGGCAATAATAAGAAGTACCATGGTAATACCAGTAATTGCACTACCAACAGAATCCATGACCTCTTTCATACTTTTTCCTTGACCTAAACCTAAAGTGTAAATGGCAACTAAGACGGCAATAAGCATCGCAATAGCTGGGTTGCCCATAAAAACTAAAATCTTGGTAAGAAAGAAATCTGCAGGCAGTAAAAGTTGAGCTAATGCAGCAACTGCAATTAGAATAACAGGTAAAAGTGCACTGATTATACTATTTGCCATACTAGGCATTTCATCTTCCTTTAAAACTACAGGATTTAAAAATTCTTTAAGCGGTGTTGCGTTAATACCTTTTAAGGTTCTTGAAAGTAATGGTCCTGCAACAATAATTGCTGGTATAGCAACTATGATTCCGTATAATAAAGTTTTACCAATATCAGCATTAAACATAGAGGCAAGAGCTGTTGGTGCTGGGTGCGGAGGTAGATAGCCATGTGTAACCGAAAGTGAAGCTAACATAGGTAGACCGACATATAAAAGGGGTAAACCAGTGGCTGCTGCAATAGTGAAAACTAGAGGAACTAGAATTACAAAACCTACAGAGTAGAACATGGGTATGCCAACAATGAAGCCCGTTAATACAACCGCCCATTGAATGTTCTTTTTCCCAAATTTCTCTACCAATTTTGTGGTAATGCGTTGTGCTGCCCCACTATCGGCAACTAATTTGCCTAGCATAGCGCCAAGACCTAAAATGATGACAAGAAATCCTAAAATATTACCAATACCTTTCTGAATGGAGTCCACCACGCTAATGGGTTCCATACCTTCAGCAATACCAACGAATAAAGAAACGATGATAAAAGTGATAAAAGCATTGAGTTTAAATTTAGCGATGAGAATAAATAGGAGAAGAATTCCTAGAATAACAATGAATAAAGGCATATTTGAATCGAGTTAGTTTAGTTGATTCTCTAAATATACCATAAAAAAAAAGCTCATCATATTTTATCTAATATGATGAGCTCAATCTATAAAATACTATAATTTATCTGTCATTTCCGGTGAAATAGCTTTGTAAACTAATCCAGCTAAAATTGCGCCTACGATAGGTGCTAGCCAGAATAACCAAAGCTGGTCCAAAGCCCAATCTCCAACAAAAAGAGCTTGGCTTGTACTACGCGCAGGGTTAACCGATGTATTGGTAACAGGTATTGTTATTAAGTGAATAAGAGTAAGACAAAGTCCGATTGCTAAACCGGCAAATCCTCTTGGTGCTTTTGTATAAGTAGAGCCTAAGATCACAAATAAGAAAATGAAGGTCATTACTACCTCAATAATCAAGGCAGAAGTCATACTATATCCGCCAGGTGAATGTTCTCCGAAACCGTTAGATGCGAATCCGCCTAATACGAAATCTGATTTTCCTGAAGCTATGAGAAAGAGTATAGCTGCACCTGCAATACCGCCCATTACCTGAGCAACGATGTAGGGAAAAACGTCTTTACCGTCAAAGCGACCACCTACCCAAACACCGATAGTTACTGCCGGGTTTAAATGACAGCCAGAAATATGGCCTATAGCGTATGCCATGGTAACTACGGTTAAACCAAAAGCTAAAGCGACACCGACAAAGCCAATACCCATTTCTGGGAATCCTGCGGCAAGTACGGCACTACCGCAACCACCTAATACCAGCCATAATGTGCCGATAAATTCTGCAATAAATTTTTTCATCTTAATAAGGTTTTATTGATTGTACTTATTAGGAAACCAAAATATTAATAAAGTCACAATTATTTATTCAAATTTTTGCGTATTTATTGAATTTTCATTTGTTATTTTTTGAATAAATAAAAGAATTGTATTTATTATTATAAATATAATATGTTTAAAATAAATAATTTTTAAGTGTTTTGTATTATCACTGATTAAAGAGTTAGCATGAATTGCCTAATTTTTTATTCATATTTATAATTCTTATTGCCTTAAAATTATAATTGGATAAATTCATCAAATGGAAGCTTACTATATTGGTGTTCATTGGTTTAGTTTTGATATTTTTAGAAGAGTGATTGATATTTATTATTAATAACTTAAAAATCCAGTTAACAAAAAATAAAGCCAAGATGAATAAAAGACAGTTTTTGACCAACATGGGTAAAGCGGCTTTTACCTTGCCTTTTTTTCCATACAGTTCTGTGGTGAAAGGAGCAGCGCCAACAAAATCATATGTAACGAAAACTGAAGATGATTTTTGGTTAAGAATACGGGAAGATTATCTTTTAAAACCGGATTATATTAATCTGGAAAATGGTTATTATAATTTTATCCCGACACCAATTATGATGAAGTATATAGACCATTTAAAAATGGTCAATTATGAGGCTTCATACTACATGCGTACCGTACAATGGGATAATAAAGCAGGGGTGCGTGATCGATTGGCAAAGTTTGTCGGTAGTACTCCAGAAGAGTTGGTGATAACTAGAAATGCAACGGAGTCATTAGATTTAATAATTGGTGGTTATCCATGGGGAAAAGGCGACGAAGCCATTTATGCCTTACAAGATTATGGTTCAATGAAAGACCATTTTGAGTTGATGGTTAAGAAATATGGTATTAAAACAGCGGTTGTTGATGTTCCAAACTACCCAGAATCTGATGAAGAATTAGTGGCTCTGTATGAAAAAGCGATTACACCTAAAACCAGGTTAATGATGGTGAGCCATATGATTAATATTACCGGACATATATTGCCAATTCGTAAAATTTGTGATATGGCGCATAAATATGGAGTTGAGGTTTTGGTAGATGGAGCTCATTGTATTGGTCATTTTAAGGTAGATATAGAGGAATTACATTGCGATTATTACGGAACTAGTTTACACAAGTGGTTGAGTGTACCTCTTGGGTCGGGCATGTTGCATGTCGCAAAAGATAAAATCACAAAAATATGGCCACTCTTTACAGATTGGGAAAATGACTCTGACCTTATTCAACGATTAAATCATACTGGAACATTACCAGTACATACAGATTTAGCTGTTAATGATGCTTTAGATTATATAGAGATGATTGGTATAGAACGCAAACAAGAAAGGCTTCAGTTTTTACAGAAATATTGGAGCGATAAATTAAGAAATGTGTCCAATATTACCGTAAACACTCCAGTAGAGATGCATCGTAGTTGTGGTATCGCAAATGTGGGAATATCATCTATGGACGCAAAGGAACTAGCAGCTCAATTATTAAGTGAGTTTAAAATATTTACAGTAGGTGTTGATTATGCAAATGTAAAAGGATGTAGAATTACACCAAATGTTTACACTACCACAGATGAGTTGGATAGTTTTGTTACCGCCATGAAAACAATGGCAAAAAGAAGTTGATTTACCTAGTTATGTAATCCGCCAACTTCTGTGGCCCTTCTAATAAAATGCGAACCACTCGCAAGGTGCCATCATCAGTAGTATTTATTTGCCACTTTATTAATGAAATACATCCTTTTTCAATTTCAATACCGGTAATACTTCTTGGGTGAACACAGCTACCATCATTAAAAAGAGGAATATCACCAGGCTCAGGAAAGCGTGGTCTATGTGTGTGGCCTACAACGGTAATTTTTAAGTTGTTTTTTAGAATCCACTTTTTTGTACGACGCTCTACTTTTATGAGTTCTGTGTAATTTTTGGCGGGTGAAGTTGGGTCGGCAATACCCCAAACTTGTAGGGGTTTCCAAAGAACACGTACCAAAAATCGTCCCCAACGCCAAAAAGTGTAGTTCCACCAATCTGCTTGGTGACCATGGGTTAGAAAAACTTCTTGTTGGGTTTCTTTATGTTTTAAAATAAGTGCCTCATGATATTTTATACCTTCAAAAAGAGATTTGTCTTTGTCATCTATAGGCTCAAAATAGCTCGATAGATGTTTTTTAACATAGGCTTCATCTTTGTAGACCATATCATGATTGCCCCATATCATATGCAATCTATGCTCTAGATGAAATTGCTTCAAAAGCTTGAATACATTTTTGTGAGCTTCAAAAATAGACTCGAAATGAATGTTCTCCCAAAGTTCATCTCCATCGCCAAGTTCACAATAATCAAACCCTTGAGAATGATAGAATTGTAAGGCATGATAATAGATGTTTCTATTGTTGGCGAAATCATCGGCAAAACTGTTGTCTCCCCTATGGCAATCGCTAAAAAGTATGAATTTAGAAGCGTCGTCAAACGGAATAACTTTTGCATTATCGTAAGCTCTTGTAAGTCTACTATCCGATGACATGGTCTATTTTTCGTTAAATATCCGAAAATCCAGTCAACCATAGGGCTTAGAGCCATAAAAAACTTAGCATATTTTGTAACTTTACAAACAATTAGCAGACTAACTGAACCATGGGAAAGCACGAGAGAAAGATAATGCCGGTTAAGCACCTCATAAGTTTTGAAAAACTTCTAGAGAAGTATGATGAACATTTGAAAGGTGATGATTCTTTTTTGGCGGCAACTGCTGAAAGGATATTGTCTATTGAAAAAGGTTTTCCTGAACTACGAGATGGTTTCTCAGATTTCACATTATTAGAGAAGAATAAAGACCTCATTAATCGTATTCTACAAGATACATTTACAGAAGCTTTAAGTGGAAACGAGATAAAGGTAGCAACCTTGCCTTATCAAGATATGATCATAAAGTCGTCTACGCGTTTTCAAAAAATTATTGAAGAAGCAGGTGATGATTATGTGCCGGAATTGAGGAATGTTGGCGATGATATGGATTATATCATGAGCTGTGTAGTAGTGTTGAATTATTACTATGGTTACCATTTAGATTTTAGTCGCCCTTATTTTTATGATATTCCAGATGCAAATGGTGTAATGCGACATTATCGTATTTTATATAATGCCGATTTTATTGACATTATACCTACAAAGAAGGCTAAAGAGGTTACTCAAGAAGATGTAGATGAATTATTGGCAAGCCCAAATGATATTAAACTTTGGATGGAAAAAATTCCTCCAGAGAGTTTTATATCCAAAGGTTTTGTAATTGCCAATTTGTTCGATGTTACTATGGAGCAGGCAATTTCGAATATTAAGTCAAAATTGATTTCAAAGAATACTATACAGCCTACGAATTTCATGCATGATTTGCAGGAAACTTTTAAGTCCTTCTTTAGGCTGCCTAATATTAAAGTAGGTTTTGCATCTTTTGATGCAAAGAAAAATGAGTTTGAAGAGGTGGCTGGTATGGGGTTTGAAAGTTTTTTATTGGGTGGTGAACACCATATGAACTGCAAGACTGCTTTATGTGAAGATTCTTATGATAAATTAATTGACCATAATTCATACTTTACTATAACAGACATGGATCGTAAAGTGGAACAGTCTGGTAATATGAATCCGTACAAGGGATTGAAAGAGCAAGGAATACAAAGTGCCATTTTTGCTCCCATAGCTTATGAAAATAATCTTTTAGGAGTTTTAGAGATTGTTTCTGAGAAGAAGGGTGTGCTTAATGGTGTAAATGCTCAAAAGCTAGATGATGTATTGCCATTTATTGTATCTGCTGTGGTACGTACCAAAAATGAAGAGAATAATAGAATAGACGCTATTATACAAAATGAGTGTACTTCTGTGCATTTATCGGTTTATTGGAGATTTCAAGAGGAGGCTAAAAAATTCATGATAGACGAAACTGAAGGTAGATCTCCTTCATTTAAAGAAATTGTTTTTAAAGATGTCTATCCATTATTTGGTCAAATTGATATAAAAGATTCTTCGCAAGCTAGAAATTTAGCCATTCAGCGAGATTTAATGATACAGCTTTCAGAAATAGATAATGTGCTGAATATTGCAGTAAAAACTTGGGATCTGCCAATCTATGAGGAATTAATTTTCAGGGTAAATAATCATCTAGAAAGTATAAAGGAAATGCTTTATACGAATAGCGAGCAGGCTATTTTTGATTTTGTACATGACGAAATATCTCCTGTTTTTGAGCACCTTAAAAAATCGAATAAAGACATAGAGAAGCATATTTTAAAATATGAGTCTAAAATTGATATGGGTACGGGGTCTTACTATGACCATAGAAAGAACTATGATGAAAGTGTAACATTGATCAATAAAAAGCTTTCATCTGTTATTGATAAAAGACAAGAAAGTGCGCAAGTAATGTTTCCTCATTATTATGAGCGTTACAAAACAGACGGTGTAGAGCATAATCTATACATTGGTGCGTCAATATCAGAAAGCAAGGAATACAATCCGTTATATCTTAATAATTTAAGGTTATGGCAATTGCAGGTAATGGTAGAAATGGAAAATGCACATTACGCACTAAAACCAAAATTACCGGTACCGTTAGATGCCGCTTCGTTAATATTGGTTTATAATACATCATTATCTATTCGTTTTAGAATGGATGAAAAACAGTTTGATGTTGATGGCACTTATAATGCACGTTATGAGGTAATAAAAAAGAGAATCGATAAATCTTATATAAAAGGTACCGACCAAAGGTTAACTCAAACAGGTGTACTTTCTATTGTGTATTCTCAAAAGAAAGATGAGTTAGAGTACCTAAGGTATATTAAATTCTTAAAGTCTAAAGGCTGCTTTACCAATAAGATAGAAATTATAGAGCTAGAAGGTTTACAAGGTGTATCTGGGTTAAAAGCTATACGAGCAGAAATTCTTTACAAAAGAGAACAAGAGCCAGAAAAGACATATACGTACCAAGATTTAATGGATGCTTTAAAAGAATAACACTTCACTTAGCAATTGTATTTTACGATCAGGGCCAAAGAATTTAAATGAAACGGCAAATGCTATTACAGATAGTATCATGCCAATCATGAATATGGTATAGGTCCAACGTAAAAGTGAATATTTTCTATTTAGAACTATCCCAAGAAAATAAAGATCTTTAGTTAAAGAGTTATAGATATAATCTTTGTCCTTTAGCATTTCTTTTATTGCCCATTCATACTCGCTCAATGCCATTTTGTGGAAGTTGCCGAAGAACAATAAGTTTACATTTTTGTTGGCGACATCTTCTTTGGTAAACTCACCGCTAGTAACATTTGGTCTTGTGGCCAGTACAGCTAGTACCATAGAAACGACACTAAAGAATACAAATATTACTGTAGGGTAAATAAGGTAATCGTTAGAAGGGTTGTCTAATTTTGGAATAAGATTAGATAGTGCTAATGATATTATAATAGCATTTACAGATAATAAAATGTTCGCCTTGGTATCTGCAATATCGCTGAGTGTAATATGGTTTTTTAGTGTTACACGATATAGCGTCTGAATACCACGGTCAGGACTTTCGCTCTTAAATTGTGCTTTTAGTTTCTCTTTTTTCGCAAGTTTCTTTTCAGACTTTTTGTCTTTTATTAGCTTTCTTAAGTTCTTGTCTTTTTTCTCAAGCCAGTTCTCTTTAGCGTAATCTGTATAATACTGGTGGTCTGTTCTAAATACTTGAATGTTGAGTTCTAACCATTCTTTTTGGCTGTAGTTTTTTAAGCCGAGCAACTTAAGTTCTTCACGTAAAAGATCAGACGTTTCTAAGTAACTACTCTGTGCAAAATGAGAAGAGTCTGCATCGCGAATAATCTGTTCCATCAAATTGTTTGGCTTTGCATTCCATTTCGTGGCAAGTATGCACGACTTCACCTTCTCAATCGCTTCTTTATTATATCCTTTTTTTGTCAAAAAATCCTCTGCAATTACACAACTGCTTTCTTCATGGTTAGCAGTGCCTTTTGTATAGCCGGTATCGTGTAGCCAAGCTACTAATACAAGAAGTTCTTTATCCTGATTGGATAGAGAACATGATTCCAGTAATTGTTTAGTACTTTTAACGACTCTTTGGGTGTGTCTTAGATTATGGTATAAAAACTTCTTATCCAAATGATTGGTAAGTAATTCAACTACATACTGTTGTGTGCTATCTAAGATATCTGACATAGAAAAAATTGGTTAGAATTATCCAAATTACAAAAATTTAAAGAGGGCAACGTTACTATGAAAAAAATATATGCATATCTGTCGGTTTTTATGTTTATTACTAGTTGTGCTACCTATAGTACCAAATATGTAGATGAAAAATACGCGATAGATGTAAACGAGTCTAAAGAGATATCTCATACGTTCTATTTAATTGGTGATGCAGGCTTATCTCCGATGGGCGGAATGAATCCTGCGCTGAAGATATTTAAAGATAGACTGGACCAAGCTGATAAAAATAGTACGGCTATATTTCTGGGAGATAATATATACCCGGCCGGTCTACCTGATCCAAAAGATTCAACGGTAGCATATAGAACAGCGAAGAATCATTTAGATGCACAATTAAATACACTGAATGATTTTAAAGGAAGACCACTTTTTATACCAGGTAATCATGATTGGTATACCGAAGGTTTGGTAGGTCTTGAACGAGAGGAAGATTACATTAAAAAAGTTTTAAAGGAAAAAGAAAAGAATCCATTTTTACCAGAAAATGGATGTCCGATCGATGTTGTAGAAATAGGGGATGATGTAGCAATTATAACAATAGACTCAGAATGGTATTTGACCAATTGGGATAAGCGCCCAGATATTAATGATAAATGTGACATAAAAAGTAGAGAAAAGTTTTTCTTAGAGCTTGAGGATGCGATAAAAGATTACCGTGATCGTACAACCGTCATTGCTATGCACCACCCTACCAATAGTTATGGTGAGCATGGCGGACAGTATTCTTTAAGAAAACAATTTTATCCTAAAAAAATGGCGGTGCCTTTACCTGTTTTAGGAAGCTTTATAAATGTGCTTAGAAGTACTTCGGGCGCATCTATTGAAGACGTAAATAACAAACGTTATAGAGAGTTAATGAACAGGGTAACTACCTTGGCACAGTATTCTGATCGCGTAATTTTTGCATCTGGTCATGAGCATACCTTGCAATATATTGTTGAAAATAATACCCCGCAGATTGTAAGTGGTTCTGGTGCAAAAGAAGGTTTTACCAAGTTGTTGAACGGTTCTCAGTTTAATACGGGTAAAATGGGGTATGCCACTTTAGAGGTATATAAAGATGGTTCGTCTAGAGTTAGATTTTATGGGGTAGGAGATGATGATCAAGAAGAGTTTTTATTTACAAATGAAGTATTGCCACCAACTAAGAACGAATATGTAGGTGAGTTTTCTGCACAATTTCCAGATAGTATAAGCGCATCTGTTTATAAGAAAGATGAAATTGACAAAAGTGGATTTTATAAAGGAATCTGGGGAGACCGTTACCGTAAATATTATGGTACAGAGGTAAAAGTGCCGACTGTAAATTTAGATTCATTAATGGGAGGTTTAGAGCCTGTTAAAAAAGGTGGCGGACACCAATCTAAATCATTGCGTTTACGTGCCAAAGATGGTAGAGAATATGTAATGCGAGCCTTAAGAAAAAGTGCCGAACTTTATTTGCAATCGATGGCTTTTCAAGATCAATATGTGCTCGATGATTTAAAGGAAACTTATACTCAAGAGTTATTACAAGATTTTTATACAGGATCACATCCTTTTGGTCCTTTTACAACAGCTGGTTTGTCTGATGCTGTTGGTGTCTATCATACTAACCCAGTACTGTATTATGTACCAAAACAGCCTGCTTTAAAGGAATATAATAACACCTTTGGTGACGAGTTATATATGATTGAAGAACATACTGGTGATGGTCATGGAGATTTGGCAAGCTTTGGATATTCAAATAATTTAACGAGTACCGATGGTATGCTTGAAGATCTTCGAGATGATGAAAAATACGAAATAGATAAAGACCTTTATTTGAGAGCACGACTTTTTGATATGGTTCTAGGCGATTGGGATCGTCATGTAGATCAGTGGCGTTGGGCAGAATTTAAAGACGAGAAGAAGGGTAAAACCATATACAGGCCGGTACCAAGAGATCGTGATCAGGTATTCTCTAAAATGGGCGATGGTGCTTTAATGAAAATAGCTACACGTATTATACCTGGTTTACGACTAATGGAAGGTTTTAATGAAGATATTAGAAGTGTAAAAGGGTTCAATTCTTCGCCTATGACCTATGTTTTAGACTTGACTTTATTGGGCGAGACAGAAAAAAGTCAGTGGATGGCGCAGGCAAAATACTTACAAGAAAACTTAAAGCCTAGTGATATTGATGAGGCATTTAAATCTTTTCCTGTAGAAGTACGCGATGAAACTGTAGATGAAATTAAAGAAACTCTTCTGGCACGTTTAAGTCACATTCAAGAAACTGCTAATGAGTATTATCAGATATTGAATAAATATGCTGTAGTTGCAGGTACAGATAAAGATGATTGGTTTGAGATTAACAGACTGAACGACGAAGAAACTGAAGTAAAAGTATTTAGAAACATTGGTGACAAGAAAAAGCGTTTGTTTTACTACAAGGTATTCACAAAAGAAGACACAAAAGAGCTATGGGTATTTGGTTTAGATGACGATGATATTTTTGAGATTAAAAATCCGTCTAATTTCTCTGGTATAAAAGTTAGAATTATTGGTGGTCATAATAATGATATTTATAGAGTAGAAGATGGCAGAGATGTAGCGTTGTATGATTTTAAAAGTAAAAAAAATACGTTTGAAAAAACTGGTGGTGCAAAAGTAAAACTTTCAGATGATTATGAGCTTAACACCTATCAGCCTTTAAAATTAAGAAATAGTTTCAACCAGATTATCCCTACAATTGGGTTTAATCCAGATGATGGTATGCGAATAGGTTTTGTAAATACGTATACTTATAACGGCTTTAGGCAGAATCCTTTTACCCAGCAACATACTTTTGCTGCATCTTATTATTTTGCGACAAGCGGATTTGATTTTAAGTATCAAGGTGAATTTGCACATGTATTTGAAAATTGGAATGCTGAGTTGAAAGCGCGATTTACGAGTCCAAATTTTGCCATTAATTTCTTCGGATTTGGGAATAATACCGAGAATTTTGATGATGATTTAGGTCTAGATTACAATAGGGTAAAACTTCGACAGGTAGATTTTTCTCCTTCATTGGTTTGGCGAGGGCAATTAGGGGCAAAGATAAAATTAGGATTGTCTTATGAGAATATCAGCGTTGAGGAAACCAATGACAGATTTATAAACACCTTCTATCAGCAAAATGGTGAAGAGACCAATAGCGATTTTGTAGGTGCACACGCTACCTATTCTTATGAAAATAAGGATAATGAAGCGTTCCCGACCTTAGGGATGTCATCATCATTAGAGGCAGGTTTCAAAGAGAATCTTTCAAAAGAAGGAGGTAGTTTTGGGTATATAATACCTAGCCTAGGTTTTGATTACAAATTGATACCTAATGGTAGGTTGGTATTGGCAACCAAATGGAAGGCGCATTTTAATATTGGTGATGAATACGAGTTTTACCAAGCTGCAAGTATTGGTGGTTTAGATGGACTTCGCGGATTTAGAAACCAGCGTTTTACGGGTAAAACATCGTATTATCAGAATACAGATATTAGATTTAGTTTAAAAAAGAAACGTACTCGATTATTGCCAACGGCAATGGGTCTTTTTGGAGGGTTTGATTATGGTAAAGTGTGGATACCTGAAATGAGTTCTGGTCGCTGGCACACTTCGTATGGCGGAGGGTTCTTTTTAAATGCCTCTGATATCATTTCTATAAATACTGCCATCTTCGCTAGTGAAGACGGACCAAGATTTACTTTTGGATTAGGATTCGGTTTTTAGATAAACCAGTTACTTTAAAGAATAGGTGTAAAGGTTACCACCTTCTCCGTGTGCTTGTTCATCAGAAATAAGCAAGGTGTTATCATTTAGAAAACAAACAGATTCTAATTGAGAGCGCGCTCCCAAATCAATTTCTTGCATCTTTCCTTTAGTGAAATCATCCCAAGTAAAATCTGTAAAAATAAAGAGCTTACCATAACTCAGGGCTATAATTTTATCTCTTTTTGGCGATATGTCTATAGAAGTTATTTGACATATATCCCAATCTGTACATGGTGTAAATGACCCAACGAGTGTAGCTTCATAATTACCTTTGATGTCAGGTACTGAATATATATGGGCTTCACCGGTAAATGATTTTGATCTGTTCTTAGTTACAATATATAATTTGTTGCCGTGGTGAAATATGGCTTCTGAATCATAGAAGAGAGCATCTTTCTTTGGAGGAAAGTCTTTTTGGTCAGGGTAACGAAGCTCAATTTTTTCAGCATCTATTTTGTCACCAGGTTCAATTGTTGGGTTGGGTAATTTAAGGATGACTAAATTTTTACGATCATTAACGTTATTACCAATATCAGCTATATAAAGATTACCAGCTGTATCTTTAGTAAGATCTTCCCAGTCATGGTTTTTACCGTTTTTAACCTCTAAGCTTTTAAGAATTTCTCCCTTTAAGTTTATCTGGTAAATTTCATCTTTGTTACCGCCATCTTCAACTACCCATAAAGTGGAATCGTTATATGATACGAGACCAGAATTTTCATCTAAACTTCCCGGTAGGTCTGCAATTACCTTAAGTTGCCCGTAATTATTACATGAAATAAGTGTGGTAAATAGTACAAAAGATGTTATAATTATTTTGTTCATATTATTCTGCTATTGGTATGAATACTTCGGCTTTCCAACGTAATGCATCTCCACCCATATTTGGGTTATTGAAAAAGAATTCGATGGGCTTAGGGTCAATCTTAATATTATTCTCTTTTGCATAATCTAGTAATGTATACCAAGTCCTGTCAGAGGTCATATAATTACCATTATAAATTGCTTTTAAAGATTTCATACCTATAAATTCTTTGTAAACAAGGTTTTTGATAAATGGTAGAGAATCGGTTTTGATGATAGGGTAACAAAAGTTAAAGCTAATACTGTCGTTTTGCATGTTCCAATCTGTAGTTTCTATAAAAGGTACGCCATTTACTTGAATTTCGTTACTGGCAATAACAGAATTTATAAAGGGGTAACTTTCCATCATTCCAAAAGCTTTGTTGCTCTGAAGCGTTTTATGTTCAACACAAGCGCAGTATGTAGAGGGTAGTTCATCTTCGCCCATAAGGGTTATTTTGAATTCCTTTCTATGTACATTTAAACTCTCAATGAAATCTGTAACTGTTTTTCTTGATTGTTTTTCAAAATTGGTATCTGAAAATGGAACAGCTATTTTATTGTTTAAACTAAAGTTAGCATCTTTTACGTCTACAACTATTTGAGAAGTTGAATCGTTAATAGGGCTAATGTTCCACTTATAAACATGGGTAGAATCGCCTGAAATAACCATTTGCTCTAGAGTGCCAATATTGCCCAATTGATGAATAGAAGCTTCTGGCAAAGTTTTATTCCATGCTTTTAATGCTTGGTTTATAGTACCCGTATTTGCTTTGGCAACTACCCGTATTTGGTAGTCTTGAGGTTTTATGAAAAAATACCAGAGTATTGCAATAGAAATGATGGCTATTGTAATGGTAATCAATTTTTTCATGCTAAAATTTAATTTTTCTTCATTTTGATTTTCGAATTCAACAATGCGCCAATTTTTCTGCCTTGGCCCACACCCACTTCGACAGCGGCTCTATAGTGAATTCCACCATACATTCTGCTTATGGCAGCCTCATCAGCAGCTTCGTTGAAAGAATTAAATTTTCTAATAGGTAGACCATACGGCGTTTCGGTATCATCTTCAAAACTAAAATTTTCACCAAAAATACTAGTTAAGGCTACTCCTGCAGCACCTGAAACGACACTGTGTCCACTAGTGTATTCTGGGAACGGAGGTGTTTGTAGAATTGGCTTCCAGTTTTCATCTATGTGCTGGTTGATCAGTGTTTCTGGTCTAATTAGATTACTGCGATATTTTTCATCCCAACAACTAATGAATGCGTCGGCGATTGCCATTGAGGTTTTAGTGTAAGCAAAAACGGTATCGTCGAAGTTACTATTGGTTTTTTTACTGGCAATTTTCGTAATACCTATCCAGTGTGCACCTGGGGTGATTTTTTTTGTGGCGAACATTAAGTGTCCTCTTGTAACCGATACATACGGATTGCAATCCCAGAATTTAGCAATTGCAACTTCGTCAGATTCATCACCATTTTCGGTTATTTCATTACTGATATTATAAACTTCAATCAGTTCTTTGTAAAAATCGGAGTCTTTTTCTAGTGAAAAAGGTGGAGGAGGAATTGGTTTGAACTGAGAGGCTGAGTCTATAATAAATGGGCGAATTTTGTTCCAGTGAGGCTCAATACCGTCCATGTAAGCTGGTGGTGTTGGTTGCCATCTGGTAGGGTCATCTGTATTTACCGTAAATTTTGGCATGGTACGGGTTTGACTATAATTGTCTTTTCCCATCCATTCTTTAATATGGTCTGCAACTTTTAATCCGTATGCTTTAGAAGCTTCGAACTCAGGTTCGTTCATTGACTTCCATTGAGCGAAAAGACTATCCTGTAATACATCAAACTTATCTTCAGAGAATATTAATTGTCTGCTAATATTCATATGCGCAATTAAGGCAGATAATCTAGGATTAATACCTGATACGGTGTCGATGGCAGGTATAGGTTTTAAATCTTTTATTTGACCAGATAATGATTGATAGTCAGGGTTTACTTGAGCAACAATTTCATAGGCAGCAATATTCGGATAAGCAAATATTCTACTTGCTACCGGTGGAGAGAAAATATCATGGATCATAATATCTATAATCTTGTCAATTGAATTGTGCAGTTGATCAGGAGATACTACTATAGGTTCTTGCTTTTTTTCGGTGCAGTTCGCTAATAAAAGCCCTGCGATTAAGATGATTAAATACCTTTTCATTGTACTATGGTTTGAGAATGCTATACACCTCTGCTGCCTCGTCATTAAATGTGAGCAAAAGGTATGTGTTGTTGATTGAGTTTATTATGTTCATGCTTCGAATCGATTTTCCCGTTAAATCGAGTCCTATTTCATTCGCTAAGGTAACATTGTTGCCAGTACTAATCAATGCTCCTGGAAAAGAATCAAAACGACCATGATATGGTTTTACGCCAAAATAATTTCCGGCAGCTAGTACTTCTGTGTTGTTATCACCATTAAAGTCATATTCTAAAAATGCCATAATGGGTGCCAACTGTAATTGATATCTAAATGGCACAAAAGTGAACTTGCCATTGTTGTTTTGTAGATACCCTGAACTTAGTATATGTACTTCTTGAATTTCTGCATTAGGTAACATATCCTCACCAAGAATTTCTTTCATCGATTTTCCTGCAAAAGAACTGTAGGTATTGAATTTTTTACGAAGAGAAACCAATTGGCTCGATAGTTCTTTTAATCCGTCAACAGGGTAGTCTCTACCGTCTTTATAGGTGCTAACAATGGTTTCCGTCGCTCCGTTTTTATCAAGGTCGCCGTAAAACATTTTCATCGGATGCTTTTGTGATGCAGTAAACTTGGTATTCATTCCCCAATTACCTAAAAGGTAGTCTTGGTCTCCATCACCATCCATATCAAAACTAGTAACAGCTTGCCATAAGCCGTTCATATCTTTATTTTCTAATGGCTGTATTTCTTTAAATTTACCTTGGTTGTTTTGAAAAAATCGTGGTGACATCCATTCCCCAACAAATAATATATCTTCCCAGCCATCATTGTTGAAATCGGTAACAATGGCATCGGTTATCATTCCTAATTTTTCAAAAGGATTATTGATTATTTTGAAATTGCCATTCTCATTTTCTAGAATATAGCTATTGGGTTTGTTTCCATAATCGGCACTGATAGATTGATTGCAAATTATAACGTCTAAATCGTCATCGTGGTCGTAATCTAACTTTAAAAGAATAGATGCATTTTCGAACATCTCAGGAAATTCTTTTTGAGTAAAAGTACTATCGCTTGCCACGTAGTACGAGTCAGTTAATGGCTTCATTTCATTAAAGAAGTCTGCCCCGCCAGTACCCACTATAATATCATTTTTACCATCACCATTGAAATCACCTATTAAAGAAGCAATATCTTCTTTAATGCTATCTTTTTTAATCTCCGGATAATTTTTTAATTGAAAATTGGAATCCCCTTGTATATAAATTTGAGATGGAATAAATTTAGCTCCTCCAAAGAAAATATCATCTTTTCCATCAGCATTTAAATCGCCAACACTCACAGCCGGACCTCTATCAGACATTTGATAAGGAATTAGCTTTTGGCGTAAATAATCACTGTAGGCATCTTCAATGTGTGTGTAGTTTATGCCTAAATTATCAGATGTTTTTTGAAATAATATGTGCTGTTTAGGGTGTAATGAAGTATAGTCGAAAGGTTGTACTTTATCAGGACTAAGATAAAGTGTTTGGTTGACGGCGATATTTTTCACCAATTGAGAGCTTTTGTCTGGCCATATAATTTTCAACGAATCAATATTTTTTAGTTCGCCGTAGCCAAAGTGTATAATGGGTTCAGAAGATGCTTGAAAGCCGCGAACGGTATACATTTCTTTAAACTGTTGAATTCCGTTAACATATGAAAACACCTTGGTGCCAATGCCGAATTTATTTTTATCGGAAAAATTTAGCTTAATTTTTAGCCAATTACGTTGGCTGTTTGTAGTGTTCTCTTGAATATTCGCAGGACTAAATAGATTGTTGGTTACTAAATCTAAATCTCCGTCATTATCTAAATCACTATAGGCTGTAGCTCCGGATATAATAGTGTCTTGAGCGATCCAAGATTTAGATTCATCTATAAATTGAAGATCTGCTGCTCCTTTAAAAATCATGTTACCGATAAAACCAGAAGGCATCATTTTAAGAGCTTTTTGATCTACTAGATTGGTATTGTTAATTTTTGACCGGATGTTTTCGTTAGATATGTAGTTGATATAGTCAAGATCGTTCGGTCGTTTAGGTATACCGTTACTAATGTATAAATCTTGTTCGCCATCTTGATTAAAATCACCAAACAGTGCACTCCAGCTCCAATCTGTCGAGGCTACTCCGCTCTGTAATGCTGTTTCTAAAAACTTACCGTTTGGTTGGTTCACAGATAGCATATTTCTAGTATACTGGTTGTGATAGCCAAAGGTTTCGGTTTTCATTTTTTGAATTTGAATATCATCATCACCTTCCGATGATTTTAACACAATTTCATCTTTACCCAACATGTCTAAAGAAATCAGGTCTGGTAACCCGTCATGGTTTATGTCTGCTACATCGCTACCCATCGAAAATCTAGTGGTATGCCCAAATGCTTCTTTAAGGCTTTCTTTAAAAGTACCATTACCATTATTTAAATAGTAATAATCATCTTCATGAAAGTCGTTGCCAATATATAGGTCAGGATAACCATCTTGATTAAAATCAGATACTGCGATACCTAGTCCATATCCATTTATACCGCCATAAATGCCAGCCTCTTCGCTGACATCTACAAATTTGCCATTGTCGTTACGTAGTAGTTTATCGCCTGTTTCGTATACTCTTTTGTAACGGATTTGTGCGTTTCCATAAGAGTCTTGGGTGTGTATGGCATGATTAAGAAGATACATATCTAAATCGCCATCTAGGTCGTAATCTAAAAAAGCAGCTGAAGAGCTGTACGATTCAAAATCCAATCCATACTCTGCGGCACTTTCTTTAAAAGTGGCATCACCTTGGTTTATAAAAAGTTCGTTATAACCATTGAATCCATTAAGGCCCACAACGGCACATACGTAAATGTCTAGAAGTCCGTCACCATTTACATCACCCATTATAGTGCCGGTATTCCAAGAACTATTCCCTGCAACGCCAGCTGTTTCGGTAATGTCTTCAAATTTCAGATTTCCTTTATTTAGGTATAATTTATTCTTTACTTGATTCCCGGAAAAATAAATATCTGGCAGGCTGTCATTATTAATATCACCAATAGCAACACCACCGCCGTTATAAAAATAGAGGTAATCTAAAATACTAAGGTCTTTAGATTCTGTTAGGGTATTTTCAAAAGTTATACCTGTTTTTTCGGCAGAATGCTTTAGAAATAATTCACCAGAATTTTCAGTACAACCAATGGCGAATATCAATAAACATATGTATAGTATGCTATTCTTCATCTAGGCGATACATTTTTGGAGTTTCGTTATTGATTGCTACGATAATGAATTGATTGCCTTTCTTGTCTTTTACTATTTTTAATTGCTTTACCTCATTTCGAATAAAGAAACCACTATCTGAATAATTTTGCCATTCAAAGTTCAACTTGCCATCGCCAAGTAATACGTTACCGTAATTAGCGTCTAGTCTAGAATATTGAGGTTTGAACTCGAAATTATTACCTGCCATAACCAAGTCTAAATTTCCGTCTTTATTGATATCAAGACATTGAATACCACAAATACATGAAAATTGAACTTGAGGTGGTAGTATTTTAATAGTAAAGTTGCCATTACCATCGTTTATAGCAATTATAGACTCAGAGATATTTGCCTGTTTAAGTATAGTATTGTCGATAATGTTCTTCGGAAATAACTCTTGGATTGTTTTTGATGCGTATTCAGAAGCTTTAATATTTTTCTTCTTTAGCGCTAATATTTGGGTCGTCAATTCCTTCTTTTGATGAAGAGGGTAATCGCCACCATCATAGTTTTGTGTGGTAATTTGTTCTATAGTGCCATCATTGTCAAAATCGTTAACCCACATTTTCATGGGTTGCCCAGGTTTTGGTTTGTAATGGAGATTACTACCCATATTACCTAAAATTAGATCTTTATCACCATCGTTGTCTAAGTCATACCCTTCAATAGCTCCCCACCAACCACTTAGGCTGTCTAAAGAGCTCTTTGAATCGCTAAGTCTTCTACCAGAGTTCTTGTAGATTTTAGGACTGCCCCAGTCAGACACGGTTACTAAATCATCTTTACCATCGCCGTCTATGTCTATCCATTTAGCATCAGTGATCATGCCGGCATCTTTTAAATCATAAGCAGAACGCTCGGTAATATCTGTGAAAGTTCCGTCTCCGTTATTCAAAAGAAAAAGGTGGTCAGGGTTTATGCCGTAGGTGCCAACAACACTTCTTGAGCCAACGAAAATATCAATGTCACCATCTGCGTCAAAATCTGACGGAGCTATTACGGCAACATTTTTATTGATACTCGGTAGTTTGTTTGTGCTCAATGAGAAATTACCTTTGCCATCATTTAGGTACAATCGAATTCCATAATAGCCTTGCATACCTAATTCGTTGCCGCCGGTACCAACTATAAGATCTAAATCACCATCATTATCAGAATCGAAGAACGAGGCAGTGGTATCTTCTAATAGGGCTTCTGCTTCAAAATACTTTACAATAGGTTTAGAAAGTGATCCATTACCATTATGTAGATATAAAGCACCAGCTTGATTTTTTGCTCCGCCGATAAAAATATCATCGTTTCCGTCACCGTTTACATCACCAACGGCTAAACCAGGTCCTTCTTCTGCTAATGATTTAGAAATCAATCCCTCATTATCAAAATCCATATAGCTATTTTCTTTATGTGTCAAGAAGGTTTTATTGTCAATAGCTTTCAAAAAAGTTGAGGTTTCTGTTTTTTTAATTTTAAATGTCTCTTTGGCTTCGTCTTGCTTAAATGTAATGGTTTGGTTCGCTTTTACATTTTTCAATTTAGTGGTTGCGTCATTAGGCCATATGATACGAATAGAATCTAACATTTCTGTTGCTCCCAAACCAATAGTCATTGGATACTCTACTGATGATTGAAAACCTCTTGAAGGCATCAAGGTCTGATCTATAATATTATTTGGGTAGTAAAGGCGCGCAACGGTGCCAATCCCAAATTTATTACCATCATTTCCTTTAAATTTTAACTTTATAAAGTTGTTTTTAGATTGCGATTCAGAATTGTTACGATAAACAAAAGTCTCCATGTTTACGTTATTGACCACAAGATCTAAATCACCATCATTATCTAAGTCGCCATATGCAGAACCGTTTGAGCGACTAGGTATTTCAAATCCCCACTGTTTATTGTAATTACTAAAGGTGATATCTCCATTATTTCGATATGCATAATTTGGTAATGGAGTAACTGGCATTTTGTTGATAATTGAATCAATAGACTCTTTTCTACCGGTCAAAGCCATTTTTTGAATGATTTCGTTGGCAAAGAAATCAACAAAATCTAAATCAGTAAGGTCATGATTGATACCATTGGTAATGTAAATATCCTTTAGACCATCATTGTCCATGTCGAATAACAGTCCAGACCAGCTCCAGTCAGTAGCTTCAACGCCACTGTAGTAGGCAATTTCAGAAAAAGATCCATTACCGTTGTTCAGTTGTAATGTATTTTGAATGTACTGCTGATGAAAATCTTTACTCTGTTTAAGTTTGAAAATGTTATACCCTTCAAATTCCATTACAGATTTTACACGTTGATCAGGCTCAGGTAGCATATCGGTTATGAAGATATCTGTAAGTCCGTCATTATTGATATCTGCCATATCAACACCCATTGCAGATAAGCTTAAGTGATTGGTCCATTTTTGAACCTCTTCTCTAAATGTTCCATCTTGGTTGTTAATGTATAAATAGTCTCTTTCATAAAAATCATTAGAAACGTATATATCTGGATACAGATCATTGTTAATGTCTATTACCATAACTCCAAGACCAAAACCTATAAGGCTGCCGTAAATGCCAGCTTTTTCACTAACATCAACGAATTTACCGTTATCATTTCTTAAAAGCATATCGCCTACACCTCTAAAAATTTTTGGCACACCTTCCCAGTCTTGAGCTCTTACTTCGCGTTGTTCTGCATAACCAAGGCTACTTACAGGAATATTACTATTGTTAAGAATGTAGGCATCTAAATCGCCATCTTTATCGTAATCAAAGAAAGAAGCATGAGTAGAAAATCCTGTTTCTGCTAAATTATACTCATGGGCCTTTTCAATAAAAGTGCCGTCTCCATTATTAATGTAAAGATCATTATCATGGTTGTTGCCTTCCATGTTACCGGCATTACTAACGTAAATATCTAAAAACCCATCATTATTGATGTCCGCCATCACAACACCTGTAGACCAAGGCTTATTTCCTGATATTCCGGCAGTTTTCGAAATATCTGTAAATTTCATATCGCCTTTGTTAAGAAAAAGCTTGTTTGGCTCCATGTTTCCGGTCAAAAAAACATCAGATAATCCGTCATTATTAATATCTCCAATTGCTACGCCACCACCGTTATAAAAGTTGCGATATTTAAATATGTTGAATTCTTTTGAGTTGGCAACTTTATTTACAAACGAAATACCTGTTTCTTCGGGTTGTAATAAGGTAAACAATGTTGGTTCTTTTTTTTCTTCTGATGTGTTTGCATCTTCTTTAGGTCTACAAGAAAAGAAGAGGGAGAAAAATAAACCAAGACAGCTTAGTTTAAGCAAATTAGAGTTCATTTTTGAGTATGTTTGAAATAGCACTTTGAGTTATTTTTTAAGCTATTAAAGTTAAGTTAGTAACCTGTGTAATAGTTAGTTCAAAATTAATTTGCAATATAGCCAAATACCTACTATTTGTTAGGCTTATTTAGTAAAGTTGGCGTTAAAATTTAAAGAAAACGTTATAGGATCGGTCGAATAATATGAATAATGAGATTTTGCAGCTAGTTTTTAGAAGTATTGGAAATAATCCAATATATTTAACCTTGACTAAATAACAAACAACTCAACTGATGATAGGAATTTTATCTTTTTTAGGCTTTACCATTTTAGTAGCGGTAATTGCATATTTCGCGACAAGAACAACTAATGAACAAACCTCTGATGGGTACTTTCTAGGAGGGCGAAGTTTAACGGCTGGGGTAATTGCAGGATCTTTACTACTTACTAATTTGTCTACAGAGCAAATTGTTGGACTTAATGGCAATGCTTATAGTGATGGAATTTTAGTGATGGCTTGGGAAACTTTAGCCGCCATTGCAATGGTAATATGTGCAATATATTTGTTGCCTAGATATTTAAAAGGTGGTATTAGTACCATACCTACATATTTAGAAAGAAGGTTTGATAAAACAACAAAAGCAATGACATCGGGCTTATTTTTAAGTGGATACGCCATTGTATTATTGCCAATTGTTTTGTACTCTGGTTCTTTAGCGATTAGTGGAATGTTTGATCTACCTGCTAAATTAGGTATATCTGAATGGGCATCAATTTGGGTATGTGTTTGGAGTATAGGTATAATAGGTAGTATTTATGCCATATTTGGGGGCTTGAAGGCTGTTGCTGTATCTGATAGTATTAATGCAATTGGCTTGCTAATCGGTGGGTTGTTAATACCAATATTTGGACTTTATGCAATTAGTGATGATAATAGTCTTTTAGGAGGGCTTTCAAAGCTTACTGCTCAACACCCTGAAAAATTTAATGCAATAGGTTCAGAATCTTCGAGTATACCTTTTGCTACGATATTTACAGGTATGGTTTTAGTACAATTATTTTATTGGGGTACCAATCAACAAATAATACAAAGAGCCTTGGCCGCAAAAAACTTAAAGGAAGGTCAGAAAGGGGTAATGCTTGCTGCCTGCTTTAAGATATTAGGTCCTTTAATTGTTGTTTTACCTGGTATCATTGCGTTTCATATGTTCGATGGCCAATTGGAAAAAGCAGATCAAGCTTACCCTAAATTAGTGGCCGCAGTTTTACCGGCTACTTTGGTTGGTTTTTTTGCAGCTGTACTCTTCGGAGCCATACTTAGTTCTTTTAATAGTGCTTTAAACAGTTGTGTTACGTTATTTGGTTTAGATATCTATAAAGAGTACATAGATAAAGATGCTTCAGAAACTAAAGTTGTTAAAGTTGGAAAACGTTTTGGTGTTTTACTTGCATTGTTTTCAATGATTTTAGCTCCTTTTCTGTATTACGCTTCTGATGGACTTTTTGGCTATTTGCAACAAGTAAATGGAGCTTATAGTATTCCGATTTTATCAGCAATCGTTATTGGTTTCTTAACTAAGAGAGTACCGGCTATAGCAGCTAAGGCAGGTATTATATTTGCTGTGGTGGTTTATGTTATTTATATATTCATGCAACGAGGTCTTGGAGTAGAATGGTTACCACACATGTTGCACGTGCAAGCAATAACTTTTGTATTAACAATAACTTTAATGTTGGTAATAGGTAAATTAAAACCTAGAGATAGTGATTATGTACAGGAGTATACAAATGAAGTAGATATTACAAGCTGGAAATATGTAAAGCCAGTAGGATTGATTATTACATTAATTGTAGTTAGTACATATATTATATTTAGATAAAGTATCATAATCTATTATAAATTGTAGGTTTTACTTTTAAGAGTATATTCTAAATTATTTTTGGAATGCACTAATTCTGTAATAATAGTGAAAACGCAACATTCCTTCTTGCAAAAGCAAAAAGGAATGTTGCGTTTTTTATGAAATGTCATGTTTAAATTAGAAGTAATTTATTAATGTTATAGGAGCTGTTTGCTTTAAAGTATGTTGCTTTTATACAATTAGAGTGACTTGAGTATTTGAAAAAGTTAAGGGTGTTTAAAACCGCTATCATCTATAAGTGATGTGGTCTCTGCATCACTTTGTTAAAATTTATGAATTACAGCAAGTGGTAAATGATAAATCTTACATAAGCTCTTTTTATCTGCGTAAGTTAGTTTTGTTTATGTATTCATCACTGAACATTTTTAATAGCAATTCTTTGGGGTAAAAAATAATAGATTTGATATACCTTTTTTTGTTCTTTTTATTCTTCTAAGTCAAATTGAGAAATATTTTTTCACAGAACCAAAACAAGTTATGTTGATCTTACTTATGTTTAGCAGGTTTTTTTTTAGGTTGCATATCTATTGAATCCTTCAAAAGATTTATAATTCATACTTTCTTCCTGTTTTTTATAAATGTCACAAAGAAAAAGGTCTCCAATTAATATTGGAGACCTTTTCAACTTAAACTTAACTTTATATATGCTTAGTATCCTGGGTTTTGAACCAAATTAGGATTTGCAAGCAATTGTGCTGGTGGAATAGGGAACACATTGTAATCGTCATTGTTGATAGTTCCTTCTGCTTTAAATAACCAATCTCTACCGAATTGACCAAAACGAATTAAATCGTTACGTCTCCAAGCTTCTTGGTATAGCTCTCTACCTCTTTCATCTAAAATGTCTTGTTCAGAAACCGTACCTAACAACTCTTGAGTGTTACGTATTGTTCTTAAATCATTGATCATAGCTGTTGGGTCGCCACCGCTTCTAAACATTGCTTCAGCTTTCATTAAGTGAGCATCTGCATATCTAAAAACAATTTGATGACTTATGGAGGCCTCGCCATTTCTAGCGGCGTATTTTTGTATACGAATACCTGTAGTTTCATCATTATTAATGAAATTAACAGCACCGGCACCATCTTTAAAATCTCTTTTAAAAGTAAGTGGTGCACCTTGTCTGTCTTCTAATGGTGTCCCATCTAAATCATATTGTTGATTGATAAGAAAACCATAGCCAACGTTTGAACCATTTACATATCCGTCTAATTCAGAAGCATACGGCTGATCAGCAAAATCTACACCAATTGTAGGTACTCCACCTCTTCGTTCTTCTTGACCGTCCACAGGGTTTTGCTCAGCATCTAATTCGTTAGATTCAGAATCACCTTCAAATAAGTCATAAAATTCAGCAAGAGTACTGAAACCGTTCCAACCACCACCTTGAATACTGGTGTTATTATAGTGAAGTCCCATTACTACTTTATTAATTGTATTAGCTTCTAAAGACCAAATAGTTTCAGTGTCTGCATCTGGTAAGAAAAGGTCAAAATAACCATCTTGTAAAGCATAGCCGTCAGCTGTAATAGCATCAACTAAAGAAATAACTTCAGCCATGTCACTTGAATCAGGGGAACCACCTAAATAAATATGCTTGTTTAAAAGAACTTTAGCCTTTAAATATCTAGCTGCAGCTTTACTAGCTCTTAAGCTAGTGTCTCCACTTGCAGCAGCAGTAGCTGGTGCATTTGCAATAGCAGTTTCAATATCTGCAAGAATAAAATCAATTGCAGCTTGTCCAGATAATACTTCAGGTACAGATGATGATGGTAGTGCTGTATCTCTGTAAGGTACTTGACCGAAATTATCAAGAATTACCCACATGCTATAAGCTCTAATAAAACTTGCGTCACCAATATTAGTTGCTGATGGACTACTTCTTGAATCTAAAACTTGAGAAGCTTGTAATTGGTTGGAATTCCATAATTGAAATACGTTAACAATAAAAGCATGTTGTCCGTTCCAATCATGTGTATGTAATACTCTCCATAGTCCGTTATCACCCCAATCACCACCACGGGTCGGTATTAAATGTTCATCTGAAGTCACCTCTTGAAGGGCGAAGTAGTTGTCTTGTCCGGCATATTGACCAGCAAGAGAGCCATATAGATTCGTAACAGTTGAAGAAGGGTCGGCTAAACCTTGAAATCCTTCAGAAATGATAGAATCTGTTTCTTCTATCTCTAGGTCGGTACAGGAAGTGATCCCTACCAACGATAGAATAGAAAGCGTTAATATTTTGAAATTATTTTTCATGATATACAATTTTTTTTAATTAAAATGATGCATTAACACCAAAAGTGAAAGTTCTTGGTCTTGGGTAAGAACCATAGTCAATACCTCTTGATGGTACACCTGAATCTAAATCACCAGTATTAGAAGTAACTTCTGGATCTAAACCACTGTAATCTGTAATCAAGAATAGGTTTTGACCTGTTAATGAAAAACGCAAAGAACTTAAAGCTCCCTCACCAGACAATGGAACGTTATAACCAATACTTGCATTTTGGAAACGAACGAAATCTCCTTTTTCTAAGAAACGAGTAGATGCATCAGCAGAAGCTCCTGGGTCTTCACCACTTGTTAATACATTTGAAGTTACGTTTCTAGAGTTAGAAAGCGCTCCTGCAGTAAAGTATGCGTTTTCAGTGTTATTATAAACTGAGAAGCCGAACTGACCTTGAAAGAATACAGATGCATCGAAATCTTTTACTTTCAAGTTTAAGCTTAAACCAGTAGTAATATCTGGTAAAGCATCTTCACCTACAAACGTTTTATCAGCAAAAGGATCTCCAGTACCATTACCATCAACATCTTGATAAGTTGGAGAACCAGCGCTATCAAAACCAGTGAATATTGGTAAGTAGTAAGAGTATAATGATTGACCAGAAGCGAAACGTTGTGCAAATGCACCTGTTAAACCAGGACCATTAACCGCACCTGTATCAATTAGACCTTCGAAGTTTTCAACTTCATTGTCGTTGTAAGCAATGTTGAAATCTGCAGAAAAAGTTGCATCGTCACTTCTTACGAAATCATAAGATAAAGCAAATTCAACCCCTTGGTTGATAATACTAGCATCAACGTTTTGGAACTGGAAAGGATCCACAGCAGGTGCTGCAGGTGGTGTTTGTAAAAGAACGTCAGTAGTTTCAGTTCTATAAACATCAATACTACCACTTAAGCGATCGTTGTTAAAGCCGAAATCGAGACCTGCGTTTATGTTGAAAGAAGACTCCCATTTTAAGTCCGGTCTATCAGTTGCTACAATAGCAGTACCATTTGCGTTGATATCAAGATTTTGCTGAACAGTTAAATCAGAAAAACGTTGTCTTGCTACAAAGTTACCATACCCTAGCCCATCTTGGTTACCAGTGATACCTGCGCTTAAACGTAATTTAAGAGTAGATACATTTTCACCAACAAAATCTTCTTCATTCATTTTCCATGCAAAAGCACCAGAAGGGAAGTATCCGTATTGGTTTTCAGGACCAAATCTAGAAGAACCATCTGCTCTCATTGTTGCTGTAAACAAATATTTGTCGTTTAAAGTGTAATTTAATCTAGCAAAGAAAGATTGTAACTCATCAGTATTGTCAAATGAATTGGTGAATACAGAAGTTACAGCACTGTTAAGAGTTCTACCTAATTCTTCTTGAGCAACAACAGTTGGTAATAATCTATTTATTAATACACCGTTTGTATTTGGAGCGTAATAAGCTTGTTGATAAGAACCAGAAACAGCATTCTGTAAGTCATTTACAGCACCTCTAAGTTCTCTGCCCATCTCATTTAAATCACTAGTTGAGTAGCCTCTGCCACCAGCATTGAATCCGTAAGTTTGAAAATCTTGGTAACCGAAACCTACTAAAGCCTCTAGGCTAGAGTTTTCAAATTCTGTATTGTAGTTAACTGTAGCTTCAAAAGTTTTGTTGTCTCTTTTTAAAACTCCGTAGTTACCACGTCCAATATCAGTTACACCATTAATGTTGTTGATGTCTCTAGAGATAACAGATGTGTTAGAAGCTTCGGCGATATCTAAACCGGCATTTAATTTTGCAGAAAGTTCAGAAGTAAAGTTGTACTGAATAGAACCGTTTAATAAATACCTATCAGTGTTAGTTATATTCTGAGTATTGTCCAATGCATTTTGAGGGTTTACATTTAATCCACCAGCATTAAAGTTAGAGTTTGAAGGCCAAGTAGGGTTTGCTGCATAAGCACCACCTAAAACATCACCAGCGGCACCTGCTTGCGCACTAATTGGCGCTTGAGAATCATTAATTCTAGCGATCGACATTTGAAGACCAAGAACTAATTTGTCATCTAAGAAACGTTGGTTAAAATTAACTCTACCAGTAATTCTTTCTAAATCAGAGTTTTCAACGATACCGAATTGTTTTCCGTAACCAAAAGTTGCTCTTACATTACCACTACCATAATTCTTAGAATAAGAAAGGTTTTGGTTTTGAGAAGCAGTGGATCTTAATACAACTTGTTGCCAATCTGTACTAGCACCGAAATCAACAGCACTTGCATTACCACCAACAGCGGTAACACCAGCTAAAAATTCAGAAGGCTTTAAAAGGTCAAAAGTATTTGCTGCTTTTGCAATACTCAAAGAGCTTGAAAAATCCCATACACCTTCGCTACTTCCTTTACCACTTTTAGTAGTAATGATAACAACACCATTTGCACCTCTAGAACCGTAAATAGCTGTTGCAGATGCATCTTTTAATATACTGATGCTTTCAATGTCATTAGGGTTGATAAAGTTTAAAGGGTTTTTAACGGCACTTTGTCCAAAACCGGTTTCACCTTGTGGTGAAGTATCACCGCCTCCTAATGGAACACCATCAACTACGAATAGTGGATTGTTGTTTGCACGTACAGAGTTAGAACCTCTAATGTTAATTTGGATACCTGCACCTGGCTCACCACTAGTTTCTTGAATGTTAACACCAGCGGTCTTACCTTGAATTAACTGTTCTGGTGAAGCAATGTTTCCGCCGTTGAAATCATCAGCAGTTACTGCGGTTACCGAACCAGTTGCATCTTTTACAGTTGTAGTACCGTAACCGATAATTACAACTTCTTCTAATGCTTCAGCATCTTCATCTAAAGTGATGTTTATGGAAGTTCTACCATTAATCGCTACTTCTTGAGTTTTGTAGCCGATATAACTAATAATAAGTACAGCACCTTCTTCTGCGGTCAATGTGTAATTACCGTCAAAATCAGTTTGCGTACCATTCGTTGTTCCTTTTTCAAGAACACTTGCTCCTGGTAAAGGTCCACTTGCATCTGAAACAGTTCCAGATACTTCTTGTGCCTGCATAAATCCAAAGCACAAAAATGTACCGAGAACTAACAGACTTTTTAGGAATGTAATCTTCATAAATTGTTAATTTAAGTTGAGTTAATTTGATTCAATTGTTAAAAATATGTAAAAAGGTGTGTTAACAATGGTTTGAGCAAAGTTTAAAAGTTACGAAAACGGTTTCGTGTTAATAACTTTTATTTTTTACGACTATAATGAATGTCAATGCACAATATTATGATATTCTTAATTAATATAGTGGTTAAATATGAATATTTGAATATTATTCAAATATAAGAAAAATACTTTTTTGCATATATTTACTAAATAGTAGTTGTTCGGCAACTTTAACTTTTAGATTAATTTAAGTTATTATCTTAAAATTTAAAATCCTTTATTTGAAACCAAAAATCACCTTAAAAGATATTGCTAAAGAACTTGATGTTTCTATTTCTACGGTGTCGAAGGCATTGAAAAACAGTAAAGAAATTAGCAAAGACACAAAAGATAGAATAAAGGCTTTTGCAAAATTCTATAATTACCGTCCTAATAATATCGCACTTAGTTTAAAAAATAAGAGAACCAAAAATATTGGTGTTGTTATTCCAGATATTGTACATCACTTTTTTACCACAGTTTTTAGGGGAATAGAAATGTATGCAAACCAAATGGGGTATAATGTTATTGTTTGTATTTCTGATGAATCTTTTGATAAAGAGGTTATAAATATGGAAATGTTGGCAAATGGCAGTATAGACGGTTTCATTCTTTCATTAAGTGCAGAAACACAACGTAAGAATGATTTTACACATTTAAAAGAATTATTAGATCAGGGTATACCAATAGTACTTTTTGATCGTGTTACCGAAGAAATTGCCTGTGATAAGGTAATATTAAATGATAAGGTGATATCAACAGAAGCGGTTGAACATTTTATAACTGCCGGGGCAAATAAAATTGCTTTGGTAACTACTGAGAATTTTTTTAACGTAAGTGAAAGTAGAAAGGAAGGTTATTTGCAAGCTTTGAAAGATAATGGTATGACTGTTAATCAAGATTTAATTTTGACATTACCTCATAGCTTAGACAATACAAATTTAATAACTGAGTTTTTTCAACAAAATGAGATTGATGCTGTGTTGTGTGTTAACGAGATTTTTGCGGTTCAATGTATGAGTGTTATTCAACAGTTAGGGTATAACGTTCCAAATGATATTTCGATTATAGGGTTTACTGATGGAATTTTATCAAAATACTCATCTCCAAAATTAACAACAGTAGCGCAACACGGTGAAAAAATGGGGGAAAAGGCAGCAAAGTTTTTAATAGATAGAATGGAATCTTTAGAAATGGAAGAAGCACCTTTTAAAACCGAGATTATTAATGCGACCTTAATAAAAAGAGGTTCTACAATCAATTAATAGAAGTAAGAAAATGGAAAAAGTAGGTTTTATATTTGACTTAGATGGTGTTATAGTTGATACGGCTAAATACCATTATTTGGCTTGGCGAAAACTAGCCAATGAATTAGGGTTTGAATTTACTAAAGAGCAGAACGAACTCTTTAAAGGAGTGAGTAGAAAAAGATGTCTAGAAATTCTTTTAGATATTGGTAATATAACGGCTACGCAAGATCAGTTCGACACTTGGATGGTAGAGAAAAATTTAGATTACCTAGCTTACATTGAAAAGATGGATTCAAGTGAAATTCTACCAGATGTAACTAGGGTTTTACAATATTTAAAGAATAAAAATATTCCTATTGCACTAGGCTCGGCAAGTAAAAATGCCAGGCCTATTTTAGAAAAGGTTGATTTATTGCCATTTTTCGATAGTATTGTTGATGGCAATAGCGTAACCAAGGCAAAACCAGATCCAGAGGTATTTTTGATAGCAACCAATAATTTAGGTGTTGCAGCAAATTCATGTGTAGTTTTTGAAGATGCAGTTGCTGGTATTCAAGCGGCGAATGCTGCGAATATGGTAAGCATAGGCATAGGTGAAGCTGAAATACTAAACGAGGCAGATTACAATTTTAACGACTTTACTGAAATGAGCGATGATTTTTTAGAATCATTGATCAACAAAGAACATAAAGAATAAATTAGGGAAGCTGTACTTTAATTTCATTTTTTCATATTTCAATTCAATATAAATTTTATGAATCAAGATTATATAAAGCCAGATAATTGGTGCATCATAGAAGAAGGTTTCGATCAAGAAAACGTAAAGTCTTCTGAAAGTATATTTAGTATAGGTAACGGTGCTATGGGGCAACGCGCCAATTTTGAAGAAACCTATACAGGCGAAACTTTTCAAGGTAGTTATATTGCTGGAGTTTATTATCCTGATAAAACCCGTGTGGGTTGGTGGAAAAACGGCTATCCAGAATATTTTGCAAAGGTTTTGAACGCTCCTAATTGGATCGGAATCAAAATTTATATAAATGAGGTAGAGTTCGATTTGGCAACAAGTAAAAAAGTTTCAAATTTTAGACGAGAATTAAATATGAAAGAGGGCGTTTACGCCCGTAGCTTTCAAGCAATAACTACGAATAATATAGAAATAGAAGTTGTTGTAAAACGGTTCTTAAGCATAGATATTGATGCGGTAGGTGCTATTTCATATACAGTTAAAGTTTTAAATACAGATGCTACAATAGTATTTGAGCCATATTTAGATAGTGGTATTACAAATGAAGATAGTAACTGGGATGATAAATTCTGGAATACAACAAATGTAAGTGCAGCTGATAATCGTGCCTTTATAGAGGCATATACCATGAAAACAGAATTCAAGACTTGTACGTTTATGCAGGCTTCTTTAGAGTATGATGGAAATCAGATTTCGGGTGTAACATCAGAAAAGACCGATTCATTTGTGTCATTAAAATTTGAGCAAAATGTAAAAGCAGATTCTTCTATTTCGTTGACAAAATTTGGCGGATACACCGTTGCAAGAAATCATCCAAATGAAGAGCTTAAACAAGTAGCTAATAATAGTTTAGATGAAGTAAGTGCTTTGGGCTTTGATCAACTATTACAAAAACAAAAAGATGCTTGGGCTGCTATTTGGGACATGAGCGATATTGTTATTGAAGGCGATGTAAAGGCTCAGCAAGGTATTCGTTTTAATATTTTCCAATTAAACCAAACATATTTAGGTACAGATTCTAGGTTAAATATTGGTCCGAAAGGATTTACAGGTGAAAAATACGGTGGTAGTACCTATTGGGATACTGAAGCATACTGTATTCCTTTCTATATGGCTACCAAAGATGATAAAGTAGCTAGAAAGCTATTGAAATATCGTTATAACCATTTAGAAAAGGCTATTGAAAACGCCAAGAAATTAGGCTTCTCTAATGGAGCGGCATTGTACCCAATGGTAACTATGAATGGTGAAGAATGCCATAACGAATGGGAAATTACCTTTGAAGAAATTCATAGAAACGGTGCTATTGCCTTTGCAATCCATAACTATTTTAGATATACTGGCGATTATAGTTACATACCTGAAATGGGATTAGAAGTGTTAATTGGTATTTCTAGATTCTGGCACCAACGTGTAAACTTATCTACGGATAAGAATAAATATGTTATGCTTGGGGTTACAGGACCTAATGAGTACGAGAACAACGTAAATAACAATTGGTATACCAACTATTTAGCAAAATGGTGTATTAATTATACGCTAACTCAGTTAGACAAAGTTAAAAACGGTTATTCAGATGATTATCATAGAATAATTGGTAAAACTCAGCTTACCGATAGAGAGTGTGATAAATGGAGGAAAGTAGCCAATAAAATGTATTTTCCATATTCGAAAGAGCATGGGGTATTTTTACAGCAAGATGGCTTTTTAGATAAAGATTTGGTAAGGGTAGATGATTTGCCAAAAACAGAAAGACCAATTAACCAAAAATGGAGTTGGGATAGAATTTTAAGATCTCCATATATAAAACAAGCAGATGTTTTACAGGGCTTTTACTTTTTTGAGGAAGATTTCTCAGTAGAGGATTTAGAAAAACATTTCGATTTCTATGAGCCCTTTACTGTTCATGAATCTTCTTTATCGCCATGTGTGCATAGTATTCAAGCAGCGAAATTGGGCAGAATGGAGCAGGCGTATAATTTCTATTTAAGAACATCTAGATTAGATTTAGATGATTATAATAAAGAAGTAGAAGAAGGTTTGCACATTACTTCAATGGCTGGTACTTGGATGAGTATAGTTGAAGGTTTTGGTGGTATGCGGGTTATAAACGATAAATTATCATTTAAACCTCAGATACCAAGTCAATGGACTGCATATTCTTTTAAAGTCAATTTTAGAAATAGAATAATTAAAGTAAACGTTACTGCTAAGAACAGTACTTTTCATTTGACAGGAACTGAAGAAGTGACCATTCGTGTAAATGGAAAGAAAGTAGCATTGTTTCCAGATGAATTGACTACTATCTAATAAGTCTTTAGTGCTTTAAAGTTTAAAGTTTAAAATTGAATTGCTCCATGAATAGAAAGATTGTAATTTATCATGTATTTACCAGACTTTTTGGAAACACAAATACCAATAACAAACCTTGGGGAACAATCGAGGAAAATGGGGTAGGCAAATTTGCAGATTTTAATAAAAAAGCACTAACGGAAATTAAGGAATTGGGTGTTACCCATATCTGGTATACAGGTATACCTCATCATGCTGTAATCAATGATTATACTGAAATCGGTATTTCAAATGATGACCCAGACGTTGTAAAAGGTAGAGCAGGTTCACCATATGCAGTTAAAGATTATTACAATGTTAACCCCGATTTGGCTAAAGATCCATCAAAAAGGTTAAAAGAGTTCAAATCTCTAATTGACCGTACACATAAAGCGGGCATGAAGGTGATTATTGATATTGTACCGAATCATGTTGCCAGAAAGTATGAGGGAAAGACGAGCCCTAAAGGTGTTTCTGATTTCGGATTTGGCGATGACACATCTGTTGAATATCAAAAGGATAATAATTTTTATTACATCCCGGGAACGGAATTTAAAACTCCACAATGGCGAGATGGTTATGTGCCTTTAGGTGGGAACACTCCTAATTTAGCATATGCAAAGTTAGAGGAAATTCCGGCGAAATGGACCGGTAATGGTTCTCGTAGTCCACAACCAGATATGAACGATTGGTATGAGACCGTTCGTGTAAATTACGGCGTTAGACCAGATGGTAGGTTAGATTTTGATATGCTACCAAATGATTTCGGCGAGAAAGATCACGAAGAGCATTTTAATTATTGGAAAAAGAGAGTAGTACCTAGTTCTTGGCGCAAGTTTAGAGATGTAGCCCTGTATTGGTTGGCAATGGGCGTTGATGGCTTTCGATATGATATGGCAGAAATGGTTCCGGTAGAGTTTTGGAGCTTTATGAATTCATCTATCAAAATGAAAAACCCCGATGCTTTTATAATGGCAGAGGTATATAATCCAGATTTATATAGAACATATATCCATAAAGGAAAGATGGATTATTTATATGATAAGGTCGATTTTTATGATGGCTTAAAACATATAATGAAAGGCTATGGTTGGTCTGATCATTTGCCGGTGGTACAAAATGGCTTGCAAGATATTGAGCATAACATGCTTCACTTTTTAGAGAATCATGACGAGCAGCGTATTGCTAGTCCAGAATTTGTAGGTAATGCTGAAATAGGCAGACCGGCAATGGTAGTTTCTGCAACGATAAGTACATCGCCGACCATGATTTATTTCGGACAAGAAGTTGGTGAGCCAGCTGCTGAGCATGCAGGTTTTGGTAGTCCGTCAAGAACATCTATATTCGATTATATAGGTGTTCCCCACCATCAAAGATGGGTAAATAATAAAAAGTTCGATGGTGGTCAATCAACGCCTGAAGAAGCCTCGTTAAGAGATTTTTACAAGCGATTATTGAATTTTACTATTAGCAGTGAAGCTTTAATGGGTGCGTACCGTGAAATTCATTTTTATAATAAAGAAATTACTGAAAATTATAATCACCGGGTGTTATCATATGTTCGCTGGTCAGAAAATCAAAAACTAATAGTTGTTTCAAATTTTGATGTCAATGACCACTTTTCTTTCGATTTAAAATTACCTGTTGATTTAATGAATACATGGCAATTAAAAGAAGGTAGTTATTCTTTACATGATGCACTTTATGGTTACACCAGTTCATTACGAATAGAAAATGGAGAAGGTCATGTTGCAATTAGCCTAAATCCTTTAGAATCCTTTATTTTTGAATTAAAATCTTAAGATATGCTCAAAAGAATTGCCTTAGTTTTTATTTGTATCACTTTAGCATCTTGTAATATGAAAGAAGAACCGTTAGTAATTGGTCATAGAGGTGCTATGGGTCACGAAACTGAAAATACCTTGCCGTCTATTCAAAAAGCGATGGATATGGGTGTTGATATGATAGAGATTGATGTCTTTAAAATTAAAAGTGGAGAGATTGTCGTTTTTCATGACGATAAGCTTGATCGATTAACAAATGCGCCTGGTAATATTGAAGATTATTATTTTGTTGACTTAAAAAAGGTAATTGTTGAAGGCGGGCATGAGATACCAATGCTACAAGATGTTTTAAAGCTTATTGACAACAAGGTTGCTTTAAACATAGAGCTTAAAGGTGCAGGTACTGCAGATAAGGTTAACCATATCATGAATTACTATATAGAACAAAGAAATTGGTCTGCAGAAAATTTTATAATTTCAAGTTTTAATTGGGACGAGCTTAAGGAAATGCGTAAGCATAATCCAAACGTAGCTATTGCAGTCTTGACTGAAGAAAACCCAGTAGATGCTATACCTGTGGCTAAAGAATTGAATGCCGTAGCAATTAATCCATATTTTAAAAATCTAGATTTAGAAAAGGCAAATGAAATTCGAGATGCCGGATTTAAAATTTATACATGGACGGTAAATGAACCTGCAGATATTGATGCAATGAAACGTATTGGGGTAGACGGTATCATTACAAACTTTCCAGAACGGGTAAAATAATGTACGACGTTTTAGTAATTGGTGGTGGTGCTGCAGGCTTTTATGCGGCAATACATATCGCAGAAAAAAGACCAAATACTAAAATAGCTATTTTAGAACGTGGTAAAGTTGTACTCACCAAGGTGAAAATTTCTGGTGGTGGTCGCTGTAATGTTACGCATGCAGAATTTAATCCGGCAGATTTAAGCAAGAACTATCCTAGAGGAGAAAAAGAACTATTAGGTCCTTTTCATACCTATGCCAGTGGTGATACCGTTGGTTTTTTCGAAGAACGTGGTGTGGCTTTAAAGATTGAAGAAGATGGCAGAATGTTTCCGGTCAGTAATTCATCACAGACCATTATAGACTGTTTTATTTCAGAGGCAGATAGATTAGGGGTTCAAGTAAAAACACTTTGCTCAGTCACCGGAATAGAGCAAGCTGAGAAAGAAGGAGCTAAGATTTGGAAGGTTGCCGTAGGCGAGAGTTTTATGTACTGCAAAAAGCTCATTTTGGCAACGGGAAGCAACCCTAAAATGTGGAAGTATATTGAAGCATTAGGGCATACAGTTGTACCACCTGTACCGTCATTGTTCACTTTTAATATAAAAGATGAACGTATAGCAGATATACCCGGTGTCGCTACACATGCCGAGGTAAACGTAATACCTAAAAAGAATTTTGGTAAAAAGACTGGAAAAGCAAAATTAGATACATCTGGTTTAAGCTCAGACGGGCCGTTATTGGTTACCCACTGGGGAATGAGCGGACCGGCAATTTTAAAGCTATCTGCTTGGGGAGCGAGAATTTTAGAGCACTATAATTATCAATTCAAAATTCAAGTGAATTGGGTACCAGAATATCATCAAAACGGACTCTTAGAATTGTTTTTGAAGGTAAAGCAGGTAGAAAAGAAAACTGTTTTAAGAACCAAAGTGCTAGATATACCGAGGCGTTTATGGGTAAACTTGGTTAAAGCATCTGATATAGCCGATACTACGACTTGGCCAGAAGTATCAAAACAGCAATTAACTTCATTAGCAGAACAACTGACTGCAGGTATTTTTCAAGTTAATGGTAAAAGTACTTTTAAAGAGGAGTTTGTGACGGCTGGTGGTTTGGATTTAAAGGAAGTCAACTTTAAAACCTACGAAAGTAAAATTCTGCCAAGTCTGTATTTTGCTGGTGAAATCATAAATGTAGATGCTATTACTGGCGGATTCAATTTTCAAAATGCCTGGACGGGTGGTTATATCGCAGCTAAAGGTGTAGTCGAAGATTTGAATTCAAATCAATTCTAAAATGAAAACCTATATTGCATTTTTAAGAGGGATTAATGTCAGCGGAAAACATAAAATACCGATGGCTGAACTTAGAGAATTATGTGATAGTTTAAAACTGCGAGATGTAAAAACATACATTCAAAGTGGTAATGTGGTTTTTAAAAGTGAACTTGAGAATACATCAGAGTTAGAAGTATTAATTTCTAAAGCTATTTTAAAAAATTTTGGTTTTGAAGTGCCTGTTATAGTGAAAACAACATCTCAATTACGTGATATTCTTAATGAAAATCCGTTCGAATCGGAAGATGAAATTATAGGAAAAAAAGTCTATTTTGTGCTGCTAAATGATGTTCCGAAAGTTCAAGAGCTTACTAAGTTTAAAGGAGAATCTTACGAGAACGAAGAGTTTTCAATTTCTGATAACTGTATATATCTAAAGTGTAAAGCTGGGTATGGTAAAGCTAAGTTGAATAATAATTTGATAGAGCGAAAACTGAAAGTTTTGGCAACTACTAGAAATTATAGAACCATGCACAAATTATTAGAGTTGAGTAATTAGATTAATTTAATTCCCAAATTTTGTAATTCAAAGCTGTAGCGAAACAAACCCAAAGTAAGTAGGGGATTAACAATATGGCGGCAAATTTACTAACTACATTGAACCATTTAATAGTAATAGATAAAACTACTAAAAGTGCCATAATTACTAGTAGCCCATAAAACGGTTGTTTTAGTCCGAAGAATACAATACTCCACAATCCATTTAAAAGTAGTTGAAAACCAAAGTGATATAATCCCGTTTTTACATATTTATGATGAAAGCCTTTTGCCCAGACCCAACCGGCAGATATACCCATCATAATATAAAGAGCACTCCATACCGGAGCGAAAATCCAGTTTGGCGGGTTAAAACTTGGCTTGTTTAAAGTCATGTACCATCCGTTTACAGAGCTTTGTGTAACCACGCTACTAAGAAATCCAATAACCGAGCATATGACAATACCAATAAAAATGTATGTAAGCTTTCTTTTCAATTGGTTGGTGTTTAGCTCTAAAATAAGGATTTATTTTAATTGATAGTCCTAAAAACTATATTTGCACAAATTGAATATTCAATGTCAGAAAAAGAATTTATTCCAGCATCATATACCACATTGAAAGAAGAAGGCACAGTATCGTATTCTTCACCCAGTAATATTGCTTTGGTAAAGTATTGGGGAAAGAGAGAGAATCAGATTCCCGCCAACCCATCTATCAGTTTTACATTGGCTGCATGCGCTACTAAAACCAGTGTGCAGTATAAAAAGAAGGACCAAAAAAGTGATGAGTTTTCGTTCGACCTATTGTTTGAAGGCCAAGCAAAAGAAGAATTTAAGCCGAAAATAAATACATTTTTAAAAAGAATAGAAGTCTATCTACCGTTTTTAAAAGAGTACCACTTTGTTATAAATACATCAAATTCTTTTCCGCATAGTAGTGGTATAGCATCATCTGCGAGCGGTATGTCAGCATTGGCATTATGTTTTATGGAGATGGAAAGGTCATTCTCAGTATCTATTCCTGGTGATTATTTTAATAGAAAAGCTTCGTTCTTATCTCGTTTAGGTTCTGGTAGTGCATGTCGCAGTATTGAAGGACCTTTGGTACAATGGGGCGAAACAGCTTCAATCGAAGGAAGCTCAAACTTATTCGGCATAAAATATCCGTATGCAGTACATGAGGTATTTAATAATTTTCATGATACCATTTTGTTGGTTGATAAAGGAGAGAAACAAGTAAGTAGTACTGTAGGTCATGAGTTAATGCACGGTCACCCGTTTGCAAATCAGCGGTTTGATCAGGCACATACCAATTTAGAGAAGTTGAAATCGGTTTTAGCAGATGGTAATTTAGATACTTTCATAAGTATTGTAGAAAGTGAGGCACTTACATTACATGCGATGATGATGACGAGTAATCCGTATTTCATATTAATGAAGCCCAATACCCTTTCTATAATTAATGCGATTTGGAAATTTAGGCAAGAATCTAATACCCATGTTTGCTTTACCTTAGATGCAGGTGCGAACGTGCATGTATTATATCCGGAAAATGAAAAGGATATCGTTTTTCCGTTTATAAAAGAGAAGTTAGTGCCTTTTTGTCAAAATGGGCAGTATATTTGTGATCGAATTGGTCTGGGTGCTAAGAAGTTGTAGGTAATTAATGTACTATTTTTTTATAAAAAACGTTTGTAAAAGAATGATTCATCTATTCTGTTTAACCTTTTAAGGTAAAACGTTCAACTTTATGTGAATCTTTGACTATATTTATATAAGTTTCAATATTAGCTTAGTTTTTAAAATGAAAGGACCTCTTTTTTATTCAAAAATTCTTCTCTTCGGAGAGTACGGTATCATTAAAGATTCCAAAGGATTATCAATACCTTATAATTTTTATAAGGGAGCTTTGAAGTCTGATGCCAGTGTTTCAAAAGAGGCAACAAAATCTAACGAAAGTTTAGCTGCATTTGCTCTTTATTTAGAAGAGTTAACTGTTGAAGAACCAAGTTTGGTTTCTTTCGACTTAGACCTTCTAAAAGCAGATGTTGCTGAAGGTATGTATTTTGATAGTTCTATACCGCAAGGGTATGGTGTAGGTAGCAGTGGTGCTTTAGTTGCAGCTATTTATGATAAATACGCGCAAGAAAAAATAACGGTTCTTGAGAACTTGACTAGGGAGAAATTATTGAAGCTTAAAACGATATTCGGTAAAATGGAGTCGTTTTTCCACGGTAAATCATCTGGGCTTGATCCATTGAATAGTTACTTAAGTCTTCCGATTCTTATAAACTCTAAGGACAATATTGAGTCTACTAGCATACCTTCACAAAATGTAGAAGGTAAAGGAGCCGTATTCTTATTAGACAGCGGTATTATTGGAGAAACTGCACCAATGGTTCAGATTTTCATGGAGCAAATGAAGAATGATGGTTTTCGTAAAATGCTAAAAAATCAATTCATAAAGCATACAGATGCTTGTGTAGAAGATTTTGTAAACGGCAATATTCAGTCATTGTTCGGTAATTTAAAGCAATTGTCTCATGTTGTTTTGGATAATTTTAAACCTATGATTCCTGCAAAATTTCATGCCTTATGGAAAAACGGAATAGATACTAACGATTACTACTTAAAGCTTTGTGGCTCAGGAGGTGGTGGTTATATTTTAGGTTTTACCGAAGATTTTGAAAAAGCTAAAACTGCGTTAAAGGACTATAAACTAGAAGTAGTCTATAATTTTTAGGTAATTTCCATACATGCTTAATAGAAGAAATAAACTCTTACTTTTAAAAGTACTGAGTCTGTTTTCAGTGGTTAGGGGGTATAACATTCTAGTTATAGCACTAGCCCAATATTTAGCGTCTATTTATATTTTAGCACCAGAGCTTCCTGTTCGTAAAGTCGTTTTTGACGTTAATCTTTTCGTCATTGTAATAGCTTCTGCTATGGTTATTGCTGCTGGTTATATTATCAATAATTTCTATGACGCAGAAAAAGACCTCATTAATAAGCCACGAAAAAGTATGTTGGATCGCTTGGTAAGCCAGCGATTTAAGCTGACGACCTATTTTGTACTCAATTTTTTTGCGGTAATTGCAGCCAGTTATGTATCGTTTAAAGCGGTTTTCTTTTTCTCATCATACATTTTTGGCATTTGGATCTATTCGCATAAGTTGAAGAAAATTCCATTTTTGGGTAATTTTATTTCAGCCACTTTGGCAATTACACCATTCTTTGTCGTATTCATTTACTATAAGAATATTCAGCCAGTGATTTTTATGCATGCAGTATTTCTTTTTTTATTAATACTAGCACGAGAAATGATCAAGGATTTAGAAAATATTTCAGGAGATTTAGCTCAGAATTATAGAACTATTCCGATAATTTACGGAGTACGAACTTCTAAAGTTCTTATCAGTTTATTGATTTTATTGACCCTTGTGCCATCATTACTGCTGATTTTTAAGTTCGATGTGGGGTATATGAACTTTTATTTTATGCTTTGTGTGGTATTGCTAGTCCTCTTTGTATTTCTTTTATTCAAGGCAAAAGCCCGTAAAGACTATGTTTGGCTGCATAATATTCTAAAACTAATTATAGTAATGGGAGTCTTTGGTATTCTACTCATAGATGTTGACCTTGTTTTAAACAGAATACTATAGTTGTTCGTAATATGTTTCATATAACTATTTGAACGGCAACGCAATTTGCTACCTTTGTGCAAAATTGGTACAGTTATGAGTAGGGATGATTCTAGTAGAGGAAAAAATGCTTCAGGTAGGCAAGGTGGTAATTTTAAAAAGAAGAGCTATGCTCGCGGTAATGCTCCCATTAAAAAAAATGTGACGCCAGCTAAGCCACAAGATCCAAATTCTATTAGACTAAATAAATATGTAGCCAACTCTGGGGTATGTTCTCGAAGAGATGCAGATATATACATTGCTGCCGGTAATGTAACTGTAAATGGAAAGCCAATTACAGAAATGGGATATAAGGTTAAGTTGAGCGATGAGGTAAAATTCGATGGTCAATTATTAAATCCTGTAAAGAGAGAGTATGTATTGCTGAACAAACCTAAAGACTTTGTTACAACTGTACGCGATGAAAAAGGGAAAAGACACGTTTCTGGGTTAATATCAAGTGCATCTAAGTCAAAATTACTTCCTGTAGATAAATTGGAAAAAGAACATACGGGTTTACTTTTGTTCACCAATGATGGTAGTATGACCAAGGTATTGAAAAGCCCTGTAAACGGCATGCGTAAAATTTATCATTTGGTTTTAGACCAAGAATTAAGAAGTGCCGATTTAAAGAAGATTCAAGAAGGTGTAGTTGTTGACGAAAAGGCAGTTCGTGTTCAAGATGTAAGTTTTATTGCTGATGCTCCAAAAAGAGAAGTCGGTATTGAGATTTACAGTTCTAGAAATAAAATCGTAGAACGCATTTTTGAAAATTTAGGGTATAAGATTCAAAGAATGGATAGGGTTGTTTATGGAGGTCTTACCAAAAAAGATTTACCAAGAGGACACTGGAGGTATTTGACCGATCAAGAGGTTATAAATCTTAAGATGATCAAGTAATACAATGTCCTTGTCTATTTAAAAGGCTATAGGATATGAAATTATTTCAGTGCACGAACTGTAAGAATACAGTTGTTTTCGAAAATAACGTATGTGTAAATTGTGGCTATCTTTTAGGCTATTCTTCTTATTATAATAAGATAGTCGCCTTAGATACGAATGTGTCTAAATGGGAAATCCCTGAATTGGATGGCAAAACCTATGAGTATTGTGAAAATTTCAAGCACAAGGTTTGTAATTGGCTGGTAGATACTTCAAGAGGACGAAAATTTTGTCTGGCCTGTTCCTTAAATAGAACCATTCCTCATATATTAGACGATGCTAATTTAGCCAAGTGGAAGCATATTGAAATAGCTAAGCACAGGCTGGTTTATCAATTATTGCGTTTTTCATTGCCAGTGGTTAGTAAAATAGAGGATGAACTAAAGGGTTTTTGTTTTGATTTTTTGGCTAAAGAAGATTTGCCTGAAGAATCAAAAGACACTAAAACTGGGCACGCCAATGGTGTCATTACCCTTTTAATATCAGAAGCAGATCCGGTTGTTCGTGAGCAGGTTAAACAGCAAATGGCTGAACGTTATAGAACTTTACTAGGTCATTTTAGACATGAGGTAGGACATTATTTTTGGGACTTGCTTATTCGTGATAATCCTGAAGTTTTAGCGGATTTTAGAAACATTTTTGGTGATGAATCCAAATCCTATGCAGATGCATTGACCAATCACTATAACAATGGTCCGCAGGCAAATTGGCAGCAAAATTTTATAAGTAAGTATGCCTCTTCTCATCCTTGGGAGGATTGGGCGGAAACTTGGTCACATTATTTACATTTGACAGATATTTTGGAGACCGCCTATAATTTCGGATTAAAATCAAATCCTAAGATTACCGCAAAGCAAAATATAAAAATGAATGCTAGTTTTGATCCTTATAAGGAGACTAGTTTTGAAAAAATAATGGATACCGGTATCCCATTATTGTTTACGTTAAATAGTATGAACAGGTCAATGGGTGAAGATGACCTTTATCCTTTTATTATCTCTGAGCCAGTAAAGAAAAAGTTGGCGTTCATTCGTAATTTAGTAAAAGGTATTTAACCGATACGAAAAGTTAATCGTTTATTTAAAATCAATATTATGCGCATTACTAATGGGTATACCTTTATTTATTAGGTTCAGATACTACTAATATTCATCTGTAGTCTTGATTATTTTTCCGTCTTGCATAATTTGGTAGGTTGAGCTAATCTTGCTGACGGAATCGTGGTAAGTACTATCTATTATTGTAATGATATTTCCTTTAAGAGATGATGTTCTTTTACTCTTATCTTTCCCTATTTTATCATATGATATTTTTAGGTTTGCGATTAGGTTTCCATCTAAATCATAATTGATCAGACGCGATTCCATTTCATTGTTACCAATAAAAGTAGTGACTACTAAAGTAATAAAGTTTCGAGATAATGCTATTCGATAATCTTGATGAATAGAATATTTAGAGGGATCAGACTTGTAATCAGTGTAAATTGTATTCAATTTTGAATATCGTACCAATGGGTAATTTATATGGATTGCCTGCTTCACTGTAAAATGAATCGTGCATTTGTAAAACATAGGGATTTTCATTTACAAAAGGCTCGTAATTAAGTGCAATGTAACTTTCGTACTTCGCAACGACCTCTTTACCTATAATACTGGCATACGGTATTTGTTGAGAAATATCGGTAGCCTGCGTTCTATAGAAACCCCACCAGAATAAGAATATCAATAGTGCTACGACTACAACACCGATTAAAAGAAGTTTCTTGATTAATGTAGCTATTTCCATGGCTGTTTATACTATTGTTTAATCTTCGGCGATAAGATTTCCATAAGCATCATATCTTTTATCTCCAAATTGTAAGGTAATGTCAGCACCTGAACTGCTAATGGAATACGAACTCCCTTTTTCTGTAAGTAGCACTTTACCATCTTTATTTAGAAGTTGGTAAGTATTATGTATAGAAACCCATGTAAAACCATTTTCATGTGATAATATGCGGTCATAGATTAAGGGAATTACGATTACACCGTTCACATCAATTATACCGAATAAATTTTCGTCATTCTCTACAATGGCAAAACCATTTTTAAAATCTTCTATTTCTTTGTAAATAAAGGGGATGACAATTTCTCCGGAAGTAGTTAAAAAGCCATACTTGTTATTAGATTTTGCAGCCATTCTGTTATCGAAAGGGGCTCGTATATTGGTAATGCCCTCTAATTTTTTAATAACTCCTTTTGAGTTTATGATATAGTTTTCATTTTCTTCTCCTATACCTAGAACGTATTCATCGTCAATAATATATATTTTTATAAAATGCATATCTGAAAGCAATTCATACTCCACACTATACATCAACAAAGGGTCTTCGTATGATTTTTGGATAAAGGCAAGGCCATTGTCAGCTTCCCATACATACTCTACTTTAAGTTCGTCAAGTGTGTTGGTTTTAAGATTCAAATGATAATACAACGTATCATTCTGAAAGTAACGAGAACCAAGGCTTTGAATAGGGGTAAATGGGGTTCTAAAAAGTTCTTTGGTATCAGCATCTAAAAAGATGTTGTTGGTTCTGTTTTGTATCAAAATGATATCACCAAAATGACTATTGTTTTTAGCGGTAAAGGTAACCGTCTTTTGTTTTTCTTCGGTCTGTATAAATAATCGAAGACTCTCGATATTACCTTCAAAATAATATTTTAGATGGTAAACGCCATCTTTGTCTTTGACCGTTTTTGTTTTGCCTACCTTTTTTAAGAGATAATTTTTAAGTGATTCGGTGTCCTTGAATTTATCGCTTTTTAATTTTGTTTGCACATCTTCTAAAAGGGCTAACATTTCGTCAAAACCCTCTTCAGATTTATCATCTGAAGTAGGAGAGAAAGAACTGCTGTTTTGGTTTAAGAACTTACCATCGGTATTAAGCGCGCGAATACTTAGTCGTTCTTTGTATTCGTCGCTTACGGTTAAGTATACATGATTTTTTTCAAGTTTCTTTACCGTTATATTGGCGTCTTTATAGTTTATTTTTTTTCTTTTGTCGTCTACATCTAAAGAATCATAAGCAGCGGTATATCGAATGTTGTAATCTATTTGAACACTATCTATAACTGCAATTTTCCCCCAAGGTCTTTCAAAAAAGAAGCTAATTTCGTTATTCTGAATACCTTCTGTTGTACGGGTTCCATCTTTATAGAAAATTGCTTTAGGATTGAATTGTTCTTCCATACCTTCTTCCATCCAAACAGTACTCCAATAATCATCGCCAATTTTTTCAAATTCTAAAAGTGATTTGTCTTCACGAAAAATTTGTTTAAAACCAATATTATTGAATTGATGAAACGCTTTTTGAACTGATGCAGTATCTATTTTAAAAGGTTTCTCAAATCGTTCTTCTTCTGGAGTGTAATTTTTAATTTGATCTTCACTTGGGCTTTCGAAAAAGCCGGCAAAGGCTTTAAGCCCTTCAATACCTTTATCTAACTCTTGTTCGATTTCATTCAAACTACCACTGTCCATGCGAGCAATGAAGGCCTCCATTTGTGGATCCATCTCTTGAGCCTTTACGCAATAAAAATTAGCCGTGACACCGATAATTAGAAGTAAAATTCTTTTCATCATAAAATTCTCTTATTTAATAGTAAGCCAATTATAGCAATAGAATGATATGGGTAAATTTAAAAAGCCTTAGAAGTAGATTATTCTTATTTGCTTTTAAGTTAATGTTTATTTAATCTATGGAATAACCGTTACCAAATTGATAGCTTATTATAATACCATGGGTGTTACCAAGTGTAGAGCCATTGGTAGCCAAATTATAGTTGTAAATAGCTCTGACATTGTCAAATAAATAAATTCCTGCTAAAAAATTATAAGAATTATTTGTTCTATAACCAGTACCTATTTCAAATTTATTTCTGAAACTTACAGCAACATTAATATCTGCTTGTAGTGGAGCGCCATTTTCATATTTTAAAAGTACATTCGGTTTTATCATTAAATCCTCAAAAATATTATTGAAAAAACGGTATCCAAAATAACCATAGTACGGGCTGTTTAAATTTAGATTATCGTCTGATGCTAAAGCATCTCCTAAAACATTAGGCGTTGAAAACCCAACATAAAAAGAAGCGTGGTTAAATAAAAACCCTAAGCCAATAGTGGGTATAGAGGCGCTAATGTCTTGTGAAAAATTGGGGTCGCCAATAATACCTAATTGAGTTAAGTTGTTTTGGTATTGTTGCAGCCCTGCAGTAATCCCAAACGATAATACGCCAGCATCATATAGTTGCCAGTAAGGTCTGTTGCTTTTAAAATCAAAAAATATTTTATATGAGTAAGCTGCAAAAAAACTGGTAGAAGTAGTTACTCCTATTTCATCTCTAATAATACCTGCTCCTAATCCAATTTTATTACGATTAAGCGATCCATGACCACTTAATGAAAAACTTGTAGGGCTACCTTCCACTGGTTTAGAAAAACCAGTGTTACTTAACGAAAATTCTGTGTTTTGCGTTAAGCCGGCGTAAGCGGAATTTATGATAAAAGGATTATAATTATACTCTGTAAATGTTGGCGTTTGTTGGCCAAATAAAGTATTGTTCATTGCAAGAGACAGCATAACACCTAGTGCCAGCGTGCCAATTTTTATATTTAATTTCATGGTACTAGCGCTTGATTATTACGTATCCTTTAGTTTTTTGAAGAATAGTTTCCCCTTCAATTTGAATATTGAAGAAGTAGGTTCCATCTGGTAGCTGACCAGCACCCATTTTAGTTTTTAGGTTTGCTTCACCTGTGAATACTGCTGAATTATTGTCGTAATTTTTAATCTCGAATACCATATCTCCCCATCTATTGTAAATGCTTACAACATTTTCAGGATAGTATTCAATATTATCAATATGCCAATATTCGTTTATTCCGTCTCCGTCTGGTGAGAAGCCGTATTTAGTTTCATCTTCTGGTACTAAAGTGGTAAACGACTGTTGCTCGCACTGTATCGCATCACCTTTACTATTGTAAGGTGTAATGGTTACAAAGATTTCAGTGCCAAAAGGATATTCTTGAACAGGTGAGTAACTTGTATTACTTCCCATATCTTCATTGTTTACAATATCGGTTCCGCCAGCAGATGTGCCAATAGATAATCGATAACCATCTGTTTTTTCTACTTCTTGCCAAATGATACTGGCCTCTAAATCTACTTCAGTTTCGCCATTAAAAGGACTTGATAGAACGGTACACTCAGGAATAATAACTTCGGTTTCAAAACTATTAGAAGTACAGCCAACAGCATCACCAGAAGTGTTGTAAGGTGTAATGGTCACATAGATCAAAGTTTCAGACGGAAGGTTCTCTGCAAACGTATAACTTGTTAATGAAGCCACATCCTCATTATTTACGATATCGGTTCCATTAAGAGAAGTTCCAACCGAAATTCGGTATCCATCGGCATCAAAACTTGAATTCCATGAGATATCCGCCATAACAGAAACCTCTCTTGCATCATTTAATGAAGCAACCAAATCAGTACATGGTGGAATGGGTCTAATGGTAAAACTTTCTGAAGTACAACCAATGGCATCTCCAACTTCATTATAAGGTGTAATGGTAATAGTAACCATTTCCCCTTGGTTAAAGTCGTTCGGAAAAATGTAAGAGGTACCGGTAACTTCAAGGTCGGTCACATTGTTAGAAGTAGTATTGGTTGCACTAATAGTCAATTTATAACCATTTGCATCTGTAACGGCGTTCCAACTAATTTCATCTACTTCTGCCACGATATCACCGTCGGCAGGTGCTATTAAATTAGTACATAAAGGAACTGATTTGATCGTAAAACTTTCTGAGGTACAACCGATAGCATTGCCCACCTCGTTATAAGGAACAATGGTAACGGTAACCGTTTCACTTTGTTCAAAATCGTTCGGGAAATCATAACTGTTTCCAGTGGTTACATCAAAAATTCCATTGTTGGCTGTACTGCTACTTGCACTAATGGTAACATGATATCCATTGGCATCACTTATTTCATTCCAAGTAATACCTGTATCTACTGGTACATCTATATCACCATTTTCCGGCAGGCTTAAGTTGGTACACAATGGAATAGGTTTGATAGTAAAGCTTTCTGCAGTGCAACCGATCGCATCGCCTACTTCGTTATAAGGTACAATCGTAACAGTTACGTTTTCTCCTTGTTCAAAATCGTTTGAAAAGTTGTAGCTATTACCTGTAGTCACGTCAAAAGTTCCATTATTAGCGGTGCTTGTAGTTGCGCTCACGGTCACTTTGTATCCGGTAGCATCGGTAATTGTATTCCAAGTGATATTCGTATCCACAGGAATATTAATATCTTCATTAGCTGGTGCTGTTAGAATAGTGCATACAGGCACTGGTTTTATCGTAAAACTTTCTGAAGTACAACCAATGGCATCACCAACTTCATTGTATGGTGTAATAGTTACTGTAACGGTTTCCCCTTGCTCAAAATCATTCGAAAAATTATAGCTGTTGCCCGAGGTAATTAGCTCGTCAGTAGTATTATTTACAGTGCTACTACTTGCAGAAACAGTTAGCTTATACCCTGTTGCATCACTTACGGCTGTCCATGAAATATTTGTATCTACGGCTACATCAACTGCTCCATTACTAGGATCAATCAAGCTAGTACAGCCTGGTACTGGTTTTATAGTAAAACTTTCTGCGGTACATCCAATGGCGTCCCCTTGATCATTATAGGGTACAAGCGTTACCGAAACGGTTTCTCCTTGTGTAAAATCATTTGAAAAACTGTAAGTAGTTCCTGTAGTAATATCAAGGTCGGTTACATTGTTAATTGTACTAGTGCTAGCCACTATTGTTAATTTGTAACCATCGGCACCTGTGCTTGCATTCCATTCCAGATCCGAATCTACAGCTATATTTGTAGCATTGTCTGTAGGACTGATCAAAGTCGTACAAACAGGTACCGGTGGGGGTATAATAGTAAAACTTTCAGAAGTACATGGTCCTACGGCATTACCTATACTATTATATGGTACTATGGTAACGGTAACCGTTTCTCCTCTTTCAAAGTCATTTGCAAAATCGTAAGTTGTGCCTGTAGTAACATCAAAATCGGTCAAATTATTTGCTGTGCTACTACTTGCTGTTACGGTTAATTTATAACCGTCGGTATTACTACTGGCATTCCATTCTATACTCGTATCTACGGCAATGTCTGTAGCATTGTTTGCGGGTGTTATTAGAGAAGTACATAAAGGTGCGCCATCTGTTGTAAAAGTTTCTTCCATACAACCAATAGCATCTCCATTATCGTTATACGGAGTGACAGTTATATAAATAGGTGAACTTTCTGGTAAATCGGTCGCAAGGTCGTATGTAGTTACATTTAACACATCACCTGTAAAAATATCTGAACCTCCACTTGTTGTTCCTACGGTCAAATTATAACCGGTTGCAGATGATAATTCTGCCCAAGTTAAATTTGTGCTAGGGTCAACCGCAGTTGCACCATTAATAGGTGCTGTTAGCGTAGTACATGACGGTGGACTTGTAGAATCACCAGTAGTGAATGTTTCTTCAGTACAACCCGTAGCATCACCTTCATCATTATAAGGTATAATGGTTACGTAATGTAATCTGCCTTCCTGTAAATCTACAGGGATATCATAGGTGTTAGCGCCAACAACATCCACATTGTTTACTATCTCTATACCGCCAGAGGTGGTACCAACTAGTACTAAATAACCATTTGCGTTAGCTATCGGTGTCCAGCTTAAATGGGTGTCAATAGCAACATCAGTAGCACCATTTATAGGGCTGGTTAAGTTTGTACAAACTGGTGGTACAGGAATTAATTCTGTATGGAAACTTTCTTCGGTACATGAAACAGCATCGCCTTCATCATTATAAGGAATTATAGTCACGAAAATGTCACTATCTTCAGGTAAATCAGAAGTAAATTCATAGGTGTTTATATTACCTACATCTTCAGAATTTAATATGTCGCTAGCTCCAGAAGAAGTACCTACGATAAGTTTATAGCCATCGGCATTTGAAATTGGGTTCCAGCTTAAATCTGAAGTAACCAAAACATCATTGGCATTATTTAATGGTTCTGTAAGATTTGTGCAATCTGGAATAGTTGCCGGGTCATTAGAAATCGTAAAGTTTTCTTCGGTACAAGGACCAACGGCATCGCCTTCATCATTAAAAGGTATAATAGTTACATAAACCGTATCGCCAGTATTAAAATCAGAAGTAAATTCAAAAGATGTTTCATTGGTGATTGTTTCATTATCTACAATATCATTACCACCGGCAGAAGTACCTACGGTTAGGCGGTAGCCTTGTGCAAATAAAGCAGCATCCCAAGTTATATTAGTGTTCACAGGTACGTCAGTATCTCCATCTAAAGGGGAAGCTAATTGCGTACACTCTGGTATAGGACAATCGCGTACATCTTGGCTAAACGTCCATCCATACGTATCTATCATCGACTGTCTTTCTTCTTGTGCATCACAATAAGGTAGTCCTTCAGCACCTAGGGTGATTCCGCTGGTCAAGGTCTGTTCTGACCAAGCGATCAATGTGTTATCATAATTTTCTCTGATCAAAGCAGTATGATCTAGCATGTCACTCATATTAGTAACATTACTAACATCCCATTCGGCTAAACTTTGGTTTAAAGAAGTGGCATTATCGAACATAGAACGCATAGTTACATTACCTGGATTCCATAAATCCATAGGTTGGTTGTATGCCGATGCATTTCTAAACATATAATCCATATTGTTTACTCCAGAAATACGCCAGTTATTTAGGACTTGGTTAAAGGCAGTTGCATCACTGAACATTTCTTCCATAGTGGTTACTCCTCTAACGTTCCAGTCACTAATGTTCTCATTGAAGGCTGTAGCGCCTTTGAACATATCTTCCATAGTAGCTACAGAGGCTACATTCCAAGAATTCATAGCTTGATTGTATGCCGTTGCTCCATTGAACATGGCTTCCATAGTGGTAACAAAAGAGACATTCCAAGCATCTATATTTTGGTTAAAAGCAGTTGCTCCACTGAACATTTCCTCCATGTTTAAAGCTTCTCCTGTATTCCAAGAAGTAAGAGGTTCATTAAAAGCCAATGCATTTTTAAACATAGCTTCAAAATTGGTAACAACGGCAGTATTCCAATTGTTCAAAGGTTGGTTAAAAACAGCCGCATCTTCAAACATAGATTCCATTAGTGTTACTGAACTAACATTCCAAGTATTAATTGGCTGATTAAAAAGTAGAGCATCCTCAAACATATTATTCATGGTAGCTACTGCACTTACGTTCCAATTACCTAAAGGCTGATTGAATACCGCTGCACCACGAAACATGCTAGACATGTTTACTACAGAATTTACATCCCAACTATTAAGAGGTTGGTCAAAACTTAATGCATAACTAAACATACTGGTCATGTTGGTTACATTGGTAACATTCCAACTATCAATATTTTGATTAAAACTATCCGTACTACTGAACATTGAAGACATAGTTGAAACACTATTAACATTCCAAGAATCTAAAGGCTGATTAAAGGCTTCAGCATTATAGAACATAGAAGCCATAGTTGTCACCGATGAAACATCCCAACTGTTTAATGGTTCGTTAAATGCAATCGCAGAATAGAACATTTGACTCATAGTTGTCACCGATGAAACATCCCAGCTGTCAATATCCTGATTAAAAACTTCTGCGGAATAAAACATTTGATCCATTTCTTCCACCTTTTCTACATTCCATAAATTAAGTGGTTGGTCAAATACTTCTGCACTATAAAATAGTTGAGACATATCTATTACATTACTTACGTTCCAACTATTAAGTGGTTGGTTAAAGGATTCTGCTTGTTGAAACATTCGAGCCATATCAATAACATTGCCAACATTCCAAGAACTAATATCTTGATTGAATTCGTCTGTACTGGCAAACATAAAATTCATGTTAGTAACATTGCTAACATCCCAATTATTTAAAGGTTGGTTAAATATATCGGCAGAACCAAAAACACCATACATACCCGTTACATTGCTGACATCCCAATTGTTGATATTACCATTGAATTTGTCACATACAATGAACATACTTGTCATATCTGTTACATTGGTTAAATTAGGTACGTCTGTGGCATTATATTCCATGTTTTCGCAACCCGCAAAAGCATTATTCATACTTTCCCAAGCTTGTGTTCCCCATTGGTCAATAGATAAGAGTTTGTATGCATCACCACTAGATTGATTATGCCTAGGGCTAGGGAAGGTTCCTATTATACTTACAGTGTAAATACCAGGATTTAAGTACGTATGTGTAATAGCACCTGTCACATTGTTATCATATTGCCCGTCTCCCCAATCAATATTATAATCATAAGTGAAGCCAGATTGAGTTTGGATTATAAGTTGATTTATGGGTGTTGTAGTCGTTCCTTCTTGTAAAGTAGTATCATAGGTAAGTTTAAAGGCATCTAAACTATTTACCCAACTCTCAACTACGGTAAAATTAATTTCTTGGCATCCTGTAGCGGGACCTTCACCATTGTAAGGGACTACAGTTACAAAAACCATGTCATTTGCCATAAATTCATTGGTGAAACTAACACCAACTACATTACCTACATCATAGTTGTTTGCAGTACTACCATTTATAGTTACATAACTTCTTACTCCGCCTCTTTCAACTTCAATCGTAACTCTATAGCCTGTTGCGTTTGGGGCTGGATTCCAACGAATATCACTATTAGCAGGTGTCGCTGTATCACTTGAATGAGGCATAGTGATTTCTGTACATAAAACATAAGAACAGTTAACAGCGTCTCCTGTAATATTCCAACCATCATCATCTATTAAACTTTGTCTTTGTGTTAAAGCATCACAGTATTGTAAATTGGTTGCGCCTAAATTAATACCAGAGTTTACCGTTTGTCCTGACCAAGCGATTAGAATGTTGTCATAATTTTCTTGAGAAATACCGCTGTTTGAGAATATATTACTCATGTTGGTTACCGAGGATATGTTCCAAACTCCTATGTTTTGATTAAAAGAAGTAGCAGCTGAAAACATTCCACTCATATTTGTAACTATTGAGGTATCCCAACCTGTGATATCTTCATTAAAAGAGGTCGCAAGGTTAAACATGTTAGTGAAGTTTGTTGCACTAAGTAAGTTCCAAGAGTTAAGAGGTTGATTAAATGCTGTAGCTCTATAAAAAATACCAGTAACATTGGTGACATTTGCAACATTCCAACTATTTAAAGGTTGATTGAAAACAGAAGCTTGTTGAAACATACTACCTATATTTGTAACATTACTAATATTCCAACCACTTATATTTTGATTAAAAGCGTCTGTTAAAGAGAACATGCCTTCCATATTTGTGACATTGGTAACTAACCAATTTCCAATGGGTTGATTAAAAGAAGAATTATCTCTGAACATGTTTTTCATATTGGTAACCGCACTAACGTCCCAGTTATCTAAGGGGTAGTTATAAACATTATCCCAATAATAGCCATCGAACATACTTTCCATATTCGTAACCTTACTGGTGTCCCAATTATTTAGTGGTTGATTAAATGTCCAGTGTCTTTGAAACATAAATGACATATCTTCTACCAAAGAAACTATCCAGTCTCCGATAGGTTGATTAAATACAGCATTAGAAAACATGTGAGACATGTTGGTTACTTTACTTACATCCCAATTTCCAATAGGTTGATTAAAACCAGAATCATCGAACATATAACTCATGTCTGTTACTTTAGATACATCCCAATTATTAAGTGGCATATTGAAGTCATTAGTATCCGAAAAAGTAAATGACATATTTGTAACTTGACTTACATTCCAATTGTTAATGTTTTGATTAAAATCTCCTGCATTATCAAACATTCCCATCATGTTTGTTACTGCTCCTGTATTCCAATTATCTAAAGGTTCATTGTATCTTGAGGCAGAATAAAATGTTTGAGACATATCGGTAATAGAACTAGTTACCCATAGGTCAAGAGGTCTATTAAAGCTACTATTTGAATAGAACATTCCAGAAATATCCGTTATAGTGCTTACATCCCAATCATTTACAATTCCATTAAAAGAAGAACAACCTCTAAACATCTGTTTAAGAGTGGTTACTTGTGAAAGGTCAGGCGAATCAATAGCATCAAAATTCAAATTTTCACAACCATAGAAAGCATTTTCCATAGTTTGCCATTGAATAGTACCCCAACTTAAAATTTCAATGATTTTAAGTTTGTCATTAGCTTGTTCATCGTTGAAATAGATAGAAGGAAAAGTACCGCTAATTTTGATAGTATACGTTCCAGGAGCACCGTAGTCATGAGTAATATTTCCGGTAACACCAGTATCGGTACTTGTATCTCCCCAGTCTATCGTGTAATTATAGTTAGTATATGCGGGATTGGTTGGGATAGTTACCTGATTATTGGCAGAAGAACCAGATTCTATATTATTGGTGTTCCAAATAGATGTAAAATCTTGTCCTAAAAGACAGAGCGTAAAAAATAAGGAGAGCGTGGTAAGTAAGGTTTTAATCATGTTTGGTTGTGATATTAAGTAGTAACGAACTGTTTTGGCATATATGATAAATTCTTTAAATCATGTTGTCAACGTACTATTTTCATAGGTGAACGATTCAGTTTTTAATGCCTTGTTAAATTTATGTTACACTGTATATAGTACAAACAACAGGGATAACAAGGTTAAAAGTATTTAGTTTGGAAAGTGAGAACGAGGTTCTATTTGCTAAATTGTTCAAATGGTACCACTCGGTTGAATGGTACATCATTTAGCTAAAAATAAAGTGAATATTACTTTTTTAAAGTGAATTCTTATATTCTGACGGAGTAAGACCAGTGTAGTTTTTAAACGCTCTGTTAAAAGAAGTCTTACTTTTAAATCCAGAATCAAAAGCTATGGCAATCATTTTAGAATGTATGTTCTTTGGGTCTTTTAATTGATCTTGTGCTTCAATTATACGGTAAGAATTTATAAAATTATAGAAGTTCTGTTCAAATTCGTAATGCAATACTTCAGATAAATGATGACTACTAATCCTTAAATTATTAGCCAGTTCAGAATGATTTAAAGAAGCATTTAAATAAGGCTTTTCATGCTTCATAAGTTCTAGAATAGAATTTTTATAAAGTTTTCTGTCTTCGATGGATAATGAAGAATTTTTATATGGAGCGGCTACTTTTTCAACAAGTTCATCTATACCTTTTAATCTATCATTTTTGGATAGTGATATGTTCTCAGGTTGTATATCTTTTGTGATACCAACTTTATTGTACTTTTGTATTTCTTCTTTTAAGAGACTATATTGAGCCTGAATCTTTAATATGTTTTTCTTTTCTTTCTTTTTTTGAATTACATAAAAGAATAAAAATCCTGAAAGGATTAATAGGGCGAAGCTTCCTGAAAAAATCAGCATCTTTTTATTTTTAAGTAATGATGATATGGTTTTATTATTTTCGGTTATTTCTGAATCTTTATCATCGATTTCTTTTTTTAATTCTAATTGGGTAGCTTGAGTGGTGTTGTTCAAGAAAATAGCCTGCGTTTTGATAAACGCCTTTTGTTCTTCATGAGATCTTTCAATATTTCCTTCACTTTCATAGACCTGAGCTAAGTATTCGTGACAATACATTTCAACTTCTAAATTTTCACTTTTCTTTCCAATGGCTAAAGCCTCTTCTAAATTGGTCAAAGCTAAAGAGGCCTCGTTTAATTTAAAATATGATTTCCCTAAGTTATAGAACAGCCATGCTCGATGTTTGGTTGGTTCCTCTGCTTTCGTATATTTTAATGCGCTGTTGCCAATAGTAATTGCTTCTGCGTATTTTTTTTGTTGATACAAGATGTCGCAAATATCATTTACCGAGCTTAAAATAACTACATTGTTATTTATTTCTTCGCCTAATTTTTTTGCCTGGTATAGATAGTCTAGGGCTTTGTCCAGTTCCCCTAGGTCAGAATAACTATTCGAAAGTCCTATTAGTGCTGCAGCCTTTATTTTACCAGAGTTCTCTTCAAAATTGGCTACTATCAATACCTTTTCCATAGCGTCTATCGCCTTAGTATAAAGTTTAATATCATAATAGGTATTGCCTAAATTCACTAAAACAACAGTTTTTGTTTTTTTGTCATCTGGTATTTCTTTGCACTTTTCTAAAGCGGTATGAAATAACGGTATTGATTTTTGTTGTTGCCCTTTGTTATTATAATAGATGGCTTGGTTAGTTAAAGAAATAATGTACATTTTTGATAAACCATACTCTTTAGAGATACTTTGTAAAGAGTCGGTATATGTTTTATGTAATTCATATTCCCCATTACCATAATGTTCTTGTAGTTTTTCTAAATAGTAGATGGCTTTTTCATTTGCATTAGACATTTTTTCATCACTATCATTTTGAGCATTTAAATAAAAGAAAGTAGAAAAAAAGAAAATAAATAAGGGGGAGTATTTCATGTTTACCTGACTATATAAGTAATTTGCCTTTGGTAATTTAAAAATAAAAATTTCCAAAAAGAAATAAGGGTTCTCATTAAATTGTTTTAATTGAAATTGAAACAATTGTTTGTCATTTTGAATTATTCTTCGAAGCATTATATTATGTGAAAGAGCTAACAAATATTAAAGGATTCAAATATATTTATCGATATATGTTATCTAAATATGTTGAAAGAAGAATCTTTAAATTCAAAATTTCGATTAAGTCATATTCCTAAACTACTAGCAGAGACCTATACATCATGGATGGAGAAAGAACCATTTCAAATAAGTGCGGTTATAGCATATTATGCAATTCTCTCTTTGCCAGGTTTATTGATTTTGATATTGGAGTTAGTTGGGGGAATTTGGGGTAAAGAAATCGTACGTGGTGAGTTGTTTGCTGAAATTTCGTCGGCTATGGGGCCCGATACGGCACAATCAATTCAAGAAATGATTGCAGACCGCGGTAGTCAACAAACATCGTTAGTAGCAACTCTTTTGGGGGTTGGAGTACTGATATATGGTGCAACCGGAGTTTTTTACCAGTTACAAAATTCTTTGAATGACATTTGGGAGGTAAAACCAAAATACTCGAACGAGGTGTTGTCTACTTTATTTATGAGATTAAAGGGCTTCGGGTTTATAATAATTATAGGCTTTCTATTATTGGTCAGTTTTGTACTCACATCATTATTGTCTGCATTTTCATCACAGCTTTCTAAGCTTTTGCCAGAAGGAATGTTAGAGTTAGGTTTTGGGTTAGATATAATATTATCTCTAGGTTTTATATACCTCTTATTTGGAGCAATGTTTAAGTACCTGCCCAGCACCCATGTTCGGTGGAAAGCAGTTAAAGTAGGGGCTGCATTAACTGCGTTACTATTTTTAATAGGTAAATATGCTCTTGCTTTCTATTTTGGTAAAGCAGAGCCAGGTTCAACCTATGGTGCAGCAGGAAGCATAATTTTAGTAATGCTATGGGTCTCGTACTCTAGTTTAATTGTCACTTTCGGAGCCCAGTTCACCAAAATTTATTCAGATAGCTATTTGAAGGAGAATTAAATCTCCTTCATTTTATCATTAATTTCCTTTAAGCATAGATTACCTAAACTACCCTCGTGTGTGTGGTGAATATCTCTTTTAGGGGTAAAAGTGCCTTCGTTAATTTCTTGTCCCATTTTCTTGTACGCATCTCTAAAAGGCATGCCGTTTTGCACCAGCTCATTTAAAGTGTCAACACTAAATAGGTAATCATACTTCGGGTCTTCTAAGATGTCATTATTGACTTTAATTTCTTTTAAACTGAATGTCAGTATTTCTAAACATGCTTTCATGTCTTGAATTGCCGGTATAATAATTTCCTTCACTAATTGTAGATCTCTATGATAACCGCTTGGTAAATTATTTATGATTAAAGTAAGTTGATTTGGAATAGACTGTAACTTATTGCACTTACCACGTACCAATTCAAAAACATCAGGATTCTTCTTATGTGGCATAATGCTAGAACCCGTAGTCAACTCATCTGGGAAGGAAATGAAGTTGAAGTTCTGGCTCATGTACAAGCAAATATCCATAGCCATTTTAGAAAGCGTTGCAGCAATATTTGCGATGCCAAATGCAGTAGCTTTTTCCACTTTTCCTCTACTCATTTGAGCGGCAACTACATTGTATTTTAGTGTGCTAAAGCCCATTTCTTTAGTAGTAAATCTACGATTGATAGCAAATGAACTTCCGTAACCTGCAGCACTGCCTAACGGGTTTTGGTCGGCAACTTTGTAGGCGGCTTCAATAAAATAAAGGTCGTCAATTAAACTTTCTGCATAAGCAGAAAACCAAAGTCCGAATGAAGAAGGCATGGCAATTTGTAAATGTGTATACCCAGGTAACATAACATCTTTATGTTCTTGCGCTTTAACCAAAAGAAGATTAAAGAGCGACTTTGTCATTGATTTAATTTCTGTTAACTCATCTTTTAAATAAAGGTGCATAGCCACTAAAACTTGATCGTTTCTAGAGCGTGCGGTATGTATTTTTTTGCCAGTATCGCCTAAACTAAGGGTAAGCATGTATTCTATTTTAGAATGCATGTCTTCAAAAGAATTTTCGATAGTAAAAGTTCCTTTTTCTATTCGTGCAGCGATAGTATTCAACTCTCTTACGAGGTCTTGAGTTTCTTTAGGTGTAATCAATCCGATTTCGCCTAACATTTTGGCATGAGCTCTAGATGCAATAATATCGTACTTAGCCAATAGTAAATCTAGTTCTCTGTCATTACCTACGGTGAAATGATCAATCTTTTTATCAGTGCTAAATCCTTTATCCCAGAGTTTCATAATTCAAGTGTCAAGTTCAAATATCAAGTTCAAAACTTAATAATGATAATTAATTTTATAATTAGCCGCACGCTTAGTGCATGAAGCCTTTTAATATTTTAATATACAAATCTATGCCTTCTTCAATTTCATGTACATAGATAAATTCATTGGCTGAGTGAGAGCGTGTGCTGTCACCAGGCCCTAGTTTCAATGACTGGCAACTTAATGCTGCTTGATCAGAGAGTGTAGGTGAACCATAGGTTGTTCTGCCTAATGCAATACCCGATTTTACTAACGGATGGTCTTTATCTATTTTCGACGAATTGAGGCGTAAAGATCGCTCCTTTAATTCGCATGGCGCATTCTTCTTTAGTAAATCTGCAATTTCTTTGTTGCTATAGGCGTCATTTACACGAACATCAACTACCATATCAACTTGAGCTGGCACCACATTGTGTTGTGATCCTGCACTAATTTGAGTAACGGTCATTTTTACATCTCCCAAGGCTTCAGATGATTTGTCGAATGTGTAGTTCTTAAACCATTCTAAAACTTTAATAGAGTTGTAAATGGAATTATCATTGTTTGGATGTGCAGCGTGCGACGGAGTACCTTTTACCACAGCATCAAATACAACCAGCCCTTTTTCAGCAATAGCCAATTGCATTAAAGTAGGTTCGCCAACTATAGCTACATCAATATGTGGTAATTTAGGTAACAGCCCGCGTAAGCTATTTTCACCTGCATTTTCTTCTTCTGCAGAAGCGACCATAAGAATATTATGGCTGAGGTTTTCATCATTGTAATAGTTCACAAAAGTTGCTAAAAGAGACACTAAAGGTCCGCCTGCATCATTACTTCCTAATCCGAATAATTTACCATCTTCAATATGGGGCAAAAAAGGGTCTTTAGTATAGGCTTTATTAGGCTTAACGGTATCGTGATGCGAGTTTAAAAGTAGGGTAGGTTTAGAATTGTCCCAAAATTTATTCTTCGCAATAATATTGTTGAGGTCCCTTTCTGTAGGGATATCGTATTTTGCCAACCAAGCTTGTATAGCATCAGCAGTTTTGTCTTCTTCCTTAGAAAAAGATTCTATTGAAATTAGTTCCTTTAATAATGCTATCGCATTTTCTGTTAGTTCTGTTTGGTTCATTCTATAGGGTTATCGTAGTGAACAGTTCGGTGTTTTTATCTAACATGGTTACATCGCCCAAACATACTTTTTTAACAGTATTGTTCAATGCATGAAAGCAATTGTGAAGTTTAGGTAACATGCCATCAGCAATTATTCCTGCTGATAAAAGTTCTTTGTATGTAGTTGTATTAATATTTTTTACAACGCTATTGTCATCGTTAATATCCATTAGAACCCCTTTTTTCTCAAAGCAGTAATAAAGGGTAGTTTCATAGGTTGATGCCATACCGATTGCAATTTCAGATGCTATGGTATCTGCATTGGTATTTAGTAATTGTCCGGCACCATCGTGCGATAGCGCACAGAAAATAGGCGTGAGTTTGATGGATAGGAGATTGCTGATTAGTTCAGAATTTATGCCGTCAATATCACCGACAAATCCGTAGTCTATTTCTTTTACGGGGCGTTTATGTGCCTGTATGCTATCACCATCAGCACCGCTTAACCCGATGGCATTAATATTTTTTGCTTGAAGCTGAGCAACGATTTTCTTGTTTGCCAATCCACCGTAAACCATAGTAATTATATCGACAGTTTCGGCATCGGTAATACGTCTGCCATCAATCATTTTAGATTCAATACCTAGTTTAGTGGCTAGTTGGGTAGCTAATTTTCCGCCACCATGTACTAAAATTTTTAGTCCGTCTAGTTTGGCAAATGCAGTAAGAAAAATTGCTAAAGCTTTTTCATCCTCAATGACATTACCGCCAATTTTCACAACGCTTAGTTTATTTTTCATCGTCAGAAAATTTGAACATGAGTACCATGGCAACGATAAGAATAATGTTACTAACCGGACCCATATATGTTTTCCAATGTGCGGTACTATGATCAATATCGACCATATTTGCTACAAATAAAATAAGTGCAAATAATGCGATGCCGATATAAATCCATTTATTAATTTTCATTGCTTTCCAGTATTTTCTTTAGAACCAATTGTGCTGCGTATGTTCTGTTATTCGCTTGTTCAATGACCAATGATTGCTCACTATCTAAAACTTCATCGGCAACCACTACATTTCTACGCACCGGAAGACAATGCATAAATTTAGCCTTTCCTAATTTTTTTAGGGTCATTTGCCAATTGGTATCTTGAGATTTTATTTGACCGTAATCAGTATAACTGCTCCAGTTTTTTACATAAACAAAATCGGCATTTTCTAGCGCCTTTTCTTGATCATATTCAATCTTAGAATCTTTGGTAATATTAGAATCTAGTTCATAACCTTCAGGATGTGTAATTACAAATTCAGCATTTTGCTTTTGCATCATTTGTATAAATGAATTGGCAACCGCTTGTGGTAAGGCCCTAGGGTGTGGTGCCCATGACAAAACTACCTTTGGGTTGTTCTTAAAGTTATGTTCTTCTAAAGTAATGGCATCGGTTAGTGCCTGTAAAGGATGCCCAACAGAACTCTCCATATTTACGATAGGTACAGATGCGTATGTTTTAAATCCGTTTAAAACTTCCTCGGCTTCGTCCAACTCTTTGTCTTTCAAACCTGCAAAAGCACGAATGGCAATGATATCACAATATTGAGAAATTACCTGTGCAGCTTCTTTTATATGTTCAGAGGTACCTTGATCCATAACAGTACCATCGGCATATTCTAAAGCCCAACCTTCACTACCAAAGTTCATAACAATAACTTCCATACCTAAATTCATTGCCGCTTTTTGAGTACTTAAACGTGTACGTAGCGAGTTGTTGAAAAATAGGAGTCCGATAGTTTTGTCACTACCTAAAGCTTTAAATTTTTTAGGTTGTTTTTTAAGCGATATAGCTTCTTTTACCCAAGTAGATAAAGAGTCTATATCATTTATAGAAAGGTAATTCATGATGCTTTAATTTTAGTAAATGTGCTTTTGTTATCAATGGCGTCGATAATGAAGTGATCTTTTAAACCATTTGTGATCCAAGTTTCAATACCTGCTTTTTGGGCAATAGTTGCTGCATCTATTTTAGATTGCATTCCGCCAGTGCCATGTGTGGATTTAGATTCACCAATTTCTTTTAATAGGATGCTGAGATCCGATACTGTTTCAATTGTTTTTGGTGTAGCAGTCGATAAGGATGACTTCGTATAAATACCATCAGTATTGGTAGCAATAATTAGAATATCTGCAGATAAAAGAGAGGCTGTTAATCCTGCTAATTTATCGTTGTCACCAAACTTAATTTCATCTGTTGCAACGGTATCATTTTCGTTAATGATAGGGATGAAATTATTAGCGACAAGAACGTTGATTGTATTTTTAATATTCACCCTAGTTTGCTCTTTTTCAAAGTCGGAATACGATAGTAAACACTGTGATGTAAAAAGCCCAAGCTCCCTAAAATTCTCTTGAAAAATACGCATTAAGTGGGGCTGACCTATAGATGCCAATGCCTGTTTTACATTGATTTCTTCACCATTATGTTCCAATTTTACGAATTGCTTTGCTGCCGCAATAGCACCAGAACTTACAATGATGAATTCATATTGGTCTTTTAAAGCTGCTATTTGCCTACCAATATCTTCGATTTTACCACGAGAGATATGGTCAGTGTCCTTGGTTAAGGTATTAGAACCTAATTTTAATAAAATTCTCTTTTTCAACATGCTTGTTTCCTTTTTGTCAGGATAACTATTTCTTCCTAACTCCTAACTCCTAACTATCTAATCTGTCCATTCCCTTTTACGTACCATTTATTGGTAACCAAATGCTGCAAGCCAATTGGTCCGCGTTGGTGTAATTTGTCAGTACTTATTGCTAGTTCGCCACCTAATCCAAATTGTCCACCATCAGTAAAACGGGTAGATGCATTATGGTACACAGCCGCAGTATCTACAGATTGCATAAAAATATCTGCCTCTTCTTCGTCTTTTGTGATGATAGCAGCTGAATGTCCGCCACCGTAGGTGTTGATTAATTGTATAGCCTCATCAACATCGGGCACCTGCCCAATGACAATTTTATAATCTAAAAATTCTTCATACCATACCGACTCATTTTCCATTTGAGAAGTACCATCCATACCGGCTAGTTTGGCATCGGTTAGAATTTCAACATTATGTTTTTTTAAAGTTTGAATCAAGTGACTTAGAAATTCAGCCTTACGAGGTAAATCTCTAGAAATAATGACTTTGTCCACCGCATTACATGCAGATATTTTAGTGGTCTTGGCATTGACAATTACGTCTAAAGCCATTTGTAGATCTGCTTCATGAGAAACATATACAAAGTTGTTTCCACGACCACTAACAATTACAGGGCACTGAGCATGTTGCTTTACGAAAGCAATCAATTTTTCGCCACCACGTGGAACAATCAAATCTAATTTTTGGGTAGGATTTTCAAGAAACTGCTGTGTTTCTGTTCTTGAATAATTTAAGTACGTAATCCAATCCTCAGAACAGTCACAAGATTCTAAAGCTTTATGCCACAAATTGACCAAAACCAAATTCGAGTTCAACGATTCTTTGCCGCCTTTTAATAAAATCTTATTTCCAGATTTAAAAGCAATACCCGCAGCTTCAATTGTTACGTCTGGTCTAGATTCATAAATGATCATGATAGTGCCGAACGGAGCCGTTTTATTACTGATTTCTAAACCGTTGTCATGCGTAAATTGAAAACGTTCTACATGCAAAGGGTCTGGTAGAGCTGCTAACTTTTTTAAGGAAGAAGCCATTTCTCTTACCTTATCTTTATCCACCTTTAATCGGTCAATCATTGCGATGTCGGCAGATTCGAAAGAATTTATATCTTTCTCATTTGCAGATATTAAAATAGATTCTTCTTGTTGAACCAATTCTGCCATACGTTTTAGAACGGCATTTCTTTTTTCTAAATTGAGCGTTTTTATCATGATAAAGCAGTCTTAAGAGCGGTGAAAAACACGTCTAAATCTTGTTTTGTAATATTCAATGCAGGTAGTATTCTAAGTACCGTTTTGTCTTTCGCTCCACCGGTAAAAAGATGGTGCTCATGAATTAATTTTTTGCGTAGATCAGCAACTTGAAAATCGAACTCTAGTCCGAGCATTAAGCCTCTGCCTTTTACTCTTTTTACTTGCGGAATTTCTTTAGCCTTTTTATTGAAATAAACTCCTAGTTCTTCGGCATTGGCAATTAAGTTTTCTTTTTCAATAACTTCTAAAACTGCCATTGTAGCTGCACATGCGAGGTGGTTTCCACCAAAAGTAGTTCCTAACATTCCGTATTTTGCTTTTATACTTTCGTGTATAAGAACGCCACCTACAGGAAAACCGTTACCCATTCCTTTTGCAATGCTGATAATATCAGGTTTTATATTGTGATGTTGAAATCCGAAGAATTTACCACTTCTACCAAATCCGCATTGCACCTCATCGGCTATTAATAAAGCGTCATTTTCTTTACATAGCGCTGCCACTTGTTGTAAGAACTCAGTAGTAGGCTCATCTAATCCGCCTACACCTTGTATAGATTCAATAATAACGGCACAGACATTCTTTGAAATTTCTCGTTCAAAGCCTTTGATATCGTTCAGGTCTAGAAAAACCACCTCATGCTGCTGATTGATTTCAGCATTTATAGACGGATTGTCAGTTGCCGCTACTGCAGCAGAAGTTCGCCCATGAAAACCATTATTAAAAGCGATAACTTTAGATTTACCAGTAACAAAAGATGCCATTTTAAGCGCATTCTCATTAGCTTCAGCACCAGAATTACACAGAAATAGATTGTAATGTTCACATCCAGAAGCGACACCTAATTTTTCGGCTAATTCTACTTGAAGCGGATTTTGAACAGCATTACTATAAAATCCGATTTTATCTAATTGATTTTTTAGGCGCTCCACATAATGTGGGTGCGAATGTCCAATAGATATTACGGCATGCCCCCCGTAAAAGTCTAAATAGTCTTGACCTTTGTCATCGGTAACCACAATACCTTTTGCGGAAACGGGAGTAACATTATATAGTGGGTAAACGTCAAATAATTTCATAAGTCAATAGAATCAATTTTAATAGTGAATTGGTTTGTATTACTTCGTCTTAAATTCAGTAATCTTATCGTAAGAGGCGATAATGCCGCGTATTAAAGAAGAGCTTAAACCTTGGTGCTCCATTTCATTTAGACCGGTTATGGTACAGCCCATTGGTGTAGTTACGCGATCTATTTCTTCTTCAGGGTGATTGCCAGAATCTATTAATAAGCTTGCAGCACCATTACAGGTATGCATAGCTAGTTCTTGAGCCTCTTTGGCATCAAAACCTAATTGTATGGCACCTTGCGTGGTTGCACGAATTAGACGCATCCAAAAAGCTACACCGCTTGCGCAAATAACTGTTGCAGCTTGCATTTGACTTTCAGGTATTTCCATAGAATGTCCCATTCTGTTGAAAATTGCCTTTGTGAGATCTATACGTTTTTTCCCTTTTTCATTACTACAAATACAGGTCATAGATTTACCAACTGAGATTGCTGTATTTGGCATACTTCTAACAATGTAATTATCCTTACCTATAACTGCCTCTATTTTTTCGATTCCAAAACCTGTTATCGTAGATATAATCACATGATTTTCGGTCAATAAATCTTTTACACTTTCTAAGATTGCAGCAAAATGAACGGGTTGTACCGCAAATATTAGAATGTCTGAATTTTGTACCGCCAAACGATTATCGTTTGTGACGGTAACCTTGTCAAATTTTTCAAAATCAGCAATAGATTTGATGTCTCTTTTAGTAAGGTACATGCTAGTGGCACCATTACTTTTTAGAATTCCGTTTGCTATAGAAAGTCCTAAATTACCTGCACCTATAATCGCTATTTTCATGTTTTATATTTTTCTTGTACCAATTGCATAGTACTTTTTACATTGTTTCTAAAAGACACCTGCTTTTAGGTTCAAGCCTAAATTTTCTTCTAATCCAAAAATTAAATTCATATTCTGAACCGCTTGCCCAGATGCACCTTTTAAGAGGTTGTCAATTGCTGATGTAATCAATAAAATATCATCGTGTTTATGTAAATGAATATGGCATTGATTGGTGTTTACCACCTGTTTCAGGTTGATAGGTTCATCTGATATTTGGGTAAACATGGTGTCTTTATAAAACTCTTGATAGATTTTTTTGGCATCTTCTAAACTGCCTTCAAATTTGGTATAAGAAGTCGCTAAAATTCCACGAGTGAAATTCCCTCTATTGGGCATGAAAAATAAGTTGCCCGTATTCTCTTGAAGTGAATGTAAGCTTTCGTTAATTTCACCTAAATGTTGATGGGTAAAAGGCTTGTACCAGCTTACATTATTATTTCTCCATGAAAAGTGAGAAGTTGCAGACGGACTAACACCTGCTCCTGTACTGCCAGTTACGGCATTTATATGTACTTCATTTTCCAGTAGATTTGCTTTTGCTAATGGCAGCAACGCTAGTTGAATAGCAGTGGCAAAACAACCAGGGTTGGCGATGTATTTTGCGTTCTCTATGTTGCTTTTGTTCAATTCAGGTAATCCGTATACAAAGTGCTTTCCTTCAAAATCAGCATCGGCATCAAGTCTGAAATCATTACTTAAATCGATGATAATAGTATCTGTAGAAAAGCTATGTTCCTTTAAAAAAGCCGTAGAGTTACCATGACCTAAACATAGAAAAACAACATTCACATCTAAATTCACATCACCTGTAAATTCAAGGTCTGTAGTACCTAGTAAATCCGGGTGTGCAGTAGTTACCTTTTTACCTGCTCTAGTAGTACTGAAAACAAAATCTATTTCCGTTGCCGGATGGTTCAATAGAATTCGAATAAGTTCCCCACCTGTATAACCAGAACCGCCAATAATACCTGCTTTAATCATTGTTTCCGTTTACATGGTTATATATCTTTCCTGAATTAGAAAGTATTTTTATAAAGCCCTTAGCATCATCTGCAGTCCAACCTTTATTGACTTCACCGTATTTACCAAAGGCATCTGTCATTAAATCATGTTTAGATGAAATACCATGTAATCTAAATTGAAAAGGGTATAAGCCAACGAATACATCGCCAGAAACTGTTTTTTGGGTGTCGGTCAAGAAAGTTTCTATGTTTCTCATTACAGGATCTAGGTAGTTACCTTCATGCAATAACATTCCGTAGAAATTACCTTGTTGTTCTTTTTGGTATTGTTGCCATTTTGTAAGCGTATGCTTCTCTAATAAGTGGTGTGCTTTTATGATGATTAATGAAGCAGGAGCTTCAAAACCAACTCTTCCCTTAGTGCCTATAATAGTATCGCCTACATGAATATCTCTACCAATAGCATATTTAGAGGCTAACGCTTCTAACTTTTCAATATTAGCAACAGGAGTATCTTTTATTCCATCAATGGCAATCAGCTCACCTTTTTCGAAAGTCAGTTTTACGTCCGTAGGGTTCTTTTCTTGTAACTGGCTTGGGTAAGCACTATCTGGCAAGGCTTTATCTGAAGTTAAAGTTTCTTCGCCACCTACAGATGTTCCCCATAGACCTCTGTTGATAGAGTATTTAGCTTTCTCCCAAGGGTAATCGACTCCGTTTTCTTTTAGGTATGCAATCTCTTCTTCTCTTGCTAATTTATTATCTCTAATAGGAGTGATGATTTCAATTTCTGGTGCAATGATTTGAAAAATCATATCGAAACGAACTTGGTCATTACCAGCACCTGTACTACCGTGAGCGATGTAATCTGCACCTACTTTTTTAGCGTAATTTACAATCTCAATAGCCTGTACAATACGTTCTGCACTTACAGAAAGTGGGTAGGTATTATTTTTTAATACATTACCAAAAATAAGGTACTTTACTACTTTGTCATAAAAGGTCTGTACGGCATCGATTGAGGTATATGATGTTGCACCTAATTCGATTGCTTTTTTCTCGATTTCTTTTATTTCATCCGAAGAAAATCCGCCAGTGTTTACACTTACTGCATGAACTTCAAACCCTTTGTCTTTTGATAAATGTTTAGCGCAATAAGATGTATCTAATCCGCCGCTGTATGCTAGTACTAATTTTTTCATTGTAAAATGTTCAAATCCGGTGATGCCGGGTAATTATTGTTTTTTTGATAGTGTTTAGAAAAGAGATGTTAGAAAAAAGGTTGAAAAACCTTCAGCATTCAGCTCATATTTTTATTGTTCTATATTCTATACTTGTTACTTCTTTTTAAGAAACAAACTCTCTTTAATACTTTTTAATCTTGTAAAAGCCTTGCCGTTCATTTCGTTTGAGTCTTCGGTTTTTTTCTTGGTAGCGCCATCATAAAGCATACCTGTGCATAAACACATTTTTTGTTCTGTTCTTGTAAGAATATCAAAGTTTTTACAGGTTTGGCAGCCTTTCCAGAATTCTGGGTCATCTGTAAGTTCAGAGAATGTTACAGGTTTATAACCAAGGTCATTATTGATTTTCATAACTGCTAAACCAGTAGTGATTCCAAATATTTTAGCATCTGGAAATTTCTCTCTACTAAGGTCAAAAATCTTAGCTTTTATTCTCTTGGCAAGTCCCTGACCTCTGTAGTCTGGGTGTACTATGAGTCCGGAGTTGGCCACAAATTTCTCGTGTCCCCAAATTTCAATATAACAGAACCCTGCAAATTTTTCTCCGTCCAAAGCTAATATAGCATTGCCGTTAGAGAGTTTTCTCTGAATATATTCCGGGGTACGTTTCGCAATACCAGTACCACGTACTTTAGCAGAATCAGCTATTGTATCGCAAATATCCTGAGCGTATTTAAAATGTGATTCGTTAGCAACAATTAAGTTCATTGCCAGTTAGATTTAAAAGTGTAAAAAAAGTTTTGATTTGTTGTGCGGAAATGGACTCACCTAATTCCATAATTATATCTTACCCTTACGGGCGGCGACGGCGAGATGTGAACGGACGCGCAAGAGCAACTGTGCTCACGGTACTATTTAGAAAGTAGTTTTTTTCGTTCATTACAGGGCAAATGTACAAATTATATTTATTTGACATCACACAACCTATAATTTTTACAAAAACTTCACTTTTTGTTATTATGTGCAATAATTTCATAAATAATGAAGCCGTACACTGAAATATACTCAATGGTAAGTAACCATAGATTCTCTTTGAAATCTGACTGAGAATAAGCGAAGTAGCTCAGTACAATGGCTGCAGACCAAATGATGGCATATCTATAGGTTGTGAAAATAGAAAGCAACACCAGAAAAATGGCGTACCAAGGGTGTACAGTAGTAGATATAAAATAATAGATAGTCAATACCCACATCATAGACCAGATCACTCTGTTTAAGTCATACCTTTTTGGTAAAAATGTAAACAGACCTACGGTGGCTATGGTAAGTAACGGTGTAATTTTTCCATATTCTTTAATAAATTCCCACGGCTTTGCATCAAAATGTATGGCAGTTTTTTTAGCGATGTTATAGATACTGGCATTGAATTCAAAATTAGAAAACCATAGTTTTATAGTTTTAGAATAATTGTCTATAAATTCTGGGGTATTAAATGGTAGAAAAAGAACAATTGATGTTATGCCAATGATAGCGTAAAAAATGATGCTTTTTTTCCATCCTAAGTACTTAAAGAAAAGAGGTAAAAATAATAGGGGTACGAGCTTTATTGAAATAGAACAAGCTATAACTATACCTGCAGTTTTCCATTTATCTATAGATAATAAAAACATAGCTAGGATAAAGAAAAACAGCATCACCCCCTCAAAATGAAGATTACCGGTAAGCTCTACAATTACAAGCGGATTTAAAAAGTACCAAAATATTAAATGCGGAGATCTGTTCAGATTTTTTAGCAACTTTCTACCAAAATAGAATATACCGATATCGGCAAGTATAATGATTACTCGCATTGTTAATAGTGATCCAAAAATACTCTTACCGCCTACGAATGCGGCAATTGCAAAAACAAGCTGGTTCAAAGGTGGGTAATTACTATAATGCCGCGCACTTAAACTGCCCATGCCTTCATATAGAATATTGGCATTTGGTATCATAGATACCATGTTTTCCATTAACTGATCTGGTGTGTGTAAATAGGGGTTGGCGCCGCTAAAGACCAAGTGCCCGTCCCAAATAAAACGATAAAAATCTTGAGATAGATTTGGTTCTATACAGAGAAAAATAAGCCTAAAAATTACTCCTATACCCAGTAGAAATCTAAAGTTGAGTTTTTCGAACTGTATAAGTTTAAAACAGAAAAAGAAAAGTGCAACAAAGAGTGTAAGCAGTTTTATGAAATCTGTTCTCTGCAAGTGATATGCAAAGGTGTAATAGAATACAAAACTCAATACCGCCAATATCAAGGAAACCTTATGGAGTTTCAAAAAATTTTTAAAGGAAAACGGCATTACGGGTTTGGGTTTAGTAACAGGTCAATTTAATGGTTTTTATTGAAATATGTTTTAACCTTCCATCATTTTACCAATAAGTTCTTTCATCATTTTTGCAGCGAGGTAGGCTGTCATGTCGTGAAAATCACGATCAGGGTTGTATTCTACAATATCTGCACCGACTATTTCAGTATCTATACTATGAATTAAGTCTAAAACTTGGCGTGATGAGAGTCCGCCTGGCTCGTGATGAGAAACCCCTGGAGCAAAGGCAGGGTCAAAGCCATCCATATCTAAGCTTATATACAACGGGTTTTTAAATATTGGAATGTTATTTAAGTCAAGGTTCCGCATTTCATGTACTTCTACATTGTACTTTTTTGCCTGTGCAGCCTGATGCGGATTCAAAGTTCTTATACCAACTTGAACCAATTTTACAGCAAAACCATTTTCCATAATGCGTGCAAAGGGGCATGCGTGAGAATACGGGTCGCCTTCATACTCATGGTACAGATCTGCATGGGCATCAATATGTAGAATGTCTAGTTTTGGGTAGAGCTCATGAAAGGCTTTTATTATAGGGAAGGTAACCGAATGATCACCGCCTAATGAAAGTAGTTTAGCGCCAGATTCAATATTCTTTCTGGTAATGTCTGTAATATCAAAATACTCATTTATGGTAAAATCACCTTTATCGGTAATGGCATCATTTTCTATGGAAACCCCAAATTCGGTACATAGATTCATAGAATCGCTGTACAGTGCTTTTCTGATTAGGTCAGGAGCTTTTGCTGGACCTTGTTGAAAAGAGGATTTGGTATCCCAGTTTAAACCTTGAATATTAATATGGTGCATGAGTATTGTTGTTACTTGATTTTGAAATTAAAACATCGTATTGGGGTTCTCAGATTTCTCAGGAATTTGCTGAATAGAATCCCAGTGTTCACAAATCTTACCATTGTCGTCAAACCTAAAAAAATCCATAGTAATATATTGATCATTACCAGGCCATATTTGGTGTGTATGTAATGCCACTAAATCACCTTCGGCAATACATCGTACAAATTCAATAGACTTCTCTGGGTATCCTTCTTGCATACGTTCAAAGTAATCTATAAAGCCCTGTGTACCGTTCGCTACCGCCGGGTTATGCTGAATATATTCGTTACCTACATATTTCTCTATCGCCAGTTTTGGTTGCCCTAAATAAGCTGTTTTGTAGAATGCGATGGCATTTTCTTTATTTTTCAGTAAGTCCATAATTTGAAATTTAGTCCTCAAAGATTTCAATGATCGGAAGTTTTGATTTTTTAAACTCATTGGGCAGGTCAATAAAAGCTTCATTGGTGAAGCTAAATTTGCTGTTTCCTTCAAAAATCCAATAATTACCTTCTAATTTACCGTTTTCGCTAGTGGTATGTTCTCTTGGAATGTTATTAATAGAATATTGATTCTTTTCTTTATTATACCAGATACCCAAGGCGCGTAAATCATTTTCGTCAGTATAATTAAAAGAAATACGTGGTTCTATAGTCCCTTCGTTATTTTCAATCGTCACATCTTTGTTGGTAAAGTTTTCTAATTCTTTGGCCCATGGTAGTTTGTTTTCTTTCCAATTTACTAATTGCTCCCATTGTGCCAAGGTAAGAGCAGTGTCTTTTTCAGTTTGTATGATTGTGAAAATGTTTTCTTGAACAATATCTATTTTGTGTTTTTCAGGATAAATGGTCACAGTGGTTTTGTCTGAAGCAATTCTACTGTTTTCAAAACCAAAGAACGAATATGATTTTTATTTGTTCCATTTATTTAATTTTTATGCTAGTGAAAATACATTTTCTAATCTGTAAAGACCTCATTTTTTATGTGGTAGTTTTTTTATGACTCACATTTGTTGCCCTTTGAAGTCGAATTCAGGATAGGAAGTAGGTAATAATTGCGTTTGGTTATTTTACTTTATATTAATGCATACAGATAAAAGTTCATGTTTTTTTAGATAGATAATGATGGATAAATACGAAAAATTAAGAGGCAGAGGCAAAAAACCATGGCCAACAAAAGATGCCATGCAGCAGGTTTATGAAAAGAATCTGTGGGGTAGTGGTACTTCAGATTTATACTCTGGTGAAGGTTCTCATAAACCAGAAATTATTACACCTTATGTTCAAGCAATTATTCGCTTTTTAAGCTCGCTGCAAAAACCAATTTCAATATGTGATTTAGGTTGCGGGGATTTTAATGTGGGAAAAGAATTGGTGGACCACACCAAGAATTGTATTGCGGTGGATATTGTTCCAGAATTGATCGAACGTAACAAAGAGAAATATAAAGCTCCTAATTTGGAATTTCTATGTCTAGATGTCGCCAAAGACACTTTGCCCAATACAGATTGTGCTATTCTTCGTCAAGTATTGCAGCACATCTCTAATGATGAAGTAAAGCAAGTAGTTGCTAAATTAGCTGGTTATGAATATGTAATACTTACAGAACATCTACCTGAAGGTAATTTTATACCAAATAAGGATATTATCTCAGGTCAAGGTACTCGTTTAAAAAAGCGGAGTGGCATCAATCTTTTGATGGCGCCATTTAATTTTAAGGTGATTGAAGAAAGAGAATTATTGTCGGTTACTGATGAAAACGGAGTAATTGTAACAACTTTATATCGTTGCAGGTAAATCTTGTTTTTAAACATTAAATTTTTCAATCCTGATAAATATCATATTATAAATTCACGCTGTTATCTAGCTTTGATGGTATCATAAAAACAAACGTAGATGAGCAAAGTAGAAATAAATAAAGGAGAGATAAAAGTTAAATTTAATGAACCAACTTCAGGTAAATTATCTTTTGAAGAATTAGGAATTTCTAATGAAGGTGCAAATTTAGAAAGCGGATTGCTTCGTTTGGTTTTTGATTTAGAAGGTATAGGTGAGCATGACTATTACCAAGTGCCAACTTTAGAGTTATTTTACGAAGAGAATATGTCTGAAACCCATTGGGTTTGTGAATTTAATGGGAAAACTATTCTAGATAAATTAGATCATTTTGGTCATTCAACCATTTTATTATTGAACAGAAAGGTATTGAGTGAGCTAGAGCAGCATCATGAAAATGTATTGATAGTTCATGCTGAGTTTCCACAACCGGCAAAATTAAATTTAAAAGAATCTTCTATTCGTTTATTTAAGTAAACGAGAATAAATTTTTTAAGAAGAGGATAGCGAAAGGTTCGTTTGTTTTACAGTGGTAGTTCATAACAAGCAGACCATTTAGATTGTTGTTTAGTTCACAGGTCATTTTCGCTGTCCTTCTTTTTTACAGCTTCTTGCTGCATATATCCAAGAGCCCAAACAAGGATTCCGGTCCAGAAAAATAGCTGATTGAATTTGGTAATATTAGGTATGGGGTCTTCTCCAAAAACTCCCATTTCCATAAATTGAAAGACTAGCCCCAATACAACGATGGTTAAAGCAATATAGATTACTGTGTTTGGTTTTTTCATAATTGATATTTTCTTTTTCTAGAAATTAAAAGTAGCAGACCACCAATTATTAAAGTAATCAGATAAGGTAAATACTTCAAGAGTGTTTGATCATTTATAGCTGTTGGCACGAGCCATTTTTTATCTGCTAAAATAATGTTTAGTTCGTGTTTATTATCGCGCTGTAAAGTGAATTTTTCCTTTGGAAATCCATCCAATAAAAAGATAACAGCAGATTGGCTATTGTGTAGGTCTTTGAATATTATATTTTTCAGATGAATGGATTTAACATCTTTTGGAATACCTATAATTTCGGTAACTATCTTGGTTTCATGACCTAAAAACACTTTAGAGTTCTTGAACTTAATAGTGTCATTGTTGTTAAGAATAAGAGAGAATCTAGACTTAAAAAGTTGAAGTACGAGTTCTTGAAATTCTTTGGGAGATTTGTAAGCACCTTTTCCGTTTACGTAATTTATCTCTTGTTGAAAAGCCGTTAACGAGCTATTAATTTGAAGAACAATTTGTCCGTTTTCAGTTTTAGAAATAATGATATTAGAAAAATCAGGACTATGGGCAAATGTATTAGTACTTACCCATAGCAAACTGAAAAATATAATTTTTAAAGTAGTGTTTTTACAAAGCATATTCACCACGTAAGCCATCAATAAAATTATTATTACCGGCATTATCTACGTGATAATGATATCCTCTAATTTCATCATAATGACCACGAGAGTCATCTAGGTCTGTATAGGCTTTACCTTCTGCATCAGTATTTCCGAAAATGCCATATCCATCAAAAGCATAACCGATCATAGCAGCATGGTTGTCTGACTGCTCAATTTTTTTAGAAATACCAGTAGCAGCATGGTAGTGATATCCTTCGTTTAAATTTATATGTCCGCCAGCATCATCAAAAGGAGCTAAGGTATACGCACCTAAAATGGCATCTACGGGAGCGGGAGCGTTAAAAATAACACCATTAAATGCCAAACCTCTATTAGAAGGCATTGTAGAATTCCCATTTGGTCCACCATGACCTTCTGGTCCGCCATTTGTTGGTGGTCCTGGTCTTTCATGCCCGTCATCTGGTCTTCCGCCAGGCGGTGGTCCGCCACCAGGTCCGTTTGAAAAGGCATATGGTTTAGCCGCTTTTTTAGGAGTAACAGGTATGTAATAGGTGTGCGTAATATCACCTATATAAGATGGTAGGCATTCCACACAAAAATTCTCATATTCTTCACCAACATTAGGGTTGGCAGCATCTTCACATTCTTGTTTAGTGCTTGTTTTTGTTATTTCGCCAGTTTCGCTATTGTACATCATCCATGTTTCATCATCATAAAATGTACTAAGATTTTTTACAAATTCGCCATCTACATCATAGACTTTACCACCTTCTAACCAGACACCACCAGCAGAAGCATCATCAGAAATATTACCGGGGCACCATGGTCCCATTTCGTGATCGGTAGGTGTAGAGGTCACAACTATTTTATAACAGTCTGCGGTTGAACCATCAGAAAGTTCTCTGCTAACAATAGAAATCGGTTCTACCAATCCGCCAGATAAAAAATTCTCTTTCTTTACCGAAATGGTTACTTCAGTATCTGCTGTAGTATTGGTATTTGATTTTGTGTCTTTGCACCCTGTAAAAATGAATAGTAATACAGGTATCGTTAAAATTTTAAGATGATATTTTATCATAACTGCCTTCTTGTGGTTAGTACTATAAAGTTAAGAATTTTAATGTTTTGGCGTTTATTGTATCAACTTATCTGTCGGAAAAGAGCCTGATTTATATTATTACTAGTGAATAGCACTTCAAATTTTATAATAATCTAAATCAGACATATTTTTAATATTCTATTATAAGAAAGGCTTTTTAATTTGTTGAACTAGTTTAGTTCTATCGTGATCTGCTTGTATTTTTAAATTACAAAAGTCTTCTGCCCATTTAGAAGTACGAATACGTAATGGCGGGTGTTCATTTTTTGCAGCGTCTAAGAAAATTGTGGCTACTTCCAAACCAGTTTGGTATACTTGTTCTTCGCCTTCTTTCGCCTTTTTTTTTGATTTCCGACCATATATTTCTCAATAAATTTAAAAACGTCAATTTCAGTTTTGTAGTTTTATTTTTCTCTTAGCACTACTGAATTGACCACTAGGTCATGTAATGCTTTTTTCTTTTGATTACCTGTTACGGTAAGTAACGATACCCAGCCTAAAGAAAATTTGATCAAGAAACGGAAAAGGGCAGGTACTAGATTAATATTTTGTTCTGTAATTGCATCTTTTTTAACCATAATTTTACTATATGAATGTCCGATAGTTCCATCGAATTGACTTGTGAAAATTGGGTCGTAAAGAAGAAATAATAAAATCGCTATCGAAATTCTCACGTAATTAGGGACGTTCTCAAAAAGGCTTAAAATTTCAGATACTGCGTACATAGCAACGATAAGTAGAATGCCATCAATTACTGCGGCTTTAATTCTGTCGGGTAATAAAGCATATTCTTTTGTCATAATTTGGCTTTGGTGGTATTGGCTGTTGTAATTTTCTTCTTTAATATAAGAATTATTCCAAATAGCAGATTCCAAATTAAGAAATAGATCCAAATATTATTCGCGAATTCAGTGCGGCAAGGTGGGCAAGTGTAACCAGACATACAAGGTTCGCATAAAATCAGATATGGGTCGACTAAGAACCTTATTAAAAGCAAGATGTTTCCAATAACCCAAAGGATAATTATGCGATTCTTATTTTTCATTCACTAATCGATTTCTTTCTGATATTGAATTTTAATTTTTGTCAATATTGATGTGTCGATTTCCATCCATATTCGAAATGTTTTATTTGCTGGGCTTATGACTTCAATAATTAGGTATTCTTGAATTCTGTCATAATTCTGTAGTGGTAGATTTTCCTACACACCATTCACATATTAGTTCAATTTTTTGTTCCATTGTTGTAATTACTTTCCAAGGCATGATAATTTGATTTTCATCTCAAATTAACTCCTAAAAAAGTGTAAACGATGTCCTTTTAACGTACCTTAATTGCACACAACGTCTAGACTATGATTAGTGTGGGGCGGTGATTTACGATTCCCGCTGCGCCACAGCTCGTAGCCGAATCTTTTTGATTTGTTTTATTTTTTTTTGTCTAAAGCAAAATCTCAAAGATTTTGCGACCTGATAAATATACATAGACCTTGGCGTAAAAACCCAAACCCCACATTAATTATAGGCATTGTGCTTGTTGCACAAGTCCTTGATAAAAATACTGTTTTTGCTTAACTTTATTTATGCAAGGAAAAAAGGATTACCAAGAAAAGCTGTTCTCCCATTTTCAGTTGAGCGAGCGTATACCAAAGAACAATTTTTACAAGCGTTTAAAAGGAGTTCTGGATTTGCATTTTCTTTATAAGCTTACTAAGGAATATTATGGGGATAGCGGTCAAAAGAGTATTGATCCCGTTGTATTTTTTAAGTTGTGTTTAGTGGGTTATCTGGAGAACCTTATTAGTGACCGCCAACTTATCGCTCATTGTTCCATGCGTTTGGATATTCTATATTTCATTGGTTATGATATTGATGAGGAGCTTCCCTGGCATAGTACAATCAGTAGAACTCGGCAACTGTTCCCCGAGTCGGTATACGAAGAAGTATTCACTAATGTTTTAGAGTTGTGTATTGAAAAAGGAATGGTCAGTGGCCATACCCAGGCGATAGATTCCGCTCCTGTAAAGGCGAATGCGAGCATGGATACTTTGGAGCTTAAGGTGCCCGAAGAGGAACTTGACGAGCATCTTCGAAAGGTTCGAGCGATCAGTTCAATGGATAAAGAAACACCCCATCGAAAGAGTAAGGGCGATAAGTCGGATGAAGGTCAACGCGGTATTACAGCAAGCAAGAAGGAACTTGACGCGATAAAGGTCCGTAACAAGAAATGGGCAAAAGACCAAGATCAGCGACCGGGCGCAGGTAACAAAGGGGCAAAGTATACCAGTAACAAGACCCATTACAACCCTACCGACCCCGATGCCAGAATAAGCGTAAAGCCTGGCAAAGCCAGAAAGCTAAATTACTTGAGTCAATTGAGTGTTGATACAGCGCATCATGTGATCACAGATATTAGGGCTTACCACGCAGATGGCAAAGACAATCAACAATTACAAGATATCGTGCAACGCTTACAAAGACGCTTATGGCAACAAGGTTTAGTGTTTGAAAACTGTGTAGCTGATACAGGTTATAGTAGTGGGGAGAATTATGCATTTTTAGAAAACCAAGGTTTAAAGAGTTTCATTCCACCACACGGTACTTACAAAGGCGGACCAACAGACTTCATTTATAATGAAACAGCCGATCATTATATATGCCCACAGGGCAAGGTTATTCCTTTTACCAAAGAGTTTTTAGATAGCCGTACCAAGACCAAGAAGAAAGAGTATCGCGCTAGAAAGCATGTTTGTATTGATTGCCCAATGCGCAGTAGCTGCTTAGGCAAGAGTGCCCAAGAGAAGAAGTTTAGTGTTACGTATTATAGAGCGGAGTATTAACGAAATATTGAACGTGTAACAAGCAAACAAGGCAGATATATGAAAGGCAAACGGCAAAGTACAGTAGAGCCCGTTTTCGGAACTTTAACCCAATTCATGGGGATGCGTAAAATAAATACCATCGGAATCAAGCAGACCAACATGGTGATGCATCTTAGTGCAATAGCCTACAATCTGAAGAAGTATCTGAAATTCGAACAAAAACGAGTAAAAAGTAGGGCAAGGCAGCTTGTTTTGTTGGCATTTGTAAAAAGTGCCTTTCAATACCTATTTAGTGCTTATGTAATCCACCGAAAACTGGCTTGTAACTTGTGAGCTGAAAATAAAAAGCCTCTTAGAGAGGCTCATAATGATACATTTTACTCTGAATTAACTGCTTGTGCAACGGTTACCATTGTTGTGTGCAGTTTTAATTTAATTGTAGATTCGATAATTCGAATTCAAAATCTCTAATGGAATTTTTATTTTCATATCGAATTTCAATTTTGTAGTCATCATTTAATTTTTTTCCAAAGTTACTTGATATCCAGATAGCTGATTTTGGTCCATTTAGTTTGGAATTAATCTCTACGCTGTAATACCCAGTTCTATTCTTATTATTCGAATCCTCTAAATGAATAGATACTACTTTAAAATGTGGCTGTTCTATATAAAAAATGATGAAATCAGATAATTTATTTAGTGAGTTGAAATCCTTATAATTATCAAAATGTTTACTCAAAGTTTCAATAAAAAGGTTTTTGTCCAACCTATTTTTTAATATTATTCCATCTAAATATTTGCGTAATTTCTTTTTTCGCTTATTTAGTTTATGAAGAATTAAACCGTTTATTGGTATAACTTTTATTTCATCTGAATTTTTGCTTAAAACGTTTGAATTAAATGTGTTTTTTGAATTCTCTATTACTACTATTGATTTATCATAAGTACTTGGATGAAAATATCTCAGAGTTCCGGTAACCTTCTCGAAATTATTTATTTGCTTTGAAATTGAGTCAAATACAATGGTGTACTTGTTGTCAGAATTATCCTGATATTCATCAGAATAAAACGAATCTGAGATATACTCTTTTGATTTACCTATATATGCAAATGCATTTCCCAAAAGCTTTATCCTGTTAATGGTGTCTAATTTTACTCCATCGATTTTTATTTCTACAGCAACTGATTTGAATGTCGAATATGATTCATAGCTTACTTTATCTAGGGTCACTTTTTGACTCCAAACAGCAGTATTTATTGTTATTGTAATTAAAACTAATATTAATCTTTTCATTTCTCAAATTGCACACAACGTTTAGTATATGGCAAGTAGGGCAGTAGAAACCGATAAACTTTCGAGTGTGCTCTGAGCCATATTTTTATATTTTGTTTTTAACTTAATCATATTAAAAGCCAAATTAAAAATTTGGCGGTGTTTGTAAATAGCCCTGAACTTTCATAAACCACTAAACGCCCTATTTGCTATATACAGTGTTACCCACTTTTTTTCATTCTTCATTAGTAGGAACCTACTTTACCATGTCGTTGATATTTAGTGAAAAGCAGAATGTATTTAGTGTCCTTTTCTACGAATGGATAATATAGTTTGTAATCATTTTTTTCTGTCCAAAACAATGATTTGTTAGTCTTTCCCGTGAATAATTGTTGTAAGTATTCACAGTCATAGTCTTGGCATTTATAAAACGAATTTCCAAACAAAGGCTTTTTCAGATTCTCAATAGATTCCCAATGTGAAATTTCTAAATATGTAAATTGTCCGTCATATTTACCACTTGTAAGCAGAGTAACAGAAGGAAATTCAGATTTTTGATTTGAAAGAAATTTCAGTATCTCTGGTATTTGTCCAACTTTAGAAGTATCTGTCAAACTCGGGGCTATTTTATTAATAGATTCTGAGTATGTTTCAACAATATAATCTGCTGCACTTACTAATTTATTTTCTTCATTTTTCCTTGTCAGATAATCTCCAATGAATAAAAAAGCAATTAAAGCGATTATTCCGAATAAAGTTGCTACGTAAAATTTCTTTCCAATTAAGTTTGAACCTTCAGTTTTCAATTCTTGAACTTTACTATCTGCTATTAGTCCGATATTTAAACTAATATTTAAAATGGCAGAACAAAGAACTAAAACTGCTGAGAAGCCAATAAATCCGAACATGAAGTCAGAAGTTCGTTTGGTGAATACATTCAAATCAAAAGTATTTGCTACCATAAATCCAATGAACCAAATTGCAATTACTGAAATTGTAATTACCATTATCCAAGTGGTCAGATTTGCAAGTTTTATTTTGTTCCTAGATTTCATGTTTTATTTGTTTTTAATTGTGGGTAACAATTGTATAAGGTAACTAGTTACTTTTTACTTTATACGCTATTTAAGACGAATAAGATCACTAGTAATCTTATTCCTGTTTTATGTGTAAGTTAAACAAATGAGAAGAATTGGAATAAAAAAAGGGATAGACAATGGCTATCCCTTTTCTAAAATTTAATTAAGCTTAGTTTTAAGCTCTTGAGGTCAATGATTTAAAGAATACAAATCCAAAGCCCAAGAACAGCATAAAATGAAACGGAAACAGTCCGAAATCATTTAATGGTATTGCGCTGTACATGCCAAACATGAAATAGACCATTAAGGCAAATTCTAGAATCATGTTTGGTGATAATTTTTTAGCAAGGTATTTATTGCCTTTCCAGCTTTGTTTTAAGGTGCTGATATTAAATTTTGGTGTACGTACAAATTCACTTCGTTTACCCATATGACCTTCAATTACAGCAATAGTGTTGTGTAATGAGAAGCCTAATGCAACAGAGAAGAAAGTGAAGAATATACGTATGTAATCTACAAAGTTATTAAAGCCGCTGCCTTGTATGCTCTTATAGGTAAACCAATAACAAACAAATAAGATAATAGTACTTACCGTAAACAAGCTTAATAGAGAGAATACCCAGTCTAAATGACCATAGGTGTTTTTAATATAAAGCGATGGTATGCTTAATAAAGCAACTAAGAATACACATAAGAACATTGAACTGTTCAGTAAATGCATTACTCCGTGAAACTTCGTTTTAAAAGGAATGTTCTTTGCGGTAACAACGCTCCATACTGTTTTTCTAAAGTTCTCAGCACCACCTTTGTTCCAACGAAATTGTTGCGAACGTGCGGCACTAATTACAACTGGCAATTCTGCAGGAGTCTCTACATTTTCTAAATATTTGAATTTCCAGTTTTTCAACTGTGCACGGTAGCTTAGGTCTAAATCTTCGGTTAGCGTATCGCCTTCCCAGTTACCGGCATCTATTATACACTCTTTACGCCATATGCCAGCGGTACCGTTAAAGTTGATGAAATGACCTTTACTGTTACGCCCAACTTGTTCTAAAGTAAAGTGCGCATCAAGGGCAAACGCCTGTATTTTAGTTAAGGTAGAGTAGTCGCGGTTTAAATGCCCCCAACGGGTCTGTACCACACCAATTTCTTCATCTTTAAAATAGATAACGGTTTTCTTTAACCAATCTGAAGCCGGTAAAAAATCTGCATCAAAAATAGCGATGAACTCACCCTTTGCTACTTTAAGTCCTTCCTTTAAAGCACCAGCTTTAAAACCAGAACGATCAGTTCTTGTAATATGTTGAATATCTAAACCGGTCTCTTGCAATTTTGCAACAGTGGCAGCAGTAGTAATTACGGTATCATCTGTAGAGTCGTCTAGTACTTGAATCTCTAATTTGCTTTTAGGATATTCTATTTTAGCAATGTTCTCTAATAAGCGATCCATAACATACTCCTCATTGTAAACCGGGAGTTGAATAGTTACAAAAGGAATTTCTTTTGGGTCTAGTAGATTATATTTTGGTGCTGTTGTGTTCTCTCTTTTTTGTGATAAGTAATTGATTAGCAAGTTCAGCTGCGCCAAGCTATAAAAGAAAATCAATAGTAAAGAGATACTATAAATTATGATAATAAGATACGCTAGAGCTAATGCCATATTATTTTATACTGTATTTGAAGATCCACCCCAAAATTTTTATGCCTGCAAATATACTACCTTTTACGGTTCCTGATACTTTAGAGATGCCAATTCTTCTTTTGTAACGTACTGGTACTTCGGTATATGTCATTTTTTTCTTAAGAATTTTCAGTTGCATTTCAACCGTCCATCCATAAGTTTTGTCTTCCATGTTCAATTCCTTGAGCTTTTCGTATTTAATTGCCCTAAAAGGGCCTAAATCCGTAAATTTTGCGCCAAAAAACAATCGCATTAAAAATGTCGCCAACCAGTTACCAAATACCTGTTGCGGAGTCATAGAGCCTTCTTCTCGCAAACCCTTAGTTCTGGCGCCAACTACAAAATCAATATTATTTTCCAAAATAGGAGCAACAACTTTATCTAGCTCCTCTGGATAATCAGAATAGTCTCCGTCAATAAATACGATAATGTCTGGTTGTTTAGATGTCGATGCTACATAATCTAAGCCTTTAAGGCATGCATAACCATATCCTTTTCTGGTCTCTGTAAGTACCGTTGCACCTGCACCTTCGGCATTTTTTACGGTATCATCTGTAGAGTTATTGTTCACAACGATTACCTCAGACACCGATTTTGGTAGCTCGTTGATGACATGGGCAATGGAATCTGCTTCGTTAAAAGCTGGTATTATTACTTTAATGTCTGTCATTATTTTAAATCTGATAAACTATTTTCACTGGTAAAAGCACGGAAAGATGTCCATTCTTTAATTTTTTCACCTTTACTGTACTTCTCTGCAGATATCAATTTTGTATCCTTATATTTTAAGCAATATCCGTCTTTAATCCCTTTTGATAATTGGCATTTGTGATTTACACGTCCCTTTTTGTCGTAAAACAACCACCAGCCTATTTCTTTATTTTCAACGAATTTCCCTTCTTTGGTTCTAATACGATCTTCGCTAAAAAAGAACCAATATTTCTCTTTTTTGCCATAATTGTAAAAACCTTGCTCAGACTTATGCCCGTTAGGGTGGTAGAAGGTCCAATAATCGGTTTTTGTACTATAGCGAATCCACCCTTCACTTTCTAGGGTACCGTCATCATAATAGGTGCGCTCGTAACGTTTGTCTTCAGGATTTATAAAAGCTAACAGACCTAAGCAAATAAGTGCGGTGTAAAAGAGTTTAAATAGCTTCATTTTTTTAAAATTTTCAAGTTTATTACTGTGTCGAAACAGACACCGAAAATGCTATGTTATTTAGAGCTTTTTAGGGTGTATCTATTCTTTCCAGGTTTTAGTTCAACTACTGTTCCTTGCCAAACTACCTTTCCTTTTATAGTTTTAGGAATGGTTATTTCTGCTGATAATTTATGTTTGTTTCTCTTTAATTCAAATTCAATATTTCCTTTTGATGTAGGAAGTAAACCTCTTATTTCATTGAGTTTTCCAAATGCCGGAGCAATTTCTACCTCTTCAAAATCATTTTTTACAGAACGGATACCTGCCAAATAATTAAAATAAAAATATGCTGGCGATGCGCTCCACGGGTGTACCTCTGATCTTGTTGGTTTTTCAACACTTTCAAAACGCTCTAAAGTAGTGGTCATGTGGTCTTCGATCATTTGCTCCCATGGTTTCTGGGCAACATCAAATAATTCTGGTGCCCCTACTTTTTTAATCGCTTCAAAAAGATAAAAACGGTAGTAGTAAGTGGCTTGTAATAAATCTTCTTCGTTTAAAATTTTATCTAGAAGTGCTCTTTGTTCAGTTTCTGGAATAGCATCTGTCAATATTGCCATGATATTGGTATGCTGATCATAAATGGTCTTATCCGGTCTTTCGGCAAAAAGATTTCTGTCGGTATCATAGCACAATTGATAAACCGATGTAATGATTTCTTGCGCTCTGTTCTTGTATTTCAATGAAGTTTGTTCGTCTCCGATCTCATTGAATAGGCGAGAGGCATTTTGTAACGCATGTACATAATGTAAACTAACTACGGCAGAGTTGAGTCCGTCATTTTTGGTAGCGGTACCACTGCCATTATTTGGGCCGGTATACCAATCTACAAAATAGCGGTATGGTGTTTTGTTGACCAAATTAAGGTCGTTCATATTCTTCTCAAATCCGGCAAGAGTATTAACAATACCGTCTTTATAAGTTTCAATAAATTGTTTGTCCTTAGAGGTGTTGTAGTAATCTGCAAGCATATCGACCCACACCAAAGAGTAGGTAGGGTAAATAAAGGTAGAGCGAAGCGGGTAGGCACCTAGAATGTTACCGTCAGAATCTCTAGAATGGTCAAATTGGCGAATCGCATTTTTGGTGTGTTCGGCATTACCACTTAAAGCTTGCCAGATTAAACCTTGTATTTTAGTATCGCCCACATACTGCATAGTTTCATAATAGGCATCACTTAAAAAGTAATCTTGTGTACAGATATCAATGGTACGTTTACAGATGTCAAAAATATCATTGTACATGTCATTGTCTGAATTGAACTTGGCAATAGAAGGTATGGTAGTTCTTGACCTATGGTTTACAAATTTATTTAGAACTAGCGCTGCATCTTTTGTTTCAATTTCAAACTCTATGAATCTGAAGGTACGCATCCAATTCGGTATAAATTTTTGCGCATCTTTTCCATTAGAAATAATTTCATCGTAATAGCCTAAAAGCTTTTTGTTCTCTAAGTCGTTACGATCCCCTTTTTCATTGTTTGCACCAAAAAGGTTCTCAGCATATTTAATGATAATGGTAGCTGATTTCCCTTTACCGAAAACTAATTCTGGAAATCCGTTAGTAACATATTGCTGATCTAATAGAAAAGTGGTGGTTGTATTAGGTGCTAGTGTTAAACTGCCCAACACTGGGAACTCAGTTTCAAGAGGTTTTGAAGAATGAACAATACTTGCAATCCTTTCCTCGTCCCATGAAAGCAATGGTAAATTGCGAGGTTCTAATAAATAGGCAATAGAGCCGCCCATACTACTGGCATTCTCAAAAAATTCCACTTTTTTCCAATCAGAGTCATCAAAATCTAATATTTCCCAATGAGTAGGGTAGTTGTTCATGTCAACTATATCGGTAGGGTTGTTGGCATAAAAACCGCCAACGATTGCCTTTTCTTTATTGCCTCTCCAAACTACTTCATTAGCCTTGTACGACTTATCAATAGTGCTTACCCAAGTATCGTTAAAACCGGTAGTATTAATGATTTTAGCATTATCTGTTACGCCGTTTACCATTACACTAGTGAATATAGACTGCATGCCTAAAAATCTTCTTTTACCAAAATTGATTACCTTAACGGCGATGACATTTTCTCCTTGCTTTAGGTAATCTTTCAGGTTTAAGGTTTCATATTTATAATGTTGAATGTCGCTCAATTGTGGGCCATGGGTGATAAACCGTCCGTTTACATAAAGGTAGTAATGGTTGTCTGCAGAGATATTGATAATAAAATCAGCTTTTGAATCTTCAACTTCAAAGGTGTTACGAAACAACAAAACAGTGTCTTCGCCGCCTTTAACATCTGGGTGACTTACCCAACTGGCACTGATGTTCTCTTTTCCATAAATAACTTCAGGGTAATTGACTTCTGTTTGCGATTGAGCAGAAAGAGATACTAAAAGTAAGAGGGTTAAAAAGCGATTCATTTAATTTATAAGCTGATGTTAGTAGGTTGTAAAGATCATGAAAGATTAGTGAAAACCAGTCTTTCATGAACTTTTTCCTATTATCTAATTTAAGTGCACTTGAGTTTATAGGTCAGAATGCAAAAAAAATAGTGTATTCCATTTTAGAAATGAGATCTATTTTTTATTCACTAAATCCATTAAATCAACATCGTTACCTAATAATACATCTTGAGAGTTGATACGACCTTTTTCTGGTCCGTTTTCTAATTTTAAAACTCCTCTTGGGCAAACCGCAGAACAAATACCGCAGCCAACACAACTAGAGCGTACAATGTTTTCTCCTTTTTGAGCATACGCACGTACATCAATACCCATTTCACAATAAGTAGAACAGTTACCACATGAAATACATTGACCACCGTTGGTCGTAATTCTAAATTTAGAGAACATACGTTGTTGAAACCCTAACATAGCTGCCATTGGACATCCAAATCTACACCATACTCGGTTTCCTAAAATAGGGTAGAACCCCGTTCCTATAACTCCAGAGAAAATACTACCTATTAAAAAGCTGTAAGTAGTACGTAGCGTTTCTGCCTTGAAGATGAATATGTTTGCTGAGTCACTAAAAAAGTGCATTCCTATTAATACAGCGATAATGGTGAAATAGCCTATTGCGCCATATTTGGCATCTTTTGCTAATTCTTCTCTTTTGTAAATCATTACCCAAGAAAAAATAGCGGTTAAAATGAAAGCTACACCAGATATAAACATGGTTTTTGTAAGCCAATATTTGCTAGAGTCATTACCTAAATAAGAATATATTACAGCAATAGTCATTACGGTTACGAATACCACAACACTGTGTACTACCCAGCGCTCAACTTTCCAAGCGAATTTAGATTTATCGCTTAATTGGCGAAAAGAATCACCCGCAGTTTCAGCCAATCCACCACAACCACAAACCCAAGAACAATACCAACGTTTACCATATTTGTAAGTTAAAAAAGGAGAGATGACAAAGATAGATATGATACCAAAAAACAGCATGGTCATACCCACACTACCAGAATCTATGAAACCATTAATACGGTAACGTTCAAAGTTGTAATAATTTAAAGGCCACATATTTTTAAGGTCATAATATGGTAAATCACCATTTAAACGTGCCATTAATTCTGGAATGAAAAATGCGAATGCAGTCTGAAAGAACATAACACTAACCGTTCTCAGTTGCTCGTATTTATTATGACGATACTTCCAAATAAATTTAGCGCCGAAAGCCAAAATTGCCACGGTATACATGGTGCCGTAAACAAACCATTGGCTAGCAGGGTTTCCGCTTAGTCCTTTACTTAAAGGGTCGAATAGGGCAATTAAACCCGTATTGTCGCCATCTTTTACAAGACCTAAGTAGTGCGGATAAAAATAAAGTACGATGTAAAACCCTGTTAAGGCAATACCGGCCATCCAGGCAAGTACACCACGACTAGAAATGGATTTAAACCAAACGCCGTCATTTTTTATTCCCTTATGTTTATTGGCGTAGGCCGCTTGCGAAAACCAGATAATCCCAGCGAAAATGGCTACAATTGAAACTGTTAGCCAAAGTGCAGTATTGCCAAGGTTTAAATTGAACAATTGAAGAATGAGAATTCCCAAACCGATCATTCCTGTAACTACTGCCAGTTTTTGGCCTGTATTTAATGCTTTAGGCGGTTCTCCCGCAAGTGACATACTTCTGTCAAAATTACCCATAGTAGGTGTTGTTTGTTTTGTTATTTAGTTAGGCGATACTGAAAATACGTTTCCAGCTTTTTTTCTTTGCACTGATATTCTTATTGAAATCAGCATTGTATTTGGTGATAATTTCATCCTCATAAAGTTTAAAGAACTCTGGGTCGAAATTGGCATCTTTTAAATACGTCATTACATGATCAATGTCTTTGTTCTCTGTTAACCATTGGTCAAAAATTTCATGTCGCATTCGAATACCGAACGTGTTAAGACCTAAAAATTGATGGCTATCCTTATCAAATGCTACGGTTATACATATCTTTTCAGTAGCATGACGCCAGTGAAAATGATGTTCATTATCTTTTTTACTACGTTCGCTAAAAACCCATCCATAGGTTTGGTATTCCACATCTAAAAATTTAGCTGAGTTAAACCAGTGGCCAGGGTTGTATTCTCTTGGGTTGCCACATATAGTTTGTGCAAGCGCTTCGCCCATCATTCTGCCAGTATACCAAACAGCTTCTATTGGTCTTCTGCTGCCAATACCTTCGTGTTGCTCTGCACAATCGCCTATTGCGAATATATCTTTAACGTTGGTCTCTAAAAAACGATTAACCTTAACGCCTCTGCCTAATTCAATACCAGAATCTTTTAGAAAATCGATATTTGGGGCAACACCGGCAGTTAAGCCAACTACATTACATTCAATGGTTTCACCTTTATCTGTTACCACAGCTTTTGCGCGTCCATTTTCATCAGAAATTATTTTCTCAAGATTGGTGTCTAATTGAAGATCGATATGATGCTCTAGAATGTGCTCGTTAATCATGGCAGATTCGCCAGCAGGTAATACTCCGTTCCAAAAGCTATTTTCTCGAACCAAAAAAGTAACAGGTATTTGGCGAGAACGTAGCATCTCAGCCATTTCAATACCTATTAGTCCGCCACCGACAATAACCGCACGATTACATACCTTTTTATTAGGGGCATTTTTCTCAAGCATTTCTAGATCTTGTTTGGAGTACAAACCTTGTACACCTTTTAAATCTTGCCCTGGCCAACCAAACTTGTTTGGTTTAGACCCTGTTGCAATGATTAGTTTGTCATAAGAAATAGATGAACCACCTTTTAAAAGTAGCTTTTTGGCATCGGTTTCTACTTTTTCTACAAAACCGTTAACGAGGTCGATTCTGTTTTTCTTCCAAAACCAGTTTTCGTAAGGTTGTGTATGTTCAAATTTCATGTGCCCCATGTAAACATACATTAATGCGGTACGGGAGAAGAAATAGTCACTTTCTGCGGAAATAATGGTGATTCTTTTGTCTGATAGCTTTCGTATATGTCTAGCTAAAGTGACTCCGGATATGCCATTACCAATAATTACAATATGATCCATAAAATGCTTTTGTTGATGGTTGTGTCGGTATTAAAGGTAAGAACTTAACAGCTTTCTTTTTATTTAGAAAGATTATAAACTTGTTATAACTCTGTGATATTTTTAAACGTAGTTTGCGTTTTAATAGAATTAAAACGGATTTGTAACATACAGTAAATCAAGTGGTAATTGACTTAGTGATTTGTAAAAGAAAGAAAAATTTATTTTAATGTTTGTATGGTTTTAACAAAACCCACGACCTATACAAACTCATAAGCGACTTTAAATTAAGAAAATCATGAAAAGAAATTTAATACAGACATTGTTTTTAATCTTGATAGTAACCAACCTATCTGCACAAGATGTTACTACCTTTTTTAGTAAAAGCGATAGCTTTTTTAAGACCAATGTAGTTGATGGTAAAGTAAAGTATGCAGCTATAAAAAATAACCCCGAAGCTTTGAATGCAGTATTGGAATCTGCAAAAAGCATAACGGTTTCTAAGTCTGATGCTGCAACATACCAAGCTTTTTGGATCAATGCCTATAATCTACTTGTTATAGATGGTATTGTTAAGAATTATCCATTAAAATCACCTTTAGATGTTGCTGGTTTTTTTGATAAAACAAAGCATGAAATTGGCGGAAAGTATGTAACCTTAAACGGAATAGAGAATGATTTGTTAAGAGCACAGTTTCCTACTGAAGCTAGATTTCATTTTGTATTGGTGTGTGCCGGTTTAGGATGTCCTCCAATTATAACTGCGGCTTACAAGCCATCTTCATTAGACAGTCAGTTGCAGAAGCAGACCGTTATGGCATTGAACAACCCTAATTTTATAAAAGTTAATAAGAACAAAGCCCAGATTTCTCAATTATTTGAGTGGTACAAAGGGGATTTTGAACAAAAAGGAAGTACAGTAGATTTTATTAATACCTATAGAAAAGAGCAATTGCCAGAAAATGCAAAGGTTTCTTATTACCCATACGACTGGTCTTTAAACGAGGCTAAATAATCAATTTTTAAAAAAAACCGAAATGAAAGTTTTAACTAGAAAGATATTTCTTGGAGTATTTTTTTGTGCTTTTTTTACAGTGAATGCACAAGATAGTCTGCAACAGAAAAGTAACATACAACAGTACACGCCATCAAAATTAATAGGCAAAGGACAGTATGATGTAAAGTGGTTCAATAATTTATATACTCAAACCGAAAGCACGTTTACAGAAGGTACAGAGCCAAGACAAACTTTTTTTACCTCTACATTAGAAGCATATACAGGTGTTGGTACTAATAAAAGATGGAATGTAGGTGCTATTCTAGAATTTAGATCAAATGTTATTGGTGACAGAAGTGCCTTGGATGTATTTAAGTTCGATGGTGAAAACAATACAGCTAGATCAGGTCTTACTTCAATAGCGCCATCGGTAAAGTTTGTTCCAATAGCTTCGGTCAGTAATTTTTCTATTCAAAGTTCATTCTTTATTCCTTTAGTGGATAATGAAACAGAGAACGGAGTTTTTCTAGATCAAAAAGGATACATCTGGCAAAATAGATTCTTTTACGATTATACTTTTCCAGGCGATAAGTGGCAGCTTTTTAGTGAGATCAACTCAGAATTAAGTTTTGGAGATAAAGAAGAGAGTTTTGCTAATAATAGTTTAAACCTTACGCCAGGTTTATTTCTTAGTTATTTTCCGTCAAGTAAGTTTACTGTTTTGGCATTGGCACAACATTCTCAACGTTTAGATTTGGGTAACGATTTTGCTCAAGATTTTACAGCATTGGGTGGTGGTGCAAAATATCAACTAACAAGTGCTTTAAATCTAGAGTTGTTGTATACAAACTTTGTTCGTGGTAGTAATACCGGGCTTGGTCAAACCTTTAATTTAGGGTTGCGAGGTATATTTTAAAGATGTTTTGAGTGTTCCTTAAAGAGCCTTTTGTTGTCAAAAACAAATAGGCTCTTTTTTGGTATTTATAGGTATGTTTTTGAACTATAATTGATTACGCGCTTATTTTGTTCTATATTGAAAACCTTGGTAAAAGATTCATATAAGTTAAGATGTGAGTATTTGAAAAAATGAATGTAAAAACACTTTCTTTTCTAATTTTAATGTTTGTTTGCTTATTCGTGAGCGGGCAAGATGTAACGGTGGCAGAATTAAAATTTTCAGGAACAAAGCGCACCAAGATTTTGTTTATTAAGAATCTTGTTAGTTTAAAGGAGGGTATGTTGTTAGATTCTGTTCTAATGAATAATGACATACAACGCTTAAAGAGATTGCCTTCAATATCTCATGCCTATTATAAGGTTAATATCTTACCAAATAAAACTTGCGAAGTACAATATGCTATTGAAGAGAATTTTACGTTAATACCTTTTGCTAATCTTTTCAGTTCTTCCAATGATGATTTTGCTTTTAGAATAGGATTACAGGAGTTTAATTCTTTTGGACGAAATATTACTTTAGGTGCTTTTTATCAGTATGATAATTACAGTTCATTTGGGTTAAGTGTAAGGGCACCTTATTTATTTTCTAATAAGCTTGGGCTGGCGGTAAATTATAATAATTTCACCACTTTAGAACCTGTTTTTTTTCAAGATGATACAGCAGATTATAAGTATAACAATACCGGCTTTGAACTCTTAGGACTTTACGAAGTCAATTTTAAAAATAGGATGGAATTGGGTTTTAGTCTTTTTACCGAAGACTACCAATATGTAGATGGGGCAACAAGTGCGGGGGTACCTATGAATTTAAATGTAGATAAGCATTTATTCAAGTTCATTTATGATTATAATGGATTGGATTATTTCTATCATTATTTAGAAGGATTTAGAAGTCAACTAAATTTACAATACGTAGGCAGTACCAATACTAATTTGCCAGAATTCTTAATTGGGTTTAATGATTTTACGTATTTTAAAAGAATTGGAGATAGGGGTAATTGGGCCAATAGGCTGCGTTTAGGTTTGGCAAGTAATGTTGATAGTCCGTTTGCACCATTCACAGTAGATAATAATTTAAATATAAGAGGAGTTGGTAATTCAATTGACAGAGGTACAGGCATGATTGTTTTGAATACAGAGTACAGGCAAACCTTAATAGATAAAAACAAGTTTGTGCTGCAAGGAAATATATTTATTGATGGCGGTACATGGCGAAATCCAGCAGGTGGTTTTGATGATTTGCTAAAAAGTGAAAATCTTAGAATTTACCCGGGAGTAGGACTCCGATTTATGCACAAACGAATCTTCAATGCAATTTTCAGGATAGACTACGGCTACGGAATCACAAAAGACGGCGACAACGGAATTGTCTTTGGTATTGGTCAATATTTTTAGCAATCTTTGTGTTTCAATATATTGTCATAAATAAATTATGGCATAGACCTTGTGTTAAATATCAGCATGAAATACACCAGTTTTACAATTACATTTTTATTGTTTTTGAGCGTTTTTTGCGTTGCGCAAGATTCGCTAAAAACGGTTGTGGCAGAACCCGGCGACGGCATTTTATCGCTGTTAAGAAAGCAAGGTGTTAATCCGTATGAAGCTTATGATGAGTTTGTAGAATTAAACTATCATGATTTGCGCGATAGTGTGCATCTTGTTGCTGGTAGAGTTTATGTACTTCCAAGAATAAAATTAGATACGGTGGCTATTGTAGATTCTTTACAGTTGCAATCAAAAGAAATTAAAGAGCTAGAAAGTGATTCTTATGATATTTTTGGAGAGAAGCACAAAACAGTTATTGCTAAAAGTGAAAGATTAAAAGGCAATATATATTATTTAGTTTCAGGTCATGGTGGTCCAGATCCTGGTGCTATGGGGGTTTATGCAGGTAAGGCTATATCTGAAGATGAATATGCCTATGATATTACATTACGATTGGCAAAAGAGTTATTGGCACATGGTGCAGAAGTATATATTATTATACAAGACGAAAATGACGGAATTAGAGATGATTTCGTTCTTGAAATTGACTACGATGAGGTTGCTTATATGAATAAAACAATACCTCTAAATCAAGTAGAGAGATTAAAACAACGGGTAGATATCGTCAATGATTTGTATAAAGAAAATAGAGATAAATATCAGCGATTAATCGTTACACATGTTGATAGTAGAAGTGAAAATCAAAATATAGATGTATTCTTTTATCACCACGAGAAAAGTAAAAACGGAGAAAAACTAGCAGAAAGTATACATAAGACCTTCGGAGCCAAGTATAAAAAATATCAACCTAATAGAACCTATTCAGGAACTTTTGAAGATAGAACGTCACTGTATTTGGTGAAAAAAACGCATCCTGCAATGGCATATATTGAAATTGGGAATATTAGAAATGCGAAGGATCAAATTAGAATTGTTGATCCTGATAATCGCCAGGCACTTGCTAAATGGATCAGCGAAGGGGTGCTGTTAGATTTTGAAGGTGAATAAAGGTTAAGCCGCTATATACTTTAAATAATACTGGTATAATTCAGTTGGATTTGCACCCAGATGGTATTTTAAATGAATCATTCCGAAATGCCATTGCAATCTTACCTCGCCGCGCTCTTCATAACGTCGTGCGGAAGTGGTTACGGCAGAAGAAATAATCTTAAAAGGTTTTAGTTTGTATACTCTTCTAATGAATTCGTTGTCTTCGTAAATAACATAATTTTCATTGAAACCCTTAAGTTGTTGAAATAGTTTACTGGTGATGAAAAGAGACTGGTCGCCGCCTCGACAAATTTGATGGTTAATACGGGTGCACCAAGAAAAGAATTTTAAAAAAGGACTATTACTATTAAAACGCATTTGAAAACAACCCACTTCAAACCCATCTTGAATTTCGTTTAAAATAGCGCTATCGAAATCTTTTGGAGGTAGCGTATCTACATGTATAAAATAAAGAACATCGCCAGTTGCCTTTGTTGCGCCAAGGTTCATTTGTGTAGCGCGTCCCTTTTTGCTATTAATGACTATTGCTCCATATTCTTGGGCATTAGCAACAGTTTGGTCGTTACTGCCACCATCAACCACAAGTATTTCTTTTATGCGGTTTGTACCTGCATTGGTAGAAATGGCAAAAAGTACATCTTTAATGTACTTTTCTTCATTCAATACCGGAATGATAATACTTATGGTTGGCTGGTGAGTACTCATAAAAAAATGTTTACTTACTTATGGTAGTCAAATACTGGTATTCCTTACAATTGCTTAATTAATTCTTGAAAAAGCTTTACCATTTTAGGTTCGGTTTTTTCAGCTATAGAAATAATCTCGCTAATGTCAACAGGTTTTAAATTGTCTGGATCGCATTCATCTGTCAAAACAGAAACGGCAACAATAGGTAATGACAAATGATTGGCAACGATAACCTCTGGTACAGTACTCATACCAACAGCATCTGCACCAATTAATTTGATCATTCTATATTCAGCCTTAGTTTCTAGTTGTGGTCCTACTACAGAAGCATAAACTCCGCTTTTTAATGTAATATTATGCTCTTTAGCAATAGCCATTAGTTTGGTGCGCATATCTAAATCATAAGGCTCAGACATGTCTGCAAAACGCTCGCCAAATTCGCTAACACCTTTAAATGCTAGAGGAGAACCGCCTTGTAAGTTAATGTGATCTTCAATCAGCATCATATCGCCCTTTTTATAATCAAGGTTTACAGCACCGGCAGCATTAGAAATAAATAATTTAGAAATACCCAACATGTGCATTACGCGAATAGGGTAGGTGATATCTAAAAAGTCGTAGCCTTCGTAAAGATGAAAACGACCTTGCATTACAACTACTTTCTTACCAGAAATGGTACCATATACCAATTTACCAGTATGAAATTCAACCGTTGCCAATGGAAAAAATGGAATGTGATTGTAATGAGCTTCAATAGGGTCTTCAACACTATTGACCAATTTACCTAATCCTGTACCTAAAACAATACCTATTTCAGGTTTATCAAAACCTTTATTTTTAAGGTATGCTACAGATTCTAAAAGTTCATCTTTCATCATAATTTTATATGTTTTAAAAAGGGAGCAAAGGCATCAGTATCCTTTATGTCCTCGTAATAATCAACGTCGTTTCTTGTTTCTAAAAGGGTAGTAGTTTCATTTTTAAGGTCAGATAAAGTGTCCTTTAAAACGGTTCCTGTTCCCCATGTTTTGTTTTTGAAAAGTGCTGGTAAAAATTTCTTCATCCCCAGTAAATAGTATCCGCCATCTTCTGCGGGACCAACCACAAAATCATTTTTCTCTAAAGATTTAAATGCTTCTTCTAAATCTTCTTGAGAAAGATCAAGCATGTCACTACCGATAATAATAATTTTTTGATATTCGTTCTTAAATCCTTCTTGAAAGGCATTTGCCATGCGAATACCTAAATCTTCGCCTACTTGTAATTTTTTACCAAATTTTTGATTGTCCCAAACATCGTTTTCCCAAATTTCTTCAGAATAATATACCTCTTTTTCGGCATATAAATTTTTGGTGATCGCTACGGTATGGTCTAATAAAAATTTATAAATATCAAATGCAGCTTGGTCGCCAACCGTAGCGGCTAAGCGTCTTTTTCCCTTTCCCAATTCAGGGTTTCTGGTGAAAATTAGTAAAAGATTGTTTGAATTTGCGAGGGTAAAATCTATGACCTTCTCGTCTCGTACTGCTTTATTGTTCTGTAGTATTGCCAATGTGATTTTTTAATTTTTCCTAACTCCTGATTAATACACCTTAATTCCTTCGTGTAAAAGCTTGCCCCAATGCTTGCTAAAAGCATGAACGCTATCGGTTACAATCTCTTTGTCGTTAAAAACTTCTCCGCCTTTATTTTTCCATTCAAAAATACCACCATGTAGATTTAGAATCTTGGTATACCCCAATTCTTTCAGCTTCTCACCAATGTCTTCTGATCTTACACCAATAGAACAATATACGATGATGGTTTGCGATTTGTCAGTAATCGTTTCCAGCACTTTTTTCTCATCAAACTTTTTATACCCCACCCAAATAGCATTTTTAAGGTGGCTTACTTCAAATTCTTCTTTTTCTCTTGTATCTAAAAATACGATAGAATCTGTCTCTGGTAAATTATCAACATACGCATAAGGTATTGTACCCTGGTTCCAAGAGTTTAGCGCCTTTGTAATTTTGTCTTGTCCTGAGCTATATTTTGAAAAAGAAAGGAAGACAAGAACACAGAGTAATAACTTATAATTTAGTATTTTCATAACTACAAAGGTACTATAATTAGCATTTAAGAAGTACTGGTGTAAAAGTGAATTTATGGTTAAAACTTTGCAAAATAAAGGTTTAGCAGTATTTGTACTACTGTGTGTTATTTTCAATTTCAGTTGTAAACAAGAGGTGAAGCAAGAGTTGGTCGAAGAAGAGGTTCCGACTGGGTATTATATTGAAAAATATAGACCGCAATATCATTTTACACCAGAAGAAAAATGGATGAATGATCCTAACGGATTGGTTTATAAGGATAGTTTGTATCATTTGTTCTATCAATATTATCCAGATAGTACGGTTTGGGGACCTATGCATTGGGGGCACGCAGTTAGTAAAGATATGATTATTTGGAAGCACAAACCAGTAGCGTTATTTCCTGATGACAACGGATTCATATTTTCTGGTAGTGCGGTGGTGGATCATAATAATACTTCGGGCTTTGGTACAAAAAATAATCCCGCCATGGTGGCAATTTTCACCTATCATGATATGGCTGGTGAACAAGAAGGAAAAAATGATTTTCAAACACAAGGTATTGCCTATAGTTTAGATAATGGTGACAGCTGGGCGATGTATGAGAAGAATCCTGTAATTGGTAATACGGGAATAAAAGATTTTAGAGATCCAAAAGTTTTTTGGAATGATAAAGCTGAGGTTTGGACGATGCTTTTGGTTGCTGGTGATCACTTGCAAATATGGAATTCGCCCAATTTAAAAGAGTGGGAAAAAGTGAGTGAATTCGGTAAAGATACTGGAGCGCATGGTGGAGTATGGGAATGTCCGGATTTGTTTCCGTTAAAAATAGAAGGTACCGATGAGGTAAAATGGGTGCTTTTGATTAGTATAAACCCTGGTGCGCCAAATGGAGGCAGCGGTACGCAATATTTTATTGGTGATTTTGATGGTACTACATTTACAACAGACCAAGTAGAGCACAAGTGGATAGATCTAGGTAGAGACAATTATGCTGGTGTAACTTACAATGGCGCACCAAACGATGAACGTATTTTTATAGGATGGATGAGTAATTGGGATTATGCACGTGACACACCAACGGAAAAATGGCGTAGCGCTATGACAGTGCCAAGAGAGTTGACTTTGCGTAAGGTTGGTGACGACGTATCGTTATTTAATTATCCGGTAATAGGTTTTGAAAAGCATGTTGCCTTGGCATACCCAGAAAGTATAATAAAGATTCTACCTACTAGAAAAAGAATTATTCCACTTAAATATAGTAATCAAAGCAAAACGAAATTTACGTTGTCAGTTCCAAATGCTCAGATTTATTTTAGAAATAAAAATGGAGATAGCCTTAGTATTGATATTGATAGAGATAAAAAGTTGGTCACGCTAGATCGAAGAAAATCGGGCAATGTTGATTTTAGTGATAAATTTTCACCGGGAGTTCAGCAAATGAAAATTCCGAATTTACCGGATGATCCAATTGAAATTGTATTGCTTCTAGATCATTCTTCATTAGAACTTTTCATCAATGGAGGTCAGTATGTAATGACTAATCAAATTTTTCCTAATGAATTTTTCAGGGCGATAACCATTGTAAATAATTCTGAAGAAGAGTTAGTTATAGAAGACTTTACAGAGCATAAAGTAGAGCGCGTCTGGGACTAGTTTCTTCAGAGTTGTCGCTTAGGTCAAGACATCTTCGTCTGTGCTTATACTTGCTATGCTCGATTTTTTAAATACTTTGCTAGGTAGCTTTCGGTATCTCTAAGGTGAATTTGGGCTAATTGTGTTTACTGAAAGGTTGGCTATGATGTAATCGTCATTATAATTGGTTATAAATAGCAGTATAATTCTAAAGCCTGTTTTATTTCAAGTAATACCTAAAATATCTTATTTATTCTTTTTGTCTATTTAAAGGCAAAAAGCACACCTCTATTCTATGATTTGTCAGCGAGCCTATATATTTTTGTATTAGAAAAAAAGGGTGTTAAAACAAAAAAATCCTTACCGTTAAGTAAGGATTTATTGTGGTGCCTCCAGGAATCGAACCAGGGACACATGGATTTTCAGTCCATTGCTCTACCAACTGAGCTAAGGCACCATGTCGCTATAAGCGGCTGCAAATATAATTTCAATTTTAGGATTTACAAACTAAATCGCAAAAAAAGAAAAATGTTTTTTTAATTTTTAATCTTTGTAACATGAATTTAATAATTGATGCAGGTAATACAAACGTTAAGTTAGCAATCTTTAAAAAGTCAGAAATAATTCATTTAGAGACTGTTGTTGTCGATTTGTTTGTTGAAGCGGTTAAAAAAATTTTCAAAGAATTCCCAGGAATACAATCTTCAATAGTTTCTAGTGTAGGGTCACTTTCTAAGGAGCAAATGAAGGTTGTAGCCGTTTTTTGTGATCTTCATGAGCTTTCTAATGCATCAAAAGTGCCATTTAAGAACTCATATGCCTCACCTCAGACATTAGGTGTAGATCGTTTGGCTTTGGCTACAGCAGCATATTATTTTAATCCTCATCAGAATAATTTGGTCATTGACGCAGGTTCTTGTGTTACTTACGATATGATAAATGATTTTGATGAATATTTGGGTGGAGCGATATCTCCAGGTGTTCAAATGCGATATAATGCTATGCATCATCAAACGGCAAAGTTACCTTTATTAGAGAAAAAAGAACTGTTAGACTATATCGGCAACACTACAGAAAACTGTCTTCATAGTGGTGTTGTAAACGGTATAACTCTTGAAATAGACGGTGTCATTGATCTCTACAGAGGCAGATTTGAAAATTTAACAGTTATTTTAACCGGTGGAGACACACTATTTTTGTCTAAACGATTAAAAAATACCATATTTGCGGATTCCAAATTTCTCCTGAAAGGGCTTAATTATTTGCTGGAATACAACAAGCACTAAATGATCAGAAAAATTGTAATTGCAATTGTATACATAACCACCGTGGGTATGTACGCTCAAGATGGCACCGTTTCTCCCTATTCTTTCTTCGGAATTGGCGATTTAAGAAGCGAAAGCACGGTAGAAAATCAAATGATGGGTGGTATTGGCGTCTATGCCGATAGTATTCATATAAACCTTAAAAACCCAGCAGCATATGGCAAGCTTGGTTTAGAGGTGATGGATAGGGAAGGTTTGGTTACCTATACGGCTGGTGTCTCTAATAAGCAGTATACACTTAAAAGTTTTACCGAAGAACAACAAAGCTCTATTACTAATTTAGATTATTTGGCACTAGGTTTTAGTTTAGGTAAAGGTTTAGGTATGGGGTTTGGTATTATGCCGTATTCTTCAGTTGGCTATAATTTGGTAGAAGAACGCACAAATGCAAGTGGCTCAGAATTAGTTAATGTATATAGTGGAGAAGGCGGATTGACCCGTGCTTTTTATTCTGTAGGATATGAAGTTATAAAAGATTTAAGTATTGGGGCTACCGTAAATTTCAACTTTGGTACTTTAGATAGTGAAAGATTACAACAGGTGGAAGATATTCAATTTGGTACTTTTGATAGAAGAAGTTCTAGAATAAACGGATTCGATTTTAACTACGCATTAAACTATACCCCTATAATAAAAGGTAGGCAACGACTACATTCTTCTATTCGTATAAATACACAAGGTAATTTAGTTTCTAAGAATGATAGGCAAGTAGGTTCTTTCTCGGTTGCTAATGGAGGGACAATTGAAGAAGTAGAAGTAAACTTGGCTGCTCAGAATTTGAGTAATACCGAGTTGAAGATACCTACGACCACAACGTTAGGTTTGGGTTATGGTGAAGATTATAAATGGTTTATAGGTGCTGAATATAGTTTTCAAGAGATGAGTTCTTTTGAAAATGTATTCTTAGGTGCAGATAATATAGCGTATGAAGACGCAAGTTCTTTTGCTTTAGGTGCTTTTATTACCCCAGATCATAATTCGTTTTCAAGTTACTTAAAACGAATTACTTACCGTGCAGGTTTGCGTTTAGATAAGACTGGTATGTTGGTGAATGATGTTGATATAAATAACTTTGGCATAACTTTTGGATTAGGCTTACCACTGGGTAGAAGTTTCTCTAATCTTAACTTAGGTTTTGAAATTGGCAAAAGAGGAACTACTAGAGCTAATTTAATAGAAGAGAGCTATTTTAAATTTAATGTAGGTCTTTCATTGAACGATCGCTGGTTCCAGAAAAGAAAAATCAATTAATAAAAAATTAGTACATTAACCATTTTAAAAATAGAAAAAATGAAATCGAAACTTTACTTCACGGCAATTATGTTTCTTGGGATGATGGGAGTGAGCAATGCACAGGCGCAAAACCCTGAATGTATGACAAACTTGTCCATATTTTCTGAACATGCAAAAGTTAAAAATTATGACGCAGCTTATGAGCCATGGAAAATGGTTTATGAAACTTGTCCACAATTAAACAACGCTATCTATGTATATGGTGAGCGTATACTTAAAGACAAATTAGAAAAAGCAACTGATGCTGATAAAGAAAAATTTGCAAATGATCTTATGGGTCTTTACGACAATAAGATGAAGCATTTTGCATCTAAAACTAGCGCTGGTGAGACTATGGTTGATAAAGCTATGGTGATGTACGAAAATAAAATGGCAGATGATGCTAAAATGTACAGCATGCTAAGTGACGCCTTTACAAAGGATCAAGAAAACTTTAAAAGCCCCAAAGCATTATATATCTATTTCTCGAGTTTGGTAGATGAGCATAAGGCTGGTAGAAAAGATTTGCAAGAAGTATTTGACGTATACGATGCTGTTACAGAGAAAATTGAATTAGAAAATGAAAGCCTTACTGGTAAAATTGCTAAACTTTTACCTAAGGAAGAAGCTGGTACATTAACTTCTAAAGAAAAATCTCGTTTAAAATCTTACAATTCTTATTCTGAAGTTTACGGTAAAATCGCAGGAAGTATCGATTCTAAATTAGGTCCTTTAGCAGATTGTAGCAACTTAATTCCTCTTTACGAGAAGAGTTTTGAAGAGAAAAAGAACGATGTTGTTTGGGTAAAAAGAGCTGTTGGTCTTATGTTCAACAAAGAATGTACAGATGATCCAATGTTCCAGAAATTATTTGAGGCGCAGTTAAGACTAGATCCATCTGCCGATGCTTATGTATATGGTGGTACTTTGAAAATGAAAAATGGAGATACTAAAGGTGCTCTTGCAGATTTCGATAAAGCATTGTCTTTAGAAACTGATAATGAGAAAAAATCTAAGATTGCTTATAAAGTAGCTGTTATTAATAAGAGAAAAGGTAGCAAGTCAACAGCACGTAGCTACGCACAGAAAGCAATTGATGCTAACTCATCTAATGGGCGTGCTTATTTATTAATTGCTAACCTATATGCAACAAGTGCAAACGGTTGTGGTACTACTGCTTTCGAAAAAAGAGCAATGTATTGGAAAGCGGCAGATATGGCAAGAAAAGCAGGTAGAGTAGATCCATCATTAAGTGGTTCTTCAAGTCAAGCTGCAAACAGCTATAGTGCAAAAGCACCTTCTAAAGAAATGATCTTTAGCTCAGGTATGGCTGGTAAAACTGTTACTTTCAACTGTTGGGTTGGTGGTAGCGTGAAAGTACCTTCTTTATAGAAAAAATGATACAGATTAAAAATTTTAAAGGCATTGCCGTGGTATGTACCATGGCAATGCTTTTTTTATCTTGTAAAGATGATTACAAGAGAGTTGGTGAAGAAGCGGTAAAGGAAGTTTTTCCTAGAAGTGTAGCAGAAAATTTCGTAGCCACCTATACCGAATCTCCTGAAAAATTAGGGTCTGAAGATGAAGGTTCTTCTAGAGTTATGGCGGTGCTATCAGGGCCTATAAGAAACGATTTTGAGCAGTTGTCTTTTCCATATCAAACCTTTCCAGAAGGCTTGTTGGTAGAGATTTTTAATGAGAAGAATGAAAAAACAACTATAGAAGCAGATTATGGAGTGTTGTACTCTAAGACTTCTATCGTAGATTTGCGTGGTAATGTGCTTATAAAAAGTGATGATGGTAAGAAACTAGCAACATCTCAATTGTATTATGATCGCGGTAATGAATGGGCATTTACGCAAGAGAAATTTACATTTACCAATCCTGATGATGGAACGGTAATGGATGGTGAGGGAATGGATATTCAAAAAGACCTTAAGTTTTTAAATGCACATAAAACCTATGGTCTTATGTTGATTAAAGAAGATAAAGAGCAAGAGAATGATTAATATATTAAGGTATACAGAGTACTTATATGTAATAGTGGCAGGTTTTTCAATTTTTAGAATTTTTACAGATTGGAATACGGATAGAAGTATGGCTTATTTTTTCATATTTTTTGCCATAGTATCTATAGGTATGTTCTTGTTTAGAAGAAACTACAGAAAAAAATTCGAACAACGTAAACGGGATAATCAAAATAAATAGTGGGTACAGCCGGTATTATCATTATACTTTCCTTGATTTTTTCAGCATTTTTCTCAGGAATGGAAATTGCCTTTATTTCTGCGAACAAAATTCATATTGAAATAGAGAAAAAACAAGATGGTTTTTTGGCTAGAGTACTAACTAGATTAACCAAAAAACCATCTAAGTTTATTGCGACCATGCTAATTGGTAACAATATAGCCCTGGTTATTTATGGTCTTTTCATGGGTGATGTACTTATGAATTGGTTTACGGGTATTGTGCCAGATAATGCTTTTTTAAAGTTATTGATAACAGATTTTAGTCTGTTGACCCAAACGTTGATTTCTACCTTTATTATTTTAATAACAGCGGAGTTTTTGCCAAAGGTACTTTTTCAGATTTATGCAAATAACCTGTTGAAGTTATTGGCAATCCCTGCATTTTTATTTTACATATTATTCTCTTTTATTTCAGATTTTATTATTTGGATTTCTGATTTGATATTGAAATATGTTTTTGGAACATCGGGTGATGAAGTACAACTCGCCTTTAGTAAGCTAGAGTTAGGTGATTACATTACCGAACAGATGGAAACTATAGAGGAAGAAGATGAGGTAGATACCGAAATACAAATATTTCAGAATGCATTAGAATTTGCGGCTGTAAAAGCGCGTGAGGTTATGGTTCCAAGAACAGAAATTGTAGCTGTAGAAATGTATGAGAGTCCTAAAAACTTGGCAAAGATATTTACAGAAACAGGCTACTCCAAAATATTAGTTTATAACGATACGGTAGACAATGTAATTGGTTATGTGCATTCTTATGAGTTATTCAAAAAGCCAAAGACCATAAAGAGCATTTTATTACCTGTAGAGTTTGTGCCAGAAACGATGCTAATTCAAGATATACTAAACGTGTTGATAAAGAAACGTAAAAGTATTGCGGTAGTATTAGATGAATATGGTGGTACATCAGGTCTTGTAACGGTAGAAGATATTGTAGAAGAACTATTTGGAGAGATAGAAGATGAACATGATACTACAGATTTAAGAGAAGAAGTAGTTGATGAACGTCACTTTCTTTTCTCTGCAAGGTTAGAAGTTGATGATATCAATGAAAACCATAAATTAAATCTGCCAGTATCAGATGAATATGAGACCTTAGGTGGTCTTTTAGTACATACACTAGGGGAAATTCCAGATAAAGAAGTAGAGCTTACCATAGCGTCTTATAAGTTTACTGTGCTAGAAGTTTCTAACACCAAAATCGATTTGATTTCCATAGAAGTTTTAGAAGAGGAATAACAGTGCATCAATCAATAAATTAGGAGGCTTTTTAGTTTTTATTATTTCAATTAAAAATGGTAGTTTTGCCTCCCAATAACCACAAACGATTATTTTAAACGTTAATTAGAATGGCAGTATTAGAAAATATTAGGAAACGTACAACCGTGTTGATCTTGATAATAGGTTTAGCACTTTTTGCATTTGTTATTTCTGGGGTTTTTACCAGTAGCAATTTTGGAGGAGAAAAAGTAGGCTCATCAGTAGCTGAAATTAATGGAGAAGATATTTCTATTGATGAATTCAGAAGAGAAGTTGAAGTTGCTTCAAATAGAGTTGGTCCAACAGCATCATCTATGCAGGTTGTAAACCAGGTTTGGGAGAACAAAGTAAGAAAGACAATCTTAGGTGAGCAATTTGAAGATTTAGGTATTGGTATAGAGCAAGATCAAATTGTTGATTTTCTTAGAACTACCGGTTATGCACAAAATCCTCAGTTTCAAGATCAGAACGGTCAGTTCGATGCTAACATGTTCAGACAAACTGTAGCAGATTGGAAAGTTAACAACCCTGCACAATACGAAGCTTGGTTGCAAACAGAAGATGAAATTATTGAATTGGCAAAAGAGCAGACTTACTTTAATATGGTAAGAGCTGGTGTAGGTGCTACTTTGAAAGAAGGTGAGTTAGATTATAAGTTGGCTAACGAAAAAATGGACATTAAGTACGTAAGAGTACCTTACACTTCAATTGCAGATAGTACTATTTCTGTTACTAAAAGTGAAATTGCTGATTACGTTAGTAAGCATAAAGATGAGTATAAGCAAGATCCTGCTAGAGATTTGCAATATGTATATTTTCAAGAAAAACCATCTGAAGCTGATCAAACTGCTATTAAAGATGAGATTACTAAACTTTTAGATGATACAGTTGAGTATAATTCTCAAACAGATCGTAACGATACTATTAAAGGTTTTAGAAATACAAAAGATGTTACTGCATTTTTAGATAGATATTCAGACACTAAGTTTGATACTATCTATAAAGCTAAGAAGAATTTACCTTCTAGTGTTGCTGATACATTGATGAGCTTAAATGTTGGTCAAATCTACGGTCCTTATAAAGATGGAGATTCGTACAAGATTTCAAAAATGATTGCTAGAAAGCCAAATGGTTCTGTAAAAGCTAGTCATATTTTATTGGCTTACACAGGTGCAACGAGAGCTAATCCTGCTGTAACTAGAACAAAAGAAGAAGCGGAAGCTAAAGCAAAAGAATTATTAAGAGAGGCTAAGAAATCTGGAGTAGTATTTTCAGAATTGGCAAGAGATAACTCTGACGGACCTTCTGCACCAAACGGTGGAGATTTAGGATATTTCCAAAAAGGAGTTATGGTTCCTAAATTCAATGACTTTGCATTTAATAATAATGAAGGTTCAATTGGTTTGGTTGAAACTGATTTCGGTTTTCACGTTATCAAAATAGATGATAAAGAAGATGTAGTTCAAGTTGCTACCATCTCAAGAGAAATTGTTGCATCAGAAGAGACAATTAATACATTGTTTACAAGTGCTACCAAATTTGAAATGGAAACAACAGATGATGAAAGTGCATTTTCAACATTGGCTAAGAAAGATGAATATGTAGTTCGTCCGGTAAATAAGATTAAGGCTTTAGATGAGAACCTTCCTGGCTTAACTAATCAAAGGAACATTGTTCAGTGGGCTTTTAATGGCGATACTAAAGTTGGCGATGTAAAGAGATTTAACATCAATAACGGTTATGCGGTTGTTCAGTTAACAGGTAGTTATGCTGAAGGTGTAATGAGTGCTGAAGATGCTTCTGTGCTTGTTTTGCCTATTATTAGAAAAGAACGTAAGGCAGCGAAAATTATCGCAGCTAACAAGGGGAAGGATATGAGTGCTATTGCATCTGTTAACGGTGTTAGTATTTCAAATGGTTCTGCTTTAACAGTAAAATCGCCAACAATACCTGGTGCAGGTAGTGAGCCAGTTGTGGTAGGTACTGCTTACGGAATGGCTGCTGGTGAAACTTCAGGTTTGATTCAAGGAAATACAGGAGTTTTCAAAATTGAAATCGTGAAGAAAACAGAAGCTCCTAAATTAGATAACTATAGTGTATATGCTAATAATCTAAAATCAGGAGCAGCTAGCCGTGTAAACACTGCAGTATATAATGCGTTGAAAGACGGTTCTGAAATAGAAGATAAGAGAGCTACTTTCTACTAGTAGCTACTTTAAGATTTATATAAAAAAAGAGCATCCAAAATGGATGCTCTTTTTTTATATTATCATTTTTGAATAGGGGAGAATGGTATTGTATCCTTTTTTCTTGAAGTATTGCATGTCATCTTCAGTGCCTGTTGCTAGCACAAAATCTCCACCCCAAGCTCCTAAGCTTTTAATAGTTCTAGAATAATCAGAAAATAGAGAGTCTTTAATAGTAGGTGTTTGAAGTGTTTCTGATAAAATAGCTTCGTGTCGGTTCAATAGGATTTCAAAATCCTTTAGATTAGAGCAAGATAGGATCTGATCTGTAATACTGTCAATCTTGGTGATAAGAGCCTCTTTGTTAATGTCTAAACTACGGTAGCTATTAATGGCGTCTCTGCTATTCTTTTTTTGATTCAGGTAAACGAAAAACACCTCATCTTTAAAATCGGGATTAAAAATCACCTCGTTTACTTTTGGTTCTAAACCATTTCTTTGATAAGTAATTGCGGTATTATGTGTAGCACATGCAATATCATAACCGCTGCCGCCAAATGTAGTTTCTAATAATTGATACGGGTTAACGGATGCCCATGCTGCTATATTTGCAATCAATGTAGAGGAAGTACCTAATCCCCAGTCTTTAGGGAAAGATATTTTAGCTTCAATAACACTATATGCTGAAATACTTGATAAGAAATCAGAATTCAGCTTTTGTGTTTCATTCAATATTTGTTGTAATCTATCAGAAACGGCTTCGTTAGTTGTATTAATAGTTTTAAAATCTGTCTTAGAAAATTCAGCATAAAACCAAGTATCGTCATTCTCGTCAACACTAAACCAGTGAATAGTTTCAGAGTTTTTATTTCTAAGTTTTAATGATTGTCCGAAAGATGTAGGTAAGGCTAAGCCTTTTGCACCATCAAGAATGGCGTATTCCCCGGTGAGCAATAATTTACCGTTACTATAAAATTCCTTGGTCATAGATACCTTACTTTCTTATGTTATTCAGTTGAACTTCTACACCGTGGTGAGTAACTGCATTGGTTTTAAAATACTCGACCAACGTAGTTTTTTCTTTTTCATTAGCGCCTAATTGGTTTAATATATTCAGTAGGTGCATTTTCATATGTCCTTTTTGAATTCCGGTGGTTACCAAAGAACTTACTGCAGCAAAGTTCTGCGCAAGTCCTGCAACAGCAACAATCTGCATAAGTTCTTCTGCAGATGGTCGTTGAAGTATCTCCATATTCAGTTTCACTAGCGGATGTAAATTTGTGAGTCCGCCAACAGTACCTAAAGCTAAGGGTAATTCAATCCAGAATTTAAAAATTCCGTTTTCAATTTCCGCATGGGTTAAGCTTCTATATTGTCCATCTTTACAAGCATATGCATGTACACCGGCTTCTATAGCTCTAAAGTCATTTCCCGTGGCTAAGACAACCGCGTCAATCCCGTTCATGATGCCTTTGTTGTGTGTAACTGCGCGATAAGGTTCGACTTGCGCAATTTTAATCGCTTGTATAATTTTTTCGGCTGTATGCTGTGGAGTTAATTCTGCCGTTAGTTTTAAATCTTCTACTGGGCAGCTAACTTCAGCACGTACAGTACAATTGGGAACGTAGTTAGAAAGTATGCTCATTACTACTTCTACATCTTTCTCTATGGCTGAGAATTCATCATAATTTGCAGTTTCTTTTTTCAATGTAGCTGCAAATTGCTCTAAGCAGCTATTGATGAAATTAGCGCCCATAGCGTCTTTCGTTTGAAAAGTAGCATGTAGCTGAAAGTAATTTTCTAATTCGCTGGTTTTATCTCTTAGAACGATATCAGAAATACCACCACCTCTTTTTTCCATACTGGTTGTCAAAGAAGCACTTTCGGCAAGTAGAATAGGTTTTAGATAAGTGAAAAAGGAGTTTAGTTTTTTCACCGAACCTTTAAAAATAAAGTGTACCTGACCTACTTTCTCAGTACCTATGATTTCGGCTTTAAATCCGCCTTTGTTCAACCAAAATTTTGCGGCCTTACTAGCGGCTGCAATAACAGAACTTTCTTCAATTGCCATAGGTATGGCATAAAGTGTCTCGTTGATTAAAAAATTAGGGGCAATGCCTAATGGCATATAAAGATTGGTGAGTGTATTTTCAATAAACTCATCGTGTAGTTGCTGAATGCTAGAATTCTCATTCCAGTAGGTTTGCAATATTTTCTTTGATTGCGTTGCATTTTGGGTGTAATTTGTGGTGACCCAATCTATTTTTTCTTCTTTCGTAAGCTTGGAGAAACCGCTTATTGGCTTGGTCATTTAGGTATAACTTTCTACTAATATTCGATGTTGTGTAAACGTCTAGATTTAGAAAAATACTACACATTTTTACGGTGGTAAAGATAAGCATATTGGCTAGAATCTATTTTCTAAGGACAAAGCGTTAAAACCGCTTTCTTTTTCACTGTAAAATGTGTTTTTTTGAGGAAATAGTGGTAAACTTGAGAGATTTAACAAAATTCAAATTTTTATGCGAAAAACACACTTATTTGCGTTGATTATATTTTCGTTCACCGCAATTACTTGGGCACAGGAAAAACAAATACAAGTTTCTGATATTTATCAAGGCGCTTTTAGAACAGAAGGGATGGATGCCCTTAGGTCCATGAACAATGGCACCCAGTATACGGTTCTTAATTCGAATAGGTTTAGCCAAGTTACAACAGTTGATAAATACGATTACAAAACATTAGAAAAAGTAGGTACAGTAGTTTCTTCCGCAGATTTAGCAGAGATTCCTTCGTTTTCGTCTTATGACTTCAGTTCAGATGAAAAAAAGATTCTATTGTCAACAGAGGTAGAACCAATATTCAGAAGATCGAAACTTGGTATTTACTATGTGTATGATGTAGCTTCTAAACAAGTGGTTAAAATAAGTGCAGACAAAATACAAGAGCCATTATTATCTCCAGATGGTAGTCAAGTTGCATATGTAAAGAATAATAATATTTTCATTTTTAATATAGTTTCGGGTGAAACCAAGCAGATTACTACAGACGGAGTAACCAATAAAATCATTAACGGGGTTACCGACTGGGTTTATGAAGAGGAGTTTGCTTTTGTTCGTGCTTTCGAATGGAATGCCGATGGATCTAAAATAGCTTTCTTACGTTTTGATGAAACCAATGTTCCAGAGTTTTCTATGGATGTTTATGGAACCGGGCTATACCAACAACCACATGTATTTAAATATCCAAAAGCTGGCGAGAATAATTCTATAGTGACGTTGCATCTTTTAGATGTTGCAAGTGGAGCGATTTCTGCAGTAAATACCAATAATGCATATTACATTCCGCGTATTAAATGGATGAACAATAAAAATATGTTGAGTGTCCAAACCTTGAACAGGCATCAAGATCATTTGACCATGTATGCGGTTAATGCAAAAAAAGGTGAAGTAGCTGTTCTATTAGAAGAGAAAGATGATGCGTATGTTGATATTACCGATAACCTAACATTTTTAGAAGATGATAGCTTTATCTGGACTAGCGAAAAAGATGGTTATAACCATATTTACCTTTATGGGGAAGATGGTAGTTTAATGAATCAGATTACAAAAGGCGATTGGGAAGTAACCAAATACTACGGTTACGACCAAAACGAAGATAAAATTTACTATCAATCAACTGAAAATGGTTCTATAAACCGTGGGGTTTATAATATTAGCAGCGGTGGTGATGATAAAAAAGGTTTAGCAGTAACTGAAGGAACGAACAACGCTTCTTTTAGTACTGATTTCACATATTTCATTAATACATTTTCTAGTGCAGAAATGCCTCAGGTATATACCTTGCATCAAGCCATTAATGGTAAGAAGGTTAAAGATATAAAAGACAATAGTCAATTATTGAAGAGATTAGAAGGGTACGCTGTTAGTCCTAAAGAGTTTTCTACAATTGCTATTAATGGCAACGATCTTAATATGTACATGATCAAGCCAAAAGATTTTGATCCTGCAAAAAAGTATCCTTTATTCATGTATCAGTATAGTGGTCCTGGATCGCAAAATGTTAGCAATAGTTGGATGGGCGCTAATGATTACTGGCACCAAATGCTAGTAGCAGAAGGGTATATTGTTGCTTGTGTAGATGGTCGTGGAACCGGATTCAAAGGAAGAGATTTCAAAAAAGTTACTCAAAAAGAATTAGGAAAATACGAGGTAGAAGATCAAATTGCTGCTGCTAAAAAATTAAGTGAGTTACCGTATATCGATGAAGAAAGAACTGGTATATGGGGTTGGAGCTATGGTGGCTTTATGTCAACCAATTGCATTTTAAAAGGTAATGATACTTTTGAAATGGCAATTGCTGTTGCGCCTGTTACATCATGGGCTTTTTATGATACTATTTATACGGAGCGCTACATGCAAACTCCGCAAGAAAACCCAAGTGGTTATGATGACAACTCACCATTTAATTACCCGCAGTTATTGGAAGGTGATTATTTGTTGATACATGGTACTGGTGATGATAATGTACATGTACAGAATTCTATGCGTATGATAGAAGCTTTAATTCAGGCTGACAAGCAATTCGATTGGGGAATCTATCCAGATAAAAATCATGGGATTTACGGTGGAAACACAAGAATTCACCTTTATAACAAAATGACCAATTTCATAAAAGAGAAATTATAAACTAACTAATTGAACTATGACTGAAAGTACTGAAATTTCAGACCAAAAGCAGATTTTTGGACACCCGCAGGGTTTATTTTACTTATTCTTTGCAGAATTGTGGGAGCGTTTTAGCTTCTACGGTATGCGAGCGTTGCTGACGCTTTACATGATTGATGTAATCTTTAAAGCCTTGGCAGAAAGAGATTATGCGACAGCAGCTGTTTACTCCTCTTATGGTTCATTGGTTTATGCCTCGACGGTTATTGGGGGGAAATTATCGGATAAGATTTTAGGGATGCGAAATTCCATTTTCTTAGGGGGAATCTTAATGTCTATAGGTCACTTTGTTCTGGCTGTTGAAAATGATATTGCTTTTTTCTTGGCGCTATCATTGATCATTGTAGGTAACGGATTTTTTAAGCCAAATATTTCCACATTTGTTGGTACGTTATATGAAAAAGGAGATCCCAAAAAAGATTCTGGTTTTACCATTTTCTACATGGGTATTAATATTGGTGGTTGGGTAGCTCCACTTTTATGTGGTTGGCTAGCGGCTACCTATGGTTGGCACTATGGTTTTGGTTTAGCAGGTATTGGTATGTTAACTGGTCTAATTGTTTTTTGGAGAGGTATACAAGCAAACGTTTTCGGAGATAGGGGCTTGCCACCTAATGAGCACGTATTAGAAAAAAAAGTACTTGGTGTAAAACAAGGTATTCTTGTGCCTGTACTTGCTGTATTGGCAGCGCCATTAATAGCACTGTTATTATCATCTTATAAAGCGATTGCTACAGATGGTATGTTCGCAGATCAGAATATTGTCAACGTAATCTTTACCGGTATTGGTATTGCAGTACTTGCATATTTGGCTTATGAAATGTATAAAGCGAACCTTAAGGAAAGAAAAGAGCTATTTGTAGCTGTTTTACTTACGTTTTTCATGACAATATTCTGGGGTTTTCATGAATTGTCTGGTAGTGTTATTACCTTGTTTGCAGCTAGAAATATTGACCTTGATGGTATAATGTCTGCGGCACAAACTAATTCATTAAACTCTATGTTCATTATTATCTTGGCTATTCCGATTTCCATGATGTGGACTTGGTTGAGCAAGAAAAATTGGAATCCTAGAACTCCTTATAAATTCGGATTAGGATTACTTTTTGCCGGTATCAGTTTTTATGTTTTAGCATTAAGTGGTGGTAGCGCCAACGAAAGCGGATTTGTTCCGTTTACATATCTTTTGTTAATGTATTTCTTGTTGTCTGTTGGTGAGCTGTTTATGTCTCCTGTTGGCTTATCTAAAATGACAGATTTGGCACCTATGAGATTAATCGCCTTTATCATGGGTGTTTGGTTTTTATCGTCTGCATTTGCATTTCAGATAGTTGGTTTTATAGGTAAGCAATTAGCGATTGAAAGTACAGATGGTGATGTAAGCGGATTTGCAACTTTAACGGTGTATACAGATGGTTTTATGCTTATTGCAAAATATGCTTTAGGTGCAGGTGTTATTGTTCTTTTAGCATCACCACTAATTAAAAAGTTAATGGGTAAAGTGCATTAGTCTCTAATTACTCAAAATAATAAGCTCCCTTTTCACCAGTATAGTGAAAAGGGATTTTATTTTTTATACAGGTTTCTTCCCAGCGGGAAATATAGCTTTTGTAATTACTGCCATCTGCTATGATCACCTTTGGATTGATACTGTCAAGCAATCTGTTTAGATTAATTTTTGGTGATTGTGTTAATAGAATTTTATGGAATGCCGACTTCGAATAAATTCCTGCACTATCAATAACTAGTAACGATTCGTCTTCTAAAGTATAGCTATTTTTTAAAGAATCATATCGCACCAAATCTATACGTTCAGCAGTTTTATAATCTGATATAAGATAATCTGGTATATTGTCAGGGTTTGTTAGGATGGATAAATCATCTCCGCTTCTGTTAAAAATGAGACTCTTTCTTGTTTGATGTAACACCATTACTTCCGATTTACTACGAGCTTCATATTCCTGATAAATTGTCCAACCTTGAAAACATAGAATACTCAGTAAAAAGAAAACTATTCGTTTGTAATTGAATTTTGTAAAAAGTTCTACGCCCATTATAAGGACCAAAACACTTAATAATAGCTGAATAAAATCAAAAGAGATAGTGCTAAAAATAAAATTTTCTTGTTTTGCGACCCAAGCAATAAGGCTGTTCATTAGACTGATGATTTCATTATAAAACCATACCAATTGCGTAGGAAGCCAATTTAATAGTGATAATGCAATCACTAAAATACCCATACCTAGAATCAATCCTAAAGCAGGCACAATTACTAAATTCGAAACAAAGAACAATCCTGGGAATTGATGAAAATAAAATAAGCTAATAGGTAAAACACCTAATTGCGCGGCGATGCTAACACAAAGCAGTTGCCAAAAGTAGCGTACCACTTTATTCTTCGGAAACCATAATTGTTTAAGTAAGGGGAAAATCCAAAGTATGGCAAAAACAGCAGCATAACTCATTTGAAATCCGACTTGAAACAATAAATTCGGATTGATGAATAGTAGAATAAATAATATGGAAAGCGCAAGTATATTGAAGGTGTTACTAGGTCTATTTAAATACAGTGCATAAGCCACAAAAGTGAACATGGTGGTTGCACGAATAATACTAGCAGACAACCCAGCAATAAAGGCAAAAACCCATAAAAAGAGAACCGATAGAATTAAAATAAGGGTTCGCCCATTAGGGATGTTTTTTAGCGGACTCAATAAAAATTGAATTACTAAAAGTAGAATACCAATGTGTAGTCCAGATACTGCTAAAATATGCACGGCACCCGCTTTCTGATAGTTGGTATACGTTTCTTCTGATATATCTGAACGCTGCCCAAGTAATAGTGCTTGTATGACTCCTAATTCATCTGCTCCGAAATTTTCTTTATCAAGTTTTTTAATAATATGATTTCTAGCTCTTGCAGCGATGCCGAGAAGGGTAGTTTGCGAACTTTTAATTTTCACAAGCTTATCATGTTCTATTTGTATACTATGATATACACCTAGATTCTCCAAATATTTTTTATAATCAAATTGATGTGGATTTAACGGAGAAGAAATAGCTTTAGCTTCGGTATAGGTTACAAATTCATCATCGATAGCTAAGCTTAAATTCACTGAATCTTTGGGTATGGTGAGAAGAATAGTGCCACTTACATGCTCATTCTCGATATTTTTTACAGTGGCAAAATAGCGGGTCGAAAACTGATTAGGTTTTAGAACCTCTTTGATTTTTAGCGTCCATAATTCGTCCTTGGTGCTTTGGTGATTACTGTAATGACTGTTGTGATTTATGGGTTGTGCGGCAGTGTAGCTGTAGATCCCTAGTGATACAAATGTTAGCGCGGCAATGGTTCCAAATAAAATTGATTTTGTATTCTTTTCAAAAAAGAAAATTCCGGCAAGTAGTAGAAAAAGAAAAACGGTGATGTAAAGAGTATATAATAAGTTGAGAGAAAAAAAGTAACCTATTAAGATTCCAACAATGAGTAAAAGCGTTAATCTGATAGGAATAAACGCTAAAAGCTTCATGCTATAATATTCTTGTAGCTTTTACGAATGCTTGGTTCCAGAATCCGTCTCGTAAAGATGAAACGGTAACACCTCGAGATGTTGATGCGTGTATAAATGTAATTTCGTCATTATCGGTACCTACAACCATACCCACATGGTTAATGCGCTTAGAACCTCTTGAAGTCTTAAAGAATAACAAGTCGCCCTTTTCCACATTTTTAACGGTTACCCTACGACCTTCTTCAGCCATGTTGTAAGAAACTCTTGGAAGCTGTACATCATGTTCACCAAAAGAAATATATAGTAGACCAGAACAATCCATTCCTTTCTTGGTGGTACCGCCAAACTTATAGCGTGTACCGGAAAATGAAAGGGCTGTATTAATGATCTCGTCAGCCTTAGTTTGCGTTGAAGAAGAAATTACCCTGCGTTCTTCAGCTCTTGTAGGTTCGGTAACATTACCTGTTCTGGCATTATTTGCGGCAGCAACAAATATTTTACGCTCTTTGTCAGAAGTGCTCGTTTTTTTGACTCCGCAACTAGCTAAAAAGCAAATGATAAAAAAGTATGGTAATATGCGCATAAAATAGTGTGTACCCTATAGTACGTGTAACTCCAAAATTATAGAATTATTTTTTAAGATTAATAAAGCTATGAAACTTTAGCATTTGCAATGATTAACGAAGCGGCCTCGGCGCTAGCACCAGAACCACCTAACTTAGTAATTAACTCATCATAATCAGCCAATTGTTTTCTTCTGGCTTCCCCATCTAAAATAAGGGTCAGTTCCTTTTTAAGGTTCTGTTTGGTGAAATCATCTTGTATTAATTCTTTAACTACTTCCTTTTTCATGATAAGGTTGACCAAAGAAATATATTCTAAAGTAATAATGCGTTTTGCAATTTGGTAAGAAATCCAGTTTGCCTTGTAGCATACTACTTGTGGTACTTTAAATAAAGCAGTTTCTAATGTGGCAGTACCACTAGTAACTAAAGCAGCAGTTGATATAGAAAGTAAATCGTAAGTTTTGTTTTGAATAAATTTTACATTGGCATTGGTAAGAAAAGTAGCGTAGAATTCTTTGTCTAAGCTTGGTGCGCCTGCAATGACAAATTCATATTCAGCAAAGTCGTTGGTTAAAGAAAGCATCAAAGAAAGCATCTTTTGAACTTCTTGTTTGCGACTGCCAGGTAGTAAGGCTATAATTGGTTTGTTTGGATCTATGCCGTTATCTGATCTAAATAGACTTTCGATTAATTCCGGTCTATTGTCAATGGCGTCTAGTAAAGGGTGTCCTACAAAGTTGACTGGGTAATTGTGTTTCTTTTCGTAAAAATCTTTCTCAAAAGGGAGAATCACATACATGTGGTCAACCGTAGCTTTTATTTTCTCGATTCTACCTTCTCTAGATGCCCAAATCTGTGGAGAGATGTAATAATTGGTTTGGAAATTATGTTCTTTAGCCCATTTTGCAATTCGTAAATTAAATCCTGAGTAATCAATAAATATTATAGCATCAGGATTAAAGGCTGCAATGTCTTGCTTACAGAATTTTATATTTTTGAAAATGGCGTTTAAGTTCATGATAACTTCGAGAAATCCCATGAATGCCAATTCCTTATAATGTTTGGCTAAAGTTCCACCAGCTTGTTGCATTAAATCGCCGCCCCAACATCTAATATCAGCATTGGGATCTTGTTTCTTCAATGCCTTAATTAAGTTAGAACCATGTAGATCACCAGAAGCTTCGCCTGCAATAATGTAGTACTTCATTTTAAAATACTTTGTAGTAAAGAATTGCGAAAGCGGTTAATATGGTAGCAATCAAAACCCCTTTAGCTCTATTATCTCTCTTAATTCTTAGAAATCCGAAAAAAGCAACTAAGTTTAGAATGGCGCCTAATGCCAAAAGGCTGCCAACATGTTCTTGGTTAACAGCGGCTTCAAAAGTTTCGGCAATGCTTAATTCTGAAAATATAAGAATGTATAGTAATGTACCAAGCGTGTTTGCAATGATGCCTACTATAAAGCCTATTAGAATTTCTTTTTTAGTATTCATTTAAAATAGTTGTGCGTAATAATTAAATCTTTAAACTGTGTTTTCCTAAAGCTCCCAAGTATTCAATTCTTGAATTACATGATGGGCAGTTAAATCGAATTGTACAGGCACAACAGAAATGTAACCATTTGCTAATGCCCATTCGTCGGTATCTTCGCCTTTGTCGAGTAGTTCAAATTCACCGGTAAGCCAATAGTAATCTTTACCCATGGGATTAGTTCGCTTATCGAACTTTTCTTTCCAATTTGCTTTTGCTTGTCTGCACACCTTAATACCTTTTATCTCATTTTTGGTAAGCTTAGGTATATTTACATTTAACACGGTACCTTTTGGAATTCCGTTGGTTAAAGCTTGGGAGACAATACTGTGAATAAAATCATGAGCTTGCTCAAAATCAGCATTCCAGCTATAGTCACATAACGAAAAACCAATAGCAGGAATTCCCTCTATACCAGCTTCTACCGCAGCACTCATGGTACCTGAATAAATAACATTAATTGAAGAATTAGAGCCGTGATTAATGCCGCTAACACAAATGTCGGGTCTTTTTGGTAGTATTTCTTGAAGAGCTAATTTTACACAATCTGCAGGTGTACCGCTACAGCTATATTCGTCAATACCATCTTGGTCTAGATCGATTTTCATTTTTTTAGAAAAAAGGGCAGTATCTAAGGTAATTGCATGACCCATGCCAGATTGCGGACTGTCAGGTGCTACGACAACTACATCGCCTATTTTTTTCATTATCGTGATTAACATGCGTAAACCAGGCGCAGTAATTCCGTCATCATTCGTTATTAAAATCAGTGGTTTTTCCATATCATATACTTTCTGTAGTAAAAATACGTTTTTAAATATGATAAGCCCGAAATGCCGTTTAACAAAAAATTAGTTCTAAGCACATTTAATTGGCATGGTTTTTTCTTTACCTTAGGGGTTTAAGTAACTTTTAATGTTGCTTACAACCCTCAAATTCGGAGATATTGAAAAGGAAAGTAAAAGATAATTTTATGAAAAGAAATTTAGCCTACGTACTGTTGTTGATGCTCGCAGCTGTAGCATCATGCAGTTTTACAAATAAGACTTTTGAAAATGACGATAAGGACAAATTGTTGTTAGATTTAATAACCTATGTGTTAGAAAAAGGACATTATGAGCCTAAAGCGCTTAACGATGATTTTTCGGTACATGTGTTTGAAGATTTTATTGATGTTATTGATCCTACCAAAAGATACTTTATAGCATCTGATATTGCTGAATTTGAAAAGTACAAATATCAGATAGATGACGAAATCAAAAATACAGATATCACATTTTTCAATGTAGTATATGAAAGATTGATGGAACGTATGGGCGATGCAAAAGGAATTTATAAAGAAGTCTTAGAAACTCCTTTTGATTATTCTGAGAATGAAAGCATCAGTATTAAATATGATGAAGAGCCATTTGCTGCAAATAGAAAAGAGCTTAAAGAACGTTGGAGAAAGCAATTGAAATATGCAACCTTAGGTACGTATGATTCTAAAATTTCTCATATGGAGAATGATGAAATCGAGAGTACAGATGAGCATAATCATACTGCGCATTCACAAAAAGAAGCAGAAGAAGAATCAAGAAAATCTACAGAAACTACTTTAGATGAGTTCTTTGATTTTGTAAATGATTTAGAGCGTAAAGATTGGTTCGTACAGTATATTAATACTATTGTTGATGAATTTGATCCACATACATTTTACTTCGCTCCAGAAGAAAAAGAGAAGTTTGATACCAGCATGTCAGGTAAGTTTGAAGGTATTGGAGCAAGACTTCAGAAAAAAGCGGAAGGTGCAAAAATCGTAGAAATTATTTCTGGTGGACCAGTATGGAGGGATGCAAGATTAGAAGTTGGTGATGAAATTATAAAAGTTGGTCAGAATGGTGAAGAGCCTATTAATATAGTTGGTATGCGTTTAGACGATGCCATTAAATTAATAAAAGGTGCTCAAGGTACTATTGTAGATTTAACGGTTAAAAAAGTTGATGGTTCTTTAGATGTTGTTTCTTTAACAAGAGACGTTGTAGAACTAGAAGAGTCATATGCGAAATCTGCCAACATTATAAAGGGAGAAGAAAAATTCGGAATTATTAATCTTCCAAAATTCTATGTTGATTTTAATGATTACAGCGAAAGAAATGCGGCAACAGATGTTGCTAAAGAAGTAGAGCGTTTAAAAGAAGAAGGCATGGAAGGTCTTATTTTAGATTTACGTGATAATGGGGGCGGATCTTTAAAGACTGTTGTTGAAATGGCAGGTTTGTTTATTAAAGATGGTCCTATTGTACAAGTGCAGTCTAAAGATAAGGGCAAAGATGTATATGATGATAAAGATGAAAGAATTCAGTGGGATGGTCCATTGGTAATTCTTGTAAATGAGTTATCTGCTTCTGCTTCAGAAATTTTAGCAGCTGCAATGCAAGATTATAAAAGAGCTATTGTAATAGGTAGTAAGCAAACATTTGGTAAAGGAACGGTACAGAACGTTATACCGTTGAACAATATGTTACGTAGTAATGAGCACGGAGATTTAGGTGCTATTAAAATTACTACTCAGAAGTTCTATAGAATTAACGGCGGTTCAACGCAGTTAGAAGGTGTTAAGAGTGATATCGTGGTACCAGACAGATATAGTTATATTGATTTAGGAGAAAGAGATCAGTCTAATCCGTTAGGATGGGATAAAATCACACCTGCAGATTATAAAGCTTGGGACGGTTATATTAATTATGAGAAAACTATTGCCGATAGTGAAAAGAGAATGGCAACGAGTCAACAAATTAAGTTGATAGAAGAAAATGCAAAGTGGTTAAAAGCCGAGCAAGACGAAACGGAGATCTCTTTAAATTTCGATACTTATAAGGAAGAAAAAAATAAGGATAAAGAACAATCGAATTACTTTAAGAAGTTAACCGATTATGATTCTCAACTTACGTTTAAGTCTTTAGGTTATGAAGAGCAATTATTTACTAAAGATTCTGTGTTACGTGAAAAGCGTAATAGATGGCATAAAAATTTAGCAAAAGATGTTTATGTTGAGGAAGCTGTAAACGTATTAGAAGATTTAAAAATAAATAATATTAAGCAGGGTAAACTTGCTAGTGTTAAGAACTAGACTTCTTGTATTATAAAATAAAAAAGCCGCTATATAAATTATATAGCGGCTTTTTTTTATGAATTATTTTTTAAATGAATTTGGCGTACTCAGATTTTCCAAATTCAGCTAATTCATTATTTGTGTTACGTATTTTTTTACTTTGAATGTAGGTTACAAATAAAAGTACAATGCATATTACCGCAGATGCTCCGTTACCATCTTTTACAGCCAAATGAGCTATAGCACCCAATGTATAATTCATAAAAAATCCGGCATAAATCCATTCTAATGACCAGTGCGATTTGTTGAACACGATCATTAATAGACCTATAGATTGAAATACTCCAAGAAGATATATTAGGTAAATAGGATAACCAAGTTTTGTAAAAGTAGCGACAACTGTATCAAAATTAATAATAGAGTTAATGATTGAGCCTGCAACGGCGATGGCGAAAAGCCCTAATGCGATGTAATAAAAAGATTTTTGAGAATTCATAATAAGTAGGTTTTAATGTTATTATGTCTTAAAAATAAGTTCACCTATAAAAAGTTTTAAGTTTTTATAGGTGAACTGAAAATTGCTGTAGTTGAATAGAATATCTCTTAAGTTAAACCGGACTACATATTAAGATAAAAGCTTGTCTGCATGTAACTGTCTAAGTTTAGCCAACTTGGGATTGATAACGACCTGGCAATAGCCTTGCTCAGAATTATTCTTGTAGTAATCTTGATGATCCTCTTCTGCATCATAGAAAATACTTAAAGGACTTAATTCAGTGACAATAGGTTTTTCATAGACCGCTTGCATCTCGTTCAATACTATTTTTGCTTTTTTCTCTTGTTCATCATTATGAAAATAAATGACAGATCTATATTGGGTTCCTGCATCGGCACCCTGTCTATTTAAAGAAGTAGGGTCGTGGGTTGTCATGAAAATTATCAGAATATCTTCATAAGAAATAATAGCTGGGTCAAAAGTAACTTGGACCACTTCTGCATGACCGGTTAACCCTGAACAGATTTCTCTGTATGTTGGTCTTCCCGGAGCTTTTCCGCCTGTGTATCCAGAAACTACTTTATGTATCCCTTTTACCTCTTGAAATACCGCTTCGGTACACCAAAAGCAACCACCACCAACTGTGGCGATTTCTAGATTCGTATTAGCCATTAGCTTCCTCCTTTTCTAATTGCATAGATTCAGAATTAATGCAGTAGCGTAATCCGCTAGGTTCTGGTCCATCAGGGAATATATGGCCCAAATGCGCATCGCAAGTATTACACATTACTTCTACGCGTATCATACCAAAGGTTGTGTCCTTATGATATTTTATAGCATTCTCTTTAATGGGTTGTGTAAAACTAGGCCACCCAGTACCAGATTCAAATTTAATAGTAGAATCAAATAATGGTGTGCCACAACAAACACATTCATACTTGCCAGCTTCGTGAGCAGTGCAAAGCGCACCAGAATGCGGAGCTTCAGTACCTTTTTTTCGAGTAACTCTAAACTGTTCAGGTGTCAAAATCTCTTTCCATTCCTGTTCTGTTTTTTCAACTCTTCTATCAGGTTCAGGGTTGCCATTCACTGAAAAATGAATTACATCTCTCCAAGTTAATATCATAATTTTCCTTTCGTTTAGACTTTTTTTACTAGGTATATTGGTCGGTAATTTGCCTTATATCTTACAAAATTAGGTAATTTTGGCATATGGCGTACCGCAAAAAAAATGGATCTCTGTATAGTATTTTAATTCTTGTCTGTATTGTAGGTTTTTGGTTGTTTGAAAACTTTTACACTCCCGCAACATATTCTGAAAATGAAGAGGGTGTTATTTCAAATGAGTTTCCAAAAGAATTACTGCCTTCATCAACAACTGGTGAAATTGTAAATCATGAGTATTTCACCTTGTCTTACAATGAGCCTTATGAGCAAGCCGAATGGGTGGCATATACACTGAGTAAAAGTCATTTGACCTATGATGATAGAAAGCGCCCCTATTTTATAGAAGATCCATTTGTTTCTTCTAAATCTGCAGATTGGCGAAATTATAAAGGGTCGGGTTATGATCGTGGACATTTACTACCAGCTGGTGATCGTAGATTCTCGTTACAGGCATACAATGAGACTTTTTATACGAGTAATATAAGTCCGCAAGACAGAGAGTTCAATGCAGGTATTTGGAACGACTTAGAACAGCAAACAAGACGCTGGGCGAAACAGTATGGTACATTATACATATTTACCGGTGGTGTGTTAGAAAGTGGGTTAGAAGAGATCGGACAAGAAGATGTTGATGTGCCAGATGCTTTCTATAAGATTATAGCACGTAAAAAAGGAGATAAGATTTATACACTGTCTTTTTTAATGCCGAATAAACCCCAATTTACATCTTTACGCAATTTCGTAGTATCAATTGATGAGATAGAAAAAGAAACTGGAATCGACTTTTTTGCTAAACTAACAGAAAAGCAACAAAGTGCTTTTGAAGGAAGTAAGAATACTACTGGGTGGAAGTTTTAGAAACTCTCCTTTAATCTGTTCGTATCTAGCCTTAAGAAAATAAAGAGTAGAATAGTAAAGAATAGGAGTCCTGATCCACCATAACTAAAGAAGGGTAGTGGAATACCAATAGTGGGCAGAATACCGATTACCATACCTATGTTAATGAAATAATGGATGAGTAGAATTGAAATTACCCCATAGCCATACATTCTGGCAAAGGCATTTTTCTGTCGTTCTGCTAAAGAAATTAAGCGCAGAAACAAGACGGTGAATAGAATAATTACTGTTGCAGTACCTAAGAACCCCCATTCTTCACCAACGGTACTAAAAATATAATCTGTGTGTTGCTCAGGCACAAAATCTCCTTTTGTACGGGTTCCTTCTAGAAATCCTTTTCCGAAGAATCCGCCAGATTCAATTGCCTTTTCAGATTGATAAGTATTATATCCAATCGACTTTCTAATCTGCTCTAATTTTTTTGGATCTTTTTCTAATCGTAACCATAGTCCAAAGCGATCTCTATGGCGTTGCTCGAACACGTTATTGAAAACGAAATTTACCGAAAGCGAGAATAGAATTACAGCTACACTAACGAGACTAAGCGGTATTACCGGAATTTTTAATGTTTTACGTTTGGTAGCGAATAAAATTATAATCAATAATGCCAAACCAATAATTAGCCAAACGGTGCCGAACATTAAGGTTGTGACAAAAACGAGAATTAAACTCAATATAATTACTAAATAATACAATGGTAATCCTTCTCTGAAAATCACGAAAATCATTGCAAAGAATACTAGTGCACTACCGGGATCAGGTTGTGGTATAATTAAAATGGCTGGTACCAGTATAATTAAAAGTGCATAGAACTGATCTTTTCTACGTTTAATATCTGTTTGTATATCGCTGAGGTATTTAGCGAGTGCAAGTGCAGTAGCTACTTTTGCAAGTTCAGAAGGTTGTAAGTTGAAGAAACCAAGGTCGTACCAAGAAGTTGCACCGGCAATAGTTTTACCAAATACAAATAAACCAAGGAGGGATACCATTGATAACAGGTAAAGCAAACTAGAAAAGCGTTCATAGAAATTTACTTCTAAGGCAAGTACCACCACTATAGTGACTAAACTAACCCCGATAAAAAATAACTGCTTTCCATAAAGCGTACTGAAATCAAAGATAGAGCTATGCTCGTCAGTAAATGTACTAGAGTAAATATTGATCCAACCAATAAAAACAAGTGCGAAATAGATGAAAACACTTAGCCAGTCAATTCTTTTTAAGATGCTTCTACCAGACACGTTCGTTTATTTTAAACTCCTCCCCACTGTAGGGTTTCGCGTATTCTGCTTCTAGTGTTTTTTCTAGCATTCTCTTTTCAAGGGTCTTTAAGGTAATTTCACCCTTAAGATATTTTTCGATCATAAGAGTAGCTATATGTCCGGCGTATCTCGATCCAAAATATCCATTTTCAATATATACCGCTATAGCAATTTTAGGGTTATCGACAGGTGCGAATGCTACAAATACCGAGTGATCTGTCAATTGTGTACGCACGCCATCTATTTTAGTAAAGTTTTCGGCGGTACCTGTTTTACCTGCAACTTCAATACCTGGTATTTGCAACCATCTTGCAGTACCACTTACATAAACATCTGCCATACCTTGAACCACAGGTTCGAAATGTTTAGGATCGATTGTGGTATGTTTAGCCTCTGTAAATTTTGGTTCGGTGATATCCTTACCTTCAATTTTCTTTAAGATATGCGGTGTAAAATAATGTCCTCTATTGGCAATTGCCGCCGTCATATTCGCCAGTTGTACCGGTGTAGCCAATATTTCGCCTTGTCCTATAGCATTAGAGATGATATATGAAGAACTCCATCTGTTATCTCCGTACCATTTGTCGTAGTATTCTTTGTTAGGTATACGTCCTTTTTGTCCGAATGGTAAATCGTAACCTAAATAGTCGCCTAGACCAAAGCTTTTCATGTGTTTTTCCCACACATCCATACCTTCATCAGTAGTTTCGAACTTTTCATATATTTTTCTGAATGCACCCGCAAAATAGGCGTTGCATGACTGCGATATACCTTTGTTCAAACTTCGTAAACCACCACCACAATGGCATCCTCTTTTTTTCTTGCCCACATAAAATCCGTGGTAACATTGTATGGTAGTATTTACATCTAGAACACCTTCCTGTAAAGCTATTAAAGCATTCAGCGTTTTAAAGGGTGATCCTGGTGGCTGCTGTGCATGAATGGAGCGATCCCAGGTTGGGTTCGCTATCGTATCATTATACAGTTTTGTGTAATTTTTTGAACGTTCTCTACCAACTAAAAGAGCAGGATCATAAGTTGGTCCTGAAATCATGGAAAGGATTTCACCTGTTGCAGGCTCTATAGCTACAATTCCCCCTCTTTTGCCATTCATTAGTAATTCACCATATTCTTGCAATGCTTTGTCAATGGTGATGCTTATTTGTTTTCCTTGTTCTGGAAGGGTATCTATCGTTCCATTTTTATATGGTCCAATATCCCTGTTGAATCGATCTTTCTGAATGTATTGTACGCCTTTTCGACCTCTCAATAAATCTTCGTAGTAACGTTCAACTCCCGTTCTACCTTTCAGTTCGCCTTGAACATAATACTTATTGACTGCTAAATCACCTTCGTTTACCTCACTGATATAGCCTAAAACATTTGCAGCACTAGGGGTGTCATAATAACGTAGAGATCTTTTTTGGATATAGAAGCCCTTATACTTACGCATTTTTTCTTGAAGCTTTGCATAATCTTGTTTTGAAAGTTGTGGAACCAATACAGAAGGTAGTCTTGGTGAGTACACTCTTGCTCTTCTAAGTTTTTCTACGAATTTTTCTTTGTCAATACCTAATAGTCCACAAAATTCAAGAGTATCTAAAGGTTGAACTTCTCTAGGAATAACCATGACGTCATAAGCAGGATCATTACCAACTAAAAGATGACCGTTTCGGTCATAAATATAGCCACGCTCAGGATAATCATATATTGCCTTAATTGCCGGGTCCTCTAAAACTTGCTCTGCAGAAAAGCTAAAAATTTGCAAATAAGATAGCCTTCCCAAAAAGGTAATGGCGATGACAACTATAATTAATGATAAAAGAATTTTTCTCATTCTTTTTTACTGCTGAATAAAGTACTGAACAATATGCCCAAAATCAACGTAGAAACACCCACTGTTAGTGTTTTTTGCAAAATTAACAAGCTGTTAGAGATGCTGAAAATTTCTAAAGTGAAGTATGCCAAGTGATGTATTATAATCAATAACGCTAAAAATGTGAATTGTTGTGCCTTTGTACTGTTGTTTAACTTAAAACTTTGAAATTCATAATTGACACCAAAGACAAAACGCATAATGGTTGGTCGAAGATAAGCTATGGTAACGGTAGTTGCTGCGTTTATGGCAAGTGTGTCTGAAAAAATATCTACGCAAAGTCCTAAGAAAAAGCATAATATTATAAAGGTAGTCCTATTTTGTTTGATAGGATACCAATACAAGAAAAGAATATATATCATCGGATTTATATAGCCAAAGAAATTCAGCTTATTGAATACTAGCACTTGCAATAGTACCAATAATATAAATCGGAGTACAATTAAAAATGAAGTACTATTAATCATTGGCTTCTGTTTCTGCTTCTAATTCTAAAACCTCTTTACGGTTCAAATTTCTAATGATATAGATGTAGCCAATATTGGTCATATCATTAAAGAGTTCTACGTCTATAAAATAGAAACTTTTTGAGTTGTCTAAATCAAATCTTTTAATCGTACCAATTGGAATGTTTTCTGGGAAGATGCTACTCATGGCTCCCGTAACAATAGTGTCACCTATGGTCAATGGTACCAGTCTTGGAATGTCGATTAATTGAACAACATTATAATCTGTGGTATTTTCCCAAACTAAAGATCCAAAGTGATTAGAGTTTTTGATTTTTGCATTTATGTTCGACTTGTCACTTAAAATACTCTGTACAGTAGAAAATTTATCTGATGTATTTTCAACGATACCTAAAATACCCTTGTCTGTAATAACACCCATATCTTGTACTATACTATCATTTTTACCTTTGTTGATAGTAATGTAGTTACGCTGGTCAGCATAACTGTTATTGATGACACGACCTCTTACAACTTCGTAATCTATAGTAGTGGAATCTATTAGTGAAGGTGAAAGAACTACATTATTAAAGAGCTTATCTCTAAGTCTTTTATTTTCTTCAACAAGTTTGTTGTTTTCTTCTCTTAAGCCAAAATATGAAGTTACATTATCTGAAAAAGTATAAATACTTCCTGAAATATAGTTAGAGGAATTTAAAAATTTAGATTGATGGTACGAATGCGATTGAAACGTAAAAATGCAGGAAATCAATAACAGAAAAAGGTAAAGTAAGAATATCTTATACCTAATTAGAAAATTTATGATCTGTTGCATTCACCCTTAAATTTTTACTCGATAATCGAGATTTAAACCTGACTGCCGTTAGGCAAGCTACTTTGAGGCTTGCCTCGAAGTTCTATCAATACTCAATAATAAATAGCCCTTGAAATTTCTTCAAGGTTTTCTGCTATTACATAAGAAGTTGTTCGTGAATGAACTTCTTACTTAATTAATATGCTCTTGTAGCGTTCTAAATTCTTTAGTGCTATACCTGTACCACGTACTACGGCACGTAATGGATCCTCTGCAATATAAACTGGTAGATCGGTCTTTTGAGACAATCTTCTATCCAGTCCACGTAACATAGAACCACCACCTGCTAGGTAAATACCAGTGTTATAAATATCGGCAGCTAATTCTGGGGGAGTTTGAGATAATGTTTCCATAACCGCATCTTCAACACGCAGAATAGATTTATCTAAAGCTTTCGCTATTTCTCTATAAGATATTTGAACTTGCTTTGGTTTACCTGTTAACAAATCACGACCCTGTACAGATTTTTCATCTGGTGGCGATTGTAAATCTTCAGTTGCTGAACCTATTTCAATTTTAATTGCTTCAGCTGTACTTTCACCAACGTATAAGTTGTGCTGAGTACGCATATAATAAATGATGTCATTCGTAAATACATCACCTGCAATCTTTACCGATTTATCACAAACTATACCGCCTAAAGCAATAACTGCAATTTCAGTAGTACCACCACCTATATCAACAATCATGTTACCTTTTGGCTGCATAATATCTAAACCGATACCTATAGCTGCAGCCATTGGTTCGTGAATTAGATATACTTCCTTACCGTTAACACGTTCAGCAGATTCTTTTACCGCACGCATTTCAACTTCGGTAATACCAGAAGGTATACAGATCACCAAACGCAATGCTGGTGGAAACCATTTTTTCTTTAATGCCGGAATGTTCTTGATGAACATCATCAACATCTTTTCAGATGCATCAAAATCGGCAATTACACCATCTTTCAATGGTCTAATGGTTTTTATATTCTCATGGGTTTTACCTTGCATCATGTTGGCTTCTTTACCAACTGCAATGATTTTTCCGCTAATTCTATCTCTGGCAACGATGGATGGGCTATCGACAACTACCTTGTCATTATGAATAATAAGGGTGTTCGCTGTACCTAAATCTATAGCTATTTCCTCGGTCAAGAAATCAAAAAATCCCATATGTGCTGTTTAAATTTTAGATAAAAGGGTGTATTTCATCGACAAAAGTAATGAAATTAATGTTTGAAATGACGTGTGCCTGTCATCACCATTGAAATTTTGTGCTCGTTGCAATAATCTACACTTAATTGGTCTTTAATAGATCCGCCTGGTTGAATAACACTAGTAATCCCGGCTTTGTCTGCAATCTCCACACAATCAGGGAAAGGGAAGAAAGCATCACTTGCCATAACTGAACCTTTTAAGTCGAAATTAAAGGTTTGTGCTTTGTGTATTGCTTGGTTTAAGGCATCAACTCTACTAGTCTGCCCGGTACCACTTGCGCAAAGTTGTTTGTTTTTTGCGATTACAATGGTATTTGACTTCGTGTGCTTACAAAGTTTAGATGCAAAAATTAAATCTTCTAATTCTTGTTCTGTTGGCTTTGTATGGGTGGCATTTGTAAGATCGGCAAGCGTATCTGTTTTATGATCTTTTTCTTGAAGAAGCATACCGTTTAAACAAGTTCTTACTTGCATCTCTGGCATTTCAACTTCATTCTGGATTAGAATGATTCTATTTTTCTTTCCTTTTAATATCTCAAGCGCCTCTGCATTATAACTTGGTGCTATAACTACTTCACAGAATAATTTATGAATCTCTTCTGCCGTAGCTTTATCAATTTCTTTGTTGCTAATAAGAACTCCGCCAAAAGCAGAAACAGGGTCACCGGCTAGAGCGTCAACATAAGCTTGGTGTAAAGTATCTCTTTGCGAAAGTCCGCAAGCATTGTTGTGTTTCAATATTGCGAAAGTCGGAGCATCATTTTTAAATTCCAACATCAAATTAACTGCAGCATCAACATCTAAAAGGTTGTTGTATGATAATTCTTTACCGTGCAATTTAGAGAACATAGCATCAAAATCGCCGAAGAAGAATCCTTTTTGGTGTGGGTTCTCGCCATAACGTAACACCTTGCCTTGAGTTTCGCTAACTTTTAAAGCAGCGATATCATGGTTTTTATTGAAATAGTTAAATATAGCAGTATCGTAATTAGAAGAAACATTAAAAGATTTAGCTGCAAAACGCTTTCTGTCTTCTAAGCTAATGTTACCGTCATCTGAAGAAACAACGTCAAGAAACTCTGCATAATCTTCCATGGAAGAAACACAGGTAACATCTTTAAAGTTTTTTGCTGCAGCACGAATAAGAGAAATTCCGCCTATATCGATTTTCTCAATGATATCTTGTTCAGAAGCACCACTGGCAACTGTTTTTTCAAAAGGATATAAATCAACAATGACGATATCTATTTGTGGAATTTCAAATTCAGCTAATTGGGCAACATCACTTTCGTTGTCCTGTCTGTTTAAAATACCACCAAATACTTTTGGGTGTAAAGTTTTTACTCTTCCTCCTAGAATAGAAGGGTAGCTGGTTACATCTTCTACAGGAACCACGTCGATTCCTAAATCAGTTATGAATTTTTCGGTTCCTCCGGTGGAGTAAATAGTGATTCCTAATTCTTGAAATTTTCTTACTATTGGCTCTAATCCGTCTTTATGAAAAACTGAAATTAAGGCTGAAGACGCTTTTTTTACACTGCTCATTGTATGATGCTTAAATGTTTTTAATAAGCAAGCAAAAGTAATTTTTTTGCAGTTATAAAATGAGCTAGTTTATCAACAAAAAGCCTAAAGTTTTAAAGAATTTTGGCTACTTCAAAATTTACGAATTCTAAAAAGGTCTCATCTGCCTCTGTAAAAGGGTCAGGAGTGTTAGAGTCGATATCTATTTGACCAATGTTTTCACCATTAACAAATAACGGTACCACTATCTCTGCTTTAACGGTTATGCTACATGCGATGTAGTTGTCTTGAGCTTGTACATCTGGTACTACAAAATTCTCGTTACTTTCAGCCACTTGACCACAAATACCTTTTCCGAAGGGAATAATAGTATGATCCGTTGGCACACCAGCATAAGAACCTAGTTTTAGTTCGCGCTTATCGCCATTCTTAAAATAAAACCCTACCCAGTCATAATGCGGAACGTTAGCTTTTAAAAGCTCGCATATATCCTGCATTTTTGCATCTGAGGTTTTGTTAGAATCAATAATAGAACTTATTTGAGGGCGTAGCGCTTTGAACATAACTTTTTTTGCAAAAATACATATTGTTGTAATGTAACGGTGAACGCTAAAACAAAAAAAGAGGATGTTTAAAAACATCCTCTTTTTAATACTAAATATTATATGTTGAGATTATGGTTGAATCTTAACATCAAATTCAATAAAGTCATTATTATTAAATCCTGGTTCAATGGCTGTGATTTTAATCAAACCTTTTTTACCATAGTTGTCTACAAACTCTACAACATCACCTACACTTAAGTTGGTTATGTTTTGAGAACTTGAGCTTGTAATAAAATCTAATTCACTGTTTAGTGCGATTGCGTCAAATGCCGTAGCATCTATAGTAATAGAAGTTGAGAAGAACATTTGATTCAATGTTTCCGTTGCTGCATTCTCTTCGTCTGCACCTGGCTCTAGTCCTTCTACATCAAATCCAAAAGAAGCATCATATTGTTCTGTAGAAGCAAAAGAAGCATTGTCGCCGGCAGAATCACCAGAAGCACCGTAGTAATAGCCAAAATCCCAGAAAGCTCTAAATTCAGGTCCTACATCAATTCTGTAAACAGTCTCGTTCAATAATGAGAAGAAAGATTCTGTTGATCCATCTTGTGCCGGAGCAAATAGTTTAATGTCTGTAAACTCCCTAACTGCTGCTGCAGGGTTGGTACCTGTACCAATAGTTACTGTAATTTGACCTACACCTAATGCCAATCTTTTTTCGCTGTCCCTAAAATCCCCTTTACCTGTAGTAGTCCAAAAAGAGTAAACAATTTCTCCATTTTCAATATCTGGAACTGGAAGAGGAAAAGAAAAATCGATTTCTTTCTTTGTAGCGCCATCTAAGTCAATAGATCCATCAGCTTTTAAGGCTTTTGTTAAATCATCACTTACTAAATCAAAAGAACTAAAAGGCATTTCTCCTTGTCCTAAATAATTTTGGGTAATATACATTCTACGTTGTGTAGTAGCGTCTGAAGTAAAAATAACTCTACCAGTAACGTTAGTACCTGCTTCTCCGCTTGCAGATGCTGTTGTAATGTTTACAGAAGGTAATGCTTCGTTAAAAACTATCGTAGCCACTTCTGGCTCATCAGAGTCATCAGCGCCATCATCTCCTGTAGTATCATCTGGTAATGGAGTGTCAAAAATTGATCCATCGTCAGAGCTACAACTGCTTATAAATAGGGCAATAGTGCATATTAAGAAGACCTGTTTAATTTGTTTTTGCATAATTTTTAATTTTGATGATTAGTGTTTATTGATTGTATTTGTTAATGTGTTAACTCTTTTAACTTAAAAATATTAAGAATCGTATATATTCTACTTAGTTTATTTTGTAGGATATTTCTTAAATAAATGTTTTGTTAAAGAAATGCTGTAAAAGCTCTTGGCTATTCAATATTTTGTAATTTTACAGTGTGAGACAATTGCTACATAAACTATTTTCTGTGTTCATGGCAATGCTATTATTACTGTCAACAATTTCTTGGACAGTAGAAAAGCATTTGTGTATGGGTCGTGTTATGGACGTTGCATTGTTTAATCACGCAGATGATTGTGGCATGGAAGCTGGTCTGTCTTTATTGGAAGATGCACCTAAAGTAAAAAAGCACTGTTGTAATGACGAAGCTTTTACCGTGCAAGGTCAAGATGATTTAACACATGATATTTCTAGTTTTGATTTTTCACAGCAGGTATTCTTAATCTCTTTTACAAGTTCTTATATAGGCTTGTTTGAAGAAACTACAGATGAGAATATCGATTTTAATTTATATCCTCCGCCTTTATTGGCTGAAGATTTGAATATTCTACACCAAGTTTTCTTGATTTGATTTCAACTGATGATTAGCGTTAGTTCGCAAATACAGTGTAATCAATTACTACTTTTAACTATTTACTTTTTTATAATGCTGTAAAGCAAGTCAACCTCTATGTAGTTGTTTTATATGTAGATTTTTAAAAGTTAGTGAATACGATTAGTTTAAATAGTAGAAACAGTTTGTAATAACTGGAAGAAATCATAATCTCATTATGAAAAATACATATCAAATTCACGGAATGACTTGTAATGGCTGCAGAGGCCATGTTGAGCAAACCTTGGCTAAAATTAACGGAGTATCGAATGCTGCGGTGAATTTAGAAAAGGCTGAAGCAGTTTTGGAAATGGATAATGAAATTCCCTTAAAAACTCTGCAGGCGGCTATGGAAGCTGACGGAGGGCATTATTCCATCCATAAACTGGGTGCTCATGTGCATGAGGCTACAAAACCCATGGTGGTCGAGAATGGTAATGGCGTTTTTTACTGTCCAATGCATTGCGAAGGAGAAAAGACATATACAGAACCTGGCGATTGCCCGGTTTGTGGTATGGATTTGGTAGAAGAGGCGAGTGCTACAACGAATAAAGGTCAAGAGTATACGTGTCCAATGCATCCAGAGGTTGTTAGTGATGAACCTGGCGATTGCCCAATTTGTGGTATGGACTTAGTACCGAAGCAAGCAGATATTTCAGCTGAAGAAAAGAGTTATAAGAAACTACTGAATAAGTTTAAAATAGCAGTAGGGTTTACGTTGCCAATCTTTCTTATTGCAATGTCAGAAATGATACCTAATAATCCGATTCAGGATATTTTGAGCTTGAAGTATTGGAACTGGGTACAATTTGCATTATCGATACCTGTGGTGTTTTATGCCACGTGGATGTTTTTTGAACGTGCTTATCGTTCTGTTAAAACATGGAATTTAAACATGTTCACATTAATAGGTATTGGAGCAGGGGTGGCGTGGTTGTTTAGTGTATTCGCTATTTTAGTGCCCGATTTTTTTCCGCCACAATTTAAAACAGAGCAGGGTACGGTTCATGTATATTTTGAAGCTGCTACGGTGATTTTGACTTTAGTGTTATTTGGTCAGGTATTAGAAGCCCGCGCACATAGTAAAACGAATTCTGCGGTAAAAGAGCTTCTGAAATTAGCGCCTAATAAAGCTGTTAAGATTGTTGAAGGTAAAGAAGAGAGCATTTCTATTGACCAGATTTCAAAAGGAGATTTGCTTCGCGTAAAACCAGGCGATAAAATACCTGTAGATGGTAGTATTTATGAAGGTGAAAGCACAGTCAATGAATCTATGATTACAGGTGAACCTGTGCCGGTTCAAAAAGTAGTCGGTGATATAATAAGTTCAGGTACTATAAATGGTAAGGGTTCATTTATAATGACAGCAGAGAAAGTAGGGGCAGATACGCTCTTATCTCAAATCATCGATATGGTGAACAAGGCGAGTCGTAGCCAGGCGCCTATTCAAAAACTAGCAGATAAAATATCTAGTTATTTTGTACCGGCAGTTGTTTTTATTTCTATTGTAACTTTTTTGGTTTGGGTCACTTTTGGTCCAGAACCAGTTTATGTATTTGCGTTGGTAAATGCTATTGCGGTATTAATTATTGCTTGTCCGTGTGCATTAGGTTTGGCTACACCAATGTCCGTAATGGTAGGTGTAGGTAAAGGAGCGCAATCTGGTGTGTTGATTAAAAATGCCGAAGCACTTGAGCGTATGGATAAAATTGATACGCTAATTATAGATAAAACAGGAACTATAACCGAAGGGAAGCCATCGGTAGAAAAAGTAGGGAGCATAGCAGAAAGTGACTCAGAAAAGGTGCTGCAGTATATCGTTTCTTTAAATCAGTTAAGTGAGCATCCATTGGCAGATGCTATCGTTAATTACGGAAAATCTCAAAATGTAGAACTATTAAAAGTTGATGATTTTAATTCTATTACGGGTATGGGTGTTGCTGGTAAAATTAATGGAGAGTCTGTTGTTTTAGGAAATGATAAAATGATGGGTGAGGCTAAAGTGGCTATTCCTGAGAATTTACAAGTAGTTGTTGTTGCGCATCAAAAGCAAGGTAAAACAGTTTCTTATGTAGCGATCGATGGTAATGCTGTTGGTTTTGTGGCTATTGGTGATCAAATTAAAGAGACAAGTAAAAATGCGATTGAAGCGCTTCAAAAATCTGGTATCTCGGTAATCATGTTAACAGGTGATAATTATGATACGGCAAAGGCTGTAGCTGAACATTTGAATTTAGCAGAATTTATAGCAGGAATGCTTCCTCAAGACAAGCTAGTAGAAGTGGAACGTTTGCAGTTAGAGGGTAAAAAAGTGGCTGTTGCTGGCGATGGTATAAATGACGCGCCTGCATTAGCAAAAAGTGATGTTGGTATTGCTATGGGTACAGGTACAGATGTTGCTATTGAGAGTGCAACTATTACGCTGGTTAAAGGTGACTTACATGGTATTGTAAAAGCACACAACTTGAGTAAAGCTGTTATGAAAAATATCAAGCAAAACTTATTTTTTGCACTGATTTATAATACCGTTGGTATCCCAATTGCTGCTGGAGTTTTGTATCCGTTTTTTGGATTGTTGCTATCGCCTATGATTGCCGCTTTAGCAATGAGTTTCAGCTCTGTTTCAGTGATTGCAAATGCATTGCGATTAAGAGCAGCAAAAATTGATTAATAAAATTGAATAAAAAATTAAATGAATAAATATATAATACTAATAGTAGCCATGTTGCCCTGGTTTGCTTTTTCTCAAGAAAAGGTAGAAGGTGTAGTGTTAGATTCTGAAGGGTCTAATGCGTTGACACTTTCGGGTGCAAATGTCTATTGGCAAGACTCTCAAACGGGAGTGGTGACAGATTTTGACGGTAAATTTTCAATTCGGTATAAAAATGAATTTAATAAATTAATAATTAGTTATGTCGGTTTTGAAACTGATACATTAACAATAAATGAACCAAAGACAATTCGCGTAAGTTTAAAACCATCTAATGAATTAGATGAGGTTGTGGTTCAACAAGAGCGAGATGCAATACAGAAGACGTATTTCAGTCCGCAGAACGTCATTACCGTTAATAGTGCTGAGTTATTGAAAGCAGCTTGCTGTAATTTGGCGGAGAGTTTTGAAACCAATCCATCTATAGATGTAAATCTTTCTGACGGATTAACGGGTACCAAACAAATACAAATGTTGGGATTGACGAGTCCATATTTATTAATCACCCAAGAGAATATTCCTATGGTTCGTGGAGCATCACAGGCATACGGATTAACATTTACACCTGGTACTTGGATAGAGAGTATTCAAATTACCAAAGGTGCAGGTAGTGTTGTAAATGGGTATGAAAGTATATCCGGACAAATAAATACAGAGTTGGTAAAACCATTAACTGATAATGCTGTTTTTGTAAACGGATATGCCAATCAAAATGGACGTTATGAACTTAATACGCATTTTAATAGAAAGTTGACCGACAAGTGGAGTACAGGGTTATATATTCATGGAAACAAGCGGACGCAAAAAGAAGATAATAATGAAGATGGATTTTTAGATGCTCCTTTGGCTGATCAAATAAATGTAATGAACCGTTGGCAGTATCAAGATGCAGAAAAGGGGTGGGTTAGTTTTTTTAATGTTCGTTTTTTAAATGATGAAAAACAGGTTGGACAAGTAGATTTTAATCCTGATGTAGATAAATTCACAACGAACTCATGGGGTAGTGAGATTAATACACGTAGGTTCGATACTTCATTAAAACTTGGTTATGTTTTTCCTGAATTGCCCTTTCAAAGTTTAGGTTTTCAAACATCATACAGCTTACATAAACAAGATTCCTATTTCGGATTTAGAACCTATGATATCAATCATGAAAGTTTGTATAGTAATTTGCTTTTCAATTCTATAATTGGTGATACTAGAAATAAGTTTAAAACTGGAATTACATTTGCTTATGATGGTTATGATGAAATGGTTGCTGCAACAGATTATTCTAGAGACGACACGTCTGTAGGGGCATTTTTTGAATATAGCTATGAGAATCTAGAAAAAGTAAGTCTTACTGCTGGTTTACGAGTAGATAACCATAATAGGTTAGGTACTTTTGTAACGCCTAGATTTCATATTAGATATACACCATGGGAAAAAGGGAGTCTAAGAGGTTCATTTGGTAGAGGTAAACGAGCAGCAAATATTTTTGCAGAGAATCAGCAGTTATTTGCATCCGCAAGGCAAATTAATATAGACGATACAGGTGGTAAAGTGTATGGTTTGGATCCGGAAGATGCATGGAATTACGGAGTAAGCTTTTTGCAGGGATTCAATTTTTTAAATAGAAAAGGAGATATTTCGTTGGATTATTACATCGCCGATTTTGAAAATCAGGTAGTGGTAGATTGGGAAAATCCGCAAGAGGTTTCTTTTTATAATTTAGATGGAGATAGTAGTGCTAAGAGTTTTCAAGTTGAGGTTAATTACGAGCTATTAACCCGTTTAAATTTTAGAACGTCATATAAGTTTTATGATGTATCGACCGATTATAATAGCGGCAATCTACAAAAACCGTTATTGGCTCAAAACCGATTTTTTGCTAATTTAGGTTATGAGACCGAAGCAAAAGAAAACGGTGCACAATGGAAGTTCGATTATACCTTGCATGCTTTAGGTAAAATGAGATTACCTGATACCAGTGTTAATGAGCCGGCGTATCAATTAGACGAGTATTCATCACCCTATAATTTAATGAATGCCCAAATAACCAAGGTGTTTTCTAATAGGATAGAGTTATATATAGGTGGCGAGAATTTAACAGGAGAACAACAAAATAATCCAGTTTTAGGAGCGAATGAACCTTTTGGTCCCAATTTTGATACAACAATAGTATATGCGCCAATTATGGGAAGAATGTTCTATGGCGGATTCAGATTTAAAATTCAGTAACTAACGATTAATATAAAAACAATGAAAGCAACGATTTTATCAATAGCAATGATGCTTATTGCAGTAGTAACCTATGCGCAAGACAAGAACAAGAAAGTAACTTTTGATGTCAATGGTAGATGTGTTATGTGTAAAGAGCGTATAGAAGAAGCAGCCTTAAATGTGAAAGGTGTAAAATATGCAAATTGGAGTATACCAACACATCAGCTAAATATAATAATGGATGAGCGTAAGACCGATGCCATGAAGGTTAAAACAGCAATAGTTGCTGTGGGTCACGATACCAAAGAATTAAAAGCAACAGATGAAGCGTACAACAGTGTACACCCTTGTTGTTTGTATAGAGAAGACAATTCTGATGATGGAAAACACCATGAAAATAAGTAGTAAATACTGCTTTTATTTGGGTTTGATTTGGAGTTGAAAATTGGTTAAAAAGTTTTAGTTAATTTTTTGCCAACGCAATTATCACGAATCAAAATCTGAAATACATTAGCTATAGATTTATCTTTAATTCTATAACAATGGCACAAGCAAAATCAGCAGGCAAACCAGCTGCAAAACCTTCTCCAGCAAAAGCTGGAAAAAAGGTTGCTCCAAAAGCTGCTCCTAAAAAGAAGTATTTAAGTTATTGCCTTTAGAAGGCGATACCGTTTGGACGATAAAACCACCTTCTGTAAATAAAGAAGGTGGTTTTTTTGTTGGTATAGGTATAAAAAAACCGTTCTTGAAATTTCAAGAACGGTTTTAAATAATATAAACTGTAAGAACAAGCTAGTAATTGCCTGTCGACTCACGACACTACATCATGCCTGGCATTCCGCCACCACCCATAGGAGGCATAGCAGGAGTATCTTCTTTAATGTCAGTTAAAGCACATTCAGTAGTTAAGATCATACCGGCAACAGAAGCAGCGTTCTCTAATGCTACTCTAGTTACTTTCTTCGGATCAATAATACCTGCTTTCATCATTTCAACATACTGCTCAGTTTTAGCATCGTATCCAAAATCACCTTTACCTTCAAGTATTTTAGCGATAACTACAGAACCTTCACCACCAGCGTTAGAAACGATAGTTCTTAAAGGAGCTTCAATAGCACGGGCAACGATTTGTAAACCTGTAGCCTCATCTTCATTTTCAGTAGAAACCTTGCTAAGAACAGATTTAGCTCTTACCAATGCAACACCACCACCAGCAACAATACCTTCTTCAACGGCAGCTCTTGTAGCGTGTAATGCATCATCAACACGGTCTTTTTTCTCTTTCATTTCAACTTCAGAAGCTGCACCTACGTAAAGTACTGCAACACCACCAGCCAATTTAGCTAAACGCTCTTGAAGTTTTTCTTTATCGTAGTCAGATGTAGTTGTCTCGATTTGAGATTTAATCTGGTTAACTCTAGTTTTGATATCTTTTGCAACACCACCACCGTTAACGATAGTTGTATTGTCTTTGTCAATCTGTACTTTTTCACAAGTACCTAACATGTCAAGAGTAGTGTTGTCTAAAGAGAAACCTCTTTCTTCAGAAATAACAGTACCACCAGTTAAGATTGCGATATCTTCTAACATTGCTTTTCTACGGTCACCAAAACCTGGAGCCTTGACAGCAGCTATTTTTAAAGAACCTCTTAATTTGTTTACAACCAATGTAGCTAATGCTTCACCATCAACATCTTCAGCGATAATCAATAAAGGCTTACCTGATTGAGCAACTGGCTCTAATACAGGAAGTAAATCTTTCATTGAAGAAATTTTCTTGTCGAACAATAAAATGTAAGGACTTTCTAATTCAGAAACCATCTTTTCAGAATCGGTTACGAAATATGGAGAAAGGTAACCTCTATCGAACTGCATACCTTCAACAACATCAACATATGTATCTGTACCTTTAGCCTCTTCAACAGTAATAACACCTTCTTTACCAACTTTACCGAAAGCTTTTGCGATTAAGTCGCCAATAGTTTCGTCGTTGTTAGCAGAAATTGAAGCAACTTGCTTAATTTTTTCAGAAGAATCACCAACTTTTTTAGCTTGTTTAGCTAAATCGGCAACGATTGCTTCAACAGCTTTGTCGATACCTCTTTTTAAATCCATTGGGTTTGCACCTGCAGCAACATTTTTCAAACCTTCTTTTACGATAGCTTGAGCTAAAACTGTAGCGGTAGTTGTACCGTCACCTGCTAGGTCATTGGTTTTAGAAGCAACTTCTTTAACCATTTGCGCACCCATGTTTTCTAATGGGTCAGCCAATTCAATTTCTTTTGCTACGGTAACACCATCTTTAGTTACTTGTGGAGCACCAAATGATTTGCTGATAATAACGTTTCTACCCTTTGGGCCTAATGTTACTTTTACAGCATTTGCCAATGCATCAACACCTCTTTTAAGGCCGTCTCTTGCATCTATATCAAACTTAATATCTTTTGCCATTTTTAATTTTATTTTGATTTATGACTTTTTGCACTAGGCATAAAGTCAAGAAAATTATTAATTTTTTAAATGAAAATTTAAAGGCTATTGGCTAAGAGCCAATGACCAATTGCTATTTTTAGATAATAGCAAGAATATCACTTTCTCTCATCATCAAGTAATCTGTACCTTCTAACTTCAATTCAGTTCCGGCGTATTTTCCGTAAAGAACGGTATCACCAACTTTAACGGTAACACTGTCATCTTTTGTTCCAGGACCCACGGCTACAACTTTACCTTTCTGTGGTTTCTCTTTTGCAGTATCAGGAATATAAAGTCCAGACGCAGTCTTAGTTTCAGCTGCCATTGGCTCGATAAGAACTCTGTCTGCCAATGGTTTGATATTAACTTTAGCCATAATTATTAATTTTTAAATTGATTTTTAGTTTCGTGATAACATAAAGGCAGAAATTATGCCATTGCCTGTTTCCTGACAAATTGTAAACGAAAAATGCCAGCTTATGACAAGCTGGCATTTAAATATTATGTAGAAATAATTTTATAAACTATTCTGAAGGTGTTTCATCATTAGTTACAGGTGGTGTTACTGTTTCTGGTAGCGTTTCTGGTACTACAGTTTCGATATCATCACCTTGTAATAATTTTGAATCGGCATCACCATAGTTACCTTTAAGGGCAACATTAGATGCTAAGATTAAAACTATTAATAAACCTGCTAGAGTCCACGTACTTTTATCTAAAAAGTCACCTGTTTTTTTAACTCCGCCAACAACTTGGTTACCACTTCCACCAAAAGAAGAAGAAAGTCCGCCACCTTTTGGGTTCTGTACCATGATCACTAATACTAACAATAAGCAAACGACAATGATAAGTATTAGGAAAATTGAAAATGTACTCATTCTAAATTATTTATTATCTTTTCGTAATTTTTCTACCGCTTTTATTCGGTCTGCAAAGAAACTACTTTTTTCTGGATATTTCAAAATTAAAATTTTGTAAGCCTGAATTGCATTTTTGTACTTTTTTTGTTCTAGATAAACCCTCGCTAAAGTCTCTGTCATCAATTCATTATGGTCAATTTTAGAGGATTTTGAAATATCTATAACGGTACTCTGCTCTGTTGGAACTATTTTAGGGTTAGAGGCTATAAACTTATCTATACGGTCGTATTTCTTTTTAATTGCTTCACTATTTGCCCTAGGTTTTCTAATAGGTTTTGGAGTAATTTTGATCTCTTTTACCTTTTGTACGGTTTTTTTAATGTTGCTTTCTCTTGCCACTGGCTGTTGCTCAATAATTTCTTCTTGAGTCTCAGCAATATCTTCTTTAGACTCTTCTAATGGTTTTTTAGATGCGAGACTTAGCCATTCAGAAAAGGAATATTTCTCTTTGGCATCGAAAGTTAGGGGCTTACCTATATCAAGAGCATTTTCTTCTTCGGTATTTGCAGGATTTTTAGTTTGAAATAACTCAGGATCTAGTATTTGGTCAGCATCATGTTCATCTTGCGGTAAGGGCTTATCTTCAGATGGCGTAATTAAAGATGCTATAGCAGTTTCTTTTGTAGAAAAATCATTTTTTTCTATTTCTACAATTTCATCTTCTGTAATCGAATCTTCAGTTTCAATTTCGGCTTCAATTTCAGTTACTTCTTCTATCTCTTTAACAATCTCAATATGTTCGTTTTCTGAGATTTTCTCCGTTTCTTCAATGTGGACTATTTCTTCTTCTTTACTTTCGGATGCTACAATATTCTCTTCTGGGATATCTCCATCATATTGTAAAAAATCTTTAGAAGTAATAAACTCAAAAAGTACATCTCTGTCCGTAGTGTAGGCAGCAGTTACTTTCAATGCTTTATTGTACTTGTAGCTGTTTAAATTTTTTAATCCCTTTAGATGTAATGCGCGAGCAGCTTGAAAGTAAGGATATTCAGCTATAATATCTTCTAGGTGTTTTGTATGTATGGGTTCTACCACTTTGGTAGGATGTTCTAGAAAATATGTAAAGTCCTTAACATTCATGTGATCTACCAATCTGCCAATGAGGCGTTAAAAATATCTTGTGTTAACCTTTCGAAAATTATTTCGTGTGCTTCGCTTTTTACGGTTGCTAATTGAGTGTCTGCATCATAATCAAAGAAAAAAGAAAAACTTTGGTCAAAAGCAGCATCTTCTTTTAGTTGATTGTAAAAACGCACTTTTACTCTAATAGAAAGTCTATTTTGTGCGGCTGTTTGTGCAGCGGTTGCAGACATAGGTGAAATTTTATATTCGGTTATTTCGCCTTCGTATAATAAATCTGGATTGCCAGAAGAAATAAGATCTAAACTGGTCTGATTTTGAATTCTGTCCTGTAGTGCTAAGGTGAAATCTCTATCTACCCCTGGTTCAAAAGTAGAACCCGGACTCTGGGTTGCATAGTTTTGAAAATAGCTTACTTTGAATGTTTTGGCTTCACCAACATTACCGCCGGTAAAATTGTATACGCCGCAGCTTAAAATTAAGATAACGGGTAGTATATAGATTATAGATTTTTTAAGGTATCTCATTGAAATGGGATTCATTTTAAATTAAAGGTCGTACTGTTTTATTTTACGGTAAAGCGTTCGTTCAGAAATACCTAACTCTGTTGCTGCAGCCTTTCTTTTTCCGCGATTACGTTCCAAAGATTTTTTGATTAATTCTACTTCCTTCTCTTGTAAAGATAGGGTTTCTTCTTCTTGAATTTCTTCGGCAAAATGATATTTGTCTTCGTATGATTCTTGAATTAAAGAAGGTTCTTCTTTTTTAGGCTCGGGTAAATGCAGAAGATTTCTAGGCGCTTCTTCTTGAGTATCATGTTCGATATCTGCATCATCTTCATCGTCGTTACCGTAGATTTTGCGTATCAAGTTTTCATTGTCCTTTTGAACCTTTTCCGAATCGTTGTTCTTTAACAACTCCATCGTTAACTTTTTAAGGTCGTTAAGGTCACCCTTCATATCGAACAATACCTTGTATAGAATCTCTCTTTCGTTACTGAAATCACTTTCAGATTTAGAATTTGAGACAACTGCAGGTAAGTTACTTGTCGTGTTGTTGGGTAGGTAGCCATTTAAGGTCGCAGCAGTGATGGCTCTATTCTCCTCTAAAACCGAGATTTGTTCTGCAATATTTCTTAACTGACGTATGTTACCTGGCCATCTATATTTTATTAATAAAGATACTGCATGGTCGTCTAACCTAATGGTAGGCATTTTATATTTCTGACTGAAATCAGATGCGAATTTTCTAAACAACAAGTGAATATCATCTTGACGTTCACGCAATGGCGGTATGTTAATTTCTACGGTGCTTAAACGGTAATAAAGGTCTTCTCGAAAACGCTCTTTTTTAATCGCTTCGAACATATTTACATTTGTGGCAGCTACAATACGGACATCTGTTTTTTGAACTTGAGATGATCCTACTTTTAGAAATTCACCATTTTCTAGCACACGTAAAAGCCGCACTTGCGTAGTTAATGGTAATTCTCCAACTTCATCTAAAAATATGGTACCACCATCGGCGACTTCGAAATAACCGCTTCTAGTTTGTGTAGCGCCAGTAAAAGCGCCTTTTTCGTGTCCGAAAAGCTCACTGTCAATAGTTCCTTCGGGTATTGCACCGCAGTTAACGGCGATATATTTTGCATGTTTTCTATGAGAAAGCGAATGAATGATTTTCGGAATAGATTCTTTACCAACACCACTTTCACCAGTAACCAAAACTGAAATATCTGTTGCGGCAACTTGCATTGCTTTTTGAATGGCACGGTTCAATTTTGGGTCTTGCCCAATAATTTCAAAACGTTGTTTTATACTTTGTATGCTTTCCATATAAAATGGGTACTATAAAGTTAGTTATTGTCAGAATACCCAACAGCAACACCTTTTAAGGTTGCAGAAGTGCAGTCGTTAATTTGTACGTTTACAAAGTCGCCTACCTTGTAATTTTCTTTCGGAAAAACCACTACAGTACTTTGAGTATTTCTTCCCTTCCATTCGAGTTCAGATTTTTTAGAAGTCCCTTCTATTAATACCTCTTGGATCTGACCTACATGTTTTTCTGTTCTAAACTGACAGTGACTTCTCTGTAAAGCTATAATTTCAGAAAGACGTCTCTTCTTTGTAGCTTCTGGTACATCATCTTCCATTTTTCTGCCGGCCATGGTGCCAGGTCTTTCAGAATATGAATACATAAAACCGAAATCATACTTTACGTGCTCTAGGGCTTTTAAAGTAGCTGCATGATCCTCTTCCGTTTCTGTAGGGAAACCAGTAATGATATCTTGAGATATAGAGCAGCCAGGTAGAATTTTTCTAATTTCATCTGTCAGTTCAAAATACTCTTCGATAGTGTGTAAACGATTCATTTCCTTTAAAATGCGATTGCTACCGCTTTGTACAGGTAAATGAACGTGATTACAAATATTTTTATGTTTGGCCATGGTTCTAATCACATCCAAAGTCATGTCTTGCGGGTTTGAGGTTGAAAAGCGAATACGCATTTTTGGGTTTGCCAATGCGACCATTTCTAACAGTTTAGAAAAGTTGGTAGCTGTCGCTTTTTGCATATCAGAAGCATTCACAAAATTCTTTTTGAGTCCGCCGCCATACCATAAATAACTATCTACATTCTGTCCAAGTAATGTAATTTCTTTGAATCCGTTTTCAGAAAGCTCTTTTACTTCAGTTAAAATAGATTGTGGGTCTCTACTACGTTCACGACCTCTAGTAAATGGTACAACACAAAATGTACACATGTTATCACATCCTCTGGTAATAGAGACAAAAGCGGTAACTCCGTTTGTGTTTAGTCTAACAGGTGCAATATCGCCGTAAGTTTCATCCTTAGAAAGAATAACATTAACCGCATCTCTACCTGAATCTACTTCTTTTATTAAGTTGGGTAAATCTTTATAGGCATCTGGTCCAACGACCATATCTACTATTCTTTCTTCATCTAAAAGTTTGTCTTTTAGGCGTTCCGCCATACAGCCAAGAACTCCAACTTTTAAATGTGGTCGAGTTTTTTTTACCTTATTGTATTCGGTTAATCTTTTACGTATGGTCTGTTCAGCTTTATCTCTGATAGAACATGTGTTTACAAGTACTAAATCGGCATCTTCTAACGTTTGGGTGGTGTTAAAACCTTCGGTCGCAAGTATAGATGCTACAATTTCACTGTCTGCAAAGTTCATGGCGCAACCGTAACTCTCAATGTAGAGATTTCGTTTGTTAGCCTCTTTTCCGTCAACTACCAAAGTTGTGCCCTGCACATTTTCGTCTATGGTTTTCTCCATTTTTGTAATACGTTGCAATAAAATATTTTGGAAGGCAAAGATACTATTATAATCAAAAATATGACAATATGACATGATTATTTAGGGATAGTTTAGGCTTTCTACATGAAAATTATTTAGTTTTAACTTTTAATATAACCACCTGTACCTGTACTTATGAACTTAGAAAACTTGACACAACAAATTAAAATGAAGCCAGATTTAGAATTTGGTACCATATTCAGTAGGTCTATAGACCTTTTTAAGAAGGTATGGTTGCAGGGCTTTATTATTTTGCTCTTAACATTCGTTGTAATACTACCATTTTATATTGTTTTATATATACCTATGATTGCATTGGGCATAACTGATCCAGAGGCGCTTCAGCATAATGAATTACCACCAATGGCAGCTATTGCAATGGCTATTCTTTTTCCTGTTTTTGCAATAGGGATAACTACTTTTGCTTTGGCATTAAATGCAGCATTTTTAAAGATGTGTAGAGAAAAAGATTTAGGAAAAGAATCTAGTGATGATTACTTCTATTTCTTTAAAGAAGGACGTTTAGGTAAAGTATTTATTCTTGCTTTGTATACATTCGGACTCTCAATTCTAGGGGCGATGGCCTGTGGTGTTGGTATGTTTTATGTAATTGTCCCAGTTTCATTGATTCCGGCTTTTTTGGCATTTTCGAATGAACTTTCTCCATTAGAAATGGTAAAGGCTAGTTTTACCTTAGGTAATAAAAACTGGTTGGTCATATTTGGTCTGGTAATCGTTTCGGCATTTGTGGCGCAACTAGGCTTTGTTTTATGTTGTGTAGGAGTATTGTTTACAGCAATGCTTGGTAAAGTACCTACGTACTACATTTATAAAGACGGAGTTGGTTTTAACGATATAGAAGAAATTTCAAACTATTGATAACGCAACTATTATGTGTTTCTTCATCTTATGATTACAACCAATTAAATTATAGACCATGAAGAATTTTGTTTTTCTTTTTTGTGCCATCGCATTATCTGTATTTGTTTCGTGTAATGATGATGGCCCGTATGAAGATTACTTGGTGGCTAGACCAATTGTGCAAGATGCAATATCGTTTAAAGCAGAAGCGGTTGATGTAGTTGATCCTATACCAATTGTTTCATCAGGTAAAATATACGCTTACCAAGACTATATTTTTGTAAACGATGTAAACCTAGGTTTTCACGTAATAGATAACAAAGATCCGTCAGCGCCAGAAAGTATTGCATTTATAAAGTTAGAGGGCAACTTCGATATTTCTATAAAAGACGATAAGTTGTATGCAGATAGTTATGGCGATTTGGTAATTTTTGATATATCAGATATTACAAATATTACCATTCAAAGTAGAATTGTAAATGCCATATATAATAATGATGTATGGCTTTCGAATATTGAATTTCCTCAGGCAGATTTTTACGAGTATGGCGATATCGATTATAGTAGAGATATTGTTATAGGCTGGGAGGTAAGCACAGAAAGAAGATCTGTTGAAGAATATGAAGAGCGGTATAGGTATACAGATGATTTAGCGCTTGAAACGGCAGAAAGTAATGATTCTGGTCAGTCTAGTATAGGGCAAGGCGGTTCTTTGGCGCGTTTTAAAATTATAGACGACTATTTATACGTAGTAGATTATAGCAACATTAATATTTTTAACATTGCAGATGTCGAAGATGTAAAAGTATTAGATGATGTGCAGGTCGCTTGGGATATTGAAACGATATACAGTCAGGGAAATATTTTATTTATAGGCGGTGCTCAGGGTATGTATATTTATGGAATAGAAGACCCGAAAAATCCGAAATTTATTTCAGAATTTAGGCATGGTACTGCTTGTGATCCTGTGGTTGTTGATGGCGATTATGCATATGTAACTTTAAAAGGAGGAGGTTTCTGTGGAAATACAGAGAGCGGATTGTATGTGATCGATATCTCTAATCTTGAGAATCCTGAATTAAAAGTAATTTATCCGATGGATGGACCGAACGGATTAGGGATTAAAAACAATATCTTGTTTATCTGTGATGGAGATTCGGGCTTAAAAGTATATGATAAAACAGATGCACCAAATGTTACCTTAGTCAATACATTCGAAAATATTATTGCCTATGATGTTATACCGTTAGCATCATCATTATTAATGATAGGTGATCGCACATTGTATCAATATGAATATGTAGATAATGACATTAGGTTGTTAAGTGCCTTTCAATTGTAAGAATAATAAAAGGTTAAAAAAAGGGAAGCTAGTTTAGCTTCCCTTTTTTTTATTTCGATACCCTAATTAGTTTGTGGCTTGTGATATAGCTTGTGTAATAATCATGAATTATTTGAATTTATTGGCTAAACTCTATTGAAATATGGGAAAAAATAAATTCCTAAAATTCCAAAGTTTAATTTTTAGTATACATTTGTAAGTATAAACAAGGTTGATGGCGAAAAATTTAGTAATTGTTGAGTCTCCTGCAAAGGCCAAAACTATAGAGAAGTTTTTGGGAAAAGATTTTAAGGTTGAATCGAGCTTTGGTCACATTGCCGATTTACCTTCAAAGGAGCTGGGAGTAGATGTTGAAGGCGATTTTACACCGAAATATATAGTCGATAAAGACAAGCAAGCTTTAGTAAAAAAGCTAAAGAGTCTTGCTGATAAAGCAGAAACTATATGGCTCGCGAGTGATGAGGATCGAGAGGGAGAGGCTATTTCTTGGCACTTGGCCGAAGAGCTAGGTTTAGACAAGAAAAAGACAAAACGTATTGTTTTTAACTCGGTTACAAAAGCAGCTATTCAAAAAGCAATTGAGAATCCAAGAGAGATCAATTACAACCTTGTAAATGCACAACAAGCGAGACGAGTATTAGACCGTTTGGTTGGGTATCAATTATCTCCAGTACTTTGGAAAAAAATTAAACCGGGTCTTTCTGCCGGTCGTGTTCAATCTGTTGCCGTTAGGTTAATAGTTGAACGAGAAAGAGATATTGAAGGCTTTGAGCCACAGGCATCATTTAAGATTGCAGCGGAGTTTCAAACAGAAGCGGGAAATACTTTTTCAGCTAAGTTGAACAAGACCTTTAAATCAGAAAAAGAAGCAAAAGCATTTTTAGAGAAAAATAAAGCTGCTGATTTTTCGGTAAATAAATTAGATAAGAAACCGGCTAAGAAGTCGCCGTCTGCGCCGTTTACAACATCTACATTACAACAAGAGGCATCAAGAAAATTATATTTTTCTGTGGGTAGAACCATGCAAGTAGCCCAACGTTTATATGAAGCGGGTTTAATTACTTACATGAGAACAGATAGTGTTAACCTTTCTAATGAAGCGTTGACATCTGCGAAAGAAGCTATTGAAAAGAATTACGGTAAAGAATATAGCGAAACAAGAAATTTTAAAGGTAAGTCTAAAGGAGCTCAAGAAGCACACGAAGCAATTAGACCTACAGATATGGGTAATCAATCTCCGTCATTGGAGCGTGATCAATCTAAATTATACGACTTAATATGGAAACGTACAGTTGCATCTCAAATGAGCGATGCACAATTAGAACGTACCAATGTTAAGATCAAAGCAAGCAAGCATACAGAAGAATTTACTGCTAACGGTGAGGTTATAAAGTTTGATGGTTTCTTAAAAGTTTACATGGAAGGTGTAGATGATGAAGATGTAGCCGAAGAACAAGAAGGTATGTTGCCGGCAATGAAAGAAGGCGAGCGTTTGTTGAATAACTTTATTTCAGCAACAGAGCGTTTTACAAGAGCACCATATAGATTTACAGAAGCATCTTTAGTTAAGAAATTAGAAGAATTGGGTATTGGTAGACCGTCTACATATGCGCCGACAATTTCTACAATTCTTAATAGAGGCTATGTGGAGAAAGGTACTATTGAAGGTAAAGAGCGTAAATATCAACAATTGATATTAGCGTCAGATGTAATAGAAACAAAGAACCTTACTGAAAATGTTGGTTCAGATAAAGGTAAAATGGTACCAACAGATATCGGTATGATTGTTACCGATTTCTTGGTAAGTAACTTTGCCAATATATTAGATTACAATTTTACTGCACAGGTAGAGGAAGATTTTGATGAAATAGCTTCTGGTGATGAAGACTGGAAGAAAATGATGAAGAACTTCTACAAAGATTTTCATCCTAATGTAGTAGATGTTGAGGAAAATGCAGATCGTGCAAGCGGTGAAAGAATATTAGGTAAAGATCCTAAAAGCGGAAAACAAGTTTCTGTACGTTTAGGTAGATTCGGACCAATGGTACAAATAGGTACTGTTGATGATGAAGAGAAGCCAACATTCGCAAGTTTGTTACCGGAACAATCTTTAAATACCATTTCATACGAAGAGGCAATGGACCTTTTTAAACTTCCTAGAAAATTAGGAGTTTATGAAGGCGAAGAAGTATTGGCTAACGTAGGTAGGTTTGGACCGTATGTAAAATTCGGAGAAAAGTTTATTTCTATGGATAAAGGCGAAAGTGCTTTTGAAATAGAGATGGACAGGGCAATAGAACTTATTGTTGCCAAGCAGAAAGCCGATGCGCCAATTGCCATGTACGAAGATCTTGAGGTAACTAAAGGTACCGGTAGATTTGGACCGTTCATTAAGTGGAACGGTATGTTTATCAATGTGAATAAAAAGTACGATTTTGATAATTTATCAAATGACGACATTATAGAGCTTATCGAAGTCAAGAAGCAAAAAGAAATTGATAAGGTTATTCATAACTGGGAAGAAGAAGGCATTCGTATAGAAAAAGCTAGATGGGGCCGTCATAATGTAATAAAAGGTAAGATAAAGGTGGAATTGGCTAAAACTGTCGATGTGGTTAAGATGTCTTTAGAAGAAGCTCAGAAGTTGATCGAGGCTAAGACTCCGAAGAAAAAAACTCCAAAGAAAAAGGCAAAAGCTAAACCTAAGTCAAAAAAGTAATTTAATTTTAGGTCGAAGATTAGTATAGTATTTTATGATTTCTAAAAACCTTTAATAAATGGCCTTTGATTTTCTAGTTCCGGTATCGGATAAAGTTTTAGCCCATAATGAGTTACTACCTAGTCAGGCCATTGGTAAAAACACCCATATACACACCGAAAAGGATGGTTTACCTGTATTGGCAAATGCTACGGTAGCAATAATTGGGGTTAGAGAATCTAGAAATGCCTACGAAAAGAAGCATGAGAAGTTAGATGTCTCTGCTATACGATTACAATTTTACAAACTTCTAATAGGAAACTGGAACGCAACCATTGTAGATCTAGGTGATATTGAAGAAGGCGCTACCGTAAATGACACTTATTTTGTTGTTAAAGAAGTAGTGGCAGAGTTATTAGAAGAACGTGTTATTCCTATTATTTTAGGAGCAACGCAAGATATAACCTACCCTGCTTATAGAGCTTTTGATGGTATCAGAGATATGATTAATCTGGTGGCGATAGATAGTAGGTTCGATTTTGGAATAGAAGATGAGCTTATTTCATCACATTCTTATATGAGTAAGATCATAACAGATAAGCCAAATAATCTTTTTAATTTCTCAAATATTGGCTATCAAAGTTATTTTAATGCTCAAGAAGAAATAGATTTAATGGAGCGTTTATTTTTTGACGCCTATAGACTTGGAGAAGTTGCAAACGATATTTCTTTAGCAGAACCTGTGCTTAGAAATGCGCATATGGTAAGTTTAGACTTGCGATCTGTTAAAGCAAGTGAAATTTCTTCATCAGCAAATTTTTCTCCGAACGGATTTAATGGTAGAGAGATTTGTGCCATTTCTAGATATGCCGGTATTAGCGATAAAGTTTCTGTATTTGGGTTGTACGAAATGGAGAACACCGTACAGTCGCAACAGCTGATAGCACAGATAATATGGTACTTTATAGAAGGTATCAATTTTAGAATTAAAGAATCTCCATATACCAAAACTGACGACTTTGTTAAGTATAATGTACCTAGCGAAGACGAAGAATTGGTATTCTACAAAAGTTTATTAACAGAAAGATGGTGGACAGAAGTTCCATCTATTTTTACTTCACATACTAAAGGCCATACACCAGCGTTATTACCTTGCACCGAGAAGGATTATTTAGATGCATGTAATCAACAAATTCCCGAAAGGTGGTTTAAGGCCTACAAGAAAGGCTTTAATTAACATTATTTTTTTTAAAGCATAAAAAGACTTTAATACAATATTTTATATAAAACCTAGTTTTAGTTGTTAGAATAAATTATTGTATTCTGAGTTTAACCATAATCGAAATTTAACCTAAAGTATGAAGAAGCTATTGTTATCCTCTATAGCGTTTGTTTTTTTACTCACAAGTTGTGGGTCTAAGCAAAAAGGTGAGCTAACTGGAGTCCAGGGAAAAAAATGGTACCCGGAAAAACCATATGGAATGGAACTTATCCCAAGGGGTTCTTTCATAATGGGTAAGAGTGAAGAAGATCAAGGAAAGTTATTGAATGCGCCGACTAAGACAGTTACGGTACGTTCTTTTTACATGGATGATACCGAAATCACGAACAGTGAGTATCGTCAGTTTGTAGAATGGGTAAAGGATTCTATCGTTAGAACCAAGTTAGCCATTTTAGCTGATGAGTTAGGTATCGGTCCAGAAGAAGGCGGTATTGGTGACTATGCTTTTAAAGATGCAGATACTACAAGAGCATCTGTATACGATAAGTATATGTTGGACAATTACTCAGGTATGGGCGAAACGGGCTACGAAGGTAGAGCGTTGAGCAAAGATGAAGACCTGGTATGGAACACATCAGACTATCCAGATGAGTATTATACCGAAATTATGGATTCTATCTATCTTTCTGAAGAAGAGTCTTATAACGGTCAACGTACTATAGATGTTAAGAGTCTTAAGTATAAGTATAGCTGGATGGATATCGAGGCAGCTGCACGTGCTTCTGTAAAAGGAAACAAGAGTCGTAAAGACTTCATTCGTACAGAAGAAGTAGAGATATACCCAGATACAACAGTTTGGATCAGAGATTTCTCTTATTCTTATAACGAACCAATGCACAATGATTATTTCTGGCATGATGCCTATAGCGAATACCCTGTAGTTGGTATCAGCTGGCAACAAGCTAAAGCATTCTGTAACTGGAGAACGAAGTTCAAAAATGATGATAACAAGAGTCGTAATAGACAATTCGTTAATCAATTTAGACTTCCAACAGAAGCTGAATGGGAATACGCTGCAAGAGGTGGTATCGAAGGTGGTACGTACCCATGGGGTGGACCATACGTAATCAGTGATACTGGTTGTTTTATGGCAAACTTTAAACCACAACGTGGAGATTATGCTGCAGATGCTGCTTTATATACAGTAGAAGCGAAATCTTACGAGCCTAATGACTTTAATATGTACAACATGGCCGGTAACGTTTCTGAGTGGACAAATTCAAGTTATGATCCAAGTGCATATGATTATGTATCTACAATGAACCCTAACGGAGGAGATTCATCTAATACAAGAAAAGTTATTAGAGGTGGTTCTTGGAAAGATGTAGCTTACTTCTTACAAGTGAGTACAAGAGATTACGAATACGCTGATTCGGCTCGTAGTTACATCGGTTTCAGAACAGTACAAGATTATATGGGTGAGGAAGATTCCACACAATAAATAATAATATTAACAGTTTTAGTATAAATTCAAATTCATTTTTTAACCAAATCTTTTTTTTTAAAACCTTAAATTAAATTAAACATGGCACAGTCAAAATCCACAAAAAAATTATTTAACATGGCCTACGGGCTTGGAGCATCAGTTGTAATTATTGGTGCATTATTCAAAATTCTTCACTGGGAGTTAGGACCATTAAATGGTGGTATTCTTTTAGCGATAGGTCTTATTACAGAAGCATTAATTTTCGCGATCAGTGCATTCGAACCAGTAGATGACGAATTAGATTGGGCATTAGTATACCCAGAATTAGCAGGTGGTGAAGGTAAAGCACCTAAGAAAGCACAAGCTGCAACAGAAGTAAAAGAAGCTGAAGCATCTTTATCTAAGAAATTAGATGATTTATTAAAAGAAGCTGGTGTAGACGCAAGTCTTATGGAAAGCTTAGGTTCAAGCATTAAAAACTTTGAAGGTGCTGCTAAAGGTATCGCTCCAACAGTTGATGCAATGGAATCTACTAAAAAATATTCTAGTGAAATGGTTCAGGCTGCTTCTCAAATGGAGTCTTTGAACAGTCTTTATAAAGTACAATTAGAAAGTGCTAGCAAACAAGCTTCAGTTAATGAAGAAGTTGTACAAAATGCAAGTGCACTTAAAGATCAAATGGCATCTTTGTCTACAAACCTTTCTTCATTGAATGGTGTATATGGTGGTATGTTATCTGCAATGAGCAAAAACTAATTTGGATTTTTACCAACCCGAATCAATTATTAATAAAAATCTAAATTAAAAATCCATGGCAGGAGGAAAAAATTCACCACGTCAGAAGATGGTCAACTTAATGTATTTGATCTTCATCGCAATGCTGGCATTAAACATGAGTAAAGAAGTATTAGCCGCATTCGGTATAATGAATGAAAAGCTAGAGACTTCAAATCAAAAGACAACCGCAAGTAACGATGCGTTCTTGGAAAGTCTTGGAACTAAAGCATCTGAAGATGCTGCAAAGTACGATAAGTTATACAAGAATGCTCAAGAGATAAAATCTATGTCTCAAGAGTATTATGATTACTTAGAAGGACTTAAAACAGGTATGATGGAAGGGATCGAAGATCCTAAAGATTATGCTCGTATGGATATGGCTGATTACTTAGATCAGAAATTATTCCAAGGTGAAACTTTATCGGAAGACGGTAAAAAATTCATGAGTAACTTAACTGGTTATAGAGATCAAGTTGCTGCAATAGTACCAGCTGCTTTAAAGCAATCTGTTATTGATCGTTTCCAAACAGGAGATGAGAATGGCAAAGTTGAAAAAAGAGACGGTACTAAACAAGATTGGATCAACTATCACTATGAAGGATATCCTTTGGTAGCATCTTTAGCAAAATTAACTCAGTTACAAGCTGACGTTAAAATAACTGAAGAAGCAGCTTTAAAATCTATGTTAGCAGGTGAGTTGTCTAACCAAGTTTCTTTAAAGAACTTTGCAACATCGCTTTCTTCTACTAAATCTGCATACTATGCAGGTGAGAAGTATGATGGTAAGATCATTATCAGCAAAACTGATAACTCTTCTACACCGATAAAAGCTGAGTTAACTTTAGATGGTAGAAAATTAACTGAAGGTTCTGATTATAAATTAGAAGCTGGTGGTGTTAAAATGCTGATTGGTTCTGGTTCTGCTGGTGATCATGAAGTAAAAGGTACTATCTACTTTAAGCAAGACGGTGAAGAAATTCCTGTTGAGGTTAAAAATTCTTTCGCAACAATATCTAAGCCTAATGCTGCTTTAATTGCTGCTGATAAAATGAATGTTGTATATAGAGGTGTTGCTAACCCAATGTCTATCTCTATACCAGGTATACCAAATAATAAGGTTAGAGCTTCAGCTCCAGGTCTTAAATCTGTAAGTGGTAGTAAGTATGTAATGACTCCAGGTACTGGAAGAAACGTTACTATTACAGCTTCAGGTACTTTACCAGATGGTCAGTCTGTATCTTCTAAATCTGAATTCAGAATTAAAGATATTCCAAGACCAGAAGGTTCTGTAAGTAAGCAAACAGGTAGTATTAAACTTCCAAAAAGGAATGTTGAGATCGCTACTGTAGGTGCTGGCTTAGAAGATTTCGATTTTGATTTGAATCTTGCAGTAAGCGGATTTAAATTCAAAGTACCAGGTCAACCAACTGTTTCAGTAAGAGGAAACAAAATGAATGCTAAGGCTAAACAAGCTTTATCACGTGCTAAAAGAGGAGATATCGTTCAAATATTTGATATTGAAGCTTATATCACAAACAATAAGAGTTACAAGTTGAAGAAAGTATCTCCAGTAGTTGTGGAGATTACAAACTAAATAAATAGAATGATACCGGGTAAGCCCATTGGTCTTGCCCGGTTAATTTTAAAGTGAAGCAAACATGAATTGGAAAAATGTTTTAGTAATGGGAGCGGTAACAATGTTACCTTTATCAATGATGGCCCAAGCAAATGTATTGAATGCAAAGAAACCAGATGAGGTTGGTATGCGTACAGAAGCACAGAAAGCTGTCGATAACGATGCTCCATTAGAATATGGTTATGTAGATGATAGGGATATCCTTTGGTCTAAAACTTTATGGGAATCCGTGGATTTAGATGAGAGAGTTAATTTCCCATTATATTATCCAACAGATACTATGGATATTGGTCCAGATAGAAGGTCTTTATACCACGTTCTAGTTAAAAATTTAAAAAGTGGAAAATTAGAAACTTATACAGATTCTTATTTTACACAAAAAAGAACTTTTGGCGATTTAAAAGATGCCTTGCAAATGGTTGATACTCTAGATTATGGGTATGAGCAAATGAATGCAGGGGAAGCTGTTTCTGAAGAATATATTACTCGTAGAACTATTTCTGCAGCTGATATTGAAGAATACCACATTAAAGGAATATGGTATTTTGATAAGAGACAGGGAGAATTAAAATACCGTCTTTTAGGTATTGCTCCAGTAGCGCCAGATGTAAACTTTATGGATGATGACAATCCAGATATGGTAGAGCTTTTTTGGGTATGGTATCCAGATGCTCGTGAAATGTTGCACGAAGCTAAAGTTTTCAACTCACAGAATTCAGCTCAGCCTATCTCATTTGATATGTTGTTAAATGCAAGAAGATTCGATGCCGTTATTTACAAAGAAGATAACGTACAAGGCGATAGAAAAGTAGATGATTACATTTCTGATAATGCTTTGTTCCAATTATTGGAAGCAAAACGAATTAAAGAAACAATTAGAGATAAGGAACAAGACATGTGGGCTTACTAAGCTTACTGAAAATCCAATTCACATAATAAAGACCCGTTCGAAAGATCGGGTCTTTTGTTTTTATATCATGTTTTCTACAATTGTCATTACCTTTGCGCCATGGTAGATTATATGGTAGTAGGACTAGGGTTGGCGGGTACCGCATTTTGCGAAACCTTGCGTAAAAATAACAAGACATTTGTTGTTTTTAATGACCAATCACAAACATCTTCACGTGTGGCGGGTGGTTTGTACAATCCTGTTATTTTAAAGCGATTTACCCTTTCTTGGCGAGCAGATGAGCAACTGCCTATAGCAACTGAATTTTATACCCACCTAGAGCAATTTTTAAATGTTAAGTTTGATAAAAAGCTCAATGTACTACGAAAATTCGCGTCTATAGAAGAGCAAAATCTTTGGTTTGAAGCTGCTGATAAAGAAAAACTGAAGCCGTACTTAGATTCTAAATTGATAAATAATGAGAATACATCGCTCAAAGCACTGCATCAATTTGGAAAAGTTTTAGAAACTGGTAAGTTAGATACTAAGTTAATTTTCAATAGCTATGCAAACTGGTTAGAGCAAGAGAACAAATTGTATAAAGAAACGTTTGATTATGGTCAGCTTCAAATAGAACATGAGGTTGTAAGTTATCAAGATATAAAAGCCAAAAATATAGTCTTCACCGAAGGTTATGGTATGATCCAGAATCCGTATTTCAACCATTTGCCAATGCAAGGATCAAAAGGGGAGTATATTGTTATAAAGGCTAAAGAGTTAAAGGAAACTCAAATAATTAAATCATCTATATTTTTAATTCCCCTTGGAGATGATTTGTATAAAGTAGGAGCTACATATAATAGAGGTCAAAAAGACAATTTAGCCACTCTAGAAGCTAAAAATGAGCTAGTAATTAAGCTCGATACCCTTTTAGACTGCTCTTATGAGATAGTTAACCATGAGGCAGGTATGCGCCCTACGGTAAAAGATAGAAGGCCATTGGTGGGTAGGCATCCAAAGTATAACAACCTATGGCTATTGAATGGTTTTGGGTCTCATGGTATAACTATTGCACCTTGGGCGGCTAAATCTCTTTATGAGTATATAGAGCATGAAATTCCTTTATTGGAAGAAATGAATATAGCGCGTTTCGCTCCGAATTAAGATTTTTTAAGGGTAGCCTTAGCATCGTACTTGATGAATATATTAATCCATATGTTACGAGATACTCTCATTATTACTGGCATAAATACAATAAGGGTAATAATTATAGCAATAAAGGCTTCTATTAAGCTAGCGCCAAGAAAAAGATTTGCGATAACAAACGCTGCTACGGCAAAGGCAATACCTACTCCATAACTCACATACATAGCCCCATAAAAGAACGAAGGTTCTATTTTATATTTTAAGTCACAATGGCTACATTTTTCATGCATTTTAAATATTTTAATCATATGGTATGGATTTTTGTCCAAATACATACTTTCTTCATGACATCTAGGGCAACTTCCTGTTAAAATACTGTAGAGTTTGTTTCCTTTTTTTAACATTTGCAAAACTTTACACTAAGGTACGATTTTGAGGCGTTTTTTATGCCTGATATGTATCATTGAAAAGAAAAATTCAACTTAAAAGTAACCAAGGTAAAATCAATCTTGCTTTTGAGAAAAACCAGAATAATTAGAATTTATGTTAAACGTTCACAACCTATCGGTCTCTTTTGGAGGAGAATATTTATTTGAAGAAATATCATTTCGCTTAAATGGAGGAAATAGAGCAGGGCTAGTAGGTAAAAACGGCGCAGGTAAATCAACCTTGTTAAAATTGCTTAACAAGGATATGGCTTTAGATACCGGTGTTATTGCAATAGAAAAAGATATTAAAATTGGTTTTCTTAGACAAGATATAGATTTTGTAGTAGGTCGATCAGTTTTAGAAGAGGCATATCAGGCTTTTGAAGAGATAAAAGCTTTAGAGCTGAAATTAGATGAGATTAATCATCAATTAGCAGAACGAACCGACTATGAATCTGATATTTACAGTCAGTTAATTGTAGATCTAAGTGATATTACCCACCACTATGAAATTTTAGGAGGATATAATTATCAGGGCGAGACAGAAAAAATACTACAAGGTTTAGGTTTTAGAAGAGAAGATTTTGATAAAAAGACCGAAACTTTCTCTGGTGGGTGGCGTATGCGTATAGAGCTTGCTAAATTACTATTGCAAACTAACGATGTGTTGTTACTCGATGAGCCTACCAACCACTTAGATATTGAATCTATTATATGGTTCGAGCAATTTTTGAACAATTATACCGGTGCGGTTGTTATTGTATCTCACGATAAAATGTTTTTAGATAATGTTACTAACAGAACTATTGAAATCTCATTAGGTCGTATTTACGATTATAATAAACCGTATACCGAATACCTGGTGTTGAGAAATGAGATAAAGCAGCAGCAGGTAAACGCTCAAAAGAATCAAGAAAAAGAAATTCAGCAAGCAGAGCGGCTAATTGAAAAGTTTAGGGCAAAATCGACCAAAGCTTCAATGGCGCAATCTTTAATTAAGAAATTAGACAAAATAGAGCGTATAGAGGTCGATGAAGATGATAATAGTGTAATGAGTCTTCGCTTTCCTATTTCTGTTACTCCTGGTAAAGTGGTAGTAGAGATAGAAAACCTTTCAAAGGCTTATGGTGATAATTTGGTATTGAACGATATCAATCTGCTTATTGAGCGTGATAGTAAAACTGCCTTCGTTGGTCAGAACGGGCAAGGGAAATCTACGCTGGCAAAAATTATTGTGGGCGAGCTTAAATACGACGGGCACCTAAAACTTGGGCATAATGTCCAAATAGGATATTTTGCTCAAAATCAGGCAGAATATCTTGATGGTAATAAGACCATTTTAGATACCATGATAGATGCCGCGAACGAAAAGAATAGAAGTAAGGTAAGAGATATTTTAGGTTCATTTCTTTTTAGAGGCGATGAAGTAGATAAATATGTAAAAGTACTATCAGGTGGTGAACGTAACCGGTTAGCTTTAGCAAAAATGTTGTTACAACCTTTTAATGTATTGGTGATGGATGAACCTACCAATCACTTGGATATTAAATCGAAAAATGTACTTAAACAGGCATGTCTAAATTTTGAAGGTACGTTAATACTAGTTTCTCACGATAGAGATTTTTTACAAGGTCTAACCAATAAGGTATATGAGTTCAAAGATCAAAAAATTAGAGAGTATTTGGGTGATGTAGATTACTATCTAGAGCAACGTAAAGTAGAAAACTTTAGAGCTATAGAGAAGAAGTCGGCAGTTGTTGTAGAAAAGACAAAATCTAAACCATCAAATTCATTTCAAGATCAGAAGAAGCTAAAGAGTTTAAAAAATCAGTTGAGCTCAGTAGAGAGCAAAATTGGTTCGCTTGAAAAAGAGATTAAAGATATAGACCATAACCTTTTGGTAGATTATGATGCTACCATAGCAAAATCCAATTTTTTTGAGGGGTACCAAGCGAAAAAGAAAAAGCTAGAAACTCTAATGAAGGACTGGGAAACTCTTACAATTGATATTGACGAACTAGATTTGTAGGATAATATCTCACATACATTTTTGGAGGTTTCACAACATTTTCCCTTGCTTTCACAACAAAGTGGGGTTAATCAACGATAAAATTTCAGTTTTCGACGTTATTAGTTCAAATTTGTAGGAGAATTCTTAGTTGAAGAATTTATCAAACCACCATCTTATGAAAAAATTATACTATTTAAGTTTCAGTCTATTATTTCTGACAACTATTTGTTTTGCCGAAGTCTCTAAAAAGGAGAAGAAAGCGTTAATTGATATTTATGATACCGCCAATGGTACTCATTGGGTAAAAAAATGGGATTTAAAGACTCCGGTTTCTCAATGGCACGGTGTTACGGTAGAAAATGATAAAGTAGTAGAAATTAATTTGTTCCATAATAACCTTATGGGCGCAATTTCTCCTCAAATAGGAAATTTACAAAACCTTAAGGTATTGAATCTTGCATTCAATTCATTAACGGGTTCTTTGCCTGCAGAAATAGCAAACCTATCTAATTTGAAAGTTTTAAAATTAGAGATGAATAGGCTGAATGGTGAATTGCCAGAAGGTATAGGTAGTTTAATACAATTAGAAGAGCTTTCAGCTTTCAATAATTTTTTCACAGGTAAAATTCCAGCTACCGTAGGTAATCTTACAGGTTTAAAAGTATTGAACCTTTCAAGTAATGAGTTTTATGGTGACATACCAAGTTCGTTAGGGGCGTTATCTCAATTAGAAACTTTAGGTCTATTTGAAAATAGATTAGAAGGTGCTATACCAAGAGATATGGGTAAGCTTAGCAAATTGAAAGAATTGGTTTTAGCAAATAATAGATTTATAGGTGATATACCTAATGAGTTTGCTGATTTGGCAAGTTTAGAAGTATTTCAAATTCAGAATAATAATTTCAGTTCTTTCAAAGCTTTAGAGTTTTTAGAAACAAAAGAATATTTGGTTTTTGATTATGATAAAGATGACAGAAAATTAGAGTTTAAAGATATCAACTTCAGTAAAACCAGAATGGCAGATACGAAGTTTGAAGATATAGAAGAGTAAGAGTAGTTTACACTTTTAGTTAGTTTGGTGAAAAAAGAGATGTTATTTAACATCTCTTTTTTGTTTTAAGTACATTAATTTCAACGGTGTATCATAAATGTATTTTTTGCACGTTATAATAAAAGTACTTTTTTCGCCAGTGCTGTATTGTTATAGTATTGCTCAGTAAATGGTATGCGTAAAGTTTCCCCAAACAAAATAATTTTTTCAATATGAAAAATGTTCTAACCAATGCCTGCTTAATTTTTGTACTGACCTGCAGTTTTGTGGTCAATGCACAAATACCTAAAAGCGAAAAAGAATACCTATTAGATTTTAATAAAAGTACCATTGGTGACCAATGGCAAAATAAATGGGACGTGAAAGCAGACCCGTCAACCTGGTACGGTGTAGAAATCAATGATGGTCACGTTACAGCATTAAAGCTATATCGTAATAATCTTAGAGGAGCTATTCCTGAAGGAATTTCAGCGCTATCACATTTACAAACCTTAAATCTTGCATTTAACGTAATCGAAGGTAATTTACCAGAAGATATATTTCAATTAGAAAAATTGACATCTATGAGATTAGAGATGAATAAACTGACAGGTAATTTACCTGAAGATTATTCAAAAATGACGTTATTAGAAGAGCTGTCAATGTTCAATAATTTATTACAAGGCACAATTCCTAATGATATCGGAGAGCTGTCAAACCTGAAATCTTTAAATCTTTCAAGCAATTATTTAGAAGGAAGCTTGCCTAGGTCAATTGAAAAATTGGATAAGTTAGAAAGGTTAGAGCTATTTGGCAATAAGCTAGCAGGTGCTATAGAAGTAGATTTAGGACGTTTGGTGAATTTAAAAGAATTGATTCTTTCATATAACCAGTTCGAAGGTGATTTGCCAACTGGAATGGCAACATTAAGTAATCTAGAGTTTGTACAATTACAGGGTAACGATTTTAGATCTTTAAATTCACTGTTAAGAATGCAAAGCTCGAAACTCGCAGTTTTTGATAGTGACGATGAATTTTTAAATATGAAATTTGGCACAACAGAAGCTAGTAGAACACGTATTGTAGATACTAAATACGAAGATGTGAAACGAAATTAAAAAAACCCGAAAAATTGATAAAAAGAGATGCAATAGCATCTCTTTTTTTGTTTTTAAAATACTGAGGTTGCGACTTTTTTTATGATTACTTTAACCATTACGGCTTTCATTGTCAGAAGTGTTTTTTCGTAGTTTCGCCGATGATTAATTGATTTCCAAAAGTTTCTGGTTAAAGTCTATATAAAATTAAGGTTCAATTTTAACAATACTTTGATTGTTTAAAGACATGAAGAGCTGAATTTAAGACGTTAGTATTGATGTTTTATGGAAATAAAGTTCTGGAAGGGTTATTGAGAATTGAGCTGAAATAGAGTCAAAGTCGTTTCACTTTGAAATTTGGTCGTTTCATTTCATTAGCAAAATTCTAACCGATATTAAAAAGTATTTTTGACCCTGTGTTTTTTAAAATAAGCTTATAAATTATAATAAAATGCGAAAAATTATTTTTACCGTTCTAGGTATTTTACTAATAGTAGTATCTTTTTTTCTAGCTGGAGCTATTATTGATAGTAAGAAAACTTTCAAGCCGAAATCTGAAAAGGTAGTGAAAACTGTTTTTACAGAGGTAGTAAAAAATGGCACGGTACCAATTGTAGTATCTGCAAATGGTAATCTAACCGCAAAGCAACGTGTAGAGTTATATGCTGAGGTACAGGGTGTATTTAAAAAAGGAAGTAAGCTATTTAAAGAAGGGCAAGCTTTTCGTAAAGGTGAGACTATTATAAGCATCGATGCAAATGAATATGCGGCAAGCGTACAATCTGCAAAGAGTAATCTTTTTAACCAGTTAACAGCAGTAATGCCTGATTTACGATTAGACTATCCAGATATCTATTCTAAGTGGCAAGATTACCTTTCAAACTTCGATATGTCGAAAACTACTCCGCCGCTTCCAGAATTGGCAACGGAGAAAGAAAAGTTTTTCATATCAGGTAGAGGTATATTGACCAGCTTTTATAATGTTAAGAATTTAGAGCAACGTTTATCTAAATATCGTATTGTGGCTCCATTTTCAGGGGTTCTAACCGAGACCTTGGTAACCGAAGGTACTTTAGTGAGGTCAGGTCAGAAATTAGGAGAATTCATTAACACCGAAGTATATGAACTTGAAGTTGCTATTAGCAAGCGATATACCGATTTATTAAAAGTAGGCGAGTCTGTTGAACTTACCAATTTAGATGATAACACTACTTATAAAGGTAAGGTGACTAGAATCAGTGGTAGTATTGATCAGTTAACGCAAACGGTAAATGCGTATATAGAAGTAGACGGAGAAAATTTGAGAGAAGGTATGTATCTAGAGGCAGATTTAGATGCTAAAAAAGAAGAAGATGCCATTGAAGTAGATAGAGGGTTATTATTGGAAGGCAATAAAATATTTGTTGTTAGAGATTCTGTTTTGGATATGATAGATGTAGTACCTGTTTATTTTTCTGATAAGCGTGTGGTATTAAAAGATGTGCCTGATGGCGTTACAATAGTATCTAAGCCAATAAGTGGTGCATTTACGGGTATGGCAGTAAAAATATACTCTGAACAACCAGAAAACACAAAAGAATAATGCGTAAACTGATAGAATATTTTATTCGGTATCATGTTGCCGTTAATGTTGTAGTAATCTCTTTTGCACTTTTCGGTATCGTTGGTGCAAAGGCATTAAAATCATCTTATTTTCCGTTAACGGATTCTAAGAATATCGCAATCACCATTACTTACCCTGGTGCTTCGCCACAAGAGGTTGAAGAAGGTATTGTACTAAAGATTGAAGATAACTTAAAAGGTCTTGAAGGTGTTGACCGTGTAACCTCTACTTCTAGAGAAAATAGTGGTACTATAAATGTAGAAATCGAAAAAGGAGAGAATATCGATTTCATGCTTTTAGAGGTGAAGAATGCGGTAGATAGAGTACCTACTTTTCCAACGGGTATGGAGCCTTTAATAGTTTCGATTTTAGAGACCGTTCGTCAAACTATATCGTTTGCTATTAGTGGAGAAAACATTCCGTTAGCGACCTTAAAGAGTGTTGGTAGAGATATCGAAAATGATTTAAGGGCTATGGAAGGAATTTCTCAAATAGAGATTTCTGGTTTCCCAGATGAAGAAATTGAAATTGCCGTAAATGAAAATGATCTTTTGGCTTATGGTTTATCTTTTTCTGAAGTAGCAAGTTCAGTAGCAAATGCGAATATTCTAGTAACAGGTGGTAATATTAAAACTGATGCAGAAGAATATTTAATACGTGCCAATAACCGCTCTTACTATGGTAGTGAGTTAGGTAATTTAGTTGTTCGTGCAGATCAGTCAGGTAATGTAATACGTTTAAAAGATGTAGCTATAGTAAGGGATCGTTTTTCTGAAACACCAAATGCTACTTATTTTAATGGAAATTTATCTGTCAGTACAACTATTACCAGTACCAATAATGAAGATTTAATAGCAGCAGCTGATCAGGTAAATGAATATGTAGTTGAGTTTAATCAAAAGTATAATAACATTAAGTTAGATGTTGTTTCTGATCAATCAGTTACGCTGAATCAAAGAACACAGTTATTAACTGAGAATGCCATTATGGGTATGGTCTTGGTATTAATATTCTTATCTCTTTTCTTGAATACAAGATTAGCGTTCTGGGTTGCCTTTGGTCTGCCGGTTGCATTCTTGGGAATGTTTGTTTTTGCAGGTTTCTTTGATGTAACCATCAATGTACTTTCATTATTCGGTATGATTATCGTTATCGGTATTTTGGTAGATGATGGTATTGTAATTGCCGAAAACATCTATCAGCATTACGAAAAAGGAAAATCTCCTGTTCAGGCAGCTGTAGATGGTACTATGGAGGTGTTGCCTCCAATTATTTCGGCGATTATTACAACTATATTGGCCTTCTCTATATTCTTATTCTTAGATAGTAGAATTGGGGAATTCTTTGGTGAAGTATCGGTTATTGTAATCTTGACCTTAGTAGTATCGTTAGTTGAGGCATTGGTTATTTTACCAGCTCACTTGGCGCATTCTAAGGCATTGCAACCAATAGATAATAAACCAAAAAGCGGTTTGGCAAACGCATTTGCCAAACTTAGGGTAATCAATGAATTCGGTGATAAGTTAATGGTATGGATGCGTGATACATTGTATACACCGGTTCTGCGCTTTTCTATGAATCATAAAATATTCATGTTCGCTGTATTTGCATCTGCTTTTATTTTGACTTTAGGTTCTGTAGGTGGGGGTATTATTAGAACGGCATTCTTTCCAAGAGTTGCCAGTGATAGAGTAGGCATAGAGTTAGAAATGCCAAACGGTACCAATGAGAAAATTACAGATTCTATTATCTCGTTAATTGAAAAGAAGGCTTTGATAGTCAATAAAGAATTGACAGAGGAGTATATGGTTAATTCTGATAAAGATGTTTTTGAGAATGTAATCAAAAGATTAGGTCCGGGTTCATCATCAGCGGTTTTGACAATTAACTTATTGCCGGGTGAAGAAAGACCAAATGAGATATCTGCAGATATGGTCACTAGTAGGTTAGAAGAACTTGTTGGTCCTGTTGTGGGTGTAGAAAGTCTAATTTATGGTTCTGGTGGTAACTTTGGTGGATCACCGGTTTCTGTATCATTATTAGGTAATAATATTGAAGAACTTAAGGCTGCTAAGGTAGAGTTAAAAGGTATATTGACTAAGAATACAAGGTTAAAAGATATTTCTGATAATGATCCAGCGGGTATTAAAGAAATAAGGTTAACATTAAAGGAGAATGCCTATTTATTAGGGTTAGATCTTCAAGCATTAATGACTCAAGTTCGTGCCGGTTTCTTTGGTGTGCAAGCACAACGTTTTCAAAGGTCACAAGATGAGATTAGGGTTTGGGTACGTTATGATAGAGATGAGCGTTCGTCAATATCTAATTTAGATGATATGCGTATTGTCACCCCTTCAGGTGAGCGCGTACCATTGAGTGAAATTGCAGATTATACCATTGAACGAGGCGATGTAGCCATCAATCGTTTAGAAGGTAGACGAGAAATTCAGATTTCTGCCGATATGAAAGATGTAAAGGATAGTCCAACAGAAATCATGACCGAAATTCAGAATGTACACATGCCAGAGATACAGTCAAAATATCCAACGGTAAGTGCATCATATGAAGGTCAGAATAGAGAGTTAGAGAAATTGACAGGCTCTTTAAAATTGGTCGGTTTTACGGTAATATTATTAATCTACATTACCATCGCATTTACGTTTAGAAGTTTCAGTCAGCCATTAATGCTATTGTTATTAGTGCCATTTAGCTTTACGGCAGTTGCATGGGGACACTGGATTCACGATTTTCCGATAAACGTGCTTTCTATATTAGGTATCATCGCATTGATTGGTATTATGGTAAATGATGGTCTGGTGCTTATAGGTAAGTTTAATTCGAATTTAAGAGAAGGTATGTCTTTCGATAATGCCATTTTTGAAGCAGGTAAATCGAGATTTAGAGCTATTTTCCTAACATCGATAACTACTATCGCAGGTTTGGCTCCTTTAATGTTAGAGACGAGTAGACAAGCACAGTTTTTAAAGCCAATGGCAATTTCAATCGCTTATGGTATTGGTATTGCTACAGTACTAACCTTATTGATGTTGCCATTGTTCTTATCGTTTAGTAACAACTTAAAAGCGCAGAATTTATCTTTTGCTTCGGGTCATAAGATTACGAAAGAAGAGGTGGAAAGAGCGATTAAGGAAAGAAAAGAGGCTACTCATTTAGAAGGTCATTCGCAAGAGGCAATTGAAGATAATAATCATCAAGAGCAAATTGAAGGTGGTTCCCACCCATATAAGAATATAGATAAGTTATAATGATTAGATTAAGATTCATCACATTATTGGTATTTCTCCCTATTTGCACAATTTTTGCACAAGAGAAAACACTTTCAAAAGAAGAGGCGGTTATAAAAGCCTTGGAAAATAATTACGGAATTGAGATTGCGAAAGGTCAGGTGGATATTGCAGAGAATAATGCCAGTATTTTAAATTCAGGGTATTTGCCTACTTTGACAGGTACCGCTGGAGCTGATTATAATAGAGATGATTCAACAATTGAATTTCCTGGTAGAATTTTGACAGAGGATGGTGTAGATGTAATTGATCCAATAACAGGAGAGCTTACTCCATTTCCTGACACCGATATTTATAAAGCTGAAGCTCAACGTTATTCTGCAGCTCTTACTGCTAACTACACATTATTTGATGGAATGGGTAGATTTTATAATTATAAAAAATTAAAAGAACAATATAATTTAAGTACGCTACAGGCTAGGGAGACTATAGAAAATACCATGATTCAAATGTTTACGGTATATTTTGAAATTGCTAGACTTACAGAGAATAAAAATGTACAAAAGCAAGCATTGGAAATTTCTACGGATAGAATTCAGAGAGCTGAATATTCATTTGAATATGGTCAAAATACAAAATTAGATATATTGAACGCTCAGGTAGATATGACTAATGATAGTATTAATCTATTGAATACAGAGCAGCAATTGGCAAATGCAAAACGCGATTTAAATGTGGTGTTAAATCAAGATTTAAGTTCTCAGTTTACAGTAGACACAACCATTGTATTTATACCAAAGTTTCAGATCATAGAGTTTATGGATCAGGCAATCACTAATAATGTTGCGGTACTACAAACGGAATCAAATTTAAGTATTAATGAATATGATATTAAAGTAAGCAAATCTGGGTATTTACCAACTGTTGGTCTTTCCGGTTCTTATGGGTGGAATTTAAATCAAAGTGCAGCTTCAGCATTCTTTCCTGGATCAAACAATGAAACTTATAATTTTGCTTTAGGAGCAAGCCTTACATGGAATCTCTTTGATGGTGGTAGCACTACGGTAAGTGTCAAAAATGCGAAAATTACGTATGCAAATCAAGAATTATTTCGCAAGCAGGTAGAATTAGAGGTTAGCAGAGATATGCAGAATGCAATGGCATTGTATGAGAATCTTTTAAAAATATATCAGATTCAAGAGCAGAATGTATTTACCAACCAAAACAATTTTGAGCGTTCTAAAGAGCAGTTTCAATTAGGGAGTATTACATCGATAGAATTTAGACAGGCGCAAATCAATTTGTTGAATGCGCAGACTAATAAGAACTTGGCAAAGTACGATGCAAAGTTGGCAGAGCTTCAATTATTGCAGCTTACAGGTCAGTTATTGAATATAGAATTGTAAAAGGCTTAGAGATTTTAACCTCGATTGTCGAGTAATTTAATTAGGGAATAACATGTATAGCGATAGAACAAATGGCGAGCTTATAGAGATTCTGGATCAACATTCATTACTCACTTTTGAAGCGCAGTTAAGTTTGCGAGACGAGCTTGAAAAACGAGCTGTTGTGGTAGATTTAAGTGGTTTAGAAGCAACTATTGCCAATAAGCTAGCTCAAATCAACAATCTAGAATATTTAAAGGATTTCGGATTTCAAGCAAATAAATCGGCAGACGGATTGGTGGTTACTAGAACAAATAAGGCATTGCTAACCGATGTACTTGCTGTAATCGTTGGTCTATTGGTATTCTTATTAGGTATTTATGGCTGTATCAACTTGGTATATACTTTTATAAACGGCGATGAGCTAGACGTATTTACCTTGGCATATAAATTTGCTATGGCAGGTCTAATTTTTATAGGAATAAGCTTTTTCAGCGGGTTGCAACGATTGTTTGACTTCTACGGATTTGAATTGAGTAAGTTTAACGGATTGGTAACTTTAAAAAAGCGTTTTGATGTGAAGTTAGAGGAAATTAAGGTGGATCCTTCAGACATTCATTTAGATACCGATGATGCTATTTTAGCTTTAAAACTAGGTCATGATACCATTTTCACTTCTAATGCTGGTAATTTAATACAGACCCTTACCTTAAAAGAGTTGGCAAAAGAATTGAAAGCATAAACATTTGCTATGTTCGAGCATTACTTTCAATGTCCATATTGTTGGGAAGAAGTTTCAATGCTTCTAGACCCTTCTATTTCGCAACAAACATATGTAGAAGATTGCGAGGTATGTTGTAACCCTATAGAGGTTACTCCGCAGTTTCAAGATAATGAACTAATCGGTTTTGATGTTCAGAGTATAGAACAATAATTATTCTGGTATTGCAATTTTACCACCAAAAGTATCATCTTTATCCACAGATTTTGGATTGCCGTATACGGTAATAGCACCACCGGCCTTTACTTTTGCAATGACAGCTTCACTAGCATAAACTTCTGCACTGCCACCAGATAGCACAATTACAGTACTACTTTTGGTCTTTAGACCTTTATTAAAAAGTCTACCTCCTGTATTGATCATCACTTCTTGATTACCACTAGTGCCAGATAATTTTATTTCACTACCGCTTGTGCTCTTTGCCGATACATTATTATAGGCAATATTTAAAGTAATGGTACTGGCATCTTGGGCTTCAATAGCTAAATCTGTACCAATGACTAATCCGGTAGAAACAATACGAGAGTTCTTATTTGCATCAATAACTGAAAGTGCTTCGGTATAGAAAAGTTTAATGTTTAAGATGGAGTTCAGTACAGATTCCCCAGAGCACATTTTTAGTCGTAAACGACCGTCGTTTTCGGTAATGCTCAAATCTTTTTTATTCTCGGCAGATATTTCAATTTTATTCTCTTCGCCTTTCACTAGGGTAACACTAATTCTATCATATACTCTAAGCTCTGTATATTTCTCTAGAGAAATAGTTGCGACGCCTTGCCCGAAAGTAGTCAAGGTATAAAAGCAAATACAAGCAAAAAGTAGAATTGATCTCATGTAGCGTTGACTATTTAATAGTACAAAGTTAAGGTACAAATAGGTTTGTATCACAATAGCTATTGTTGGAAATCATTTTTTACTCAAAATGCCACTTCCCGTTTTTTTAAAAGGAGCATGACCTATTTTCAAAAATGTATAGAGAACAGGTTTGGAACATGCTACTACACAAACCCTTTTTAAAAGTTAAATAACACCTTAAACAGAGGTAGATTTTGCAGTTTTGTTATCTTAAACGATAGTTAGTTCATTGTTGCATTTATGAAAAAGAAATATCTCTTAGTTGCCTTGTTTGTTATTGTTGGTATCGTTGGTTTTGCCGGTGCAGAATACTTTCCGGTAGCTGAAAATAATGACATTCCCGCTACTGTAGATTCAGTTGCCACGCGTAGGGATCTACGCAGAAGTTTCTTTGATAAACGAGAGATTTTAGTGGTCTATGGTGCAAAAGATGAGGCATTACAACAACAGTATAAGAACATTCTTCATGAGTTGTCTTTATTAGATATTACTAGATCTAGACGTAGTGCCAAGGTAAAGTACATAAGTGCAGATGAGGTTACAGATGAATCGCTTAACAGTAGTATCGTATTTTTAGTAGGTGCTGTAGAAGAAAATTCGCTAATAAAAAAGTACATGAGTGATACGCCTTTTCAAGTATCGGACTCAGAGATTAAAATAGGTACAAAACAAGTTCCCAATAATAATTCAATATTGGGGGTTTGTTTTTATCCGAGTCCTACAGATCCTAAAATTCCTTTTAGCTTTTTGACTGGTACAGATGCCCAAGAAGTTTTTACGGTATTTGCAGAAAAAGTAGCTGAACGGGGTTTGGCTTTTTACCGCCAGAATTTAGAATACGAGGTGTATGAGAATAAAGAGCGATTGGTCATGGGAGATTTCAATACCAATTGGGGAATTGAAGGGTCAACATTCTTCAATTTTGCCACAGGTACCAGAGTTTTGTTAGATACCGATGATTTTAAATTTATAGACCACCAAAAAGCTATAGAACCAGCAGATGTTGCTACTTGGCAAGCCAAGGTTATGGCATCAAAAGCAACCATTGTCAATTTTGTACATGGTAATAGTGTACCAAAAATCACCTATAATTTTTATACCTGTACAGAAGAAAAAGGTTTGATGACGGGGAATACCGATCACTCTACTTTTGATACAGTGACAAATTCGGTACATACTATTGTCAATAAAATTTACACTAATAATAACATAGGTAGAGATAATGCCTTGGTACTGCACAACCTTATTGGTAAGAGTGATAAGAATATAATTACTTTAGGACTACCAATTTATTTTACAGAAACCTGGCAAATGAAAGGCTACCAATATTGGGCGGCACGATTGGTAGATTCTGAGAATACGTTTACGATAGCAGAGCTGTTAAATAATTCTTTTATGGAGATGGAATCATCACTTATTAGAGATTGTATGGCAGGGGCATTTACCGATTTTCTAATTACGACATGGGGAAAAGAAACGTACCTAAAGCGTTACAAAAATGTATCAATCTCTGAAGGGGAAATAAAAACCCTAGAAGTAAAGTGGCAGAATTATTTAAGGGGATTACCAAAAGCACATCCGAAGAAAAAAACGGAAAAGAAAAAATTACCCTACTTAAAAGGTTTCAATTTTGCACATGAAGGCTATAGTATTTACAATGGCTATGGTTCTCAAAAAGCAACGGAATCTTTATTGAAGCAAAAGAACATGGGCAGTAATGCCATGGCAATTGTGCCGTATACGGGAATCAATGATATAAATACACCAACGCCACTTCATTTTAGTAATAATGCCGGTAGTGAAAATGATGATGCCGTAGTGCATGCCGTAGCGATGGCGAGCGATATGGGCATGTATACCTTGTTGAAACCTCAAATATATGTAGGCGGTAGCTGGCCGGGCGGAATAGATATGCCAACAGATGCACAATGGGATAAGTTTCATGATTATTATTACCGGTGGATTCGCCACTACGCATTTTTAGCAGAAATTCATGAGATGGATGCCTTGTGTATTGGTGTGGAGTTTACCAAAGCAACTTTATCGCAGCCCGATGCATGGCGTGAGATGATCAAGAAAACGAGGGCATTATATTCAGGACAACTGACCTATGCCGCCAATTGGGGAGCTGAATTTGAGAAAATTGAGTTTTGGGACGATTTAGATTTTATTGGTTTAAACTCTTATTACCCATTGAGTAAAAAAGACGACCCTACGAACGAAGAATTAAGTTTGCAATTCGATACGGTAAAGACAAAGATTAAAAAGGTCTATGATCGCTTTAAAAAACCCATCGTTTTTACCGAAATAGGGTTTAGAAGTGTAGATACCCCATGGAAGAATCCGCATGCAGAGGCAGACGATACCATTAACGAAGAAGCACAGCGGAGAGCTTACGAAATTATCTTTAAAGGCATACAAGACGAACCTTGGTGCCAAGGTATACTGTGGTGGAAATTCCCTAGCTACATAGAATACCGTGGCGAGCACAACAGTGCCTTTACACCCAATAACAAATTGGCAGAAGAATCGGTGCGCGATTGGTTCACAAAGTAAAATGTATCCGGGTTTTGAATAAGGTGAAAATCAGTTTGTATGTGTCTGATTTGCCGTGTGTAGTTTTCTGTATATCCTAAAATATTTCCGCTTTTTATCCTATTGTAATCCAACAGAAAAACTTCATAATAGTCTAAGGTTGTTTTAGATGGCAATATAGACGGTTGGGTTACTAATACCATCCGCCAGTCATATTACGCAATACCTTTGTACCATAGAAAAAACAATTCTAAAAATTTAAAAACATACATAATGAAAAACATTAAAATTTTATCTGCAGTGGTCATAGTGGCCGTCACCTTCATGTCATTTAATGGGATAGAAAAAAATAAAGAAACCGAAAAGGCAGAAATCACCGCGATTTTTGATGATTGTGTTATCGATTTAGAAGCACAGCTAGAAGCATCTTTAAAGATGGATCAATTGAATGCCAATGACATTCAAGTAGTAGAGATTAATGAAGAAATAGATTTAGGTTTTGATGCCTTTGAATATTTACCAATTGGGTTTAATGCCTTTGCTGGTACAGATATATCAACTCAAGATTTTGAGATTTTTGAAAATGAAGAAATAGTAGAACTAGGTTTTGATTCGGCGGCATATTTGCCAAATGAGTTCAATGCCTATGCACTTTAAAAAGGTAGTATAGTTTAAATTAAGTTGGTCTTTACTTAGGTAGAGACCAACTTTTCGTGTACTAGGGTTACAAACGTTTATTACGGTATATTTGAGAAATACCATTAGAAAAGAAGTTACATGGCATTAACAAAAGTAAAACAGGGCGAGGTAATAAAAACAGCGCTATTGTTGGGTATTCTGGTATCATTGCCAAAGACTATCTATTTATATAATGGTATTATGGAGGGGAATTTAGACTTCTCTATGTCTTGGGTAACAGATTTTCTATACCGTTATCTATTTTTTTATTGCTTCTCTTGGTTGGTCATTCAGTTGAATGCCAATATAGATTATGATGGGTTTAAATGGTCTCCTATTCTTAAATGGATTGTAATACTGATCATTAATGTGGTGTTGCTTTTTGCGGTCATAAAAGTAATCAAAGCGTTTTACCCCTTAATAAACGGTAGGGATTTAAAACCTAATGAAGAGGGCTGGATCAACTTTACTTTTATCAACCTATCTATTGTACTATTTTTTATTGCTAGGTTACTTCTTGTAAGTACAGATAAGCAAGAGAGTAGAATTGAGAACGAGCAGTTAAAACAGCAGAATTTAGAGAATGAATTGGCAGCTTTAAAAAACCAGATCGATCCTCACTTTTTGTTCAATTCTTTAAACTCTTTGTCCTCTTTAATTAGAGATAATGAGAACGCTACCAAATTTGTAAATAAGCTGTCGTATATGTATCGCTATATATTGCAGAGTGGGGAAACTAACTTGGTATCCACAAAAGAAGAGTTAAAGTTTTTAGACTGTTATACCTTCTTGATGAAAACCCGATATAGAGATCGTATTGAAATAGACGTAAATATCGATGAAGAATTTATGGATATGAAAATTCCGCCATTGGCATTACAATCTCTGGTAGAAAATTCGGTGAAGCATAATGAAATATCATCGACCAACCCACTGACCGTAAAAGTATATTCTAACGGAAATTCTTTGGTGGTAGAAAATCCCATTCGTAGCCGTAGTACATTGGCAGAGGGTATGGGAACCGGACTCTATAATTTGAAGAAGCGGTATTCTCTTTTATTGAAAAAAGAAGTACTGGTAAGTACCGAAAATGATATTTTTAAAGTAGAATTACCTTTAAAGCAACCAGCATGAAAGTAATACTAGTAGAAGATGAACTTGCTGCAAGCGATAACCTAACATATCTGCTAACGAAGATCAACCCTGCAATAGAGGTTGTAGCCGTTTTAGATACCGTAAAGGCGACCGTAGCATATTTTTCAAAGCCACATGAAGGTGTTTTGGTGTTTATGGATATTCATTTGGCAGACGGCATATCTTTCGAGATTTTTGACCAGGTAGAAATCAACATACCTATCATATTTACTACGGCATATGATCAATATGCATTAAAGGCATTTAAGGTAAATAGCATCGATTATTTATTGAAGCCGATAGACCAAGAAGAATTGTCAGATGCCTTAGATCGTTTTGAAGCTCAGAACCAGCAAAAAGGTATCGATGAGCAACAGATGCAGAGTCTAATGCAACTAGTGCAGCATAAATCTGCTAATTTTAAGCAGACATTCTTGGTAGGTTTGGGCGATCAATTGTTACCGGTAAAAACAGCCGATATTGCCTATTTCTTTATTGATACAGGTCTTGTAAAAGCTGTAACGGTACAAGAACGTTCGTATGTGCTAGACATTAAGTTAGAAGACATAGAAGAATCTTTAGATCCCGAGGTATTCTATAGGGCAAACAGACAATTTATAGTGCGTAGAGAGGCTATAACCGCTATTAAGTTTCATTTTAATAGTAAGTTATTGGTAGATGTTCACCCTGTGTGTAGCGAGCGTATAGTAGTGAGCAAGGCAAAAGCATCGGAATTTAAAAATTGGGTCGGGACCTAACTTTTTTTAGTAGTTACGGTATGGTACTTGTCTCTGTAAATTTCCATTCGTCATTCATTTTAGTGAATGAAAAACTATGCTGTCCGCCTTCAAAAAATGCAGTGGGCGGAGTAGTGGTTACATAAATGTGTAATCTTTTAATACCCGATTCCTCATTATATCTAAAAAGGGTTTCATTCTCTTTTAATAGTTGAACAAACTTCGGATTAAAAAAAACATCATAGTCGTTTTGTATAAAACTGTCTATTGGGATGTATACTAGATTTTCATAAATTTTATCGTACCAGAGAGAATCTGTGTCTCGCATCAGATTCATTTTCTCCATTTCGGCTGGTGTATTCTCTAAACAATTATAGCAATAAATGGTTTCACCAGATGCCTTTTTAAAAGCAACTTTGTCATTCGTTTCTAAATGATTTAAAAACGTTATCCATTGGCTAGGGAGTTCTTCGGCAACTTGCTTTTTTTCGTGCTTGCACGAGAAGCAAAACACGATTAGTAAAGTATATAGCAACAGGCGTAGTTTCATAGTGTTATTCTAAAGAATCTTCGGTTCGTTTTTTACCGTATTGTTTTGGAATAATTTCTACTGTAAGTTGATTGTTTTCAATAGAGATTACTCTGAATTTGAGCTTGTCAAATTTTTCTGGTGATCCCCAGCTGGTATATTCATCAGGGTCAAGTTGTTTAAACTCTTTCAGCCATTCATGACCAGAATACAAACTTGCTATTCTTGAGTTTTTATCAAATTCCCAAGTACCTTTTTCTGTTAATGTAGTAAAGCATGCTAGAGGACCAGTACTTTCATGCTCACTCTCATTAAATGCAAGGAGAGAAATTTTAGACCTAAATTTTACATCTTCATGGGCTACATCTTCACAATGCTTATAAGTAATTATGTTAGTTGAAGGTCTTTTTTTATTTTCTAGCACCCAACAACCATATAAATCAAATTCACTGATTTTAGTTTGTTGCGCACTGCTCAATAAACCAAAAAGGACAAATGTGACAAATAGTAAAACGGATTTCCTCATACGTTTAGTAATATCAAAAATCGCTCCGATTTTTTTTACAATTTATTCAAAAATCATAACTACACTACTGATTTTCAATTTTATCAATCATCTCTTTAAAAAGGTTCAATAAAAATTTCAGTTTATCTGGGTCACCTGCGGCGGTAAATTTTTGGTCCTCAATTTTAACCCCGTACCAATCTTGTTTACTGGTTTCATTAAGGATCCAATCTAACTCCATACTAGCTATAGAAGTATTCGAAATATCAATTTCCACTTCCCACCCCGGTCTATCTAATGTGTTTATTTGAATAGCATCACTACTTTCCCAATCGCCATCACAATTGTCTTTAAACCAATCTTGTATCCAATCTAAAATATCCATGTGTTATGCTTTCGTGAACTTGAGTCGTAATTGTGTAATGTGCTAATATAGGTCTTCAAGAGTGTTATAAATGATTTCCAGCTGAAATTTGCAAGTGGACATGAAAATTCTAATTTCCAACAACTAACAACTAACAACTAACAACCAACAACTAAAAACTAATCATCTATCTCTGCATCCGGTAATTCCAGAATGGTTGAAGTAGATAACGCATTACCCGCAATCCCTTTAATAGAACCGAAGAGTACGTTTATATTTTCTTGAACACCCCAAATTTGCTTCTCACGAACAGCAAAATTCTTGAACGCCGCTTTCTTTTCGTAGTTCAGTTGCTTGATCATAGAATCGTAGTTCTCTATAATTCTATTTATGTTCTGTACAAACTCGTTACTGGTAAGGTAAGAATATAGCAGCTCCATCTTATCACCTTTATTCTCGTCCGAAGATTTAATAGATTGAGTTTTTAACAGTAGTTCACGCAGTACAAGGGATACACTTTTTACCTCGTTGAATCCGCAGATCCACACGCCGTTTTTCTCTCCAAACCGTTCCATATCTGGCGGAAAAGTTTCTGTTACGATCACCGCAATATCTGCCTTGCAGTTTATCTGATCTTGCTTTAATTTATTGATCCAGTCGTTACTAAAATTCTTGGTACGCTTACTCTCATATACAATAGAGCCGCAGGTTTGCTGTAGCGAGTTAATAACCGTTTGCACGCAATCTGCACCACGTACGCCTTTGCCCACTTCATCTATATCATCAAAAGGGTAGGTAGCACGTAACAGCTCTTCTAAAGCTAATTCTTGCACCTCGCCCTGCATTTGCATAGAACCTTGCTCCGCCTTGCGCTTCATTTCATCAATAAGCTTCTTTTGATCTTCTAGCTGCTTTTGGTATTCCTTCTCTTTCATCGCCATAGACTCGCGTTCTTTGGCTTTGGCTTTTTCTTCAATTTCTGTCTGCTTCTCCAGCAATTCTTTTTGCACGTTCAGCTTTAGATCCTCTGCTTTTTCTTTAAGCTCGTTCTCCCGTTTAAGCAAATCTATTTCTTGCGAACGTAATGTCCTGTTTTCCTCTTTCTTTTTCTCGTTCTCTTCTTGTAGCGCTTTTAACTTTTGCTCAAAAGATTCGTTTGTCTGGAGTTGTATTTTTTCAGATTCTTTGGCAAGGCGTTGTGCAAGTTTTTCTTTAAAAAGCTCGTTTTCCTTCTCCTTTTTCTTCTCAAACTCTTCTACTTCTAGAGCCAGTTTATTACGCTCTTTATTAAAGATCTCTGCCTGTTCCGCTACCTTACGCTCGTACTCTGCCTTAAAATGCGCCTGCATTTTACCAGATAACGCCTCTTCAACATCAAACTCATGCGCACAATTAGGACACTTAATTTTATCTACCATTATTTATAACATACCAAATTCAACTATAAAAATACAGAACCCGTACCAAGCTTACAATATTTGGCGGCACTCTTATGAAATGAAAATTTATAAAAAGCGTAGTATTTTGATTTACTGACAATTGTCATATGATGCCTTGCAACTTCATTATATTTTTGTTACTCTAAAATAACCGACCTATGATATCACAGATGATACCCCTTGTTAATTGGAGCTATGGCGTAATTCTTATTGCCATTTTTGCAGCCGTATGTTTAGGCCTTGTACTTATAGTGCTAAATTTAATGAAGAACGATAAGAAAAAGCAAGAGTAAATTTCCTATTGATACAACACATACCTAGGCGGCACCAGCCCATTTAATCGCATGGATACCAGCATTTGTGCCCTGTGGTGCGTAATATGGTCTGCCAATAGCATATAAATTTGTCGTTTAGAGCGTGTAAGTCCAAAATAATCCAATTCATTATCTAACTGTTCAGGAGAAACATCTTGTAAAAGGGCAATGGCTTCTGTAAACGTTTGGTCTATACGAGCCATCATTTCAGCCTTTGTTTTGTTGGCAGGTTTAAAAACGGTGTCCGTTTGGTATACGCGCGCTTCTCTGTCGCCAATGAGTGATTGGCTGTGCCAATCAAAGGCATAACCAATATGCATTAAATTCTCAGAAAAACTCAAGGACTCTTCTGTTGCTTTATATCCATACTTTTCTTCGGGCATCATATCAGCAACGAGTAATAAATACTTACGTGAGTTTTCTAATCGCTCAATGGAGTCTTCAATGAATATGTCTTGTTGGGCTAGAAGCGGAGAGGAAGTTAATAGAAGTAATGTGATGATAATGAGATTTTTCATATTGATTTATTTTGATTGATGAACATCTAAATTACTCCAATTAAAATTACGAAATCCATTTCTTCTACTTGACTTACCAGCCTTCAGGCAATGGGTCTAATAACTGCACTATGGGCGATGGTAATTGGTCTCCCGGTAACTTATGCAGAATATTGGCAAATTCACGCTCTTGAAATCCGAGGGCTGCATTCCAATATAACTCGTTGGCTCTTCCGGTACGCAGCGGTCTAATTTGACTTCCAGGCCATTCTTCTTCACCCAGAATGAAAGGTGTAATGTAATCTATGGCAAGTCGTATACTTCTGCCTTCGGTGCTGCGATAGGCAAAAAGGTCAAAATCAAGATGGCGACCAAGGCGGGCAACACCTACTAGCGCACGTGCACCGTAAATACTATAGCTTAATGCATTTGTACGGATAAGTTCTTGCGGTTGGCGACCATCTATAAAGACCTGCCCAAAAATACGTGCGGGCATGAGCTCAAGATAAGCGCGTGCAATCTCAGGTTTTTCACCATAGAGCGAAAAGAGAATAAGATGCTGATTATACCAAGCACCATGGTTGTTGGGTTGCATAGCTTCTTCAATACCTTCCGGACTTTCCACCATCCAGGTAGATAATTCACCAAACCAACTACGCAGGTCGGTTTTGTCTTTATCTGTCCAGCCAGAAAAGCCCTCTAGCAGAATGGCACAATCAACCACCCAATCCATACGATTAGATTCAAGAATACCACCACTACTGTTGTAGTCGTGACCACGGCGTTTTTGACCATAGCGAAAATTAGGGTTCATTCTAGTTTCAGGATCTAAATACCAAGCACGAATTTGTTGTACGGCGCGTTCGGCATATTTTTCCTCGCCTGTGAAATACCAAGCAGGAACAAGAGATGTTACCGCTTTGTTCATCGTCTCTAGCCTAGAGACATCAGAAGTACGGCGATCAGGGTTTGTAACTCCGTCACGCCAAATGTAAGGACCATCCGAGTTTTCAGCATCTGGCCACCAATAGGGGCTATAGCTAAAGTAGTCGTGAGCATCGCCACTTGGTGGCAAAGCACCTTCTGCTACTACATTTACAATGGGTTGCTCAAGTGCGGCATCTGCCTCTTCAACGATTTTTTTCAAAGCTGCCACCAAATCAGTATTACCTGCTGCAAGCTCTTTTTTTATTCGAGGGAGTTGATCTCCTTGACCAAGTAATAAAGATGGTGTGGTATTGGTGATATTATTTTGAGGAAAGATTAAAACGAATGAAAAAAGGAAAATGATAGTAATTGCAAACTGTCTCATAATAGTTTATTGGTAATAGATTTTTATAGCAATACTTAATATCTGTTGCTTATGAAGTTAAGCATTCATTTTTTCATACCTTCTTTTTTCTTAGATAAGTGCTTACGGCAGAAACAAGTAGTGCTACGACAAGTAATAGCATTCCATAAAAAGTCAAATCACCAGATTTACCCTCGCTTTCTCGTCCATAAATTGCTAAGGCTAGTCCAGTAATAGATAGTATGATTGAGATAATGTTTAATAGTTTATGTTTTTTCATGAAATAAATTTCGATAGCAAGATTAAAATGAAAGTTGTAATCTACAATCTAATTAGATTTATCACCTTACTTTATGCTTATAGCGTATACCAAAAATGCTGTTAATGCATAGAAATAGCTATTTTCAATATGATGCTATTGAAAATAGTTATAATAACTATCATATTGCTGTAAAATGGGGTAAAATTGTTGATTGTGTCTGTTGCAGTGAACAGGTTTTATGGAGAGATTTTTTATTATACTTTTTTTAGATTTCAACCTTTAGTGTATGGTGCCGTAGCAACCTGTAGGGCGCTATGCACTATACACATTGTTGGGGTTAGTTTTTAGATGTCTTCTATGTTTTTTCTAAGTCCTAAACCTTCTGTTTTAATTTTAGATTTCATTGATAAATCGCCATTTTTATAAACTTCTAAATACCTTTTCAATATTAATAGTCTTTTTTCTAGCGAAGTTTTTTGATGTGCTCCTTGTTGATTCAATCTGTCGAATTCTATAAAAATTTTATTGGATTGGTCTTTTCTATTTTCCTTTCGTAATTCTGTGAATTCTCTTAGAAACTCGATTTGTTCATTAATAGATTGAGAATTTGGTTCAAGAAATAAATAGAATAAGGGTACTATAGATTTTGATTTTAACAATGGGTCTTTATTGTTGAAATGTTGACTCAATAGTGCTAATCTATTTTGCAATTCATTAAAAGTTGTATCAATTTCTTGATTTTGGGTTTTATTCTCCTTCAACAAGCTGTCCAAGTTAGACTTTGTAAATGATTTGATATCATCATTATGTTCTATTAAAAGTAGTTTCGTGTAGAGGTCGAAGTGTTCTAGACGATTATTTTTAAAAGATACTTTGTCAACAAAGAATGGATTTTGAGTAATATCTGTTAAAATCTTATTTACAGAATATCCTTGAATAGCTTTTCTTCTTTCAGCATTATTTAAAGGCAGTCCTTCGTTGAGACGAAGGAACAAATCTTCGATACGTTCCTTCTCATCTGTATCAATAAATACCAAGTCTAGTTTATATGATTCTATTTTGTAAGCAATAGAAGGGTATTCCTTTTTTATAAAATCAAATTTTTTGTCTTTTAAGTCTATTGATGGATCTTCAAGAAAAACAAAGTTTTTCGAGAGCTTTAAATCGTTATTTAAAAATTCGTAAAAGGCTTCGGTTCTTTGTTTACCATCAATAACGGCAAGCAATTTCCCTGAATCATTAATTTGATTTCCATTTGAATTTAAATAGTGAAAATAAATTTTAGGTATATCGTAATCATTGATAATTGAATCAATTAATAACTGTTTCTTTTCAGGTTTCCATAGATGTCCCATTCTTTGATAATCTGGGGTTACATCTATTTGATCTTGTTCGAAAAGCTCACATATATTTTTTATAGTAGCCTTTCCTATTGGTGATATTTCTAATCTTTGAAACATAACTACTTATATTTTTTAGTGATTTCTTTTGAAATTGAGTCTAATCCTGGGAACAAACTTTCTTGGGTTATTCCGGCATTTTCAATACACTTTTTTAAGTCTTCAAGTTTATCTTTCTTAAGGGTAAGAGTTATTAGAAAATCATCAGCCTTATCTGCTTTAGAAAATGCTTTGTTAAGAGAATGTGGAAAGAGCGTAAACGCTCCTTTCTGAGCAATAATTCGATGGTTGTTTAAAGGACCAATTACTGCAATTGGAAGATTATTTGAAACGGTTTGTCCAACACCGAATACACCATTTAATTTATCATTAATGAAAGGAATAGAATTATTTTTGTCATACATTATCCCACCTACATTTTCATTTAACTTCACTGGATTAAGGCAATATATTAGAGCATCTTCTGTAGGTACTTTCTCAGGTATGTTTTTTAGTGCAAAAGCTAAGGCAACCAATGGAAGTTCAGTCCAATCCATAAGTCTTGTTGGTACTGCATAATGCTGCATTATAAATAGCCATTCCCAATCATTTTTCGGCATTTTATCTAAAAAAGGAGGCGTTTTTGACATAAAACTTCCAAGGAAATTAGTTTCTAGGTCGGGGTTGTAAGGAGACCTGTAAATTGATGGTTCAAGTTCATAAGTCTTTTTAGTTAAGCCCCGGAACCAAACAGTGCCAAACTTATTTTTGACTTCTTCAATAGCTGAGAAGAAATCTTCAATTTTGGTTATGTCAAAATTTTCCATTTACTATATTTTAATTAATTACCCCCAACTTAATAGTATATGTATAATTAAATATACTTGTAATTAATAAGGTGTAAGTGTAATGGTTTATAAAATAATTTCTGCTAAAGTGGTAGGGGAGTATACTTTGCTTGGTATTGCAATATAAAGAAGTTTACGGTATATTTTCTTACGGGTTTCCGTAAAACTGTCAGAAAAGTAAAAGAGGTGTAAAGAGAATATAACGAGGTGCGTTTGCAATTGAAGTTAGTACACCGTAGCACCCACCCCTTAACCCCCTCCCAAGAGGGGAGAGTTGCGTTTTTGATTGTGGGTTTTTTGGTGATTGGGGAGTTGGGTTTTATAATGCCAGCGCTCGCCCCAACCCTAAAGGGTGCCCGCGCGTAGTTTGATGTTAATTTGATCAATTAGCGCTTCAAATTCATTTATTACTTGATTATTTGTAAATCTAATTTCTGAAATACCAATATCCTGTAGGTACATCGTTCTTTCTTTATCTTTTTCTATTTGTTCTTGTTTTAAATGATAGCCACCATCAATTTCAATGGATAACTTTAATTTATGACAATAGAAATCTAGAACATAACCTGCAATGGGGTGTTGCCTTCTAAACTTGAAACCTTGTGGTTTAGTTTTAAGATAATTCCATAAAATACATTCTGTTTCGGTCACAGAAGCTCTCAGTTTTGCGGCATTTTTAAATACCGAAGGTGTTGCTCCATGATGCATTCCAGATATGTTTGCTTTATCTTTTTTCATTTCTCCATTGTAGAAAATCCACCCTTTAGGGTTGGGGTAAGATTTTCGGGCTTCTAGTTTGGGTCTGTGGTATCTACGTTCTAAGGTTAAATAATCTCACACTACTCCACCTTCTTACCATTCATTTCCTGACCGTTTTGAAATAGAGTTAAACTTTCAATTGCTCCGTTTTCATCTTTAAAAAACTGAATTTGAGCAGCAACTTCTTTTAAGTAAAAAGTATCGTTTGATTTGGCGAGAATATCCAACATCGGCTGCCCTGTTGCTTGTGCTTTTAATTGCTTGCCTTCTTTGGTTATGGTAATTTTAAAAGTGGGCATTAATTCATAGACGCCTATGTAGCTTTCTAATAGTGCCTCTGGTACTTCGAACTCTTTTGTTAAGTTACTGGTATCGACACCTAATTTTGTAAGCATATCTATGGCATTTTCATTACCAGGATTCATTTCTACCGCTTTTGTATAGTTCTCAATAGCACCTTTATTATCGCCAGATTTCATTAATGCTTCGGCATAACTATCATATACATTGGCAGATTTTGGATACGCGTCTACGTTCAGTTTAAAAACTTGAATAGCTTCTTTTGTTTTGTCAGACCCTAATAGTTGATATCCTGTTTGGTTCATTTCATTTTCATTGACATCGAAATCTTTGTTGTCCTTATTCTTTTCAAAATATGTAACCCCTGCATCAATACCTTTTGATGCTATGACCTCTAAAAGTTTAGATGCTAAAGGAGTTTTAGGGAGGTCGTAAGTTTTATCGTTTATAATACCAAGAATCGATTGCGTGATTTTACCTAATGGGGCACCACCGGTATTATTTAAAAGTACAATCAATGACTTGTCTGAGAGCTGTCTTGAAATTTGCGTGTTGAATCCGTTAATACCGCCACCATGGGTAATTACTGCGATACTATCGGTTGTGTTGCCTAAGGCTTCATTACCAACCATCCATCCGTAGGCATAATGAAAACTGCCGAAAGCGGGTATGTGTGGTTTAAAATACATATCCATATATTTTTGGGATAACAATTTGTTGGTATACAATGCTTGGTCCCACAGGTATAAATCTTCTACGGTAGCGTATAACGATCCTGCAGCATACGGAATAGACATATCTAGGAAAGGGGAATTGATAAATCCGTTTCCATTATTCTCGTAACCTGTTGCTCTATTTTTTAGGATGTCTGAATGATGATCGTATCCGGATTCCTTCATACCTAATGGAAAAAATATCTTCTCGTCTAGCATTTCTTCATACGTTTTACCGGATAGTTTTTCAATAAGCACTCCCAATAAAAAATAACCGGAATTACTGTAATTGAACTTTTCGCCGGGAGTAAACTCTAGCTCCATATCTTGAAACTTTTTGGTAAACTCTTCTGGGGTGTATGGGTCTCTACTTACGTCTTTGAAAAAATCTGGAAATGACGTGTAGTTCGGTATACCAGAAGTATGAGTTAATAAGTGATGGGTGGTAATTTTGTCACCGTTTTCTTTTGGGTACTCTGGTAAGTAGGTAGTAATAGGTGCCTGCAGATCTAGTTTACCTTCTGCTGCCAATTGTAGAATAAGCATGGCGGTAAATTGCTTGGTTACGGAACCTAGGCGATGTTTGGTGTTGGGATTGTTTGGAATATCCCATTCCATATTCGCCATACCATATCCCTTTTTGAAAATGACCTTTCCATCTTTGGCAACTAGAGCAGAACCATTAAATTTAGAATAGGCTAGATATTCCTTTAAAAGCTCATCTATCTGTTCGGCTTTCGTTTATCCGTATGCTACAGTACCTGAAAATAATATTACGGAAAAGCCTAAAAGAAGTGTTCTGATTAAAATGTGATGCGATGATTTCATGATGTTCGTTTTTTAATTGATTGACTATAGTACCAACAAGTGGCTTCTACTCGATAATCGTGATTTAAATGCTCCGACTCTTGAGAGTAAATTTTAATAATTTTCAATTCAATATATCGCGGGCTTGCCACGAGGTTATTTACTTTTCATTCTTATAAATGACTCCGTCTTTCATAACAAATTTTACATTCTCTAAAGTGGAGATATCATTTATGGGGTTGGCGTCTACGGCAATAATATCTGCCAGTAAACCTTCTTTTACTTCACCACGATCAGTAAGACCTAGCATTTCTGCACTATTGGTAGTAGCGGTTTTAATTGCTTCTTTAGTACTCATGCCACAATCAATTAATGCTGCGAATTCAATGGCATTTTTACCATGAGGGATTATAGGGGTATCTGTACCAAAGGCAATTTTTACATCTGCTTTAATAGCTTTTGTAAGGTTCTGTTTAGCAATAGGCATCACATAGTTTGCTTTGCCGGCCATAACGGGATCCATTTTGTCGATCATAGGCTCGATTATAGTCGCGAGCCCTCTCGTTGGTACTAGGTAAACACCATTTTCTTTCATTAACTGAATACCTTCATCATCAATAATAGATCCATGCTCAATAGAATACACACCAGCTTTAATAGCTTCTTTGATACCTTCGGTACCATGTGCGTGGGCAGCAACTTTTATATGATGTCTGGCAGCTTCATCTACAATGGTCTTCATTTCTTCATTACTTAACTGTTGTGCGCCAATGGCATCTTCCATAGAAAGTACGCCTGCTGTAGCATGCATTTTAATGAATTTTGCTCCGTGCTTAATTTGATAGCGTACCGCTTCGATGGCATCATATTTTCCGTTGATGATTCCGTCATTTGGACCAACGGTTACTAAACCTTCAGCCAGCCCCAAAGAAATATCTCCGTGTCCGCCACTTATAGAAATCATATGTCCCGATGGGATTATTCTAGGTGCGGCGATCATCCCTTTATCAGAAGCTTCAGAAACGGCAACATCAATAAGCTCAGGTGTAATGTGTAATTGCCCTATACTTCTTATGGTAGTGAAACCGGCCATTAATGTTTTTTCGGCATTGACCACAGCCCTTACAGTACCTTGACTAGCACTTTCTTTATAGATATAGTCCCAGCTGCCTCTAAAATCGCCATCTAAATGCACGTGCATATCCATAAGACCCGGTAATAGTATTTTACCCGATAGGTCTATGGTTTCTAAACCTTCCGGCAATACCTTTGGATTAATAGATTTTATGGTTCCGTTTTCGATAAGCAGATTAGCCGGAGAAATTAATTTTCCGGTTCTGACATCTAAGTACGAATCTGCTTTAATCAGTTTTGATTGTGCAATAGCTGATAATGTCGCTGTTAAAAGGAGAAGGAGAGATAAAAATTGTTTCATATAGAGTTTGGTTTAAATGGTACTTATTAAGGTGGTTTATATTACTTGGTTATACCCCTTTTTTGAATATTTGATTTTGTCTCAGGTCGTATTTTAGTTATTTGTTTTTTTATTATTCTCAAAGGATTTATCTGGGTATGCCGGTGGAGCTGGAACTTCTCTTGGGTCTTCTTTTATGAGCTTTTTAAGATGGTTTATTGCGGCATCTAGTTGTGCATCTTCGCCTTTGAACGTTGCATGTGGCAGGTTATCTACTTCAATATCTGGTTCGAATCCTCGACCTTCGATCAACCACTCTCCGTTATCACCATATACGCCCATCATTGGTGCTCTTGCGAGTCCGTTGTCGCTTAGTCTATTACCGCTATGTAACCAGATTTCACCACCCCAAGTTCGGGTACCAATAGTCGTACCTAGTTTTAATTTTTTAAAACCATCGGCGAAAGCTTCGCCATCAGAATAGGTGTTTTCATTGACCAGAACCACAATATGACCTCTAAAGGCATATGGCATATTCCAATAAGATTCTCCGGATCTTGCTTTCCAATACATCCAAGCTTTTCTAAGCAATTTTTCTAGAATAAAACTGTCTATATTTCCTCCAAAATTATAACGTACATCTACAATAAGACCGCCTTTATTGAAAACAGGATAAAACTCTCGATAAAATTGATTGATATCATTACTGCCCATAGCTCTTAAATGGAGGTAACCAATTTCGTTTTCGCTCTTTTTTTCAACATCTAGGCGATTACCATATTCCCAATCGCTATAGCGAAGGTTGTATTCATTGGCTATAGGTTTAACTATGATATCTCTAGATGAGGTGCCTCTTAATAATGTTAACCGTACTTGTTTACCTGCTTCATTTCGTATCAGTTCGCCTATATCAACTGCGTTCAGTACATCTTTACCATTAACTTTTGTAATGATATCGCCGTTACGCACATCTAAATAGGGATCGTCTAATGGAGACTTGTTGTCTGGGTAGTCTGGATCAACTTTGTAAATATGTTCTATTTTAAACCCTTTCTTGTTCTCATCTCTACTGAATACGGCACCCAAACTAGCAACGGCAATTTTTTTATCGTCTTCTCTTTCATCACCGCCCCTTACACTTGTGTGCAGTGCAGAAAGTTCACCTACAAATCTACCGATAAGGTCAGAAAGTTCGCTACGTGTGGTAATCCTATCAACAAGAGGTAGGTATTTTGCATGCATGGCATCCCAATCTACCCCGTGCATATTTTTGTCGTAGAAATAATCGCGCTCCATACGCCATGCATCCGTAAAGATCTGTTTCCAATCTTCTTTGGGCGTTATCGGGAATTTCCAATCGGTCAAATTTATTTTACTTTTTGATAGGTCTTTTACTTCAGATGTCCCTGCCTCAATGATATGATAATCCTTTCCTTTGTTTAGAAGAATTTTTTCACCGTTACCAACAAGTTCAAATCCTTCAATATCGCTGACCATAGTTTTTAAGCTTACCTCTTTATTGTCTATTTTAATAAACGATAAATGATTCTTGGTCTTTACGCCCGTAGTGCTAGACATGAGATATAAAGCCGATTTACTTACTTCAAGCCCATAATAGTTGCCAGGGCTTACCGGTACTTCAACGATTCTATTCTGAATACCATTTTGATCGATAGTTACGGTTACTTTATCTTCTTTATCCTCTTTCTTGCCTTTATCCTTTTTATCCGTTTCACCTGACTTATCTTCTTTTTTAGCATCACTACTAAGTTCATCATCTTCTCTAAAAGGCGAACGAGTACCTTTCTTCAACGCCACGTGGTATACCTTTTCGCTAGCGTCAAAATAAGGTTCTGGTTGTCTAGGTCCCCATGGGCTGCCTACCAAAGTAGTGAAGCTTCTATCAGAAAGGAAATATATAAACTTACCATCTGGACTCCATTTTGGATTAAAGCTATTGGCCCTATCGGTAGTAAGGTCGAAAAGAGCGCCGGTGTCGACATTATAAACTTTAATCTGCGCCATGGTATTTGAAGCCATTTGTACAAAAGCCAACCATTTATTATCTGGCGACCATGAAAAATTACCAATGCCTTCTTGGTTCGTAGAAATCTTTTTACTGACCCCATTGGCAATGTTGAGTACGTACATATTATTTTCAAGGTCATTATAGGCAATCCATTTACCATCTGATGAAGGGCTGCCACCATATCTAAGTACCTTACCATTACTAGTAATACTCTTTTCTGAACCTTGACCGTTAGAAGGCATGCTCACAAATTCAAATTCACCAGATTCATCAGAAAGGGTGTAGATATTTGACCCATCATGAGAAAAAACCGCATCTCTAAACCTAACGTCAGCCTTGTCGGTAAATGAAACAAAACGACCTGATTTTACCGGAGCGACAAAAACCCTACCTCTAGCAGTGATAACGATATGTTCGCCCGAAGGATCTGCATGCACCGAAGTAATATATTTTGACGGATTGTCATCCCATTTTTCTCTTAGTTGATCAAGGTCTGAGACTAATTTAATATCGATTTTTTTACTCTCATTAGTAGCTAAGTCATAATGCCATAGATCGGCGGCCATTTGATAAACAATGTTACCGTTAGATATACTCGCGGAACGTACATCGAAATCTTTATGTGTTGTATGTTGTTTAAGATCCTCTCCGTTTTCGGTCATAGACCAAATATTCATCATGCCATCTCGATCAGTAATGAAATAGACCCTATCTGAAAACCACATGGGGTGATGACTTCCACCAAGGTGATTTTTGGTCAACTTAACGGCTTCGTCCGCTCCTTTTGTAAATTTCCATATTTGTCTTGCTGTACCCCCTTGGTATCTTTTGGTTACATTTCTATGGTAAGCCGGTCTTACGAAATACACCGTATTTCCGGTAGCGTCATAAGAAGCTTCACTAGCTTGTGAAAGAGGAATTCTGGTTTTTTGCTTAGATATGGGGTCAATTGTTACGATTTGGTTATCGGGAACCTTAGAAAATGCCCGTGTATTGTAAATTATTTGGTTGTCGGGTGTCCAGCCATTGATGACAGATGCGTCTCTTTCAAAGGTCCACCTAGTTGGTAATCCTCCGTCAATAGGCATAGTGTAGACTTCCATGGGGCCTTCATAACTTGCGGAAAAGGCAATTGTTTTTCCGTCAGGTGAAATGGAAGAGAAGTTTTCTTCTTCGGCGTGTGTAGTTAGTCGTTGAGCCAAGCCCCCTTGTAAAGATATTTTCCATAGATCACCTTCAGCAGTAAATACAATAGTATTATTATGGATAGTGGGATTTTGATAGTACCCTTCAAAACCTTGTGCAGATGAAGATAAGTACGAAAAGAGGGTGCAAAAAAGTAGTAAGGTGGGTTTAAAAAAACGAAGAACGGATACTTTAGTCATAGGTTTTATTTTTGATTGATAGCCAAATTTTATTTACTTAAAATGAAGTTATACATGCTGACCAATAAGTATATTCTGATATAACAGATTTATAAATAGTAGTGCAAATAAGGTATTCAATTTGTCGATGCTTAAGCGGTAGGGGAGTAGACTTTTGCTTGTTCTACTGCAAGATAAATAAGTTTGAGAGACAATAACTTACGTAAAAAGTTTTTTTTCAGGCAGACTTAACTTCATGTTTTCGAATATGCTATTGTCCACCCCTACTCCAAATTGGGTCTTTGTGCTATTTGATGTTGTTGTTTTCAATAATTGTCACTATCTGTTCCCCTTCTTGGAGGGGCTAGGGGTGGGTTCTTGATGGTTACGGTGTTTATCAAAACCAAAAAATCCGCTTTAAAGAAATGTCTTTAAAGCGGATTAAATATCAATTTATCTTATGCTATTACACAAACAGCAAAATAATGGTCAGAACGATACCACCAAGTGAAAAGTATAGTCCTTTTTTAAATACAGTAGTTTTAGGCATGAACATCCAAAAAGAGGAGACTACGAAGAATAATAGTGAAAGTCCGAAAAATATGTTCAAAAAATATACGGGGCTATTTGTAGTTGCCTTATGAAGGTGTTCCATCTTATCTAAAATAAAAGGAAGCTCCATTTTTTTAATGGTAGCCATACCTGTTACTGTATTGTATTCACCTTGCTTAAAGTAAACAACATCACCTTCAGTCTTTTGAGGTTTCAATCCGCCTTTAATTCGTAACGCACCACTAAGCTCAGCGGTTTTTAAATTTGGTTTTAGTTGTTGCTCTATGATCTTCTCACTTTTTAGAAAATCAGTATTTCTATAGATCATTATGATTCCGCTAATGGAGTACATCGCCATGATACCGGCTAAAAAGAAGCCTAAATATCTGTGAATAATTCTCATGCGTAAACTTGTGGTCATTTTCATTTTGTACTTTTTAAAGTTGGTGTTAAGTGTGCAAAAATAAGCACATAATTTAATAAGTGATTAAGACAGCAATTGTTATGAAAGGTTTAATGAGAAAGTACTTAAAAAAGAAAACCCCAAAGAGAAAAATCTCTTCGGGGCCATCTCCGTTGTTTGATAATAGTAATTATTTAAAACCTATCTCCTTTATACCTTTATGACTAATTTTAATAGCCTCTAATGGTTTTAATCCGTCGAAAGTCATATCCTGTTCAACCATATAGTATTTCATACCAGAAAGCTCTTTATTGGCTAAGATATTTTGAAAGCCTATAGAACCTGTACCCACTGGTGCAAATCTACCTTGCTCATCCATATCTTTTACATGCCATATTTTAAAACGACCTGGATATTTGTTGAAGTAAGCAATAGGGTTGGCGCCTGCTTTGGTTACCCAATATAAATCCATCTGAAAGTTCAATAACTTAGGATCTATATTTTCTAATAAGTAGTCTATTGTAACAATACCCGCAGCATTTTTCTTGAATTCAAAATCGTGATTATGGTACAATAGTTTTAATCCTGCTTTATTGGCTTTTTCACCCAAAGTGGTTAGAATTTTAGCTAAATCTTCTACAGTACCAGTCATGCCCATTGTTCTATCTTCTTCGTTGAAAGTGAACATACCCATTGGCGGAATAGGAACTACAAAATACTTGAAGCCTGCAGACTTGGCATCAGCCATCATCTTATCGGCATTGTCAATAGTAACTGCACTTTGGTGTGTGCTAATTGGTTTCAGCTTCAAAGATTTTAAAAGGCTTTTAAAATCAGATGGAGTCATACCATAATATTTTCCATCAGCATAACCGGCAGCTTCAATATTTTTATAACCGGCATCAGATACAGCTTGCAAAGTTGCCTTCGCATCGGTACCCATATCGTCCCTAACAGTGTAAAGAGCAAGACCGCCAAATTTCTTTTGAGCGTATGTTGTTAATGTGCTGAACATAAGAGCTGCGAGAACGGTACATTTTAAAAAGTTGCTTAGTGTTGATTTGTTCATTATTATAATTATTAGTTTAAGTATTTAATTTTATTTAAAACTGTATAGGTATGGAGCTTTGTGAGCTTTGCCTTCAAAAAGCTTTTCATGCCGTTGTAATATATCTAGAGATAACATTTTACGTTGAAAACTAGTGCGTCTTAGTGTCTGGTCTAAAATGGCCTCAAAAACTTGTTGTAACTGCTTCATAGTAAATTTTATAGGTAGTAGATTCATTCCAATAATCTTCTCGCTTATATTATTGCGAAGTACTTCAAGAGCTTTGTTTACAATCTCATTATGATCCATCATTAATTTAGGTACACTATCGATGTCGTACCAATCAATACTATCTGAAAGATGATCTGGCTTTGGGTTAACATCTTCGTAGTTGATGAGTGCATAATGGCCTACGGTAATAAAGCGGTCCATCATCCATTCATTTTTTTCTAAATTTTTGTCATTTGCAACTAAAATACGATGCATAGCAGCAGGGTCAGATCTTTCTGGTTTTCCGAAAACTTGAAATTGATCTAAGAACACATTTTTTATTCCGGTACGTTCTTCTACCCCTTTATTTACTGCATCTTGTAGGCTTTGATTTTTTTTAATAAATCCTCCTGGAAGTGCAAATAAACCAGTGTTGTGGTATTCTAGAATAAGAATTTTTAAGTTGATACCATTAAACCCAAAAATGACACAATCATAAGAAAGGTTGGGAATGAATTTCTTATTTTTGATACCTTTCATTAGTGAATTTGATAAGTTTCAGTTGTCTTTATCAAATAAAGCACAAAAAAACATGTAATCAAAGAATTATTGTCATAAAGTGAGACAATAGAATTTGACTATTCCAAAGTAAACTTATAATTACTTAAAATGGAATAGTCCAAAAACTATTTTTTCATCTAATGGAAAGAATGTTGTGCGATTATAAAGGTCTTTAAAATACCTTTTTCGCACTCAGGTGTGTAGTATTTATGATATGCTATTCTATAGAATTCACCTTTTCCTTACCCAGTTCAACTGCACGCTCAAATGCTGCGAAAGCTGCTTCTTTTATAAGTTCACCTACATTATTATTTTCCATAGAATCTAGTGCTGCACGGGTAGTACCACCTTTACTGGCAACCTTATCCATCCAAGAATTAGGGGAAAGCTCATTTTGATTAAAAAGTTCAATAGCACCTGTAAATGTCTGTGCTACCAATACTTTAGATACATTTGGTGTAAAGCCCATTTTTAGGGCAGCTTCCATCATGCTTTGCATAAAGTAAAATACATAAGCCGGACCGCTACCAGATATACCGGTAGAAGCGTCAATGAAGTTTTCATTGCTTATTTGAATAGATTTACCCGTAGTGTCTAACAAACTTTCAATCGTTAACAATTCAATACGCGTTACTTCTTTAGAAGCTACGAATGACGTTAGTCCTCTACCAATTGATGCAGGTAGATTAGGCATAGCGCGTACTATTTTTGTGAGTCCCGTTAAATTCTGAATAGTATCGATAGTAACACCGGCCATAATAGAAATTACAATTTGACCAGGTTTTACAAGCGGATTCAGTTTTAAGAAAACACTTTCTGCGTGATATGGTTTTACCGCGATATAAATAATATCTGCCTGTGGTGCACAATTTTTTAAATCATCAAAAGCATCAAATTGCGGATTTTCGCGTAGTTCTTCTAACTTCTCTTCAGAAGTATCGAGCACCATGATATTTCTCTTTTTAAGTAATTTTGATTTCGACATGCCCTCTGCATAAGTCAATCCCATATTGCCGGCTCCTATTACTAGTATTTTCATGAATTCAATTTTAATTATTGGATAATATGTATGATTGTCTAATTAGATAAATAGTATTTTTTCAATAGCGTTATTCTTACGCCTGTAATAAATTTGTCTGTAGGTGTGCAGGGTTTTTATGGGGATACCTAAAAAGTATTTCGTGATTGATGTCACCTTTGACTTTTTGAGTCCGTTACGTGTTCTGTATAATTCTTTGGTATTGCTTTCTCTTTTAATGTAAATAAGTTTCATGTAATGGTATTTAAAACAGTAACATAACAAATGCATTACCAACTCCTAATTAGAGCTGTTAAGCTAATGTTATACTATTATATGTGGTTAAAATGAATGTTGGAAAATATTTTTCCTAGTGATGATAAATACTGATTTAATAATTATAGATAGGCACGTAACAATTCGGTATTCGATGTACGTCTAAGAGATTTAAGACCCTTATCTTTTATCTGTCGTACACGTTCTCTAGTCACATCAAAGACTTCACCTATTTCAACTAAGCTCATTGCAGGCTGGTTGCCCAAACCAAAGAAAAGACGTAAGACATCACCTTGTCTTTCTGGAATTTTCTTCAATACTTGATTGATGTCCGTTTCTAATGATTCGGCCATCATTTCTTTATCGGGACTATTTAGTTTTGTAGACTCTAACACATTATATAAGGAAGAAGATTCCCCTTCTTTAAAAGGAGCGTCTAAAGAAATAGATTTTCCCGAATTTTTCATGGAGGTTTTTACTTTTGAAACGCTCATGTCTAATTCTGATGCAATTTCGTCAGCACTCGGTGGTCTTTCATTTACTTGTTCTAAAGAAGAATACACCTGATAAATTTTGCTGCTAACCGCAATTTTGTTCTGCGGTATCCTAATCATACGTGAAGTGTTAGAAAGCGCTTGAAGAATAGATTGACGGATCCACCACACGGCATACGAGATAAATTTAAATCCTCTAGTTTCATCAAAGCGTTTAGCTGCTTTTACTAGCCCCAAATTACCTTCGTTGATGAGGTCGGTTAAGCGTAGCCCTCTGTTTTGATATTGCTTGGCAGCAGATACAACGAACCTTAAATTAGCACTCACTAATTTATCTAGCGCTTTCTGATCACCATTACGAATTTTCTGAGCCAGTTCTACCTCTTCGCTTGCAGTAATTAAATCTATTTTACTGATTTCTTGAAAATATTTTTCTAATGATTTGGCATCTCTGTTCGTAATTTGTTTGGTGATCTTTAGTTGTCGCATAGATTATTTTTAAGTTCATATATAACATACTATAATTTCGTTAAAATGCAAGAAAAAGACACTTTTTGTGATAAGTTTGGTTAATTTAAAGGCTTTTTTGCTTGATTTTGAATAAAAAAGGTTTGTTTTTGAAATATTTGAATCTTGGTAATTTTCTAAATTTTTCCTTATAAATGTGTAATATGACCTTTTGAAAGTAATATTGTAGCTAAGGTCTGATTAAGGCAATCTTCCGCCTTTATTTTTAAATAGTTGATTATTGTTTAAAATAGAGAATTTCATTAGCTAAAATGCCATTGTTTACGCGTCGATTTTTATTTTTGGGTAAACTACCACTCATACCATGAAAATTCGCTTTATCATCTTCTTTGTCTTTGCTATTATTACTCAGTTTGCAATCGGACAAAAAATCGATTTCTCTAATTTAAAAAATCTGAGCATCCGTAACGTGGGTCCTGCGAATATGAGTGGTCGTATTACAGCTATTGATGTGGTAACTGACAATCCGAAAATAATGTTCGTTGGTGCGGCTTCTGGCGGAGTTTGGAAATCTGAAAATGGTGGTTCTGCATGGCGACCCGTTTTTGACGACCAACCTACTCAGAACATTGGCGCACTTGCTATTCAACAGGACAATCCAGATGTTATTTGGGTGGGTACAGGCGAAGGTAATCCTCGTAACTCAATGAACTTGGGCATGGGTATTTTTAAAAGTACCGATGGAGGGGAAACATGGAAACATTTGGGATTGGAGGCTACCAAAACCATACATAGAATCAGTATTGATCCAAATGATCCAAACGTGGTTTATGTTGGCGCTATGGGTGATCCATTTACACCAAACGCGCATAGGGGGCTGTATAAAACTATTGATGGAGGTTTGCATTGGAAAAAGATTTTATATACGAACGATAGATCGGGTATTGCAGATATGGTTATGCATCCTACCAATAGTAACAAACTATTTGTAGCATTATATGAACATGAGAGAACTCCGTACTATTTTACATCTGGTGGCGAAGGTTCTGGATTATATGTAACAGAAGATGGTGGGGATAATTGGGAAATACAGGGAGAGAAAAACGGTCTACCTTCTGGTAATTTGGGGAGAATAGGTTTTGCCATAGCGCCTTCTAACCCAACTAGAATGTATGCTAAAATAGAAGCGAAGAAGAATGCTATTTATCGCAGTGATGATAGTGGTGTTACTTGGGAGATGATAAACGATAACCCAAAGTTTGCGAATAATAGACCCTTTTATTTTCAAGACCTTGCAGTAGATTCAGAAGACCCAGATAGAGTGTATAATATTTATCAGCCTTTGTCGGTAAGCTATGATGGCGCTACCACTTTTGATACCATACCAATGATACCTGCCGATGAGACGAAAGGTATTCATGCCGATTTTCATGCCTTTTGGGTAAATCCGAAAGATGCAAAACATTTTATTATTGGAGGTGATGGCGGATTGGGAATTACTCAGGATCATGGTGAAAGTTGGTATTTTCCTGAAACCATACCTGTCGCACAATTTTACCATGTGGGCGTAGATAATGATACTCCGTATAACGTATATGGCGGTATGCAAGATAACGGCAACTGGTCTGGTCCTGCTTATACTTGGAAAAGAGGCGGAATTAGAACGTTATATTGGCAGTATTTGGTTGGGGGCGATGGCTTTGATATTTCTCCCGATTTAGATAATTCTAGATTTGGATATGGATCATCTCAAAATGGAGATTTATATAGGTATGATAAATTAACGGGGTATTATGTAAGTATAAAACCACCGGCGCCAAATTTAGAAACTTCGCTTCGTTTTAATTGGAATGCTGCTTTTGCTAGAAATCCTACCGATGACAATGCTGCTTATTATGGATCTCAATTTGTACATATTACTAAGGATAAGGGAGCGACATGGGAAATAATTTCACCCGATTTAACAACTAACAATCCTGAGCATCAAAAACCTGATTATGGCGGATTAACATTGGATGTTTCAGGAGCAGAACGCTACAATGCTATTTTGAGTATTGCGCCTAGTAGTATAGATGATGAAATAATCTGGGTAGGTACTGATGATGGTCAAGTGCAATTAACAACAGATGGTGGTGCAACATGGAAAAATATTACTAAAAGGTTAAAAGGGCTGCCAAATGAAGGGTGGATAGCTCAAATTGAAGCTTCTAAATACGATGCTAAAACTGCTTGGGTGGTGGTGAATAATTACAGAAAGGGAGATTGTGATCCTTATGTTTTTAAAACTGAAGATTTAGGGAGAACATGGAAACAAGTAGTTGATAAATCTATGGTCAATGGTTATGCATTAACAATTATACAAGATCCCGTAGAACCGAATTTGTTGTTTTTAGGAACCGAGAATGGATTATGGATAAGTATTGATGAAGGTGAAACATGGTCGCAGTTTAAAAACGGATTCCCGTCAGTTTCAACGATGGATTTAAAGATACAGGAAACAGAATCTGCACTGGTTGTTGGAACTTTTGGTAGGGCAATATGGGTTTTAGATGATTTGTTGACCTTAAGGGAAATAGCTGGTGACCGATTAAAATCTGGTATAACCGCGTTACCGATGAATGATGCTGTACAGGTGAAAGGCTTATTTATAAACCCGCCAGGAAATATTTGGACAGGTTTTAATACCACTTTCGAGGGTGAGAATAAAGTATTTCAGAAAACTCAAATTCCGTTTTATTTATCGGAGGAGCCAACCGCTGAATCCAATGTTTCAGCAATGATTTATGATCAAAAAAATAGATTGGTAAATACGGTTGAAACTAAAGAACTCACTAAAGGGTTGAATTACATGATTTGGAAATTAGATGAGTCAGCAGCATCTTTACCTGGTTCATGGACTGATGATTTTTCAAGAGATATTCCTGTTTTGCCTGAAGAGTATACTATTGTTTTAAAGTATGGTGCACAAACCGATAGTACTAAAGTAACCGTAATTGCAGATCCTAGATTTGAATTAAAATCAAATGTAGATAAAGCACTTTATGAATATAAAAAGGCAGTAGATAGTCAAGTCGAAATCTTGTCGAAACACTTAACGGATATTGATGCTAAAAGCAAAAAAATAAATGGGTTGTTAAGCAAAATAAGTAAGTCTGAGAATACACCTGATCAAGCATTTGTGACCAAGCTTGAAGATATGAGACAGGCGCTAAAGGTTCTGAAGGCAAAAGGTCAAACCCCTAAGCCAGAAAGACAAGTAGGGGCGTGGCAGTCTTTTGAGACATCGCCCTATTCTAAAATGCGAGAAGCTTTAAGTATAGCTGCTGCACAAACTAATGAGCCTTCAGCCCAGCATCAAGAAATTCTTGAACAGGGAAAATTATTAGTTACTGAATTTTCTAAAACAGTAACCAATTTTATGAAAAATGAATGGGCGCCCTTTGAAACTATGGTCAAAAATAGCAACATCACTTGGGATGAGTAATATAATGAAGCTGAGGTAATTAAGATAGAATAGCCTCTGCTTCAATTTCTACCATATAACCATCACCTACCAATTTAGCTTCTACCAATGTATTTGCAGGGTTAATGCCTTTAAAACGTTCGCCATGTGCGCGTGCTACAGGTTCCCAGTCTTTTAGTTCGTTGACGAAAATTCGTGTTCTCACCACATCGGCTAAAGTGCCGCCGAAAGAAGTGATAACGCCTTCGATTTTATCAATGATAAAATGGGCTTGAGCAGCTGGGTCGGTGCCACCGATCATGTCACTTCCATGAGTTGCCGTGGTGCCTGAAACATGAATGGTATTGCCGATTTTTACTGCTCTAGAGTACCCCGCATAGTCTTCCCATTCGGTACCGCTAAAAATCTGTTCTCTGTTTTCTCCGGTTTGTATTGGGGTAAATGCTTTTGGTATTGTTTCCAAATGATCGCTAAGATCACCCGATGCTGTTAAAAATGGAGGTTTTCTATATTCATCACCGCAATCGCCAGGTATTAATGTCAGTTGGTGTTGTGCTTTTTTAATGGCGTTGATATCATCAGAATCTAGCGTAATATCCAGCATTTTTCTATTGTCTTCGATATGTTCGCTTTCGCCTAATCTAGCGCCAACGATGACAGAAGCAACCGCATCACACTCTAGAATAAATCTACTTGCAATATTTGCGATAGAGGCATTATGTTTATCGGCAATTTTTTTTACTGTTTGTAAGAGGTTCTGGTATGGTTCCCATCCGCCAGCGGCGTCAATAAAACGTTTGTATTTCATTTGTGACCATGTGGTCAATTCTTCATATGTAGGTTCGGTTTTATTTAACCATTTATCGGTTAAGAATCCGCCTGCCAATGTTCCGAATGCCAATAGTTTTACGTTGTACTCTCGGCAAACGGCAGCCATGTTTCCATTCGCGCGCTGGTCTATCAAAGAATGACAAATTTGATTACTAACAATGGGTATACCACTTGCCAGAGCAATTCGTAAATGCGCGGCATCAAAATTAGTTACTCCAATATGTTTAATTAATCCCTCTTCTTGTAACTCCTTAAGATAAAAAAGACCGTCTAACCAACTAGCATCGGGGTAGTACCATGCATGAAATTGTAAAAGATCAATACTAGCTAGTTGCATTCTGTCTAGCGCTGTTTGTATGGCGGCTCTAACATCTGTACGAGTAATTTTTCCTGGTTTTGGAACCCATTTAGTAAATAGCTGCACGCTATCTTTATCGGCAAGACTATTTTTAAAAGTACCAGCTATAATTTCACTAGATCCATAGTGATCGGCCATGTCGAAAGTAGTGAGTCCGGCATCAAGATAAGGCTTCATGAACTTGGCGGTTGCAACAGGGTCTAAAGTATTACCGTTACGTTCCATATCGGCAATTTGCCATAAGCCGGTAACCACTCTAGAAATCTCTAAATCTTTTGCTAATTCAATTGTTGTCTGCATCTTTTATTCTTCAGGGAGTTCTAAAAATAATTCGTTTGTATTGTTGTGCTGTTTTTTTAATTTTTTCCAATAGTAGGTAAATAACAAGCTAGCCAAGCCCATAACAATTAGCCATATAGGTGTGGAGTGAAAATACCACGCCGTTGTTTCTGATGTTAAATCTTTATAGGTGTGAATTCCTAAAAAGGCAGAAAGGGTGATTATACCTGACCAAGCAATCCATAATTGCAAGGTTCTATTCTTAAGTACTGAAATTTGTTTCGTCAATGCCGGGTTTACCTTATTAATGGTAACTAGCGTAATACACATTAACAGAAAATTGACCATCATAGAAGTAACCATAATATCGATACCTAAAAAGAAGTCGCCTGCAAAATGAGAACCCAATACGCCAATACTTGCCATTACACCAGCTACTATTAATGCAATATGTGGGGTGTGGTTTTTAGAATGGATTTGAGAGATAGATTTTGGGAAAATACCATCTTTTGCCCAAGCGAACATCAATCGCGAAACCGATAACAGCATGGCTGGCAAATCGTTTATTAACGCAATTGCAGCACCTGCCAATATTGCGATACCTAAACCAGCGGGTAGTACGTAGCTTAACAAACCGGGGGCAGATATATCTTTTATCATTGCTTCTTCTGCAACAAAACTCCAAGGCACAATATGATATACTGCCGATGCAAAAAGAAAGTAGAACAAACCTACTCCGAATATGGCTAGTAGAATTGCTCGTGGTAATGATTTAGTCGGATTTTTAGCCTCTCCACCTGCCTGTGCTATGGAGTCAAAACCGATAAAACTTGAAAATAAAAGTGCGGCTGCCGACAAAAAAATACGCCAGTCGAAATCAATATTTTTAATGGGGTCAAAAGTGCGTCCGGTTTTTTCTTGTAATCCAGTTAAGAAATCTGTCGAGTCGTAAATGAGTCCCGATACGATTACAATTCCGCCGAGGGCGAACATTAAAAACATCATGGGTAATAAAATGCGTTCATAACTTTTTATTCCTCGAATATTTATGGCGACAAAAGACCAAATTAATGCCAGAGCTATGGTTACGCGTATCCATCCTATTTCTAAGCCGTTCGAGATATTTTCCCACCCCAAACTCAATGTAACATCACGAATAAAAGGTACGGTTACGTAGGCAATAACTCCGATAACAATGGAGAGTCCGAACCATTGAGAAAAGCTGGCTACAAAGCCTAAATAGGGGTTTAATCCTCTACTGGCATAAATATAACTACCGCCCGCACGTGGCATTGCCGATGCCAAAATACCATACGCCAAGGCGGCAAATAATGCAGGTACCGCTGCAAAAGCAAACGCAGGTAACACGTACGGACCAATACCGGGTACATTGCGTTGTATCATGAAAGGAACAACATTTATAGAAGCCCCTAGCATAGAGCAAACACCGGTTGCGGTAAGGGCTAAAAGCCCCATTTGTCGAGTTAGTTTTTTTGAGTTAGTTTTTGACATTTATAATGAGTTGCAGTTGGTTAGGCTATTCTTGACCTAGAAAAGATTGTACACCGGTCATTTGCCATCTGCCCAAGGTTATTGGTATACTCCCAATTACATTTAATTCGTCGAAAAAAGCTTTCATTTCAAAAGGTTCGTTCTTGCTCTCTTTCATTCTGGCATATTCTGCCATGGTGTTTTCTAACAAGTATTTACCTGTTATGTAGCTGGTGCCATAACCAGGTTGCCTAAGGTAAAGATGTTGTTCAAAAAGCAATAGATCTTTTTCTGTTTTCATCCATCCTCTTGGGGTGTAGTTGGAGTGAATACTACCGGCTTCTTCAGATGTCATAAGGTTGGCATGTGCGTATAACGAGCCTAAACCTCTAGCGGCACGTTGGGCAATCATGATATATACGATTTCTCTAGAGCGAGGTTGGTCATCATAAAGACCGGCATCCATGAACATTTCTTCAACTGCAGTGGCCGTACCCTCGTTTCTTGAATCGAATATATTATAAAGCAATGCCTCTTTTCTAATTTCACGTGGGTTAGGCTCGTTATCCATTCTAGCTAGTTCGAACCAATGGTAAAAATGAGAGTATAGCGGGCGCTGGTCTAAATGTGCCGTGATCCAAAAAAAGTTTCTTTTCTCTTTTGGTACATATGAACCTAAATGGTCATTAAGCGCAGTCTCAAAATAATCTTTAACTGTTACAATCTCATTCTTATCTAAAAATTCTAGAAGACTTTTGGTAGAAGCTTTTGCCATGGTATCATATTCTTCAACACTGCTGGCGTCATCTAATTCAGGTAAATTCCGATTTCTATGTTCTTCTAATTTAAGTGCCGACCAGGCTCGCGTAAGCTCACGTTTTAAGAGCATTACTTCATCTTCCCAAGTTAAAGGCACCAAATGTACATTTTGTAAATACCATGTATAATTTTCTTTGCCAATACCTGAAGGCCCCGTTTTAGTGGTTGCTTCGGTTTTTAGCCATTCAGCCAAACTATTTGTTGAGGTAATTGCAGCATCAATAGCCAGCACTATTTTTTTATTTTTTTGAACTCCTTCAAGATTTTTAAGCTGCGCCAAATCTTTGCTTTGAGTTTCGATATCGCGAATACCAGCGACCCATAAATCTTTAGCATTACCCGTTAAGTTTTTCTTCGCTTGTTCGTTAAGAACAGGTATTACTTTTAATGCGGCCAGTAATTTTGTTTGCTCGGTTTTATCTAACGGAAAGTTGTATTTCCATATATCGATTATAGCATGGTGCGCCGGACCTTCATGTGCAGGTACATCGCTGCGGTCTGTCCATATTGTCTTGTAGAAAGCTGGGTCTCTAACCCACGGTTTTAAAATCCGTTGGTTAAAATCGTAACCATTCATCTCGGCATTTACAATATGCCAATCAACTTTATCTGGTATTGACCACCCAGTAGTATCTGTAGCGTGTAGTTGTTGCTGTAATGCTTTGAATGCAGGAAATCTTTTCTCGAAAGCATCAGCAGTATAATCAGGAGCACCGTCTAGCAATGGCGGATTTTCAAAAGAACGCCACTTTCTAAAAAGCTCAACTAAATTTTGATTGGAACTTGTGTCTTGAGCTAATGCTGTTAAAGGCGTGCTGACAAAAAGTAGAAGAAAGAAGTAAATTAATAATTTCGAATTTGCAGTTTTATTCATTTGAAGTTGGTGATTGGTATGTTTATGCAAATTAATAATAGTGGAGCAATGCGCCATATTTAAATTAAAAATATTGAAGGCTGTAAGAGGTGTAGTTACTTACGAAATAGCGCAAAGTTGCTCTAATGCGAAAAAAAGTATCTCAAATGCTCAATTCACCACAATTTAAATTGCGAATAGAGTTATTTGTAAATCAAATCTGAAAGTATTTTACTTAATTGTATTGTCTTAAAGATGTATTTTTATACACCTATACACGCAATAGTGTAAGCATAAACTTTAGTATGTAGTTCAATTTTAATCGTATGAATAAGGAGTTTCATTTTCTTGATGATGGTGGCGAGATGGGTAAGTTAATGCGCGAAAAAGATTGGTCAATGACCCCTTTAGGTCCACCAGAAGAGTGGCCGCAAAGTTTACGAACTACGATTAATATTATTTTAAATACACCTTTTCCAATGTTTTTGTTTTGGGGAGATACCCTAAAAGGATTTTATAACGATGCCTATAGACCAATTTTAGGTGTAGACGGCAAACACCCCAAAATTTTAGGTTTAAACGGGGAAGAAGCTTGGGCAGAGATATGGAAAGATATTTTTCCGATGCTTAGTGTAGTAACTAAAAAAGGAGAGTCTATTTGGAGAGAAAATTTAATGATTCCTATTTATAGGAACGGTAGAATGGAAGATGTCTACTGGACATTTAGTTATAGTCCTGTTAAAGATGAATCTGGAAACGTATCTGGCGTTCTAGTAATTGTAACAGATACTACCGAGGCTGTTTTAGCAGAGAGAAGGTTACGAGAGAGTGAGCGAAGATTTAGAGAGTTGGCAGACCTATCTCCAGTTTGGATTTGGATCACCGATAATGAAATAAATATAGAATATTCGAATAAGGCATTATTAGATTATGTAGGCGTAGAAAACGAATCTGAATTTAAAGGTCAAGTTTGGGTCGATGTGGTTCATCCTGATGATTTAGACGTGGTGTATTCAGGCTTCGGCAAAGCATTAGAAGATCAAACTGGTTTTACATTAGAGTATAGGGTTAAAAATCATAGTACTGATAAGTACGAGTGGTTTAAAGTTTTGGGCGTTCCAAAGTTTGAAGAAGGTAAAATGATAGGATTTATCGGCACCGGTATGAATATTGACAAGCAAAAATCATTTGCAGATCAATTAAAAGAAGAGGTAGATAATCGTACGAGACAGTTGGCCGATAGTAATTTAAAGCTAGAGGCAATGAATAAAGAGCTTCAGTCTTTTGCCTATATTTCTAGTCACGATTTACAAGAGCCTTTACGTAAAATTCAAATGTTTTCAGAGGTACTGATGGAAAACGAATTTGACAAACTTTCCACTTCTGGAAAGACTAAATTCGAAAAAATACAATCTGCAGCAAATAGAATGCAATCGCTCATAAACGATTTGTTATCGTACTCACGTACTGATACAGAGCAAAGGATTTTTGAGACGGTCGATTTAAAAAATCTTGTAGAAGATGTTAAAAAGGATTTAGGTGAAGAGCTTAATAAAAAGAATGGTACCATAACTATCGTAAATTCAGTTAAGATTGAAATGGTGAAATTTCAATTTCGCCAATTAATGTACAATCTGCTATCTAACTCCATTAAATATTCAAAAAGCGACGTTCCACTGGTGGTCACTATAGAAATTGAAATAATTACCAATGCGAATACCATAGATGAAAATCTATTAAATGATAAAGAATATGTTCAAATTACGATTACCGATAATGGTATCGGTTTCGATGAGCAGTTCTCAGAAAAAATATTCGAAGTATTTCAACGATTACACTCCAAACAAGAATATGTGGGTACAGGTATAGGTTTGGCTATTGTAAAGAAAATTGTACAAAATCACGCTGGGATTATCAGTGCTACAGGTGAATTAAATAATGGATCTGTTTTTACAATTGTACTTCCTAAAAAGCAATAAATACAACCCATTTTTTTATCCGAAGTTCTAGAAATCTATTCATTGTTATTGATTAGGATAAATTTCTATGTCATTGTATTCCATTTCAATAGCTAGTTAAATTCCAATATTTCCTAATTATTTAAAATAAATTTTTTTTGAGTTAAAGCATATTCTTTTTAAGATATTATATGGGAGAATTCGATTCGATTTTTAACTCATGAATACTACAATAACAAAATCGGCAGGTATGGGCGCTGTCATAAATGATGGTGCTGTAACCTTTAGAGTATGGGCACCGAATGCAGTGAAAGTCTTCGTTGGCGGTAGCTTTAATAACTGGACTAAAAAAGATATTTCACTTGAAATAGAAGAAAATGGGTATTGGTCTGTAATTACAGATAAGGCATCAGAAGACGATGAATATAAAAATATGAGGGGGAACTTTTGTCGAGAAACGATCCGTATGCTTTTGAGGTCACCAATAGCAATGGTAAAGCGAGGGTTCCAGAAGAAATTCAACCAGGTGATGCAGAAAGTGATTTAGCCAAGTAAAGAGCCATATTAGGTATGGTATTAACACTTACAGCGCCGGGTATACCAATGCTGTTTCAAGGTCAATAGTTTATTGAAGACGAATATTTTCAAGATACCGAAGGCTTAGATTGGGAAAAAGAAGAAAAGCACAAGGGTATAGAAAACTTGATTAGAGATATTATTAAGTTAAGAACAGGAGAAATTGAAGGTGCTAAAGGGCTAAGAAGTCAACATATAGAGATTTTGCATAGTAATCACGAAACAGAAATTCCGGCATATAGACGTTTCGATGTTAATGATTTAAAAGAACTCGTACTTGTAGTTTTGAATTTTAGCAATCAAGAGTATGAAAATTATGGTATAGGTTTAAATGAAGATGAACCATTTTGGCTAAAGGTCAATGCTAGTAGTAAAATTTACGATGAAGATTTCTCAGAATTGCCTGTAGAGAGTGTTGAAGTAGTAAAAGAAAGTACCGACGCTAAAACTTGGACGGGGAAAATAAATATTCCGGCTTATGGAGCGTTGATTTTTACAAATTCTTAATCGTCTAACTGTTGTTATTACTGTAGATGAATTTTTTGTAGTTTAAAACTTATAATTAAAATGTTTTTTAAGTTGAGTTTCAAAAGTGCTAATAATTTATTGTATTTTGTTATATAATATTTTTCTAAAATAATAATTTTACAAACTTTTATGCGGAGAATTAATTGTATTTATTAAATGGAATATAGTTTCATATATAGCCCTGAAAAAATGGTTAATGAAGTGTTTCGAAGAACAATGTTTTCTGCAGAAGTTGATTTTGAAATATTGCAAGATGGCACCATTAAGTTACCTGAAGATTTAAGTGATGAGAAGCTTAAATCTATTCAGATTGAGCTTGAAGGTTTTGGTATAAAGATTCAAACAAAAGAGAATCGAGATGTTGTAGAAGAGATAAAAATCTACATAAAGAAAATGGTTTATGAGGGTGATATTAGAAATGTAAAAATGTCAGAATCGCTTTCCGATAAGTTGGGTTTTAGTTATCCATATCTGTCAAATCTATTTTCTAGTAAAACGTTCACCTCAATAGAGAATTTTTATATATTAGTGCGCATTGAAAAAGTAAAGGAGTTGGTACTATTGGAAAATACAAGTTTAAGTGAAATTGCATATGACTTGAATTTTAGTAGTGTTCCTCATTTATCAAATCAGTTCAAAAAAGTTACTGGGTTAACCATTACTCAGTATTTGAAGTTTAGAAAAAAGTGAGAAGAATGGTTCTTCTTTCAATACATGAAAAGTGAAAATGGATAAATTAAGAATACTACTCGTTGACGATGACGAAGACGACAGACAGTTTTTTGCCGATGCATTGGAAGGAATCGAATTGAATACCGATTTACATCAATTAGAGAACGGAAAAAGCTGTATAGAATATTTATTGACCGATACAGATAATACTCCCGATTTGGTGTTTCTAGATTTGAATATGCCGATAATGAACGGTTTTGAATGTTTGGAAGCAATAAGACGGACCCCTCATTTAAAAGATTTATTGGTCGCCATTTATTCTACCTCATCTGCCGAAAGAGATATTGAAGAAACGTTTGAAAAAGGAGCCAACATTTACATTAAAAAGCCCTCTAGTTTTAATGAACTTAAAAAATCATTAAAACAAGTGGTTAAAATGAACTGGGCATATCATTTAAATGATTTTAAGAAAGAGAATTTTTTATTGAAAATATAAGGTCTCAAATAAAATTGCAGTAAGAAAGTTGTTTCATTCGGAACAACTTTTTTTGTTTTAGCACTAATCGAACTGTATTATAAACACTTATTTCGCAATATCTTAACAGAAGAGTAAAAGTTAGTACAAATGATGAATACTGTAGCAGATGATTTTTTTAAAAAAATAGTTGACGATGCCAACACTGCTGTACTATATGCTGAGCCATCGGCGCTTAAATCTTTACAGGTAAAAGAATATTTGGTCAAGTATGCGAATAAAAGCGCGCAAAAATTCTTTTCATTTGAGAATGTTGAAAATCATTCTTTAGGAGAACTTATAAATTATGATGAAATTTTAATTTTCGCGAATAAGGTATTGGAAACCGGCGTTGAAGAAAATTTCAATATTATAGTAAAAGAAGAAGATAGCTTATTAAGCTATAATGTCAGAATTTACACTTTTGAAAAGGGTTTGTCGTTTACATTGACTTTAATTAAACCTAAGTTTATTACAGATAAAGAATCTAAAACCCCATTAGGTATCCAAGAATCTAGAAGGAGAGAGCTTGAGATTTCTAATCTTTTTGGAATACGAGTTTTAGATAGTAATGATAGTATTATTTGTTACTTAAAACCGATTTTTAATAAGAAAGGAGATGTTGAAGACTTTCGTATCGATTATATAAATAATCGAATGGGTGAAATTGCAAATGAAGAATCTACGTTCATTGAAGGGCAGACCATACTCGAATATTATCCTAAGAACGCGGAGAACGGAGTTTTAGAGATTCTAGCAGATGGGTATTTGTCTGGTGAGAATAAAGAATATACTAAAGAATTTATTTTTGATAAAGAGCCTGTTTGGTTGGCCACCAGGGCAATAAAAATGAACGGTGGCCTAATACTATTCTCTAAAGATGTAACGCAAGAGAAGGCGTATGAAACACAATTGTTTATACAGAACAGATTACTTTCAGAGGCTGAGCATGTAGCCAATATTGGTAGTTTTCGTTGGAATTTAGCTAAGGAGCAAATAAAATACTCAGACAATGTATACAGGTTGTTTGGCTATGACCCTAATGAGTTCGATGATAAGTATGATCGCTTACTTACATTTTTACACCCTAATGATTTTGAAAAGGTAAAATCTAGTTTTAAAGCGGCTAGAAAAAATAAATCTAAAACTGACTTGGTTTTTCGTGTGTATATAAAATCTAAAGAGTTGAGGTATATGAACACTATTGGCGAATGTTACCAGAAAGAAGGTAATTGGTATATGGTAGGTGTTATTAGAGATGTTACCAAGCAAATAGAAGCAGAGTCGGTGCTGCAGATTAAGAATACAGAATTAAAAAGAACCAATGCCGATTTAGAAGCCTTTAACCGTGTGGCCAGTCATGATCTGCAAGAGCCATTACGTAAAATTCAAATGTTCGTCAGTCGATTAGATGAAGAAGAAGAGGGGCGGTTAAGTAATCGATCCCAAGGCTACTTGTCTAAGATAAAGTACTCGTCAGATAGAATGCGTAATCTTATTAATAATCTACTATCTTATTCTAAAATAGATGAGGTGGGCGAGCAACCAAGGCGCGTAGACCTTAATGATGTTTTAAATAATGTTTTAGAAGATTTAGGTGAACGTATTAATGATTTAGAGGCCGAGGTAGCGTCTGTGAGTTTGCCGGTAGTAAATGGTATTCAATTTCAGTTAGAACAGTTGTTTGCGAACCTCATTGGTAATTCACTCAAATATGTAAATGAAGGAGTACAGCCCAATATTAAAATTATAGGTAATATCGTTAGTGGGGATAAAAGTTTGGTAGAAAGTTTATTACCAAACATAAATTATGTGAAGCTTCAATTTATTGATAACGGTATAGGATTCGAAAAAAAGTATCAAGAGAAAATTTTTGAAATATTTCAAAGACTTCATGGTAAGACAGAATTTTCAGGTACTGGTTTGGGCTTATCTATCTGTAAAAAAATTGTTCAATCGCATAACGGTACCATCACGGCAAAAGGCGAGTTGAACAAAGGTGCTGAGTTCACCGTTTATCTTCCAACCTTATTATAGGTTTTACCACTGTAAAATATACCCTTCTTAAAATTGTGTAACAGCTTCTAAAAATGTTGTAACAGATTTACATTGCATTGGCCGCATCTTTGTATCAACAAGAAATGTAAGCCTTTATGAATAATCTTCAATATGCTAGAGTAGGTAATGTAAGACGAAAAGATTCTTATGACCAGACTTTAAATGTACAGAGTAGTACTCCTGGTTTTTCCGAAAACTTTAACGCACAAGAGGCTTCATTAAATAATAACCATCTAAATAATATATCATGCAAATAGTTCATAATCAGTTAAGTCATTTCAATAATATTTTAGGAGGAAGTATCTCTAGTTTTCAAGGAGATCGTATTCTTCAATACGATAATGATAAAGGTACAGGTAGAATACAGACCGTTTCATTAGGATCAGGAATTTCTTATACCGAATATGATTTGGATTTGAACGATGATTTCAATTTCGATTTAAAGTTGGATGAGAATCGTAGTTTATACTTCATTTATTGTTTAGAAGGTAGTTTTAGATTTTCTAAAGGAAAAGAAACAAGTAAAGTTGAAGCTTTGCAAACAGTAGTGATAGGTGGTTCTAACGAGACTATTAATATTAAACTTAGAGAGGCGACAAAGTCTAACTTGTCTATTATTAAGGTAACGCAAGATGGAGAGTCATTAAGTAAGAATGTTAACAATAATGAATTATATGAGCAATTGTTTGCTTCGTTTTTAAATGAAGATGGTAGTGCACACATAGGTACATTCAATCTTAAAATAAAAGAACAATTATTACAGATTAGGTCAATTACCCAAGTAGGTTTGGTAAGAAAACTGCTTATAGAAGGTATTGTAAACTTTACGTTGGCATTAGAGATTTTACATTGTAAGCAAGATATTGAGAATAGCGGTCAAGTTTCGACTATGCTAACAAAGAAAGAGCTTTTAAGAATTGAAGAAGCAGTAAATGCTATTAAGAGAAAACCAGAATTTCCTTATACAGTAACCGATTTAAGTAAAGAATACGGTCTTTCGCCAACAAAATTACAAGAAGGATTTAAAGTGATGGAAGGTACAACGGTAACCAATTTCATTAGAAATGAACGATTGATACTAGCTGAAGAATTAATACAAACATCTGACATGAACATTTCAGAGATTGTTTATTCTATAGGGTTTACAAGTAGAAGCTACTTTTCTAAAATCTTTAGAAATAAATTTAAGTGTACGCCAAAAGCGTATTTAATGAACATTAGAAACGTATCTATTTCAGCATAGAAAAACATATATGAAAAAAATGAAGCCAGCTCAATAGAGCTGGCTTTTTTGCTTTATTATTTTAGGGAAATACTTTTTTAAGGATTGAAAAATTTAAACAGGAAAATACTTTTAGCTAAAAACTAAGTAAGATTGAAGATTTAAAATGACAGTATGGAGAGTATATAATAACTAGGTTAAATAGAAATAACGAACTCTTTTTCGTTTCTTTCAGAATCATTTACATAGCGTAGACATTTGTGTAAAAGTGTTTTTAACTGGTTGTATGAAGAAGGTTTTTGTAAATATAAAGAAGCACCCATTTCATTTAAACGTGTAATCTCTTTAGGGTGATAAGATGTAGAATAGATAATTACGGGCGTATCTGCATATTTCTCTAGGTCACGAATATCTGCAAGACACTCAAATCCGTCCATCATAGGCATTTTTAAATCTAAGAATATAACATCTGGTTTCTCATCAGTATTTGATAGTAAACCTGCCATTAGGTCTACACCATTATTAAATTCAGAAATTTTAGTCTGTATAGGAATCTCTCTTAGTGCATCAGAAAAGAAAGTTCTGTCATCACTATCATCGTCAGCTAGGAAGACATTTAGTAAATTTTTGCTCATGGCAATTAATAATTTAAAACGCTAAAAAATGTTTGTTCACAAAGAATTTGATTTAAAATTTTAATCAAAATCTAAAAGCAAGGTAAAACTTAAGGAGTCTACTCTCTAATGCGATTCGTTTAAAAAATAGCTCAATACCTAAAATATAACGCTGACATATGAGCACATATTACTATTTTATGTAAAAATGTGTAACATGTTTTGTAAGCTACATAGGCGGTTCTACTACCATCGATTTAATCTTCTTCCAAAAGTGTTTTGAAGTAACATTGGTAGGTTCAATTAGATCTGCCATTAAAATTAGATTTCTCTTGAATTGCTCGTATTCGTATTTGTTAGTATTGTTCTCATCAATGGGGTAGTAGGCCATTCCCCAATTTGGGAATGTTCGCTTGCTTATTTCATCATCAGAGAAAAGAGTGACATTTTTATGGCGAGGATCCATTTTAATCTTGCTGTAAAGTTCTTCTATTCTTACTTTGTTGCCTTCTAGCAGTTGAACAAAACGACCTTTATAATAGATCAAACAACCTGTAATAGCATCACGTTGATTATTTGCACGTGCCTTTTCAAGTAATTCTTCCATTTCTGCGCCCTTAATCTTATTGGTAGCAACAGATTCATAAGTCAATGTATACATCTAAAATGAAATTGGTCTTAATGGGTAAAAATAATAAAAATGTCAAAATATGAAAAAGACTTCTCAAATAAGTAATTAAATAGTGAGTGAGGAAAGTGTTTATAACAAAAAAGCCCCTAAAAGGGGCTTTTGAGTGATCGCAGGAGGATTCGAACCTCCGACCGTCTGCTTAGAAGGCAGATGCTCTATCCAGCTGAGCTATGCGACCGACACCATTTTTTCAAATGTGGGTGCAAACTTAGTGATTTTTATAGACTGGTAAAACCAAAATCAATAAAAATTTAATTATTTCTTTTATCTACCTATTTACGGTTATGAACGACCTTCATACTGGTCAAAATTTTCCCATAGCTGATCAAGAACTTTATAGAATATTTCAAACTCTTCTTCAGTGATACCCAGTGTACTAACTTTTCTTAAATCGGTAATAAACGGCATTACTTGTTTAATGAGTGCAGAACCTTCGTCTGTTATTACAAGCTTGTATCTTTTTTGATCATCTCTAAATCTAGACTTTCGTAAGAAGCCTTTTTTACATAATCCGCTAATAACTCGAGAGGTTGTAGCCCTATTTCTAAAATTAGATTTGGCAATATCTGCCTGTGAGGCATCTTTACCTTCTAACTGTACACGTTGTAATATGACCCATTGCTCAATGGTCAAATCAATATTATTCTCTGCAAAAACCTGTAGAAAGGTACTCTGTACTTTTTTTAATGTACGATCAATATATACGCCGAAGCCTTCCGTCCTGTCCATAATCCAAATGTTATTCCTCCAAAAGTAACAGAGTTTATCGTTAATATTGTTGTTAATGCAACAATAATTAAAAAAAAGTGTATATTTACTACGGATAAATTGGTCAAAAGAAGTAGAAATATGCAACTAGGTTTCAAGAAATATATATTAGAAGATAGCACCTATAAAGGTGGTGGAAAGAAAATTGTTATGCCTGATGGTGTTACGGTACACAAGCTTTCGTCTAATGAGAATCCGCTAGGGTATTCCCCAAAAGTGAAAGAAGCATTAGGTAAAACATTAGACGATTTAAGTTTCTATCCAGATAATACAGATATCAGATTGCGAGAAGCATTGGTAAAGGATTTTGATGGTGCTTTAGTTGCCGACAATTTCATTACAGCAAATAGTGGTTCTGAAATTATTGATATGATTTCGAAAGCATTTTTGAATGAAGACGATGAGGTAATTGTGAGTCAGCCATGTTTTCTTCCGTATACAGCATTTACCAGATGGATGGGGGCAAAGGCTATCAATGTACCTATGACCGAGAATTATGACTATAATCTAGAAGGTATCATAGCCGCAATTACAGAGAAAACGAAGTTGGTATTTCTAGCATCGCCTAATAATCCGTCAGGAAATTACATTCCTATGACGGAGTTGCGAAGCTTTATAGAGAAATTACCTGAGCATGTTATTCTGGTATTGGATGAGGTGTACAGACATTTTGCAGAAGCAGAAGATTACACATCTGGTTTGCCGTTTGTTGTAGAAGGTAAAAATGTAATTGCCATAAATAGTTTTTCAAAAACTTATGGTTTAGCTGGTTTACGCGTAGGGTATTGCTATGCTCCATTAGAGATCAGTAATTATATGCGAAGAATCTGTAAGCCATTTTTACTGTCTTCTTTAGCTTTAGAAGGTGCTATTGCAGCATTAGAAGATGTAGATTTTGTAAATAAAACGGTAGCATTGGTAAAGGAAGAAAGAAGGTTTGTTTTGAACGGACTTGATGCTTTACAGATTAAATATTGGCCTGCACAAGGTAATTTTGTGCTAATAGACCCGCCAATTAATGATGTGGAGTTTACTTCCTTTTTAGAGCAACGTGGTATTATGGTGAGACCTGTAGGTAATTTTGGAGCTCCAGGAAAAGTGAGAATTTCATTCGGGGTAAGAGAGGCTAATAAAGCACTCTTGGCAGCTTTAGAAGTACTCATGAAAACCCAAACAACAACGGCTTAATTTTTTTAATATATATGTTGCATAAGCAACAAAAACGAAACAAGAATAAACTCAACAATATGTCAACAGCAACAGTAGTACAAAACGATCACAAAGAAGCTCAAGATTTTATGCCTATTAACGGTACAGATTATTTAGAGTTATATGTAAGTAATTCTAAGCAAGCGGCACATTATTACAAAACTGCATTCGGCTTTAAATCTTTAGCGTATAAAGGTCTAGAAACAGGTAGCAGAGAATATGAGTCTTACGTATTAGAACAAGACAAAATAAGGTTGGTATTGACATCTCCTCTAAAAAGTGGAACTGATGTAGGTAGACATATTGACAAGCATGGTGACGGAGTAAAAGTTACTGCGCTATGGGTAGATGATGCTACGTACGCTTATGAAGAGGCAATGAAAAGAGGTGCCAAAAGTTATATGGAGCCTAAAACAGAAAAGGATGAAGACGGTAAAGTCGTTACCTCTGGTATCTATTCTTACGGTGAGGTCGTACATATTTTTGTAGAGCGTAAAGATTACAACGGAACATTTTTACCAGGATATCAAAAATGGGAATGCGATTACCAACCAACTTCTACAGGTTTAAAATTTGTGGATCATATGGTAGGTAATGTGCATGAAGGTAAAATGAACTATTGGGTAGATTTCTATGCTAATGTAATGGGCTTTAAGCAAATTATGTCTTTTGATGATAAAGATATCTCTACAGATTTTACGGCATTGATGAGTAAGGTGATGAGTAATGGTAACGGTCGTATTAAATTCCCAATTAACGAACCTGCGCCAGGTAAGAAAAAATCTCAAGTAGATGAGTATTTGGAATTTTACGAAGGCGAAGGTGTTCAGCATATTGCTGTTGCAACAGATGATATTGTAAAGACAGTTTCAGATCTTAAAAGTAGAGGGGTAGAGTTTTTAAACATACCAACTACGTATTATGATGTATTGACGGAAAGAGTTGGTGAAATTGATGAAGATATAGAGTCACTTAGAAAACTAGGTATTTTGGTAGATCGTGATGATGAAGGGTATTTATTACAGATTTTCACGAAAACCGTACAAGCAAGACCAACAATGTTCTTTGAAATTATTCAGCGTAAAGGAGCAACTTCTTTCGGAAAAGGAAACTTTAAAGCTTTATTTGAAGCTATTGAGCGTGAGCAAGAATTAAGAGGAACTTTATAGGTTCAACAAATTTCTTGAGAATCTTAAAATAGATTATTTTTAAAGGAAGTATTCATAAATACCTCGACGCTAGTACTCGAGGTATTTATTACTAAGTAATTTTGATATTTCAAGGTAAGTCTTGAGGTATTTAATCTCGATTATCGAGTAAAACGAACGTATATGCCTATATATCATAAACAGGGAGCGTGGCCACCTAAAAGGCATACGCAATTTAGAAAACCGGATGGCGAATTGTACTCAGAGCAATTGTTCGGTACCATTGGTTTTGACGGTATGTCTTCTTTACTATATCATCACAACCGACCAACAATGGTCAAAGAGATATTGAAGAGTACCGATGTTTCTCCGAAAATTGCTTTAGAGAAAAATATACGATCGTTGAAGTTGGTCAGTTTTAATGCTCCTGCAAAAGATGATTTTTTAGAGGCTCGTGAACCTTTGTTGGTGAACAGTGATATTATTATTGGAGTAGCAGCGCCACGAAAATCGTTACGAGATTATTTTTATAAGAATACTGATGCTGATGAAATGTTGTTCATTCATAAAGGTACAGGTACGTTACGAACTATTTTTGGGCAGATTCCCTTTGAATACGGAGACTATTTAATTATCCCTAGAGGTACTATTTATCAGATAGATTTTGATGGTGAAGACAATCGTATTTTGTTTGCAGAATCGTATTCTCCTATTTATACTCCTAAAAGATACCGTAATTGGTTTGGTCAATTATTGGAGCATTCTCCTTTTTGTGAGCGCGATTATAAATTACCAGAGAATTTAGAAACGTTTACAGATACCGATGAGCACTTGATTAAAGTGAAGAAACAAGGGGTCATGCATGAAATGGTCTACATAGGGCATCCTTTTGATGTTGTAGGTTGGGATGGATATAACTTTCCGTACGGATTCTCCATTCACAATTTTGAACCCATTACCGGTAGAATTCACCAGCCGCCACCAGTGCACCAGACATTTGAGACAAATACCTTTGTAATTTGTTCTTTTGTGCCAAGGTTGTATGATTATCACCCGTTGTCTATACCGGCACCATACAATCACTCTAATATAGATTCTGATGAGATGCTGTATTATGTAGATGGGGATTTTATGAGTAGAAATGGAGTGCAGCCAGGTAATATATCGGTGCATCCCGCAGGTATACCTCATGGTCCACACCCAGGTGCGGCTGAGCGTAGTATAGGGCAAAAAGGGTCTGAAGAACTAGCTGTAATGATAGATACTTTTAAACCTTTAATGGTTACGGAAAATGCAATGAAATTAGATGATGGAGATTATTATCAATCTTGGTTATAACAGAAATAAGTAAGCACTTGACAACACTAAAAACATGGGTCACTGTACCCAATAATTCAGATTTTTCAATTTACAACCTTCCTTTTGGAATCTTCTCTGTTAATGGTGATGCCCCAAAAGCAGGCATGGCTATTGGGGAGCAGATAATTGATTTAGCGGCAATTTCAGAGTTAGGTTTAATTACTGTTGATGCATCATATTTTAGACAAAAAACTTTAAATGAATTCATTTCCCTAGGAAAGAAAATAACGAATAAAGTTCGGTTAGATATTCAGGAATTATTGATTTCTGAGAATTCTTCGTTAAAAAATCATCCAGAAGTTTTTGTGTCGCAGCAAGATGCAAAAATGCATTTGCCAGTTCATGTGGGTGATTATACCGATTTCTATTCAAGTATAGAGCATGCTACCAATGTGGGTAAAATGTTTCGTGATCCAGAAAACGCTTTGTTGCCAAATTGGAGGCATATTCCGGTAGGATATCATGGTCGTGCATCATCAATTGTGGTAAGTGGTACAAATATTCACAGACCAATGGGGCAAGTGAAAACCAATGATATGGAAGTGCCGGTTTTTAAAGCTTCAGGTAATTTGGATTTTGAATTGGAAATGGGTTTTGTTGTAGGTAAAAGTACCGAGTTAGGTGAACGCGTTTCTACAAAAGATGCTGATGAACATATTTTCGGATTAGTGCTGTTCAATGACTGGTCTGCCCGCGATATTCAGAAATGGGAGTATGTGCCTTTAGGTCCGTTTTTGGGTAAAAGCTTTGCATCATCCATGTCACCATGGATTGTAACTTTAGAAGCCTTAGAACCATTCAAAGTTCAAGGTCCTGAACAGAAACCAGAAGTCCTGTCGTATTTAGCGTACGAGGGAGAAAGAAATTATGATATTCAATTAGAGGTCGGAATGTGTTCGCCAACTTCAGAAGAAACCACCATTAGCAAATCTAATTTCAAATTCATGTATTGGAATATGATGCAGCAATTGGCGCACCATACCGTTAACGGATGTAATATTAATGTAGGTGATGTAATGGCATCTGGAACGATATCGGGCAAAGACGAAAGTTCATATGGATCATTGTTAGAAATCTCTTGGGGCGGTAAAAAACCATTTGAATTAAAAGATGGTAGCAAACGTACTTTTATAGAAGATAATGATACCGTAGCTATGCGAGGTTTTGCAGAAAAAGACGGAAAGAGAGTGGGTTTTGGTCAAGTAACCGGAACAATATTGCCAAGTAAATAAACGAATACTTTACAAAATAGAAGAATAACACATGTCGAAGAACGAGGAAATCAATTCTATAGATCCAAACAGTATTTCTCAACAAGAATTACACGGGTATCTATTATCTGCCGTAGCGCCAAGACCTATTTGTTTTGCAAGTACAATTGATAAAGATGGCAATGTAAATTTGAGTCCGTTCAGTTATTTTAATCTGTTTAGTGTAAATCCGCCAATCATGATTTTCTCCCCTTCTAGAAGAGGTCGAGACAATACTACGAAGCATACATTAGAGAATGTGTTGGAGGTAAAAGAAACAGTGATCAATATCGTGAATTATGATATGGTAGAGCAAATGTCATTGTCAAGTACCGAATATGGCGATGGTGTAAACGAATTTGTAAAAGCCGGATTGACTCAAGTGCCAAGTGATAAGGTAAAACCGCCAAGAGTTGGAGAGGCGCCTGTAGCATTTGAGTGTGTGGTAGATCAAGTTATAGCATTGGGTGACGGACCCGGAGCAGGTAATTTGGTACTAGCCAAAGTAGTTCAGATACATGTAAAAAAAGCCTTTTTAGATGCAGAGGGGAAATTAGATACTCCCAAATTGGATTTAGTGGCACGTATGGGTGGTAATTGGTATTGCAGAGCAAATGGCGATGCTTTATTTGAGATACCTAAACCAATTCGTACCCAAGGAATAGGAGTAGATATGCTACCGGAAGCTGTTCGAAATAGCGCTGTATTAACAGGTAATAATTTAGGTAGATTAGGGAATTTAGAAGAATTGCCTAATAAAGAAGCTATAGCAAAGATTACAGAACACGCTGAGGTGAAATCTATTTTAAATGGAGCTGAAGATGTTTTAGAAATACACAAATTAGCGCAACAGTGGTTAGCAGATGGTAAAACTGAAGATGCTTTAGCATTGTTGCATTTAGGGTCTTAACCTTTTATTTCAAATGTAAAATCCATTGGCTTGTCCTCCCAATATGGGTCATTTAGTTGCTTTTTTTACCCTTGTTTTAATTCTATAAGTGGTCTTTTTAAAATTTTTACAGATGAAGTCTCTATATCATTAGATACAAGTTTGTTAATTGTATAGGTGCTCTGTAAATATTGATGTTCCCTTGAAAATATATCAGTGTTCGTTGAGACTTCTAATAGATTAAAAAAGTATTTTCCATGAACGTTTTTATAAGTCTGTACAATGTTGTGCTCTTGTTTTATCCATTTTTTAGATTTTTTAGTTTGGTATTCTGCACGTTCAATAGTATGCTCATATTTTAAAACAGCATAGTTTTTTGTACTAATATAAATACTGCCAGATGATGCTATTGGCGCTGGATAACCATACCCAGTAGAATAAGAGCCAGGAGAATTATTGATGAAATCTATTTTATACACTTTTTGTCCTTCATAGTTTAATAATTTCTGCTTTTTCAGGTCATAAGAACCGTTTCTGTACAAAACATTGGTTTTGCTTAAAATGATATCTCTATTTAAAACTGCCCATAATGAGCCTATTCCGTTCTGCCATTTACTTTTCTCATAAGCATCTGTATTAGTTCTTAAATGTTTAATGTTTGCGAATATGTTACTCTCAGGTTTATTGCTACCATTAATTCCTTTTTTATTATAGGTGTCAATAACGGCTTCTTCACCAATGGCTACAGAATCTGTGCTGTTGAGTTGACTTATTTTAAATAAGAAACTTTGATTATAGGGAGTTTGTACGTAATTTATTTCAATATTTTCCCGAGCTTTTTTAATGATTTCTTCAGCGCTTAATTCTACTCTTGCAGCCGAAACAACGACCTCATTTAAAACAATATCATCTTTAGATTTTTTAAGACGGATGTTAATTTGTTTTGTAAGTGAATTGGTAGAAATAGAATCGCTTTCATACCCAATTGAAGAAAATACTAAATAGCTATTTGTACTTTTTTTATTCGGGATGTTAAACTGTCCTTTTGCGTTTGAAACTGTACTTGAATTCAAGTCAGAATAATATACATCGGCATAATTTATGGGTTCAGAAGTATCATCGTCAATTATAGATCCGCTTATGCTGCTGCCTTTATATGTAACTGTCTTTATTTTTTCATTATCGTATTCAATATACTTTGGAGGGTACATTTTTTCAATGTAATAAATACCATCAAAAATATTTTCCCAATTGGCGGATAGCGGAATGTAGCCTAGAGCAGAAGAATAAAATTGATGCGGAATATCATTTAAAACATATAGCGCTGTTTTAATATCCTGATTTTTAAAATCGGATTCAATACTATTGGCTGGTGGTTGTAAAATTGGAGAAATCTGTTCTACTGAAAAATCAAAATAGAAACCTTCATAAGAAGTGAAAGCTAAACTAAACAACTTTGAGCCATATTTTTCTTTAAGAATTTGACCCATAGGTACGGCATATTTCAAATCTTTTATTTGCGCAATTTCTTCTTTAGTGTTGGTATGGCTATCACCGTGAATACTGTCTGTGACTGCAATTTGTTTTTTAATGTAATTTTCAGTTTCTAAGGTGTACTCGAATTCATTCAATTTATTCGCAAAATGATAACTAGCGCCCCATCCAATTATTTTTTCATTAGGGTAAAGGTCTTTAATGAAAATCAGATTTTCAGCCATTTGTTTATCCCTAGGGTTTTGAATGACTATTTTTTCTTTTTGTAAACTTTTTAATCCAAAATCCAAGTCAGAAAATGCACTCTTAAATGTTTGAACTATCACTTTTGTTTCAATATCATTTTTAGGGATCTTGTCAATTTTATCAATGAGAGCATTAATATTGTTGTAAAGGTTGGTAGAGTCTTTTTTGTTAAAAGCATATTTTTCAAAATCTCTAACAACCATTGTCTTTTCAATTTCTATGTAGTCTTCATCAGAAATTACAATGTTATTTTTAGAGCAAAGAGATTTAAAGTCATTTAAGAAGTACTCTTCAAAAAGAGTTGATTCTTGTGAATCGAACCCAAGAATTTTTAATTCAGGGTGTGTTTCCATATAATCCAATAATTCTTGGAAAACTTCGGTAGTGGTATACAGCCAACCAACACTTTGCTTGAAAATGTCAATCTCCTCTTTTTGATTTTTGTAAAGCTCATTTGCTTTAAAATTATCATACATACCACTCTCAAAAACTAATAAATTATACCCATGGTTCTCATGTAGGTCTTTTATCATTTCAAATTTTTTGTCAAAAACGGCACCATCTCCATGAGTTTGCTCTCCAAGTAAAATGATTTCAAATTCGGCAGGTGATATTCCTTTAAAAAGTAAATCTTGACTAAAAAGAGTACTAGTAGATATGAGATTTAGAAAAAGAATCGAAATTACTATATATATACTTTTCATTGTATTTTTTCAAGAATTAAACAAACTTACTCCGCTTTCTCATAAGCTTCCTTCAACCAGTCAATTAATTCGCCATCAACTTGGCTGGCATTAGTGAGTTGAACTCTATGTGTACACATGCTACCAAATGGTCCTGAAGATTCTAGTCGGTCTGTAGTTGGTTTATTTTTTATTTTCAGTCCTAGGTCTATTCTTGTTTTGGTAGCGGGTTTTATAAGTGCAAATTGTTTTTTTCCAATAATACTTACTGTAGTTTTCTTTGGGGTAATGGTAACATCGTCACCAAATGTTTTTACCACTTTTAAAAGCGCTTCGAAAATAGGGATTAAACTCTCTTTTCCTTTATACTGCTGTGCAACTAAGTCGGTTGGGGAGTTGTTTTCTTCTTTAGATAAAGTGACGATAGTATTTGCAAATCCGTGTGTAACACCGTGTTCTTTCTTTAAAAAATTGACACCTTCAGAATGTTTAGTAAACGATTTAGTTTTTAATACATCTTTCCATTCGGTTAAAGATTTCCCAGTTTTCTCGGGCATATTATCAATCATGGTTTGTAGTGCCTTGTCCATTTTTTTAGGGTTTGGTATAAAAGTCAATTTACGAAAATTAAAATGTTTATGTGTACCGTTACTAATTCATCTTTCTTACCTAATTGTTTTATCCAAAGAAAAAACAACAATACTAAGTTTACATTGGGAATCTATCAATAAAATTGGCTTCAACTCTTTTATATATAAAAATTTGGCGATTAAGCAATTGTGTGTTCTTTTTGCTGTTATTAGTGCTTATATTAGTTAGTACTGAAATCCCACTGTATTATGGCTTTAAAAGTTGCAATTAAACACAAGACAAAATATATTTATGATAGAAGCATAAATCTATCTCCACACATATTCAGGTTACGACCTGCGCCACATAGTAGAACACCAATTGAGGCTTATTCCATAAAAATAAAACCAGAAAATCATTTTTTCAATTGGCAGCAAGATCCTTTTGGCAATTATATGGCTCGTATTGTCTTCCCGGACAAGACAACCGAGCTTTCTGTCGATGTAGAGATCATTGCAGATTTAAAGACGATTAATCCGTTCGATTTTTTTGTTGAAGAAGCGAGTGAAGAATTTCCTTTTAAGTATTCTGAAGAAGCTAAAAAGGAGCTTTTACCTTATTTAGAAAAAGTAGAAAGTGGTCCGCTTTTGAAGGAATGGTTGTCTCAGATTGATTTAACTCCACAAAGAAGTATCGATTTTTTAATTGGTCTTAATGCTGATTTGTATAACCACCTAAACTATACTTTACGTATGGATCCCGGAGTACAGACTTGCGAAGAAACATTAGAAGGTAAATTGGGGTCTTGTAGAGATTATGCTTGGCTATTGGTACAAACATTACGTCATTTAGGTTTAGCGGCACGTTTTGTATCTGGGTATTTGGTACAATTAAAATCTGACGAAAAATCATTGGACGGGCCGTCTGGTCCTGAAGAAGATTTTACTGATTTACATGCATGGGCAGAAGTATATTTGCCAGGTGCCGGTTGGATAGGCTTAGACGCCACCTCTGGTCTTTTTACTGGTGAAGGTCACATTCCTTTGGCATGTACGCCATCTTATGAGAGTGCAGCTCCTGTAAGCGGATTTACAGATTTTGCAGAAACCACCTTTGAATTTGAAAATTCGGTTACTAGAATATTTGAATCACCACGAGTAACAAAGCCATATACAGAAGAGCAGTGGAATGCTATATATAATCTTGGTTTTAAGGTAGAAGAAGAATTACAGGCAAATGATGTTCGCTTGACCATGGGTGGTGAGCCCACTTTCGTTTCTATAGATGATATGGAGTCTGAAGAGTGGAATACTGCTGCAGATGGGCAACACAAAAGAGAACTGGCAAGTAAGTTGTCTATTCGCTTATTAGAGGTTTTTGGAAAGGGCGGATTGCTGCATCATGCACAAGGTAAGTGGTACCCAGGTGAAGCGCTACCTCGTTGGTTGATTGGTATTCACTGGAGAAAAGATGGAAAACCAATTTGGAAAGACCCAAGTTTACTGGCATCATTTTCTGAGGAATATAAAATGCCAAGAAATATTACCAAACGATTTTTAAAGACTTTGGGCGGCTATTTGGGTTGTAAAACCAATAGTGTAATGCCAGCCTATGAAGATGCTTTTTATTTCTTGTGGGAAGAAGGAAAGTTACCTGTAGATGTAAACCCGAAAAAATATAATAAAGACGATAGCCACCTGCGTAGAAAGTTAGGTGAGATTTTAGAACAAGGTTTAGGCAAAACGGTAGGTCATGTGTATCCGTTGATTAAAAAAGATAATAAATGGTTGACCAATAAATGGGAATTTAGAAATAAGAACTTACTGCTTACTCCCGGTAATTCGACAATTGGCTTGCGTTTACCTTTAGCGGCATTGCCAAAAGACCCACCTATTCCGTCAGAACCAACTGCAGAGGTAGAGCTGTTTAAAAATACTCCTGATTTACCTATGACTGATGACGCTTTGCAAAAGCGAATGAAGTTGAAATCTACTTCGCACCCAAGAAAGCACCCTTATGTACGTACGGCAATTTGCGCCGAGGTTCGTGAGAAAAAGTTATTTCTATACTTACCGCCATTAGACAGTGCAGAAGACTTTTTAGACTTGGTAGCATGTATAGAAGCTACCGCGAAAGAATTGAAAGTACCTGTTATTTTAGAGGGCTATGAGCCACCAAGAGATAATAGGTTAGAGGTGTTGAAGGTGACGCCTGATCCAGGGGTGATCGAGGTAAATGTACATCCTGCTAAAAACTGGCAAGAATTAACAGATAATACCTTAACTCTATATGCCGAAGCAAAACAAGCCCGTTTAGGTACAGAAAAATTTATGTTAGATGGCAAGCATACCGGTACAGGTGGTGGTAACCATGTAACCTTGGGCGGAGTAACGCCAGCTGATAGTCCGTTATTACGTAACCCACAATTACTAAGAAGTCTTTTGACATTCTGGCAACATCATCCAGGCTTATCTTACTTGTTTTCTGGTGCCTTTATAGGTCCTACAAGTCAGGCGCCACGAGTAGATGAGGCAAGGTTAGAGAATCTGTACGAACTTGAAATCGCCTTTTCTCAAATACCGGACGATGAAGAGGTTCCGTTTTGGATTACCGACCGATTATTCCGTCACCTATTAACAGATATTACGGGAAACACCCACAGGGCAGAATTCTGTATAGATAAATTATACTCGCCAGATTCTTCTTCTGGTCGCTTAGGTATATTAGAACTGCGTGCTTTTGATATGCCACCACATGCACAAATGAGTTTAATGCAAATGTTGCTGGTACGTACATTGGTATCATGGTTTTGGAAAAAACCGTACAAGCATGATTTGGTACGTTGGGGTACAGAGTTACATGACAAGTTCTTGTTAGAGCATTATGTAAAAGAAGATATAAAAGATATCGTTGCGCAATTGAACGATGCGGGTTATCCGTTTAAGCTAGATTGGTTTGATCCATTTTTTGAATTCCGCTTTCCGTTATATGGTTTAGTAGAAATCAATTCAATTCAGATGGAATTACGAATGGCGATAGAACCTTGGAATGTGCTTGGCGAAGAAATGACCGGTGGTGGTACATCGCGTTATGTAGATTCTTCATTAGAACGTGTACAGGTAAAAGTGAATAATTTTAATAGTAAGCGATATATATTGACCTGTAATGGGGTGAAAATAGAGCTCAGCTCAACCGGTACAAAAGGAGAGTATGTTGCTGGTGTTCGTTTCAAAGCATGGGAACCATGGTCGGCATTACACCCAACTATCGGTGTGGATACTCCGCTAGTTTTCGATATTGTTGATGATTGGAACAAGAAATCTATTGGTGGTTGTACTTATTTTGTAGCGCACCCTGGTGGGCGTTCTTATGATACCTACCCGGTAAATAGTTTAGAGGCAGAATCGCGTAGAATCAATAGATTTTGGGATATAGGGGTAACACAAGATGAGGTAACTCCTACAGAATTGGTTGCTTCAACAAATTTTACGGGTAGAATGGTTGAACCTAAGGCAGGTTCAAATACATTTGTATACAAAGAGATGCCGATTAACCCCGAGTATCCTCATGTAACAGATTTACGTAAGAAGTAATGCCGACAACAAAAACGCGCTGGTTTAATAATTATGATACCCAAAAGGGCAATGATGAAATGTATTCATTGAACAATGGTATGAAGCCCTATTGGAGTAAATTATTAACCGAATTTGACACTTTAGGAGTTACAGGTTTGACCGCCCGTCAAAAAGATATTGACTGGTTATTATCAGAGAACGGTGTCACCTATAATGTTTATAACGACCCAAAAGGTATGCACAGGCCTTGGAACCTTAATGTGGTTCCTTTTATGCTGCACCAAGACGAGTGGACTAAGGTAGAGGCAGGCTTAAAGCAAAGGGCAGAACTGCTCAATTTGGTTCTTAAAGATGTCTATGGCGAACGAAAGCTGATTAAAAATGGCATAGTGCCCTATGAAGTTATTTATGGACATCGTGGGTTTCTAAGGCAATGTTCTGGTATGGAACTTAAATTAGAACAATATCTATCAATTTATGCGGCAGATCTTTGTCGTGGTACAGATGGGCGTTTATGGGTCGTAAACGATCGTACAGAAGCACCTTCAGGTATGGGGTATGCGTTGGAAAATAGATCTACCACCAGTAGAATTCTGTCAGATATGTATGCTGAAATGAAGGTAAAGCGATTATCTGGCTTCTTTCAAGAATTCAATCAAATGCTTATTGATGCGGCGCCTGGTAAAAAAGAAAATCCTACAATTGTAATTCTTACTCCCGGTTCACATAACGAAACCTATTTTGAGCATGCCTATATGGCTTCGTTCTTAGGGTATCCTTTAGTTCAGGGTAATGATTTGGTAGTGCGAGATGGTTTTCTCTGGATGAAATCATTGCAAGGCTTAAAGCAGATAGATGTTGTTTTACGAAGAGTTGACGATGCCTTTACAGATCCGTTAGAATTGCGTGAAGATTCTCATTTGGGCGTAGCCGGATTGCTAGATGTAGTACGAAGAAAAAATGTAGCCGTCATCAATCCTATTGGGAGCGGAGTAATTGAAAATCCAGGATTAATTCCATTCATGCCCGCAATTGCAAAGTACTTTTTGAAGGAAGAATTGAAATTACCTCAGATAGCGTCGTGGTGGTGTGGACAAGAGAAAGAAAGAAACTATGTGCTTGAGCATATATCTGAATTAGTTATAAAGAGAATAGATCGCACCAATAGAGAGAGTATATACTTTTGCGAGCAAATGAGCGCTAAAGAATTAGAAGAGCTTAAAAAAGTTATTCTAGAACGGCCTTATCGTTTTGTAGCGCAAGAGCGTATAAATTTTTCAACTGCACCTAACCTTTCCAAAGATAAATTAGAACCTAGAAATGTAGTCGCCAGATCATTTTGTATTGCATCTAAAGGTGAATATTCTGTTATGCCAGGTGGTTTAGTAAGAGTAGCACCCGATGGCGAAACGGTAAGAGTTTCAAACCAAAGAGGAGGCACCAGTAAAGATTTTTGGATATTAGATGATGCTGAAATAAAAGAAGAAAAGAACAGACATTGGCAAAAGAAATCATCGATAGCTATTTCTGGTCTTGATGATCTACCAAGTTTAACAGCCGAGAATTTATATTGGGCAGGTCGTTATGTAGGGCGTACATTGGTAAATGCACGTTTTTTAAGAACTGTAATGCGCCAAATGGCAATTGTTCAAAATAGAGATGAAAAGCCAGATTCTGAGAAACTTAAAGTACTGTTTAAAGCAGTTACGCAATTAACAGGTACATACCCAGGGTTCGTGGAAAAGGACAAAGACGGTAAATTGGCAATGGATAATCCGTATGAAGAAATGTTGTCGGTAATTCTAGATAAGAATAGAATAGGCAGTTTGGCACATACCATTAGCATGTTCAGTAATTCTTATTACTCTATTCGTAATCTCTGGTCTTCAGATATGTGGCGTGTATTTGAAAATATTCAGAAACTATGGAATGCCTTGGTAGATGGCAAGGATCATTCAATCAACAAAATATTAAAAGTGTTGAATCAATTAATTACTCGCTTAATAGCATTTATGGGGTTAATTGAAGAAAGCATCATGGTGCAACAAGGTTTGTTGTTATATTTCATCGGCTTGCAATTAGAGCAAAGCACTTTAAATATTACCAAATGCAGAGCCTTATTGACTATAAAATATGATGAGCAGGTAGAGTATGACCTGTTAGAGTATTTATTGACCAGTCACGAAAGTTTAAATATTTACAGATATAGTTACCGCTCTCATATAGAGTTGGCACATGTATTAGATTTGGTAGTGTTAGATTTAGACTATGCACGTTCGTTGACTTTTATGATCAATCGCATTCAAAAAGATATTGCACGTTTGCCACATTCTAAACATGACCACCAATTAAACAATTATCAAAAGTATGTTTTCGAAGCATTTTCTAAGTTGAGGTTGGCAGAGTCTTCAAAACTAGCAATGACGAAATCAGAAACAGATTTTAAACGAGAAGATTTAGATACGCTGTTAGAAGAACTAACAGATTTGTTGTATAAGGCATCCCAATCTATCTCAAATACCTATTTCAATCATACAGACAAGCAGACACAATTGTTTACGCAGTCTTTTCCTATTTGATTATGATATTTAACGTTACACATATCACTAAATACGATTATAATGCTCCAGTAAGCTATTGTCATAATATAGCAACGCTACGTCCCAGAGAATCTAAAGGGCAAGAGTTGTTAGAATACAGTATTGATATTTCGCCAGAACCGGCAGAAATAAGTGAACGAGTAGATTTCTTCGGTAATTATATTACCCGTTTTTCCATACAGACAGAACATAGAACTTTAAAGGTTACAACTCGAAGTAAAATTAAAAGAGAATACGCTCAGTTTCACGAATCGTTCAATAGTGATGCCTGTAAGAGTGTAACAATGAGTGATGCCCTTACAGCATTAAATGGCATGCACCCAGAAATTTTAGAGGCAAAGCAGTATATACTAGAATCTATTTTTATAAGAAGAACAGATAAGGCAATTCGTGATTATGCTGAAATATCATTTAAAGGGAATAGGTCGGTTTTTGAAGCCGCTTACGAATTGATGCAACGCATTTATACCGATTTTGATTTTGATTCAGAATTCTCGACCATATCTACTCCTATAGAAGAGGTAATGAAAGAGAAGAAGGGTGTCTGTCAAGATTTTGCTCAAATTGCAATTGCCTGTATAAGATCTATTGGTTTACCGGCAAGATATATAAGTGGGTATATAGAAACATTGCCTGCCCCTGGTAAAAAGAAGTTGGTAGGTGCAGATGCGTCACATGCGTGGTTTGCTATTTTTATACCAGGCTTTGGTTGGGTAGATTTTGACCCTACAAATAATCAAATTCCAAAAAATCAACATATTGTAGTGGGTTGGGGTAGGGATTATTATGATGTGCCACCTTTAAAAGGTGTGGTATATGGTAGCGGACAGAGTAAATTGCATGTATCGGTTGATATTGCAGCGGTAGTATAGATTGGGTGTTTGGTTTAAGAATAGGCCATACCCACCAAATCGGTTAGTTCCCCCGAAATACCTTTTCGGTAGGATGGCCATAGCACTAAATATTTATAGATATTGACTAGTATTTATTCTTGTTTTAAGTAGGGCGAAATTAATACCATTCTATGAAAAAGCATTACGGTTTTCCGTAAAGCGGTGTAAGTTTCAGTTTTTAAATCAGCCCTAAATCTTTCACTATAGCCACAAGGTGTATAGCATTGTTGGCATTGAATTGAATACGTAATTTATTTAAACGCTTTTCAATAGAACTTAAGCTGGCAGGTGAAATATTCTCTTTTCTATATAATGCACTAATTTCATCTTGAGATAATCCTTTACTTAGATTATCTAGAAGAGAAATATCGTAATCATCTATCTCTAATTCATTTTCACTGCTAAAGGCATTAGCCACTTCAGGAGATAAAAAAGTATTGCCCTCAGCTATTTCAGTAATAGCTTGTGTAAGATTTTTGAGTCCGTTTCTGCTCTTACATACATAGGCATCAATATGATGCTGTGTAAACAAAGTTCTTACGGCTTGTAATCTATCTTCAACAGAATAGACAATAACTTTTAATTCTGGAAATTCTGTTTTTAATTTTTCTACTAGCGAATGCCCAGAAGGGTAGGATTGTGATCTATGGTCTACTTTAAAAGATAGGTCAGATATTACCAAATCAAAAGACTCGCCATCTAGGTTGGCTCTTTTAACTTTTAAGTATGCATCATCACAGTACTGTACTTGGTCTATTTGTGAAACCCCTAATTCGGTAAGTAATGAAAATACACCTTTATTGATGTCTTCCATATCTTCTGCGATTAAAACTTTTTTGAACATGCGTTAAATTATTATTGATGCCTTAAAGCCATCACCTTGCTTAGATTCAAAATTAATAGTTCCATTTAAAGAAGCGATACGGGAATCCGTATGTTGAAGCCCATTTTTTTTAAAAAGATCACAACCAACGCCATTATCACGGTAAATTATTTGAATTTTAGACCCTTCTTTTTTGAAAACTAGTGTAACAAAAGTTGCCTGGCTGTGTTTTCGCATATTGGTCATAAGTTCTTGTAAGACCCTATAAATAGCAGTTTTTTTATGTTCTGTTACATTGTTCCATGGCATTTTAGATAGGTTGCGGGTAATCACATTTACCTTGTTGTTTTTGTAGCCAAGTAATAAATCATTTAATTGAAGATCAAAATCATTTCTTAGGTCAATAGCACTATTTTCTCTTGAAATATCTCTTGTCTTGGTATAAATATTCTCCAATTCGTCAATAATTTTGCTGTCGATACCTGAATTATTTTCAAGTGTGGTCATCACTTTATACATGTCGTTAGCTACTTCATCATGTACTTTTTTAGCAATTCTGGTTTCTGTTTTATAGATTTCTTCAATTTTAGCTTTGCGGTATCTGTTGCGATAGATAAAATAAGAACTAACTAAGATTAAAAAAATAATAAAGGCAAGCGATTGATATGCCAGTCGTTTACGAGATTCAATTTCTTGAAGAAGAATACTAGCTTGGGTTTTCTTTTGTTCTTCAGCTACATTGTATTTTAAAAAGGCATTTTTGTTTTCAGCTACCTGTTTTGCATTATTTATACTATCGTTCAATCTTTTGTATTCATGAATAAGTGGATTATTACTTAAATTCATAAGATGTGATATAGAGTTAAGCTTAAAAGAGCTGCTATTAATTTTGGTAGATAGGTTTAGAGCCTTTTCAGCATAAAATATAGCCGTAACGGTATCTTCTCGGTCTAAATAATACTCTGATAAATGTGTGTTACTAGAATGTAGACCGGTAAGGTCATGGTTATTTTCTCGTAGATGTAGCGCTTTTTTTAAATTTGGTAATGCTTCTGGTAAATTTAGTTTAGATTGTACATAACCTAAATTATCAACTACCATAGCCAATTGTTGTTCGTCATTAAGTTGTAGTCGTATTTCATGCAGTATAGTATATATACCTAGTGCATTTATATAATCTAGCTGATCTTTGTAAATGTTGGCTTTATTATTTAAGATAATAACACTGTCTTTTAACTTATTGGCAATAAGTAAAGCCTTTTCAAAAGTCTTTATGGCTTCTACAGGATTACTTGACGCTCGGTAAATACGTCCTAGTTGATTGTAGATGCCAACTCTAGAGTTAATTAAAGTGTCTTTTGAAGGCATAGGTTGAATAAGGTTCAAAGCTTCAACAATATGGTTTTCGCTATTGAAATTGTTCCCTATTTTAAATTCTGCAATAGACAGCAGCCGTAAATCATAAATAGCATTTAAGGTATCGTGTATTTTTAGATCAGTTTCTTTTTTTTTTGTAAAAAAGTTAATCCCCGATGGTAAGTCATTTGGATTTACGGGGCTTATAATAGCTTTTCTATAATAACGAGAACTATCAGAAGAGATTTGTGCTAAGGATTTTAAGGGTAAGCAAAATGCAAGAAAGATAAAGATTAGACTGTAAGGGTTAAATGAAATTTTGCTGTACTCCATTCCTCTAAAGTAAATACATTTTATGTATTTATATTTCTGATTTCAATAATGATTTGTGTGAGATACACATTTAAAAATAAATAAAAATTTATTGGATTGATAATTAGTGGTTTAGGCTATTTAAATATTTTTTTAATTAAAATTTATATGCCTAGTAATTAAAAACAAAAAGAGCACCAAACTTCAGCGTAATGCCAAAGTTTAAATGCCCTTTTCCAACTAACAACTTAAATATGCACTTTTAAAAGGTTACACTGTATGAGTGTTTAATTCATGTTGTGTGATACCTCTATACTTTATGAACGCAATTTTTTAATTGTAACCAAGGTATTTTTTACCAAAGCTTCTAATCCTGCGTAATCTTTATTTGCTAAAATATCTTTACTAATTAATTTTGATCCCATACCAACACAAGTAACACCTGCATCGAACCAACCTTTTAGGTTTGCTTCATCGGTACTAACACCGCCAGTTGGCATAATGTTTGTCCAAGGTTGAGGTCCTTTAATACCTTTTACGAATCCTGGTCCGTAAAGGTCACCAGGGAATAATTTTACAATCTCACAGCCCATTTCTTCAGCTTTGTTGATTTCGGTTAATGAACCACAACCAGGAGACCATAATACTTTTCTACGGTTACAAACAATGGCAATATCTTCTCTTAATGAAGGTGTTACAATGAAATTTGCACCAATAGACATATAGTATGAAGCGGCACCTGCATCTGTAATAGATCCTACACCCATAATCATACCCGGTAAATTTTTGATAGCGTATTTATTCAATTCGGAAAATACTTCGAAAGCGAAATCGCCACGAGCGGTAAATTCCATTAAACGTGCACCACCATCGTAACAAGCTTGTAAAACCTTTTTACCTAATTCTACGTCTGGATGATAAAATAAAGGAACCATACCAGTTTCCTTCATTACGTTTGCTACTTCTATTCTTGAATATTGTGCCATTTGTTTTTTTATTTCTCAGTTAAAATTTTGTTGAAATCGTAGTCCGATGGATTGTCTACATATTTTTTTGCATTCTCATAATCGTCTTCACCTACGTGGAATAAGTTTTGAAAGCATAATTCTGCCAATTCTGAATTGATATCTACCAAACGAGGAGCAATTTTACCGTTCTCATCTTGAATTTCAGATAAAAATAGCGGTGTAATTTCACCTCTAGAATTTGCTGTAACCATACAGCCACTTTTACCTTCGTCAAATAATTTTTTTACACCAAGACCTAGAACCGTACATAATGTAAGATCGAATCCAATAGGTCTACAACAGCGTAATTCGTAGCCTAGTTCAACAGGTCTACTTTTAATATCAATACCTAATTCCTTTAATTTTTTTTGAACGAGCATATTAAAAATATGCGCTTTACTAACATTGCCCAATTCTGGGTGTCCATGATCATCATAGGTAAATTTAATGTCACACTTATTTAATTCAGAGTCTGGCATGTTATGAAATACACCTTCACTAATTAGTGCTACACCGTAATTAATATTTTCAATTTTACGTTTGATCATTGAAGAAATGACCATTCTAACCACTTTGTCAAAAGTGATAGAAGTGCGGTCAAACATTTCTGGTATAATCATCATAGGGTAGTGGCAGCTAGCCGCAATACCGAATGCTAAATGCCCTGCAGAACGACCCATGGTAGACATTACAAACCAGTTTTGACTGGTGCGAGCGTCTTCATAGGTAGTATTCCCAATACGTACACCTTCATCTTTTGCAGAATGGAAACCGAATGTTGGGTTTCTATCTGGTAACGGCAAATCGTTATCAATGGTTTTAGGTACGTGAATGTTGGCAATTGAAATACCTTCTTTCTTCAATAAACCTGTAATTCTGTTGGCAGTAGAAGCAGTGTCGTCACCACCAATACTTACCAACAGTTTTACATTATTATCAATAAACAGGCTAGTGTTTAGTTTTTCGTTTTTAGGTTTAAAACGGCTCATTATTAATGTGGAGCCACCTCTACTAAAAATCCTGTCGGCATGGAAAAAATCGAATTCCTTGATTTGAGGATTTTCATCAAAAATTCCTTTAAATCCTTCATGTAGACCTAGAACGCGATAATTATCTTTTAGGAAAGCCTTTGCCACGGTACTGATCACGGTATTTATACCAGGTGCAGGTCCGCCACCACAAAGAATTAAAACAGATTTTTTCGACATTTTTGGTTTTTAGAAGGTCTAAAACAATTTTTTAATTATCTAGCAACTCTACCAGAAGCATCACCACCCATTAGTTTCTCTACTTCAGAAACTGTTACAAGGTTGGCATCACCTTTAATTGTGTGCTTTAAACATGATGCAGCTACTGCAAAGTCAAGTGCATTCTGATCATCTTCTGGGTATTTTAATAATCCGTAGATCAAACCGCCCATGAAAGAATCTCCACCACCAACACGGTCAACTATATCTGTAATTTGGTATTGACGAGTTTCGTACATTTTAGTACCATCCCAAAGTACACCTGCCCATGTATTGTGAGATGCAGAAATAGAACCTCTTAAGGTTGTAATTACCTTTTTAGCTTTTGGGAATTTTTTCATCATTTGCTTACATACAGATAAGAAAGCTTCTGCTTTAACATCGGCACCATCTTTATGAACATCAAGTCCTTCTGGGTGAATCCCAAAATGCTTTTCAGCATCTTCTTCGTTACCTAAAATTACATCACAGTATTCAGTTAAACCAGACATAATTTTTTCTCTATGAGCATCATCACAGAATGTCCAAAGTTTAGCTCTATAATTTAAATCGGTAGAAATAGTAATTCCTTTTGCACTAGCAGCTTTTACAGCTTCTAAACAAACATCTGCAGCTCCTTGAGAAATAGCTGGTGTAATACCCGTCCAATGAAACCATTCTACACCTTCAAAAACAGCATCCCAATCGATCATGCCAGATTCTATTTCAGCAATAGCCGAATGTGCTCTATCATATACTACTTTACTACCTCTAGATACTGCACCAGTTTCTAAGAAATAGATACCTAAACGATCACCACCGTAAACAATTTTATCTACACCAACACCTCTTTTACGCATTTCCATCATAGCGCATTCACCAATATCATTCTTTGGTAAACGTGTTACGAAATCTACAGGAACGCCATAATTAGCTAAAGAAACAGCTACGTTAGATTCACCACCACCGTAAATAGCATCAAATCTATTTGCTTGTGAAAATCTCAAAAATCCTTCCGGTGCTAAGCGAAGCATTATCTCGCCGAATGTTACTACTTTTTTCATGTGAATATTAAGTTTAATATATACTGATTTATCGTTTGTTTAATCGATTAACCATTTTAGGTAAAAAATAACCAAAACAGACATTTTTTGTTAAAGATAATTAAAGTCTTACTTTTGGTTAATCGATTAAACAAATATATACAAAGTAATTGAATAAAAAAAGAACAACTTTAAAAGACATTGCAAATGTTTTAGGTATTTCAACTGCAGCTGTTTCCAAAGCTTTAAATGATGATGCGCGTATAAGCGTTAAAACTAAAAAAGCCGTAAAGCAAGTTGCTAAAGAGTTGAACTATCAACCTAATCATTTGGCAAGTGCACTTAGAAAAGGAAAAAGCAAATTGGTAGGCGTTATAGTGCCTAGAACTAATAGTCATTTCTTCTCTTCGGTGGTAGAGAGTATGGAGGGCGTTCTTAATAAAGCCGGTTATAATATTATAATAACACAGTCTAACGAATCATTTGAAAAGGAGTGTAACAATATAGATACACTTTTATATTTACAGGTAGATGGTATCATTGCTTCGATGGCGAATGAAACGGTTGATCTATCGTATTATGAAAAAATAAAATCTAACGGAATTCCTTTAATTCTATTTGATAGGGGAGAGAATGATTTGAACGTAGATTATGTAGGTATTAATGATTACGATAGTAGTCATATGATTATAGAGCATTTAGTAGCTCAAGGTTGTAAACGTATTGCCCATATAGGCGGATACCGTAGAACCCGAATATTTAATAACAGAATACGTGGTTATATAGATGCGATAAAAAAACACGATTTACCTCATGATGATGAGTTATTAATTGAAAGCAGCTTGACATTGGAAGATGGCAGACAACAAATTGAAAACTTATTGGCTTTAAAAAATAGACCAGATGCAGTTTATGTCGCAAGTGATTATGCAGCATTAGGCGCGTTACAAGTTTTAAAGGAAAAAAATATTAAAGTGCCAGAAGAGATAAAATTGGTAGGATTTGGAAATGAACCGTTTACTTCTTTGGTTACACCTTCTATCACCAGTATTAGTCAGCATAGTGTAAAAATAGGAAAACTAGCGGCAGATACCTTTTTAAGTTATGTCGATAAAGATGTAGTGAAACAATCTTTGAATAAAATTATATTAGATTCAGAATTGATCATACGTGATTCGTCTAAATAGAAAAAGCGTTATTGTAAGATTATAATAACGCCTTTTATAAATAATTTCTACTTACTAGATACCTAAAGCTTGTCCACCACCAATTTGGATAGTTTCAGCAGTAATGAAAGCTGCATCTTTACCTGCAAGGAAAGAAACAACACCAGCAACATCGCCAGGTTGACCTAATCTACCTAACATAATGTTATTTGCCCAAGAAGCAAAAACTTCTGGTTTAGTAGCTTTGATCTGTGCGTGGAAAGGAGTGTCGATAGTACCAGGAGATACTGCATTTACTCTAATACCATATTCAGCAAGATCTTTTGCCAAAGCTCTAGTTATTGCATTAACACCTGCTTTTGAAGTACCGTAGATACCTGCGCCTGGTCCACCTGCTGTCCAAGCTGCGTTAGATGTATAGTTGATGATTGATGGGTGCTCACCTTTTTTAAGGTAAGGGATAGCAGCTCTTGATGCAAAGAAGGTAGAATCAAGGTTCAATGCCATTACAGATCTGTAAAATTCAGTAGTCATTTCTTCGAAACGAGATCTACCACCTAATCCACCTGCATTGTTTACAAGGGTATCAATTTTACCGTATTTATCACCAATAGCTTTGATGTTTTTAGTTACCGCTTCTTCATTGGTAACATCAAACCCTAAGTACTCAGCAGTAATACCTTCTGCAGTAAGTTCTTTGATTCTTTGTGCACCAGCTGCGTCATCTATACCATTTAAGATAACGGTGAACCCATCTTGTCCTAATCTTTTAGCAACTTCAAATCCGATTCCTCCAGTTGCTCCTGTAATTACTGCTACTTTTCCTTCTGTACTCATGATATAATTTATTTTAATCTATTCTTAATTCAGTTTAATATTACTTTTTAATATTTGGAATATATTTTTTCACGGGTTCCACTTTTTTGATTAAAACCAAAATTGCGAGAACACCTAAAACTACTGCTATACAAATAGCGATAAATGCTGGGGTATATGAGTTGGTTGTAATCTTACCTACAAACCAGTTCATAATCATTGGTGATACAGCGGCTACCGTTCCTGCCATACCCGCTAGAGTACCTACAGATGGTCCGCTAAACATATCACTAGATAGTGTTTGAATGTTTCCAATTGCGAATTGGAAGCCAAATAAGGCTAGACCTGCAAGGTATATGAAAGTCATAAAGTTATCTTGCTTTACCAGTATAATGATGCCTACAAAGCCCATAAGAATTAGAATGGCACCAAAGACAATGGTCGCTTTTCTGGAAATATCTACAGAATACTTTTTCATTAATTCGCCGCATACCATACCGCCTGCAATACTACCGACTGCTGCCATTAGGTAGGTAATCCACATTGTATTGGCAATCTGTTCAATGCTTAAGCCGAATTTATTATTAAGGTAAATTGGCATCCATGCAGCGAAGAACCACCAAATTGGCTCTATGAAAAATCTACATAGTAAAATACCCCATGACTCTTTGTAGCTAAGAATTGCACCAACACTAAGGCTCTTTCTTTTAACGCCCGTATCTTCTTCCTCAATTCTATCAGTTAGAATTAGTTTTCTTTCCTCATCTGTAACCCAAGGGTGTTTCTCTGGGGTAGATTTATTTAAGAATAACCAAGGAATAACCCATAGCAAACCAACAGCACCCAAAATAATGTATGTAGTTTTCCAGCCAAATTGGGCGTATAGGAATACGATGATGAAAGGAGCAATAACATTACCAATAGAAGCGCCAGCATTAAATATACCTTGGGCAATGGCTCTTTCTTTTACAGGAAACCATTCTCCATTACTTTTTACGGCACCAGGCCAGTTACCTGCTTCACCTAAACCAAGTGCACCTCTAAATATGGATAGAGAAACGATACCACCTGCAAAGGCATGTAATACCGAGGCGACAGACCAAATAATAATAGAAACGGTAAAACCAAGTCTTGTTCCTATTTGGTCATATAATTTTCCAGAAGCAAATTTACCAATAGCATAAGCTGCTAGAAAAATATTGAACATAAATGCATAATCTGCTTTGTCCATGCCTAGGTCTTTACCCATCTCTGGCCAAAGTAAAGCAAATGCAGTTCTATCAATATAATTGATAACAGTCGCTATAAAAATAAGCACAATTATCCACCATCTTAGTCCTTTAATTTTCATAATTCAGTGCTTTTTTGGTTTAGTTTGTTGTTGAAAATAAGTAGTATTGAGTTATTTTAATAATCTATAAAACTTCTTATTTTCATTGGTTGGTTAATAGAGATTCTATCGTTTGTCTCTTATAAGTTGTAACAATATTTATACAGTTCAACAAAATGATCTTTCATCATTTGTTTTGCTTTCTGTGTATTTTGTTCTTTAATAGCTTCAAAAATATCTTGATGCTCTTTTAATCTTCTTTTACTCTGGTTTTTATCGCAGACGTGGTATTTCTCAAAATTGTTGATGATCTCTGGTGTGATTATCAACATCATTCTATTAATAGTACTATTGCCGCATGCCTGAGCAATTGCTAAATGAAAAAGTAAATCTTCTTGAACAGCGTCTTCATTGTTCAATACTTTTTCTTTGAAAGCCTCTAATGCCGATTCCATTGATTTTAAATCTTCATCGGTTCTTCTTTTTGCCGCTAGTCTAACTGTTTTTAGTTCTAACAGAATTCTTGTTTCAACCAATGATTTAAAATCAGGGTCTTCCAAACCAAGAATATCATCCATCATACCGTTCATGGCTACTTGCCCAATATCGGCTACGAATGTGCCACTTTGTGGCTTAGATTTTAGAATACCATAGAATTCTAGTTTTTGAATTGCTTCACGAACATTACTTCTACTAACTTCAAATTTTTCAGAGAGCATACGCTCAGAGGGTAATTTGTCGCCTGGTTCAAGATTCTTGTTGTTTATTAAATCTCTAATATTGGCAATTATAACATTATGCAGTTCTTTGTGTTCATTTTTTGTAAGTATCTCTAGCTTCATAAATCACATATTATTACTGAAACAAATTGGTTAACCAGATTGGTTTATCAAATTTATGAAAATAACTGTGTTATCAAATTTTTAATGAACTTAATATTGAGAACTTTACAGAAAATACTGATATGAAAGATTGCTGACCCGCTTAACAAGCCAGCAATCTTAAAAAAAACTAACTCAAACAACTTTCTTTAAACAATGCTTTAATTTTTACTATCGATAAATTCGATTAGCTAATTCATGAATTTTCAGATAGTAAAAATTAAAGCTTATAACTTAATACCCTGGATTTTGTGTTAGGTTAGGGTTTCTTTCTAATTCATCTTCGGGTAATGGAAGTAAATAATCATCTACAGAGAAAAATGGTTTTTCACCTTCTAATCCGGATGCTCCAAATACTTCGTTTCCAATTTTTCTTCTAGCAATGTCGTACCATCTTATTCCTTCAAAAGCAAATTCTAATCTTCTTTCTTCTAAGATGTCGTCGATTGTAACTGTACCTGAAAGATCTGCAGGTACTGCACTTGGTTCTACTGTTACAGTAACACCTGAGCCAGTTTGAGTTTCTCCACCCATTCTTGCTCTTGCTCTAACTTGGTTTATATAGTTAAGAGCAGTTGCATTGTCTCCTAATTCTACTGCTGCTTCAGCTGCAATCAATAATACTTCTGCATAACGTATCATAGAATAGTTATGGCTAGTTGCTCTAGCGTTTGCGCGAGCAAATGGTCCAGGAAAACGTGTGTATTTTGCAACGTAAGGGTTGTTTTTAGCAAATTCATGACCACTGATGTCAAATTGCGTGTAATCAACAACTGTACCTCCAATAGATACTTCGTCATCCATACTAACAGCTCTTCTGTAATCTGCTGCATCCCATGTTGTATAAACTTCTAAAGTTGGTACAGCTACAGACCATCCTCCTCCTAAGTTTCTATCATCTCCTCTGATACCGGTCATTGGAGCTGTTTGATCATAAGCATTATCATCTGCTTCGAAATTATTGTAATCCAATGCAAAAATTGGTTCAAGAGATGCATCTATAGCATCTGCATTAAATAGGTTTTGAAAATTAGTATCTAATACTAAATTATAAGTTCCTGCATTGTCTATAACTTCTTGTGCCTCATCAAAAGAATTTTGCCATTCTTCCATCGTTAAATAAACTAGAGCTAAATAAGAACTAGCTGCCGCTTTCGAAGGGGTTGCTCTTGATGTTACCGTTGCTGGTAACCATGCTTTTGCATACTCTAAATCTGAAATTATATTTTGATATACTTCTGCAGCTGGAGTTCTACTAATTGAAGTGGCAGCATCAAAATCGGTTACAGGTTCATCGATATAAGGAACATCTCCAAAAAGACGTACTAAGTGAAAATAGTAGAATGCTCTTGCAAAATAAGCTTGAGCTGTAATTGGATTTTTTATAGAATCATCCACATCTACATCTTCAGCTCCAGCAATTGCAGCGTTTGCTGCAGCAATACCTTGATAAGTTCTTGGCCAGAATTCACTGATCATACCATTACTGGCAAGAGTAGTGAACTCGTTCATTTCAACTCTTCTAGTTTCGTTAGAGGCAAGACTTACCATGTCTGAACGTAACAATAAGGCAATTGATAATTTTCTGCCCCAAAATTTTTCATTAATAGCGTGTGTTAAAGAACCATCTACCGCTGTTTGTATATTCGCAGGAGTTTCAAAGAAACCTTCAGCAGATAATATACCTACAGGCTCTTCTTCTAGATCTGAACATCCCATTATTGATAAGCCTACCAATAATAGTAATAATTTATATATTTTCATTTTTCTTATTTTAAATTAATTCTTTATTAAAACTTTAAATTAAGGCTCATAGTAACAGTTCTTACTGTTGGGTAGTTTCCAAAGTCAAAACCTTGAGCGGTATTAGATGAAGTGTTGTTGTTGCCACCAGAACCGTAGTAACTTACCTCAGGATCTAAACCAGAATAATCTGTAAAAGTTAATAGGTTTTGACCACTTAAAGATAATCTAAGGTTATCAAGACCTAACTTTTCTGAAACGTTAGAAGGTACTGTATAACCTAAAGAAATATTCTTAAGTCTAATGTAACTACCGTCTTCTACAAAACGAGAAGAAATTTCTCTGTTACTGTTGTTACCAACACGTGGAGCGTTTGTGTCTGTATTTGTTGGAGTCCAAGCGCTATTGTAGTAAGCTCTAGTAGTATTTGCATCTCCATTCGTTAACTGAACATTGGTCAAGTTAAAGATATCTCCGCCTTGAGAACCTTGAAAGAATATACTTAAATCTAAGTTTTTGTAGCTAAAGTTGTTAGTGAAACCCCAAGTAAAATCAGGATTAGGGTTACCTATCGTTGTTCTATCTGCTTCGGTAATGTCACCACTTCCATCGATATCTGCAAATAGTGGGTCACCTGCTACACCACCTGATAAGGTTTGTGTACCTGTAGGTGCTGTACCGCCTTGATAAACACCAGCATATTCATAACCCCAGAATAGACCAACTTCTTCACCAACTCTTAAAACATAACTTCTGTCATGACTGAAATAACTTGGTGTAGCATCGAAAAATAAATCTGCATCGTTTACTAAGCTAACCACTTCGTTTTTGTTAAAAGCAATGTTGAAATCAGTTGTCCATCTAAAATCTTCTTTAAGAATGTTTTTTGTACTTAAAGCAATTTCAAGTCCTCTGTTGTTTATTTCACCAACATTAGCTAAAATATCATCACCAGAGAAACCTAAGTATTCAGTAATACTGTTATCCGTTAAAATCAAATCTTTAGTATCAATGTTGTAATAATCTAATGATACAGATACTCTATTGTTAATAAGACCTAAATCAATACCAAAGTTTGTTTGATATGAAGATTCCCATTTCAAATTTGGATTTTCAGGTTGTTCAGGAGTTACAGCACTAACAGTTTGTCCGTTGCTTGAAGCATAAAGAGTCTCAAGTCTTGATAAAGATTCGTAAGCACCAATTGAAGGGTTACCAGTAACACCGTAACTAGCTCTAAATTTCAAATTAGAAATAGCCTTGCTGTCTTTAAGAAAGTTTTCATTAGAAACTTTCCATCCTAAAGCTGCAGAAGGGAAAAGGGCATACTTTTCATTAGCCGAAAAGTTCGATGCACCATCTCGTCTTATAGTCGCAGTTAATAAATATTTATCATCAAAATCATAATTGAATCTACCAAACTGAGATTGAATTTCTACTTCTGATTTTGAAGAATCTGGTTGTAAGATGTTCGTAGCAGAACCTAAACCATAATAAGAAAAGCCATCTGAAATAAAGCCGGTAGCTTCAGAGAAAAAGTTTTCATTAACTGTTTTTTGGTAAGAATATCCTCCTAATAACGTTAAATTGCTTTTACCGAATTCTTTAGTGTAAGTTAAATAGTTTTCACTCAAAACACTTGTTTCTCTATTAGTGTCTACTATTGCTCTTCCGCTTTCTCCACCTGCAGTTTGGGTTAATAATGAAGGTAAGTATATACCTCTAGTCTGATTCTCTGTACTTAAACCAAAAGTAGTTTTGAAACTAAGACCTTCTAAAATTTCATAATTAGCATATAAATTAGCTCTAAAATTATCGGTTTTTGTTTCATCAATTCTTTCTGTTGCAACAGCAAAAGGGTTATCAACTGGATCACCTACAGTATTACCAAATGTATAAGTTCCATCTGCATTAAAAACTGGTTGGTCCGGTGCATATCTTAGAGCTAATGTAATTACATCATCACCACCAGCAGAAACAGAACCATCTGACTGTGTTGCAGAACCATTTTTAATACCTCTACTTCCAAAAAGGTTCATACCTAACTTTAATTTGTCGGTAACTTGAGCGTCAATGTTAGATAAGAAAGTTAATCTTTCGAAATCAGAACCTATTATGATACCATCTTGTTTGAAGTAGTTTGCAGAAGCATAAAAATTAATTTTTTCGCTACCACCTGAAAATGAAACTTGGTTATTAGATGTACTTCCTGATCTATAGATAAGGTCTTGCCAATCTGTATTAGCAGGTCCTTGTGCATATGGAGTTGAAACACCATTGTTAGTTCTAATTTGATTTTGATAATCAGCGAACTCACTAGCATTCAGTAAATCTAATCTGTTAGAAATATTTTGAATTGCGTAAGTAGTGTTAGCTTCAATTGATAATTTTCCACTTCTACCTTTTTTAGTAGTTACTAATATAACACCATTAGAACCTCTTGATCCATATATAGCAGTTGCTGATGCATCTTTTAAAACCTCCATTGATTCAATGTCATTTGCTTGTGGCATAGAAGCGCCTACAAAGCCATCTACAACAATAAGTGGAGAGCTACTTGCATTAATAGAGGTGTTACCTCTAATTTTTATACTGATAGGTGCACCTGGTTCACCACCATTATTAGATTGTACTACAACACCTGCTGCACGTCCTTGTAATGCTTGTTCTGCATTTAAAACAGGATATGCATTCAATTCCTCAGATTTAACTGAAGAAACTGAACCTGTAATGTCACTTTTTTTCTGAGAACCGTAACCTACTACAACAACCTCTTCCAGTTGGCTTGCATCTTCAGCAAGAACAACGTCTAAAGTTTGTTGCCCATTAATAGTTACAGATTTCTTAGCGTAACCAATGTAAGAGAATTCTAATACATCGCCATTTTTAACTGTAATGGCATAATTACCATCAAAATCTGTTGATGTACCTGTTGTTGTATTTTGGATAACAACATTGGCACCGGGCACAGGCATATTTGTTTCATCGGTAACTGTACCGGTCAGGTTATACCCGTCTTGTGCGAATAATGATATGTTGAGTAACAATACCATCATTAATACTAATTTCGTTTTTAAATTCATTTGTAGTCTTGTTATGTTAATTTAAGTTCGACTTGTTAAAGTCTGATTAAAGCATTTTAAAATGAAAATTGAGTTAAGTTTATTTTACATCTGTTAGGCTTCTTTTATTTCTATTTCTTGCTTTTGAAGAAAGCACTAACAGTAAGTAGTTCAATTTTTAATCATAGTTCTTATCTCAAATAAGAAGCGATAATGTTAATGTGTTAATCTAAATTTTCAGTCATTGGATTGAATTAAAATTAAGTTCGATGTTAATTTGAGTTGAAAATATTTTGGTTTTCCAAACTGGTTATCCAATTTGGTTGACCAAATATATGTTATTTAATCGTTAAAAAAAGAGAAATTTACATTTTAACAACTTTTGCTGTGCTGAAATTTTTCAAATCTGCTTTTAACCCTATATAATATTGAGGATATGGTATTTAATTAACAAATGGAATCTTTTTTGAGATAATGCTTTTTGTAGCTAATTATGCTTTATTTGCAGTTAAAAACTGCATTTAAATCCCTAAATTTGAGCGGTTTTCCTCTCTAACTTTTCAATAATATTTTGATTTTTAATAGCAAGTAATGAATTCAACTTTGTGATATTCATTAATTTCTGATGATTTTAATTCATTGTAAATACAGTAATATGAATAACAGTTTTGAGCAATATGCATATATGCCCCTTAAACAATTTTCTAACAGAGTTTGGCGAACTTATGAAGGTGGGGCATTAATTGATAAGTGGAAAAAAGATGTTCCAGAAGTAGATGGTAGCATGCCAGAAGAATGGATTATGTCTACTGTAACTGCAAGAGGCAATGGTCGCCCTGAAAACGAAGGGCTCTCTCTTGTGGAAACTCCGTCAGGTACTCATTCGTTAAAACAATTGGTTGCTTCTAACAAAGAACTGTATTTAGGTAAAGCATTAGCTGATAAATTTGGCACTACGGGAGTATTGATAAAAATGCTCGATTCTAAAGAAAGGTTAACGATACAAGTTCATCCAGATAAAGATTATGCTAAGACCATGTTGAATTCCGCTTTCGGAAAAACGGAGTCATGGTACGTTTTGAATAAGAGAGAAATAAATGGCGAGAAGAGTGTCATTTACATGGGCTTTAAAGAAGGTGTGACCAAAGAACAATGGGAAACCTTATTTATCGCTCAAGATATAGAAGGTATGTTGAACAGTCTTCATAAGATAGAGGTAAACCCTGGTGATGCATATATGATATATGGTGGTGTACCACATGCAATTGGTAGTGGTTGCTTTTTAATGGAAGTTCAAGAGCCTACAGATTATACCATGCGTGTAGAAAAAGTTACTCCTGCAGGATTAACAATTTCTGATGAATTAATACACCAAGGGGTGGGGGAGCAAAATATGCTTGATTGTTTTCATTACGATGGTTGTTCTTATGAAGAAGCAATAAAAAGATGGAAGGTCTCACCTAAAACGATAGATTCATCTGATACGCATTCATTGAATACGATTTTCAATGAAAGTCATACAGATTGTTTTGGGCTAAGTGAGTTAGATTTAAATGGATCACATACCATTAAAGCAAATGGAAGCTTTTTTGTAGCTGTTATTTACTTTGGTGAAGGCACTATAGTATGTGGTGGTAAAGAATATAGCTTTGCCCAAGGTGATGAAATATTCTTTTCTGCAGCAATAGACCAAGTTGAGTTTAGGTCTACTATAGAATCGAAAATCTTATTATGTTACCCACCAAAATAAGGTGTTTGGAAAATAAACATAACAGCGGAATCCAGAAATTATCTTAATATAGAATTTTTAGCTTCTGCTGTTCTTCTACTTTAATTTCACCAGAATTTATAGTTGAATTATTCTTATGATGATTATTCTTTTCTCCCCATAAAAGAGCAGCATAGCTAACAGGATTGTTCTTGAAAGTGTTATCTGTAATTAGCACGTTGATTATACCTTTGGTTTTTAATAGGATATCACTTTTTTCATTCTTTCCACAATTTGTAAAACTGCTATTTTTTATTGTTAAATATCCACCAATAGTAGATTCGTCATAACCCCCTCTATAGAAATCAATAACATTCTGCCCAATATTATCAAACTCGCATTGGTAAATAGAGACCATTTCGGCATTGTAATCGCCCTTTTCGTCTGCAGCGAGAACTATACCGTTTAAGCAATTATTGAAAGCAGTATCTTTCAATGAAATGCTATTCACAAAAGAGCCTTTGTAGGCTTTTAAGATAAAGGCGAAATTGCTTATTTCACAACCCATTATATCTAGACTGTAGGCAGATGACATATTTGTTGTTAATGGTGCAAAAGCAATCTGGTTATCTAAGCCTTTTACTATAATATGTTCCAATCTTAAATTTCCCTTAGGCTTCATTTTAAAAGCCACGCTATCTTTATCATTCGTGAATATTAATTGAGCTTTAGTGGTAGCGTCTTTTGAACGTAAGGTAATACTCTTGTCAATAGCTAAGGGAGTATTTATTTGATAAATGGCATCGGTTAATTCTATAATGTCGCCAGTATGTGCCTGTTGAATTTTATTGGTAAGTTCACCTTCTGCAGCTGTGGCTTTTATTATTTGAGGTTCATAAACTTCTTCTTCGGGCGAGAACCAATCTGGTCCATACTTTTTCTTGTCGATTATAAATTTTTTAGCTGAAGAAAGGTCGTTTATGGCACCTGGGCGATTTTTATCACTTCGCGATGCACCAAAAATATCTTTGTCGATTTTAGCAAAATCGAATCCGTTATACACCACTTTCGAAATACTATCTTTAAAATTGGCAGGAGCAAAGAGCCATTCATTAATTTGCTCCATTTTTACTTCTCCATTTTGTAGTACATCATACTCAGAATATAGAGTGCCATTATTGTCAATAATATTATTCTTAAATAAAATGCCATCCATTTCACTGTGATTTATAATAGGAGTTTCATCTGACTCCGAATTATAGATCAGATTGTTCGCAACGATAGATCGAATAGGTGATGCAGATCTAATTTCACTCGCAGGCAGTACACTGGTACTTTCTAAATTTTGACCAATACCTATTTGCCAAGGTGATGTGCAATCTACCCATGTATTAAAAGCGACCACAACATCTGATACTTGTAGATATCTGTTTAAAGGAGTCATTGGTATGCCGTTCATAATCGCAAGTGGTGACCTAAATTCTTCTCCTTTGATTTTGTAGAAATAATTATTGGTAATCCAATGACCTGCATTTACAACTCTAATGCCACCATAGAATTCAGAATCATCAGCACCTATAAAAATATTACCATTTACTTTAGCGTAATTACTATGGCGTAATACCAAAGAGCCTTCAGATTTGTAAAAGATATTATGATTGAAAGTATTGAAATTTGTCTTGTCTGATATTATCTCGACTTCACCATTACAGGCGTCAAAATAATTATCTGATACGTTTACATAACCTGGTGAAAAACGGGTTTTACTATCACCTATACGTATGGTTTCACCTCTAGGACCTCCTTTTCTGGGACGTGGTCCAAAATAGTTGTTTACTATTTGATGGTGATTCTCTATATGTTGGTTACCCGTGAAGAATACTCTTAACGTTTCTCCATCATTAGATTTTCCAGATATATAATTATGATCAAATTGGTTGTGCTTACCGTAAAGTTCTATCCAACGGTCATTCGTGTATCGGTTTGGTTGGTTGTAATCTTTAATGACTGTATTGGTTACACGACAGTTATTTGCAACGCTATCTTCATTAATCATAAAACGAATTATAGAACTGTTGGGGGAGTATCCATTTTTAAAGTAGAGGTTACTTACAGTTAAATACTCTCCGCCTAGTTGAATAAATGAATTGCCTTCTAAAAATACTTTACCAGGTGTTTCGGCACTAATGGTAATAGGTTGTTTTTCTGTACCGTTACCGTAGTATTTTATAGCAGCATCTTTCCAAATGCCATCGGCTAATAAAATCTTATCACCAGGACTGGCTTTGGCTATAGCAGTATTTAATTCGGCAATGTCATTAACAATGAGAGTTTTTTTAGAACTATTTTCTGTACAAGATGCTAGTGCAATAAAAACAGTAATCGCTAGTAGAATATTCTTCATAAAAGTAACTTGTTAAATAAAATGAACTAGCTTCTGTTTGTTTACTGAATGAAATCAATAAATCCGTTTAATGCAACGTAAAGCATATAACAATTGAAAATAAAAGTGGCGCCTAAGGCTAAATTCATCCCAATACCTACTTTGTACTCTTTCATGATACTTTCTTTGTTTAAGAGGATAATAAGAAAGAGTGTAATCAATGGCATTACAAACGGACTTAATGCTTGAGAAGCAATTAATATCCAAACTGGTTTTCCTCCTAGAATAGGGACAATTAAACCAGACAGTGCCACCAATACAACAATTAGTTTGTACAGCGGTTTTTTCATGTCGCGTTCTGTACCTGTGTAATCAGCAACTAACCAAGGGAATAATAATAGGTTGGGAAAGATGGATGACAAACCCGCACCGATAATACCTAATGTAAATAGGGTAAGGGCGAAATCTCCTGCCCATGGTCCTAATGCATGCATCATATCTGTGGCATCTTCAACAGGTGCGCCCTTAAAGTACAGGGTTCCCGTTGCGCTGATCATTATAGCAAGACTTATAAAAAAGGTCATTACCATTGAAGACATTGCATCTTTGTTTTCAGTTTTTAAATCTTTTAAGCCCCAATTTTGTTCTTGAACGAGAATACTTCTCGACGCTAAACAAACACCTGCCATTGTAGTACCTACTATACCGGCAATTACCAAGCCGTTGTTATCACCTTTAGGCAATTCTGGAAAAAATTCGGTAATGGAAGTGCCTGCTTCTTTAACCACCATAAAGCTAGTGATAATAAAGGCTAAGGCCATAAAGCCAACCATAATACTCATGGCTTTTATGAAATTTTCGTGTTTACCGGTCCAAAAAAGTCCGATAAGTAAAGCGATAAAAAAGATGGAAACTACAGGTTTGTTTAGAAATGAAATGGAAGTTTTTACTGAAATCCATTCCATTGTTACTTCTGCTACTACGCCCATAACGCCAATACAAGATGAAACAATAGAGACGAGTAATGCAGTAATAATAAAAATAGTGAGTGGTTTACCGAATGCCTTTTTAAAATTGAACATTAGGGTATTTCCAGAAACGATGGTCAATTTACTAATAGACACCAATAAGAAGTAGGTGAAAAAACAAGAAAGTAGTAGCGCCCATGAAAGGCTAAGACCATATTTAGCACCAGAAACTACCATTGAGGTGACACTACCGGTACCTACAACGTAACCAATAATAAAAAATGCTGGACCAAAATCCTTGAGACGTTTTTTGAATTTTCCTGAAAAGGACATATTTTCTGTTGTCATAAGTATTGGTTCAGCATTTAATATGTTATAAAATATTACTTCAAAAAATCTATTTGAAGCCGCAAAAAGTAACTGTAAATAGATTAGGTCTTACTCTTTATCTCCGAAATAAGATGGACCCACACCACTTAAGAAATCTTCTCTGACAGGGCTAAAAGTATCAATTAGTTCCCCTTCTTCAAGGCAAACAGCACTATGTAATAAATTTGGTTCAATATAAACTCCGTCACCTGCTTCTACTATTTGCTTCTCACCGTCAATTACAAATTCGAATTTACCTGAAACGCAATAGGTAGCTTGTGTGTGAAAATGTTGATGAGGGGCACCTAATGCTCCTTTGTCAAATTTTACTCTAACCATCATGATTTGGTTGTCATAACCTAAGAATTTTCTTGAAACTCCTCCTCCAAGTACTTCCCATTCCATGTCTTTAGTGATGACGTATTTTTCACTGAATCTTTTCATAATTTTTATTCTTTAATATTTATTTAAAATAATAAGAACCAGACCACTCATAATTCTTATCGTTAATTTTTAATGTATGTGTAGCTTCTTTTGAAGCATTGGTATTTGCAATAATAAATAGTTTGGTAGAATCTTTTACGGTAGTTATTGAAATAGCAGTGTAATCTATAGTATCTAAAACTACTTTTAACGCTGAGATAGAACTATTAGAATTAACAGCAGATTCTGAAACCGGGCTATAGCTTCCATGTGCTTCTATAGCTGAAACAAAAAGCGTATTTTGAGTATCATTTCTGCGGATAATAAAACCAGCTTCTCTTCTTAAATTAAATTCAGGGTCATTGGCGCCTATTCGTACAAATCTTAACTCGTCATCTTTTGAGGTTGCAGATGTTAAGGTATAGAACTTCCCTTTTTCTAGCCAACTCAATTTAGTGTTTTCTTCTGTTGTACTTCCACAACCTTCTGACCATAAATGTTGATAGCCGCTATCAATACCTAAAGGCTCAAGGGTTTTTGGAACTTCGAATTCAAAATTTGTGTTCAATACTTGACCCATAAAATAAAAGGGCAAATCATATTGGTTGGTACTATCAGACTTAACTCGTAGAATATCAAGCATGAAAGGCTTTTCAAATTCACCATCTTTAATAATGGCCATTGTTCTGTGCATCTCAGTTCCAGGATATGCGTTAGATTCTTTAGCGCTTACTAATTGTACATTGGCATTAGAATCATCAAAAATATATAAAGTAGGGTTGTGCTTGCTGCCAATATCATATTTGCCTTGGTAGTGAGATTTCTCATTCTGCACAAGGGTGTTATGGGCAATTGTTTGCTTGGCCCAAGTTTTATTTTCCTTCAGATAATTACCACCACCTTTCTGTTCAATATTTACAAAACGAGCTAATCCGTAATCCTGCAATACTTCATCACCATTTTCGTAGAAGGAGTACGATAACTTATCATAGTGCCCATGACTTGAGCCTTGTGCTGCATATTTAAAAACAAGTTCTAAATCATCGCTACGTAAAATACCCACACCACCTTGTTTTCCGTTAGGACCGTCAGATAAGTTGATTGATTTTTTAGCGAAAGGTTTTGCTTTTCCATTTTTTACTCCAAGAGCAACAGCTAAACCAGAATCGTCTAACAATACTTTGTTTTGCTTTTCTGCTATACTTAATAATCCAGGGTTTTGGTTTCCGAAATAATAAGAAATATCTACAGCAGTAACTAAGGCATCATTGTAATAAGACATTCCTTTCTGACCATCGTTAAGGGGAAAGAAATCTCCATCTGCATCAGATAAATTTAAAAGGGCATTGATTGATTTTAAAAGTACTCCGTCCTTGTATTCAAAAATTTTCAATTCTGGTTTTACATTGTGTAATCCTTCTGCAAAAATCAAAAATGGATACATGGCATAACGCTGGTAGTATGGACCTTCATTATAATAACCGTCTGGAGAAAAAGGTTCTTCAATGTTCGCTAAAAATCCGGCTTTTCCTTCCTTATTGATAAATCCGCCATCATCGTCTTTAGCGGTTTTATCCATCTCTAAATCTGGAATTCCGTATAAAGCACGATCAATTAACTCTTTATCGTTCATTACTAAACCAATCATGCCAACAGCTGCATTACCCCATGTACTATGATTGTGTACTCTTTGATAGAATTGCGGACTATCAACTGAAATGTGATCTGCAAATGGTCTAAAAAGATTTTTCTCTAGCTTTTTTCTTTCGGCTGCACTTAAGTAGTTATATACACAATCGTAAGCTTGGCTAACGTAAACCAACCAGTTAGAATCGTTTAAACATTGCCAAAACAGCTTACCTCGTGCATAAGATCTGGTTTTGGGGTGCAGAGGTAATGTTTTATACATTCCTTCATATTGCATAAGCATGTCTTTTACATACTTTGCATACTTTTCGTCGTCTAAAATTTGATATAAAACACCAGCTTGTTGCATTACTATCATGTTACGTTTATGACGTACATGGGTATATCCACCAGAATAATCTTTAGGTATAGGTGTGTCTATGCCTAAAGCTATTTCGGCATCAATCTCTGCTTTTAACTTTTGTAACGAGGCATCAAATAAAGGAACAGAACCTAATTCTGCTCTTATTTTTTCAACTCCCTCTTTAGTGAGAATAAGGCTAGGGTGTTCTTGTGCAGCTGCGCTGAACGTTATTAAAATAGCGCAAATAAAAATTTGCAATGTTGTTAAGTATTTGATCATGCTTGTTATTCGTTTTTAAGTAGGCCTAAGTCTTTGCCATCAGTACCTTTTCCTTTTAATGGAGAATCTGAAGGTAATGCGTAGTTGGTGTCTTTAGAAAATTCAGGGACAAGTTCCCATTGATTTTCCACTTGGTATTTCTGATCGCCAGTGACCATTAGTTTTTCTGAATTACTCAAAGCATTATTAAGAACTTTTACAATTGGCTCACCGACTACCAGATGCATGTTAATTGCCTTGCTATCTTTAAAAATATTGTTTTTAATGGCTGTTTCTTGAACTCCGTATAAAGAAACGGTAGCATCATATTTATTTTTAGAACCGTAACCAACATGGTCAAATACATTGTGCTCCATTTCTAAAAATGGTCCAAAGGTACTTTCATCTTTACCACCTCTATACAAACGTAATGCAGCGCCTTGTAAATCATTGATGGCATTGTTATTCATTAAAAAGTATTCCACATTGTAAGCACCAATGTCATCAGTTTCTTTATCTAAGGCTGCAATGCTACCAGAGATGTTTTTAAATTTAGAATTTTGAATACTAATAGTGTCGGCAAAAGTTCCTTTTGAAACTCGTAATACATCAAAAGAGTGGTTTACGATCATGTCTTTAAACTCACACCTGTCAATAAACAGTTTGTAATTATCGATCATAGATTTTTTGCTGGTACTAATAACTGAGTTACCTGCGTAGTCTGGGGATTTGGTACCGTCAAAAGTGATATTTTCTAGAGATAGACTACCGCCATTTTCAATTTCAAAAGCCATCATTCTTTCAAATAAGATGGTCGCCTTTTCTTTACCGATTGTTTTAAAAGTAAGTGGGTGATTAATTTTAACGGCTTTGGTCAATAAGTAAGTACCACCGCCTTCAAGAATGATAATATCACCTGCTTTCGTTTCTTTTACTTTATCGTACAACGTATTAATACCAGCAGCTACGTTAATAGTATTACCAGAATTTAACGCAACCGTATTATCTGCTTTAGAATACCATGATGTACCTGTGTTCTCTTTAGTTGCGATTTTAGGACTAATAACAACTTTAGTTTTAATCTTTTTTGAAGTAGGAATGGGGAATCCGTTTTTGTCTTTTACCAGTTTAATCTTAGCATTCTTAAAACCTTCTTCTATAATTGTTTCTGAATTTTCACCAAGGATGTTGTTCTTGAATTTTACACCGCTAATATCATCATCAATTGTGAAAACATCTTTTTTGGTATCGTTGTAAATGATGTTTTCTGAAAATTCAGAGGTTCTTGGTGCCTGACTTCTTTCAGCGTCGCTACCTGCACCAAAAAGAATATTATCGCAGTTTACAAAAGTGTTGTTGTTTACTTTAGAATCGATAACTGGTACATACCTATTTGGTGGTGAATTAGGTACACCGTTCATCATTACAAAGGCACCTCTAAAACGATATCCTGTCAAGCCAACATGGTAGTTGTTAATAACTGTTTGCGTTTCATTAATGACACGAACGCCGCCAGTACTTGGTTTATTATTGCCTATAAATACATTACCATCTACCAATGTTTCGTTGCCATGGCGCATAGTCAATGTACCTGTACATTCAAAAAATGTATTGTACTTAAAAGTGTTATTACAAGATTTATTAGAGATGATTTCGTGCTCACCGTTAGTTCTATCAAAATAGTTAGATTCAACCAAGGTGTTGGATTTTTCTAATGCATGGTGGCTAGTTCCTATTCTTAAGGTTTCTCCTCCATTGTTTCCGTAGGTAGGGCGTGGTCCAAAATAATTATGATCTATTTGGTGATTGTTCGCTCTACTATCTTCGGTATCTAAACCAACAATCATGGTAACTCCTAAATTCTTTTTACCTGCAATATGGTTATGGTCAATTCGGTTATTTTTTCCGTAGATGGTTATCCAATAATCTTGTACTTGACGCTCAGGATTATTAAAGTTATCGATTACACATTCGGTAAGGCGAGAATTATTAGCCATTTTTTCTCTACTTTTTCTGAAGGAAATAACAGCGTTGGTCGGCGTAAAACCGTTTTTGAATACAAGACCTTTTACGATTAAATGATCGCCAGCGATTCTTAAATTAGATGCGCCAGATAAAATCACTTTTCCTTTTTCTTCTGCTATAAGCGTAATCGGATTTTCTGCGGTACCATTTGCTTCGAAGAGTAGTTCAGAATCCATCCAAATTCCATTGGCAAGAACTATGCTATCACCAGGCTGTACTTTTTGAAGTACTTCAGTAAACTCTGCTACATTTTTTACAGTATGAGTATGCTGTGGTGTGGTAAAGGAATATGCCAGGCATAGAAAAACAGATAAGAATAGAAGGTGGTATCGTCTCATAGAAGGAAATTGGTTTACCAAATTGGTTTACCAAAAATAAGGATATTTGCAAGACTGGCAAATATTTAACATAAAAAGGGCGGTTTAATTTACGAATCGATAAATATCTACTTTAGAAATCGTCAATTCGATAAATTCTATTACTGGCAAATTTTCCGATAATTAGTAGTCTTATTAACCTAGTAACGAGTGATTTGTTTTCAGTTTTAATATACTTTAAACGACAGTACCATAAGAAAACTAAATGTTATTTTTCGCTCGGTTGAGTACCTGCACCAACTGTTGCCTCTTTAAACCAGACTTCGGTATAATCTCCGTTTGCATATTGTTTTTCGATATTACCATCATAGGTGTCAGCACCTGTACTCCAAACAATATTGTCTTCTGGAGATTTACCATTAGTTTGATTATAAGCACCTTGTTTGAAATATTGAATTTCGCCAGCATATGCATTTTCGCGTTCCAAACCATCACGACCTATTGAGGCATATAGTGTTTTAATTTGTTCAGGTAAGGTTTTAGTAAATTCAGACGCCAATAGGTTTTTGGTGAACTTTACGGTTTCATGACCTTCACTTGTAAAAGTTAAGTACATGATGCCTTTATAAACATTGATTTCATAGCTAAATTCTTCACCTAATTCAATACCATTTTCTGGTTCTGCAGGAGGAGTTATTGCGTCTGATCCAACAACAGACATGTCATTACCCCAAACTGCCGATGAATAATCCCATCTTTTTGAATTATCACCTGCTGTGTTGATTTCATAATTCCAGAAAACAGATCCTTTTGTATGTCCGGGAAATTTCTTGTAGAATATCTTTATAGGTTCATTCTCATGACCCTCATCACTATGTATTTGTCCTACTACAACAGCATAAGAAGCGGCAACTCTGGCATCGCCAGAGGTAGATACGTGTTGTACCTTTAAAGTTCCGGTTAATTTTCCGCCAGTTTCTGGTATCCAATGTTCTTTTTGTCCTAGTTCTGTTCTTGTATTGCTAGATGTACGAGATGTTATGCCGCTATTTGGTGTTTTGTAAACTACCCAATCCGTTTTTCCGTCATTAGCAACATAAAAGAAATCATCTTTAGCGTAATCTTTAAGGTTGTCCTCGTAGGTGCCATCACCTAATAGAATTTTCCATTCGGCCATAAACGGAATAACATCACTTGGGTATTTAACGGCAGTTTCACCTTCGGTCGTTGATTCTTCATTAGAAACTGTAGTTTTCTTTGAGTTGTCTTTACAGGCAAATAAAGCTACTACTGCTATGATGGTAATTATTGATTTTTTCATTGGTAATATATTTTTTGCGTGGTATTAATACATAAGTTTAAGAGGTAAATTTTCTTCAACAAGAATCTTACCTGAATTTTTTATTTCGTTATCTGAATATCTGTTGTTTTTTGCACCCCAAAGGCGCGTGACTATTTTTACAGGGTTGTCAATGAATTTATTGTTAGCAAGGTTTACATTGATAATACCGTAAGTATTAAGAAGTAGTCCTTCTTCAGCTTTAGATCCGCAATGTGTGAATGTGCTGTTAGTTACTATTAAATTACCACCAACCGTAGATTCATCATAGCCACCTCTATAGTAGTCCAGGACATTACTCGCAATCCCATCAAATAAACAATTTTCAATGGTGATGTTCTCGGCATTGTATTCCCCCTTATCATCTGTTTCTTCAGACAATTCTAAACCATTTGCGCAATCTTTAATTTGAGTAGATTTGAAAGTAATATGTTCGGAGAACGAAAGTTTGTATGCTTTTAAAACATAATCGAAATTCGATATTTCACAATCGACAACGGTTAAATTGTACAGGCTCGACATATTGTTCTTTAAACTAGCAAAAGCATACTGTTCTTTAGCCCCAATAAGTTGAACATTTTTAAGTGTAAGTTGCCCTTTAGGATTCATTTCAAAAGCCGGAGTTTCAGATGCTCCTTTATATTGAATAATGGTTTTTGTATCAGAGGTAGTAGCCATTATGGTAATACCTTTATTAATTATTAAAGGGGTATCTAAATTGTAACGCTCGGCAGATAGTACAATAGTATCTCCACTATTTGCAGTTGCAAGGGCACTGGTAAGCTCGGCAACGTTATTTGCTGAATGTGTTTTGTTTTCGGTGCTCGTAGAAGTTGTTTTAGAATACCAGTCAGGACCATATTGCGATACATCCATCATATCTTTTTTATTCACTGGCTTACCAATAACAGCACCGACCAAATTTTTGTCAGCTCTAGAGTTACCGAACAAATCGGCTTTGATCTGGTCAAATTCAAATCCGTTATAAAGTTCAAAGTTAGACAACGAACTATCTGGCATTAAAATATCACCATCGGCTACAGTGGTACCAAAATCTTTTTGGGTAAGTCCGTCAATAGCCTTAAATATCACCCCTTTATTATTGATTACATTACTTTTAAAATCAACACCATCAATAGAATCGTGTTCAACTATAGGTTGCTTGTCACCCTTATCATTATAAATAAGGTTATTTGCTACTATAGTTCGTATAGGTGTAGCAGATCGAATCTCAGATTTAGGTAAAATATCTTTTTGATCGGTATTTGATCCTACACCAAATTGCCAAGGTGATTCACAATTTACCCAAGAATTATTGGCTACTACAACATCTGTAACTTGTAAATATCTATTCAAAGGTGATTTTGGAATTCCGTTCATTACGGCAAGTGGACTCCTAAAAGTTTTACCATTTAAGTTATAGAAATAATTATTGGTCACCCAGTGTCCTGTTCCTATTAATCGAATACCACCTATTTGTTCAGAATTTTCATCGCCTATAAATACATTGCCATCAATAATGCAGTAGTTACCATGCCTTGTAACAAGAGAACCTTCGCTTTTATAAAATACATTATTTCTAAATTCATTGAAATTGGTTTTACTAGAAATAATCTCTACTTCACCATTACAGTGGTCAAAAAAGTTATTTTCAACTAAAGTATAACTAGGGGCCATAGAGGTAAAGCTATTACCAAGTTGAATGGTCTCGGCACTAGGTCCGCCTTTAGGTGGTCGAGGTCCAAAATAGTTATTGGTAATTTTATGGTAATTCTTAATACTATTATTACCTGCCAAATCAATTCTAACCGTAGGTCCTCTATTCGACTTTCCTGAAATATAGCAATGGTCTAGCTCATTGTGTCGACCTTTAAATAATACCCATAAATCTGTTTGATTACGTTGTGCTTTGTTGAAATCTATAATAGCAGAATTGGTAATCTTACAATGGTTTGCAACGGAGTCTTCACTAATACCAAAATCGATAACTGCTGAAGATGGAGATGATCCATCAGTAAAGGTTAAACCATTTACATTCAAATACTCACCGGCAAGTTTTAAATCAGAAGTACCGGTAATTAATACTTCGCCAGGAGTTTTTGCACGTAAAGTAATAGGATTTTGCTCATTACCGTAGGCAACAAATTTAATATTTACATCTTTCCAATCTCCATTAACCATAACAATATCATCGCCAGGTTTTGCTTTTGATATAGCTGTATTCAATTCATTAATATCGTTTACAGTGATAGAGTTACTGGTTGATTCTTCACCACAAGAAAGTAGTAAGAAAACGGAAGCTAATAGTATGAAATACTTTTTCATTAGATAGTATTTTAATCTGGTTTGAAACTCAAAGTAGGTCTGTGATTTATTGTGCAATCACCACAAACTGGTTAACCAGTTTGGTTGACCAAAAATACATATATTTGTAAGAATGACAACTAATTAACACAAAACCTATTAATAAAATATAAAAGAGATATCAAAAATGAGAGAAGATAAAAAGGGTGTTTCTAGAAGGAATTTTGCGAAAAAATCAGCTATGGCTTTGGCGGGCATACCTTTGGTACAGTTAGATAGTGATTTTCTAAAACCATTTTTAACTACAGATGATAGTATTGAAGTACACCTATTTTCTAAACATTTACAATTTCTTGATTATAATGAGATGTCTGCCGCAACAGCAGAAATGGGTTTTAATGGGTTAGATTTAACAGTACGCCCCAAAGGGCATGTATTGCCAGACAGGGTAGATGAAGATTTACCGGCGGCAGTAGAAGCGATGAAAAAATATGGATTGAATCCGAGGATGATGACCACCAATGTTTGGGATATTACAGATGTCGGTCAGCAAAAAGTTTTAAAGACAGCTAGCACGTTAGGGTTCCAATATTATCGAACGGGTTGGTTAAGCTATCCCGAAGAAAAATCAATAGAAGAAAGTCTGGCATTATATGCTACGCAGGCTAAACATTTAGAAATCTTAAATAAGGAATTAGGATTAATCGGATGCTATCAAAATCATGCAGGTAATCACGTAGGGGCACCAATTTGGGATTTGCCTACAATTTTTTCAAAAACGGATACTGAATTTTTAGGATGTCAGTATGATATAAGGCATGCAGTAGTAGAAGGCGGCAAAAGTTGGGAATTAGATTTGCGACGCATTCAGCCGTATATTAAATCTATAGTTATTAAAGATTTTAAATGGGGAAAGAAAGATGGAGTATGGGAGCCTATCAATACACCTTTAGGGGAAGGTATGATAGATTTTAACCGATACTTTTCTTTGCTTAAAAAGTACAAAATTAACGTGCCAATATCATTACATTTAGAATATGATCTCGGCGGGGCAGAGCACGGTGCATCAAAAATTACAATAGATAAAAAAGAAGTGTTCGCTAAGATTAAAAAGGATTTAACCTTTATCAAAGAAGCATGGAAAAAAGCGGAATAATATAAATTTTCAGATCAAATAGAATGACCAAAATAGCTAAAGCAACAAAAGATAAATTAAGAAAGGTTAGTACGGCAACCGTTGCAACCTGCTTATTTAAAAAAGGATTGAAAAACCAGTTTATACAACATGTAAAGCCTCTAAAATTAGGTCGTCCGACTATGGTTGGTGAGGCGTACACTTTACGTTACATACCTGCTCGAGAAGATCTGAATCCTATAACGGTTTTTAGAGACCCAAAGCATTTACAGAGAGTAGCAGTAGAAGAATGTCCAGAAGGTGCTGTTATGGTAATCGATAGTAGACAAAATGCTAGAGCTGCGTCTGCCGGTTCAATTTTGGTAACACGATTAATGGTTAGAAAAGCAGAAGGTATTATTACCGATGGCGGCTTTAGAGACTCCGCCGAAATTGCCGATTTAAATTTTTCGTCATATCATAATAGACCTACAGCACCTACCAATTTGACTTTACACCAAGCTATTGCTATAAATGATCCTATTGGTTGTGGCGATGTAGCAGTTTTTCCTGGTGATATTATACTTGGTGATGATGACGGAGTAATGGTGATACCTGCACATCTTGCCGATGAGGTTGCAGATGAATGTATTCAGATGACATTGTATGAAGATTTCGTTTTGGAAATGGTACAAGGAGGAGAACCTGTGATAGGACTCTACCCAATGGTAAGTGATGAGGCTAAAGTTAAATTTGAAAAATGGAAGTTAGATAACATGTAGTTGAGTGATTTTGGCAGATAAAAAAATAAGGTGATTAGGCTATAACAGCACTAATCACCTTATTTATGTAAAGTATTCTTGAAATGTATTCTACTCACCACCTCTTGCAGGGTAGTTATTTTTGTTGACGTAATCTATTGCGTTCAAAATATCATCCCAATGAGGTCTGGCAAATGGCATTGTTTGAATAGCACTTGCATATAATGTATTATCAGGGCGAATTAAAAATAATCCAGGTTCTGAAAATTCATCTGGCTCTTTGTCCGATGTTTTTTTAGAAACATATAATCCCCATTCTCTAGCAGTCTCAATTGGTAAATTATAACCAACAGGTAGTTCAGGTATATTCCATTCTTTGCCTGCTTTTTTTGCCCGTTCTTCACTATCACTACTAATAGCAATTAGGTGAACACCTCTGTCGCTAAAATCTTTCAATCTTGTCGCTAAATCTTCTAAGTAGTTTTTACAAACTGGGCAGTGCAGTCCTCTATAAAAAACGATCATAGTAAAAGATGTACTGGCTTGGTCATATAAGCTCCATTGTGTATCGTTGATCAATGGTATTTTTAAATCAGGTACTTCTGATGTGGGTTTTATCATGGTAATATTATTTTATAATTAGTAAGTTATAAAGGTATATGAGGTTCTTGTAAAAGCTTTGTTGCATACCTTTTAGAATTGATGCAATACATGAATTTGAATTTACTATTTATTTGTTATCAGCTAACCATTTTTCGTATTTTGCATATTGAGCGCTAGACAAAATACTTTCCATTTGTCGTGTACGTTCACTTTCTATACTGCCTAACATTTCACCACTAGCCATGTTTGCCTGTTTTGTTTTAAAACGTTCCATAGAAGATTTGAAAATGCTGATTTGATTTTCGCTCATGTCTAAGGCAGTGAACATATCAGAATACTCGGCACCTAAGCTATTTGAGCTATTTTCAGTAGCTACATTGTTCATGGCGCCAGTAGATTCGTTCACTTGTTCAATGCTATTTTTTTGATTCATAGCTGTTTCAGAAGCAGTAGTTTCTGTTGATTTTGTGTACGTTTCATTTTGTGCGGTATTCATTCGTGCTGTTACTGCTTTCGTATTGTTTGAAGTCGTTTTTTTAGTGCTTGAGCATGCGGTCAAGATGACGGTTAATGCTAAAGTAACTATGATTCTATTTTTCATGATTTTCATATTTTAAAATTCTCCTCGAAAATTATGGCTTAAAATAAATTTCTATAGTCGCTATCACAATTAAAATTGACTCTTAGGGTATAATGGTTTTTTTTGTTATTGTTAAGGATGAAAATTTACGTTAAATTATTTTTGTAAGAAAAATACCATGTTTAAATAGGTGTAATTCATTGAAAGTTGCTACCTTAATAACTGTTTTAAGCAGTTTTATAAACCCTACTATATGTACAATCTTGTGTATAAGTCAATTGCCAATAACCTAACACCTGCTCAGGTTAGTGAAATTCTAATGGAATCAAGAGATTTTAATGGCAAACATGATGTTACAGGATGTCTTATTTATCATGATGGTTTTTTTGTACAATATTTAGAAGGCAATGCCGAGATAGTCTTGGCATTATTCGAGAAAATTAGGGTAGATACTCGTCATTATGAAGTTATTGTTCTATCTCAAGGTAATATATATTCAAGGGAGTTTGATACTTGGAGTATGGCGTACCTCTCAGATGAACTTCCAAACGAAGCTTTTCAATACATTAAGTTAATGGTTAGTCCTGAATTTGAAATTACCGATATGTCGGTTATTCCTAATCCAACTTCTAAAAGATTTTGGCTGGCGGCAAAGAATTTATTGAACAAAATAGGGCATGATAATTTTAATTAAAAGCGGTTATTGAATCATATTATTAGAGAAAATGTTTCGTACACTTATTAAGTAACACAAAAGGTAAAAAACTGAATTTTAAGTGTTTGATAATAGAACATGTTTTATGATTATATGCTTTAGAGTCATTTTTCGTTTTTATTGGTAGAATTTTATTTGATATTTCTATATAGTTTTGAAAGACACACTGATTTTATATAGAAATAATGGAAGAATTGAATGTATATATTGCGGATGACGATTTTGACGACCGTGATTTTTTTATGGATGCTTTGAAGAGTGTAGATATAAATACAGAAGTGTCTCAATTTGATAATGGTGTTGATTTAATGGATAGATTATTCTCTGATGTTACCTTGCCACATGTAATATTTTTAGATTTATATATGCCTATTATGGATGGTTTTGAGTGTCTTATTGATATCAGAAATTTCAAAAAATTTAAGGATATATACATCATTGCCTATTCTTCAATTTATAGAGATAGAGAAGTGAATCAGCTTAAAAAAGATGGGGCTAATCAATTCTTAAAAAAATCATCTTCCTTGAAAGAATTAAGAGAGCTGTTGTCGAAGTCTTTGAGAAAGGTGCCGTTCAAGAATGATGAAGTAGTACATAAAGATGAATTCGTTGTTCTATTGTAAATGAAGTGAACTTTGCTACAATTTTTATAATCGATTGATGGTGTTACGTAATGCTAAAAAACGATTCCTTTTTTTATCATCCCTAAATTAATATTTAGAACTATTTTTCTGTATTTTTAAATAACAAATGCATCCATCAAAATAGAAATTATGAATAATATTTTACGAACACTTTTAGTAGTTATTGTAATGATTGCTAGTGGTACACAAGCATATGGACAAAAAAAATTAGACGAACAAGCTGTTGCTGATTTACAGAAAACACCTAAATATGGTTTTATACTTACTTCAGAAAGACATTTTAAGGGTGTGCTAAGTATGTATGACCTTCTTATTGAGAACGGCGTTAAAATAGAGGATTATGAAATTGTGGTAAAAGGTAAAGTGGTGACCCAATTGGTAAAAGGTTCAGAGCTTGAAGAGTTCTTTAAAAAATATAAGGGAAAGGTAAAAGTAAGTGTATGCAGTGTTGCTATGGAGAAACTAGGTGTAGCAGAAGAAACACTTTTTGATGGTCTTGATGTTACGCCGACCGCATCGGTACGTGTACTGCAACTACAAGCAAACGGTTACAATACGTTAACCTATTAAGAGAATACATAAAAATTAAAATTACCCTATTTTTTTTGAAAGGATTTTTTTTTTGAACACTCTGGTAATTGGCATCATTTTTATGTTAGCTAAATAACTAGAATTAAAAAGCTTCTAAAACTCAGTTTTAGAAGCTTTTTATATACTATTACCTATGACAAACTATTTCTATATTTGTCCAAATAAAAATGTCCGACGGTTGTGAATTTTAGTTATCATAAATAATATGACTGCTTAGACTAAGATCAATGCCTAAATCTTTAATTTTCAATTCATAAAATGAAAGTCTGTATTGCCGAAAAACCATCTGTAGCTCGAGAAATCGCTTCCGTTCTTGGGGCAAATACCAAACATGACGGTTATTACGAAGGCAATGGCTATGCAGTAACCTACACTTTCGGACACCTTTGCACGCTCAAAGAGCCAAATGATTATAAACCACATTGGAAAAGTTGGGATTTAAATAATCTACCAATGTTACCCGAACATTTTGAAACCAAAGTGACAAAAGATTCTGGTATTCAAAAACAGTTTAAAATTATAAAGCAATTATTCGATAAGGCAGATGTTGTTATAAACTGTGGTGATGCCGGGCAAGAGGGAGAATTGATACAACGTTGGGTATTAAATCAAGCGAACTATAAAGGTAAAGTTGAAAGACTTTGGATTTCTTCACTTACCACAGAAGCTATAAAAGAAGGATTCAATAATTTAAAATCATCTACAGATTACGATAATTTATATTATGCAGGTTTTTCTCGTGCAATTGGCGATTGGCTTTTGGGTATGAATGCTACCCGTTTATACACTTTAAAACATGGTGGCTACAAACAAGTATTGTCTGTTGGGCGTGTACAAACACCTACCTTGGCAATGTTGGTAGACCGGTTTAAGGAGATAGAGAATTTTAAACCACAACCCTATTGGGAGCTGCAAACATTATATCGCGAGACGTTGTTCAGTTATGAAGAAGGTCGTTTTTTAAAAGTAGAAGATGGCGAAAAACTTGCCAATATTGTAAAAGAACACGATTTCGAAATTGTTTCCACTACCAAAAAAGCGGGGAATGAATATGCACCAAAACTTTTTGATTTAACAGGGCTGCAAGTGTATTGTAACACCAAATTTGGATTTAGTGCAGACGAGACATTAAAGATTGTTCAGAAATTATATGAGCAAAAAGTAGTAACCTACCCAAGAGTAGATACCACATTTTTGCCTAATGATGTGTACCCTAAAGTGCCGGGAATACTCAAGAACCTTACGAAGTATGATACGCTAACGAAGCCTCTTGATGGTAAAAAAATAAAGAAAACCAAAAAGGTTTTTGACGATAGTAAGGTTACAGATCACCATGCTATTATTCCTACCGGTCAGCAAATGAACTTGCAGTACAACCAGCAGCAGGTTTATGATATAATTGTCCGTCGGTTTATTGCGGTATTCTATCCAGATTGTAAAGTTTCTAATACAACTGTAATCGGTAAAGCTGAAACAGTAAAGTTTAAAACCACGGGGAAAGAGATTTTAGAAAAGGGTTGGCGTGTTGTTTTTGAAACACCCGATACAACAGCGAAAGAAACGGGAATATTACCCACTTTTAAGAAAGGCGAAAAGGGACCACACGAACCTTCATTTCTAGAAAAGCAAACAAAGCCACCAAAGCAGTATACAGAAGCTTCACTCTTGCGTGCAATGGAAACAGCAGGCAAAAAGGTCGATGACGATGAACTTCGTGAGCTAATGAAAGAAAACGGAATTGGTAGACCTTCAACACGTGCCAATATCATTGAAACATTGTTTCGTAGAAAATATATAAAACGATATAAAAAACAAGTGATTCCCACCGTTACAGGTATTCAATTAATATATACCATTCAAAATGAAATGCTGAAGTCTGCCGAACTTACTGGTAAATGGGAAAAGCAATTAAAAGATATAGAGAAAGGTACTTTTAGTGCGGGTAGTTTCATTAAACAGATGAAACAAATGGTGGATCAATTGGTTTACGAAGTTCGAAGTGAAACTAGAAAGGCTAATATTTCGGCTGTAAATAATAAACCGGCAGCAGCGGCTTCTAAGAAAATAGCAATTAAAAAGGCTACAGAAATAACATCAGAGGTTTGTCCTAAATGTAAAAAAGGAACCATACGAAAAGGGAAATCAGCCTATGGCTGTTCTGAGTTTAATAAGACTTGTGATTTTGTTATTCCTTTTAAATTTGAAGGAAAAACTATTTCAGAAAAACAATATACAAGACTTTTTCAAAAAGGATCCACGGTGAATTTAAAAGGCTTTAAAGTCAACAATGCTTCCGTTGAAGGTTTGGTTAGATTTGATGAAAGCTTTAAGCTAAAGTTAGAACCTAAGAAGTCTAAAGTTCAAGCAAAGAATACTACTGAAGAAAATAGTTGTCCAAAATGTAAAATAGGTACTATCGTTAAAGGAAAAACTGCGTATGGTTGTAGCGAATACAAAGCAGGTTGCGACTTTAGATGTAATTTTGATGCCATACGCGAAAAAGCAAATGGTAGACCCTTGACCAAAGAGTTGGTTTATGAAATATTTAGAGAGTATTAAATACAAAAAAAGGCTTGTGAAACACAAGCCTTTTTTTTTAGTAGCGGGGACTGGACTCGAACCAGCGACCTTCGGGTTATGAGTTTTTGATACTAATGTATCATAATAATATAAACATACTGATATTCAATTATTTAATTAAAAATTAATATAATTTGGTATCAAATAATATCAAACGAAATCAACAAATGTTGTACCTATGTTGTACCCAAAATGATTACCTTTATACTGAAGATTTAATAAATTCGATATGGCAACAATTAGAGCAGTTACGAGAAAGAAAAAAAACAAAGCTGGACAGCTTCCTATTGCTATTCGAATCACAAAAGACCGTAAAAGCACCTTTCTAAATACGGGTCAATACATCGATGAAAAGTTTTGGGATGAAAGGAATCGTAATGTTAGAAAATCCCACCCTAACTCCAAAGTCCTCAACAATTTTATAACAGGTAAGCTAGCCGAAGCAAATGACAAGGTTCTCAAATCGGAAATGAAATCTGAGTATGAAACTGTATCAGAAATAAGAAATAAAATAATTAAGAAGAAGGGTTTAGACTTTTTTACGGTTGCAGATATGCATCTTCAAAATCTTAAGAACAGAAACAAACACCATCAGTACGATACGGAATTTGGTCGATTGAAAAAGTTTAAAGAGTTTCTAGGTAAGGATTCACTTCCTTTTAACAAGCTGGACGTTACAATCCTAAAGAAGTTTGAAACACACTTATTACATCGCAAAAACCTATCGCCTAGAACTGTTGTGAATTATCTGATTCTTATAAGAACCATTTATAATTTAGCTATTTCAGAATCTATTGTAGATAGGGGGTTGTATCCTTTTGGGAAAGGTAAGATGACCATTAGAATTCCTGAATCTCAAAAAATAGGGTTTACCGCCGATGAAATACAAAAACTTGAAAATGCGCAAGGTATAACGGAAGCCCAACAAAAGGCAATTCATATTTGGCTTATTAGTTTTTATTTCGCTGGCATACGAGTTGGGGATGTACTTCAACTAAAATGGTCGGATTTTAATGATGGTAGGCTACTTTATAGAATGAATAAAAATAGCAAACTGGTTTCTCTAAAGGTTCCTGAAAAAGCAATTGAAATAATCGAAAATTATAAGGATGAATCAGAAAGCAACGGATTGGTGTTTCCTCAATTAAATCATATAGACCTAAATAATACCGAGGAAGTTTCAAAAAGGACACAATCCATTACCAGAAACCTAAACAGAAGGCTAAAAATTGCAGCAAAGCAACTAGGCATAACTAAAAACATAAGTATGCATATAGCTCGACATAGTTTCGGAAATATTTCTGGGGATAAAATACCAATTCAAATGTTACAAAAATTATATCGTCATTCTTCGGTGACCACAACAATACGCTACCAAGCAAACTTCATCAATAAAGATACTGATGATGCGCTTGATAGTGTCATTAATTTCTAATCATACTTGTATGTTTAATCTTAAAATTTATCTACATTAAATCCCCTCAAAACCATTATAAAATATTTCGGTTAACTTTAAAAGTATTACAATGACAATTAATTATGATACATATATTCACAACGGGCGGCACAATCGAAGGTTTGGATTATGAAAATGACCAAGGTGTTACAGAAACTAATATAACAATTAAAGACTTTTTAGATAGTGCAAATGTTGACTTTGAATATACCATCGAAAGTATCTTTAAAAAGGATAGTCGAGCTATTACTGAAAATGACCTTGAATTGCTTCTCAGTAAGATAATTGGAACTAATGCGACCAAAGTATTAATTACACACGGTACTTTCACGATGGAAGCTACCGCAAACTATATAGGAAAGCTCAATATTGGCAAAACTATAGTTTTAGTTGGGTCTTTCATTTTAGGGTCGTCTGCTAATACGGATGCCCCATTTAATTTAGGGTATGCAATTAGCTCACTACAATTTCTAAAGCCAGATGTTTATATTGCTATGAACGGAAAAGTATTTCATTGGAACAATGTTGTAAAAAACTTAGAAACCAACAAATTTGAGCATAATGAATAGTAACATTATAAATGTTTGGGACATCTATACATTGGACAACGTTTTTCTATCTATTGCTAGATACGTTCATTGTATTGTTTGCAATTTACGCTTCCAGAAAACAGAACTGTAGGAGCCTTAAACGTTTTATCAGTCTTGGCTTACTTTTTATTACATACAATATTACAGGGGGTTTACTTCCCATAGATAGCTTACCAGATCCAATTATTCTTCAATATATCGTTACCTACAGCGTGGCCATTACTCTTTGCGTTTTCATAATATACCACTTATATAAAGAATACGATATAGTAGTTCTATCCTTCAAATCATCTGTTCGGAATGTTGCTATAATGGTAGCAGTCTGTTTTTTAATATTATTTATAATTCCTTATTTGCTAACGGACAATCTTGATACGGCAAGACTTTTTTTTACGATTCCGATTTCGATAATTGCCTTCATTTTTCTAGTCATTTTCTATCGTCGAATATCAATACCAAATAATCCTAAGCCCGTTATCTTGAGAAGGAACAAACTTTCATTAATTGGCGCATCAAGTATTGCATTGCTTCCCGTTTGCACGCTGATAGGCGATTATCAATGGCTTACATTTAGCGTAATGAATATTGCATTTTACGCCATTACGACCATAGAAATCGACAGGTATCTTTATTTTATCGAAAACAAGAACAGAATGTATCAGGTTTTTGCGTTGAAGAAAAAGCATAGAACCGAATTAATAAAGAATAAGATTATCTATGAAGATTTGACCCGTCGTGAAATCGAGGTTGCAGTTTCCATTTTAAGTAACTTGAGCTACAAAAATATCGCTAAAGATTTATTCATCGCGGAAAGTACAGTATCAAAACACGCTTCCAATATTTTTAAAAAGAGTGGCGTGAAAAATAGAACTGAATTTTTAAAACGATTCCGGAAGAAAAAGTAATAGCTACCAAAGACTTCAATCCTAGTATTTACAGTAAGTGACTGTAGTTCCGTAGAAAAATACGGTATATTCCGTAATTAAGTACGTCACAGTTTCTTGACTTTATTTTACTAAAAAAGTAAATTAACAAGAATTCCATTACAACCCTTGCTAAACTTGATTTTTTTAGAATATGGGTGCGATTTAATCTAGTTTAAATCACGAAAATATCCTTTTTTAAACCTTCAATTAAAACACCTTAATATGTTTTACAATTTTAATACGCCTTCTTATGAATTTACAATTATTATCAAAAAAGCTGATAAAAGATTTGGATGATGTTAGAATTCAAAATGATGACATCTTGGAAAGGGCGTATCAATCCATCGCATTATGCAGCAGTTTACTCAGCACCTTTAAGAAAGAAATTCTTAGAGAAGGATTTAATACCATCAATGACGAAATAACATTCTTTAAGGAAACCAAGCAAATTCCGCTGATAGAACTAATTTATTTTTCAGAGATACATTCTTTTGAAACACAGTTCCCGAAGGCGGGTAAAAATTATCAGTTAAAATATATCAAAAAGAAAATCAACAAACTCAATCGTTTCTTCTTATACAATATCGATTTTGGGCGTTATATTAATTCTGAAGCAGTTCATTTTGATAAAGAGTATTATACAAGAGACCATATGAATACTTTTCGCATTATTACCTCAAAATTCTATTTTCAAGACCCAGAATTTTGCACACCAAGAGATATGCTTTTAGGAAAGTTCAAGGCGTTCAATTCTCTGATAATTTATCTCGATGAAAAAAAAAATCGAATTCAGAATGGTTCAAACGGTATTTTAACTCCAGTTTCATCTTTAAAAAAAATACGTTGGCCATTTTCTAATACGGATTGGGTTGAATTGGTCTATGCGCTTTGTGCAAAAGGCTTAGGCAAGCAGGATAATCAAAGTATAATGAAAGTTTCTAAGCGATTGCAGCAGGTATTCGATTTTGAGCCGAAAGACATTTATAAAACCTTTCAGGACATTAAAAATCGGAAAAATAGTAGAACTCTTTTTCTTGACGACCTTTCGATAGCACTTCAAATCGAAATAAAAAAGAGCGAAGAATAAGCCTTTAATGACTTCCTTAAACTCAATTTTAAAATGTTTAGATAAGACCGTACTACGGTCGACCTACGGTCTTTCGATTTTGAATACTTTTTTCATTTAATTTACTATGATTTGGCGTGTGATTTATATTTTATGACCTTTAAAACACTACAAAACACCTCAATTTTCAAAATGTTAAATTTTAACCGTAGTACGGTCGTACTGGGGAATAAAATCCAATAAACCTATTCAAATTTGCAGAACGAAAGTCAAATCAGGTCAGGGGCTATCAATTAAAAATTTATTTCAGATAGTCCCTTACCATTAAACCCTTTTTATTATGCCGACAAGTATTATTACAACAGACGACCTTCGGGAATTCAAACTAGAATTACTCGATGACATTAAAAATCTTCTTTCCAAGCAAGCCAGCGGAAAACTGAAAAAATACCTCAAATCTTCCGAGGTTATGGATTTATTACAAGTAAGTCCAGGCACCTTACAAAACCTACGTATCAATGGTACATTGCCTTACACCAAAGTTGGGGGAATCATTTACTATGATGCTGAAGAAATACAAACGATAATGACCGCCAACCGTGTGCAGCACGGCCTTAATTCTTAGGTGATGAACTATATAAAGCTACTAAATGCGGCTTTTGAAAAATTCTTTTTTGATGACCGGCTCAATCCTACGCATATCAGTTTGTATATGGCGCTTTTCCAAGAATGGAACAGCTCTAGATTTGCGGATGAATTTTTCGTGAACCGCAGGGATTTGATGCTTGCGTCTAAAATAGGCTCAAAATCCACATACCACAGATGTGTGACCGATTTAAATGCTTGGGACTATCTAAGCTACTTTCCTTCCAACAATCCATATAAGGGCAGTAAAATCAAGATGTTCATTATCGGGACAAGTGATGAACCGGATATGGGACGGTACAATCCCATATTAGAACAGGTTGCGGAACAGTACCGTCTCAATGGTGTACCGCTTACGGGACAGCACCATCCCATAAACGGACAAGCTGTGGACTCGCACCGTCCCATAGGTGGACAAGCATTGGTATCTACTATAAACAATACCAAACAAGTAAACAATATAAAACAACCAAAGGGCTGCCAGGCCGTTATTGATTTTTTTATTGAAAAAGGTATTAATGCTGATGAAGGAAAAAAATTCTTTGCCCATTATGAAACTCGGAATTGGCAAACGAGCGATGGAAAATCGATTAGAGATTGGCGTGCAGTAGCCAAAAACTGGATGGATAGAATCGAACTTTTTGACGAAGAAAACAAAGAAAACAAAAAACAAGCATCCCAAATCAAGGACAACTTGCGAACCACTAAAAACAAAGATTATGGACAACCCCTCTAAAATTACCGAAGGTGGTATTGAATATTCACTTGGCAAGTTTGATGGCAAAAGCGTTCTTTACGATTTTGACAAAATCTTGATTTATCTAAATGCCAAAGGCAGACAATTATTCGGAAAAAATTTTAGAATCTATGATGAAGATATCACAATCATCCGAAAGCTCTGCCACTATTTTATCAAGGATAAGGACAATTGTGAAAAGTATGGAATAGACATTGACAAAGGCATTTTACTTTCTGGACCTGTAGGATGTGGTAAAACCAGCCTGATGAAATTGCTACGCCATATTGTACCGCTGCAACGCCCTTATGAAATGATTCCGTGCAGGAATGTAGCCTTTAGTTTTAACCATCTTGGTTTTAAAACTGTTGAAGAATACGGCAATACTAAATTCTATTGTTTTGATGATTTAGGCGTGGAACCTGCTGGCAGATTTTACGGTAAAGATTTGAACGTAATGGGTGAAGTCTTGTTATCTCGTTACGAACTCTATCTTGATACCAAACGGAAAATAAAAACACACGCTACCACCAACCTCAATGCTGAAGAACTCGAAGAACGCTACGGTAATCGTGTTCGCAGCCGTATGCGTGAACTGTTTAATTTGATTGCTTTTGATACTAAGGCTGGGGATAAGAGAAAATAATCTTACAAAGATTAGAATGAATACGGAAGTCCGTAAGAAATTATGTTAAAATTTTAATATCTTTAGACTAGATTACACATAGATAAAGTTTGACTGAGCTAATGAGTATTCATTAGCTTTTTTTATTTAAAATATAGTATCAAAAGAATGCCTAATAAATTTCTAAAACAACTAAAAGAGGACCCTGATTACTTTGAGTTTTGGCAGGACTTAAGAGAGTATTGCGAAGATTTAGATATCCCTAACAAAAAGGAGTTCGTTGAATCCTTACCAATACTCTTCAGAAGAATAGAAAATGATGGAGCGGGTTATTACATTTATCAGGGGTTAAACAAGTATGCAGAAGCAAAACCTCAAGAAGCTGTTGAATTATTAAGCCTAATCGAAAAGAAGAACACGAAAGAAACTTTATCATTTAGCGCCTCAATTCTCAGTGGGCTCTCGAAATCCAAAACTACCTTTGATTACCAGAAAGAAATCTTAGATTTTATTGATAGTAAGGATGAAAACAAAATTTCTTCGGGCGTGGATGCTGCTTACAGAAGTGTTTTCACTGATAAAGAAGAAGAAAAGAAATTCCTCAAAAAAGTCCACAATAAATTAAAAAGTGTACTTAGTGAAGAATCAACAAAATGCTTTGGTATAATCACTAGGTTTTACAATAAACACCTTACGAAAATTGAAGAAGCCAAGGAAGTTGTACTTGGACTATTAGAGCTTAAAAATGTCGAAGTTCAAAGTGAGGTAGCAAGGTCACTTAATGAAGAATTTAAGCCCGATGACGATATTGAGTTCTTCCAAGAATGTTTAAGTCATTTAACTTATACCGATACCAAATACAAAGGTATTTATAATACGATTCGCTTTCGACTAAAAGACATAACCAAATCTCATCCTAAATTGATTTTAAAGTTCATAGACGATTGGGTTCTTAACAATAAAAAAAAATTAAAAGGTATTGCTTCTTTGGAAGGAGTTATTCAAGAACTATACTTTGAGCACCCGTCATCTATTAAAAAAATGTTCTTGGATTGGTTAAACTCAGACAACCGCTTATACAAATTTGCTCTGCCATTTGTAATAAGCAATCTTAGCTCAAATGTAGATGCAATAGGACTTCCCAAAGAGTCACTACAAAAACTATCCGAAAAAGATTCACTCTATATAGTTTATATGATAGTCGGTCATATTCTAGATAGAAAATATGCTTCAGAAATGCTTTATTCTATCCTTGAAGTCAACCATAAAAGTGAAAAAATAAGAAATCATATTGCCAGCCTATTTGCAAAATATTTGATAATAAATTATTACTCCGTAACGGAAATTTTGAAAAGAAAAAGAAGTTCGGCCAACAAAACTATAAAATCTGTTATTGACCAAATAATTCAATCTTCGGAAAATTATTACAAACAAGTTACTGAATTGGAATTGGTAAATGAGTTTGAGCCATCCGATATGAAGATGCAATACTTTTTGAAACAACAAAACAGCCAAATGCAAAAATTGATGGATGATTCAGAAATGAAAAGAGGTTCATTTTTAAATATGTTTACCAATGTAAACTTAAGAGCAGGCAAATCTTTTTTCTCAAAATATAGAGGAGAGTATTCTCAAGAATCGGAGATGCAGAATTTCAGAAGTAGTTTTGAAGTTGCACGCGTTCAATTTATTGATGAGATAGGGCAAGAAAAATTACGGTTAATGTGGCAAAATAAAACGAGAGATGAATTTTCTGACTAGTGAATATTTAGCCTTACTAAAGGAGGATGGGGAACTGGACACTCTTCTTATTGACATCCTTAACAGCAAGGGTATCATTCCAATTTCCAAACCACAAAAGGGCAGGCAGTATGGAGTGGATATTGCGGCAATAGGCAAAGACAAAGATGACGTGGAAAAGCTGTTTCTTATTACCGTAAAGCAAGGTAATATTTCTCGTTCAATTTGGGATTCTGGGCAAAATAGTGTTAGACAATCTTTGAATGAAATACGAGAAACCTACATCAACATATCGCTTACAGCGCGTCAAAAAAAACTTCCTAAAATAATAATCATTGCCACCAACGGTGTACTTGAGCAAACTATACAGACAAGTTGGGCGCAATACACGGAAAAGCATCAGGAAAAAGGAATAGAATTTGATTTTTGGGGTATTGATGATATTGCTAGAATGGTATCGGACAATCTACTTTCTGAAAGGCTTTTTGATTCTCAAAGGCGTTTACTCTTAAAGAAAACATTAGCCTTTCTTGAACTTAAAGATTACGATTTAAATCACTTTAAAAAGCTAATTGATTTAATTCTAGAAAAACCCATTAAAACCAAAAAGCCATTATTAAAAAGATTAAAACTCGTTCAAATTTGTTTAGATATTGTTTTCAAATGGGCAGAGGACAATGGATATTTAAAGTCAGCCATTAAAGCTGCGGATAAAACAATTTTGAAGTCATTTGAATGGTTAAACAGTCAAGGTCACTTTAAGAAAAAATATGTCAATATAGAGTTTTATAATATTCATTCTCTAAGACGTAAAATAGGCATAGCGTATTTTAATAAAGTAAGTGACCACTACTTCGTCGAACATAGCTTACAACGATACTCGAAAAATCAAATAGAGTATGGTTTGACTGTCTGGGAAGAAATAGGGGTACTTGCCAATATTGGATTAACCGAAATCAGACACTATCAATACCATTTTGATTCGAGAGCACCTAAAAATGCTACTATTTTCGAAGAAGCTGCTATGACAATTTCCGAAGCTCTTGTTTCTCTAATAGATACAAACCCACCTTCGCACTACCCTTTATATGATGACCATATCATAGATATTGAACCAGCAATGAGGTTTCTATTTTTAACTGGGAAAAAAGAAGAAGGTATAAAATGGTTAAGAACGCTAATTGTAGGCATTCACGACGCTAAAGTTCTTAAAGATTTTTTTCCTTTGTTTAGAACTCATTATGAGAACTTAGTTGACTACTATCTGGGAAATAAGAAACAAGATGAAAAATCCAGTATGCTATTGACGCTTTTAGCCGATTGGTGCGTAATCCTAAATAGTAGTAAAGCGTATGAAGACTTAAAAAATGTACTAAAACTATTCGATGAGAAATTGAACCTTCAGATATGGTTTCCTAAATCAGAAACAGAACAATTTTATTTAGATACTGGTTACAGCAGACAATCCGGAAAAGTCAAACATTCTATATTACTTTATGACTCAATTGATGATTACAAAAAAGAGGTAATAGAAGAGGTTGAGTTGTTTTCTGCTGAAAAGGATTTCAGTTCAATCAAAATTGGCTACGATTACATTTTTACAATTACCAGTCATTATCATAGAGGGCTACCATTTCCGTTCTTTTGGAGAAGATTTCTACAAGTAGGCGAAGATATGTATCGAGACCAATGATATATTAAGCTTATCTGTCCTTTTGGATTAAATAGAATAAAATAACTATTATCTCTCTTATACATTTTATTACCTCAATCCCCAACTCTCTCATAACTAAATATTTTTTTAATTAAACTATCCCATATTACCAAAGCCAAGAGCTTTATCGATTCAGGCTTACGGTAGTAACTACTCTCATCCACATTACTCAAAAACCCCAATTCCAATAATACTGCTGGACAATTGCCAATCGTTTCTCGCAACACCTGAAAATTCGCAAACTTCACACCTCTACTCTCAAAACCTAAACCCTTATTTAATGCATCTTGCAGTTGAAAAGCAAACCAAGTAGACTCATCAGAATATTCTGAAGTAGCGTTAGCCACATAAACTTCAACCCCTCTCGCATTTGGATTATCAGAATGGTTACAATGCAACGACACAAATAAATCAGCATTCAAGGCTTTAGCCAATTTCGTTCTATCCGATAAAGAAATAAGCGTATCATTATATCTAGTCAAATAAATATCCAAAGGTTTATCCAATTCATTATTAAGCTTCAAAATGGCATTCGCAATATCCAATACAACATCCTTTTCTTGGATTTTATTAATACCTATCGCACCAGAATCATTTCCACCGTGTCCAACGTCAATTACAATTTGTTTTTGAGCAGTCGTTTCTTGCCCAAAAATGATACACATTTTTAGAAGCAAAATTACAAAACTGACGTTTCTGAGCACTTTTTTCATTTTCAATTTTCAGGTTATCAACAACTTTCCTTCAAAAATTCATAGCATTTGATGCCAAATAATAGCAACGGAATTCAATCGATATCAAATAATATTTTATTCACAAATAATTGATTTTCAGTTATTTATGTACAAATATATGTAAATTTAAGAAAGCGAAAATGAATAAAAATTCTAAACCTTTTATTATGAAAAAATCAATCTATTTGGCAACTTTTTTGTCGCTGCTCTCAACATCACTTTTTGCTCAAATTGGGGGAATCGAAGATTCTGTTAATGATGTGGGCGATACCATCAGAACCATCTTTCCAATTTTACTTGGGGTTATATTTCTTGTTGGTTTCCTATTTAATGCCGGACATTTCTTTGGGGAAAACGCAGACCTTAAAAAAGGTATTACTCGTGTCCTTGTATTTGTTTTAATCGCAGGTGCGGTTGTCGGCATATTTACTTATTTAATCTCAATCGTTGTTTAATTAACCCTCATCGAGGTCTTTATTATCAAAGCTTTATGAAAAAATTTGAGCCCTATAAAAACATTAGGAAAAAGGCGGTCATTTTTGGGCTGCCCATTTCCTTGTTTGCCCTGATGATGATGTCAGTATTGGCTTCATTAATGGTCATCATCTTCTCGTTCAGTTTTGCGATGATTATAGGTGTTGCCATTTTCAACGCTGCTTTATACATCTCGCTCACGAGAATTAGCAATAATCCTCAACTGTTTCAGGTGGCAAAAGTCTTTCCAACAATTATTAGTAATAAACAAAACTCAGGCTTCGATTATGAACAAGATTAACCTTTCCGCATATCAACCTATCACAGATATTCAGGACAATATCATCTTTGCCAATAATGGCAATGTGATTTTGTGTTATAAAGGGAATCTACCGGAAATCTATTCGCTTTCTGAAAATGATTTTGAGGATATGCACGGAGCTTGGTTTCAAGCCCTAAAATCATTACCCGTTGGGACTGTTGTTCATAAGCAAGATATCTACCTGAAGAAAACCTATACTTCTGAGCAGCTTCCGAATACGACCTTTTTAGAAAAAGCTACTTACGAGCATTTTAAAAGTCGCGGTCATATAGAACATAAGTGTTACCTGTTCTTCACGTTAACCAAAAACAAGGCATTCAATAATTCAAAATATGTGAATCCGTTCCGTAACGTTTCAAAAGGAATCGTACAGGAACTGGATGATAACGTGCAACGGTTCGTCAACTCGGTTAGCGATTCGGTTTCCTTCATCAATAACAGTCGTAAAATGGAATTCCTTCCGATTGATGCAATGGAAATTCAACATTTAACAAAGGGCTATTTTAATGGCTTCAACGAAGGCTTTGATACCGATATTTTATTAGAAAAGAAAAGCGTCAATATTGGCGAAAACCATTTTGATGCCCTTGCCATCAATAGCGAACTGTGCTTTGGCGAAAGTGTACAGAGTAGCAAAACCAATGAGAAATTCACTTCTGAAGATTTTGTGTTTCATCAAGGGTTTATTGATGGCTTAGGGCTTACGCTTAATGAAAACCACATTGTCAATCAAATTTTGTATTTGGATGACAAACAGAAGTGGCGCAAGTTGCTCGACAAAAAGATTGAAGAACTCAACAAGAGTTCAAACTTCGGTTCTCAAAACAAAGTAGTACTTGGTAAAATTCAGCATATCCTTGACCAAATCAATGCGGATGATAATGCACGGATTATTCGTGGTCATTTAAACATTGTTTTCTGGGATAAAAATCCTGAAAACCTAAGCCGAATCGGTTCTAAAATAAAGACCGAGTTTAAGGAACTGGATATCATTCCGTATTACCCTAGAGGCGAAGAACGAAAGAATTATATCCTGAACAGTTACTGCTGTTTTTCGTCCAATTTCTCAAACAACGATTTGTATGTAACTGATTTAAAACACGCTTTATGCCTGTTCATCAATAACACCAATTACAAATCTGATTCCACGGGAATCATCTTTAACGACCGTGAGCATAACATTCCAGTTTTAAAGGATGTTTGGGATGAAAAAAAGAAACGAATTAAAGCTCGGAACTTTGCCATTTTTGCGCCAACAGGGGAAGGGAAATCCTTTTTGGCGAATAACATTCTACGCCAGTATTTTGAAAGCGGTGTTCGGTTGGTCATCATTGATTTAGGTGGTTCTTACACCAAATTCGCAAAGCTCTATCCTAAAAAATATACAGTACTTCGCTACGAAAGTGGAAAGAACTTGGGTATCAATCCCTTTTACATCAGCGATACAAATGACCTAACACCAGAACGGTTGGAAGACTTGTCTGTTTTCTTGTTTGAACTCTTTGCTTCAGATTTAAAAGTAACCAAAGCACAATCGGTTTCAGTCAAAAAGATACTGCGCCATTATTACAATAATACTTCGGAAAATCATTCCTTAGATGGTTTCTACAACTTTATAGAAAAGAATCAGAAAGACCTTCTGGATACCTTAAAAATCCATCCCGATTATTTCAATATTACAAGCTTCTTACACGTAATGTCTGAATATGTCGGCGATGGTCTATATAGTTTCCTGTTTGAAGTAAGCGAAGACCAAACCTATAAAATAGAGGACAAACGCTTGATTGTGTTTGAACTGGATGAAGTCAAGGATAACAAGGAAATCCTGTCCGTAATGTTGAAGTTGATTAAGTCTGCCATCCAAAGAACCATTTGGAAAAACAGAGCAGAAAAAGGCATTATTCTTTTCGATGAGTTTGCAAAGCAACTAAAGTTTGATAACGTATTGGAAAGCGTGGAATTCTATTATCAAGCTATCCGTAAACAAAATGGTGCGATTGGGATTATTCTTCAATCCATAAATCAACTTCCCAATAATTCAACATCAGCCAGCATACTAGAAAATACGCAGGTCATTTATAGCCTGAACAATGAAAAAGGCTATGATGAATTAGTCAAAAGACTCAATCTTTCTAGCCACGATTTAAACCAATTAAAATCCATCAAGAACAATCTTTCTGGTCCACGCAAGTACACCGAAATGTTTATCAAAATAGGTAAAGAAAGTAACATTTTTAGGCTAGAAGTTCCGAAGGAAGTGTATGCAGCATACTTGACCGATGGACAAGAAAACGAGGCCATAATGAAGCTCTTCGATGAGCATAACAATATGGAAAAAGCAATAATTCAATTCACATCTAAAATATAATATTATGAAGACAAAAATTTTAGTACTCGTAATCGCATTCACTTTTTTACTGCCTGCACGCGCTGCGTGCCAGGGAATGCCCACTTATGACAATACCAACTTTATTAGCTTGGTAAAATCTCTTGTCGAATCTGCAAAACAGACCTCTCAACTTATTAAGTCTGTAAAGTTCCTGAAAGATGCAAAAGAAAGTATGGAAAAGGTGTCAAGTGTGGTACAACAGCTTAGAGCGGTTCAGGAAATTGCACAGAACAATCAACGCCTTATTAATGTAATGCAAGACGATTTACAGGATATTTTAAACTCGCCTTACATCAAACCAGAGGAAGTCACACGGGTTGCGGAATCTTTTGATGCTATAGTCCAAAACTCTTTAGACACGGTTGATTTTATGGGAGAAATTTTATCAAGTGATAATCTAAAAATGTCTGATGCACAACGTGCTGAAGTGTTAGAACAGAAAAAACAGGAATCTAAGGAAATGGTTTCCAATATTAACACAAGAACCAAACGATATAGGGACATTATTTCCTTCAGAAAAATGCAGGATAAAATAAATAATCGCGAAACAGAATATTAATAATGACCGCAACCATACTTTTAGGGATAGGATTGGAATACATCGATGCGGTGTTTCAAACCATACAGAACAGCAGTTTCTCGCAATACACCATTGCCGGAATGAAAACGCTTGCTGTATTGTTTTTTCTGGTCAATATCCTTAAAAAGTATAACGAGGGCATTGCGGACAAAGATGGTTATACTTGGGGATTAAGCCCAGGGGAATTGATGAAGAACTTTGCCATTGTCGTGCTGGTCATCTTTTCAACACAAGTACTAGGTTTCTTCGATAGTATCTTGGTTTCTATTGAAGGACAATATCGAGGCACCGCACCAGCCTTATTACCCTTGCAGATGCAAGATATTCCCATTGAGGAAGATGTAAGTATCATTGAGGTAGCACAAGCAGCTATGACGCTCTTATACGAAGCCTTAGTCACACCACTTTATGGATTCAAAATATTTGCATTTATCATTAGTCTTTTCCTTTGGATTCTGGATTTGTTCATCTACCCATTATTCCTTGCAGAACGCTACTTTTTACTTGGAATAATGCAAGCTTTCTTTCCGTTGGTTATAAGTTTGGCCGTTTTTGAAAAGTTCCGCTCGCTTGCCTACACATTTTTCAAATTGTACGCTGGCGTTTATATGTTGGTGCCAGCATTCTTTTTGGTTAATGTATTTGTGAACGCACTCTATACGGAAATCAATACAAATTTCTGGACAAACCTATTTGGGACAGATGTTGGCCAGGGCTTTTTTGCACCTGTGGTTCAACTTGGGTCAGTTGGTTTTATTGTTTTTCTGAAATTCAAATTATACAAACGCGCCACATCATTTACACTCAGGTTATTTACGGCTTAAAGCAGATTAAAAATAGAACTATGAAAACACCATACAAGAACATATATGCCGTCCTAAAATTGAACCGATTTATAGTAATAGCAGTTATTGTTTGCGCTTTGCTGTCCAGTACCTTTTCGGTTTGGATAGCGTTCAATACCAATCAAAAAGCACTTAATAGTGCTTTCGCCATAAATACCGATGGCAGTATTATTCCGCTGAAGCTCGTTACGCAAAAAGAGAATTTTAAGGTTGAAGCTTTAGCGCATTTAGACCTGTTCCACAACTACTTCTATAATATCGATGCCAGCAATTATGAACGCAATCTAGAAAAGGCGCTTTGGCTCGGCAATAGTTCCGTGGATAACCTATACCGACAAAAAAAGGCAGATGGTGTCTACAACCGATTGTTACAGTATTCTTTGGTAGAAAAGGTAGTTAGCATCGATTCCAAAATAGAAGAAAACAAGGGGTCATATAGCTTTACCACAACGACCATTTTTGAAATCAACAGAGGGACTATTATCGATAAATATGAGTTGGTTTCCACTGGAAACCTGATAGTGGTTGACCGGAACTTTCCAAATAATCCGCACGGATTGTTGATTACAAACTATTTCGAGAACACTTTAAAAAAACTTACAGATGAAGATAGAAAAAAATAAAATTGTCTTTGCAGCTGTATTGGCTGTGATTTTCATATTCCTGATTTCCTATTCTATGATGGTTATGGGCGATGATGAAAGCGAAAATGATAATTTAGAACAGACCTTAGTACCAGATTTGGATGAAAACCAAAAAGAATACGATTCCAAACTAGATGCCATCAACGATTTGAAGGAAGCAAGGGAAACCAATGCACCGAGTATCTATGACGAAAAACTAATTGATTCTTTAGGCTTCTATGACCCTGACCTTCCGGGACGTGAAAAAGAACGCATTATAGATAGTATTTACGATGCTGGTAAAATTCAATATTCCGAAAAGCGGTATCAAAATATTGGACAAAAGAAAGTTGCACAAAAAAATGTACAACAGATTGACTCAGCCGAAATAAAACGAGAACAAAAGATTGAAGCTAAAGAATTAGGACTAGAACATCAACTGTTCTTTGCTGCATCGCCAAAACCAAATGAATTTTCAATTTTAGGTAATACAGATGAAACTATTTACGTGGTCGTTGACGGCGACCAAATAGTTATGGCAAATACCCGATTAAGAATGCGCCTGACCAAGTCTGCACTAATCAATGGCAAACAGATATCAAAGAACACATTCATTTTCGGGTTCATAAGCTTTCAACCCAACCGTGCCTTGATTGAGATTGAAAACATAAAGCATCATCCGACCAAACTCAAAGCTTTTGATTTGCTGGATGGTAGTGAAGGTATCTATGTGGAAAATAACTTTCGAGCAGAAGCCACCACCGAAGTTCTTGACGACATTATTGGCGACATCAACATACCTGCCGTTCCGCAAGTAGGTGGAATTACAAAAGTTCTTAGACGTAGTAATCGTAACGTAAAAGTTACGGTTTTGAACAATTACAAATTAATCTTAAAACCAAAATTATGAGGCCTATAATGGGTATTTAAAAACGCACTCTTATGAAAAATTCAGTCTTAATAATAGCAGTCATATGTATTTCCGCTTTCGCGAAAGCACAAACAACCAAAGTTCTCGACACCATTTATGCCAACGACACCAAAAACGTTGCGCTGTTCTTTCCAGAACCTATTAGGCAAGGTGTAACTGGTTCGGATAATTTTGTCTTTACCTACAATCGTGAAAAAGAACAGTACTTTGGATTGCTTCAGGCAACCCCTGGGAAAGAAAGTAATTTATTGATAATCAATAGAAATGGGGCGATTTTTTCGTATATTATAAGATATAGAAAGCAGCTATCGAAGCTCAATTATTTCGTGTCACAATCAAGTAGTATAGGCAATGAAAAACCTATCATCATTGACACTACCGAAGTAACTGAAGTTGAGAATTTAGTAGATAACAGCAGATTTTACTACACAAAATTCTCTTCTTATCTTCTTGAAAGAAAGCAACGAATAGGTACGATACAAAAACGAAATGAAAGCATCGTTTTGAGTGTTGAGAATATAGTTTTTGATAAGGAAGAACTCTACTTTGTTATCCAGATTGAGAATAAATCGAGTTTGGATTACGACTTAAATTTCTTAAATCTCTCGCTAGAAACAAGACAAAAAGGCAAAAGAAAATCGTTACAAAAGCTGCTTCAAGAACCCATTTTTAAGCACAACGTACCGTCCAGAATAGCTGAGGGCGAAGTTGTAAAATTAGTTTATGTAATGCCTAAATTTTCAATAATTAATGACCGTAGATTAGTGGTTGAGCTGAATGAGAAAAATGGGGAAAGGGATTTAAAATTGAAGGTATCGCATAAGTATATCAATAACCCAAATTAAAATTGTTATGAAAAAAATCGTCATTTGCTCGCTTGTACTGTTGTTCCTTTCTTGTTCAGAAAGCACAACAAAATCCCCTTCTGAAACTGCCAAGGCAGTTGCGGGAAGTTTTTTTTCAAAAGATGAATCAGCTTTAAAAAAACATACTACTACAGAAGGCTATGCCAGTTTGATTACTGTACAGAATATGATACCGGATTCTGATAAAAACATCGAAGTGGAAATTTTAGATGAAGCTGTTGATGGCGAAATTGCCTGGATAAAATACAGCAGCACCTACGATGGGAAAACTGGAATTTTCAAGTTGGTTAAAGAAAACGGTCAATGGAAAGTTACCAGTAAAAGACCGAGGGAAAAAGGGCCTTTTTAAGCTATGGATAATGAACAGGTCCATAACAATAATATCCCTGATACCGCGTTTATAGCGCTGGATATTTTCAAGAGTATTATAAAAGGTAAAATTGAAGCCTATACCGCTTTTGGTCATAACCAATCAGACTTAATAGAACTCAACGATATTTTGAAAATTAATATCAAAGATATGGTCATCTCATCTAAACAAATTTCGGATGAAATCAGCGATGAGGATGTTGTGGAATTTGTATCCTATTACAATCGGTTAGTCCATGAATGATGGTGTAAACTGAACTCTGTCTAAAATAGATTTTATCGTTAATTTTATCTAGAAGAGATTACTTCACTATTTGCACCTTTTATGTAATAGTCCTCTATGCAAAAACTTTCTATTAAAAGTGCTATTTGTAAATAGTTACTAAATAATGTTGAGAAAGGTCCATTTAAACGGTCGTTATAAGTAGACTAAATCTGCAATTTTGAAAGTCTAAATAAAGGTGGGTTTAAACGTACTAGTTAAATTCTGTGGAAATACCCTTATTTGAACTTTAGAAATTAAATGCAGTCCCGTACAACTTTCTTTTTTTAGGAACTCATAGCATAGTAAAGCTTTGCAACACAGTTGCATGAATTTCTTGTTATCTTTGGAAAGTGAAATCAATCGCAATCATATTATCGCTATATTTTTTGGCACTCAATTTCATTCCGTGTAATGATGGGAAGATGTCAAGTGATGATGCGGAAATCGAAAATGTAATCGCGATGGATGGAAATCATGACCATGGCGCAACCGACCTGTGTTCCCCATTTTGCAATTGCCATTGCTGCCATATCCATACCATCGAATCCAACATTATTTCGTTCGAACCCTTGATTCTTATGAATTTCAAGGAAAAATTTGCGCATTTCGATAGCTTCGGCAATGACATTTCACACTCTCTTTTCCAGCCTCCAAAGGCATAGTCAGTTTTACACTAGGATAACTATATCCGATTTTGACCTAGAAAGGTCACACTCCGCTGCGGACAATTGCAATTTTTTGGCATAATTCCGTGATGTTTAACTGTATTAAATTCTTTCTATGCTTAATAAAATTATTAGGTATTCCATAACCCATAAGCTGGTTATTGGTTTACTCACTCTAGCCTTGATTATCACGGGTGCTTATTCATTGCAACAGCTTCCTGTAGATGCCGTTCCGGATATTACCAATAATCAAGTACAGGTCATTACGACCTCGCCAACACTTGCAGCCCAAGAGGTTGAGCGATTAATCACTTTTCCCATTGAACTCACAATGGCAACCATTCCCCAAATCGATGAAATTCGTTCTTTTTCACGTTTTGGATTATCGGTTGTAACCATTGTTTTTGAGGAGAATGTAGATGTGTATTGGGCAAGACAACAGGTAAACGAACGTCTGGCGGATGCTCAATCCCAAATTCCAGAGGGCATCGGTAAGCCAGGAATCGCACCATTGACTACGGGACTTGGTGAAATTTATCAATATGTCATTGCTACAAAGCCTGGTTATGAGGACAAATACACAGCAACAGAGCTTCGGACGATACAAGATTGGGTCATTAAACGCCAGCTATTGGGAACGAAAGGCGTTGCAGACGTCAGTAGTTTTGGTGGCTATCTAAAACAATATGAAATTGCAGTTCGTCCAGAACGCTTGAACGGTATGGGTGTTTCCATTTCCGACCTTTTCAGCGCACTCGAAAATAACAATCAAAATACTGGCGGTGCTTATATTGAAAAAAATGACAAAGCACTTTTTATTAGAAGCGAAGGCCTTGTTGGTTCGATAGAAGATATCAAGAATATTCTTGTAAAGCAGACAGAAAGTGGCATTCCTATTTTGATAAGTGATGTTGCAACAGTTCAAACAGGAAAGGCGATTCGTTATGGCGCAACAACCCGAAATGGCGAAGGCGAAGTGGTTAGTGCGATTGTTATGATGTTGAAAGGCGCTAACTCCGCCAAAGTAATAAAGGATGTAAAAGATAGAATTGAAACCATTAGCAAAACCTTGCCCGAAGGTGTGGTTATCGAACCCTTTCTGGATAGAACTAAATTGGTGGACAATGCCATTGGTACAGTTACCACCAATCTTGTGGAAGGTGCGCTTATCGTGATTTTCATTTTACTTTTATTGTTGGGCAATTGGCGTGCTGGTTTGATTACAGCATCCGTTATTCCTCTCGCTTTACTATTTGCGTTTAGTATGATGCATATTTTTGGTGTTTCGGCAAACCTGATGAGTTTGGGAGCAGTTGATTTTGGTTTAATTGTGGATGGTGCGGTCATTATTGTGGAAGCGACCCTATTCCATTTAGGGGCGTTAAAAATTTCCAGAAAATTGACGCAGGCTGAAATGGATGAAGAAGTGTATCAATCTGCAAGTAAAATTCGAAATTCAGCAGCTTTCGGAGAAATCATCATCCTAATTGTATATCTACCTATTTTAGCCTTGGTGGGAACGGAAGGCAAAATGTTCGGACCGATGGCGCAAACGGTAAGTTTCGCTATTTTGGGAGCATTCTTATTGTCGCTGACTTACATTCCAATGATGTCGGCATTGGTCTTGAGCAAAAAAACAGAACACAAGCGGAATATTTCCGATAAAATAATGGACTTCTTTTATTGCATTTACGAACCAATCATACATTGGGCAATGCGTACAAGAATTATTGTAGTTGGTAGTACCATTGCACTTTTCGTCACCGCTTTTTTAGTGTTCCAAAGCTTGGGTGGCGAATTTATTCCAACACTTGAAGAAGGCGATTTTGCGGTAGAAACACGAGTTATTACGGGAAGTTCCCTTTCAAATACAATAAAAGCGACTACCAAAGCTGAAAAAATCCTCTTGGATAATTTTCCAGAGGTGGAACAAGTCGTATCTAAAATTGGTTCGGGAGAAATCCCAACAGATCCGATGCCGATTGAGGCTGCCGATTTAATGATAATTCTTAAAGATAAATCAGAATGGGTTTCGGCATCCAACAGGGAAGATTTGGCAAATAAAATGGCTGAAGCACTTGAAGTTATTCCTGGTGTTACCTTTGGTTTTCAACAACCGATTCAAATGCGTTTTAATGAGTTGATGACAGGTGTGCGTCAAGATGTCGCCATCAAGATTTATGGCGAAGATTTAAATCAACTTTCTACCTATGCAAGCCAAATCGGAAAATTGGCAGGAACGGTGGAAGGTGCTGTGGATGTCTATACGGAGGAGGTCACGGGAGTGCCACAAATAGTCATCAACTACAATCGTGGACAACTTGCAAAATACGGATTGGATATAAAATCGGTAAACAATACGATTCAAGCTGCATTCGCTGGAGCTTCCACAGGCTTGGTGTATGAAGGCGAAAAGCAGTTTGACTTGGTAGTACGTTTGGAAAATGAAAACAGAACAGACCTTCAGGATGTCCAGAATCTGTATCTCAATGGTGCCAATGGCCAACAGATTCCCTTGCAACAGGTAGCAAATGTTTCCATAAAAGATGGACCTTACCAAATTCAACGAGATGATACACGACGACGAATAATCGTAGCCTTCAATGTGCGTAATCGGGATGTGGAAAGCGTTGTTGATGAAATAAGTTCAAAAATCGATTCACAAATCAATCTGAAACCAGGCTATACTATTTCGTATGGAGGGCAGTTTGAAAATCTTGTGGAGGCACGAGAACGTTTGGCAATTGCAGTTCCACTCGCATTGTTGCTCATTTTTATTCTGTTATACTTTACGTTTGGGTCAATCAAACAAGGTGTGCTCATTTTTACGGCAATTCCATTATCAGCCATTGGGGGTGTGTTTGCACTTTGGCTTCGAGATATGCCATTTAGTATTTCTGCAGGAGTTGGATTTATTGCTTTGTTTGGTGTAGCGGTCCTAAATGGTATCGTTTTAATTGCGGAATTTAACCGACTTAAAAAAGACGGAATTTCAGATATTTTCCAACGCATCTATCAAGGCACAAAGACCCGTTTACGTCCTGTAATTTTGACCGCTTCCGTAGCCTCTCTAGGGTTTTTGCCAATGGCAATTTCCCAAACTTCTGGCGCAGAAGTACAGCGACCTTTGGCAACCGTAGTGATTGGTGGTTTGATTACAGCAACCTTTTTAACGCTCGTGGTATTGCCAATTCTCTATTATTATTCTGAAAAAAAATTAAAGACGAAACCTAATAAGACAGCTCTTGTTATGCTGATGGCATTATTCGGAAGTGCCTTTTCCATAAATGCGCAGACAACTTCTCAAGTAAAAGTCTATCAAAATATTGATGAAGTAATTGAAACAGCATTAAAAAACAATCCCAATATCAAGGTGTCACGTTTGCAGACAGAACAGCAGCAGGCATTGAAAGGCAGTAGTTTCGATTTACCTAAAACTGATTTTGGTTTGGAATATGGACAAATCAATAGCATTGCAGATAATGATACACGTTTTAGCGTTAGTCAAAAGTTTGCGTTCCCAACACTTTATGGAAGCCAAAATAAATTGGTAAAAACCAAAATTGAGGCAAGCGAACTGAATGAAGCGGTTCTAAAAAATGATTTGATTGCCCAAGTTAAATCCACGTATTACGAATTGTGGTATATCAAGAGCAAACAAATGGTACTGCAAAAACAGGACAGCATTTATGAACGGTTTGCCTACGCCGCGAACTTGCGTTATAAAACAGGCGAAAGCAATGCATTGGAGCAGGCAACAGCCAATGTGGAACTGGCAGATATTCAGATTATGATTTTGGATAACGCTTCTGTCCTTAAAAACCATCAACTACAATTGCAAAATCTGATGAATACAGATAGTTTGGTTGATATCAATGTAGGAAATTTAGAAGTAAAAACTGAAATGTTACCCCAGTTGAAGGATTCCACAGCAATCTCAAATAATCCAACGCTCGCTTTTTACCAAAAGCAAATCGAACTTGCCGAAAATGAAAAATCCGTGGCTGTTTCAAAACTATTACCAGATATCACATTGGGTTATTTCAATCAATCCTTTATAGGCAATGGCGAAACCGCAAACGGAACACCAACAGTATTCGATTCTGGAGATAGATTTACAGGTGTGCAATTGGGTTTGAGTATCCCAATTTGGTTAAAACCACACACAGCGAAAATCCAAGCTGCCAAAATCCAAAAAATGGAGAACGAAGCACAATTGGAAGCTATAAAAAACAGAGCGCAGACCCAGTTTGATACCTTATGGGAAACGCTTCAAACGGAGCAAACAAATCTGGAATCGTACAAAAACAATGCTTTGCCGCAAGCGGAATTGCTGTTGAAAAATTCCCAACGTGGATTTCAGGAAGGGGAAGTTGGGTATATCGAATACATCCAAGGGCTTAACAGGGCAATGACTATTCAAGTGAAATATTTGGATTTTGTAAACCAGTACAATCAAACACTCATAAAAATCGAAGAACTCATCGCTAATAATCAATAAAATGAAGAATATATATATAACAATCTTTTTTATCGTCGCTTTAATGTCAACAGGTTGTAAGGATAATGCACAACCAATGGTTGAAGATGACCACAAAGGAGAAGAAAATCAAGTTGAACTGACCGATGCGCAAATGGAACAGACCAACATTGTCATTGGTAAGGTTGAAAAACGAAAAATAGGACACGAAATCTCGGTAAACGGAATGATTGATGTGCCACCACAGGGCAATATTTCAGTTACAGTACTGTACGGGGGATTTTTGAAATATACCGAAATGCTTCCTGGTAGCAGAATTAAAAAGGGTCAGGTAATAGCAAGTGTGGAAAATCCAGAATTTATCGAGTTCCAAAGGGAATATTTGGAAGCTCGGGCAAATAATGATTATCTCAAAGCAGATTTTGACCGTCAGCAAACCTTGAACGATGAAAATGTAACATCAACAAAAGTATTCCAAAAGGCGAAAAGTATGTATTTGACCAATCAGGCAAACATCAAGTCGCTTGAAAGTAAACTTCGATTGATAGGTATAAACCCAATAAGTGTAAAAAATGGTAATCTATCAACTGTCGTGAATGTGTATTCGCCCATAAATGGTGTGGTTCGGGATGTTTATATCAACACAGGAAAATATTTCAATCCCCAAGATGTAATAATGGATATTACCGATGCAACAGATTTACATGTAGAACTTAAGGTATATGAAGATGATATTCCCTTGATTCGTAATGGGCAACGCATTCGCTTTAGACTGGCAAATGCACCGGAAGAATGGATGGAAGCCGAAGTATTTCTCATTGGAAGCAACGTGCGTGACGATAGGTCTATTACGATTCACGGTCATTTAAAGGAAAAAAATGAAGACTTATTGCCAGGAATGTTCGTCAATGCAGCTATTGAAGTGGAAGCGCAGGAACTATATGCCGTTCCAGAAGAAGCCATAGTTCGATTTGAAGCAAAACAGTATATTTTTAAATCCCTCGGAAAACGGAGAGAAGGTGAAAACCCGATGAATGATTTTGAAATGCTCGAAATCACAAAAGGTAACGAGGAAGAAGGTTTTGTTGCGTTCGAATTTGTCGATGAAACGCAGGACATTACTTCTATGGAAATTGTTTTAAAGGATTCTTTTACCCTTTTGGCAAAAGCAAAGAATAGCGAAGAAGAAGGAGGTCACGGCCATTAATAATAAAGCATGAAGGAAATAGAAAAAACATTGGAAAATAAAAATGTGCGTCCTACGGCAATGCGCATCTTGATCTATAAATATATGGCCGAAAAGGAAATTGCGGTCGCCCTTACGGATATTGAGAACGCTTTCGCGAAATCTGACAGGACTACGTTATACCGAACGCTGAAAACCTTTGAGGAAAAAGGAATCGTACACCAGATAGACGATGGCACTAGCACAACCAAGTATGCATTATGTGAGCCCGGTTGTAACTGTGAGATTGAACAGGATTTACACCTTCATTTTCATTGCAGCAACTGCAATGAGACGGTCTGTCTGACTGAACATAAGATTCCACATATCAACCTCCCGGACGGTTACGTTGCCGAAGACGCAAATTTGGTTTTGAAGGGAATCTGTGACAAATGCAGCAGGCAATAAATGCACTTCTGTTGCATCAAAATAATTAGGAAATTACACTCATGAAAAAGAAAAAAGTAAACTTACGGGATTTAGACCCAAAGGAACACCAAGGCGGGCACAATCACGATGACGGACACAATCACGGCAGTCCAGAAGAAGCCTCCAATTTCAGAACTTATTTACCAGCGATTTTTAGCTTTGTAATGTTGATAGCAGGAATCGCCATTGATTATTTCGATGCTTTTCCATTTTTTAAGGGTTGGATTCGTGTTGTCTGGTATACGGTAGCCTATATTCCAGTTGGATTTCCAGTCATAAAAGAAGGATGGAACAGTATCAAGAATGGCGATTTCTTTACAGAATTTTTTCTAATGTCCATTGCAACCTTGGGCGCATTTGCCATAGGCGAATATCCCGAGGGTGTTGCGGTAATGCTTTTCTATGCCGTTGGAGAACTGTTTCAGAATGCTGCTGTTAACCGTGCTAAAAGAAATATAAAAGCATTATTGGACGTGCGCCCTAATGAAGCCTTGGTAAACCGTGATGGCGATTTCATTTCGGTCAATCCCGAGACTGTTCAGATAGGCGAAAAGATTCAGGTGCGTGTGGGCGAAAAAGTACCACTCGATGGTATTCTGCTTTCTGATAAAGGTTCATTTAATACCGCAGCTTTAACAGGCGAAAGCAAACCCGATACTATCGCCAAAGGAGATAGTGTTTTTGCCGGAAGCATAAATCTCGATGGTGTAATCGAAATCGAGACCACAAAAGAGTTTAAAGATAGTTCCATTGCACGAATTCTTGATATGGTACAGAATGCGACTGCAAGAAAATCAAAGACGGAATTATTTATAAGGAAGTTCGCAAGGATTTATACGCCTATCGTTGTTTTTCTCGCTATCGGTCTGACATTCTTGCCTTACTTTTTCGTGGATGATTATGTGTTTCGTGATTGGCTGTACAGAGCTTTAATATTTCTCGTGATTTCGTGTCCTTGTGCATTGGTCATCTCGATTCCTCTCGGCTATTTCGGTGGTCTGGGTGCAGCCTCGCACAACGGTATACTATTTAAAGGAGCTTCATTTTTGGATGCAATGACCAAAGTGACTACTGTGGTAATGGACAAAACGGGAACCGTGACCAAAGGTGTTTTCAAGATTAAGGAAGTAATAAACAGTTCCAATTTCTCGGAAGCGGTATTTATGAAATACTTGATGGCAATGGAAGAACAATCTACCCATCCTATTGCAAAAGCAATTCTGGAATATAAAGCTGAAGGTGCAGATTTAGATGCCACGAATGTTTCTGAGGTTGCTGGAAAAGGCTTATTGGGAACGGTTAATGGTAAGACTGTTCTGGTAGGGAATAAGGCTTTGATGACCTCAAATAACATCGAAGCTCCATCTGCAACCAATGACATTGTGGAATCCATCGTCATGGTCGCCATTGATGGAAAATTTGCGGGCTATGTGACCATTGCCGATGAACTAAAGGAAGATGCGCACCAAGCCATAAAGCAAATTAGGGATTCTGGGATTTCCAAAATCATTATGCTTTCGGGCGATAAGGATTCCATAACTCAACAGGTCGCAAAAGAATTGGGCATAGATTGGGCTAAGGGCGGTCTATTACCGGAAGATAAATTGAACGAAGTCGAAAAGCTCAAAGCACAACCAGATACGAAGGTTGCCTTCATAGGCGACGGTATCAACGATGCACCGGTATTGGCAGCAAGTGATGTAGGTATCGCGATGGGCGGTTTGGGTAGCGATGTTGCCATTGAAACGGCGGATGTCATTATCCAGACGGACCAACCTTCAAAAATCGCAAGAGCAATTAAAATTGGGCGTTCTACCCGAAAAATTGTTTGGCAAAATATTGGTTTGGCATTTGGTGTAAAGATTATAGTTCTTATTCTTGGTGCTGGTGGACTTGCCACAATGTGGGAAGCCGTTTTTGCGGATGTGGGGGTGGCGTTGCTAGCTATATTGAATGCGGTGCGATTGCAGAAGATGAAGTGGGGTTAGTAAAGAAATAAAATACATAGATTTTAGTTCTTTAAAACGGCCGTTTTACGAAATGACTTGAAAATGTTGCTAACATATTCGCTTCCAGTTCAATTTGTCGTTCTTTTTAGTAGTTCCGGTAATTCACCTTTTACGGAACTAAAAAAGTATAATTAAACGATTGTTTAAATGTACTCTTAACATTATACTTGTTGTGCTTCGTTTCGTTATTGCAGTCAAACTCATTAAAGTATGCTTCAAAAATGCCACACTCTTTACAAAATCCGCTTTTTGCTAAGAGTACAAAGAACGTCGCTACTTTAACTCACATACAGTCGCTTTTCAAATATCGAACGCGCCTCATCATAAACCCGTTCAAAATTAGCTGCTAAATCAGCCTGTGCAAACTGTTTCGATTCCTTTGGTAATTCTCTTTGAATATCATCCAATTTAAATTGAATTTTCTTATCCTTTCCATCCGCGTAAGTAATAAATTCGCCTTGTTTCAACCTGAAGAAAACATAAGCTCTAATCTTTGGAATTTCCTTTTCGCCCGTAGTAATACGCGTATCAAAATCAAGGTTATGTCCTCGACTGATACTCTTGGTTGGGTCTTTAATAATTTCAAAAAAGCGTTCGTAATATTTAGCGGTATCTGGGTCATTGACCTTACCGAAGAATTGATAGGATAAATTGCTCAAAATCGCTTTACTTGCTTTATCGCCATACATCATATCATTCTGAATTTTGTCTTGCATCACATAAATAGTTGAGATGTTATAACTACGTAATGTTGCCGGAATACGGTGCATATTCAACAGTCGTATGGTTGGCGCTTCTTCCATTAATAGAAATGATGGTTTTGAATTCCGCACGCTCATTTGCTTGGTAATAGTATGAATGATGGTAGCGATGACGGGCGAATAGGAGGTTTCAAATTTTGGGTTGTTCACTATTGAAATTACTGATGGATTTTCCTCGCTATTAATATTCAATGGCACTTCGTCTGCGGACAATGCCATAAAAATACGTTGGGTACTAATTCGTTTGAGCGCATTGGCCAAGGTGCTTTTTACACCAGCAGTCTGTCTTTCAGAATCTTTGCCACTAATAAAAGCATCTGCCATCGCCCTTGAGGTGGTGTTGGTTTCCAGAAACTGGATTAGGCTTTTTGTATCAAGGAATTGATAAACAGCTATCAAATGGGGTAACGTACAGTATTTTGGATATTCCGTTTTCAGTTTCCAAATCAAACCACCAATCAACCCCTCTGCAGCATCGTTAAAGAATTTTGTCGTGCCAGTTGTTCCGCTTTCTCTTTGCTCTAAAAGGTTTTCGATTAACACCCTTGACACCTCATTGACGCTTTCCTCGTTCTCTAAATAGCGTGGCGCAATAGGATTTACCCTATGGATGATTTTATCGAAGGAAATGACCTTAAATGGAATATCGCTATCCTTGAAAAGTGGATATGCCATTTCGGTCAATTCAAAATCTTTGTAATCGTGAATGATTCCACAAAAGCCTTCTTTTTGGAAGTGTTTAAGAAATCCGTAAACGACACTTTCGGTTTTTCCGCTTCCAGCGGATCCGATGACGGATGCGCCACGTTTAATATTATCCAATTTAAAATTCCCTTTGCTCGTAGCAAAGTTGACTTGGTATTTACTATCGCCATTTTGCGAATTTTCAGTTTTATGCAGAAAAACGTATAGTCCTGTATTAATTAATAGTATCGGACAAACTAGATACAACAAAATGAATGTTAATTCATTTCCAGCAGCAACATAGAATACGAAAAATGACAGTATTGCGATATTCAAAAGAAACGCAAACTTACTTACCCGAAACATCGCATAGAAAACAGTACTGGTAAAACCAATAATTGAAAGTGTCGTTATGATATTATCTATCTGCATACTACTTATATTCCGATGGAACTTGATTTAATTGCTATTTCTGCACCACGTCTTAACCGTTTGAAAACCCGAAGCGCAATTTGTGCTTGGCTTAAAGGAATACTAGGTATTACTGGCAAGCCTGTTTTTGTAATCATTTTAAAAGCCAATACCTTTTCGTTAGCTGGTAGTTTCATCAAGGCAGCAAAATAGAGGTTAGGGTTTTTAACAAAATCTTTTCTTGCTTTATAGGTCTCGGCAAAATTGCGTTTATATCCAAAAGTTTTGTCAAACGTCTTTTCCGCTTTAACGAAAAAGGCATCCCTATCAAAACCTCGCTTTACCTTTTTGCCGTGCATCTCTACTTCAGAAGCTTTGTGTTTACTACCAGGCGAAAGACTTACCGAATTGGAAGCATCCTTTCTGCTTACGATAATATGGATATGACTTTGGTTTCCATCTTTTGACATTCCTTGGACAATGCGTTTTCCATTTTGTTGATGCGGTGCTTGGCGTTCCAGTTTGGCAATTTCCCTGTTCATCTTTTTAATATTCCCTTTTGCTCGTCCATCTTGAATATTTCGGATTTCTGTTTTTAGCTGAAGTATTTCTGTCGCGAAAGGTTGGTTCTCTTTTACCTGAATATCTGTGCCTTTAAAGGTTCGTTGATGTTCAATTTTCGCATAGTATTTTATGTCATCAATAGTTATAGGTCGCCCATTAATTTCACGGTTGAAACTGGCAACATAATCCTTCATCAGCTCACGCGTGTAGGTTTTTAAATCTTGGCTATTGTTCTTTAGTTTTCGTAATTCATACTTTGAAGGACTGACCGTAATCGAATAAAACTTGGGTTCTTTCTTTTTTAATTTTGCGGTATTTCCATCAATTTCTTTGACCACTTCTTCAGCGGAAATTTCATCGCCATATAGGTTAAAAAAGTGTTCTACATCTTGTTGTTCCAAACCTTGATTTTCTTTCTCTAAATAGCCTACAAAATCCGCTGAACCCTGACTATAAGTGCCGCCTAATTTTTGAGGTGTTATTGTGATGTACATAGCTCAAAAATTTAAAGTTGATTACTTGGGTTTTTCTTTTCACGAAAGCGTACTTCCTTTTTCTCTTTGGCATATTTCTTTTCCACAATCAGAGGCTTTTCATTTGGTTCTTCTGTCTGAAAAAGAGATTGAATCATCGCTACCGTAGGTTTGGTTTGTGTCTTTTCCACATCCCTCATTATGGCAATTACAGCATTGATTCTTTTAAGTAATTTGGCTTCGATGGTTCGCCCTGTTGGTCCTAATTTTTCCTTTGGCGATATTTCGTTATAGAAGAAAAAATCGAGCATCGTGGACATTGCCTCGGTGTGCGATTTGAAGTAAGTGCGTGAGAAAGTCTGGAAACGTTTTGCAGTTTCCTTTTTAAATCTAATTCCAATAAATGAGTCCATATTTCGCCGATTTGTCGCAAAATCTTCCCTAAAAATGGGCGTTTACAGCTCGTTTGTCGCAAATCTCTGATTGTCAGAAAATTAAAATATATTCAAATCGCTGGTAATCAGCTATTTGAAAACGAAAAGGAATCCGAAACATCGCGCAGCGTGTTACCCTCTTGCTATTCCTTTTCGTTCGCCACAGGCGAACAAAAATCCATACAATCCAGCTCAAAAAGCTGATTGCCATTTTAGGAAAATGATTTTCCGATATGTTATTTTTCGATGTGTATGGTTATCGGCGAAAGTAAAAAATGGATAACCTTACTTTAATTTGAATGCTGAATTTCAGCAAAATTAAAGATACGTTTTTTTATTGACTTGATACTAATTACATACAAAAACACCTCTAAAAATTCAGAGGTGTTTTAAATAAAACTTTAAAGTTTCAGATATTGAAAACATAACTGTATGAGTATAGGTTTTTAATCATTTCTTCATCTATCAATTTTTCATAATCTGCACCGGTTTCTTCCACATACTTTTTTATGGATTCCCCAAAAAGATGTGTAACGTGTTCTCTCGAAACTTGTAAAAGTTCCTCTTGTTTTTCCTCGCTCAAATCTTGAAATTTAATGTAAATCATAATTTGAAAATTTAATATTCGCTAGGTAACATCAGCGTATCATTTACAAAAAATAACCGCAGTTCATCCAATGGAAAATCGGTTACACGATAGCCGTGTTTTTCTAAAATATTATCGTTGCCATCTGTGTAAATAATTTCAGCTTCATAACCTGTAAAATCCTGTTTTTCTTCGGACAATCTTTTAAAGTCTATGGTTACAAATTCGCTTCGGTTCATCAGACTTTTTGCGATTACGGATGTATCGGTAATGAGCCAAAAACATTCAGCAACTTCGGATAAATATTTCAGTCCGTCGGTAAAACGTGTTCTTAATAATGGGATTTGATAGAACATTTTCGTTCCGTGAAAATGTTGCAATCCTTCTTTGATTTCGTTAACTTGTGCTTTCATTGTACATATTATTTAAAGTGTGAATAATGAAAAAGAGGGCGCATCTTTCGACGGTTACGCCCTCTTTCATTTTAAGATTTACTTGTCGTCTTTGTTTCCAAGTAATAGAATTTCATCGACTACCACTTCGGTAACGTAGCGTTGCTCATCTTTATCGGTTGTATAACTTCGGGTTTTAAGTTTTCCCGATATTCCAACTTCTTTACCTTTAATGACATACTTCTCTACAATTTCGGCAGTCTTGCCCCAAGCAACTACCGTATGCCAATTAGTGTCAGTTTGTTTTTCGCCTTTGGCATCTTTGTAATACTCATTTGTGGCGAGTGAAAAACGGGCTACTTTCTTTCCACTTTCAAGGTTCGTAATGGTTGGTTCTTGTCCAACGTTTCCAATTAACTGTACGTAATTTTTAATAGTACTCATAATAAAAAGATTTGTGTCTGCTTTATTACAGACTGGTTTATATTTCCCTTATTTGTTTTAAACTGAATTAAATTTTAAGGGGTGTTTGTTCTTTTCTTCTGTGCACCGCACAATGGATAGAGTGGGTTTTGTCAAGACTTTTCGGGAATAAATCAGGTGTGTTTGCGACGTAGTAAATTCCTTGGAATTTCAAGGAAGTAGAAACCTTATTTTTCACTAAAACTTGTATAGTCTTGACAAGTTCCATAAGGGCATTAGCAATTCTTTTAAACGCAGTTGCGTTTAAGCGTACCGATAGTTAAGCGAAATAAGTAGCTGGGTTTAATCTAGAATTGGTTATGTTCTGCCTGTTTTTCGACGACCCGAAAAACAACAAAGGCTTTATCCATTATAAACCCCTTAAAATGTGTAAGACAGCGGTTTGGTTTTTAAGGATTTTCGAGTGAAGGCTCAAAAAGACTTCGCCGAAAATCCTGTTAAGAAAATCGAGCCGATGGCTTTCCGATGTTTTGTTGGACTTACCTATTTTTTCTGACGAAATGAAGTGTCCCAAACCAGCGTAGCGGTTCGGGTTAACGTAATGAAGGAAGCAAAACAATAGGTGTGTCCAAGACATTTGTAGAAAAGCTCTTTTCACGGAATGAAGTTTTTTAAGGAATGTAGGGGAATGTGCTGAACGGATTGTGAAAACGAATTAACCTCTTTAGCAGAATTTAAAGCGGACTAAATTTCAAATATGTAGATTGGGAATGAAGCGTTTCCTGCTTTTGGGCGGGATTAGCGTAGTGGAAATCGGAATCTTTGGGATTGTGTCTAAGACCTTTAATGAAGCGCTTTTCCCGAAATGAAGCTCTTCGCGGAATGTTGGGGTATGTGCTGACGGATAATATTTAAAATTTTTTAAAGTAATTGATTAATAAGAAAGACTACAATTTCAATGAATTAGAATCTATCTTTGGTGGCATAAAATACATAAAGACCAACATTATTATAAAGTAAAGAACCGCAAATATAGTATAGGTATGGTCACCCGCATCTGGTGAAATCGGCAACAAAACAAGAGACATATTTAACATCGATTGTATTACCAATACACATATTCCACTTCTGGTTTTTGAATATACAATAGCACACATACCAGCAGCTCCCATCATATTTAAAAACAACGGCCATACAGGAAGGTCTTCAATTACACCAACATTTATATAAACGGAAGGTAGCCACCATAAAGACCATACAAAGCCGATAACCTGAGTTGCGTAAAATGGTTTAGTAATTTTCGAAAGTTCACGAAATGCATAACCAATCCATACCACTTCACCTAGAAATGCCCAAGACAAAAGAAACAAAGTGAATTTTAAGGTAGGTATATAAATTTCGAAATCAAGAATGGACATATCTCCATTATAAAAAGCTACAATTACTAAAGTTATTAAACCTATGGTAAATGCGAACAGTAAGCTAAATACATACCACTTTGGGTGTACTTTCCAAACTAGCATAGGTCTAAATAAATTCTTTATGCCTTCATTACCTTTTGTAATTTTTACAATAAATAACAACAAAAACATTAAAGCGTAAAAGCGACCATTGGTGTACGGGAAAAATTCTATTACGCCTTTGCTTTTAGCAAAAGTTATTACAAAATTCAGCATTGGTGCAAGTGTTAAAAACACCCATATTTCGTACCTCTTTAAAAAGTCTATCATTTTTGTGGTCATCAGTAAATTTCTAGTTATGGTTTGGTGTTATTTTGATTTAATCTCTTTGTAAAAAAATCGTTTGCCAAGATAGTCTTATCATTTTTTTATACAAGACCTTTTGTTTATTCGAACTGTTATGTTGGATTAAACGTCAATTTCTATGTAATTATTAATGAATAACATTCATTTATTGCTCCAAAAACCCCAAAATAATCTTCATGCATCTTGCCTGGTGCCTTAGACTCGTGCCATAAATTAAAACCTGCATTTTTAAAAAGGCGTGCATAATCATGAGAAAATGATCGCTCAACACCATAAGGTTGAGAATTTGGATTCTTGCTAAAGTCAATATTTGCTCCAATGGGCTCAATTGCAATAAATATTGAAGTCCCTAATTTGTTTAGGTAAGAAAAGAACTCTTGCAATCGTTGTTCTGAAAAATATTCTAGGACACCACCTGAAGTAAAGATTATCATATTATTGGTTCCGTTTTCTTTAATCCAATCAAATCCATCTGCGGCTACAAATTCGATTTTAATATTCTCAACATACTGTTTTTTATTAAATTTAATTTGCTCAACACTTAAATCAATACCTATAAATCTTTCAATTTGTGAAAATTCAGCGCTCAAGTAATCTAAAACATCCCCATTGCCTGTTCCAATCTCGACAATGGTGTGAAATTCATGTGATGTATCTTTTAAAATATTCTGAAGCTTTTCAAATACTGGTAAACAATTAGGAAGAAAAAAATCTTTCAATACATTCTCTTTATCTGAAAAATATTTTCTACCTGTCTCTTTCCAAAAATTTTCATGATAATCTGCCAGCATATCGAAGTCTTGGTTTTTTTCGGCATTTTTTAAAAGTGCCGAACGCATGAAACGTTCATTTAAACTAAGTTCATTTTTGACATTAAAACTGATGCCTTTTTTTATTAATATTTCAACTTTTTGGGGTTGTAACTTAATCAAAATTGCTCCAATGAATTCTTTAATTATTTTTTTCATTTGCTAGTGTGCTATAACATTTATTTCTTTAATTCTATAGTTTGGTTCTTTTTATATCCTAGAAAAATTTATCTTTCCTAAGGTTTTAGCTTAAACTATTTTAATCTGGACTATTTGAAAAATTTGTGTTCTATTCTTTGACAGTTTACTTAGTTATGTTAATGATACTTCCACAAGTCAACATTTCATCTCCATAATATGGATTTCGAATATCCTTATCTTTACTTAGCCAAAAAGCACCTTTATTTTTATTTGCCATAGGACATTTTTGCAAATATAGTATGGGATCAACATTCTCAATATTCATAGCAATGGGCACTAAATTTTCATTCAGAATTACAAAATGGTCACGTTGATTTTCCAGATTATCATTTTCTACAATGGCGTCAAACATTTTAATAGTTTTATTTAAGTGTGCTTGCTCCATCTTTCCTAAACCACTAATATCTATAGATTTTAAGGCCTTGGATGTCTCTTTTGCAAAAGCGGCAACTTGGTTAGCATTGTTTGAGACAAATGCATCTTTCATTTGAAGATAGGATGTGAGCACTTTTTCAAAGTCCTTCTGAAAACTTGATGGTAAGTCTATTATCATTTGAGACAATGACATATCCGATGTTTCCTTTTTGCTCATGTTCATCATCGATTTTTTCCCTTGTAATTGTGCGGCGGCATCTACTGAGAATGTTCCATTTGTCACGATTTCATCGCCATTTTCAAGCCCTTCTTTTACCCTAAAATTTTCTCCATTACGATTCGCAATCACAATTTCACGCATTTCAAAAATTGGTTCGTTAGGATTGGTCTTTATATACACCAATGAGCGTTCTCCTGTCCACATCACTGCACTTGCAGGAACGGTAATTAAATCGTCATTCATTTTGGATTCTCCTTTGAGTTTGCCCGTGACAAACATTCCTGGCTTAAATAGGACATCTATATTTTTAAGTGTTGCTCTTACGGTAACAGTACGCGTTGCGTTGTTCAGCATAGGGTCAATAAAAGAAATCGTGGCGTCAAATTCTTTATTGGCATAGGCATTGGTTACTATCATCATTTTCTGACCTACTTTTAGATTAGAGATTTGACTTTCGTAGGCATCAAATTCTGCCCAAACTGAATTCAAATTACTCACTTTTAAAATTGGTTGACCTTGTTTTACATAGTCTCCTTCTCTTGCCGCAACTTCTGAGACAGTTCCTGAAACAGTAGCATAAATGGGGAAATTATCACGAACCTTCCCAGAAGTTTCAATAGCATTAATTTGACTTTCTGAAAGCTTCCAGAGTTTCAACTTGTTTCGCACAGCTTTATACAAAGCAGGTTGCGATTCTTTTAAAGCAGTCGTAGTTAAAAGCTCTTGTTGTGCCGCTACTAAATTAGGCGCATAAATAGTAGCCAGTAATTGACCACGATTTACTTTTTGACCTTCATAGCTTACATTCAATTTTTCCAGACGACCATCAAAATAGCTTGCTTGTACAGCGTTATTTTCTTCGTTTGTAGCAATCTTTCCTGAGAGTGAGATCATTCCGTCTTCATCAGAAGGTGCACCACTACCTACAACTGTAGTTTGAATATTGGCCAGCGCCATTGCGTTATCTGTCATTTTTATCTCATTCAAAGCGAGACCTTCAGCGCCAGACTCAGCAGGTATCAAGTCCATCCCGCATATAGGACAGTCGCCTGCTTCTGGTTGCATAATCTGTGGGTGCATTGAGCAAGTCCACATTTGGTTTGCCGTATCGCTAGAGTGGTTGTGGGAATCTGACATATTAGACGAATCCTTGCTTGCGTCAACATCAATCTCAGAATTTCCGAAAATGAGCCAGCCTGCAAATAATCCCACTATTACTGCGACTGCTATATATAATATGTTTTTGTTCATAATAAAAATTGTTTAATGTGTAGCACGATGTGTGTTAGGGATAGTAGCGGCATCCTTTTTTTGCTATTTCTGCAAACAAAAGATATAGCGAAAAGACTGCTCGAACGCTCTATTTCTGATTTTGCAATCGGTCAATCATTTGTTTCATTTCTTCTATCTCCTTCTTTTGAGCTTTAATGATATCATTGGCTAATTTTTTCACTTCAGGGTCTTGAATATTTGCACGCTCACTGGTTAATATTGCTATCGAGTGGTGCGGTATCATAGCTTTCATCCAGAGTACATCGCCCACAGTTGATTTTTGGTCACGTACCAGTCCTAGCGCACCAACAAATAGAACAATACTTCCTAAAACTATGGTAACATTTTTCTTTTTATTTTGATACATATTTCGCATTGCCACAAACATTATTATGGCCATCGCTGCAATACCTAAACAGCTCATATAAAACCTTGTGAGGCTAAAATATACGTGTTCGATTGCATAGGTGTTTAGATACATCGTGATGTACATTGCTATAAAGGATGCCACGAGCATACCAACAAATTTTGAGTAATTTCCTTTTTTCATTTCTCCGTGATTGTTCTCTTTTGAATTCATTTCTAATGGCTTTTAGTTTTTAATTAATTGATTTTGTTCTCAGCCTTAGCGCATTTGCAATTACCGAAACCGAACTGAAACTCATTGCTAAAGCGGCAATCATTGGCGATAATAATATTCCAAAAAATGGGAATAAAACTCCTGCTGCAATGGGTACACCGAGGGTATTGTATATCAATGCAAAAAATAGATTTTGCTTGATGTTCTTCATTACGGCGTGGCTTAAATTCTTTGCTTTGACAATGCCGTGTAAATCTCCTTTTACAAGGGTAATCATAGCACTTTCAATAGCCACATCGGTTCCTGTTCCCATTGCGATACCTACATCACTTTTGGCAAGAGCCGGTGCATCGTTGATACCATCGCCAGCAATTGCGACAACTTTGCCTTGTTCCTGCAATTTTGTTACTTCTTTAAGTTTGTCTTCTGGCAACATACCTGCTTTGAAATCAGCAAGATTAAGTTCGCTCGCTACGGCTTTTGCCGTATCGTGGTTATCGCCTGTTAGCATTATCACAGCGATGCCTTGATCTTGTAATTCCTTGATTGCTTTGGCACTTGTTTGTTTAATCTTATCTCCAATAACTACATAGCCTGATACTTCGCCATCTATAGCCAGATAAGAAACTGTTTTCCCTTGTCTTTGAAAGGATTGCGCTTCGGTTTCCATTTTTGATGAAATGGTGGCTTTTGCGTATTCCATCATTTTGGCATTTCCTAAGTCTAATTTTTTGCCATCAACCGTTCCTTCTACGCCTTTTCCGGTTACTGCGCTGAAGTTTTCTGTTTTTGATATTTCAACATTCTGTTTCTTACCGTATTTCACGGTAGCTTCGGCAAGTGGATGTTCGCTAGAACTGTTTAGGGATGCAATTAAATGTAGCATCTGGCTTTCGCTAAATCTGTCTCCAAAAACTCCTATTTTCTCAACGGTTGGTTTCCCTTCGGTTATCGTACCTGTCTTATCCACAATCAAGGTATCTACCTTGTCCATTTTCTCCAAAGCTTCGGCATTTTTAATCAATACACCGTTTTGCGCTCCCTTACCAACACCCACCATTACGGACATAGGCGTAGCCAATCCTAGAGCACAGGGACAAGCAATTATCAATACTGCAATGGCATTTACTAGTGCATATACATACGCCGGTTCTGGACCCCAAACAGCCCAAACCCCAAAAGTGATTAACGAAATGATGACCACTACTGGTACAAAATATCCTGAAACGGTATCTGCCAACTTTTGAATGGGTGCACGACTGCGACTAGCATCGTTTACCATATGTATGATTTGAGAAAGTAAGGTATCGCTGCCCACTTTTTCTGCTTTCATTAAAAAGGACTGATTTCCGTTTATAGTACCGCTACTTACTTTATCATTTTCAATCTTATCTACTGGAATTGGCTCTCCCGAAATCATCGATTCATCTACGGTTGTTCTACCTTCCGTGATGCTACCATCCACGGGGATTTTATCGCCTGGTTTTACACGTAGAAAATCTCCTTTTTCAATGGTATCGATAGAAACTTCCTCTTCTTTGCCATCGACCACACGTACGGCTTTGTTAGGCGCAAGCTTTAATAATTCCTTTACTGCGGAATTGGTTTTACTGTGTGCCCTAGCTTCTAAAACCTGACCCATTAATACTAGCGTAAGTATGACCGTTGCAGCTTCAAAGTACACGTGGACTGCACCATATTCGGTCTTAAACTGTTCAGGAAAAAAATCAGGAAATAACATCCCGAATACACTAAATAACCAAGCTACACCAGCACCGATGCCAATAAGCGTAAACATATTGAGATTCCACGTTTTGATACTGCGATACGCACGTTCAAAAAACATCCAAGTCGCATAAAACACCACAGGAATGGATAATGCAAACTGAATCCAATTCCACGATTTTTGTTCCATTACATCGTATAATGGATTATCGGGAATCATCTCGCTCATTGCGATTAAGAAAATAGGTAACGTAAAAGCTACAGCTATCCAGAATTTCTTCAGTAATTTTTTATAGGTCTTCTCTTCTGCGGAAAGGTCTGGTTGCATAGGTACTAAATCCATTCCGCAAATGGGACAAGCTCCAGCTTCGTCCTTAACAATATCGGGATGCATAGGACAAGTCCATTGTTCTAATGTTGTTACAGAAAGATTTTGCTCTTCTACTAAATCCATTCCACATACAGGACAATCGCCAGATTTATCATAGGTTTTATCACCTTCGCAATGCATCGGACAATAAAATGTACCAGTTCCTTTGCCTTTGGTCTTTTCCTTTTTGGATTCTTTCGCTTTATGATGCTCTCCTAATTTATGTAAGCTATAAGAACCACCATCATCTTGCATTGCTTTTTGAAACGTCTCGATAGAAATATGAGATTCCATTTCGATAGATGCTTCAGCTTTTTCTAAATTTACCGAAACATTAGTCACACCTTCCACTTTATAAAGTGTTTGCTCTACGTGATTTAGACAGCCGTTGCAGGTCATTCCGTGTATGTGATAAGTATGTTTCATATAATTTATATTGTGCCTGATGCGGGAAGGTCTATTAACCAACCATCAAAGAATTTACCCTCCCAAATCAGGACTTAATTTTTTATTTTCAAATTATTCATATAATTGATAATCTCATTTTTTGCTAGAGAATCCAATTTAGCACCTCTATGGATTAGCGTATAACTATCCATAGGCATCTCTCCATTTTCAATTTGTTTAATAATTGAGCGTAGCTTACTATTTTTTTTCCTATCAGAATAGTTTTTCCATTCATTGAAATTAAGTTCGGATTTTCCTTCTTTAATATGATTTTCTAAAAACCAAGCAACTGGCTGCACCTTATTATACCAAGGGTAGTTAGTGTTATTACTATGGCAATCGTAACAAGACACCTTTAACTGATTCTGGATAGCAATTGGCACTTCATTGACCAACATAAAATCTGTTTGTGGTGTTACATCATTTTGATTAGGTTCTGTGGGTACAAATTGTATACCCACAAGAACGACCAATGCAATAATTGCAATGACTTTTAGAATCTTCATTTAGTTTATTTCTCGTTGTACTTTACCACACTTCAACATCTTGCTACCATAGTAAGGGTTTCTTACTTCTTCTTTGGTGCTCAACCAAGCAGTTCCACCATCGTACATCGGGCAAAACTGTTCATATAATTTAGTCGCTGTTCCTGTAATAGCAACCATATCTGTAATATCCTTGCTTAAAATTTTAAAATGCTCCCGCTGATGCTTGATATCACTTTCTGAAATATGTTCAGCGTGTTCCGTAGCATCTTCGATGATGTCTATTAATTCCTTTTGCTGACTTTCAGAATATGTTGACTTGTCAAGATTGCCAAGTGATTTAGCAAGTGTTCCACCGAGCATCTTAGCCTTGTCATTTTCATCTCCTACTAGCGCATCTTTAAGATTAAAATAATCTTTTAAAATAGCTTCTGCCATTGCGTTTTGAGAATTATTCATTGCCATATTTTTTGAGCTATCCATATTTTCTTGCATTACTTCATTGCTAGCAGACGAAGGTGCTTCATTCTTATTAGCATCTTTACAAGACACGGTTAAAATCATTGTAGCGACTAAGGCTACTGTTCTAATACTTCTTTTAATTGTTTTCATTTTTATTTGTTTTATTGTTAATATTATTTACTTAAAATCTTACTGATAATCCTCCACCGGCACCAAAACGGTTATCGTAACTCGCCATAAGAGAAAAGTTTCTTGATAGCATATATTCAGCTCCTGCACTCCATACTGTTTCTGAAGTAAAGTCTTTATTCATAGGTAGGTCATCTACGAAACCTAAATCTATTTGGTATTCATAATAACCGAATACAGACAGTTTTGGGAAAATCATTATACTGCGACCTACACCAATTCTTGGTCTTAATTTATTATCAACACGCACATCTAAATTGAATAAGTAGGGCGTTAAATAGCGAACACCAACAACTGCCGTTGTGCTAAACTCATTTAAGCTATCACGTGTTGAATTCTCAATGTTTACACCACCAAAAACTCGTAAATAATCGTGTAGATACCGTTCATACGTGAATTCTCCTTCCAGATTTTCATTCCATCCATATTCAAAAGAAGCATTAAATTGATTTCTAATATTAGAGGTCATCAAATTAAAACCAGTAGTATGCGACGCTGCATCTACCAGTCCCCAAGAATACCATTTGTTGGTTTCTTCAATAATTTTAGAAGCTGGAAATTCATCCATTCTTGGGTCTCGTGGCGTATCATAAGACACTACTCTTGCCATACCACCCATCATATGATATAAAATGTGGCAATGGAAAAACCAGTCTCCAGCCTCATCGCCATTATTTCCATAAAACTCGATAGTCATTTCTTCCATTGGGGGCACATTTACCGTGTGCTTTAATGGCGAGTACTCTCCATTTTCATTAAGTACTCTAAAGAAGTGACCGTGTAAGTGCATTGGGTGGTGCATCATCGTCAGGTTATTGAATGTAATGCGCGTTACCTCCTTATTATTTATTTTGATATTATCAGCCTCAGATAGTGGTACACCATTCATACTCCAGATGTAACGATTCATATTACCAGTAAGATTTAGTAATATTTCCTTAACGGGAACATCTTTGTCGTATGTTGTTTTGCTGGGCGACTTCAAATAATCATAATTGTATTCGGCAAATAGATCCATTCCCTCCATCTTCATTCCTGGCATAGAATTCTCTTTCTTCATATTCATTCCAGACATTGTTTTGTCTTTCTTCATATCCATTCCAGACATTTTTGAATGATCCATCTTCATACCTTTCATTTTAGAATGATCCATTTTCATCTCTCCATCCATTTTCATTCCTTCCATTTTATCCATCTGCATCCCGTATTCCTCTTTCATCTCAAAACGCTCATCCTTACCTGGCTGAAATTTTAAGGCGTGTGCACCCATTTTCATATCCATTTTAGCCATTTTCTGCATCATCCCGATTTTATCTGGTCGAGCAACATCCATTGCAGGTAAAATTGTACCATTACCTATAAAAGCAGAGGCTGTACCAGAACCATCTTGTGCAGTAATTCTAAATTCCATCTTACCTTCTTTTGGTACCGTGACAATAAAATCATACGTTTCGGCTACTCCTATAAAAGTTTTATTTCTTTCGACAGGAACCACATCTAATCCATCTGAAGAAACCAGTACAGGTATCTCTCCTCCAAACGTCATCCAAAAAGAGGTAGAAGCTCCTCCATTAATCATTCGCAGTCTTATTTTCTCACCAGCTTTAAATTCTGGATAGTCAATGCTTTCTTCTCCATTAATTAAAAATGCAGGATAATATACATCTGCTATATCTGCACCTTCCATACGTTGCCTCCAAAAATTGAGTTGTGCTCCAAAAGCGCCACGCGCAATTACTTGATTTAAAGGTGTAGCTGTTCCTTTTTTAATACTGTACCATTCATTCCCACGCTTTAAATTACGCAGAACGTTCATCGGCTTTTCATTCGTCCAGTCAGATAAGACCAACACCAATTCTTTGTCATAATCCAACACTTTTTCTTTAGGCTGAATAACAATGGAACCGTATACGCCGCTTTGTTCTTGTAACATTGTATGGGAATGGTACCAATAGGTTCCAGATTGTTTGATAGGAAATTCGTATTTCTGTGTATGTCCTGGTTCTATAGGTGGTGTATTTAAGTACGGTACACCATCGTAAAAGTTAGGAAGTAAAAGTCCGTGCCAATGCACTGAGGTTTCTACACTCATTTCATTTTTTACATATATTATTGCATATTCACCTTCTGTAAACTCTAAAGTTGGACCGGGAATTGTCCCGTTAACGGTCATTCCCACAACATCTTTGCCTGCTTTATTCACAGTAGCCTCACGCAAGGTAATAGTGTGTTCTCTTACTGGAAGGTTATCTATATTTCCTTGTGTGTCTTGTGCATAAACACCTGTAGTTAACTCAATTAGAAACAACAAAATTATTTTAGTTTTCATTTTAGCTTTTATTTTGTAGACACGAAATTACTCTTGATTTAAAGCTTTTTGTATCACAATTATGGTTCTTATCTACCTAATTTGGTCTAAGGCGTTTCTTATGCTTTTTTGACTATTCTTATATTCCGTTAAACTCATACCAGTTTCATTCTTAAATAGCCTACTTAAATGATTGACATTGCTATAATCAAGTAGTTGTGAAATTTCTGTAAAGTTGTTTTCTTGTAATTGTATCAACTCTTTTACTTTTTCTATTTTTAACTTGATAAAGTATTTTTCTATAGTTATACTTTCATTAAATGAAAAAATCTTACTGATTTTTGAGTACTCGATACTCATCGTGCTTTCTAAATATTTAGAGAGAGTTTTTTCCAATTGTAAAGGCAGTTTTTGCAGTAACTTGATGAGTTCAATTTTAATTTGTTCTACTAGTTGCTGGTCTTGAGCAAGTAGAATTTCAAAACCATTATTTTCTAAAATCGTTTTTATATTATTAAAATCATCTTTATATCTCTCTTCATAGATTATAGAGCCTAATTGAATATGCTTTAATTGAATACCTAATATTTCAACATCCCTCTGAATTGCTTTAATACAGCGATTACACACCATATTTTTTATGAATAATTTCTTTTCCATCGGTTAGTTAATTAGGTAATTAATCAGTGCAGATTGTATGTAATACATTTGTATGGATTCCACCTGATTCAACTCAAATTTGAGTTGAAGCTCCTGTATATCCAGTACATCGTTAAAATCGATAGTGCCTGTTTCATAGTTTTTAATAAGAATTTGCTCAGCATCTTTAGCTTGCTTTAAATTTTTAGCTTGTGTATTGTATGCTATTCTGGATTGATTACGTTGCGATTGCGCTTTCGCGAAAGCGGATTCTAAAACATTCAATCGATTCTCTTTTTGAGCGTTGATTTCTAACTGTTTCAATTCGTTTTGCTTGCTTCTAGAATCGTACTGCTTATTGAAAATAGGAATAGAGACCGAAACCATCGGCATTAAAATATCTTTCCCATTATCACTAAAGTTCATATCAGGACGGTCGGAAACTGGCAAATAATCCAGTCCAAAACCAATCATAGGATTACTTTCGGCTTGATTCAACAGTTCTGATTGTGTTATGGATTCATAGAGTTTGTCATATTTAAGCAACTCTGGATTAAGCGATAAGTTATTTTCAGCGTAAAAGATGTCTTCACTGGGCAACCACAATGCTTCGAGAATGGTTACACTTGTATTTCCATCTCGATTCAGCAACTTGTTGAATGCGGTTTGCTCTCCCAAATAGGTTTCCTCTAGCACCTCTTTTTGTTGCTGCAATTCGTTTTGTCTAATCTGCAATCGCAACACATCTACCGCTGAAGCTTTGCCAACTTCTACGGAAGTAAGTGCCAATTTTTCATAGGTCTTAAGTAGCTCTATATTCTCGTCGAGCACTTTTTTCTTTGCCTTAGTTGTATATAAGCTGTAATACGACTGAGAGACGGAAAGTGCTAGTTTACGCTTGGCGATTACGATTTCTACATATTCGGCATTAGCTATTGAACTCGCGTAATTTTCTCTAGCTGTGATAGTACCAAACCAAGGCAACATTTGTTTTGCTGAAAAACGTGCTCGTTGAGCTCCCGTTCTAGTTTCTGGCTCACTTACAAAATAGCCAGCGCTAAATTCCGTATTCGGAATCCAATTAGCTTCGTTCACTTTTTCTTCAGCTATGTTATGGCGAAGATTGTATGCTTGTATCTCTGGACTATTACTTTCAGCTTCCTGTATAAAAGACTGTAATTCTTGAGCATTAACAAATGCAGTTAGAAAGAATAAGCAAATAACTAGATTTAACTGTTTCATTTGTATACTTTTTTAAGTTCATACTCTTTTTTCCAGCTATACAGAACAGGAACCAAAAAATAGGAAGTTATATCTATGATCATTCCTCCAAATATGGGAATGGCCATCGGTATCATAATATCACTTCCCTTTCCTGTAGATGTTAATACAGGCAGTAGTGCCAATATGGTAGTTACAGTAGTCATTAAACAAGGTCTTATTCGCTTGCCTGCAGCTTCTAAAGTTGCTTGTCTAATCCCTTTTTTATCATTAGGGTTTTCTCTATCAAATGTTTGGGTTAGGTAGGTGGCCATAACAACACCGTCGTCAGTAGCTATACCGAACAGTGCAATAAAACCAACCCAGACGGCTACACTTAGGTTAATGGTTTTCATATTAAAAAGTGTTCGTAGATTTTCTCCGAATAAACTAAAATTGAAAAACCAATCTTGACCATATAACCAGATCATAATAAAGCCACCAGCAAATGCAACCGAGATTCCTGTAAATACCATTAATGATGTGGCTACCGATTTAAACTGAAAATATAATATCAAGAAAATAATTAACAGCGCCATAGGCACTACGATTGAAAGTGTTTTCTCTGCCCTTATCTGATTCTCATAGGTTCCGGTAAAGCGATAACTGACACCCTGCGGAACTATTAAACTACCATTTTCGATTTTTTGTTCAATTCGAGCTTGTGCACTTTCTACAACATTAACTTCAGCAAAACCATCTAATTTATCAAACAATACATAACCTATTAAAAAGGTGTCCTCACTTTTAATTACCTGTGGTCCTTGTTCATATCTTATATCTACAAGATCACCAAGTGGCACTTGTGTACCGTTTTTAATGGGAACATAGATATTTTTCAAATCTTCTGGGTTTGACCTTAATTCTCTTGGGTAACGAACTCTTACTCCATATCGTTCCCTTCCTTCTACCGTTTGCGTAAGAGACATACCGCCAACCGCTACTTGTAGTACCTCTTGAACGTCCATTATGGTTAATCCGTAACGGGCTAATTGCTTCCTCTTAATGTCAATTAGTAAATAGGGCTTACCAACGATGCGATCTGCAAAAACAGCTTGTTTCTTTACACCATTCACCTCCTTTAAAATGGTTTCCAATTGCAATCCGAAATCTTCGATAGTTTTTAAATCGGGACCTTTTACCTTAATACCCATTGGAGCTCGCATACCGGTCTGTAACATTACAAGTCTAGTTTCAATAGGCTGTAATTTTGGGGCAGATGTTACACCTGGAAATTTGGTTACCTTAACTATCTCATTCCAAATATCATCTGGACTGTTTATTTCTGGTCGCCAATTTCGGTAATATTCTCCGTCATCATCAGCAATTAAATCTCTGTTAGTAGCTGTAGTTTTTAGTTTTGAAGCTTCATAAATTGCATCATCATTTATGTCATTGTTCGGGTTGATGATATACTTGTCATTATTAAGGACAAACAATCCGTCATCGTTAACCTTGTAACGTTGCCTTAATCCATTACTATTTCTCATATATTCAGACTTATACTGAATCATGTTTTCGTACATAGATAAAGGAGCTGGGTCAAGCGCAGATTCTGTTCTACCAGATTTGCCAACCACAGTCTCTATTTCTGGAATACTGGCAACAGCCATATCTAGTTGTTGCAAAACACGTTTATTTTCTTCAACACCAGCATGCGGTAAAGAAGTAGGCATCAAAAGAAAAGAGCCTTCATTAAGAGCAGGCATAAATTCTTTGCCAGTATTTCTCATAATGAGAACCCCCAGTATTAAAATCACTGTTGGTATCGTTAAGAAAAGAAGTCGATTCTCTAAAGCCCAGCGAAGAATTTGGTCATAATACTTTTTAAAAACGGTAAATACTCCCAATAGACCGAAACAAATAATAGAAACAAAAATCAAATTCATGATAATGCTACGATCAAACCCAAGTGGTCTCCAGTATTCTGCAAGTAAGATTACAATCGCTAACGTTGATAGTACGATGTTTGTCAAATTCTCTTGTTTCGATGATATAAAAGACCTGATCTTTAAAAAAGCCACAGCACCAAAAGCAATTAACAATAAGCCCAACCAATAGCCATAAAAAATGGGGATACAACCTAGAATTATTAATAACCCATTAATAACGAATTTTGTTGCTGTTTTTAAACTTCGCTTTCTAAAAAGAAATGCGGCGATTGGTGGTATCAAGAAAAGTGCAATTACCAAAGATGCCGTTAATGCCATTGTTTTGGTAAATGCTAGCGGACGAAAAAGTTTACCTTCTGCACCTATCATTGTAAATACGGGTAAAAAACTAATAATCGTTGTTAGAACAGCTGTTAATATTGCCCCTGATACTTCTGCCGTTGCGTTATATATAATTTCATTGGTTGTATACTCTACACCATTTGCTTGAAAGCGCAGTTTCTCATCTTCTAAATGCCGAATCATATTCTCAGCGAGTATTACCCCGACATCTACCATAGTACCTATAGCGATCGCAATTCCAGATAAAGCAACGATATTTGCGTCTACATTAAACAATTTCATGGCAATGAAGACCATCAATACTGCAACCGGTAATAAACCCGAAATAAGTATAGATGCACGTAGATTGAACACCATAACTATAATTACAAGAATAGTAATAAGAATTTCTAGCGTAAGTGCTTCGTTTAACGTATGTAAGGTTTCTTGAATAAGCTCTGTACGATCATAAAAGGGGACAATTGTTAACTGAGATGTTCTCCCATCTTTCAATACTTTTGAGGGTAAACCTGATGAAATTTCTACAATCTGTTCTTTTACATTGTTAATTACCTCTAATGGATTGGCACCATATCTAGCAACCACAACGCCACCTACAACTTCAGCTCCTTCTTTATCTAGAATACCTCTTCTCGTTTGGGGGCCTAAATGTACATTCGCAATATCCTTGATATGAATTGAGGTAAAGTTTTTTGAAGTAACCACAGCATCTTCTAGGTCAGAAATAGATTTCACATAACCTAAGCCACGAACTAAATATTCCGCTTGATTCATTTCTAAAGTCTGTACACCAATATCTTGATTAGACCTTTTAACCGCCTTAACGACATCACTTAATCCAATACCATATTGACGCATTTTTTCAGGCTCAACATCAATTTGGTATTCTTGCACATAACCACCAATTGATGCAACCTCAGAAACACCACCTGCAGAAGCCAAGCCATACTTAACATAATAATCTTGAATGCTTCGTAGTTCTTGTAAATCCCATCCACCGGTTACATTACCATCCTTATCTCGACCTTCTAAAGTGTACCAATAAATTTGTCCTAATCCTGTAGCATCAGGTCCTAATGTGGGGTTGACACCATCGGGAAGCAAACCATTTGGTAAAGAATTTATTTTCTCAAGAATTCGGCTTCTAGTCCAGTAAAATTCAACATCCTCCTCAAAAATGATGTAAATACTAGAAAAGCCGAACATAGATGAACTACGAATAGTTTTAACTCCAGGTATTCCCAAAAGAGTGGTTGTTAAAGGGTACGTAATTTGGTCTTCTATATCTTGAGGAGACCTACCAACCCATTTGCTAAATACTATTTGTTGATTTTCTCCTATATCTGGTATTGCATCTACGGCAACAGGATTTGATGGTAGAATTCCGGTATTCCAATTAAATGGAGTGCTTATAATTCCCCAGCTTACAAACAGGGATAACAATAGAGCTGCAACGAGCTTATTCTCGATAAGAAATTTGATAGCTTTATTAAGCATATACTTTGATTATTAAACATTTACGAATGATTTGAAATCCTGAAACACAGAAATACAAATACAACAAATTGAGCCCTAGTCGATAGTTATCGAAGGGCGAATCACGAATGTTTAATAAATCAAATTAAGAAGGTCTGGTGCAAGACTTGCACATCCCGTATGACAAATGGTGGTGGATAATCTTTATAAGGAACCTCCTCTGATGCCGTTCCTTCAAAAAGATTGATGTAAGAGTAAAGGAATGATGCAACAAAAATCTGTTGCTCAAATGTGAGTGTGCTGAAATTATTTTTTAAATCTTCTTGTCCCTCGATGATGATTTGTTCATCTGAGCAACAGGATTTATTTTTCATTTCTGGATTTTCACAAGTTGATACAACTTGCTCTTTTTTCATTCCACAAGTTTCCACATTATGAAAGAAAGAATAATCGACCATAGTATCTCCACAGTAATGCAAATCAATGGTAAATGACATCGTAGAGAATAACACTACGAACGCCATCAAGATTGACATTATTTTTTGAGATACTTTTTTCATTAGCACAAATATATAAAAATTTAAAATTTTTATTGAGTTTAACAATAATTTAATTTGTAATGGTTTGAACCAAGTAAGCTGAAAATCGGGGACTTACAATTTAAAATCTTTGGGAGTAGTACTCAAATAATTGCTATTGACTGTTTTTAATGTCAAATAATGATAATTTTTATTTTGATTAGCAAAACAAAGAAATGTTGTACCTATGTTGTACCCAAGCATAAAAAAAGCCTCTCAATTTCTTGAAAGGCTTGATTTTATTAGTAGCGGGGACTGGACTCGAACCAGCGACCTTCGGGTTATGAGCCCGACGAGCTACCTACTGCTCTACCCCGCGATATGGGTTTTTATCTCACTTGTCTTGCGACTTCAGGTCATTAAGCTGACGAGATAAAGATGCGCTACTATTTGTAACGGGCTGCAAATATACAACACATTTTCTCTATATTCAAAACTTATTTAAATAATATTTTTTAGGAGCATTATCTTTTAAAAAACATTAAATCCATAACTTCGGTTTTTTACAATTCTATGGATACAATTAACGACTTTATAGCCAGCGCACTACCGTATACAGAGTGGCCAATGTTTCTTTTATTAATAGGGGGTGGACTCTTTCTTGTCTTCTATTCAAAACTAATGCCTTACCGTTTTTTTGGTCATGCAATCGCAATTACAGCGGGTAAATATGATAATAAAGACTCAAAAGGAGATGTGAGTTCTTTTCAGGCCTTATCGGCAGCTGTTGCGGCAACGGTTGGTTTAGGGAATATATCTGGAGTTGCCATCGCTATTCATGACGGTGGTCCGGGTGTGGTTTTCTGGATTTGGATGACTGCATTGATTGGTATGTGTATTAAATTCTATTCGTGTAGTTTGGCAATTATGTATCGAGGAACAGATTCGGATGGTAATTTACAAGGAGGACCAATGTATTACATTACCAAAGGATTAGGTGAAAAAGCTCGACCGTTAGCTATATTTTTTGCTGTTTGTGGTCTATTTGGATTTTTAGGAGTTTTTACCGCAAATCAATTTACCGAAACATTTATGAGTGTAGTTAAGCCATCATCTACATTATTTGAAATGAGTGAAGTAAATTGGAAATGGACGATAGGTATTGTTTTAGCTGTCATAACTTCTTTGGTAATTTTTGGAGGTTTAAAAAATATAGCTAAAGTAGCATCTGCTATCGTACCTTTTATGGTGGCTGTATATTTAATTGCGGTAATAGTAGTAATGGCACTGAATTCTGAACAAATACTACCAGCCTTAAAAATGATAATTACAGAAGCCTGGAATTTTAAATCGCTGGCAACTGGTGGGTTTTGGGGTCTTGTTATTATCGGGGTACGTAGAGCGATGTTTTCTAATGAGGCAGGTTTAGGTAGTGCACCAATGTATCATGGACAATCTAAAAATGACGAGCCTATTCGTGAGGGATTGGTTGCCATGTTAGGTCCGTTTATCGATACCATATTAGTATGTACGTTTACGGCAATCGTTATCATATTAAGTGGAGCTTATTTAGAAGATTCTAGTGGAATCGTAATGACTTTGTCTGCATTTGAAAGAACATTGTTTGGTTGGGGAGATGTATTGTTAATGGTGATCGTAACTGCTTTTGCATTATCTACCTTATTTACCTATTCTTATTACGGTGTAAAATCATTATCGTTCTTGACAAATGCCAAAATAGGTAAGTTTTACAACTGGTATTTTGTAATTATGATAGTCTTTGCGGCAGTAGCATCATTAGAGTTGGTGAAGAATTTAATTGATTTGTCTTATGCACTAATGGTGATACCCAATATGATTGCCGTACTTTTGTTGGCTCCAAAGGTAAATGTGGAATTGAAGAAATATATATTAAAGTATAAGGATGGCAGATCATAAGGCAGGCTTCGTAAATATTATTGGTAATCCTAATGTTGGTAAATCAACGTTGATGAATGCTTTTGTGGGTGAAAAATTATCCATAATAACATCAAAGGCACAAACAACGAGGCACCGTATTTTAGGTATTGTAAATGGCGATGATTTCCAAATGATTTTGTCAGATACTCCTGGAATTATTAAACCGGCATATCAGCTTCAGAGCAGTATGATGGATTTTGTGAAATCTGCCTTTGAAGATGCTGATGTACTTCTGTATATGGTAGAGATAGGAGAGAAGGCTTTAAAAGATGAAGCTTTCTTTGAGAAAATAAAGAATAGTAAGATTCCTGTTTTATTGCTTTTGAATAAAGTAGATACTGCTACTCAAGAATTACTGGAAGAGCAAGTGCAATATTGGCAAGAAATGTTACCAAGTGTAGAGCTGCATCCTATTTCTGCGTTATCTAATTTTAATGTAAAAGGTGTCTTTGAGCGAATTATAGAATTATTGCCAATGTCACCAGCATATTATCCAAAAGACCAATTAACCGATAAGCCAGAACGTTTCTTTGTAAATGAGACTATCCGCGAGAAAATCTTATTGAACTACAAAAAGGAAATTCCGTATGCAGTTGAGATAGAAACGGAAGAGTTCTTTGAAGATGAAGACATCATTCGTATGCGTTCGGTAATTATGGTTGAAAGAGATTCTCAAAAGGGGATAATTATAGGGCATAAAGGTGCCGCATTAAAAAAGGTAGGTGTAGAATCGAGAAAAGACCTAGAAAAATTCTTCGGTAAGCAAGTGCATATAGAATTGTATGTAAAAGTGAATAAAAATTGGCGTAGTAATTCACGTCAATTGAAGCGTTTTGGATATAATAAGTAGTCAAAACGATAATTTTATATATAGCTAAGGTAATCAGGCTACTATTGTTTGGATTATACTACCTTTGCGGCAAATTTAAGCTATGGGTGCTATTGTTGCCATTGTAGGGAGACCTAATGTAGGAAAATCAACATTTTTTAATAGATTAATTCAAAGACGTGAGGCTATTGTTGATGCCGTTAGCGGTGTTACTCGTGATCGCCATTATGGTAAGAGTGATTGGAACGGTAAAGAGTTTTCAATTATTGATACCGGTGGATATGTTGTTGGTAGTGATGATGTTTTCGAAAAGGAAATCGATAGGCAGGTTGAACTGGCAATTGAAGAAGCTGATGCAATTATCTTTATGGTTGATGTTGAGACTGGGGTAACCGGTATGGATGAAGATGTAGCTAAATTATTAAGGCGCGTTAAAAAACCTGTTTTTTTGGCGGTCAATAAAGTAGATAATGCTAAGAGGGCAGAAGATGCTGTTGAATTCTACTCGTTAGGTTTAGGTGAATATTACACGCTATCTAGTATTAATGGAGGTGGTACTGGTGAGTTGCTGGATGATTTGGTTGAGAAATTACCAGAAGTTATAGAAGAAAAAAGTGAATTGCCAAGATTTGCAGTAGTAGGTAGGCCTAACGCTGGTAAGTCATCTTTTATCAATGCCCTAATTGGTGAAGATCGATATATCGTTACCGATATAGCTGGTACAACTAGAGATAGTATTGATACAAAGTATAATAGATTCGGATTTGAATTTAATCTTGTAGATACGGCAGGTATTCGTCGTAAGGCAAAGGTGAAGGAAGATTTAGAATTTTATTCTGTAATGCGTTCGGTAAGAGCTATTGAACATTGCGATGTGTGTATTTTAATGTTAGATGCAACCAGAGGATTTGATGGTCAGGTAGAAAATATATTTTGGCTAGCTCAACGTAACCATAAGGGAATAGTAATTCTTGTTAATAAATGGGATTTGGTCGAGGATAAAGAGACCAATACCATAAAGCACTATACTCAAAAAATTAAAAAAGCTATTGAGCCATTTACCGATGTGCCAATTCTTTTTGTATCTGTACTTACTAAGCAACGTATTTTTAAGGCAATTGAAACAGCTGTAGAAGTGTATAATAATCGTAATAAAAAGATTATTACCCGTAAGTTCAATGAAACCATGTTGCCAATAATTGAGAATTATCCGCCACCGGCATATAAAGGCAAATTCGTTAAAATTAAATTCTGTACGCAATTACCGACTCCGTATCCGCAGTTTGCATTCTTTTGTAACCTGCCACAATATGTGCGTGAGCCTTACAAGCGTTATTTGGAGAATAAGATTAGAGAGGAATACGATTTCACAGGAGTACCGATTACGGTATTTATGAGAAAGAAGTAAGTTGCTTTTGGACTTATGACTTGGGTGTTAGGGTTGAAGAGTAAACTCTAATCTTCAGTGAGAGAAATAAGAAATGACCAAATATTTTGCGTAGCAGAATTATTTGGTCATTTTTTTTTAGTGTTAATTCGACAAACAATTACCCGCCCCTAACCCCTCCCAGGAGGGGAACAGGTTCTGACTTGAATTATTCATTTTAGATAAAGCAGGTTTAGTGATACTTGTAGAAATATTGCTCCCAGCACTCAACAATCTCAAAACAAAAAACGTAATCTTCCCCTCCCAGGAGGGGAACAGATTCTGACTTGAATTGAAAATTTTTAGATAATACTAACAAAGTAACTCTTCCGGAATAAAGGCTACCACCCTCCAGAAGCGCCGCCGCCGCCAAAGCCGCCGCCGCCGAAACCTCCTCCGAATCCACCGCCACCGAAGCTTCCGCCTCCGCCGCTACCGAATCCGCCACTAGAACCGCTTGAGCGACCCATGTTGCTGAGAATAATCATGTCCCACGGACTAAGACCGCCACGTCTTCTGCCGCCATTACTATCATTGTCGTCATTTTTTCGACTCCAAAGAATGAAGAGGATTACCACGAATATGATAAATGGTAAAAGAGATGAAAATGGAGTGCCACTATTATCTCCAAAAGTTCTGTCTTCCTGAAATTCACCGGTTAAAACTTGAAAAATAACATCTGACCCTTTGTCGAGACCTCCGTAATAATCTCCGACTCTAAATTCAGGGAGAATTACATTTTCAATGATTCGTTTAGAAAGTGCATCGGTTAAAGAACCTTCAACTCCGTATCCGGTACTAATAGCTACTTTTCTATCGTTTTCTGCTAGAATAATGAGAATACCATTGTCCTTTCCTTCTTGTCCGATTCCCCATTTTTGACCCCAATTTGCACCTAGGTAATTAATGTTTTCCCCATTAGTGCTGGCAATAATAGTAACTACAATTTGAGTTGAGGTGCTATCTGAATAACGAACCAGTTTTTGGCTTAAAGCTACTTTTTGCTGATCGGTGAGAAGGTTTGTGTAATCGTAAACACTGGTTTGTAGTGCTGGCTTTTCAGGTATTTGAAACTGGCTCCATGACGGAGTGCACCAAAGAAAAAGAATTACAAGGCTAACCTTTAGATATCTCATTGCTTAATTCGTTGGTGTCATCTGATTGCCAAGGAAAATGACTATTTAATTCTTCGCCAGCTTTTAATACGCCAGCAACGAGACCGTCTTTAAACGCTCCTTTTTCAAAATGTGCTTGAATGCTATTTTTAGTAGTTTGCCAAAAGTCTTTAGGTACCACATTGTCAATTCCTTTGTCACCGCATATAACAAACTTTTTATCGGTGACGGCAACGTAAATTAATACGCCGTTTTCTTGCTTGGTGTTATCCATTTTTAATAAATGAAAAACCTCTTTAGCGCGCTCGTAATGATCTTTACGAGTGTGCCCTTCAATATGTACCCTGATTTCACCAGAAGTATTCTTTTCCGCTTTAAGAATAGCATTTACTACCTCTTGCTCTTCTGTTGCCGTTAAAAAATCTTCTACTCTAGACATAAGATATTATTCGAAATCAAAATCTACATCAGGTGCATCTTCTGAACCGGCATCTGCTTTGTAGTAAGCTAGCTCATCAAAATTGAAAATACCTGCCAATATAGAATTAGGGAATTTTTTAATGTGAAGGTTGTAAGGTTCTACAGTAGCGTTGAATCTATCTCTTGCTACATTTATTCTGTTCTCTGTACCTTCTAATTGTGATTGTAGCTCTAGAAAGTTCTGATTAGATTTTAAATCAGGGTAGCGTTCTACAGTTACCAATAATTTACTTAATGCACCACTTAGTCCGCTTTGAGCTTGGTTGAATTGTGCTAGTTGCTCAGGTGTAATATTAGTAGGGTCAATGCTAACCGATGTTGCTTTTGCTCTTGCTTCGATAACATCTGTTAATGTGCCTCTTTCAAAATCGGCAGCACCTTGTACTGTTTTTATAAGATTACCTATTAAGTCGTTTCTACGTTGGTAGGCACTTTCTACATTTGCCCAAGTCTTTGTAGATGTTTCTTTTAATGCAACAGCAGTGTTGTTGAAACCAACGCCCCACTGGTATAGTCCGAATGCTATGACGGCAATGACGATTAATGCAATTAGTCCTTTTTTCATAATGGTTGTGTTATAACTGGTCTTTAATTTTATTTAGTTCTGCTTTAACGCGTTCTAATTTTTGAATAATATCAAAATTAGAAAGTGTTTTCTGCTTTTCTTCTTTTAAATGTGTTTTGGCACCATCGAGAGTAAAACCTCTTTCTTTTACCAAATGATATATTAATTGAAGATTTTTAATGTCTTGGGGAGTGAATTTTCTGTTTCCCTTCGCATTTTTTTTAGGTTGAAGCACGTCGAATTCTTTCTCCCAAAAACGAATTAGTGAAGCGTTTACGCCAAAGGCACGGGCGACCTCGCCAATACCATAATATCTTTTTTCAGGGAGTTCTATCTGCATTAATCCAGAGATTGGTTTTCTTGATTAGCGAATTTCAACATGTTTTCGAATTCTTCTGGCGATAAACTGCCATAGTAGAAATTCATAGGGTTGATTCTATCATTGTCTTTCCATACTTCATAATGAAGGTGTGGAGCTTCTGAGCGACCTGTGCTTCCTACGAAACCTATTAAATCGCCTCTTTTTACTTTTTGTCCTTTCTTAACATTGTATTGGCTTAAGTGAGCATATAGACTCAAATATCCATATCCATGTTCAATACGAATATGTTTTCCGTAGCCAGATGAGTTATTGTCAGCTCTAGTTATTTTACCATCACCTGCGGCATATATAGGGGTGCCTTTTGGAGCGGTAAAATCCATACCATAATGCATTTTTCTAGCCTTTGTAAAAGGATCTGAACGCCAACCATAACCAGAAGCCATACGTTTTAGGTCTTCATTGTTGATAGGTTGAATAGCCGGTATCGACATTAATAATTTTTCTTTTTCCTCTGCTAGTTTGGTAATTTCATCCAATGATTTAGATTGAATGGCCATTTGCTTTTTAATGATATCTAGTCTCTTTGTAGTAGAAACGATCATTTCAGAATTATTAAAACCTTCTAATGATTTATATCGGTTTATACCACCAAAACCAGCTTTACGCTGTTCGTCTGGTATTGGGTTAGCTTCAAAATATAGACGGTAAATATTGTTGTCACGGTCTTCGATATTACCTAGAACCTCTTCAATTTGTTCCATTTTCTTGTTCAAAAGCTCGTACTGTAGTTCATAATTTTTGACTTCACGAGATAAAGAAAGTTCCCTTGGTGTATTGACTAAGTTGGTGTTTAGCAGAAGGATAAGTGCCAAAAAACCAAAAAGGCATGAGCCCAAAATAAAGAAGGCTATATTTCTATAACGTTTAGATTTTTCGGGTTCTATTTTACGGTACGACAGCGTGTCTGGGTCGTAATAGTATTTTACCTTAGACATGAATGTTATTTATCCTATTTTTGTTTTTTCAATTATTAGGGAACAAACAAATATAAAGATAGTTTTATATAAACCGTTAAAATTTGTAAAAGCTTAGCATTTTAGATGAATTCCAAAGATACAAGAACTCAATTTCTGAATTTTTTCAAAGGTAAAGAACACAAAATAGTGCCTTCTGCACCAATGGTCATTAAAGATGATCCGACCCTGCTTTTTACAAATGCGGGCATGAACCAGTTTAAAGAATACTTTTTAGGTATAAGTCAGCCTAAAAGCTCTAGAGTTGTAGATACCCAAAAATGTTTGCGTGTAAGTGGTAAGCATAATGATTTAGAAGAGGTTGGTAAAGATACCTATCACCACACCATGTTCGAGATGTTAGGTAACTGGAGTTTTGGCGATTATTTTAAGGAAGAAGCCATTACATGGGCATGGGAGCTATTGACCGAGGTTCTTAAAATTGATAAAGACAGTTTATATGTTTCTGTTTTTGAAGGAAGTGAAGATGCGGATCAATTAGAATTAGATACAGAAGCTTTTGAGCTTTGGAAAAGTATTGTGCCTGAAGATAGAATTATCATGGGTAACAAGAAGGATAATTTTTGGGAAATGGGCGATCAAGGTCCGTGCGGACCATGTTCAGAGATTCATGTAGATATTCGTTCTAAGGAAGAAAAAGCAAAAGTTTCGGGTGCAAGTTTGGTAAATCAAGATCACCCGCAGGTGGTAGAAATTTGGAACCTTGTATTCATGCAATACAACCGTAAAGCAGATGGGTCGTTAGAAAGTTTACCGGCGAAACATGTAGATACCGGTATGGGTTTTGAGCGTTTGTGTATGGTTTTACAGGGAGTTCAATCGAACTATGATACAGATATATTTACACCGTTAATTCGTGAAATAGAAACTATTACAGGTTCCGATTACGGTAAAAATGAGGAAATTGATATCGCTATTCGTGTTATCAGTGATCATATACGTGCCGTTTCGTTTTCAATTGCAGATGGCCAGTTGCCAAGTAATACCGGTGCAGGCTATGTGATAAGAAGAATATTGAGAAGAGCCGTACGTTACGGATTCACATTTTTGAATACCAAAGAACCCTTTATGTTCCGTTTGGTAAATGTGTTGACAGATTCTTTAGGAGATGCATACCCAGAATTGAAAAATCAAAAGCAATTAATTGAAAACGTAATTAAAGAAGAAGAACATTCTTTCTTGAAAACGTTAGATCAAGGATTGTTGTTATTGGATACGATTATAAAAAATACCGAAGGTAAAACAGTTGATGGTGGTAAAGCTTTTGAGTTGTATGATACTTTTGGCTTCCCTATAGATTTGACTGCTCTGATTCTTAGTGAAAAAGGATATCAATTAGATGAAGCGGGATTTGATGAAGCTATGCAGCAGCAAAAAAATCGTTCAAAATCGGCATCAGTAGTTTCAAAGGAAGATTGGGAAGTTTTACAGGATGATAACGAACAGGAGTTTGTTGGTTATGATATGCTAGATGTTGAAGTGAAAATCACCAAATACCGTAAAGTAGTTTCAAAAAAAGACGGAACACAGTTTCAGTTGGTTTTCAATCTAACTCCGTTCTACGCAGAAGGTGGTGGTCAAGTAGGGGATAAAGGATATTTAGAAGATACCAATGGCGATGTCGTGTATATTACCGATACTAAAAAAGAGAATAATGAAATTATTCACTTTGCGAAGAACCTACCTAAACATTTAGATGAGAGTTTTAAAGCGGTAGTAGATAAAAAACAACGTAGCAGAACAGAAGCCAACCACACTGCAACACACTTGTTACACCAAGCTTTAAGAGAGATTTTAGGAAATCACGTAGAGCAAAAAGGTTCAGCTGTACATTCTAAACACTTACGATTCGATTTTTCTCATTTTTCTAAAATGTCGCCAGAAGAATTACAGGAAGTAGAAAATTTTGTAAACGCACGTATAGACGGGCATTTACAACTTCAAGAAGAAAGAAATGTACCAATGAAATCTGCAATTGAAGATGGTGCCATGGCATTGTTCGGTGAAAAATATGGCGATTCGGTAAGAACAATACGTTTTGGTCAATCAATAGAATTATGTGGTGGTACACACGTAAAGAATACTGGCGATATCTGGCAATTTAAAATTAAGTCAGAAGGTGCTGTAGCTGCTGGTATTAGAAGAATTGAGGCGATTACAGGCGACGCAGTTAAAGATTTGCATGTAGATAATGATAAGTTATTGTCGAAAATAAAAGTTGTTCTTGGTAATACTCAAGACCCTGTAAAATCGGTTTCAAGTCTTCAAGATGAAAATAGCAGTCTTAAAAAGCAAGTGGCCGAATTGTTGAAAGACAAAGCGAAGAACTTAAAAGGAGATTTACTATCTGAACTTAAGGAGGTAAACGGAGTTCAATTTCTAGCAAAAAAGATAGATTTAGATGCTGCCGGTATAAAAGATTTATGTTTTGAAATGGGTGCTAATAAAGATAATTTGTTTTTGCTGTTCGGTACCGAGCAAAATGGGAAAGCATTATTGTCTTGTTATGTATCTAAAGAATTAGTGGCTTCTAAAAATTTGAATGCAGGTACTATTGTTCGCGAACTTGGTAAATATATACAAGGTGGCGGTGGTGGTCAACCCTTCTTTGCAACTGCAGGTGGTAAGAATCCGGCAGGTATAGAAGAGGCATTGGCGAAGGCTGAAGGCTATTTGGGGTAATGCTACCATCTATAAGATGATAATAATAAAACTTCAGTTGAATTAACTGATGGATTTAATTAATACGATATTTTTATGAAAAAGTATATCATCTTATTGCTCATTATTTCGTCTTGTAACCTTTCAGATAAAAATCAAGATGGTGTTGAGAGCTCTGGTACAGTGGAATCAAACATCTTAACTGGTATAGACTCAATTCATATTAGGGAGTATGTTGAAAAATCATTTCAAACTCCGTTGCATTCTCTAGAGCATCAGCAGTATTTAGATTCTGCCCTTACAATAGATCCGGCAAATGCTTGGCTTTGGCAGCAAAAAGCAATGCCGTTATATAAAGCTAGAAAGTATCAATTAGGTAGACCATTTTTAGAAAAGGCTGTTGAGTATGCCCCTGAAAAATATTTAGATTACAGTGGTTTTATGAGATGTATTTTCTCAAAAGACTACCTAAAATCTATAACTGAATTCATGAGAGCAAAAAAAGAATACGGTGATGGCTATGTAATGGATCATACCTATAATTTTTATATTGGGCTAGATTACCTTCAATTAAATAAATTCTCTAAAGCCAAAGAATTCTTGTTGCTTAGTAAAGAGCAGCAGTTTCACGATTTCCCTAATGACACGCCGCAAGAAGCCTGTCACTACTTAGATTGGTATTATTTGGGTATTGCAGATTTTGAATTGGGTAATTATGAAGAGGCGATTACTTCTTTTGATATGTCTTTGAAAGTATATGAAAATTTTGCCGATGCACTTTATTTTAGAGGTAGAAGTATGACCAAATTAGGAAATGTAGAAGGTGCTGAATGGGAGAAAAAAGCCTTTGAAAATGGAAAAAATACTATAAATGAGGATAATGTTATTTATGAAATTTATCCATATCAAGTGTTTCATAAGTTAAACGAGAGTGTACGACCTAAATGAATCTCTTAACCAAAATACCATTGTCGAAATCTGAAAATCCAATTGATTATTCAAGTCAGTTGTTACTTTTGGGTTCTTGTTTTTCAGAGAATATTGGGGCTAAACTAGAATATTTTAAATTCCAGGGATTACAGAATCCGTTTGGTATTTTGTTTCATCCTTTGGCAATTGAAAAACTCATTCAAAAGTCTGTTCATCAAGAGGTGTTTACTGAAAAAGATGTGTTCCATGAGAATGAGCAATGGCATAGTTTCGATGCACATTCTTGCTTAAGTAATCCATCCAAAGAAAAAATTATTGACGATTTAAATGATGCCGTACAAAACACTACTGCGCAACTAAAAAAAGCAAGTCACATCATTATCACTTTAGGTACTGCTTGGGTATATCGTAATAATGCGAGTGAAAAAGTTGTTGCCAATTGTCATAAAGTGCCTCAGGTAAATTTCAATAAAGAGTTATTGAGTGTCAATGATGTTAAACAAAGTTTACAACGTACTATTGAAATGGTGCAATCGATAAACCCCGCTGTTCAATTTATATTCACCGTATCGCCCGTTCGGCATTTAAAAGACGGCTTCGTAGAAAATCAATTAAGCAAATCGCATTTAATTTCTGCTATTCATAACGTTTTAGAGGATAATAAAATCTCATATTTTCCTAGTTATGAACTTATGATGGATGAGCTTCGAGATTATCGTTTTTATGCAAAAGATATGATTCACCCTAACGAAGTAGCAATAGATTATATCTGGGAGAAATTTTGCGAAGTATGGATTGCTTCAAATGTTTATCCTACTATGAAAAAGATTGAAAAAATACAAAAAGGGATTCTTCATAAACCCTTCAATGATAAATCAGAACAACATCAGAAATTTCTTTTAAAACTAAATGTGTTGAAATCTGAAATTCATAAAGAATATCCAGACCTTGTTTTCTAGTCTAATTAAGAACTTTGTCGAATTTTTTTAGGCTTGGATATTAATACTATAGTTTTTTCAGTACTTTCCAGTTTTACGTCCAATATGATTAAAAAGTTAAGCTGTCTTGTTTTATTAATGTTTAGTGTAATTACTGCTAGCGCTCAGCTTCCATTAGATGAGTTAGAGGCATTACAAGCGTTATATAATGAAACCGGAGGTCCTAACTGGGTTAGTGAAACAGATGTAGATCCTACTGATAATTGGGTTTTTGCTACGCCGTTGATTGATACCGATGTTACTAATTGGTACGGGGTCACCGTAATCGGTAACCGTGTTACACAGTTAATATTAGATAATGGAGGAAATACTGGGAACAATTTAATAGGAACGATACCAACTGAAATCGGTAATTTACAGAACTTGGTTGATTTAGACCTTTCTGATCAAACTAACCTCACTGGTCCCATTCCAGACAGTATAGGTAATCTTCTAAATCTTGAAGTTTTACTTTTAAATGGCAATGAGTTATCTGGAGTCATACCTCCAGTATTAGGGAATTTAAATAATTTGTTAACATTATGGCTAGGCTCAAATAATTTAAGTGGAACTATACCGCCCGAACTTGGTAACTTAAGTACTTTAGAATCTTTACTGCTTTCAGGAAATCAACTCACAGGAACCATACCGATGGAGCTAGGAAGCCTAAATAACTTAGTATCTCTTTGGCTCTCTTCAAATGAACTTACTGGCGAAATTCCCGTCGAAATAGGATTGCTTTCAAATTTGAGGCAATTACTTTTAAGCAATAATAATCTTACAGGTGAAATTCCTGAAAGTATTTATGGTTTAATGAATTTAATCACGTTGCAATTAGAATTTAATCAGCTAGAAGGGGCTATTTCTCCATTGGTTGAAAATTTAGTGTCTTTAGAGATTTTAATACTTCGAAATAACCAATTTGAGGGAGATTTGCCGGAGGAAATTGGAAATATTACTACGTTACTTACATTGTGGCTAGGTCAAAATAATTTTACGGGAACAATACCCGATTCTTTCTCAGGTCTAATAAATATAGGGTCATTTGAAATTAATGATAATGATATAGTTGGCGTTTTACCATCAGGCATAGTAAACTGGGTTAATATTAGTTCTTTTAATATTTCGAATAATAGAATAGAGGGAGATGTACCTAGTTTTATTTTTTTAAATACAACCATATTAAGAATTAATGATAATCGTTTTCAATTCGGAGATTTTGAAGATGAATTTGATTATTATGAAGGGTTTTTATTTTTTGTTGATAATCCGCAAGCTTTAGTGAATGATATAGATAATATAACAGGGTGTGTTGGTGGTTCTTTAACCTTAACCACTACGGTTAGCGGTAGTTCAAATGTATATGAGTGGTTTAAGGATGGTGTTGCAATACCAAATTCTAATACACCAGATTTAGTTTTGACCAACCTTCAAGTAACAGATACAGGTGTTTATACATGCGAAATTAGTAGTACTATAGTAACAGATTTGGTGTTAGAGCGAAACCCAATTACGTTAACAGTGAATAACGACGGACCTACGGCAAACGATATTGATGATATCGTGCTATGTGATATCGATACTGACGGATTTGCCACATTTAATTTAGATTTGACGGCTATTGAATCTCAAGTAGTAGGCAGTCAAACAGGATTAACGGTTTCTTATTTTGACGGCACAGGAAGTCAAATAACGTTAACAAACTCATTTGATAATACTACTGCAAACCAACAAGATATTACAGTTAGGGTAGAGGCATCTGCAACCTGTTTTGACAAGACTGTTTTTAGTCTTATTGTAAATCCTTTGACCGTCGCAGATGTGTTCTCTGATGTCGAAGTTTGCAACGCTTATATTCTACCAGCATTGAGTGCGGGAATAACTATTATACAGCTATAGGGGGTACTGGAACGATATTGAATGCAGGTGAAGAGATTACCGAATCGCAAACAATATACGTGTATGCAGGGAGTGCTACGGGAGCGGAAGATTGTTTTGATGAAAGTAGTTTTTTCATAGATATCACTGAGGTCTCAGTTGCAGAGTTCGATGATGTAACGGCTTGTCTTACGTTTACACTACCAACATTACCAGATGGACAGGATTACTATAGTGAAGCAGATGGGAATGGAAGCATTTTATTGGCTGGTGATGAAATTTCAGCGTCAATGACTATTTATGTATTTGTAGAAGAGAATGGTTGTTTTAGTCAGTCTAGATTTACGATAAATATAGATGCTGTTGCTTGCCAAGGTTTAGAGTCTTTGGCGTTGCCTAAGTTTTTTACTCCTAATAATGATTCATATCATGATGTTTGGGATACATCAAAACTATCTGGCACAGTTGATATAGGTATATTTATTTATGATCGTTATGGTAAGCTCTTAAAGCAGCTTGACCCTAATGCTTCTAATAGTGCTTGGGATGGTATGTATAATGGCAAGCAAATGCCTTCAACTGATTATTGGTTCAAATATCTGAATTACGATACCGGAATAGACCTTTCGGGTCATTTTTCGTTAAAGCGATAGGCTTATATATTCGTTTGTTCCTTAATTTCGAGTACATTGTTTTTTATGAAGAAAATACTTTTAGGCTTAGTAATAGGAGCGACATTATTGTTTGCCTTCCAAACTTGTCAAGATGACAAAGAAGATAAATCTATTCTAGAGGAAAATTCTATGCTCATTCAGCAAGAAATAACCAATGTTTCTAAATTAGTGGTAACAGAGGGTCATTTTGCTGAGGTATATAATTATAAAGACTCAAAAGAACTTTTTGGTCCGCTTTTAAGAGCAGAGAAAAAAGCGTTAGTAGTGGTAAATGCAGATGTAACTGTAGCCTATGATTTAGGTAAGATTGATTTTGAAATTGACGAGGCAACCAAAACGGTAAAAATCAAAAGCATACCAGATGCAGAAATTAATCTGAATCCTGATTTTGAATATTATGACGTAACCGCAGATTATCTGAACCAGTTTGATGCTGCCGACTATAACAAAATAAAGAAAACAGTTAAAGCTTCTTTAATGAAAAAGGTTGAAGCTTCTGCACTGCGCAGCAATGCAGAAAATAGGCTAATCAGCGAATTGCAGAAATTCTATATTCTTACTAATTCTATGGGGTGGCGTTTAACCTATCAAGAACAGACCATTGAATCTTTAGATGGCTTGCAAGTCATTAAACCTTAGTTTTTATAGTTGCCAATTCTAATCCGTCATCAATTAATTGTCCAAGGTTAGGTTGGTCTCGCTTAATGTTTTCAAGATGTGCTTTTATTTTCTCCGGTAGTATTTTTTCATTACTTAAAATCGCCAGTTCATAGATTTCAATGGTTAGTAACCAGTCTTTCGGGTATTTTTCTTGTATTACTTCAAAAACCTTTGTTCTAGAGATAATGGTGTTGTTGCCTTCTCTAAAATCACGAATTAATTTATAGTAAGATTCCAGTTCACTTAAACCTACTTGGTCGTTATTTTGGCTGCCGGAACTTAACGAATGGTCCAAAAGGTCAAAACTCTTTAAATCTGCAGGGCCATGGTAGGCAGAAACAATTTCTTCACCAATAGCCATGTTGTACAATTCTTCGTTAGATTCAAAAAGTGTAATACCTTTATGCGTCACTTTACAATTCTCGAAAGTGATTAGAATTATTCGCCCCAGAAGATTACGAGTACCGGTTATGATTTTACCAGTAACATTAATACCACCTGTAAAATCTAATGAAACAATTTCTCCTTCATAGATTTTATAAGCTTTTAGATCACGCGGACTCATATCTTCAATAGGAATATTTATTCCTTTAAGTCTACCAATAGGAGAGCCAAAACCGGTTTCATGCTGATTAATATCTTGCCCCACCAATTCTTTTTCTCGGTATGCCAATGCAGATTTCCCTTTTGTTTGAAAGTAAATAGGTTTGCCTTCATGAGAAATCAATGTTTCGAAATTACCAGATACCTGTAAGCCAGTACTTAGTTCAATAGTGCCTAATTCTTTAGAGTCTATAAGTTTCTGTAAACCAGTAAGTCCACCCCTTCGTAATGCCATGGTACTGGCAAAATCTTCTAACACCTGGCTTAAAAATGCAAAATCGGGAGTTACGAATAGTTGCGGTTGTTTTTTGGTAATATCAAAAGATGTTTTTGCCGCTTCAATAGAGTAAGGTAGTTTTTTGACATTATCGGTCATGCACCATTGACTTTCACCAATAGAAGATAAAAGTCCCGCCCCATAAATTTTAGGGTCATCCAGAGTGCCTATGAGTCCGTATTCAACGGTCCACCAATGCAGGTTTCTAATAAAAGCCATTTCACTAGGTTCGCCCATATTATCTTGAAGAAATTCTATGTGTTTTTCTGCCTTATCAATTTCTTCTATAGGCGTGCCTTTGGCTTCTTTAATAATAGACAGATGGCGTACCGCTTCATAAAGCTCGAAATCTTTAGCGCTAGATATTGCCTTGCATCCTATTTCACCAAAACGTCTTAAATAAGCAGCATATTCGGGGTTAGCAATAATAGGAGCATGCCCAGCGCCCTCATGAATAATATCTGGGGCAGGGGTATATGCAATGTTTTCTAACTGGCGAATGTCTGAGGCGATTACCAGCACATTATATGCCTGAAATTCCATAAAAGCAGCGGGTGGTATAAATCCGTCTACGGCAACAGCAGCCCATCCTACATCCTTTAGAATACGGTTCATACCGTACATATTGGGGATATTGTCAATTGAAATACCAGTTTTGCGTAATCCTTCAGAATAAGATTTATGAGCAACCTTACTAAGATAATCTACATTCTTACGCATTACATAGCGCCACACAGCTTGATTGATAGGCGTGTAGTCCTCATAGTTTTGAGGTTTTATGTATTGCCTTAAATGCTTAGGAAGCTTATCTAAAATAGGATTGCTTTCATACTCAGAAGTATTCATACGCTTAGTTTTCAATTGTTGAGTCACAATATTTCTATTAAATATATCATTTACAGTCCAATTAATTGTTAATATTATTTTAATTAGGAAATATGACTTTTAAATAATAATATTAAAGGAATAAGTTCTTTTTAGATGTAGCTTATAATCATAAAACAGGAAAAAGTTATGACAGAGAAATTAGATGATATAGATCGTGAAATCTTAAAAATTTTGCAGAAGGATGCCAAGACGGTGGCAAAATCTATTGCAGAGCAATTGGGGTTAACTAAAACTCCGGTTTATGAGCGCATTAAAAGATTAGAGCAAGAAGGTTACATTAAAAACTATGTAGCTATCTTAAATAAAGATAAAATTGAAGAAAGTATTACGGTCTTTAGCTTTGTTTCATTAGAAGCCCAAAAGGGTGCTATGATGGATGATTTCTTTGAGCAGGTGATGAAATACCCAGAGGTGGTAGAATGTTTTGTTGTGGGTGGTGAATTTGATTTTTTATTAAAAGTTATCGTCAAAAATCTAGATGCCTATTATAATTTCGCGAAATTTAAGATTGCATCGTTACCAAGTATAGGTGGTGTTAAGAGTGCTTTTGTTTTAAATGAGGTAAAGAACGATACTCATTTTCCGTTGCTATAAATAAAAAGGGGTTATAGATGAATTCATCTACAACCCCTTTTTAAACTATAATTTTTTATTATTTCATTGCAATCGCATTCGGTGGGTATTGCTCTAAAATCTGAGAAACAAATTCTCTAATACGTTCTTCTTTCTTAGCTATGTTTTTGGTGTTAGAAAGTGTACCCACACCTTTACCTTGCCATACCAGTTCACTGGTTTTATTATCAATAAGGTCAATGTATAAAGAGCCTTGTGTGCTTGCGCTTACACTAGTGCCGCCACCCCAGCCAAAACCAGGTCCCCAAGAGTAAGGGTTGTAACCCCAACCCCAGGCGCCGCCCCAACCGTAGTTGTTATTATAAACATCAACTCTTTCTTGTTCTTTAGTGAATATGCTTACCAATATGTCTGGTGTTTCAGACTTTACAAAGCCTCTAGAACTCATTTCAGTTTCAATAGCTCTTAGAATTCGTTTTTTATCCAAATCTGATATCTGCGCTTTATCAATACCTGTTTTGTAGAAGGCGTAAGATTTATATCCGTTAAAATCTGCTTTTTGGTCATAATCAGAAAGTACGCTAACTGATGAACATGAAGTAATAAAAACTAAAAGTAGCAGCGGTAAGCCAAGTAATTTGATGTTTTTCATAACGTTATATGTTTTAAGTACTAAATTTTCTGTTAAAAAATAAACACAAATATCATGCCGAAGTATGTTAAAACTTATTGCATGTTCGTTTTTGGATCATAGCCATATGGGCAATGTCTGCAACCACTTTCACAACAATACCCTCGTTTAAGGTGGTACTGTTTTGTGAAGACCCTAAATCCGTTTTCTGACCAATAAAAATCACCTTCCTCTATGGGGATTATCTCTTTCATGTAATCGATGCCTATTTAATAGTATAAAGTTACTTCTTTCTGTTGATAACCTAAGGGCATGTTGTTTAGAAGATAGCTATTAAAGCGCTTAAGCCATAGATTGACCATTAAACGGTTTTGTTGGCAACAAAAACCAGTAATTTTCTGACAAGCTATTTTTGGCTTTATCTTTGTAATAGTATCACCAAAGTAAATCTATGATATTGGTTTTTAGACATTTCTTCTATAAAAATTATGTGGGGCTATCACTATGGCCCTTTATATTTTTAAAAAATGGAAATTTAAAAAATGACGATGTACTTATAAATCATGAAAAAATTCACTTGCGTCAGCAACAAGAATTATTGATTCTACCCTTTTATGTTTTGTATTTAACCGAATGGTTAATTCGTGCTGTTTGTTATTTAGATACGTATAAGGCATACCAAAATTTAAGTTTTGAGCGTGAGGCTTACATTCATGAAAATGATAGGGATTATCTTACGAATCGCAGAGCATTTAGCTTTATTAAATATCTTTGGCGATAAATTCGCCCTTCTTGCAAAGTATAAATCAACTTGTTGAATATCCGTTATTAGCAGAAAAGCAAGTTACCCTTGTTATTAAACGCGAAGATTTACTGCATCCTTTAATTTCTGGTAATAAGTACAGAAAGCTCAAATACAATTTACTGGCTGCTAAAGCAGATAATCAAAATACCATATTAACTTTTGGAGGAGCATATTCAAACCATATTGCGGCTACGGCTTATGCGGCAAAAGAAAAAGGTTTTGATGCGATAGGAATTATACGTGGCGAAGAGCTTGAAAATTCTTGGCAAACAAACACTACATTAAAGAAGGCATATGACGATGGAATGCGTTTTAAATTCATAAGTAGAAGCGATTATCGAGAAAAAGAATCTGCCGCATTTATTGAAGATTTAAAAAAGGAATTTGGTGATTTTTATTTAGTGCCAGAAGGTGGTACAAATAGTTTAGCTATAAAAGGTTGTGAAGAAATTATAACCAAAGATGATGAAGAGTTTGCTGTTGTTTGCAGTAGCGTAGGTACAGGTGGTACAGTATCCGGATTAATAAATGTATCTTTTCCAAATCAGAACGTTTTGGGGTTTTCGGCATTGAAAGGTGATTTTTTGAACGATGAAATTGATAAATTAGTCAATAATAAACGTTGGCAATTACTTACCGATTATCACTTTGGGGGTTACGCAAAAACATCCGAAGAACTAATTCTATTTATAAATGAGTTTAAAGAAAAAACAGGTATTCCTTTAGATCCAATTTATACCGGAAAAATGATTTTTGGGTTGTTCGATATGATAAAGCGCGATATTTTTGTGCCTAGAACAAAAATTTTAGCGATACATACAGGTGGTTTGCAAGGTATTGCTGGCATGAATAGTGTACTGAAAAAGAAAAATTTACCTTTGTTGCATTTATGAAAAAGATAATTTTATTGGTGTTGTTGGCGGGTATAGGATTCATGTCTTGTAAATCTAAAAAAAGACACTCTGATGAATTGCGTACCAAAAACGTTCTAAATGAACAAAGAAAATCGAATACGCAACCTTCTAAAAAGAAAGAAAATACGAACTTACCTGCAGAGCCTTCGAAATTTATAAGTTTTCGCATAGACTCTCCTTCAGAATATATAGACACATTTGCAGAAACGGCTCAATTAGAAATGAGGGATTATGGTATTCCTGCAAGTATCACTTTGGCACAAGGACTTTTAGAAAGTGGTAACGGTAAAAGTGAATTGGCAATGAAGACCAATAATCACTTTGGTATAAAATGTCATAAAGGGTGGGAAGGTGATTATGATTTTCATGATGATGACGAAAAGGGAGAGTGCTTTAGAAAATATAACCACCCTATGTATTCTTTTAGAGATCATAGTATTTTCTTGACGACAAGGTCCAGATATGCATTTCTTTTTAATTTAAGACATACCGATTATAAAGGTTGGGCAAGGGGCTTAAGAAAGGCAGGTTATGCAACGGATCCAAGATATCCACAAAAGCTTATTTATTTAATAGAAAAGTACGATTTGCATCAATATGATAAGCATGCGAGAAAAGTCAATTATAACAATACAGCGGTAGTCACAACAGATTCTAACAACATACATACGGTACAAAAAGGTGATACCTTATATTCATTATCAAGAAAGTACTATATGAGTGTCGATGAACTGATGAAGTTGAATAATTTGCGAAGTGCAGATTTGTCTATTGGGCAGCCTATTAAAGTCAAATAATAGTAAAATTTATTAAGAGAATGATTTATCAAAGAAGTAGCGCCCTGTTTGCAGAGGCAAAAAAATATATACCTGGCGGAGTAAATTCACCAGTACGCGCATTTAAAGCTGTTGGTGGTGATCCAATTTTTGTAAAAAAAGCCAAAGGAGCTTATTTGTATGATGAGGATGGTAATAAATTAATTGATTACATAGCATCTTGGGGGCCGTTAATTTTAGGTCATGCCTATGAGCCTGTAATCAACGCTGTTGTAGAAAAGGCACAGAACGGTACTTCATTTGGCATGCCTACTGAAATAGAAACAGAGCTTGCGAAACTGGCTATTTCTATGGTTCCTAATATGGATAAAATCAGGTTTGTGAACAGCGGAACAGAAGCTTGCATGAGTGCAGTTCGTTTGGCAAGGGGATTTACAGGCAAAGACAAAATTATTAAATTCGCCGGATGCTACCATGGTCATTCAGATTCATTTTTGATTCAAGCGGGTAGTGGTGCGGTTACTTTTGGTAGTCCCAATAGTCCTGGTGTTACCCAAGGTACTGCAAAAGATACTTTATTGGCAGATTACAATGATTTAGCCGGTGTTAAAGAATTGGTACAAGCGAACAAAGGAGAATTGGCTGCTATCATCATTGAACCAATTGCCGGTAATATGGGTTGTATTGTACCTTCGGATGCTTTTATGAAAGGGCTACGTGACATTTGTACCCAAGAGGGAATTCTATTGATTTTCGATGAGGTAATGACCGGATTTCGTTTAGCGAAAGGTGGAGCCCAAGAAGTACTGAATATAAAGGCTGATATAGTTACTTATGGTAAAGTAATCGGAGGTGGATTACCAGTAGGTGCCTTTGCGGCAAGAACAGAAATAATGGATTTTCTTGCTCCAGATGGTCCAGTTTATCAAGCTGGTACCTTAAGTGGAAATCCGTTGGCCATGAGCGCAGGTTTGGCTATGTTGACAGAATTGAATAACAACCCTGACGTATTTAAAAGTCTGGCTGATAAGGCAGAATACCTGCATAAAGGCATTGCAGAAGTGTTGACCGAGAAAAAGGTAGCTCATCAAATTAACCGTTATGGCAGTATGATATCTGTACATTTTAGTGATGAGCCAGTTGTTGATTTTACCTCTTCCGCTAAGGGTAATAATGAAACGTTCAAGAAATACTTTCATGGTATGTTAGAACGCGGTATTTACTTGCCACCAAGTGCTTTTGAAAGTTATTTTTTAAATGATGCTTTAGGTTATGAAGATTTAGATGCTACTATAAATGCGTTGAAAGAAATAGATTTATAGTATAAGTTTACTAATATTAAATATATAAAAGAGCCCTCAAATGAGGGCTCTTTTTGTTTGAGTTAGTTATAATACTATTTAAAATTATACTGAATACCTAGTTGAACAGCATTCGAGAAAAACTTGTCAATTGTAAAGTAAGAGTAGTTTAAATTAATGGTGGTGAAATTCTTAATTCTATATGATAGTTCACCTTCATAGCGTTGAAAGCTATCTTCATCTTGTTCTGCAAAAAGAGAGAAATCGCTCTTCAGGTTAAAATCAGAATCATCATTCCCAATTTGAAATAGCAGTCCACCACCGGCAAAAAGTCTGTCTTCGGTCAACCAATATGGAAATCCGTTTCTTCTATCTTCAGAGCCAACACCGTAAGCACCTTCAACTAACGGTCCTAGTTTGAATTTATCTAAATTCAATAGGTTATATTCTACTCGCGTACCACCAATGGCATAATATTGACTATCGGTATAATAATCGGCTTTTATATAAAACTCATGGTTTAAATTAGATGAGTATTCAAACTCTTGTGTAGCTTTTACCTGTATATCGTAAATATTTAAATCATAACCAGGACCAGTTGTAACCGGGTGTGCTTTTAGTGCTAAAGAAGATTTGCTGGTGTCACCGATAAAATCTATACCAGATTTAAAATGGAAGAATACTTTATTAAAGTTGTCCATCTCAACTCTTGCGCCTACATAAAACGGGCTTTTTTGGTCAGATTCTTTTTTATAGACATATTCTATACCTAATAAATCTCTACCAATATCATTAGGTACAATTGTATCTTTTAAAATGGTATATGCCGTACCTTGAACAATAGAGAATTGGTGAAAATCTAAATTCTTATTATAAAAACCAAAGTGAAATGCATTATTGAAAAGTGTAGGGTTAAACTCATCTGCTATAGCCGTTGAGGTAAGCCCAATGGAATGTCCTTTCTTTTTTCGTGATTCAATTTCTGATTTTTTTACGATGGCATCATCCATTAGCATTTTGAACTTGCTTATGTACAGGGATTGCTTTTCTTCAGGTGTTGCTTTTACTTCATTGTTAAATGCAATTTTAAAATCGGAATCAATTTTGGCTGGTGGTATGTTTACTGCAATTTCACCGGCCTTATTTACATCACCTTTTAATAATAAGATTTTTGCCATGTGGTTCATGGTGTTGTAATCTCTAGGATTTTTCTCTATATGGTTAGCATATACTTTCTTTAAGTATCTACCATTTGCAAATTCTAAGTTCCAGTCTAGCAATTTAGCTACAGGTACAGTATTTGTACAAGTGCTCCAATCCAAAGCTTTTTGGTATTGGGTATAATCGGCAAATAGAAATGCTATGTTTTTAGATAATCTTATTAGGTCAGGTCTACATGTTTCAATATCTCTTAATTCTGTAACCGCTTTGTCTGGGTCATTAACCAACAAGTATCTTACATAATATTCAAAATCTGTAAACTTCTTACTTTCTATAGTTCTAGTTTTTTCCTTCCATTCCTTAACGATTTCTGGAGAAATGTTACCGCATTTTTGCCATTGCTCTGCTCTTTCAAAATTTAATTTGTCAGCATATACTTGACTAATAGAAGTGGCTAAATCTCTGTTAGAAATACTACAAGGTTCAATGTTATCTAGTTTTGATAGAAGATTTTCATTATTAGAATTTACTAGAAATTCGTAATACGTCAACTTGTTCTCTTCCGTTGGCTCTATTGTGTAAAGAACTTCTAAAACCTGTTCAATAATTTCAGTGTTATCGTCAGTATTAAAATTGTTGAAGTATTCTTTTAAAATAGTGACATCATTTTGTCCCCATTCCATTTGTCTCTCCATCCACATTTTTTTAACGGCAGGTGAGGGGTAATTGCTTACAGTGCTTATATCTCTAGAAAAATCAGCATATGAGCCAGAAGGATTTTTTAAATACAATCCATTTAACTGAGACCAAAGCTGGTCGGTTTTACCTTGTGACTCCATGCCTTTGGCATAGGTAACGATCTGTTGAGAGTTAATGAATTTGTTATCCTTAAATAACTTCTCCATTAAATTTGTTGCCTCTTCTGTTTTTTCCTCAACAATCAATCTATCGATTTTTTGTTTCAACGGAACCATGGTTTGCTTACTTTTATTATAAGATTTATAATCGCTTTTTGTATTAGTAATTAAAGTTGAGGTATTACCTATAAGAGTTCTTATTTCTGGTCGAATATCTGGAACGCTTAAATTCGGCGTTTTGGTTTTAATACTATAAAGAAAACCGTTCAATAAAGGAACTGAAGAAAATTCTGCTTGATCAAGAGAAAGTGATTCATGCACTTTTACATTGTTGTTTTCTTCAACATACATTAGCCAATAAGAGTCCTTTTTTTCATCGGTATTTAAAGAACTAGAAACTTCATATTGACCTTCGTAGCTTAAATGGCGAATACTTTGGTAACGCCAGTCCATTGCTGCTTCTGTAGATTGTTTGGCAGTTAAAAACTTCATGTAAGGGTGTCTTTTTTTGTAATCAACAATGTGCTTTTTTAATTCACCAATAGCATTTGAAGTGCTGCCTATCTTTAAAATATCATTAGTATTTAATACATGAGACCAAATACCGGTATATAAGTATGTAGATTCTACTGCCCATCGTTCTTTTTGTGAAATGGTATAGCCGCTACTTAAACGAGGGTAATCAAAAAATCTGTTATTTAATGGGTCTGGGTCGAATTCTCTATTTCCACCTTCATATACATCTCCTAAAAAAGAAGTATGTAGAAAGTTTAAGCTAGGAAACCCTTTCTTTAGTGCTATAAGACCTAGACTATCTATTTGATTATCTGGAGCAACGTATGAGCTAGGTAGTGTTTTTGATACATCATTTTCCCATTTTTCTCTTGATGCTTTGGTATTGTCTAAAATGAGGTCCGTGTCTTTCCATAATTTTTTAGATAGGGGAAGGTCGTTATAACCACGAAAACCAAGTTCATGACCTCTATTGGTAAATTCATTTGTAAGCCACTTATTAGTACCACTTTGATTTTTACCGTCTAGCAAACCTGTTTGGTCCCAACTTTTAAAAGTGGGGTCGCCGTTATTTTTTTCGTTGGCATTAAAAGTTACGTAAGCAGAGTATTTAATATCTTCTTCTTGTGCAAGTGCTTTCATTTTTGGCCACCAGTCAGCCTTTAACATCTCAGATTTGCTGATACCTTGTTGTACGTTGATTGCTTTTCCATTATCATTATACATGGACGAAGGAAAATCGTCAAGAAATAATGTCCCAATATTTGAAATAGGGTAAGGAATACCTTCTAGACCTAATAAACTTGCGGAAAATAGTAGACCTCTCATTTCTTTTTTAAGAATTTGAGATGAGTTGTACAGAATCACTTTTCCGTTACCAATTCTATTTTCAATTAACACCGGATAATCTTGGTTGTTATGTGCGGCGACTAAAACATTGATGTTACTAGAAAAATTTGAGCTGTCAAAGCCAAGATGAACCGTTTTGTTATCAAAACCACGCCCTTGCATACCAGGAAAAAGAGCTTTATTAAAGAATAGACCAGAAGCCTCTCTGTTCGTGCTCCAGTCGGCATCAGGTGTCATTCCAAAAAAGTACGACATACGTTCATCTTTGGCAGCTTTGGTAACGAATAAAGTTCCTCCTTTTGAAACAAACTTTAAAAGACTGTCTATGGTAATAGTGCTTAGTCCAGCAGTTTCGTGTACTGTTACAACCCTAGTAGTGGGTGCAATATTAAGTTTTTCGTTAAATTGGTTTACCCATAAAGTTTTATGGGCAATTTTAGAATAGTCAAAAGCCTTTGCCAAATTCTCGGTTTCAAGAATAGCGCTATAATTTGTTGGCTCTATCAAAAACTGAACAAGAGGTTCTTCGGTACTTTTTTCAGGGATATTAAATTTATTGTTAGACTTGTATAGTTCTTGTTGACAACTGGTCAATAAACTAAAGGCTATAAGAAGTGATAAATAACCTATTTTTTTTGCTATCATGGTTTGGTGTCTTGAAATTCAATAGAGAGACCAATGGTTAAAACTTAAACTAGTCTCTAATTTGAACAAACTAAGTACCTTACTAATCGCGCTATCATAAAATTTATTAGTTAAGTATTCAAATTCATCCATGAATGAATCATTTATGTGCTTAATACTGTATTTTAGTGGGGTTAATGTGAAAATGGTAAATCGATTAAATGCAAAAAAGACCTGCTAAAAGCAAGTCTTTTTTTAATCTATTGAATTAAATATCTATTGTTTAGAAGAGTATTTTTCTTTTTTGTCACCACGATTTTTTCCTTTGCCACGCATTTTTTTTCTGCCATCCATCTTTACCCACTTCTCATATTGATCCGTATTAAGAATAGATTTCATTTGCTCTTTACGTGCAATTTGATGATCTAATCGCTCATTTTGCATAGCGTATTTTTCATCTGCAGTCAAAACTTTTTTACCATCTTCTTTATTAGCTTTTCGCTCTTCCATTTTTGCTTTTCTAGCAGTAGCATCTTCGGTAAGAATAGTTTTGATTTTTGACTGTTGCGATTCGTTTAAATCTAATGCCAAGGTCATTTTTTTTGTTTGCAGAGTAGCTGCTTGTTCAGGAGACAAATCCTTCATGTTGCCTCTTTTTCCTTTCATGTTATGATCTTGCGCTGTTACCGATATTGTTGCCATTACTAAAATGGCCATTAGTATTTTTTTCATGTTTATTATTTTAATTATTTGGTTCTTTGACATGAATAATTCAAATTGGTTTAAAGTTAAACCTCATTTTAGTAAAAGTTTAACGGCTAGGTAAAGTGCTTAAAATAAAAAAGCGCGGCTGTAGGTAGCCGCGCTTTTAAGTAGGTAAATTTTGTAAATTTTTAATTTGACGGTGTTCTTCCCTCCATAGTTTTGTAAGGATTAATTACAATGTCAGCTTCTTGATCGTAAGTATAAGTTACAATTTCTTTTTGTGCATTTTCACTTGTGCTTTGATGATAAACAACAGAAGCGCAGATGAAACAAGCTAGATAAATAAGGCTTTTTAATTTACTTGTCATGATTTGGGGGTTTAAATTCATTGCTAATCTAAAAAACAATAACGCATGAAAAAGCCCATTGTTGTGTAATGGGCTTTTTTTGATGTCTAGAATATTTAAAATGTGGTTAATACATTTCATTCATCGATGATATTGGTTGTTCATCGACAAGTGCATTTAATCGATCATAAAACGTGTTCTTACTTAGGGTCTAAAATGACGTTAATACGCTCAGAAACATCGTCGTAATGATATTTTGTCATCATATCAGAGGTTCTATTGCTTGCATTTCTAATATCGCGCTTTAAAATGTTCAGTTCTGCTCTTGCAATAGTTCTAATGTCAGATTGGCTAGTGTTGACAACTGTTGATTTTCTGTAGCCACCGAAATCAGAAGCTTTCGCTTGATTGTCTGCTGTCAATAAATATTCTAAACGATCTATATGCGCTTTTTGTAAGTTTCTTCTGTAGGTATCTATGGCTTTACCGTTTTTAGCTTCAGACCAAATTCCTTTTCTTAATTCGCTCATCATTTGAGCAAGAGAATATGCTTCAGACTTATCTATGGTCTCATTTTCAATTAACCTCGCCATTTTACCTAAGCTTAATACATTGTTTAATGTACGTACTTGCATTGAGCGCATTTGCTCTAAGAAGCCGGAGTACTCTGTGCGTTCTAAAATATCTTGATCCAGCATCCACATTGGGGTTTCAAAAAGCTGTTCGTGAAGAAAAACCATTGCTCTTTGTTGTTTTGCTTTTGGTACAGCTGTGTAAACAGCACCATCTTGATCATATGTCTTATGGTTTTCGTAAACTCCACCAATGTTATTTGAGACGTGACCCATGTATCTGTTGAATTGAGAGAATACTTGTCCGTATAACTTATCTAGGTCTTCATAAGTCTTACCGTCTTCGGCTGTCCACTCAATTAATTTCGGAACAATCCTTTTAAGGTTGGCAATACCGTATTCACCAGCTTTCATGGCATCATCACCTAAATCTTCAGTTTGTGAACTTGGATCAACAATGTCACCTACCTGTTGGTGACCAAAGCGATATAAAGGATCACCTGCATGTGCCATAATCCATTTATCTAAAATAGATTTTTCTTCTTCTGCAGTTGTGTTGGGTATAGGCTTGTATCCCCATTGAATAGCATACTTGTCATATACACCAATATCTGGCATTAGAGCCACGCCTTCATCACCAGGTTGTGCGATATAGTTAAAACGCGCATAATCCATTATTGATGGAGCGGTGCCATATTTTTTCGTAAATGATTTAGAACGAAGAGAATCTACAGGATAAGCAACGCTACTACCCATGTTATGTGGTAGCCCTAACGTGTGTCCAACTTCGTGAGAAGATACAAAACGAATTAATCTACCCATTACGTCATCATCGAAAGAAACGCCTCTAGCTGCAGGATTAATGGCTGCTGTTTGTACAAAGTACCAATTTCTCAAAAGTGTCATTACATTATGGTACCAATTGATATCTGACTCTAATATTTCGCCACTACGTGGATCACTAACATGTGGACCGTTAGCATTTGGTATTGGTGAAGCTAAATAACGCACCACAGAATAACGAACATCTTCAGGAGACCATTCTGGATTTTCTTCTTCAGTCGGAGCTTCTTTGGCGATAATTGCATTTTTAAAACCTGCAGCTTCAAAAGCAACTTGCCAATCTTCTATACCTTGTTTAATAAACGGTACCCATTTTTTAGGTGTAGCTCTATCTACATAATAAATGATTTGTTTTTTAGGCTCTACCAATTCGCCGTTCTTGAATTTTTCGACATCTTCATCTTTTACCTCTAAACGCCATCTGTCCAAAAATTTGATGGTCTTGCTCTCTTGAGCTTCTAAGCCATAATCTACCTGACCGCGAGCAAACCAGCCAACACGTTCATCAAAATAACGTCGCTTCATCTGTTCTTCAGGTAACAATACCATAGAATTATTGATTTCTACAGAAATAGAACCTAAACTCTGGTTACTAGGTGCGGCACTTGCCAAATATGTTTTAATGTGGCGTACCTCTACATTTAAAGGGTAACTCTTGATTGATTCAATATAACCTCTGCCTTCATCTAAACGAGATACTTTATATCTTTTTCTAAATCTATCTGGCATACCAAAAGCTTTGGTATCCTTTATAAAAATATCATTGACCTCTATAACTGTGGTTGAGTTTAGAGAATCTTTTTGAACAGCTTTAATATCAAACGAGTATAAAACTGGCTCAAAATTGGAGTTTAGAACAGCTTCATGAACAGGAAGAGAATCTGCAGCAACCACATCATGAGAAACTACACGAAGTAATACCTTCTTGTCTTTTTTTTCCCATCGTAAAACCTGTGTGTTAATTTTTCCGCCACCAAAACCGATACCTGAGGCAGTTTTAGAGATACGGCTTACCATCAACATTTCTTTGTTGAATAGTGAATCTGGAATTTCAAAAAAGTGATTCTCGTCAACTACGTGGGTAGTAAAAAGTCCCGCATCACTTACGGCATCTTTAGTGATTACCTTATTGTAAGGTTGAATTTTATCTTTTGAAGGTTTTTTAGATTCTTGCTCAGTATTTTTTTTCTTCTTTTTAAAAATTTGAGCTTCGGCATTTTGGTAGCCGAAAATACATACAAACAGCAATAATTTTACTAGTAATTTTCTTTTCATTTGTGAGTTAGTTTGGTAATCTTTCAAAGATTGAAATAATATCTGGAACAAATAGTTAATAATTTCTTAAGCCTATTTGTAACAATGCTGAATGAAAGGCGTCTATTAAGTAGGAATAAACATTTTTTCATTTCTGAATTAGTCGATTATAAAGCCTTTGCATCTGCAAGGGCTTTATTTTTTTTTGGGCAATTTTAAAATAAAAGGGGAAGAATAAAATGGAATAATCCTATTAATAGTAGCACTGCAATTAGATTTAAGATGACACCTGCCCGTGCCATTTCATGAACCTTAATATAGCCACTGGCAAATACGATAGCATTTGGTGGTGTTGCCATAGGTAGCATAAAAGCACAACTGCTGGCAATAGTTATTGGTATCAATAAATAAGTAATAGGTAAGCCTAGACCAATAGCGATACCTGCCACTACAGGAGCAAGTACGGCAACAAGGGCTACGTTACTCATCAGCTCTGTCATAAACAACATTAACAAAATCAATAATGATGCGGTTAGTAGAATACTAAGGTCGCTTTGCCCAATAACTTCAGCTACTAAATCGACAATACCAGAAACCGACATGCCTTTGGCTAATGAGAGTCCGCCACCAAATAGAATAAGAATTCCCCAGGCTAGTTTTTGTGTATCTTTCCATTGCAGAATGAAATCTCCTCTTTTAAGATTATATGGAAGTGCGAATAGGGTGATTGCCGCAAACATACTGATAAGTGTATCTGATAATCCCAAACTCGGGAATATCGAATTGATCAAAGTTCTAATTACCCACAAGAAGATGGTAACTCCGAATATGATAAGCACCATTTTTTCTTTCCCAGAAGTAGGACCTAATTTATCTAGCTCTTCATGAATAATGGTTTTTGAAGCTTTAAATTTTAAACCCTGAGTAGGAAAAAACACTTTTATTAGAACAAAATAACAAATACTAATCATTATCAGGGAAAACGGAAGTCCTATAACCATCCATTTTAGAAATGAAATTTCAATATTGTATTCATTTTCTAATAAGCCAATGAGAACTGAATTTGGGGGAGTGCCAATAACAGTTGCAATACCACCGGCGTTGGCAGCAAAGGCGATACCTAACATTACACTTAAAGCAAAGTTTCGATCTCGCTTTGTAAATCCGTCTTCATCTTCGATCAGTAAATTGATAACCGACATGGCAATGGGTAACATTACTACGGTACTCGCCGTATTACTGATCCACATACTTAAAACAGCTGTAGCAATCATAAAGCCGAGAACTACTTTATTCGCTGTCGTACCCGTAAGTCTAATGATGTTTAAGGCAATACGTTTATGAAGATTAACTTTTTCTAACGCTAATGCCATGACAAAACCACCAAAGAATAGAAAAACTATGGGGCTACCATAATTAGCTCCAACATCACCAATGGGCATCACTTTTAAAATAGGAAATAGTAACAAGGGCAGCAATGCGGTTACAGAAATAGAAACCGCTTCGGTAACCCACCAAATTACCATCCAGAGCGCAACAGCAATTACAGCATCTGCATTTTCAGAGATAAGTACATTGGGTAAAAAAAGGATAATGAAAAATATGATAGGACCTGTAAATAGACCTATTTTGCTACTTAGATTCATGCTGGTTGGTTTTGCCAGCTTCTAAGCTACTATTTTTTAACGTTCCTTGAAATGACTATTTTATAATTTCCACCAAAAGAACATCGTCTTCTTTGTAGATTTTAGCCAATTGTTGCTTCGTAATCCCTTTAATGCCTTTATCCCAAGCTTTGTTACTTAAGTCAGATTTAGTTTTAAGGGCGTCAAGCTCCATCTTCTTTTCTGCCTTAAGAATATCGAAAATCACTTTTTCATTTTCAGACAGTTGTAAAGGCTTCTTTTCTGGCCTCATTTGAGGGAAGAACAATACTTCTTGTATTGATGCATTGTTAGTCATTAACATCACCAAACGATCAATGCCAATACCAATACCAGAAGTTGGGGGCATACCATATTCAAGAGCTCTAAGAAAATCTTGATCAATGAACATTGCCTCATCATCTCCTTTTTCAGAAAGCTTTAATTGATCTTCAAAACGCTCTCTTTGATCAATAGGGTCATTAAGCTCAGAATAAGCATTTGCCAGCTCTTTACCATTTACCATAAGCTCAAAACGCTCTGTCAATGCAGGGTTGTCTCTGTGTTCTTTCGTAAGCGGACTCATTTCTTTTGGGTAGTCAGTAATAAATGTTGGTTGCACGTAGAAGTGCTCACATTTTTCACCGAATATTTCATCGATTAATTTACCGATACCCATAGTTTCGTCCACTTCAAGTCCTAATTTCTTGGCAGTTTCACGGAGTTCATCTTCAGGCATACCTGCAACATCATAACCAGTGTGTATCTTTATCGCTTCTAAAATAGGCACACGTGCATACGGAGCTTTAAATTCAATTTCATGTTCACCTACAGTAATTTTAGTGGCACCGTTAGAATCCATCGCAATTTTCTCCAATAGTTTCTCGGTGGTATCCATCATCCAGTTGTAATCTTTGTATGCAACATACAATTCCATTACGGTGAATTCTGGGTTATGGGTACGGTCCATTCCTTCGTTTCTAAAATCCTTAGAGAATTCATAGACACCATCAAAACCACCAACTATTAATCGTTTAAGATAAAGTTCGTTTGCGATTCTTAAGTATAAGGGAATATTTAATGCATTATGATGCGTTAAAAACGGACGTGCAGTTGCCCCACCAGGTATAGGTTGTAAAATTGGAGTCTCTACCTCTAAATACCCAGCTGCATTGTAAAATTCACGAATACTAGTGGTTATTTTAGTTCTTTTAATGAAGGTTTCTTTCACTTTTGGGTTTACCACCAAATCAACATAACGTTGGCGGTAACGCAGCTCAGGGTCATTGAATTCATCATATATTTTACCCTCGGCATCCTTTTTAGGTAGAGGCAAAGGTCTTAACGATTTACTAAGCATGGTAAATTTCTTTACCATAATCGTTTTTTCACCTACCTGAGTGGTAAAAAGATCACCTTCAATACCGATGATGTCACCAATGTCAAGTAATTTCTTGTAAACATCGTTGTACAAGGTTTTGTCTTCACCAGTACAAATTTCATCTCTGTTGAAATATACCTGAATACGACCGGTACTATCTTGAAGTTCAGCAAAAGATGCTTTCCCCTGAATACGACGAGACATCAATCTACCAGCAACAATAACTTGTTTGCCTTCCACATAATTAGATTTGATACTTGCAGATGTAGCATCTACAGGATATAAAGCCGCTGGATAAGGATTAATACCTAGTGCTCTTAATTTCTCTAATTTTTCTCTTCTGATAAGCTCTTGCTCCGATAATTGCATGCCGTCGTTTATTTAGCTGGCAAATATAATCGATATGTATTAATCTTTCAATCTTGTAGACACTAAAGGATAGAGTCTTTCTACAAATTTTTCATAAGCAAGCCTTAAAGGATGTAATCTGTCATTAGCAACCAATTCTGTTTCATCCAAACCTTTTCTTGTGATATCGGTGATATCGAGGAAAGTAATTCCTTTTGTTTTGACATTTAATTTTAATCATCAGTCGAAATGTAATGATGATGTGTAATTGGGTATGTATTCTTGTTCTGAAATAATTTTTAAGATATCGTCTTCTAACGAGGTAACAGGCGTTTCAATAATTCTATTCACCTCTTTTCCGTTCTTGTAAAAAATAAATGTGGGAACCCTGCGGATGTTCAATCCCCACTCTTCACCTTGTGGACTTTTCTTGTAAGATTCTTTTCGTTTGTCTAGCGCAACTATTTTTAAATTCTCCAGAGGGAATTCCGCAGACTCTAGAATTTTAAGAAATCTAGGTACTTCTCGTTTACTATCACCACACCAGGTACCCATGAAGATTAGAATTTTGTAAGAGTTTAATTTTTCTTTAAATAAATCAATTTGACTTTGATTGGTCTCGTAATTTTCATAACTAGGTTCAAACCATGTTTTGTAGGAGTTAGTTGAGAGTCCGCCAACAGTTATTTCTCCCAATAAAAAAGGTTGTTGATTATCAATAACAACCTCGTGGTTTGTATTTTGAGAGAAGGTAGTTAAGAAGAAACTTAAAAGAAGAGTGGTCATTAAAAATGATAATTTCATGATTTGCAGTTTTTATATTAGACCTGAAAATTCTAGAAATTACTAGAGTAAAATTGATTTAGTGGGGTGGAAATAGGTACTAGACCCTAGGTGGAAATTTAAAAAATTATTGAAAACGTTGCTTTATTTCGTCTCTCGACGACACCTCTAATTTCTTGTAAACATTGTTAATATGGGTCTTTACAGTACTTACACTGATAAACATGGCAGCTGCAATCTCCTTATTGGTTTTGTTTTCAAGAATTTGTTGAACAATGTTATGTTCTTGCTCGGTGAGCTTCGCAAGAGAATCGTTTTGCAAGTTTCTTGATGTACTTCTCTGGTTGAAAACAAAGTATACGTTCAGCGATATAGAGAGTAGAAGTAGGGCAAGAAGTAACCATTTCCAGTAATTAGATTTTGGTGAATTACCATTTGTTAATTGTTGGTCTATGGCTATTTCGTTTAAATACAAATCAGTAAATGCCGCGTCTGGATATTTCAAGAGTAATCGCTCGCCAAGTTCATTATAATAATTGGTTTTGCGAATATCTTTTAGGTAATAGCTGTAGGTATCATTTCTTTTATCTGACAAAAAGTTGAAAATATAGAGTTCGGCTAAAGGCTCATCTAGATTTTCTCCGAAATCCTGCAAGGTCGAGAACCACTTTTTAGAATTCAGCTTTCTATTGGCATCACTTCTAAAGTCATTAAAATCGAAAGCCATTTCCTCTTTTAAAACAGCTATATCTAAAAAGGTAGATGATTTCCTGTTTGTTGAGGTAATTTCACAGAGAGCTTCGTTTGCAAAAGAAGTAGGGAAAGTAATAGTGTCATTATTATTGGCAATAAAAAGTATGCTTTTGCTGAACTCACAACTGCCAAAAAAGTGTTCAGAATTCGAAGACGTGTCAGAACAATCATCTAAATGAATTCTATAAATTCTATTATCATCGTTAAGATTATTGCCTCTGAAACTAAAATAACCTAACGAATCGGTAGTAGTTTTTTTAAGAATCTGTTCCATCGAAATCCTACCAAACTTCCTATAATCTTCAATGATAGATAGGTAAATGGTCTTTCCGCTTTGTTCATCGGCAATTTGACCGTCGAAACTATATTGAGATAAACCTTTGAAACAGGAGAAAAAAATAAGGATTAAAAATACTGTTCTGAACATTGATTGGGTTAAGGATAATAAAATTAATAGATCTTGTAACAAAGCGTTTGCAATTGCGACCTATAAGGTACATCAATCAATCAAAATAATAATCAAATGAGTTTAATTCGAGTATTGCTCGCCATCTTTTTTCCTCCTTTAGCAGTTTTAGGCAAAGGTTGTGGTTCTTTTGTAATTGTTCTACTTTTGACTTTTTGCGGTTGGGTGCCAGGGGTAATCGCTGCATTAGTTATATTGAATAATCCTAACTAGAACCAAAATACATGAGACTTTTTAAAATTCTATCTGTTGTTATTATAACAGTACTTTTCGCTGCCTGTAATTTTACTGAAGAAATTTATTTCAATGAAGACGGGTCAGGTAAAATGAGCATTCTTTTCGACGGTAATGAAATGATGCAAATGATACCAGAAACTGATTCTACAGAATTGGATAAAGCAATAGATTCTACTTTAGTCTTTAAAGACTTATTAAGAGAAAAAAAGGATAGTATAGCGCAGTTATCGCCAGAAGAGCAAGCTAAGCTAAAAAGATTAGAGCCTTTTAGTTTACGTATGATAGTTGATCCTGAAGGCGGAGTCATGAATTTTAATATGTTTACAGACTTCAAAAAAGTGTCTGAGGTTAATGATGCATTTAATGCTTTTCAAAATGCTAGTGCTATAGGTCCTGTTGCAGGCGGTAAATCAATGCCAGCTGGTGCAACAGAAGAAACAACAACTGTGAATTACAGTTTTGATAAGAACACATTTAAAAGAGAGACGGTAATTCTAAATCAAGAATTATTTGAAAAAAGTTTAGATAGTTTGGCTAGTGCAGAAATGTTTCTGTCTAGTTCTACCTACACTTTTAAGTATCATTTTCCAAGACGTGTAAAGTCTACCAATATTGAAGAAGCAACTTTTTCTATGGATGGAAAAACCATGGTGCATGAAGTGAATTTTTTACAGATGATGAAAGATCCAGAATCTATGGTCATCGAAGTAGAGTTAGAAAAATAGGATATTCCTTTTCATATCTTTGTAAGATGAATAAGAAGGTGCATGTACAAGATTTAGGGCTTAAGGATTATAAAGAGACTTGGGACTACCAAGAGCAATTATTTAAAAACACCTTAGACCTTAAAATTAGAAATAGAAGAGAAGATTTGAGTTTAGAGACTCCTAATCATTTTCTGTTTGTTGAACACCCACATGTGTATACACTTGGTAAAAGTGGAGATATTTCTAATCTATTAGTAGATGAAAAAGTCTTGGTAGCTAAAGAAGCTACTTTTTATAAAATAAATAGGGGAGGAGATATAACCTACCATGGTCCCGGTCAAATAGTAGGTTACCCTATTTTAGACTTAGATAACTTCTTTACCGATATTCATAAATACCTTCGTTTTTTAGAAGAAATGGTCATCTTGACCTTGGCAGAATACGGAATAAAATCTGAGCGATCTCCAGGCGAAACCGGAGTTTGGTTAGATGTTGGTACTCCGTTTGCACGAAAAATATGTGCGATGGGTGTAAGAGCATCACGTTGGGTGACCATGCATGGCTTTGCATTAAACGTAAATGCCGATTTAGGTTATTTTGATTTGATGATCCCATGCGGTATAAAAGGTAAGGCCGTTACTTCTTTAAATGTAGAATTAGGTAAAAAGGAGGTGGATATGGATGAGGTGAAACAGAAATTGCTTAAACATTTTCAAGTGCTTTTTGAGGCTGAGATAAATAAAAAACCCGAGGTGTAAGCCTCGGGTTTTTATGCTTTAAAATCAGATTAGTATTCTAATCCATAATAGTCCATAACTGCATAATAGTCACTGGTGTCAATACCTGCATACTTTAAGTTGGCTAATGTGTTTTCTTTACTAGATTTACCGGAAGTTGTACTATTAGATTCTACAATAATTAATTTTAATTCGTTTAATTGACCTGCAGTTACTGATTTTAAGTTCTCTGTGCCCACTTCATAAAAGAACATCCAATATCTGTTCAAACTTATTTCCACGGCAATATCGCTATTGTCACCAAGTTCGAAAGCATAAATGGGTGCGGGAATAGGTGTGTAGACGCTGCTATCTTTTGAGAGATACCCAAGAATTAAATCGTTGTCTATTACCTCTTGCGATAAAGCAGTTGCGGTAACTGGTATAGTAGCTCCAGATTCTGAAGAAATATCGTAGGTGTAAGTGGCTACATTAGCATTGCCATCTTCTCCATCTTCTCCATCTTCTCCATCTTCTCCGTTCGTTCCATCGGTACCATTTGGACCGTTAGTACCATTAGTTCCGTCTTCGCCAGCAGGTCCGGTTGCACCGGTTTCACCCTGTTCGCCTTGTGGACCAATAGGTCCAATGTCGCCATCTTTTGAGCATGAGGTAAGTGTGATAGCGAATATTATAATTGCGCATTTGATAAAATTTGTTGTAGTCTTCATTATTAATATTTTAGGATTATTTCCCTTTAATGAAGCTTTAGAGTAAAGGTTAACATACGGGCATAAAAAAACCGAGGTATATGCCTCGGTTTTTTCTTTTTATTAAAATAGGGGTGTGTTACTCCAGCCCTAGGTAATCCATAACTTCATGGTAATTAGATAGATTTACGCCGTTCTCTTTCATTCCGCTTATAGTATACCGGTTATTTTCTCCTGATTTAAGTGAAAGGTAAGCAGGGGCTATTAATAAATAGCGAACAAAACCATCGGTAGGGTCAATAGTACCTACTGTATCTGGGTTGCCCATTTCAGTAATTTTATATTCGCCAAGAGACATTTTTTGTTCCATGGTAAAAGACCTGAATAAAGGCTCTGTAAATGGTATAGCATAGACCTCGGAAAAAGTATCAGAAAATGAAAAATACCCTAGAACAGTATAATTATTTAATACATCTTGTGTAATTCTAGAATCACTTATAGTGACGGTTGCAGCAGAGTAAGAATAGTTGTCAGGAAAGTCTGCAACTAACCAACTTGACGCTACAACATTAGCATTGCCATCTTCTCCGTCTTCACCGTTGGTTCCATTTGTACCGTCAGTACCGTTAGTTCCATTAGTTCCGTCTTCTCCAGCAGGTCCGGTTGCTCCAGTTTCTCCTTGTTCTCCTTGCGGACCTGGTACGCCTAGTGCTTCTCCATCTTCACCAGCGGGTCCTTGTTCACCATCTTCGCCCTGTATTCCCTGTTCGCCTTGTGGACCAATAGGACCAATATCTCCATCCTTAGAGCATGATGTAAATGAAATGGCGAATATTAAAACTGCGCATTTGATAAAATTTGATGTAGTCTTCATTATTAAAATTTTTAAGGTTATTTTATTTTAATGAAGCTTGAGAATAAAGGTTAACATACGGGTATAAAAAAACCGAGGTGTAAGCCTCGGTTCAAAGTTGGTGTCTGGTTAAGTTATTATTTGCTATGTGCCGTAAGCAGTGTGCTACTCATTACGTCTCCGTTTTTCTTATAGGTTTCTTGTTTAACCATGCCTATGCCTTCTGCAAGCCAAACTCTAGATGGATACACTTGGTTAGCCATCATCATTTTAGAACGATTTTCGCTATATAGAACAAAACAATCATATGTGCCAGCAGTGGTAGTTACACTTTCTTTCTTTTCAACCTTTCTATTGGTCATGTCAACGGTCATATTCATATTAATACCGCTCATGCTAATTTTCATGGCAACATTAGCATCTTTGAGATTTTGTCCTACGGTAAGTTCATTGGGTATTTCAATGTCATTGCCAGAGATTTCAATATCCATATCGCCATATTGCTCCATCATTTCGGTAGGTAATAAAGATTCGTAATCTAAAGTAACCGCATTGCCGCTACAAGCTAAGTTGTAGCTAGTGCTATAAATATCTTTGCCTTTGTTGTCTTTTAAGTTTATGGACATAGTGGCGGTAGTAGTATTACCAGTATGGTTTGCCTCGATAACTTTGTAGTTGCTAACACCTTCAACTTTTCCCTTTTTATTGTAATTGGTGTATTCCATAGACACACCTTCGTTCATAGTGTAGAACGTACTACAATTGTCTTGAGCGGTAACGAATGCGATTCCGATTAAAAAAAATAATGAGTTAAGTAATTTAATTTTCATTTTTGATACAGTTAAGGTTTTGATTAATAACTACTTAAATATATAAAAATCAATTCACTATTTTGTATGATATGTGTATTCGGTATTTAAATGCTTGTGAATTTTACTTTCAGGTGTATCATTGTATTTTAAAAACCGTAATGCTGTTTTCTTGGTCTTTAAATACAAACTCTGGTTTTTTATTTGCATTTATATCTTCCATATCAATTGCTGAGCTGCCAAAAATGGGGAAATTTGGAATTGATTCCGACTGACTATCAAAGAGATATATTTTCTGATTTTGTATATCGGTAACTGAAACGTAAATTTTATCGTTAAGGTAAAAAATAGTTGGCTTTGAGTAAACACCTAATTCAAGCTCCACCTTCTTGTTACGAATCTGTAAAGTATTGTCGTTCATGATAGCTAAAGTTCTTGAAGTAGCATCCATACCATGGTCTTTAGCAAGGTTTAGATTACTTGATGAGATTTTTCCATTAGCATCTATTTGATACAGTATACCGTCGACAGACGTAAATGTGAACTTGTTCTGATACAACTTAATGTCATTGTCAGAAAATGAGAACTTGTCTTTTACGTTGATTCTAGTTTTACCTACCCTATTAGTTATTTTTAATTGACCGTTCTCTAATTTAAATACGATGTAATCTTTTTTACCGATTCTAAAGTGTTGAGGTGCTGCTGCTATAGGTGCTTCGGCAGTATTATAGGTAAAACCTTTAACAATGTCTCCTTCACCGTTATACATAAATACGTTTTTATCTTGAGTAACAACAAAGCGATAATTTTTACGACCCTCGTAATCAAATACGGCTAAAGGGTTCAAGTTGCCACCAGTATACTTTTTGGTAAACTGTTGAACCTCTTTTCCATTTCTATCTAAAATCAAGAACTCGTTGTTCGTAGTAAATGCCAATTGCAATTTTCCGTTTTTGAACAAATCAACCTGATGAACTTTGCCTTGTATAGTTCCATTAAGTTGTTTTTTCCAAAGAATTTTTCCACTATTAGAAATCAAATAGAGTATATTTTCTTGATCTTGTACTATAATCTCTTTTCTTCTATTGCTATGGTTCGTTACAAATTGTGGTAAGGTTGCCAGATCAGTATCGAATTTTACTTCAAAAGCAGAAGATACAGAATTTGATTCCTCTTCTTTTATGATTTTCTTTATTAAGAAATTGGTGTGAAAGAATCCCGCATCTGCGATTATTTGAGAGGCAAAAATATAATCATCTAATTTGCTATTGGAGAATGAGTTACCTAAAGTTCTGGAAGCTAATTCATTCATTCTGGAAACAAAACCTTTTAAATTAGAGATAGACACTACACTTGATGAAGAGGTAAGTTTGTTTTCCGCATTTTTAAATAAGGTGGTCTTGTCAAAAGTATCACCTGTTTTTATTTTTGTAATTACAGATTCAAGCGTGCTCTTAGACTTAGAAAAGAGAAAAGTATTCTCAACTATACTCGCAAATTCAAAAGAATGTTCTCCAATTAAGGGTGTTAACGGATCAAATATTTCAAGATTAGGTTTTAATCCCCATATTTCGTTACTGCTAAATTCTTCGGCAGATATCTTTTCTTCGTTAATATAATCAAGTAGTGTTTCGATACCGTATGTTCTCAAAAACAAAACGTGTTCGTTGTTATACGCGGCGATTCCAATTTCTTCTACGGTACTAAGTAGTGAATCTAAAACAGTATTGGGGTAGTTTTTAAGTGTTTTGTTGTAAGTGTATTTATTAAAATCATCCAAACCAAATGATGTCATATTGTTGGCATCGCTAGGTGTTAAATTCCATGTTTTGTTTTGAATAGGTTTTGTTTCGTTGAATAGATTAAGAAATAGTTTTTTTTCTGCACTTGATTCAGCTACGCCGTTCAATATGATTTCGTTGTCATTTAGGGATAAGTCTAGAGACATCAAACTACCGAAATTTGAAATATGCTGATCATCAGAAAGTAGTTTTTGAAATAGCATTTCTCCATTTTCTATATTTATCCAAATATTTACAACCTTGTCAGTGTTCGAAACTTCGTAAAAGCGTTCTAATGACTCATTTTTTATTGGATTTTCAATAGTATTAATAAGGTTTTGTAATAATGGTTGAGAAGAACTTAAAACCCAATGCTTCTCAATAAACGTACTATAAAAAGTATCCTTTTCAATTTTGTATTTGGTGATGGCTACATTATTATATTTAAGCGTCTCAGTACTTTTATTCGAAATACTATCGCCAATAGTAATAACTAAACTATCTTTTGATATGTAGGTATAATCTATTCTAGTGCTATCAGCTGATAAAGCTAATAGCCCTTTTTTCTGATCAGTAAAATAGTTAATCGGAGTTAGAATTTTCTTTACATCTATAAATGGTTTTTGTGACTCTAGTGCGTTCAGAATCTCATTACTCGAAAGCTCATCATTAAGCGTTTCAAAATCATTTATTTTAAAAACTATACTGGCATTACGTGGAATTAAATCTAAGATAGAATTCTCAGATTGCTTTTTAGATGTACAGGATATGCAGAAGAATGTAATTACTACAGATAGTAGAGTAGGCCTCATTAGAAAAGTTTGTGCAAAGTTATACTATTTGTAAAATAAAGTTTAGTTGTCTGGTAAAAGCTTAAAACTCATTCTGTGATATTTTGTAGGACCGTATTTTTTAATTGCAGCTCTATGTTCTTTTGTAGGGTAGCCTTTGTTCTTCTTCCAGTTGTACATAGGGTATTCTTCATGCAATTGAAGCATGTAGGCATCACGTGCAGTTTTCGCTAATACGGAAGCTGCTGCAATACTCAAATACTTAGAGTCACCCTTAATTATGCAAGAGTGGGATATATTTTTGTAGGGCTTAAATCTGTTGCCATCTACAATTATATATTCAGGTATTTGAGATAGGGAATCTATAGCATTATGCATGGCTAAAATAGAAGCGTTTAAAATATTGATGTCATCTATGACAGATGGTTGAATATGAGCTATACCAAAACAAACACTCTCATTTTTTAGTAAGGGTTCTAAAAGCTCTCTCTTATGTTCAGATAAAAGCTTTGAATCTGTTAACATGGAGTTTTCGAAAGATTCTGGTAAAATGATGGCAGCAGCGGTAACAGGTCCTGCTAAACAACCTCTTCCAGCCTCGTCAGTGCCTGTTTCGTTAGCGTTTTTGTAATATTTAAGAAGCATTATGATTTTTTTAACTTAAAATATTGATTTTTCAACATTAATTTAATGTTAAATAACCGTATTATTTTCAACAAATTTCTTGTTTTAGGAAGGAAAAAATAATAATAAGTGTTTTTTTAACATATAATCTTTTTGGGTTAAGATAGCTTTTGAATACTAAGCAATTTTTTGGACTTTTGGCGCAAGCTAATTCAAAAACAAATTTTATGAAACAGAAGTTGACGTGGATGTTGACACCTTTATTGGTGCTCTTCATGACATTTTCCTTTGCACAGGAAAAAAATGTAACAGGTGTTGTAACCGATCAAGGAGGTTTGCCGCTACCTGGAGTGTCCGTTTTAGTAGTTGGTACTGCAAATGGTACTCAAACGGATTTTGATGGTAATTTTGCTATCAACGTTAATCAAGGCCAAAGTTTAAGATTTTCTTATATAGGTCAAAAAACAGTGACGATGAGTGTTGGCGCGTCCAATACAATTGATGTACAGTTACAAGAAGATGCTGAAGCATTGGAAGAAGTAATTGTAACTGGTCAGGGGTCTGGTATTGCTCGTAGAAAGTTATCAACTACTGTTGATGTTCTAGATTCTGAGGATATTGATAAATTGCCTGCAACTCAAATTGATCAATTGTTGCAGTCTACTACGCCAAGTGCGCAAGTACGTTTAAGTTCTGGTCAGCCAGGTACTGCAGCTATTATTCGTACTCGTGGTCCTATTTCGGCAGCTTCATCTGCAACTCCGGTTGTTATTATAGATGGTATTCGTGTAGATAATTTAAATTCAAATCCACAATTAGGAATTGATACTGGTGGAGCAAACGTGTCTGCATTGGCTGATATACCAATGGAATCAATTGAAAGAATTGAATATATTAAGGGTGGTGCTGCAACAACATTGTATGGTGCAGATGCTGCAAATGGTATTATTCAGATTATAACGAAAAAAGGTAAGGACGGGAAAAGTTCTGCATACTTTGAAAGTAGTGTGGGAGCCATTAAAGGTACTACAGATTATTTGAGGTATGATAGAACTGCTGAAGCAATTTTTCAACCAGGTTGGTCGCAACAATATAGAGTTGGTTTAAGTGGTGGGTCTGATAAATTTTCATATAATTTTGGTGGAAGTTTATATAAAGATGATAGTTATAACGATATTAATGAGCAGATTAGAAGAACTTTTACGTTCGGACTAACCGCTAGAGTAACAGATAAATTAAGATATCAAGGTTCTTTTTCATATGTAAATTTTGAATCAAATCTTGATTATAACGCGAATACAAGTTTTTCTAGATTTTCTAATTTAGAAGGTTCTTCAAGAGGGGATACAGATGGATTTACTGATGCTGAATTTGATGAGGAAATCGCTAGGTATCAAAGAATAGGTGAATTGGTTGATATAGCTAGTACTACAAATCGTATTACGGCTTCAAATAAATTCATTTATGATGTTAATGAAAATTTTCAAGTAAATGCTACAATTGGTATTGATAATAGAAATACGGTTCAAGAAGAGTTGCTTAGTAATGCATTGCAAGTAGAGCTTGGTTCTGTGGCAGAAGGTACTACTGACCAAGGGTCTCTAACTAGAGTTTTAAGATCTGCATTCACCTTAACTACAGATTTGAACCTTACTCACAAAGCATATACTGACAATTTTTCTTTTGTAAGTATTTTTGGTGCTCAATTTTTTAGAACTACTGATAGGCAAAATAGATTAAATGGTTCTGGTGGTGTTGATGGTACTAGATCGTTAAATAATTTTTCTGAGCAAACTTTTTCTGATTTCGTTTTGGAGAATGCAAACTATGGTCTTTATTTCTTAGAAAACATTGGTATTTATAATGTAGCTTTCTTAGAATTTGGAGGAAGACTTGATAAGAATACAATTTCAGGGTCTAATACAAGTCCATTATTATTACCTAAGATTGGTCTTACTTATAACCTAAGTGACCATGAGTTTTATAAGGATGCGGCAATAAGCAATACAATATCAACAATTAAGTTAAGAGCTAACTACGGTGAAGCAACAAATTTTGCACAACCTTTTGATCAAGATAAAACATTTGCGCAAAATCCATTTTTAGGAGGGCCGTCATTTACATTTGATAACCCTGGTAATGATGAGTTGGTTTCAGAAAGAGTAAATACTACTGAATTCGGTATAGAACTTGGTTTTTTTAGAGATAGGCTTACTTTTAGTGGTACCAGATATATAGGTATTACCGAAGATGCTTTGTTTACACCACAATCTGCACCTTCATCTGGGCAACTAAACCAAATCCAAAATATTGGAGAAGTAGAAAATAAAGGTTATGAATTGGCTCTTACGGTAACACCAATACAAACTGAAAAGCAAAATTTAAGTATAAACCTTTCTTATAATACAAATGAGAACTTGGTTACAGATTCTGGAGGAGCGCCGCCATTTGTAGTTGGTGGTTTTACGGTACTAGGTTCAGTCGTTGAAGAAGGTCAAAGTTTAGGTTACCTAAGAGGAACTGCAGCTGTTCTACAAGATGATGGAACTTATGCTTTTGAAGCTAATACAGCTTTGGGTGATACATTTGCTCCGAATTTTGGTTCAATGGGCTTAAATTATACGTACGGCGATTTTAATTTCTTTGCAACAGCAGATTATCAATTTGGAGGTAAAATTACAGATTTAAGTTTCTTGTTGAGACATTTAAGAGGTACCGATGATACAGGTATTCCTGAAGAATTAATAGGTACAACATCTCCATTCAATTACGTAAATTTCTTCGTGTTTGATAACGATTTCTTAAAAATAAGAAATATTGGAGCGTCTTATAATTTTGGGGATATTGCAAAACCATTGTTTAGTAATATTAGATTAAGTGCAACTGTAACCAATCCGTTTAACTGGACAGCAGGTAACTTTGATCCTGAAACAACGGGTTCTGGAATTTCTGCACAAAACGGATTTTCTAGTGGAGGATTTGCTTATGGTACAGAATCGGCGCCTAGAACATACATAGCCTCTTTGAGGTTTGAATTTTAATAAAAAATTGTAAAAATGAAAAAATTAATAATATTTTCTACCGCCATTTTGGTATTTGGTTGTACGGGTGATTTTGGAGACGTTGTCGACTATAAAGATGTTCAGAATCCTAACCTTTCAGAAGCTTCGGTTGTAGGACAGCCAAATTCGGCTTCAATTTGGCTTACAGGTCTTGAAAGACAGTTGGCAAATGTATTTAATGAGACACTGGTCTTGTCAGAATTAGGTTCTGATAATTATGTAAATACGCAGACCTTTTTTAATCAGTTTATGGATGAGTTGTTAATTCAGAATACTGATCCTGATATGAGAGATACTCAAAGACAAATTCAGCGTCTTAGAGAACTAGCAGTTTTTGGTCTTGGTCAAGTTGGTCCTGGTGACCCAAATTATGATGCAGAGACTGAGGCTGAGTTCAATTATTTCGAAGGTATATCTTACTTGTTTTCGGGAATGTACTTTTCTGCTTTGCCTCAAGAACCAGTGGGCGTTACTTTGACTTCTGCTGAGCATTATGGTAATGCTATCATCGCATTAGATTTAGCAATAGGGATTAATGCAAAACCAGAATACTATTTGGCTAAAGCTCGTGCAAATTATTATTTAGGTAATAAGTCCGAGGCTGTTGTTGCTGCAACTGCAGCATTAGCATTAGATACTTCTTTTGATAGAACTGTTTTGTTTGATGAATCGAACGGGCCAAGTAATACATTTGAAGATGCATTATATGAAAGAGCTACCTTTGATGATCTTCAGCCTCTTCCAACGTTAGATTTTCTAGATCCTAAATATTCATTTTTAGATCCGAATGAAGATGCTCCGGTGCATTACATGAAAGCGGAAGAAGCTTATTTGATTCTGGCAGAAGCCAGCCTTTCTGACGATGATATTAATAGTGCTAGAACTAACTTGACAGCATTAATAGATTTAATAGCTGCAAGAGACGTAAGAAGTATCGATGATTCCATTGAGCAACGTACTCAAGTAGAAGAAGGTTCTAGACCTGATAATGCTTCTGTAGTAGTTAATGGTAGGTCAGGCCTTGTATTGGATCGTCAATCTGGTAATGTAGATATACCCTCGGTTTCGGGAACTTCTCTAACTGCAGATGATATTTCTGCTATGCAAGATGATGATGCAGGTTTAAGTTTGTTATATAGAACAAGACAAGAAGTATTTATTGCAGAAGGCTTGCGTATGGTAGATATGGGTGTGAAACTTGTTATAGACGAAAATGAAATATTAATTAACGGAAATATTAATGAGGGAGATTTAGGTACAACTCCAGTTGTCCCATCTTTCATTTCTTCTGTTATTGCAGATTTAGATGCAATAACTTATGATGCAGCAAATAGTGTATCAACTACTGTAATTAATTTAAATGATATTTTGGTTGCAAACAAAAATTCAGATCAGGTTGTTCCTTTTGAATAATATGTTATAAATTTACTAAAAGCTCCTATATTAATATAGGAGCTTTTTTTTTGTGCTAAACTTTCACATTTACTTAGCAACAAAAAAATTAACTTTGCAAGGGTAACAAAGCTTCATGAAATATATAATTCTAGTTTTATTGTGTTTAACAGCTTCGATAGCTTTAGGTCAAGATGTAATTGAAAAACCTCAGAAAAAGAAAGACTCACTTTCTCTGGGTAAAAAGGCTAAACCAATAAGTCCGAAAGACAAACTGCAAAATGATTCTATTACTTTAACAGTAAAAGATTATAAAATTATTTCATTTGCAAGAGATACTACTTTTTTAGATACTACACTTACTATTCAAAAAGAGTATAAGTACAATTACTTAAGGGAAGACGATTTTGAATTAATGTCATTTTCTAATATAGGTCAGGCTTATAATGAATTAGGGGTAGATTTTGAAAGGATAACTAGCTATCCAAATTTAGGGGCCATTGCAAAAGACCGCAAGTATTTAGAGAAAGAGCAAATAAATTACTACAACGTAGCTACGCCTATGACCGAGTTGTTCTTTAAAACAACTTTAGAAGAAGGTCAATTGTTAGATGCTAATTTGGCGTTTAATACATCTAGAAGATTAAATTTTTCTATCGGTTACACAGGTTTTCGATCATTTGGTAAGTATAACGATACAGAAATAGAGTCCGGAAATTTTATAACAACAACAAATTACTTGTCAAAAAATGGAAGGTATGCGTTAAGGGCTCATATTGCTGCTCAGAATATTACTTCTGAAGAAAATGGTGGTTTGTCAGAAAAAGAGGAGCAATTTGAATCTGGTGATGAAGATTTTATTAATAGGCCAAGAGTAGATGTATATCTAGATGATGCGAATAACAAAATTTTGGGTAAAAGATATTACTTAGATCATACCTATAAATTGGTTAGAAAGCAGTTAGATTCAACTCGATTTGAAAAGACATCCTTTTCAATAGGGCATACCTTTGATTATGAGACTAAATATTATCAATTTATAGAGACAGCCAGTGATACCTTGTTTGGTGATGCTATTCTAAGTACTATTAATGATAAGGCAATTCTAAAGACATTTTTTAATGAAGTAAATGCTGAATTTTATAATAGAACCCTAGGTAAGTTGACAGGGGGTGTTAATGTGTATAATTATGATTATTATTTCAATAGTCGACTTACAGAGGAAGATGGTACTATAATTCCAAGTAGGTTAAACGGAACAGAGTTTGGAATAGTGGGGAAATATGAAAAGCGGATAGGGGAATTTGATTTTAAGGCTGATTTGAAATATAATATTTCAGGCGAATTAGCGGGTAACCTTTTTAATGCGGCTGCATCATATACCATAAATAAGAACCATAAGTTGAGATTCTCTTTGCATACTTCAAGTAGAATGCCAAATTTCAATTACCTATTATATCAAAGCGAATACCTTAATTATAATTGGAACAATAGCGAAGTATTCGAGAAAGAGCGTGCTAGTAGTTTAAAAGGCGAGTTGCTTTCAAAAACATGGGGTAACCTTATGGTGAAGTATAGTAATTTAGACAACTACACATATTTTGCGCCAGTCTCAGATGACGAAATTGGGAATGACACGGAGAATGCATTTATAAAACCGTTACAGGAAGGTAATAGTGTATCGCATTTAAAAGTTAAATATGAGAAAGAGTTTAAGGTTGGTATGTTTGCTTTGAACAATACAGTGATGTATCAGAATGTAACACAAGACACTCAAGTGTTGAATGTGCCTCAATTAGTCACTCGAAATACATTGTATTTTTCTTCAGATGTATTTAAGAAAGCAATGTACTTGCAAACAGGCATTACGTTTAAATATTTCTCCAGTTATAATATGAATGGTTACAATCCTATACTAGGTGAGTTCTATGTACAGAATGAGGAAGAATTGGGCGGGTACCCTTTATTAGATTTCTTCATTAATGCTCGAATTAAACAAACTAGAATTTACTTAAAAGCAGAACACTTTAATGCCGCTTTTTCTGGGTATGACTATTATGCTGCGCCAAATTATCCGTACCGTGATTTTGTTATACGCTTTGGTTTAGTATGGAATTTCTTTTCTTAACGGTTAGGTTGATTTATTCAACACACTGAAAGTCAAATGTATAGATACTGCACTTTGCTTAAGTGACTGTAATACAGTAAGTTGTTTTTATTCGTTTTTGTATTGTTTCTAACGTACGGTAAATCATGTTGTTATGTTGAGGTTAAAAAACTTTCATTTTTTATTTTAAAAAATGGTTGTGATATTAAGAATAGTGTGTACATTTGCACCCCGCAAACGAGGAAGATAATTTCTGAATCGTTAGTTGGAAAAAGGTTCATAGATATGTTGTTTTGGTTTGGCGAAAAAAGAAAAAATATTTTTTTCGATAAAAGTTGTCAGGTTAAAAAACAGTTGTATATTTGCAGCCGCTTAGGGAAACACCTAAGGGAAACGAAGCGAAGAAATCGAGAGATTTGATGCGGAGTGGATAGAAGTTCATTGAAATATTGTGGAGATAAGAATCGAGTTCAGGTGAGGACCTGGGTGAGAGGAACAAGAATTAAGGAAACATACAATTTAGTATATCGTAAGGTATATATAAGGAATTGAATCGAGAGTCGGGGCCGGGAGAAATTTAGACTTCGTTGGGACGAATATTTACAAAACAACGATGAAGAGTTTGATCCTGGCTCAGGATGAACGCTAGCGGCAGGCCTAACACATGCAAGTCGAGGGGTAACATTTGTGCTTGCACAAGATGACGACCGGCGCACGGGTGCGCACCGCGTATGGAACCTACCTTGTACAGGGGAATAGCCCAGGGAAACTTGGATTAATGCCCCGTAGTACCATAACTCGGCATCGGGATTTGGTTAAAGCCTTCGGGCGGTATAAGATGGCCATGCGTCCCATTAGTTTGTTGGTAAGGTAACG
>NZ_CANMTX010000005.1 GCF_947500985.1 uncultured Maribacter sp.
TAAATTCTTCATCAAACCTGACCTAAATAATAATTATTTATCGAATTTAGAGGTGTCCTAATAAGGGGAAGCCTACATTTTTAGGGAAGCCTACAATAAGGGGAAGCCTACATTATAAACGCCAAATTTTATATTTAGCGGACTTTATTAATATGCCCAGAACTTTCGGTTAAGCACGAACGCCCAATGTTTTTTATACATTGTTGTGCGGTCGTGCTTTTTTCTCATTTTCTTTTTTCTTTCAATAATTCTAGAATTGGAGCATTTTCAGTATTGGCAGGAATGATTGGTTTGTCATCTTCGGTAATAACCATACTTTCAGGGTCATGAATTCCAATTTCCCAAGCATTAATAAATTTCAATTTAGTTTTAAGTATTCCTAGTTCAGGGAATGGTTTTATATTAAAATCTTTATCAACATATGCAGGTATTAATAGGTATTTATTAAAATGTTTATAGCCATTAATAAGATTATCTAAATTGGTACTGTTAGTAGGTTCCATTCTATGAAAACGATTAGATAAAGTAACAAAACCACCATCTTTTATTTTATTTTTTTTAATATTCTTACTTACTAAAACTTTATACCAATATGGTTTATCTTTTCTAATTCCTTTAATTATTGATATAGAAATTGTTTCCTCTTTATCGATTTTACCGTATTCTTTTATCCAATTTTCAAATATTTTTTTTCCTGCCTCTTCATTTTCAAAAGTTAGCATAATTCCAAATGGGTTTGGTTGTGGCATTGCCACAAAACCAAAAGCTCTCCATGTAGCTTTATCCCATAAATAAGTGTCAATTATTGTTTCTGCGGTCATGTTTTTATGAGTTGCAGAATTGAAATCTGGTTTTTCTTTGTTGTTTTCATCCTTATCCAAATTAGATATAGATATTTCTATAGGATTTGAAATTCTTTTTAAAGGAAAGTCTCTATTACTTTCTTTTACCCAATTTTTTAGAAAGAATTTTGGGTTTGAAGTTAAGGTGTTTGTTAAGAAATTTTTATGTTCAACTATTAAAGTTAATCTTTCATGAACTTCGTCATTTTTGTATAAATTCTCAAAAAACTCTTTATAATCTTTAAACAAATAGTTACTTCCAATAATTAAGGGTATTAATTCGTCCATTAATTCAGGTATGTCTTTTGAAGTATACTCATAATTTTGATTAATGAATAAGTCAAATAAGTTTTTACTATCATGTTTTATTTCAAAGAATTTATCTAATTTCTCATATTTAATATTTAACGTGATTTTTTCAGATAATGGAAATGCATCCTCAAAAGCTGTTGCTAAAAATGATTCTAAATAAGCAAAAATTGTTTCTCCTAAAATTAAAAGCTGTATATCATCTTTTGAATTAATGATAAACTTTATTCCTAATATTCTAGTGTAGGAGCTTATCTCATTTTTATTTAAAAAATTAGTCTCAAAAGCCATTTGTTCTACAAAAGGTTGGTTTGCTAATTTATTATAGAATTCTTTGAAATTTTCTCTTGTATATGAAGGACTTCTAGATTCGTTAATTTCTATTAAATCTTCATATCCCAATAAATATAAAACTGAATCAGAACTTAGCCAAAGTTCATTTTTAGTTAAAATATTTGATAAATCTGATAATTCTTTGAAATTTTTAAAATCAGTATTTAATAACCTTGTAGAAAGGCAACCATCTATGAGGTTTTCAATAGAGATTTCTTCATTTTCTAAATTTATTTCTGATTCGAAATAATATTTTATAACGTTAAATAATTCATACCAAGTAAGTAATATAGGAATACGACCAAGTATAACCTCATTTTTTAAAATTTGTTCAATACTATTATATAGTCTTCGATTAATTGTACCTGTAGTAAAGAATTCGTTTATATAAAGGTTAATAGCAGAAATCACACAATTATTAGCAGCCCAATATAAACCTAGATTCGAATATGCTTCACTTAATAACATTAAGCAAAAATAAAATTCGTCTTGTGTTTCTTCTTTTGCTAGTTTTCTTACAGCTTTTCCAAAGAAGATTAAACTTTCTTTATTTAAACCATTCTTTAATTTAGTGCTTCCTCTATTCAAATAAATTTTAGCAGAAGCTAATTCTGAAACTCTGGTTGATTCTAATTCTGCAATTACAAGAATCAAATCATCATAATCTTCATTGTCAGGAAGAATTTTATCATAAACATTAATAAACTCCTTTAATTGCTCAAATGGTATATCTAAATGTTTTTCACTTAATTTAAAGTATTCTTTAAGTTTTATCAGCTCATCAGAAACTGAAATTCCATTTTCTATATTTCTTCTCAACTGGAAGAATGATAAATGGAATTTAGCAAGGAGAGAAGTAGATGGTTTTTCTTTGTTTTTAGCACATTTAGTAATGAATGCTATAAAATCTTGCTCTTCTTTTTCGATGTCAATTACAAGTATATGTTTCGCCTCTTCAATGTATGATACAGTTTTAAGAATATTTAAAAGATTCAAATAAAACTCTATATTGTTTAAATTTGGATGATTTGGAACTAATTTTTTTACAATTAAGAACTCTTCGTAAAAAGATTTATAGTCGTCATACCAATTGATTAATGTCCAAGCAAGTTGATAATGGATTCTTATTTCTTGCTGTACACTATTTAATTTATTTACAAACCTTTTTGCTCTCTCGAATTTTCCTATAACTTCTGTCTTTGGCAATTCTATCATTCTAGATAAGATGGCACTTTCTAAACAATCCTCTACTAATTGAAAGTCAACTTCAAAAGTTCTATCTGAGTTATTTATTGTTTCTTCAATTTCAGATAATTTCTCTATCCTTTTCGAATCATTTGCTCCTATTTTCTTTTCTTCTAGATGTAAAGATGATAGGTTTAAACTGTCGATTACTTCATTTAAAAGGTGATTACTATAAATCTTTTCAATTATCCATTCAGCATCAAGAATAATAATTTCAATTCCGTATTTTTCATTAAGTAGGTCTTGAGTTTCTTTTTTATCCTTGCTACGTATTTTTTGATTTGAAAAAAAATATGTTTTTGTGTAACCTCTATTAGTTTCAACAATTTTTTTTACATCAGATTTAACTTTTGGTTTCCAATCTTTTTTTGCACTTATAGCAAATGCCCAATTCTCATTTTCGTTCCACTTATTTTCACTGATAAACCATCTATCAGAAATATAGTTAGAAACTGGATATGTTTCTGAATCTGTTTTTCCATCTCCACCACCTGTAGGTCCAACTTGTGGAATTAAATTTGGAGTGATTAATTTTTCAGCTAATCTGCGACAAAGGTTTTCAAAACTATCATGTTTTTGGTTCGTCGAAATTTGACTTATTTCAAAAGCTAACTGTTCTTTAGTTAATAGAACTTTGGATTCTGTTTTAGAATCTGAAAAAAATTCAGGTCTTCTATTTCTATAAAATTGTGAAGGAGTTGGGAATTTTTCTTTTTCGTTCATATTTGTACATGAGTGAGTGCATGCCGCACAACGGCTCGGCTATGATTAGTGTGGGGCGGGGATTTACAATTCCCATTGCGCCACAGCTCGTAGCCAAATCTTTTTGTTTTGTTTTATTTTTTTTGTCTAAAGCAAAATCCTAAAGATTTTGCGACCTCATAAATATACACAGACCTTAGCGTAAAAACCTAAACCCCACATTAATTATAGGCATTGTTGCCACACGTTTTTATTCCGTTTTCAAATGATAATTTAGCCAATAACTGCCCATACTTAGTTTCTCGTCCGTAAACATATTTTTCAGTTCAACCTTTTGGAAATAAGTACAACCTGAACAAACTGAAACTAATTCGGTCGATTTTTTAATTTTCGAAATCAAATTCAATTCCGTTTGGTTGAGTTTGTACTTTTCGAGTTCAGTCAGTTTTTCAAGAGTGATAACTGACATATACTTTTCCGCATTATTTCCTGAATTCAACTTTTTCGAAATCCATTTATAGTTTCCGCCATTAAGTTTTTTCGCAAACTTTTTTACCGTTTTAGATTCGCTCCCCTCAGAAAAACAAGCAAATCCCACCATTTCATTTTTGTCCACGTTGTCTTGAGCACTTACAGCGCTTAAAATTCCAATTAGAAATACTATGGTTAATATTTTATTTTGCATTTTCTTAAATGTGTGGCAACAATTGTATATAGTAACAAGTTACTATATACATCTTATATCCCAACTAATATAAAACAAAAAAAACCATCACTTTTCAGTGATGGTTTTTTATATCAATAGACTACATCTTACAACTTAGTTTCCTTTTTGGTAATCTGCCAAGAACTTAGCTAAACCGCTATCAGTCAATGGGTGCTTTAAAAGTCCAACAATTGAACTTAAACCACCTGTCATAACATCGGCACCAATTTTAGCACAGTCTATAATATGCATTACGTGACGTACAGATGCTGCAAGAATTTGAGTTTCGTAACCGTAGTTATCATAGATCAAACGAATATCAGCTATCAATCCTAATCCGTCTGTAGAGATATCATCTAAACGACCAATGAAAGGCGATACATATGTTGCACCTGCTTTTGCAGCCAATAATGCTTGACCAGAAGAGAATACCAATGTACAGTTAGTTCTGTATCCTTTATCAGAGAAATACTTAATTGCTTTTACACCTTCTTTGATCATAGGTACTTTAATTACGATCTGTGGGCTAATTTTAACCAACTTCTCGCCTTCTGCAATCATACCTTCATAATCAGTAGAAATAACCTCAGCACTAACGTCACCGTCAACTACATCACATATTTTCTTGTAATGCGCCAAAATATTATCAGCACCTGTAATTCCTTCTTTTGCCATTAAAGATGGGTTTGTTGTAACACCATCTAAAATACCCATATCCTGAGCTTCTTTGATCTCGTCTAAATTCGCTGTATCTATAAAAAATTTCATCTTTTTCTAATTTTTAATTTATAATGAATGTCTTTAGGAGTAAAACCTAAAAATCGTTTACTTTAAAAAATCTATTACTTGTTGGTATACTTGATCACCGGTGAATCCGAATTTTTCATCAAGTACCGTTGCTGGTGCAGAATAACCAAAATGCTCTAAACCGAACACTTTTCCGTTAGCTCCTGCTAATCCTTCTAAGTTTACTGGTAAACCTGCTGTAAGTCCGAAAACTGGCTTGTTTGGCGGAATCACTGCTTCTTGGTATGCTTCTGACTGTTGTCTAAATATACCTTCTGAAGGTATAGAAGCGATATTCACTTTTAATCCTTCTTTTTCTTCCAATAATTTTGTTGCAGCTACCAATGTTGCTACCTCAGAACCATTTGCAATCAATATTACATCTGGATCTGCTACTTCTTGTACCAAGTAACCTCCTTTTTCAGCTCCTAATGCTTCTTCATAACGGTTACCACTCTTTGCAGGAAGATCTTTTATCCCTTGACGAGATAAAATAAGTCCGGTCGGCGTTTTTTGGTTTTCCATTGCCATTTTCCAAGCTACGTTGGTTTCTTGAGAATCTGCAGGACGCAATGCTACGAAACTTTGCTCGTGGCTGTGGTTCTTTAATTTCTCTAACAAACGTATTTGTGCTTCTTGCTCAATTGGTTGGTGTGTTGGTCCGTCCTCTCCTACCCTAAAGGCATCATGTGTCCAAACAAACTTCACCGGTAATTCTTGAATACAGCTTAAACGTATTGCTGGCTTCATATAATCAGAGAATACAAAGAATGTTGCTACTACTGCCATTACCCCACCGTGAAGTGCGATACCGTTTGCCATAGTTGCCATTGTTAATTCTGCTACACCTGCTTGTAAGAATGCGCCAGAGAAATCGCCTTTCTTTAAAATGTGTGTTTTCTTTAAGAATCCGTCTGTTTTATCACTGTTCGACAAATCTGCAGATGATACAATCATATTCTCTACATTTTGCGCTAAATACGCTAAAACGTTAGATGAAGCTGCGCGAGTTGCCTGACCTTCTTTCTGTGCTACAGAACTGAAGTCTAATTCTGGTAATTTACCTTCTAAGAAGCCATCTAATTTTGCAGAAAGCTCAGCATTCTCTGAACGCCATGCATCGATCTCTCTTTTCTTAGCTTGTGCTTCGTCTTTCTTCTTATTGATAATACCTTCGTAGTACTCTTCTACTTTTGAATAGATATCAAAAGGGTTCGCTACGTCTGCACCTAAATTCGCTAAAGTTTTTTCATAATCTGCACCTGTATCGCCAATTGGCTTACCATGTAGTTCTGTATACCCTTCGTACGTGGTACCGTCTGCAGTTACACATCCTTTACCCATTATCGTTTGACCGATAATCAATGTTGGCTTATCTGTTTCTGCATTAGCATCTGTAAGTGCTTTTCTTATTTGATCATGATCATGGCCGTCAATAGTTACAACTTTCCATCCCCATGCTTCATATTTCTTAGCTGTATCTTCTGAAGTTACCTCATCTGTTTTAGATGAAAGTTGAACATCATTAGAATCATAGAACATGATAAAATTGCTTAAGCCTAAGTGGCCTGCAATTCTACCTGCACCTTGAGAGATTTCTTCTTGTACACCACCATCAGAAATAAAACCATAAATTTTATGGTTCATCCAATCTCCAAAACGTGCTTTCAAAAAGTTAGCAGCTACTGCAGCACCAACACCCATAGTATGACCTTGACCTAATGGTCCAGATGTGTTTTCTATACCTCTTGCAACATCAACTTCTGGGTGGCCCGGTGTTACCGATCCCCATTGTCTAAAATTAGCTACATCGTCTTTTTCATAATTACCCAATAAATAATACTGAGCGTACATTAAAGTAGATAAGTGCCCAGCATCCATGAAAAAACGGTCACGAAACGGCCACTTCATATCAGAAGGATCGTAGTTGAAAAATTCAGAATATAAAATGTGCATGTAGTCTGCGCCTCCCATTGGGCCACCTGGATGTCCAGAGTTTGCCTTTTCTACCATCGCTACAGCTAATGCCCTTATATTATCGGCTGCTAATTGATCTAGTTCCTTGTTCATTATATTATTAGATTATTTTTCAGGTTCGTGTTTATTTTATGATCTACTAAAATCTCTCCCAAAGATACTTTATATAAGGCGCTAATTAAAATATTTCGCCCAACATAATTCTATAGAATTCAAGTCATAAGCGCTCATACACCACTAGTTTCGCATAAATAATGTAACGAAAGGGTTTTCGAAAACATTCTATAAATCATTTTTTAACGCAATTCACCTTTAATTACTATAAGTAAGACACTTACGCTGTACATTTGCTCGCTTTATGCATTTTTAGTGAAGACGTATTACTGTAAGTTTTTATCGAATTCAAATTTTTATAAAACTGACAACCTTTGTTATGTAACGTTTTTATGGTATTCTGTTTATTTCGGATGCTCACCAAAACACTATAATTACGCTTATGACCTCAAAAATAGTTTTACATATCTTCAATTACAGCATTATATTATTTGGTTTCTTTACTACCGTTAGTCCCGCATTTGCATAAGATTCAAACTCCAAACTTGATGCCGTTCAAATGAAAACTTATAATTATGCCGATACCCTACAACTTGATTTTTATACTATCCCATCTAATGGCATAGAACTTAAACCAACAGTTGTTTTGGTGCATGGTGGTGGCTTTACAGCCGGACAACGGAATGGTGGCGATGAAAAAAGATTGAGTACTTACCTAGCTAAAAAAGGATTTAACGTAGCTTCAATAAATTACAGACTTTCTAGAAAAGGGAAATCTTTTGGGTGCGATTGCCCAACATCTATAAAAATTGATACCTACGTAGAGGCGGTTGCCGATCTTTCTAAGGCTATTAATTACATAACGAAAGATTCATTACCCTTTAAAGCTGATCCTGAAAAAATATTCTTGATCGGTAGTAGTGCCGGTGCCGAAACCGTTTTGAACTATCAGTTTATGCGATACGATTATCGTTTTAAAAGACTGCCCTACCCCAATGCCAATGTTGCCGGAGTAGTTAGTTTGTCTGGCGCTGTGTTAGATGAAAATTATATTGATGCCAGCAATAAGACGCCTATCCTATTTTTTCACGGAGTTAAAGATTCCGTGGTGCCTTATGATACGAATGCACATCGATTTTGTAAACCTACGGATGTTGGCTATTTACAAATTAACGGACCTAAAGCTATTGCCGAACGCCTTTCTGAGATTGATGGGAATTATAAAGTGTATTTCAATGAAGAAGGCGGACACGAATGGGCGTCTCTCGGATTTAAATTTCCTGAATTGATTTATGAATTTTTAGCGGATGTATTACGTGGTGATGCTACTATGAAAGATTTTGAATCGATTACCTCACCCATAGCTAGTAAAAAATAGCACTACGCTACATTTACCCCGAACAAATGCCCGATCAATGCAGTGATAACCATGGCTACCGTACCCCAGAAACTAATTCTTAAAACAGCTGTCAGAATATTTGAACCGCCTGCCTTTGCTGCAATAGCACCTAACACCGCTAGAAACAGAACAGCAAAACCATATTGCACATATTCCATTTGCTCTAACGGACCAAAATAAGCTACCAGCACAGGTAGCAATCCGCCGAAAACGAAAGATGCACCAGATGACAATGCTGCCAATAACGGATTTGCCTGTGTAATATCATTAATACCCAGTTCATCTCTAGCATGTGCACCCAAGGCATCATGTGCGGTTAATTGTGTAGCAACTTGTAATGCCAAATCTGAATCTAAACCGCGCTCTTCATAAATTAAAGCGAGTTCTTTAAGTTCTTCTTCGGGCATTTCTTCTAACTCTTTCATTTCGCGAGCTAAATCGGCTTTTTCTAAATCTTCTTGCGAACTAACAGATACGTATTCACCTGCTGCCATTGACAAGGCACCTGCAACCAAACCTGCAACGCCTGCTAAAATTATAGGTTCTCTAGTTGTGCTTGCAGCAGCGACACCAATTACCAAACTTGCTGTAGACAAAATACCATCATTAGCACCAAGTACTGCCGCTCGCAACCAATTACTCCGCGTACCATAATGTTTTTCATCTTGCATAGTTTGTGAATTTTACTGTAGTTAACTACTATCTCTTTTTTACAATAGCCTTCTTCCCTTTGCCAATAATAACCAAATTGGTAGTGGTTAAGAATAAACCGGTTTCTACGATGCCTGGTATTGTTTTTAATTGCTGCTCTAAATCGGTTAGCTTTATATCGGTATCCCAAATATCAATATCAACGATATCGTTATTCTCATCGGTTTTATAATCGTCAGCACCCCTCTTTCGCTGTACAGGAGACAATTTCATTGCTTCTAATTCCTTAATAATAAGTTGTGTAGCAAAGGGTATCGTTTCAATAGGCAATTTGAACTTACCTAGTTTAGCAACATTCTTAGAAGAATCTGCAATAATAATATTCATATCAGAATTATGGGCGACGATTTTTTCACGTAGTAACGCTCCGCCTCCGCCTTTGATCAATTGAAAGTCTTCATCGACCTCATCGGCACCATCAATGGTAACATCTAATCTTTTTGCTTCTGCAAGGGTAATCACATGTATACCCAGTTTTTTTGCCAATTTTTCAGTCTCGTCAGAAGTTGCAACGGCTTTGATTTTTAATCCGTTTAATACCATTTCGCCTATTGCCTCTATCATATAAAATGCAGTAGACCCAGTGCCTAGACCAACGGTCATTCCAGATTTTATATATTTTACCGCTTCTAATGCTGCTACTTTCTTCTCGTTTACCGCGCTCACTTTTTGGTTGTATTATGGTTATTTGGCTATAAAGATATTTAGAATTAATTGATAGCATTCATCAAAGCATTAAGTAATGCCTAAAATTTTGTGATGAACACTTCGCTAATAATTATCTAAAAGGAAGATCTTAATGACTGATACTGATGTTATTTTCAATTAATTGTAATGATAACATTGGCACATGGCAGCAGAAAATTGATTTACCAATAATATAATCATTGCACAATTTTCTTAAATAACTATTTGTATTGTTAGACATAACAAGTAGCTGACAATTAGTATGATCAACATACCTTTTTAAAGTGGTTGTTAAAGAATGTTCGGTATCTAATTTGTAGAAATTATGATATATAGACCCTAGTTTTTCAGCTATAATCTCATGATTTATATGTTGTAACTCTGTGATCTGAGGCATCGCATTTTGAATACTTGCAATTTGTACCGTACTATTAAAATACCGTGCAAATTCTACTACCGGGCTTAATTCATCGCTCTTAAATAAATGGTTGAGTTCTGATACAACAGAAATCGAATGTAAGTTTTCAAAAACTGCCCTTGGCGGTATTACCATTACCGGACATTTATCGACATGGTTTAATATTCTTACCGTATTTCTTCCCAAGAAAATAGATTCATCATCTGAACCACCGCTGGCACTCATAATTACAAAATCTATGTGCTGTTTTTCTACTACTTCTTTCACTTCGTCAATAAGCATTGAGAAGCTAGATATCGTTTTATACTTATGAAGCGGATTTTTATACTCTTTTTTGACGCGTTGAAGGTTTTTTTTCAATGCTTTTTCTGATGCTGTTTGCGCAGAATAATCTTTGGCGGCATCTGATACTCTCCCCGCCATTAAGCGGTTACTATGTAATTCTGGAGTGTAGGCATTTAAAAAGTGGAATACACATTCAGATTCTGCGAATAATTGCAAGGCATACTTTATAGCATTCCATGCTGCTAGTGAAAAATCAGTCGGTATTAATATATTTTTCATAAATGAGACACATCATTTGATGATAAATGTAGCCTCCCTACAGAACTGAAACTATGACATTTATCAGAATACTAAAAAATTTAAAATCCGTCAGCTAGTTCCTGCAACATCTCCTCTTCTACGATTCCAATCTTTTTACCTTCTGTCTTTATGAGTCCTTTTTTCTTAAACTCAGAAATCATACGAATTAAAGATTCTGTTGCCGCACCAACAATATTTGCATAATCATCTCTACTAAGTGTCAATAATAGAAATCCATTTTCGTCTTCACTATAATTTTTCTTCAAATAAACAAATGCCTCTGCCAAACGTTGTTTAACAGTTTTTTGAGACATGTTTACAATGACATCATCTGCTTCTTTTAAATCATGCGCCATATGTCGCAATACTTCTAAAGAAAAATAAGGGTTGGTATTCAATGTATTTGTAATGATCTCTTTAGGTATAAAACAAACCTCCATATCATTAATAGCGGTAGCACTTAAGTTGGTAAAATCTTCTGCAATTACAGAACGCTGCCCCATTATCTCACCTTTATTGGTCAATTTTACAATTTGTTCTTTACCATTACTACTTAATTTAGACAACTTAGAAACTCCATCACGTACGCAAAATACACCATCAAGCTTCTGCCCCTCTATAAATAAAGCCTCTCCTTTTTTAATCTTCTTAGAGGTTTTAGAGTCTGCCACCTTTTTTAATTCGTCTTTGCTTAACGCACGGAGCGAATTAAACTGTCGGATAATGCAATTTTCACATCTACTTTCCATAGCTTCATAAATTAATCTTAGACAAAATTAAACAAGCTTATAATTGTAGTAACTGACAATTATCATGTTTTAAAAACTGTATCATTTTCACCTTTGTAATTATTATTCTTTAATATTTATGCAGGCAACTAATTGTTTTCATTGTGGTGATCCTTGTGATAGACAACTTATAACATTTGATAAAAAATCATTTTGTTGTGCTGGTTGTAAAACCGTTTATGAAATATTTTCAACAAACGACTTGTCTCACTATTATGAACTTCAAGCTGCTGCAGGCTCTACACCTGATGTCATTGAAGGTAAATATGATTTTCTAGACAACGAAGAGATCATAGCTAAACTAACAGAATTCAATGATGGCAATATTCAAATCATCAACCTATATATACCTACTATTCATTGTAGCTCGTGTATTTGGATTTTAGAGAACTTGAACAAGCTTAATAAGAATGTAACTAATTCTCAAGTAGATTTTCCGAAGAAAACAATTCGTATTACCTACAAACAAGAGGGTTTCAGCTTAAAAGAGCTCGTCTTACTTTTGGCTAAAATTGGATATGAACCTTATATTTCTTTAGAAGATTTTGACGGTAAAAAGAAGGTCTCTGATAAAACCTTAATTTACAAACTAGGTGTTGCTGGTTTTGCTTTTGGTAATGTCATGTTTCTCTCTTTTCCTGAATATTTCGACTTAAATTCAAGCGCCACTTCTGGCGGTGAATATTGGTTAAATAAATACCAAGACTTATTTCGATGGATGATGTTCATTTTCTCGTTACCCGTAATGTTCTATGCTGGATGGGACTATTTCGTATCGGCATACAAAGGTCTATGGGCTAAGCTTTTAAATATTGATGTGCCAATAGCTCTTGGTATTTTAGTATTATTTCTAAGAAGTACCTACGATATCGCTTTTAATTTAGGTAGCGGATTCTTCGATTCCCTTACCGGACTCGTATTTTTTCTACTACTAGGTAAATTTTTTCAACAAAGAACGTATAGCTTTTTATCATTTGAGCGCGATTACAAATCATACTTCCCCATTGCCATTACTAGACTAAACTTAAAAGGTAAAGAAGAAACTGTGCCTGTTCAAGAAATTGAAAAGGGAGACAGAATATTGATCCGTAATGAAGAAATGATTCCTGTAGATGGCACTCTAGTGTACGGTAATGCACAAATTGACTACAGTTTTGTTTCTGGTGAATCTGAACCCGTTTCTAAAAATATTGGAGAACAAGTTTTTGCCGGTGGAAAGCAACTCAACGGTGTCATTGAAATGATTGCTTTAAAATCAGTATCACAAAGCTATTTGACACAGTTATGGGGAAATGCCATTTTTAAGACAGACAAGGTTACAGCTTTTCAAAACCTTACGGATAGTATTGGTAAACGTTTTACCATTGCCGTACTTTCTATTGCATTTATTGCTACTGCTTTTTGGTTATTCTATGACCCTTCTAAAGCCATGAACGTTTTTACGGCAGTATTGATTATAGCTTGCCCATGCGCAATAGCATTAGCCTCACCATTTACCTTGGGGAATATGCTACGTATTTTTGGTAAGAAAAAATTCTATATTAAAGACACCCAAACCATTGAGCGCTTAGCAAAAATAGATACTGCAATTTTTGATAAAACAGGAACCATTACAACCACCCAAAAAAGCACGGCGCACTACGAAGGTATGCCTTTAACACCCGATGAAGAATCGATACTTAAGAATACGATCAGAGCTTCTAACCACCCTTTAAGCAGATCTTTATATGATCTACTTAAAGAACAGAATATCATAACTTTAGATGAGTACGAAGAGCATATTGGAAAAGGGCTAGAAAGCTCTAAAGATGATATAAATATGAAGATTGGTTCTGCAAATTTTGTAGGTAAAGGCACCTCAGAAAATTTGCTCGACACCTCTATTTATATTAGCTCTAATAATGCTTATAGAGGCAGATACGTTTTTCAAAATCAATATAGAGACGGACTCTCTTCTGTATTCCAAAACATGTCAGAAACGTTAAACCTGGCGATACTTTCTGGTGATAATGAAGGAGAAAAAGAAAGATTAGAGGCATTGCTGCCAAAATTGACTCCGCTTTACTTCAATCAAAAACCCGAAACGAAACTAGAATTTATAAAATCTTTACAAGATCAAGGTAAAAAAGTACTGATGGTAGGCGACGGCTTAAATGATGCCGGTGCACTTGCCCAAAGTAACGTGGGTATTGCCATTTCAGAAAACATCAATGTCTTCTCGCCTGCTTGTGATGCCATCTTAGATGCTACCAAATTTCAGCAACTCTACAGCTATATTTTAGCTTCTAAAAAAGCTATACGCATTATTAAAATGAGCTTTATATTATCATTGCTTTATAACTGTGTGGGTCTATACTTTGCCATTACAGGACAGTTAGAGCCCGTAATAGCTGCAATTCTAATGCCTTTAAGCTCTATTAGCATCGTTATTTTTACTACGTTAATGACGAACCTCATTGGTAGAAAACTTCCCTAATCAGATAGCTGTTACGAGTATTGTTTCATGTAAAAAATTATAATCAGATGGTATTGTATTCTGCGATTTACATTCATCTTTTCATAAAATATGACATCATATATTTTAACATAAATACAATTAAACACCTCGCATCTATAAACTACTCAACTCATTTATATACAATACTTAACAGGTATTCTCCTCATGCTCCACGTCCCAAAATATTTAAGTTTTTTAAGAAAATTTTTAAAGTATGACAATTGTCATTTTCTAAGGTTTACAACCCACTTATTTTTACATCATAATTCAGGTAGGTATGAGTGTTATTTATGTTTTACTAGGTATAAGTCTAGTGGTGGCGATAATTTTTTTCGTCGCTTTTATTGTATCGGTAAAGCAAGGTCAATATGATGATTCTTACACACCTTCTGTACGTATGCTTTTTGATGATGAACTGGTTAAACCTAAGAAGACCAGTACCAAAGAGTTCAAACAAGAAAAAATCCAACTAAATAAACAAGTATAATTATGGAAGTACAGCAGTTTTATTACGATAACAAAATCGTGAAAAATTTCCTTTATGCAACCATGTTCTGGGGTGTTGTGGGAATGTCTGTAGGCTTATTATTAGCCTTTATGTTCATTTTTCCCAATGTAACCGATGGTATACCGTGGTTAAGTTTTGGTCGTTTACGCCCATTACATACCAATGCGGTAATTTTTGCATTTGTAGGGAATGCTATTTTTGCGGGAGTCTACTACTCCACTCAACGTTTACTAAAGGCGCGTATGTTTAGCGATTTTCTTAGTAAACTTAATTTTTGGGGCTGGCAAGCAATTATTGTTTCTGCGGCAATTACGCTACCTCTAGGTTATACCAGTTCTAAGGAATACGCTGAACTTGAATGGCCTATTGATATTGCTATCGCAATAATTTGGGTTGCTTTTGGTGTTAACCTTATTGGTACCATGATCAAAAGAAGACAACGCCACCTGTATGTGGCTATCTGGTTTTATCTAGCCACTTTTGTAACTGTTGCGGTACTTCATATTTTTAACAACTTAGAATTACCCGTGAGTGCTTTAAAAAGTTACTCAGTATATGCAGGTGTTCAAGATGCCTTAGTACAATGGTGGTACGGGCATAATGCGGTCGCGTTTTTCTTGACTACTCCGTTCCTTGGTCTTATGTACTACTTTGTGCCTAAAGCGGCTAATAGACCTGTGTACTCTTATAGATTATCTATTGTTCACTTCTGGTCATTAATTTTTATATATATCTGGGCAGGACCTCACCACTTATTATATTCTGCTTTGCCAGATTGGGCTCAGAATTTAGGGGTTGCTTTCTCAATTATGCTATTAGCTCCATCTTGGGGTGGTATGATTAACGGACTTCTAACTTTAAGAGGTGCTTGGGATAAAGTACGTACCGATCCTGTTTTAAAATTTATGGTTGTTGCAATTACCGGTTATGGTATGGCAACCTTTGAAGGACCATTACTTTCTCTTAAAAACGTAAATGCAATTGCCCACTTTAGTGATTGGATTATTGCCCACGTACATGTTGGTGCATTGGCATGGAACGGGTTCTTAACCTTTGGTATGATTTACTGGTTGGTTCCAAGAATGACAAAAACCAAATTGTTCTCTATTGGTTTGGCAAACTTCCATTTCTGGATTGGTACTTTGGGTATAATACTTTATACATTACCTATGTATGTAGCTGGGTTTACCCAAGCTCTAATGTGGAAAGACTTTAATCCTGACGGGACTTTAGTTTACGGTAACTTCTTAGAAACAGTACACGAAATTATGCCTATGTATTGGATGCGTGCCATTGGTGGTAGCCTTTATATAGTGGGTGCTTGTGTTATGATTTACAACGTAGTTCGTACCATTAAAGCTGGTAGTACTATAGAAGATGAATTGGCTGAAGCAGCTGCACTTACTGTTGTTTCTAAACGTAGAACAGCTGGCGAAACTTTCCATACCTGGTTAGAACGTAAACCTATCCAGTTAACCATTTTAGCTACTGTAGCTATTTTGATTGGTGGTATTATACAAATTGTGCCTACCATTTTAGTAAAATCTAACATACCAACAATTACCAGTGTAAAACCATATACGCCTTTAGAACTAGAAGGTCGTGATCTTTATATTAGAGAGGGTTGTGTAAACTGTCACTCTCAGATGGTGCGTCCGTTTAGAAGTGAGGTAGAACGTTATGGTGAATATGCTAAAGCTGGTGAATTTGTATATGATCACCCATTCCTTTGGGGTAGTAAACGTACTGGTCCAGATTTATTAAGAGTTGGTGGTAAGTACTCTGATAACTGGCACTTAAACCATATGTACGATCCTCAAAGTACCTCTTCTGGTTCTATCATGCCTTCATACTCTTGGATGGTTCGTGACGAGCATGACCGTAGCAATATACAAACCAAAATGGAAGCTATGGTAACCTTGGGTGTTCCTTATTCTGATGAAGAAATTGAAAATGCATATGCTCTTATGGATGCACAGGCTGAGAAAATCGAAAATAACTTATATAGTGATCCCGATTTTGCAAGATCTTATGAAGCAGATAAAAAATATGCTGCAGAAAACGGTGAGGAATTCATAGAAATGAGAGACCGCGAAATTGTATCCTTAATTGCCTACCTACAAAGATTAGGTACAGACATTAAGGTCAAAGAAACTGGTGAAATATTATCTGACAACTAAAACTAAAATCATGTTCAAATTTGTAAAAGGTTACATGGAAACTATAGAGGGTGTAGCAACCTACCCCATGATATCATTACTTATCTTCTTTGTGTTTTTCACATTGTTATTTTGGTGGGTAATTACAGCCTCAAAATCATATATTAAAGAAGTTAGCGAATTGCCTTTAGAAGAAGATAACCAACAAAACAACCAATTATGAAAAACAATACAGCCTGGTGGTTAAGAATAACAGTGGCCTTTTTCGCCGTCATTGTACTTATGGAAGTTTATATTGATAGTGGTGATCAACCAGCATTTCTGGTTTACCCTACGTTAATGTTTGGCTTTATGGCACTTATCCTATTATTATTAATAGCGATTGCCTTTATTGTACAAGCAATAGAGAATGTGCTTTACAACACGCTTGACGAAGAAGCTAAGGAGCGTTATTTAGCCACCAAAGAAGAAAAATGGGAATGGACATGGGGTAAAAAAATGTACGACAAAATGTTGGGCAGTAAACCTATGGAAGCCGAAGGCGAAATCATCCTTGACCATAATTATGATGGTATTCGTGAGCTAGACAATAAATTACCGCCATGGTGGGTATATCTGTTCTATGCTTCTATTGTGTTCGCAGTGGTGTATCTAGTTCGTTTTCATCTCTTTAACGATTATAACCAAACATTAGAATACGAACAAGAGGTTGCTGCCGCTCAATTAGAAATTGAGGAATACAAAAAAACAGCCAAAGGTCTTGTTGATGCCAATACGGTTGAACTATTAACAGATGCATCAGATATTAGTGCCGGTAAAGGCATTTTTGAAGGCAACTGTGTTGCTTGCCACATGGCTGATGGTGGCGGTGGAATTGGACCTAACCTTACAGATCAAAACTGGATTCTTGGTGGTGGTATTAAAAACGTTTTCCATACTATTTCTGAAGGTGGTCGTGACGGTAAAGGTATGATTGCTTGGAAACAGAACTTGAAACCTGCAGAAATTGCACAAGTAGCTAGTTATGTATTAAGTTTTCAAGGTACTACACCAGCTAACCCAAAAGCAGCTGAAGGTGATATTTGGGTAGATCCAAATGCTTCTACACAAGAAACTCCGGCTGAACAAACAATGCCAGAAGTAGAAATTGATTCTGCTTCAGTTACCATGAACTGAATACAGTGAGAGTGTAAAAGCTCTCAAAGCATATAAAGAGAGAGAAAATGTCGCAAGATCAAGATAATTTTAGAGATTCCATTGGTACCATTAAAGAAGATGGTAAAAGAGCTTGGGTATTCCCTAAAAAACCGAGTGGCAAACTTTATGAGTATCGTAAATATGTAAGCTACGTTCTATTAACTTTCTTGATTGCTTCTCCTTTTATAAAAATAAATGGTAACCAGTTTTTGATGTTCAATGTCTTAGAAAGACGTTTCAATATCTTCGGTTTTCCATTTTATCCACAAGATTTTCACCTCTTTGTAATCTCTATGATTATTGGGGTGGTCTTTATTGCTCTTTTTACTGTTGCTTTCGGACGTATTTTCTGCGGATGGATGTGTCCACAAACTATATTCTTAGAAATGGTTTTCCGTAGGATAGAATATTGGATCGATGGTGACCGTGGTGCTCAAATAAAACTAGATAGACAAGAGTGGAATGCAGAAAAGATTCGGAAACGTGTTTTAAAGTGGATTATCTTTTTCATTATATCGTTTATTATAGCCAATGTTTTTCTTGCCTATCTTATTGGAAGTGACCGTTTAATTCAATATGTAACAGACGGTCCTGCACAGCATGTAAGCACTATGGTGTCCCTATTGATTTTTACAGGCGTATTCTATTTTATATTTGCTTGGTTTAGAGAGCAAGTATGTATCATTGCCTGCCCTTACGGTCGTATGCAAGGGGTTCTTCTTGATAATAAATCAATTGTAGTTGCCTATGATTATGAAAGAGGTGAGGCTGAAAACGGTAGAAAAAAATGGCGTAAAAATGAAGATCGTCAAGAACTCGGTAATGGTGATTGTATTGACTGTAACCAGTGTGTAAATGTTTGTCCTACCGGTATTGATATTAGAAACGGAACGCAGTTAGAATGTATTAACTGTACCGCTTGTATAGATGAGTGTGACACAATTATGGAGAAAGTTGATCTACCAAAAGGGTTGATTCGCTATGCCAGTGAAGATGAAATTACCAAAAAAGAAAAATTCAAGTTTACCCCCCGTTTAAAAGGGTATACTGCAGTTCTGGTAATTTTAACTGGAGTTCTTGTTGGTATGATGTTCTTAAGGAATGATCTTGAAGCAAATATTCTTAGATTACCTGGTCAGCTTTACGAACATAAAGAAGGTAATATTATTAGTAATGTATACACCTATAAACTACTGAACAAAACCACTAAAACGGTTGAAGATGTTCATTTTGAATTAATTTCTCCTAAAGGTGAAATAAAATTGGTACGTACAGATAATTTTGATGTTCAACCAGAAGCTTTAGCAGAAGGCACCTTGTTTATTGAAATAAACGCATCTGCATTAAGCGGCGATAAGAACAACCTTAAAATTGGGGTTTATAGTAACGATAAGTTAATAGAGACCACTACGGCTCGCTTTTTAGCACCACGTAGTTATAAATAGTAAATAAACAGAAAAATCATGAAAATTAATTGGGGTACCGGTATTGTTATTGCCATAGTTGCATTCATGGGCTTTATATTGTTTTTTGTAATTACTATGACCACCAGTCATAATGCTAATCATGATTTGGTTACCGAAGATTATTATAAAGCGGAGCTTGGCTTTCAAAAAGAAATAGATGCAGAGAAAAACGCTCAAATTGCAACTACACAAATAGAAATACAACAATCTGCTGAAGGGTTAATGATACTTTTCCCTGAAGGATATGATGATACCAATGTTAAAGGCATAGTGTCCCTATACAGACCATCCAACAAGAATTTGGATTTTAATTTGCCCATTAGTTTATCCAATTCACATTTGCTCATACCTGACAATCAATTGTTGGATGGTCGCTGGGACATTAAAATTACTTGGGAACACGAAGGAAAAGATTTTCTACATAAAGAAAGTATTACTTTTTAAATATGCTACTATCCGCTCTCATATTAGGTCTCATGGGTAGTTTGCACTGCGTTGGTATGTGCGGACCCATTGCTTTTATGCTTCCAGTAGATAGAACAAATAACTACAAAAAATTCGGGCAGATTTTCATCTATCACTTTGGTCGCTTAATGGCATATGGACTTATAGGTCTCATATTTGGACTACTAGGTAAAGGACTTTCCATTTTTGGAATACAGCAAAAACTATCTATTGGTATTGGCATTATTATGATCGTGATTGTTTTAATTCCCTATAAAACATTCAATAAATACAACCTGTCTAAACCTATCTATAAAATCATTTCAAAGGTTAAGAACCAATTGGGTAAAGAACTAAAGAAGAAATCTCCCGATACTTTTTTAACTATCGGATTCTTAAATGGTTTTTTACCATGCGGACTCGTTTATATGGCGCTTTTTGGATCTATAGCAATGGGCGATGCTTTACAAGGTAGTTTATATATGATGCTTTTCGGTTTGGGTACTTTACCCCTTATGACCGCTGCCATATATTTCAGTAATTTACTAAAAGGTGGCATACGCCAAAAAGTACAAAAGGTAATCCCGGTTTTTGTAGTTATCATAGGAGTTCTTTTTATACTTAGAGGTCTAGGTTTGGGAATTCCTTACGTATCGCCCGCACCAGTAACACAATTAGCTTCAAGTGCAATAGAGTGTCATAACTAATGGCTAAAGCCAAATACAAATTCATATGAAACCATTACCGAACGAAATAGTGCTTCGCCCTAGGTTTCAAATGAATGTGGAACAATCTAAAAAAACTGTTCTATCTAATTTTGAAGTTGCCGCCCAAACGCCTTTTCTGGTAAATAGGTTAGACGAGCATGTATTCATCAAATTCAACCAAAAAGAACATCACTTTTGGTCACCGCAATTACATTTAGAGATAGATGAAGTAGATGCGTTCAATTGTCGCCTACATGGTGTTTTCGGACCCAACCCTACGTTATGGACTTTCTTTATGTTCATTCATTTTGTAATTGCAACCCTTTTTATAATCATAGGTATTTGGGCATATTCAAGTGCATCTTTAGGTAAAGACTACCACATTCAAGTAGGAGTTATGATCATGCTGATTGCCCTATGGTTTGTGCTATATTTTGCCGGTAGAAGTGGTAAGAAAAAAGGAAAGCCACAAATGCACCAACTACATGATTTTATGACGAATGTTCTTATAGCATAAATTAAAAGGAGAATTACTTTATTTGTTATATAAAATATAGTAACTAGAATTTTATTTAAGCTTGAATTTTATAATTACTGTTTAAAACAAATAAACCCAAAGCATATGCCTTGGGTTTATTCTTGTTCATTGAAGAAGTTGGTATCTATATTTTAAATGTGATTACCGGTATTTGCGAATGGTTTACCACATCTTCGCCAATACTGCCATTAAACATATGAGAAATACCTTTACGACCGTGTGTAGGCATTGCTATAGCATCTGCTAAGATGGTTTTACCATAATTGATAATACCCTGCTCTACACTATAGTCATTATAAATTTCAACTTGTTGGGCAGAATTGGCCTTGGTCAAAAATTTGTTTATTTTTTGATAGGCATCTCTGTTACTCATAAATTCATCGTTTGGCGTGTTAATAAAAACAACCTCCATGTTAGCACCTAGCATTTCTGCAAACTCTTTAGCTTTTTGAAAAGCCGGTAAATTATCATCGTTAAAATCGCATGCGAATACAAAACGATCTAAACTTAAATTGGTTATCTCTCCCTTTATTACTAATACTGGTACTGTGGCGTTACGAACCACTTTTTCTGCATTAGAACCAATAAACATTTCTTCAAATCCGCTAGCTCCATTAGAACCCATTACTATTAAATCTGCATCATGCTCTTTTGCTATAGCATTTAGCTCACTGAATACTTTATAATGCTTAATTACCGGAGTTACGGTAATGCCTTCTAAATAAGGTTTTTCTAAAAACTCTTTTAAATTCTTTTCTGCCAATTTCACCAAGAAAACTGTCTGTTCGATGTACATACCATCTGGCGAAGTAATTATTGCCTGATTAAGTTCTAGCATATGAACTACCAATAGTTCAACTTTATGTTTTTTAGCCAAATCTGCAGCTGCCTTTAGCGCTTGTTCTGACTGATTTGAAAAATCTGTAAGTACGATTATTTTTTTCATGATAATTTTATTTAGCAATTATTAAGATTAGGAACTTCTATTTTAAAATTAAACGGTCATTGAGAAAAGTTTGGTATCCGGTGCCTTTTTTTGCAATGGCAAATCAAAAGCCATACACACATTTCTAACGAACGGTCTACCCTTTTCAGTAATTTGAAGACTACCTTCGGTAATGTTCACCAAACCATCTTCTTCCATTTCTTTCAACCTATTAATAATACTATCTATTTGTGGTAGATGTAACTTAAATTCGCTCCAAGTTGTTTTAAACTGGCACATTAAATTTAAAATATGTCTTCTTATAATTTGATCTTCTTCTGTTAAAATATGACCTCTATAAAGCGGAATTATATCATTTTCCACTAAGTTCTGATACTCCTCAACATTTTTTACATTTTGGGCAAACCCGTACCAACTATCGCTTATACTCGATGCTCCTAACCCAACCATTAAGTGGGTATTAGAACTGGTATAGCCCATAAAATTTCTGTGCAGGCTTCCATTTTCCATCGCTTGAAACAAACTATCTGATTCTAGTGCAAAATGATCCATTCCTATTTCATGATATCCATAATTCAATAGCAATTCTTTACCAACTTCATACTGCGTTCTCTTTTCATCTCCCGCAGGTAAATCTGCATCATTATAACCACGTTGACCGTTGCCTGCCAACCAAGGCACATGTGCATAACTGTAAAAAGCAATACGGTCTGGTTTTAATTCTTTGGTCTTTTCTATTGTATTAATTACATGTTCTAATTTCTGGTGCGGAAGACCAAATATGATATCGTGACTTATGGAAGTATACCCTATTTCACGAGCCCACTCGGTTACATTTTTTACATTTTCAAAAGGTTGAATTCTATTGATTGCCTTTTGTACAGTTTCATTATAATCTTGCACACCAAAGCTTACTCTTCTAAACCCAACATTATACAATGCTAACAAATGTTCTTTAGTGGTATTGTTAGGGTGACCTTCAAAACTAAACTCGGCATCATTTGCCTTATCGGCTATTCGTAGAATACCATCAATTAAATACTTCAAGTTTTCTGGAGTAAAAAATGTTGGTGTACCACCGCCTAAGTGTAGCTCTTTTATAATCGGTTTTTCATCAAACAACTCTCTATATAATCGCCATTCTTTTAATACAGCTTTTATATAGGGCATTTCTAAATCATGTCGTTTTGTAATTCGCTTATGACATCCGCAGAACGTACACATACTTTCACAAAATGGTAAATGTATATAAAGACTAATACCAGATACAGAGTTACTAACGTGAAAACTCTTTTTTACCGAAGCCTCCCACTTTTTTCCTGAGAAGGTATTGATATCCCAAAAAGGAACTGTCGGGTAACTAGTATATCTAGGCCCTGGTACATTATACTTTTGAACAAGCGAACACATAAACTTCTTATTTAGCCACAAACTTACATATCTAAGTCAGCATATAATATGATTTATATCAGTTCGCAGCACATCGAAAAAAGATAACTTCCCCAGAAATTACACAATGAATAGTGGTACTATGTAACCTTTGTTACCTAAGAAATTATTCAGATCCAATAATTTTGATTTAAAATTTTTAAACATGTTACCAAAAGGTTCTAAATTATACAGTATTATATTTTTGAAATGCCCTAGATGTCATAAAGGTGAATTTTTTGAGGCAAATCCTTATAAATTAAGTAACTTCAATAAGGTTAAAGAACGTTGTCCAAAGTGCGATTTAAAATATAGTATTGAGCCTAGTTTTTATACGGGATCAATGTATGTTTCTTATGCAGTAGGAATTGCCGTAGCAGTTGCCGCGTATGTATTAACTTTACTATTCGGACTTCAACTTTCAATAGGTGCTTTATTCGTTGTTATCGTTGCATCATTAGTGGTAACAATGCCATGGATATCCGCAGTATCTAAATCGATTTGGGCGAATATATTTTTTAAATTTGATAAAGAAATAGCACAGAAAATTAATTAGCCAAGAATGATTCAAGATTTAAAGGAAGAATACGGAGATATCTTTGAAGAAGAGCTCATCAATGAAATTGTTCAGGTAGGAACTTTTAAAGAAGTACCTGAAGGTTATAAATTCATGGAGATTGGTGACTACATAAGAGGTATGCCTTTATTAATTTCTGGAGTCATTAAAATTTTGAGAGAAGATGAAGATGGCGATGAACTTTTACTATACTATTTAGAAAAAGGTGATACCTGCTCTATGACCATGGCGTGCTGTATGGGCGATAAGAAAAGTGAGATTAGAGCTATTGCAGAAACGGATGCAAAACTAATTATGGTGCCTATTCAAAAAATGGAAGAATGGACCGCCAAATATAAATCTTGGAGAAACTTCGTATTCAATAGCTACCATGTTCGCTTAAACGAGCTTTTAAGCACCTTAGATAATATCGCATTCCAAAAAATGGATGAACGTCTAATCGGCTATTTAAAAGAAAAATCTAGAGTAACAAGAGATAATATCATTCACAGTACCCATCAAGATATTGCCTACGACCTTCATAGTTCTAGGGTAGTAATTTCTAGGCTTTTAAAGAAGCTTGAAGAAATGGGAAAAATTAAACTTCACCGTAATTATTTAGAAATATTAGATTTATAATACCTCTGTAACCAATGTTACTGCGCAGGTTTCCGTACCGTTCTACTTTTGTAATATCAAATACATCACATGGAAATTTTGCACATTTTTGGATACATAAGCGCTTTGGTAATAGGTGTTTCATTAGGACTCATCGGAGGCGGTGGCTCGATACTAGCCGTGCCTGTATTAGCCTACCTTTTTTCAATTAACGAAAAAGCCGCAACCGCTTACTCCCTTTTTATTGTTGGCGCAAGTGCATTGGTCGGTGGTTGGCAACAGCATTTAAAAGGCTACGTAGATTGGCGTACCGCGATTGTTTTTGGTATACCCGCAATTGTTGGTGTTACGCTTGTTAGGCACTATGTGGTACCTGCAATGCCCGATGTTTTATTTGAAGTTGATCACTTTCAATTTACACGTAGAATGGCAATGTTCGGGCTATTCGCTATTTTAATGATTCCTGCTGCGTATTCTATGCTAAAAAAGGAAAAAAGTGTTATAACAGCTGGTGAAGTTTCTTATAACTATCCATTAATAGTATTAGAAGGGTTACTTGTTGGTAGTATAACAGGATTGATTGGCGCCGGTGGCGGATTTTTAATTATTCCTGCATTGGTCATTTTGGCGAATGTTGAAATGAAAGTTGCCGTTGGTACCTCGTTAATTATAATTGCCATTAAATCTTTAATGGGTTTCTTTTTGGGTGATGCGATGACCATGCTCATTGATTGGAAGTTTCTTGCCGTTTTTACATCATTATCTTTTGTTGGTATTTTTATCGGCAGTTACCTCAGCAACTTCATAGATGGTAAAAAATTAAAGAAAGGTTTCGGCTATTTTATTCTTGTTATGGCTGCCTTTATTTTCTATATGGAATTCTTTTAAAAATTTTCGCTTATGTGACCAATGTCACTGTACACGTCCTATACAAAGGGTAATTTTATAGTATTAATCAAATAAATAACAACATGAAAGTAGAACAAATTTATACCGGATGTTTGGCACACGCTGCCTACTATATAGAAAGTAATGGTGAAGCTGCAGTTTTTGATCCGTTACGTGAAGTACAGCCATACCTTGACCGTGCTAAAAAAGACAACGCAAAAATTAAATATGTTTTTGAGACCCATTTTCATGCAGATTTTGTGAGTGGTCATTTAGATTTACAAAAAAAGGTGGGTGCAGAAATTATATTCGGCCCCGGTGCAAAACCTGCTTATAAAGCTACCACAGCACAAGACAATCAAATATTTGAAGTGGGTGATTATAAGGTAAAAGTGATTCACACTCCTGGGCATACGATGGAAAGTACTACCTACCTCTTAATTGATGAAAATGGAAAAGAACATGGTATTATCACTGGCGATACCTTGTTTATTGGTGAGGTTGGCAGACCAGATTTAGCACAACACGTCGTAGCGGATTTAACCGAAGAAAAGCTCGCTGGTTATTTATACGATTCTTTACGCAATAGAATTATGCCACTGAGCGATGATTTAATTGTGTACCCTAACCATGGTGCCGGTTCTGCTTGTGGTAAAATGATGAGTAAAGAAACTACCGATACATTAGGGCATCAAAAGAAAGTAAACTATGCGTTGAGACCAGATATGACCAAAGCCGAATTTATAAAAGAACTCTTAACCGGACTCACAGCTCCTCCAGGGTATTTTCCTAAAAATGTTTTAATGAACATTCAAGGGTACGAAAGTTTAGACAAGATAATGGACCGTGCCACTACCCCATACACTCCCGAGGCTTTTGAGGCTGTTGCCAATGAAACTGGAGCTTTAGTTTTAGATACTAGAAATGCCGAAGATTTTGCAAAAGGATTTATTCCTAATAGTATCAATATTGGACTTGAAGGTAGTTTTGCGCAATGGGTAGGTGAAATGATACCAGATATTAAGCAAGAAATTTTATTGGTCACTTACAAAGACAAACAAGAAGAAGCCATTACCCGTTTGGCAAGAGTTGGTTATGATCATACTGTAGGCTTTTTAGATGGTGGTTTTGATACATGGAAAAATTCAGGAAAAGATTTTGAGGTAAGCAACAGAATTAATGCCGATGAATTGGAAGCTGAATATGAAACAGATAAACCTTTAATCATTGATGTTAGAAAAAAGAGTGAATTTGATGCTGAACATGTGGTTGGGGCAATCAACGTTCCACTAAATGAAATTAACCAGCATCTATCTCAGTTTCCAAAAGACAAGCCCTTTGTTTTACATTGTGCCGGTGGGTATAGAAGTATGATCGCAGCTTCGATTTTAAAGCAAAGAGGATGGCAAGATTTTACGGATGTTAGAGGTGGTTTTGAGGCTATTTCAAAAACAACACTACCTAAAACTGCATATGTTTGCCCTTCAACACTTTTGTAAAATCTAAGACTAAAACAGCGCTGATTTTTCAGGGCTGTTTTTACTTCTAAATACCTATGTAACCTAAGTTACTGTGTAGTCCTTTTTACAAATGTAATTTTGTTTTAATAATAAATATGAACTTATGAAAGTAGAACAAATATATACTGGTTGTCTTGCACAAGGTGCTTACTACATTGAAAGCAATGGAGAAGTCGCCATTATTGATCCTCTACGAGAAGTACAGCCTTACATTAAAAAAGCTGAAGCAGACAATGCTAAAATCAAATATATTTTTGAAACTCATTTTCATGCAGATTTTGTAAGTGGTCATGTAACCTTGGCCAAAGAAACTGGTGCAGATATTATATATGGACCAAAAGCAAATCCGTCTTTTGAAGCTATTATCGCAAAAGACAATCAAGAATTTAAATTAGGTGATATTACCATTACGGCTTTGCATACACCTGGTCATACCATGGAAAGTACCACGTACTTACTAAGAGACGTTAACGGTAAAGACTATGCTATTTTTAGCGGAGACACCTTGTTTTTAGGTGATGTCGGCAGACCTGATCTTGCACAGAAAATGGGCGAATTGACAGAGCGTGAACTTGCCGGATTCTTATTTGACAGTCTACGTGAAAAAATTATGCCTTTAGCAGATGACGTCATCGTCTACCCAGCTCATGGTGCCGGTTCTGCATGTGGTAAGAATATGATGAAAGAAACGGTTGATACCTTGGGCAACCAAAAGAAAATGAATTATGCCTTGCGTTCAGATATGACAAAAGAAGAATTTATTGAAGAAGTGATCGATGGTTTACTACCGCCACCTCAATATTTTCCTTTAAACGTAAAACTAAACAAAGAGGGCTATGAAGATATAAAAGAAGTCTTGGAACGTGGTACAAGAGCACTTTCCCCAAAGGCTTTTGAAGCTGCAGCAAATGAAACTGGAGCCATAGTTTTAGATGTTCGCCATCAAGATGATTTTGCCAAAGGTCATATACCACGTTCCATATTTATAGGATTGGATGGTAGTTTTGCCCCATGGGTAGGTGCCTTAATCGCAGATGTAAAACAGCCTATTTTATTGATTACCCCTGTTGGTATGGAAGAAGAAGCTGTAACTCGGTTATCTAGAGTTGGTTTTGATGGTACGTTAGGATATTTAGAAGGCGGATTCGATGCTTGGAAAAAAGCGGCGATGGAGTATGATACCGTAAGCCAGGTTGATGCAGATGAACTTAAAAAAGCCATTGAAACTGATCAGGTACCTGTATTCGATGTTCGTAAAGAATCTGAATATCTTTCTGAACATATTATAGAAGCTAACAATACCCCTTTAGATTTTTTAAACGACCATTTACCAGAGTTTCCAGATAATAAACAATTTTATGTTCATTGTGCTGGTGGTTATAGAAGTATGATAGCTTCTTCTATTTTAAAAAGTAGAGGTATTCATAATCTTATAGATGTAAAAGGCGGATTTAAAGATATTAAAGATGCTGGTATACCAGTAACTGAATTTGTTTGCCCTACTACATTATAATTATTTTTATTGGTTGGTTATTGAATATTAATTTTAAATAAAATACTATGTCATTTTTAAGTACACTCTTTGGTAAAAAAGAAGAAACCGCAGGTAATATCACTATACTTAACAAGAACGAATATGCCACGCAAATTGTAGCTAACAATATCAAACCTTTTGATGTTAGAACACCGTCTGAATATAACAGTGGTCACATTAAAAACGCTATAAACGTCGATTTTTTTTAACGGTGGAAACTTTAACGCTTATTTTGAAAAAGTAAATAAAGAAAAACCGGTATTTGTATATTGTAGATCAGGTGCAAGAAGCCAAAAAGCAGCTCGTAAACTATTAAAAATGGGCTTTACACAAGTATATGATCTTAAAGGAGGTTATACTTCTTGGAATTAAAATCAAAAGCTATCTTTAATAGGTAGCTTTTGGTAGTTTATCTACTAAGGGTAGTATAATTTAAAGGCAATCAACATAGTTTAAATGTCATACTTATGAAAAATATCATTTTAATATTAGCGATTGTTTTTGCATTCAGTTGTAAAGATTCTCCAAAGGTAAAACAAGAAGTTTTAGACAATTCTGACAGTACATCTTTGAGCATTGGCACACCAGAAATAGATACTAAAATAAACGATAGTCTACTTTTAGAAAAAGGTAAAATGTATGCCCAAACTACCCAAAAAGTTTTAGGTAAGAATCTTATGCTCAACATTCAAAAAAATGGTCCATTAGGTGCTGTAGCGTTTTGTAATGAAAAGGCATATCCTCTAACAGATAGTATGGCAATTGTTCATAATGCTAAAATTAAAAGGGTAAGCGATAAACCTAGAAATCAAAATAATAAAGCAAGTAAAAAAGAGCTTGAATATATTGAGTTTTTTAAATCAAAAATTAATAACAACGAGTCTTATGAACCTATACTAATTAACGAGAATGGAATTACTAATTTCTATTCCCCTATTGTTACTAATACCATGTGCCTAAACTGCCATGGTGTGCCAGAAACAAATATCGACCCAAAGGTTACCCAACTTTTGAACGATAAATACCCATTCGACGAAGCCATAGGCTATAAAGAAAATGAGGTAAGAGGCATTTGGAGTATAAGTTTTAAAGACGAATAAAATAAATAAGAAATGACATCAGTAATTCCTATTCAAAATTTAAAATGTGGTGGCTGTGCCAAAACAATTGTCTCAAAATTAGAAGAGATACCTACCATAAGTAATGTATCGGTATCAGTAGAATCATCTTCGGTTTCTTTTGATGCTTTAAAGCAAGAAGATATAGCTACCGCAAAAAACAAATTAAAGTCGATTGGCTACCCAAGTCTAGACCAAGATAATTCGGTACTATCAAAAGCGAAGTCCTTTGTAAGTTGTGCTACGGGCAAACTATCTGACTAATTTTAAGAATCTAAAGAAGAAGTAATTATATATTACTTCTTCCTTGTTTTAAAGCCGTGAGTCAGCTGACCTAAAAAGTTTTCTGGCAAATTCTCATCTCCTGGGTAACCCAATTTCACATCTCCACTATCTTCTGGTATGTAATTGGTTTTAAATATATAATCCCAAAGGCTCAAGCTAATTCCGAAATTTACACCATATGTTCCTTCTGGTAAATCATATGCATGATGATATAAATGCATTACTGGGTTGTTTAAAATATATTTCAAAGGACCCCAAGTAATTTTTATATTAGAATGATTGAAATGCCCAATTGCTATGGCTATAAAATGAACAATATAAGCTTGTTCTGGCTCGAAACCGCCAAGAATCATAACTCCGAAGGTCTTCAAGGGTTTGTACAAAATATTCTCCATCCAATGGTATCGTAAATGAGCTGCAAAGCCCATTTCTTTTACGCTATGGTGCACTTGATGAAATTCCCAAAGAAAGGCATATTTGTGTAATAAGGTATGTGTAAACCATTGCACAAAATCTAATACGATAAAGAATAATAAAAGCTGACCCCACATTGGCCAGTTAGATATATCTATTAGTGCCAAACTATTTGCTTTTACCCCGATATCAGTAAAAAACACTTGCAATAATCTATAAATACCACTTATGGCAATGGCAAACAAAAAGAAGTTGAAGAACATGTAAAAGCCATCTAACCAAAAATCTTTTCTAAATACACCTTGTTGTTTTCTCCAAGGAAAAATAATTTCCAAAAACCAAACTATAAGCGATATAGAAATTAAGCCCCAAAAGTAATTAAGATACCAGGGTACTTGAAAAAGGATTGATTTCCATGTCCAACTAAAAGTTCCCGTCACCGCATTTAAAAACGCATCTATATAGGCTTCCATTCTACATTTTCTTTTTGCAAAAATAAACTTTTAAAAATGACCCTACTGTAACCAAAGTTACTTTACAATAGAATGATATAGAGCAATTTTGCATATGACCAATATCATTTGTCGCACTATTATTTAGCACTACTTTGCAGTAGAAAAGCTAACTAAAATTTGTTCGCTTTTGACTAAGTCTGAAATATCGTAACAACATTACATTTTGACTTAATTCATTAATTTAAAAATAAGTATCATGAAAAAAAATATGGGAACCACAGACAAATTCATAAGATTCATTATTGCGGCAGCGCTTTTAATCGCATTTTTGACAGATACCGTAACCGGTGTTTTAGGTCATGTGGCGTTAGCAGTTGCAGCCATTTTCGTATTAACTTCATTTGTTAGTTTTTGCCCTCTGTATACGCTGTTCGGTGGCAGTACCTGTAAGGTTAAATAGTAAGATTATTACCTAATAAGAATTTAAGCGACCAACTTGTCGGACGCTAAAAATTATAGTTAAGAATTAGGTCTAAGTGAAACATATCTACCTTATTAAAATAGAAATTAGGATTATCTGGTATATCGCCATTTCCAATTTTAGAGGTCAATAATAATTCTGGTCTTAAGCGCTTTAACTTTTTAATATTGAAGAAAACATCTAAATTAATATGGGTGTAATCTGGCATCGCATACTTATTTAAGGTAGCATCGGTTGGATCTGGTTTCCAGTGCTTACCGATACTTAAGATCGACATAAGATTTAGATCTTTTAATAGGGTAAAGTCCTTTTTATAATTTAAAACTAAAGCATGATTATCAGCTGAACCTTCGCTACGTTCTCGCTTTTGAAAACTGAACAAATCTTCTCTACCCCACTCTCTTAGCGAGATAAATTGACCATGTGGTAATATTCTATTATAACTCAAAGAAACTAGACCTGCTTTACTTTTGTACGCGATTTTCATCCCCAAAACATCTGATGATTTCTGATTAAAATAGCGAAGGGAATCTATACCGCTACCCCCATCACCTACCTTATTTTGATGTAACCACTCCCCTTCTAAAATAATAGATTTAGATACTTCTAATTTAGGTTTTATATAGACAGAATTAAAAACGTTATCCACATATTGGTTCCAGACTTTTACACTAAATTCTTTTGGTAATTTAAACTCGGCATTTGCCATTAATACATAGTCCGATTCAGTATTATCAGCATATGCCGATGCATTACCATAAATATTTCTACCAACGGGATAGGTTCCAATACTTTCCCCAATACCATACAATTCCCCTGTTGACCTTGGTGCTATTTCATTTAGTACACCCAATTGAAACTTTGTCTTTTCTGCATCAAAATTATACCAAAACCCTTGTACCAAAGTGGGTATCATTCTACCATCTTCAGGGTTAATTAACGGTGTATTTATTTTCATCCGCCCAAGCGTAAATGAATGCTGAGCTAGGTGATATTTCGCATACAGTTCTCCTAATAAAAAAACAGCATCATTTTCTAAATCTAATCTATCGAACAACCCTTCTTCATATCTACTAATTCTTCCTGTTGTCGCATCGGGTATGGTTAAATCTTGTAATCCTAAATTCGTAGCGTTATATAATGCTACACCTACTTCTAAGTTTTTAAATAGATTATACTGGTACTTTAATTTACCTCCTGTTGCCAAAGCATTAAAATCTTTTAATTCCCCTTTATTTGACGTCATCATATAATACGTACGCCATTGCCCAGATAAGGTTCCTTTTTTCTTTACCGCAACAGTATCTTGTGCCATAGAAAATATGGGCAAACAAAAAATGAACAGATATACAAATCGCATGGGGTTACTTTGTTTTGGTAATTCCGTATTCCTTTTTGTAAAAGTCCATTATCGGTAGAAAAGGTCCGTATTTATGCTGTTCTGCAGAAAAATCATCTACCCATGGACCGTAGGGTGTTGAAACCGGTTTTAGTTTCTTGTCTGGGTAATCGTTTTCGGTATTTAATTTATGTGGTCTAGAGAAACTATTGATATATCCTGCTACATGATACGCTTCTTCATCGGTCAGCTTAGGGTTGTCCCAAGTCGCTTGTAAATAAGGCATGTTGCTTTTAATAAATTCTGCCGAAGTAATTACCCTATTCATACCTGCACCATCGTTAAAACTATCTGGACCCCATAGTGGCGGATACGTGTAGCTTTTACCATCGACCGCATTTAGTATACCGGCACCATTTTCGCCATGACAGATGATACACTCTTTTTGATATACCTGATTTCCTTTTTCTAAATCTACTGCAACAGCAGGAATCTTAATTTTTGGATATCCTTTAAACTCAGCCTTTCTATTTTCTGGTACATCTTCACTCAACCAATTCATATAGGCTACAATCGCCTTCATCTGGTCAGAATCTACCGGAAGCATTTTGCCGTTCATACTACGCTCCATACACCCATTTATGCGATCTTCAATCGTACCTTGTTTGTTACCTCGACCACCAAATTGAGGAAATCGTTCTATAATACCCACCCAAGAACCAGAGCCCGCCTGTGCCCCCTTTTGTAAATGACAATTAGTACAAGCTAAATTATTGCCGCTATACCTATCTACAGCATGCTCTGCATTCGGACCCATAAATTTTGAAGATTCTGCAATTAGGTAGTACCCCTCTTTAACTGTCGCAGGCATAGTAGCCAACTCTGCCATTGCATCTTTAGGTTGCCAAATATCATTAACTACAATTTCTTCAGTTTTAATAATCGCATCTTTTTCAACGCTACGCTCATACGTTAATAGCCATATAAAGACAAGGCCTACCAAAACGAAGATCATTGCAAATAGCTTTAAAAATAGTTTCGCAAATGCTCGTAAATCTTTCATAGAACTGTAATCTTACGCTAATTTAAATAACGAATCTATAATAAACACATGATTATTAAAGTAACCCAAGTTACAGTAACGTTAAATACTTTAACTTACTTTTATTCCAATCAAAAATAACGGACATTAGTAGTAATCAACATATTATTTTAACCAAATTATATTCTTTTTAAAATTGACGAACACATGAAAAAAGCACTTCTAATTGCAATAGTACTTATGGCAACACAAATTACAACTGCCCAAGAATGGACAACGCCCGTTATTGATGGTTACGGGAAAATTAAAGAATTTAAGGATGTAGCTGTTCAAGCTGACCCTACCAAAGAATATAACCTGTTATTTGATCTTAAAGATGATCGTGAGTTAGATGGCATTAATGTAGGTTATTTCAAAATCGCCAGAATGATAAATATGCTAGGCGCCGGTGGTGTTTCTGCAGATAAAGTGAACATCGTTGCAGCTATACATGGTGGCGCAACTTTCACTGCTTTAAATGATGCGAAATACCAAGAAAAATATAAAAAGGAAAATCCTGATGCAGCCGTTATAAAATTATTAAAGGACTACGGAGTAGAATTTTATGTTTGCGCACAAGCAACTGCCGCTAGAGATATTACTGGTGCAGATTTAAACCCGAATACAGAATTAGGGCTATCTGCAATGATGGTACTTGCCAATTATCAAATGGACGGGTATACTTTTATGCCATAAACCGTAACAATTATTCTGAGAAATATCAAATTATAAAAGGGACACATACGTGGTTCCTTTTTACTTGCATACCCATTACACTTAATAAACAAATTTATATAAAGATTACACTCTAAATTTTTGAAAATATATTCGCTTTCTGATTGCTAATTGATTGAAAAAATCGAGTAGTTGTCATTTGTTGTTAAAAAAAGTTAAAAATCGCAATATGTAACTCATGTTACCCACGAAATAAACAATATAGATTATCTTTATCAAATATTAAATAACTAATAAATTTTATCTATTACATACATATTCAAGATCATGGCAAATACAGATTTATCAAACATCGGATTAAACAAAAAAGACTCTAATGATATCGCAAATCATTTAAATGATTTACTATCAAATTATCAAATGTTCTATATGAACCTAAGAGGTTTTCATTGGAATATTAAAGGGAGAAAGTTTTTTGAACTTCATTTAAAATTTGAAGAGTTATATAATGATGCTTTAATAAAAGTTGATGAAATTGCTGAACGAGTTCTTACCTTGAGCAATACCCCTATTCATACTTTCGCCAAATATATTGAGCATTCAGAAATTAAACCAAGTGAAAATGTAGTAGATGGCGATAAGGCTATTGATAACATCTTAGCTAGCTTATCTATTTTACTAAAAAAAGAAAGAGCTACCCTTAAAATTGCTGCTGAGGCAGAAGATGAAGGTACAGTATCATTAATGAGTGATTATATTACACAGCAAGAAAAATTAGTTTGGATGCTTTCTGCATATAAAGACTAAGTCAATTATTTATAATTCTGAATCCCTAGAATTTGTTCATACAATTTCTAGGGATTTTTCTTTGCTATTATTTTCAAGATACTAATTAAGAATTAACTTATAACATATTAAAAAACAGTTCTCAAACTTTAATTCTTTAAGCTCTTTGATTTTGTTTTATTTTGAATTTTCCTCAAATATGTAACATAGGTTACCTTTAAAAATCAGGTGTTGTTTACTTTTGTCATCATACTAGCTATTACAAAATATATAGACTATGGAAGACATGATTTTTTATGATAGACTGCAATTTGCTTTTACTATCACATTCCATTATATATTTCCACAATTAACAATGGGGCTATCTTTATTGATAGTTTATTTTAAATGGAAATACCTCAGAAATAAGATTGAAAAATATAATGATTCGGCTAAATTTTTCATGAAAATTTTTGCCATCAACTTTACTATGGGTGTCGTAACCGGCATACCGATGGAATTTCAATTTGGTACTAACTGGGCAAAATTCTCTGAACTTACTGGTGGTATTATCGGCCAGACTTTAGCTATGGAAGGTATGTTTTCTTTCTTTCTAGAATCTTCCTTTTTAGCGCTCTTTATTTTTGGCGAAAAGTTAATGGGGCAAAAACTCCACCTATTAACAGGCTTTCTTGTATTCTTAGGTTCTTGGGCAAGTGGTTGGTTCATTTTAGCGACGAATGCTTGGATGCAACACCCCGTTGGTTACGAAATATTAGAAAACGGTAAATTCGTTTTAGAAAACTTCTCTGCACTGTTTAGTAACCCGTGGCTCTTACCTGCGTTCTTGCATAATCAACTCGCTTCTGTTGTTACTTCTTCGTTTGTTGTAGCAAGTATAGGTGCCTTTTATATCTTAAGAAATAAGCAAGTTGAACATGGCAAACTGTTTTTGAAAACGGGAGTCATTTTTGGTTTAGTTTCTAGTATTTTGGTTGCTTTCCCTACGGGAGACTGGAATGCGAAAAATGTTGCTAAACACCAACCTGCAGCTTTTGCGGCTATGGAAGGTATTTTTGAAACTGAAGAAGCTGGTGCCGAAATTGTGCTAATCGGGCAACCTAATATGGTTGAAAAAAAATTGGACAACAAAATTGCCGTACCAAACATTTTAAGCTTTTTAACCTATCAAGATTGGGATAAACAGATTGATGGTATGGATAAATTCGAAAAAGAAGAATTACCAGACAACGTTCCTGCCCTATATTATTCTTATCATATTATGGTTGGTTTGGGTACTGTGTTTATGGGTATCATGGCATTGGCTGCCTTTTTATTATGGCGTAAAAAATTATACAATATCAAACCACTACTTTGGACAATTATGTTTCTAGTTCCGTTCCCGTATATCGCAAACCTAACAGGTTGGTATACTGCTGAATTAGGTAGACAACCATATTTGGTTTATGGCTTATTAAGAACTAGCGATGGTATTTCGCCAACCGTTTCATCTGGTAACACCTTGTTTACTTTACTAGGTTTTGTTGCTTTATATATGCTACTTGGGCTACTATTTTTAGTCTTAGTTGGTAAAACTATTAATGAAGGTCCTAAATCTAAATTACATTAATTATGGAAATATTCTGGTACATTTCAATAGCCGTTGTTTTAACTGTATTTTTTATTTTAGATGGTTATGATTTCGGAACGGGAATCATTCATTTATTCTTCGCTAAAACTGAAAAAGACAAAGAAGTAATTGCAAAATCTGCCGGTTTATTCTGGGATTCTAATGAGGTTTGGTTAGTCGCTGCCGGTGGTATGCTTTTTATGGCTTTCCCCACTTTTTACGCTTCTGTTTTTAGCGGATTCTATTTGCCGCTAATACTCGTTTTATGGCTTATAATCTTTAGAGCTATCGGACTAGAATTAAGGAGTCAGTTTAAATTTCAAATGTGGAAAGATATCTGGGATACATCTTTCGGTGTTTCTAGTTTACTATTAGCCTTATTCTTTGGTATCGCTTTAGGCAACATTGTAAGAGGCGTTAACCTAGGTGGTTTCGATAATGGAATATCTGTTCACGAAGGGCATTATTTCTTTTTACCATTATGGGATGGTAGTTTTAGCCCTTTATCCGAGCACCCTGGTGTTATAGATTGGTTTACAATTATTATAGGATTAATAGCTGTGGTTACCTTAGCTATACATGGCGCAAACTGGATTATCTTAAAAACCAATTCATCTATAAATACGAAACTTAAAGGAGTCATTTTTAAGCTAAATATTGTTTTAGCTGTTCTTACAGTTTTTTCATTAGTTGTATGGCAAGTAGTGAATCCGAATTCATTAGATAACTTTGGTGACAAACCATATTTACTCATATTTCCATTAATTTACTTAAGTGGATTAGTAGGATTGTTTTTTATCAAAAAAATAAAAAAAGACAGTCACGCATTTGTACTATCATCTTTATTGATTGTTGGTGGTATTACATCATCGTTAGCTTCTTTATTCCCTATAATATTACCTTCTGTAAATGATACTCACGAACCGTTGACTATTTATAATACTGCGGCATCAGAATACGGATTGTCTGTGGCCATTTATTGGGGCATTTTAGGGTTTCTCCTTATATTAATTTACATGATCATTCAAAAGAGATTGATGAAAGGTAAAGTCGACAATATGGATTATGGGCATTAGTATATACAGAACATCATGACAGGTACGCTAATATCATTGATCAGCATTCTTATAGGTATAATTGCCGCTAACGTTTTTGGTAATTTTAAAAAGAAGTATTCTTTTGGATTTACCGGCAATACCGTAATTGGTGTTTTTGGAAGTATCTTATTCATAAAAACCTTTGGTCGCTTAGGCTTTAACCCATGGTCAATCATGAATGATGGTGATTTTGATGGTTTTCGCCTAGCCCTAAATTTAGTAGTATCTGCTATTGGCGGTGTTTTGGGCCTTTTAATTGCTAAAAAGGTTTATCAGAAATTCAATAAATCTTAAACTATAAAACCCATTTATTTTAGAACCAACTTTTCTATTTAGGTCAGATTTATTCCTTCTCTTCTTTTTTTTTGTTGAGCTTATAAATAAGCCAAATAAAACCTACAACAAAGTGAAGCAAGATGATACCTGCAATAACATAAATCAGTGTATTTGAACTTCCTCTCATTTGTAATCCATCTTAGAAAATACATTCAAAACTAATCATCATATTGAAATAGAAATATGATATTAATCAAACTATAGCTATAATTTTCACCTGAAATTATTGATTAAAAAAATGCATAAGTCAACCAATATTGATATGTATTAATTAGAACAATAACTTCTGTAACATTTGTTACCTACGTTGTTCTTATAATTCCATTACTTTGTTCTCTCAAAAGAATACTATGAATTTACTATACGACCCATGGCCATGGTATGTAGCCGGACCTTTAATTGCCCTCACGATGTTTATTCTGCTCTATGCAGGTAAACAATTCGGTATGTCATCTAACCTTAGAACTATGTGTTCTATTGGCGGTGCTGGCAAATACTCAGATTTCTTTAAGTTTGATTGGCGAGCGCAACGGTGGAATTTGATTGTTGTGGTTGGTGCCGTAATTGGCGGCTTTATCGCTTCTCAATTTATGTCTGATAATACAGTGAAAATTAATCCTGAAGTTGCTCAACAACTTTCTACCGATTACGGAATTGAAAGTGCTGGTGAAGCATATTTACCAACTGAACTTTTTGCTTCTGAACATCTTACAGACCCATTTGTATTGGCAATTTTAATTATTGGCGGATTCATGGTGGGCTTTGGTGCTCGTTATGCCGGTGGTTGCACCAGTGGTCATGCCATATCTGGACTAAGTAATTTGCAGTTACCTTCTTTAATTGCCGTTATCGGTTTCTTTATTGGCGGCTTAGTTATGATTCACCTTTTATTCCCTCTAATATTCAGTTAATATGAAATATATAAGTTATTTAACCATAGGTATATTTTTCGGTATCATCATGTATAAATCTGAAGCTGCCTCGTGGTTTCGCATTTACGAGATGTTTCAATTTGGATCCTTACATATGTATGGTATCATAGGCTCTGCACTTGCTATCGGTATTATTGGTGTGCAAATCATCAAAAAATATAAGATCAAGGCGATTGGTGGAAATGAAATGAATTTACACCCTAAAAATAAAAGTGTTGCCCGTTATTTAATTGGTGGTATTATTTTCGGATTAGGCTGGGCCTTGGCTGGTGCTTGCCCCGGTCCAATGTATGTGCTTGTTGGTGCTGGCTACTACTCTATTCTTGTTGTTATTGGCGGAGCACTTTTAGGTACTTTCGTGTACGGATTAGTAAAAAATAAATTACCTCACTAAATTAATAAATTGATTTAGCCTTCGGCGGATAGTTTTGGTGAAAGCCACAACCACCCTATCCCTAACAGAAATAGGATATAAAATACTAGTAGAGAAATAGGACGGTCCACAACAACCGTTCTATTTTTTTTTGTTCCGTTTCCAAATTTCTTTTTATTAGCTGCTATGTTCGCAGTACTTCTTAAAGCGCTCCAATCTATATTGTCATAAACAAAGTATGAAAAGCTCGTACTATCATTTTCAACTTGTAATGTATTCCACCCTGTTTCCTTCGGATGCACAGTACCTGAATAGTGACTCGGCAGTAACGGCTTTTGAACAAGCGACACCGAAATTCTGTCTTCATTTATAACCCCAAATTCGGCTACATTTGTTCGAACCTGAAAATGAAATGGCTCGTCTATTCTTGGGATTTTGGTATTAGATTTCCATGAAACTACCTGCCCTTTCTTCTTTGCTATCTTATCTAAAAGAGTGGTCCAAATACCATGGTACACTTCACTCTTTCCATTCAACAAAATCTGATAACTATTTAATAGTGTTGTCGTTGCAATTTTTCCGTTATCCATTTGTCGATACGCAGCAATATTTGATGATCCCCCCAAACGAATTGGTTCTACTAATAATTGTTCATCAAACTGATACGGGTACTTTTCTGTTTCAGCAGCGAATTCGGGTAATGGTACTGTACTAATCCTGTCCCGTTTAAATTTAAAATAGGCGTCGCTGCTTCGACTATTAAAAAGGAAATCACTTGGCTGAATAAATAGTCCTAAACCACTTTCTGCAATACTCTTCTCAAATCTAGATTTGGCAGATTTACCGAAACTTACATAGGTTTCGGCATCTACAATAATGATATCAAACTTTTGCAAAACCGCATCAGTAAATTGATAAACCGGTTGTGTCGGAGTATTGAAATATTCAAACTTATATTTTCCTTTTGTCAACTGACTTCTAACAATAACTTCATGTCCAGATTCAGCTAAGAAATTCTTCAGGTATTTTGTCTCAAATGTGGGGAAGGTATTTAAAATCAGAACTCGTAATAGTTCTTTCTTTTGAATTTCTATAGGAAGCGGATTCGTTTCTAAGATAACGCCAGCACTATCTTTAACCGCTAATTGATATATATAAACTCCAGCTACTTTTGGGCGAGTACTCAGGTTAAAATCTGCATTCTTATCTCCAACGAATTGTATAGAATCTAACCCGTTATTTCTTGAATCTTGTAGTACTAAAAATGACTTTTCTATGGGTTTTGAATAACTACCAGAAACCCTTAATTCATTACCCAATACTAGCTGTTCTGTATAGTTCAATCGCGTAACTCCCGTTGGGGCAGCATTAGGAATATAGGTTGTGGGAATGCTATCGAACAAATAAAAATCATACGGCTCAACACCATCACCAAGCACAATAACATTCGTGAGGGAATCCAGTTCTTTACGAATCGATTTTTTAGGATTATAATCTAATACCTTTATGTCCTTATAATGGTTTAAAAGACTGTCTTTTGCTACTTCATCAAAATTATCGGTCAGCACTAATGCTTGACTATCATTAATCTCAACTTCTTTTGTGGGCTCTAGAATTAACATAGCCAGTGCCAAGATTGTTATCAAAGCAACAATAGAATTTACAACAAACCGACCTCTTTGTTTCGTTTGCCATTCTTTCCAAACATAAATATTAAAAACTACTAATCCGCCAAGTAAAATGGGGATTATGAGCTCTTTTTGCAAAAATGAGAAACCATCAATCATACACCTCTAGTTGTTTTAGAAATAATGAATTGATATCGTCGGTATACTCTTTTTTAGCGCCAGGTACTTGTGCAGTTTTTGGTAAGGCAGCTAATAATCCTTTTTGAACAAATTTATAATTAGCCATGGTCCGCTCCGTATTATTTTCAATTCGTTTTAAGCCTTGTAAGACTTGTAAATACTTACTTGGGTTAGCTATTGCCAATTTAGCCAACTCATTGCCTGCAGCTGTAAAAAGGGCATTATCAGCCTCATTAAAAGTGCTTTCTTGCTGAATGAACTGTTCTAATCGAGCAACTGCATTCTCAAGTGCTTCAAAAGGATTTTCTACCTCTTTAGTTTCGTTCTTTCGATAATTCTCTATATCCTTTATTTTACCGGTAAGTCTACTGTCTTCCTTTATTGGTGGTGGATCAAAACCTATTCTGTGTACATAAATACGGGCACTATTCTTTATTTCTTGAATGTATTTTAAAGCTTCATATTGAAATGGTAATGACTTTTCTGGCTCGTTTAATCGTAGGTGTAATTCGGCATCCCACATGATACTTAATGCCTTTCGCAATTTTGTTTTCAAAGATTCTTCAAACAGAGTAGATTCCTCAGGATCATCATGATTATGAAGATAGTCGTGTAATGGATCTTCTGCTTCTTCGGTATCATTTTCTTCATGATGTTCATGCTTTTCTACCAGATTATGCTCATTATCACCATCATGGTCATGCATGAATTCTTTTATTACATTTTCTTGATCTTCAGCATGATCATGGTCCTCACCTTCTTCTTCACTTTCGATCTCTTCTGGAGCTTCTTCCATTTCAGATTCATCGCCCATAAACTGACCATATTTTAAGCGCAACGCTTTTTGGTCAAACCCCAGTTCATTACTTCTCGACTTAAATTCGGTAATCGTAATGCTCGGTTTATCTTTTATCAACTTCTCCGTATCGATAATCAACTGTCGCTGACTTCTAAAATAATCGGGCATTTGATCTACGCCCAAGGTTCCTTCCACACCATATTGCTCACCAACCGTATCTTTAATTACAGCGAAGTAGGTTTCGCTACGCGACACATTTCGTTTAGGTCGTTTTTCGTCGAAGGCTTCAATATAAAAATAAAGCTCATCGCCTACTTCCATTTTTAAGGTATTTAAATCCAGCGTTTTAGTTGCTCGTATAGATTTCACACCTTTTGTAATAGCTTGCTTAAATTTCAATTTTTCTTCCCTAAACTTGACCGATTCTCCCGATCCTTTACTTACGGTTGCTATGATATAGGCTTCGTCAATTCCGTAATCATCGGTAATTGTACTTTGTAGTTCGACAACTTTTTTATCTGAAAAATCAAAATACGTGTACTGCTCCAATCCTAAAATCTCTATTTCTGGCGGATTATCGGGTATTGCTTCCAACGAGAATAAATCTGATGTAAATTCAATACCATCTTCATTCTTGAATTTGAAACTATAGAATCCCGATTCTAACAATACTTGCTTAATACGATACCCGTTTTCGCCTTTTTGCAACGGAATTAGTTCCCCCATGCGGTCTAAGTAAACCTCAGTAACAGAGTTATCAAAGACCAATAGCCACTGAACCGTAGCACCAGCAATCGTCTTTATGTTTGGGTCACTTACAGCAATTGTACCTTTTCGGGTATAGGATGGGTAAGTAACACTAATATCTTGACTAGAAATTTTTGGAATGATGGACTTCTCAATAATACTATCTGTTGCTATAAACTGAATTTGTGTTTCGTTAGTAGCATTCTCTAAAACGCTTTCTACGCTTTTAAACAAGTCTAATTGTTGCACAACAATACCAAGCAAGACCAACCCTAGCGTAACCATTAGCGCCTGTTTTAATTTATTAGGCGGATGAATAGCACCTAACCTTTTGCTAAGCTCTTCTGATACTTTATAGCGTTGTAGCTTGGCAAGATTTGATAATGAATCTTCTGGCTGCAACAATAGTCCTGTACTAAACGATGCTTCATCTACATGTGCATCCACATAAGTGCCTGTGGTAGCTAAATTATGTTTCCAAGGCCTCTGTATAAAAAGCACTGCGACTACCGCAACTACAAAGCTTAAAACGCCAAGCCATAGATTTTTAGAAACTAAATAGAAAAGAACGGCAATGCCAATAGCATACAAGGCAGCTTCTGCGTATGACAAGATTTGCCAACGCTTATGAAATTTTATCAAGTGTAGTTTACCTGATTCCATTACTGTTTTCGTTTATATGCTACAAAGCGTTCTACAATCAATAATACTAGCAGAACAATCCACAAATACGGATTCAGATTCCATCTGGCTTGGTGGGTTTTAGATGTGCTACTTTCTATAAAATTAGTTTCTAAATCTGCTTCCGTAACCGAGCGAATATCAGCATTAGCTTGTAGTTCACGTAGCTCTTCATCGACATCTAAAATGCTTAGTAGATTCTCTGTTAATCGCCCAGATAAGGCATTTTCTGTGGTTATTCTTTCTGTTATATAAAATGTATTTTCATTTTCATCATTTGTTATAAGTGAATTAGCAATGGAATCATTTTTAAATACAAGTGTCTTTCGAGCTGTAACTGGAGCAGGCTTAGTACTTAACCAAATCATTAAATCCGCTTCCTTATTCTCCAATAGTTCGCTATCTAAAAAACTTTCGACTTTTATTTCTCTATTTAAGTAAGTCGATAAAGCTGCCAATGCTGCTTCAATATACCTTTTATCTGTACTTAGACTATCGGTATACACCAAAGAAACTTCTAAAGCAGATTGTTGAATTAAAGGAATTTTTACTGAACTTGAACTTGAAACCTGTAAACTATCACCATTTGATGTTAGTTGGTATGCATCACCTAGCTCAATAGTCTTCGTTGCTATTTTTGAAACTACCGGACTGTTATTGGCTGTAAATAAAGCTATATTTTTTTCTTTCTGATATGCTAATAAAGGCTTCTCAACAGTTTGAGCCGAATCCAAAACTATCCAGTTGATATCATGTATGGTTTCTGGTCTTGCTCCTTTTAGTTCTTTGGCATATCCGTTGGTAAAAACAATAATACTATCGGTTTCTAAGGCATCCATTTCTGATGCTAATGACCAGTGATCTACACTTCTAGAATCTTCTAATTTGTCAAGCTCAATATCATTTTTAGGCAAACCCGATTGTAAAAGCCTTATTTCTTGATCTGCCTGTACATCAGTAAAACGAGCCATGAAATTTTCATTCCTTGCTAATTCAGGTTCTATAACATAGGTCAGTTTACTGTTGTTCACCTTTGATTGCCATTGCGGTTTTGCCATAACCAAAGTAATCAACGAAATAATCGCCATACGCAGTAGCAACAACCACCATTCGTTTAATTGTATACTGCTAGATTGTCTCGATTTTGATTCTGATAGCAATTGAACACTACCAATTTTTATAGTTTTCGCTTCCTTTTTACTCCATAAATGGATTGCTATCGGAACCAAAAGTCCCAATAAAGCCCATAAATATGAAGGTTGTGCGAATGACATATTAACCGAGTCTTTTACGTTGTTTTAAAAATAATTGTAATGCTTCACCCAAGTGTGCATCCATACGAAAGACATAGTGATCAATGCCGTTTGAAAGTAATTCGTCCTTTACTTTATTCAATCTACTTTCTAGAGCAGCTAAATACTCTATTTTTGCTTTTTCTGTATCTACTTTTACACGTGCCCCTGTTTCCCAATCTTCAAAAGTGATGTTTGGACCGTAATTAAAATTCATTTCAGCTGATCCCATCACTTGTAGTACCACAACTTCATTTCTGGCGGATTTTAATCCTTTGATAAACTTTGAAATCTCCTCGCTGGTTTCATACATATCGGTTAGAAAGAAAATCAATTCTTTACCGCCTCTATTCGGAATGCGCTTATTAGCAATATGGGTTTCTGGCCATTTACCAGAATTAGAAAGATTAATTAATTCTAGCAGCAATCTGTTGTAGTGCTTTTTATCTACCTTGGGGTAAATACTAACGACATCATTTTCATTGAGTGCGAAAAGACCAACTGAATCTCCTTGCTTATGAGCCATATATGCTAGTGTAGCCACCAAGACTCGTACAAAATCAACCTTCGACAAGTCCTTTTCTTTATGCAGCATTGAAGCACTGGCATCGACAATAAACTTAATGGTTACCTGACTTTCTATCTCTGACTGTTTGATGTAGTACCTGCCCGAACGTGCCAACATTTTCCAGTCCAGCAATCGTAAATCGTCACCGGGTTCGTAACCTCTGTACTGACTAAACTCCATACCAGGACCCACACTGGCACTTCTATTTAAACCGGACGTAAAGCCCTCGACCACAATACGTGATATCAAGGAAAGTCCCTCAACCGTATTGATGACCTCTGGTTTTAATAAATCGTGATAGTCCTGTTTTGCCATGTACTCGGTAATGGAGCGTTGTTTATTTGCCTTTTATTTCAATAGCATTTAACAAATGAGTAGCTACTTTATCTGAAGTTATGCCTTCTGCCTCTGCTCTAAAGTTGACCAAAACTCTATGGCGAAGCACTGGTAACGCTACACTTTTAATATCGTCTAACGTAACCGATAACCGACCTGATAACAATGCATTAGCCTTTGCCGTTAAGATCATTGCTTGACCTGCACGCGGACCTGCACCCCAGTCTACCCAGTCTTTAACATAAGAATCTGTTGTGGTTTCCGGTCTCGTAGCACGAATCATATCACTCACAAAACTGATGAGTGCATCGCTTATAGAAACTTCGCGAACTAACTGCTGCAATCGTACAATATCATCACCAGAAATAACCTTATTCAGTTTCTTTTTTATACCTCCGGTAGTTGCCTTTAATATGGTTTCCTCATCTTTTTGAGTAGGATATCCAATTTTTATATATAGCAAAAAACGATCTTGCTGTGCTTCTGGCAAAACAAAGGTTCCCGATTGTTCTATAGGGTTTTGTGTTGCTAGAATGAAGAACGGTTTATCTAAGGGATACGTTTTATCTCCGTAAGTAACCTCAAATTCTTGCATTGCTTCCAATAATGCCGCCTGAGTTTTTGGCGGTGTACGGTTTATTTCATCCGCTAGTATAATATTAGAAAATATAGGTCCTTTATTGAACTTAAAGAACTTTTTACCTGTGGTATGATCTTCCTCCAATATCTCGGTCCCGATAATATCCGAAGGCATTAAATCGGGCGTAAACTGTATCCTTTTAAACTTTAAATCAATTGCATTTGCCAAAGTTCTGATCATTAAGGTTTTTGCCAAACCGGGTACTCCTTCTAACAAAGCATGACCACCGGCTAAAAACGTAATCAATAATTGCGATACGGTTTCTTCTTGACCTATAATCACCTTTCCTATTTCTTGCTTTAAAGCATTCAATTTACCGGAAAGCATTTCCACCTCATCTGCAATACGTTGTAATTCTTTATCCATTCAAAAATGTGTTTATGAGGTTAGGGCGTACATGACGATGTTTACCCCAAACCGTGTATTGTCTATTTTATACCAACGTTTATTTCTAAAATCATAATCCCATTCGCAGCCGTAATCTTTATTACTGTACAAAACCCCTATTCTTCCATTGATGACAATTGCCTTTAAATAATCATGCACCAAATCATCTCCCCAGCCGTTCAGCTCTTGTGATGTGGTTGGTGGTCCATCTTCAAAGTCAAAGAAAATGGAATATAATTCGTGGTCGTTGGGTATTTTTTTTAATTCGGACGGACCAAATATTTCTTCCATTTGCCGCTCAAAAGATTTGGCAAACAATCCGTCAATATCGTGATTACAATCATCTGCGAAAATGAATCCGCCGTTACGCACATATTTTTCAAAATTCTCTTTTTCCTTTTTGGTAAACTCCACCAACTTATGACCAGAGATATAGCAAAACGGACTCTTAAAAATATCATCGCTTGCCAGCGAAATAATCTTTTCTTGAGTATCTACTTTCAACGTAGTATACTCCACCAATGAATTCAACAGATTCGAGGGCATACGTTGGTCAACGTCCCAATCGCCAGACTCGTACTGTAATCTCGTAAAGAAAAATTCGTTGCTCAAGGGTAAGTAGTTTGTGTTTTTATTCAGTAGGAAAAAAGAAAACTGGCTGCTGTGATATGTCACAAACAACCAGCTTACCTAATCAAAATATCAATTATACTGCATCTGAAAGACTCGTAAACGTAAAGTCACGAACTTTCATATATGGTATTAAATTACCGTCGATACGCACTTGCTTACCAAGGGTTTCTAAGTTGTTCAGCATGATTATCGGACTCTCATTAAACCTGAAGTTTTTTACAGGGTATTTAATTTCTCCGTTCTCAATGTAAAACGTTCCGTCTCTTGTCAATCCCGTATACAATAAGGTCTGTGGATCTACGCTACGTATGTACCATAAACGTGTTACAAGAATTCCCTTTTTAGTACTCTTAATTAACTCTTCTAAGCTTGCATCACCACCGGTCATAATTGCGTTGGACGGGAAAGGAACTGGCTCAACCCCTTTTTCCTTTGCCCAAAAACGGTCGTACGCCAAGTTTTTAACCACTCCGTTTTCAATCCAGCTTGTTTTCTTTAATGGCTGTCCTGCACCGTTCCAAGTTGATGTTGGTACTTCAGGATTCAACGGGTCAGAATATATATTAACACGTTCGTCAACTATTTTCTCTCCTATCTTATTTTTACCATCAGCTGCAGACATAAAGCTTCTACCCTCATCAGCAGTACGTGCATTCAATGAACGAAACATGTTACGCAACAAATCTGCCGAAGCAGCTGGTTCTAATATCACCGTGTATTTACCTGGCTCTATTGCTTTTGCCTCTCTAGAAAGCACTGCTTTGTCTATTGCGGTTTTTGCAGCTTCATCAGCATCGAACTTATCAACATCGTTGAAATCTCTTGATACCCAGCCAGAACCTGTACCGTCATTGGTACGCATGGTTACCGTAAAATCTACATCTGTAGATTGGTTGTAAGCGAACAATCCTTTTGAATTGATCATTGCGCTAAAGCCTGCAGAATCATTTAAAAATCCTGCTGCGGTAACATCTTTTGCATCCGCAGGAACAATACTACTGTTCGCTACTTCTGCTCGATATTCCGGAGTTACATTTGCCGTAGATTCGCTGTATGTTACCGATTCATCATACATCTGAGGACCTAAAGGCTCCATAAACTCAGGGTTCTCTGGGGAAAGTTGTGCCAATTCCTCAGCTCTTCTCACCACCTTTTCCAATGATGCATCATCGAACTCATCAATAGTAGCCGTACCTGATTTTTTACCAAAACTAGATTGTACCGCCAAACTTTGATTAGAACTGTACCCAGATGTAGATACCGTATTTCGTGCATATCTTATATTGCCGCTGTTATAACCGCTTAAATTTATCTCGCAGGTATCGGCTTTGGAAAAGCTCAATGCTTTCTCCAATATTTTTCTTGCTTCTTCTTTTGTATAAATTGCCATTGTTGTTCTTTTTTGAGTGAAACAATTAAATGTTTCTACCAGTGTTAATTACGTTTACATCATTGAACCTGGCAGTAGAACTACCATGAGATACTGCGCTCACCTGTGAAGGCTGCCCTTTACCATCGAAGAATGTACCGAACAAACGGTAATCATCTTTATCGCAAATCTTAACACATGAATTCCAAAACTCTTGGGTATTTGATTGGTATGCTACATCTTCTAACATGCCCACGATTTCACCATTTTTAATTTCGTAAAAAACAGTACCACCAAATTGGAAATTGTAACGTTGCTGATCTATTGAATATGATCCACGACCCGCTATATAAATACCTTTCTCTACATCTTTGATCATTTCAGAAATAGAATATTTCTCTTTGCCCGGCTCTAAAGAAACATTAGGCATACGCTGAAACTGAACATCGTCCCAACTTTGTGCGTAGCAACAACCGTGAGATTCCTCTTCACCGATCATATGTGCTTGGTCACGTATGGCTTGGAAATTTGTCAATACTCCGTTACGTACCAAATCCCATTTCTTGGCTTTCACTCCTTCATCATCATACCCAACAGCGCCTAATGAACCAACTTGGGTCTTATCTGCAACAAGGTTTACAATATCGCTACCGTATTTAAAATTGCCCGATTTCAACTTATCCAAAGAGGCGAAACTAGTACCGGCATAATTTGCTTCGTAGCCTAATACTCTATCCAATTCTAATGGGTGACCTACAGATTCGTGAATAGTCAATCCAAGGTGATTCGGTTCTAATACCAAATCATATTTACCGGCATCAACGGACTTTGCCGTTAGTTTTTCTTTAGCCTGTTTCGCTGCCATCGTAGCATCTTCTACCATGTCATAACTATTTCTGTATAAACGTAACCCTGCAGGACCTTCAAGTTTTTCAGATTCTAATCCGTCTAAATACTCATACCCCATACCTACGGGTGCACTCATATTCTCTCTAGTCTTAAAAGTACCCGCAGCCTTATCAACTGCAGTAACTCTCAAAGTAGGCCACAAGCGGTGTATGTCCTGATCTATATAAGAACCATCGGTAGATGCAAAATACTTTTGCTCGTTAACCATGAATAAGGCGGAGTTCACAAAGTTTGCTCCGTTATCCAAAGCGGCTGCATTTGCGCTTAATAAAAGGTCTACCTTTTCTGAAACAGGAACTTCTTTAAAGTCTTTCTTGATCGGTGTTTTCCAAGAAACTTCTCCGTAAGCATTTACGGGAGCCAATTTTACCGGCTCTTTTTGAATTTTAGAATTTGCTTTGGCGATTGCAACGGCTTGTTCAGTTGCTTTTTTAATACCGTCTTCGGTAACGCTATTGGTTGAGGCAAAACCCCAAGTTCCATTAGCAATAACACGAATACCGATACCGAAAGATTCTGTATTTACTACATTCTGTACTTTATCTTCCCTAGTAAAAACATATTGGTTCAGGTACCTACCAATTCTGGTATCTGCATATGTTGCTCCTAAAGATTTGGCGGTGTTCAATGCCACATCTGCCATTCTCTTTTTTACCAAGGTATCCATACCAGGTTCTAGTAAAGCCTCCGTGGGGATGTCATTTCCTAGCAATAATGATGGCATCATTAGTGCTCCGGCACCCAACCCGGCGTACTGTACAAAATCTCTTCTTTTCATGTGTTAGTTTTATAGTGTTTCAATGTTGTTAGCGTTGTTCTTTAAGAAAACAACTATTTCTATGCTTACCATATGTAATAAGGACAACTCGTGAATATCCCTTTTTACGGTTAGTATGAAATATGTAACTGAATTCGTGCCCTCTAAAAATAGTTAGGCTTTTGAAACTATTATGTTAACCTTAACATAAATTATAACATTCAATACCGCTTTTGAGAATAATATAAAAATGGGGCATTGATTTTTTGTTCTTCGGAAGTATTATAAAGGAAACTAATATTCTATCTTAATTTTTACATTTTCAAATATAAAAAGTAAAGTTTATGAAATTATTCTCTATGTTTCTTTCCCTTTAAGATTTTTCCATTTTCATACTGGTATATCAATTTATTACCGTCTTTATCATAACAAACCTCCTGCCCGTTTTTCTTCTTACCAGAATATTGACAGCTGTAGGTTAGTTCTTCCTTTTCAAACTGTTCAACTAAAATCTTTTTTCCGTTTTTGTCAAAACTTATTATTTGAGTCCATTTACCAGATTTTGGGTAATAATATTCTTTTTCCTTTGACCACGGCTTATATCGGTTATAATCATTTTGATAAATTAACCTTCTGTTTGAACCTTTTAAATATTGATAATCAAATAAAATTATGCCATCATTATATACTTCTTCAAAATAAACCTCATTCTTTTTCCTTTTCAACTGTACAACTCCGGTAAAACGAAAGTTATCTGAATACCTATAGACCAGTTCATTTTCAATGTAAACCTCTTTCATATCCAAAGTATCCTGTGAATGAACATCTTGAAAAATCATAAAGAATAGAAAAGCATAAATGATATTGGAAAAATTCATGGTGATTGCTGAAATTAAAATAACGTAAACAAAAGACTATCCTACCTATGCATCTTATCTAAAATCTCAATAATCTCGGTTTTCTTACGAACAGAAACAGGAACATTCTCTCCATTCTTAAGCATTAAATAACCGCCATCGGTTTTTATAAAGGCACTGATGCATTGTAAATTGACCAGGTGACTTTGATGCACACGAACAAAATCGTGACTACTTAAAAGGTCTGCAAAGTACTTTAAGGTCTTTGTTACGAATATCTTGCGTTTATCCTGTAGATGAAAAATGGTGTTGTTACTATCAGATTCGCACCGAATGATATCATCTAAACTCACGATGATAATCTGGTCTAGCGTGTGTAACGATATCTTATTTGGTTTTTTCTCGGGTGCAGAAATAGTCTCCTTTAAAATCTGTAAACGTTCTTTATTAGGCTGCAATTGCTCTTTTGCTCTAGATATAGCTAAGCTCAAATCTTCATTAGAATATGGTTTTAACACATAGTCTATTGCGGCAAACTTGAAAGCACGTATCGCAAATTCATCACTTGCAGTTACGAATATGATTTTGGATTTTAAATCGGGAAAAATCTCTAAAAGATCAAAGCCCGTACCATCACCCAACATAATATCCAAAAACAGAATATCTGGCTGATTCTTACGCAGTACCTTGGCGGCTTCCACTACACTCTGTGCCGTGGCGATAATTTCAATATCTGGATGCTGGGTCTCAATATCCTTTTTTAAAAGGGTCATGGCATCGATCATGTCTTCTACTATTATCGCTGTATGCATAGGTCTTTAATAATCTGTTAGTAAAGGTAATTTAAAGGTAATTTTTGTGCCTTCGATATTACCGTCTTCATTTTTAAGTTCGTTGATCTGCAAGGTATTCTTCCCGGCAATAGATTCCAATCTTTCTTTGGTAACGGTCAATGCCATAGATTGATGGTCGGTCTTCGGCTTTTCGCTTTGCGACTTAAAAATACCTAATCCGTTATCAACAATACTACATTGTAAATGGGTCTTACTAGTACTAAAACCTATCTCAAGTTTGCCCGGTTTATCGCCTTTTAAAATACCGTGTCTAATTGCATTTTCTACAAATGGCTGAATTAACATTGGCGGAATCAATATCTCTTCGGCATCAGGGTTAGTTTCTACCCTGATAGTATACTCAAAAGGTTTCTGTGCCATTAATTGCTCTACTTCTACATAATGCCGCAACGCCTTAATTTCTTGGTCTAAACTAATATGTTCTTTCCTTGAATTCTGAAGTGTTTCTCTCAATAATATGGCAAAGCTATTAATGGTGGCATCCATCTTTTCTGGCTTGTTGCCTGCCATTGCTTTTATCCCATTTAAAACATTGAATATAAAATGCGGATTCATTTGTAATTGCAATGCTTTCTGCTCTAAGGTTAGCAGGTAATTCTGTGTTTTCAATCGTTCTTGCTCCGCTTTGTTCTTTGCTTTTATCTTACGAATGTAAAACCACCCAACACTTAACAATACAACAATTGCCAATGCTAAAACGGACCATTGAAACCAGTCTTTTTTGTACAGCGGACTATCAATAAAAAAACCGAAATTTATAGGTTCACTTTCTTGCCATCTGTAATTTCTAGATTGCACTTGAAAAGTATGAGACCCATAAGCCAGACCCGCAAAATTTTGCTTGTTCTCTTTTACCCACGGACTCCAATCCGTTTCATCTAATCGTGTTCTGTACTCAATTTCATTTGGGTGATCCACATCTACCGTTCTGAATGAAAAACCTAGTTGTGTCTGCTCTGGAGTTAGTTGTAGTACCTTGTTACTATTTGTCCAGTCTTTTAGAATTAAGGAATCAATATTCTTATACCGCTCCTCTACTCCCGTAAAATAAACTGTTGGTGCTAACGACGCCTTTTTGCTTTCACTAGGCACATGTTTGGTTAATCCGTAAATGGCACCAAACCATAGATTTCCAGAGTCATCTTTATCTACGGCATTTAAGCAGGTTTCTATTCCTAAAAATCCGTCATTTCTACCAAAGTGATAGACGTCTACAATTTCGTTATCAGGATTTAATTCTATTTTATCCACTCCCCTTTCGGAACCTGCCCATATATATCCTTGGTCATCGAAAATGAGCTGATAGATGTTATTAGAAGATAAATTCTTGCTTCCTTTTAATTGCTGAAAATTTACAGGATTAGTGCTGTTCGCATACCAAATACCCTTACCCGATGTACCTAAGAAAATAATATCATCATGAAACAAAATAGTATTAACTGCAGTTTGTTGTTCTAAACCGGTTTCAATATTGGTAACCTTGTTATTTTCTATATACCCTAAATGACCGTTTTGCGTGGAGTACCACAGTTTACCATCTGGTGCTTTTACCATGCCTTTTATCAGCATATCGGCAATGCCATTTCGCTTAGAAAAGGTTTTTCTAATCACAAGGCTGTCATTATCTGAATAGTAATTGAATTTCACAATACCATATGCATACGTAGCTGCCCATATATAATCATCATCGGCAATTACGGTACGCACCCAATCTGAAGGAAAGCCTTTGCTCTCATCAATGATATGATTGGTGGTTCTTTCTACAGAAACCGTATCTATCTGTATTAAAAAGGTTTCGCTTGACGAGAACACCAAACTGTCTACCATTTTAGTTTCTCGAAATAAAAGTCCTCTATTGTCTGATCCTGCCCAAATATTGCCTTTTACATCGCTATCGATTGTCTTGATCTTAACATCGAAAAATGTACCCTTACTTGGTAGTGATTGAATTCCTGAGGAATCTATTTTTGCTAAGCCAGCTTCTGATGTGGAAAACCATAATCCGTCTGCAGCATTATGCACCGCATAAACCCGATTTCCCTTAAGGCCTGATCTTTGATTATAGTGCTTAAAGTTATTCTGAAAGTACTTGTAAAATCCGCCACCAGATGTTGCAATCCATAGATTATCTATATCATCTTTTACTACTTTACGTATATGCGGAGTCGCCAAACCACTAGCTGTATTCAATTGCTTGACCTCAGCAAAGGTATTCGTCTCTACAATTGCTATACCCTCATTGTCAGTAGCTACCCATAACTCATCTGTATTTTGAATTGACATGGAGTTTATACGTGATGGTTCTGGCATTAGAAACCGGTCATCGTTAGTATCTTGATCTATTATAAAAACACCATCATCAAATGTCGCTGCTAGTATTTTGTTATTATGTTGAATGACAGACTTAAAATTATTCACCTCAACCTTACTCTTTTCAGAGGCTGATTCGCTCAATGCATTCAATTTCCACAAGCCGTTATTAGTAGCTAGCCAATAGTGATTTCCATCAAAAAGAATGGAATTAATTTCGCTAGAATCTATTTCAGGATTAATAGTAACCTTACTTAATTCTTTATTTTTAGAATAGCTATAGAGTCCCTTTTTAGTACCTACATACAGTTCATTTACAGCAGTGTAGAATTGAAGAATTTGTGGGGAATTAAAATTTACAAAGTTGTTCTTTACTTTTATAGAAAGTCCTTTTCTGGTTCCCACAAAAAGAGAGTCATTTGCGGTATATAAGGCATCAATATAATTAGAGAGTAAACCGTCACTTTCATTCCATACTTCAAAGATTTCGCCATCAAAATTTGCCAATCCGCCACCTTGGGTTGCCAACCACAGATAACCCATTTCATCTTGTACAATATCATATACTTGAGACTGTGGTAAACCATCTGCAATGGTATATGCCCGTAACTGGCTATTTTGCGCAGCTAAGTACATTGTTCCAAAGAAACAAAATACCAATAAGACGTATGTTCTAAGCAGATTCAAATATTAGTTCTATTTTAAGTAATTATCTAACGTTGTTATGCCTATAATATTTGATATAATAAAGGGTCTTGTATGTTTGTGTTTTGGTACTCACTGGTATCATTAGCCTGCAAAATAGGTGCCAATACGCAGAGTACGGTTGTTTTTCCTTTTATTATTAATATATTTCCTTGTACCCTACTTCTCCAACGGAATTTTTCTACCGGAATGTTCAATTTAAACAGTACCTCAGCCATTTCTGGAGATTCTGAAATCCAATCCATAATTGCTTCTTTGTCTTCTAAAGTAGGAATATCGGTAACAGTATCAAAAGTAAACTCCCAATCTACCGGAATATTAAACTTGAAACTATAGGCTTTACCAAATGAAGACTCTTGCCTTGTCTTTAACGCTTTAAACCAATCGATAGCTACATCAGGATATGCTTGTTTAAACTCCTTTGCAAGATACGCAGGTCCTTTAGATTCTGCTGTTGGGTAATACGCGTAGTAGGGTTTTGCCAAATAGTGATCTGCATATTTACCGCCAAATACATTAAAATATGAGGACGCCACTACTTGATCTGCTTTAAACGTATTTTTCAATTCTTGAAGTAAGGGTTGATTTTCCCCTAATCCGCACGAATGAAATATGATTTTAGAACTACTAGCAATGTTATCACACATTGTTTCTATACTATAATCTTGTACTGCATTTTGTAATGTACTTACGGTAATTCGCTCTCCTGTTTTTGTAGTCTTTAAAGACATGCCCAACCAGGCATTGCTATGGCTTACAATGTGTATTTCTTTAAAACGCACTTGATTTTCTCCTGCACTATTTAGATAACTTAAAATCTCATCAATAGCATACAAACTATCTACAATTGGCATTCCTTGCTTTTCAAAATACTGCTTGGCATTGCTATAATAGGTGTTATCACCTTCATCAAAACCAGCAATAAAAACAATAGCTTCTTGTACCATTTCTTTTTTGGTAGGTGAAGCAAGTGCCGCTACCGACTGTTGCGAAAACGGCTTCTTACTACCTAGCATTAGCACACTAACCAATACTATAATTAAACACTTATTCATAATTATTTTTTAAAAGTCTATACTAACTACAGCATCATCCCTAACCTCACGAACTTGTTCTTTTTCTGTCAACTTAGAGCCGTTCCACACATACTTTGTGGTAATGAATTCAACGTTGTTTTGAGCCAATGCATCATCAAGTGTTTTGATGTTTTTTGTTATAGTCGTTTTCAGTAAAATAGTACTCTTAACGCCTTGCATATCCGACGGAAAAACAAAAGACTCGGTCTTTAAGTAATTAATGTCTGCATAATCTATTAAATCCGCCACTTTCTTGAATCTACCATTATTCCAAAACAGGTAGCTCTTACCTACTTGGTAACCTGTGTCTTTATCAGCTAAATCTACTGTAATCACATCTTCTACATTGAACAGACCTAAACTACCGTGGTTTTCAATATGAACCGGAATCGCAGCCAAACTATCTAACACCATTTTGTCTAATTGTTGTCCGTTTTTAAAGGCACGTAATTGGTATTTTACTTCTGTAATACCTGCTTCATTTGTAGCACTGCTTTCATAACCGTATACAAACTTTACTTGGTTGTCCGCAATACTTCCAAAAGATTTCTGAGCGATCATTCCGCCCCAAACCCAGCCGGTTTCATTACCTGTAGTTACTCTGTACCAGTGACTTTTAATTCCATCAATCTCTTTGGCATAAAGGCTCTTTTCCCACAAGACCATTTTAGTACCAATATTAAGTAAGGTTACTTTTTTACTACGTACAGATGGCTTTTCACGAAGAAATACTTTGTGAGCCAATAAGTACTCATAGGTTAATTCTTCTGCAGGAATATCTTTATCCATCACTTCAAATTCTACTTGTTCTATACTTTGGGCGAACATGTTTACAAATGCAAATAAGCATAGGAATAAGGCACTTTTCTTTAAATTTTTCATAATTCTAAATTTTAAGGGTTATTAATAATTAATTGCTGTTATAGCGTCTTCAGTATCAAAATCATCGTCGTTCCAGGCAATGCTTCTAAGTACTTTAATGTCTTTAATAGTAGCTGTTTCTGTGTATTCTAATGCTGCTCTTAGTATGGTTCCTTCTTTACCGAATAATTGGTTAGGAAAAATGTAGTGTATGTCTAAAATAGGCTCGTAGGCATACTCATTCTTTATACTTGGCAGCGCGATAAAATCTTTGTCATTACTTACCAAATAATAGAATTCTTCTGTGCTTGAACAGCAAGCGTTATATTCTAGGGTTACTTTTAAGATTTCATTGATATCTTCTAAATCCGGATTACTTAAAACCGAAATGCGTATTTCATCTAATAAACCGAAATCTGAGATAGATAATGTCGCAACATGACTTTCTGGATTGTTTGATTCGATTACGTCTACCAACCAGGTGTCTTCCTCTTCTTGACCACTACTTCTTTGGTTTGTAATATCGTAGGTATCCGTTAATTGAAACTCCTGTGCATTGGTGATACAAATGCTGAATAAAAAGGCGAATAGGATTAAATTTTTCATATTGTTATTTTTAGTTGTTTTCTTTCTACACTACTAAATTACAGCAGAGACAGCGCTTTTATGAGGGTGTTCTAGTATTCGTAGCACCTCATCTAGAATTCGTTGAAATACCCGTATTTATTCAGATACTATCTGTTCTAACTTGGAATAATAGCAAAAGAAAAACCTGCAAAATGTTACACATCTTACAGGTCTTCTCCTCCTTTCGGAGAACCAACTAACAAAAACTAACTACCTATTTTTTCAGAGTTATGGTCATTTCTTTTTTAACGGATTGTAAACTGATTTTCTCCAATTCTAATAGCATGCTTTCATCCACATTCCAGCTTCCATTCTCTAATTTTTCTACACGTATCACCTTACCTTCTGCATTGAATTTTATGCGCAAGCTTTCATACTTTTCTAAGTACTCGGTTATTAGTTTGGTATACATCACTTTGAACTCCATCGTCAATTGTCTTTTTACATTCTTCTCTATTTCGTTTTCAAAATCTATGCTAAAGGTGCGTTTGAATTTGCTACTTTCTTTTACCTCTGCTTCTGCACCAACGGCTGAATTATTTACATTGTTAGGCATTGGTAACGGTTGCTTCACTTTGGTAAATGAGCCGTCCTCATTTACTATGGCTTCATCTACCGCTACAAAAGAAGTGTAGTTGGTAAGTAGGTTGTATTTCAATCCCAATTCAATTACTTCTGCTTTTACGTCTTCATTGAACAAGTTTTTATAATCATCTAACTCCGCTATTTTCTTTCTTGCCCATAAGTAACGTAATGCTTTGTTCTGCTTACTTAATTGTCCGTCAGATACATTATATACTTCTCTAAATCGCTTCTTGCCTTGGTAACCGGTAACTATAATTTTCCCTTCTGCCTTGCCCCTATATTTTCCATGGATAACAACTGGTCTTGCCGCAAAAACATCTGGTATACTCTTTTGGGCTAGGTCATACATTTCAAAGCCTTTTGCCTCTACTTTTACTCTCGTCAATAATGGTGTAGCAATATATTTAGCAAAGTCTTTGGCTACTTCTGCCGCTTCTTCAGATGTCGTTGCAATAAAGGATTCACTATTAGAAACCTTTGCCATACCTTCTATTAAATACCTATTGACGCTAGAACCGATACCGAAGGTGAATACATTGGCTTTGTCCAAATTTGAGCTGATCAGCTCAAAAGCTTCTTTTTCAACACTTACATAGCCGTCAGTGATAATGACCATTGAACGGGCACTACCCATATCTTTTCTTGGTAATTTATATGCTTCGTGTAGTGCACTTAGTAACTGAGTGCCTCCACCGCCTTGACCATCGGATAAAAAACGAATGGCTGCTTCAATATTCTGCTCGGTCGATTCTACCGGTGTGGGGCTAAAAACAGTTGAACTAGAAGCGAATAACTGAACATTGAAGGTGTCGCTCATTCGTAAATTGCAAAGTAGGTTTCGCATTAATTGTCTTGATACTTCTAAAGGGTATCCGTTCATAGAACCTGATACGTCTACAATAAACAAGTACTCACGTGACGGAATATCATCTAATTCCACATTTTTACTTGGCTCCATTTGATAGGTAAAGAAGTTCTCTTCTTCCCCTTCATACATCAATAACCCCGTTTGTATTTGGTTTCCTCGTAAGTTATAATTCAATATAAAATCTCTGTTCGACGGATTTGTATTCTCTTCGGATAAAAAGACTTCGGCTGTTTTCGCATCAGGATGCTTTACAGTTACTTTATGACTTGTACTGTTTATATTTTGAATGATCATACCAGCATTTAAGGTCACTGTCATATCAAAATCAAAACTATCTGCAATACCCTTTGCCGTGTATGACATATTAAAGCTCTCTTCGTTTTGAGTACTCTCGCCAGTAAATCTCGGACCAACAACACCTGGTGCCACAAACTGATATTCCCCATTTACCGGCACTAATATTTCTGTGTAATAGATATCTATGGCAATTTCATCACCAGGCATAATATTACCCACATTCATTTTAAACACATTGGGTCTATCTTGGTCTAACTTCGCTGCTCGCTTACCTTCGCTCAAAGCCGCTTCATAAACTTCTTGAGCTTCTTGCTTTTCAAATATTTTGGCATTTACAATTCGGTTGCCAATAGTCATCTGCATTTTATGAACCGCTGCCTGTGTAGAAAGCGGAAATATGTATTTAGCTTCTATTGCCCCTGCTCCCTTATTTTGATATATCTGCGTTACCCTAACATGAGCAATAGTACCAGATATTTCAACTTCTGTTTTTGAAGATTTTAAAGGAATAACAGCATCTTCTGTAGATACCAATAAATACGGACTGTCATTATCTTGAGAAAAGCCTGTGAAGATGGTGCAACACAGTAAAAAGGTGTAAAGTAGTTTCATGATCGTAGTTTTAGATTATTATTATTTGAAGTCAAATCTAACTGCGAACTACTCGTAAAATGGGTACCTTTTAGTATTCGTTGGGTATGAACTAGAATTCGTAGTCCACTATAGTTTTTCAACTACTGACGAATATCATGTACCACTAATTCAATGATTTATACTTTTATCTCATCAACAAACAACAATAAGGTCATGAGAAGAAATTTAAATCAACAAGAATGCAAAACATTATTAGCACAGAACTACATTAGTAGACTGGCTTATATTTCTGGCGGATGTCCACATATTGTACCTATCACCTATTTCTATGATGCAGATACCAACACCCTAACAAGCTATTCTTCTGAAGGTCATAAGATTCAAGAAATGAGAAAAAACCCATCTGTGTGTTTATCTATAGATAATATTACCTCTATTTCTAATTGGAAATCTGTGTTGGTTCAAGGCACTTTTGAAGAACTTTCGCGTATTGATGCCAAGCATATGCTACATGAATTCTCTGAGGGCGTTAAAGAAGTAATATCAGATAATTACGGTAAAAACCCTAAATGTATAAGTGAGTTTTCTGCAAAAATAGATACTGAAGAATCGTCTATTGTCTTTCGTATAAAAATCAATGAACTAGCAGGAAAATTAAGGAATACCGACTAGAATACCTTCAAAGTAAATTACCTAAGGGCAAGCCTGGGAGTCATTAAAAGAAAATTTACGTTTGATTTCGAGGCAAGCCTCGGAGCATTCAAATCTCGATTATCGAGTAAAAAATATAAAAAATGCTCTCAAATATTTTTGAGAGCATTTTTATTTTTAATTGCTATCTATGAGAAATCGTTTCTCGAAACTGTTCTTAAGCAGTTGTCTTGCCGACGCCAACAACTCTTCTACCTGCTCTAGTTTTGTTTTACGTATGTCTGCTATTTCTTCAATAGTTAAACCTTCGTTCGTAAAAAGTTCAAATACCGTTCTCATTGGCAGGTTCATTTTATCTAAGACCAATTGTACATGATTATATATACGTTCTTTATCTAATGTAGCATCTAGCTTATCTGCCAATTTCTTTTCTTCCTCCGTTATAAATACATGATTAAGAGAATAGTTGCTTTTATCCAAGGATTTATCATCCATCTCATCTAAAAGTAAGAAATCACCATCGGCATCTTGTGTATAGTTTTCTTCCATAGCATCCCATTCTGGTTTAGAATAGGTATCTATATTATCAAAAAAAACATGATCAAACTCCTCCTCTACCAAACTATCTTCTAATAACTCATCTACTTTTTTAAATAGAAAAACATGCAATTCATTTTCACTTTTTATATCATCGATATTATCATATACCTCTATAAATAGTTGATCGGTAAAATCGCTCGGGTTAAACATACCTTTATTCAGCTTGCCGTTTGCCACGGCCCTATTCAATCTTTTAGAAACGTATCGGTAAATTTGAGGGAGTACCTTTAATAGTTCTTTATTAAAAGATTCTCTATTCTCTTTACGCTTAAACGTAACCAGCTGAGAGTATGTTTCTTTCATTATTATTCTTATATCGTTCATGGCAGTTTCCATAATAGTTTACTTTTAAGATTATTACACTATAAAATTGCAATCTTATAGGCGTAAATCATATGATAAATATCAGTGAGTTACCTAAAGATTTCAGATACTTTAGTAGTTATTAATTTTAATGGAACCAAAACTAGCACATGATCAACCCTACCGACTTTGGAATTGCTGGACTCACAGACCAACAGGTTGATGCTTCTAAAAAAGAACATGGCTTAAATTCTTTTAATTATAAGAAAGAAAATAGCTTTTTAAATGCCTTAAAAAGCATTGCTAAAGAGCCCATGGTTATATTGTTACTTATAGCTTCATCTATATATTTCATAACCGGTAATTGGGGTGATGGCGTTTTCTTGGCTTCTGCCATTGTTCTTGTTGGCTCCATATCGCTATATCAAGATTCTAGAAGTAGAAAGGCTTTAGAAAATCTCGAAAACATTACCCACCCAAAAAGCAAGGTCATACGTAATGGTGCCGTTGTAGAAATTAATAGCCAAGATATTGTTGTTGGTGATTTTCTTATGGTTGAAGAAGGTACTACCATTTCTGCGGATGGCGTTATAGTTCACTCAAATGATTTTTCTGTAAATGAATCCATATTAACCGGCGAATCACTTTCTGTATATAAGGACGCCACAAGTACAGATAATTTAATTTTTACAGGAAGTACCGTTGCTAGCGGATTGGCAATTGCCCAAATTACAGCAATTGGCAACTTAACTAAACTGGGGGAAATAGGCAAAAGCCTTGAAGACATCACCGAAGAAAAAACACCTTTGGAACTGAAGATTTTCAACTTCGTAAAATTAATGTCCATCTGGGGCGGCGTTATATTTCTACTCGTTTGGGAATAAATTACCTGCGTTCTGGTATTGTACTCGACAGTTTACTTAAGGCATTGACCTTAGCCATGAGTATTTTACCTGAAGAAATTCCTGTAGCATTTACCACTTTCATGGCATTAGGTGCGTGGCGATTAATGAAAATGGGAATCGTTGTAAAACAGATGAAGACCGTTGAAACCTTAGGTAGTGCAACTGTTATTTGTACTGATAAAACTGGCACTATTACCCAAAACAAAATGGCTTTAGCCAAACTGTTCACATTAAAGACCGGTAACATAGTAAACACTAAAGATATTTTAGGCGATAATGAAAAAGAGCTTATAACTACTTCTATGTGGGCAAGTGAACCAATACCATTTGACCCTATGGAAATTGCCATACATAATGCATATGGTACCTTAACAGATAACGATGAGCGCCCCAATTATAAAATGGTTCATGAATACCCCTTAGGTGGTAAACCGCCAATGATGACCCATGTTTTCCAGGATGATGAGGGCAACCAAATCATTGCCGCTAAAGGTGCGCCTGAAGCTATTATAGCAGTAGCCAATCTTACTACTTCTGAAATTGAAATGATACAAAACACACTTACCGAATTAGGTAAAGATGGGTATAGAATGCTTGCCGTGGGCATGGCGATATTTGAAGGAGAAGATTACCCAAAAGAGCAACAAGATTTTAAATTTGATTTTAAGGGAATTATCGCCTTCTACGACCCACCAAAAGAAAATATTTCACAAGTACTGAAGGACTTTGATAGTGCTGGCATACAAGTGAAACTGGTTACTGGTGATAATGCTAATACCGCTATGGCAATCGCCAAACAAATCAATTTTAAAGGATACGAAAAATGTATTTCTGGCGATGAGTTAATGCAACTAACAGATACCGAATTACAAGAAAAAGTAAAGCACATCAACGTATTCTCTAGAATGTTCCCCGATGCGAAACTGAGAATTGTAAATGCATTAAAGAAAAACAATGAAGTTGTTGCCATGACCGGTGATGGTGTAAACGACGGTCCTGCTTTAAAGGCTTCACATATTGGTATTGCCATGGGTAAAAAAGGCACCGAAATTGCCAAGCAAGCGGCATCCCTTATTTTGGTTGATGATGACCTATCTAGAATGGTTGATGCCGTTGCCATGGGTAGAAAAATATACACCAACTTGAAAAAGGCTATTCAGTATATAATTTCTATACACATACCCATCATTCTTACTGTATTTATACCCTTGGCGTTACGGTGGATATATCCAAATATATTTTCACCCTCCCATGTTATTATTTTAGAATTGATTATGGGTCCCACCTGCTCTATTATCTTTGAAAATGAACCTCTAGAGAAAAATCTTATGTTCAAAAAACCCAGACCTTTTTCAACTACTTTCTTTAACTATAAAGAACTAACTACAAGTGTTATACAAGGTTTAGCAATAACTATTGGTGCATTAACAATTTATCAATATACAGTGGCTGTTGGGTTCTCTGAGAATACGACTAGAACTATGGTTTTTACGATGTTAATAGTCGCCAATATCTTTTTGACTTTGGTCAATCGTTCTTTCTATTATTCCATATTTACAACCTTGAAATACAAGAATAATTTGGTTCCGCTAATTATAGGTCTAACTATCATTCTTTCCTTAGCGATAATCTATATACCTATGTTAGCCACCTTTTTTGAATTTGAAAGTCTAACGCTATCTCAGTTAGGTTTGACCATTCTTATAGGTGCCATCTCCGTTCTTTGGTACGAATTTGTAAAAGCAGCAAAACGTACTAAGAAAAAGGTATAATTATAGCTTTTCGCCATATGCTAAATCACCAGCATCGCCTATACCTGGTATAATATAACCGCGAGCATTCAGTTCTGGATCTACTGCGGCAATCCATAAATGAGTATCAGTTGGGAAAACACTTTTTACAAAGTCAATACCTAGTTGAGAGCCTATAACAGAGACAATATGAATTTGTTTAGGAGTGCCATGTTTTTTTAAACCTTCCAATACATTTTCTAAGGTTCTGCCTGTTGCTAACATAGGATCTGTAAGTACAAGTACTTTACCTTCTAAAGATGGTGCCGCAAAATAGTCCACAATCACTTCAAAATTATCTTCATCACCTTCATGTTTTCTGAATGCGGATATGAATCCGTTTTCTGCAGTATCAAAATAGTTTAAAAGTCCTTGGTGCAGTGGTAAACCTGCTCTTAATATAGAACATATAACTACTTGATCTTGGATTAAGTGCATAGATTTATTTCCAAGCGGAGTTTCTATATTTTTAGAATTATAAGCAAGCTCTTTACTAAATTCATAACCTAAAATTTCTCCTATACGCTCAATATTTCTACGAAAGCGCATTGCATCTTTTTGTATATGCGTGTCTCGTATTTCTGAAATAAACTGATTGAGAACTGAATTTTCGTCGCCTAAATTATGAATGATCATGAATGCAATATTTTAATTCTAAGGTACTGCTTTCAAAAATAAAACTTGTCATTATGAATATGGCTATTAATGACCTCATGTTTTATAAAAATATAATGAAATAGTGGACGACAATATATTCCCCATACCCTCTTCACCTAGATTTACGATTGTCTTTCTTTTTATTAAAATATTGAAAATTAACGTCTTAAAAGTAAAAGTTATGTTTTGCTTTTACTCCTCATGATATTTATCATAGGTTTTTTTCACACCCTCCAATACTTTTAAAGTATCAATAATAGAAAGCTATGAAAAATATTCTCATTCCTACAGATTTCTCGAGCAATGCAGATCACGCGATTGCATATGCCCTTAATATTTTTAAGTGTGAGCGTACCAATTTTTACTTTATACATGCATATGCAGATGAAGTATATGGACCTTATCATAAGGTAGACAAGGATACATTCGACAAACAAAAAAATAGTATTGCCGATGAATCTGAGAATAAATTACAAAAGCTTGTTGCCGATACGCAAACAAAAACGCACAACCCGCTTCATAAATACGAGGCAATTTCATCTTTTGAATCTTTGGTTGATGCCATTAACGATTTTGCCGATTCAAATAATATCGACTTAATAATTATGGGTACCAAAGGTAAAACCGCCAGTTCTAAAATCACCTTTGGTAGTAATACCGTACAAGTGTTCAAGTATGTAAAATGTCCGGTTTTGGCTGTACCTGATCAATACGATTATAGTCAACCTAAGAAAATACTTTTCCCTAGTAACTACATGCTTCCTTATAAACGTCGAGAATTAAAACTGTTAGATATTATGGCAGGAGAATTCAAAGCAGAAGTTCTGAGCTTGTACATCTCTGATTTTGAAGATTTAAGCCTTAGACAACTAGATAACAAAAAATTCTTAGAAGAGTCATTGCCAAATGCTAGGTTGTCATTCGTAAGAACTGGAGTACATAATAGGGCAAATGCGATTACCGAATATATTAAAGAGAATGATATCGATTTACTAGTAATGGTAAACTCAAGACATTCGTTTTTAGAAGATTTACTGTACCAATCTACTATTGATGAAATTGGTCTTTCACCTACTATTCCGTTTTTAGTATTGCAAAACCTACCCCGCTAACTAAAGTTATTCTACTATGAAAAAGATACTCATTACTACAGATTTCTCAGATAATGCCTGGAACGCCATTTTTACAGCATTAAAAATATACACAGAAGTAGATTGTCATTTTTACTTATTGCATGCTTATGAACCTACACCTTTAAATTTAATGGGTTCTAAAAGCCAACAAAGGTTGGGTGTTATATATGATTCACTTTCAAAAAACTCTGTAGATGAACTAGAAGAAGTACTCTCATATCTTAAAATAAACCACAAAAATCCAAAGCATCAATTTACAGCACTTTCTAAACCAGGTAATTTAGAAGATTCAGTAGAAGCCGTTTTGGACGAGAATGATATTGATATATTGATTATGGGTACGCAAGGTGCAACAGGCGCCAAAGAAGTTTTCTTAGGCAGTAACACTGTTAAGATATTAAATCTTATAACAAGCACACCCATTCTTGTGGTACCTACCGGTTTTAACTTTCAAAGTCTAAAAACACTATTTTTTGCAACTGATTTTAGTGCCCCTTACAAGAAAAATTTATTTGACTCTATTATTCAGCTTACCAAAATTTGGAATGCTAGTATTGAAGTGGTTCACGTAGCCATAGAATTTAATTTAAATGATCATCAAGAAGCACATAAAGAAGTTTTAAAAGAACGGTTGTCTGGATTTGATATTAAATTCAAGAACATACCTTTTGAAATCAATACTTCTAAAAGTATTGACACATATACCGAAGACAAAGATGATAGCTTCTTAGCTATACTACGCCATCAACATACTTTTTGGGAAAAAGTTATTGGTGAGGCAGTTGTAAAAAAGATTGCATTTCATTCTAAAATACCGGTCTTATTCTTACCCCAATAGCGCCGCATCTTTTCTAATACTTTAAACTATTATAATGAAAAATATATTAATCCCTACAGATTTCTCTGATAATGCCTGGAACGCATTGGTTTACGGAATTTCCTTTTTCAAAAAGACACACTGTACCTTTCATATTGTTCACGTTAATGCCATTGATACCAACGTTAGTGGTGAAGCTGCAATGTACATAGCACCAGATATTTTAGAATCCACAATATTGGCAGAAAGTAGAGAACAACTTAAGGCCCTTAGTCAAAAAATAGAACAATTACCATTAAATGTAAAGCATGAATTTCATTTTAAAGCTATCTATGGTTTTTTAACTGATCAGCTTAAAGATTTGGTCAAAAAAAAGAGTATTGAACTTATAATTATGGGTACAAAAGGGGCTTCTGGTCTTAAATCTGTGTCTATGGGTAGTAATACCGGTAATGTTATTACAAAAGTGCCTTGCACACTAATGGCTGTACCAGAAGATGCTACCTATGAAAAAATTGAAGAAATTGGTTTTCCGTCTGATTTAAATTTAGCTTATGATGTAAGAATACTAGATACCATTAAAGATATTATTCTCTTGAAAAAATCTGCATTAAGATTGTTGTATGTATCTAGCAAAGGAGAAGAACTAAACGCCAATCAAATAAAAATAAAAAACTTATTACTTGACTATTATAAAGAAACGGAATGTACTTTTCATGAAGTTACCGGCAAGCATATAGATGAGTCCGTTCAATGTTTTACAGAAAGTAGAAATCTAGATATGTTGATAATGGTCGCCAAAAACCTTAATTTTTTAGAGCGTATTCTATTTAGACCTACTGTTGAAAAAATTAGCTACCATACCAAAGTGCCTTTTTTAGTCATTCACGAATAATATGCAACAGCTAAAATAAAAGAATCATAAATGTTCTTTTATGGCTATTCTTATATTTTCAACTGGCATTAAATCTGTATGTCGCAAAGGGGTGTACCGTTACTAAAGAATATTAAAGCGGGTAGACCTGTTATTTTATATCATTTTACCATTCCATACCTCGTGAGCTTACCCAAGGTTGATTACTATTTAATAATAGCTATTAATAAAATCTTCCCTGATGACGAATATCATACTATTTGTAATCTTCTCTGATTACTTTTAAAATATCAAAATTATAGTACTATGACACGTATTTTATTACCCACAGATTTCTCTAAAAATTCTCTAACGGCAATACATTATGCGCTGAAATTGTATAAAGATTTAAAATGTACTTTTTATCTTTTAAATAGTTACATGCCGCCTGTATACCATACCGAATATTTAATGGGGAGTCCGGCACAAATAGGTCTTGGAGATATTGTACAACAGAACTCTCTAGACAACCTTAAAAACCTGAAGAAAAAATTGCAAAAAGAGTTTGAAAATCCTTTACATACCTTCATTACACATTCTGCTCTAAATGTACTGTCTAGCGAAGTTACCAGAACTGTAGAAGCTGAAGGTATAGATATTGTTGTAATGGGAACACAAGGTGCTACTGGTGCACAAGAAATATTATTGGGTACCAATACGGTGCATGTTATTAAAAATGCTAAATGCCCTGTTTTAATCATACCATCTGGTTTTGAATTTGAAGTACCAGAGCAAATACTTTTTCCTAATGATTTTGAAGTATCGCTAAATAAAAAGAGCTTGGCACAATTGCTAAAAATTACCAATTCTCATGTATCGCAGGTAAATGTCATGCATGTATATACTGGTAATGACCTTACTCTTGTTCAAGAAAATAATAAAAAACAATTAGGTAAAGTACTATCTGAAAGCGGATTTTTTCATGAAGTAAGTAGTAACGAGATTATTGCAGCGATAAATGAATTTCAGATAAAGCAAAAAATAAATTTGTTAGTCATGGTACAAAACAAGCATACCTTTTTAGAACGCTTGTTTATTGAGCCCGTAATTAAGAAAATAGGCTTTCATGTTACAGTACCATTTTTAGTAATTCCACAATAAAAACTATGAAAATTAAAAACATACTTGTAGCAACAGATTTTTCTAATGAAGCCTATAACGCGCTGTTTTATGCTACCAAAATTTTTGCATCAACGGCATGTACATTTCATATAGTTCATGCCTATGATGATATTGTTCTGAGTGCAAAAAATGCGCTATTTACAGGTCAGAAAGAGATGGAGCATTTACAAAACCTATCTCAAGAAAACTTAACAAAAACAGCACATAAAATTGTACTTGACACTGGTAATAAAATACATAAATTCGATACCATTTCTAGTAATGGTAGTCTTGCCAGTGTAATTTCTAAAACGATAGATACTCATGACATCGATTTGGTGGTAATGGGCAACAAAGGTAAAACGGGCCCCAAAGAATTATTTATGGGCAGCAATACCATACAAATTGCAAATACTATTACTACATGCCCTATTCTGGCCATACCTAGAGAAATCGCCTTTAAACCTATTGAAGAAATCGCTTTTGTTACCGACTATAAAAAGGGTTGTACTAAAAGCTCTATTTCTACGCTATTAGACATCGCATCAATTTCAGATGCATCTGTTGCAGTTCTGCATATTAATGAAGAGGAAGTAATGACTTCTAAACAGCTATCTAATCAAAAACTATTAGATACCTGCTTACTGAAAACACCGCACAGCTATGATGAGATTTGGAACTATGCCGATAGGGCAAATGTTATTCAAGATTTCATAGTCGAAAGAGAGATAAATATGTTGGCAATGGCATATCATAGAAGAAAATTCTTTGAACGTTTTTTACATGAGCCCGTAATTATGGATTTAAGTATTTATGCCACTATTCCGTTTCTAATTCTACCGGTACAAGACTGATATTTATCATTGTAATTCAATTAACTAGACAATATATTTATAGAACAATCTAAATCATTTAACAATGAATAAGCGTATTTTAATACCTACAGATTTCTCTAAAAATGCCTTAAATGCAATTAGATACACCATTGATTTATATGCTAAACTAAACTGTGATTTCTATTTTTTGAACGTATTCAGTTTTGATAAATACACAACTAATAATTTAAGTATACCAGAAGAAGGTAGTGCTGTATTTGAACAAGCTAAGGAGGATTGCGAAAATAACTTTGTAAAGCTTCTAGATACCTTAGCATTGCACCCAGACAACCTCAAGCACAATTATTACATTGAATCATCTTATAGTTTTCTTTCTGAAGCTATACAGAAAATTATTACTGAAAAAGATATTGATTTAGTTGCCATGGGAACCAAAGGTGCTACAGGATCAAAAGGTGTTCTATTTGGTAGTAATACAGTTATGACTATGGAAAAAATAAGGGAATGCCCCGTATTGGCTATACCCGAACATGTATCTTTTATGTGTCCTAAAGAGATTGTTTTTCCGACAGATTTTAAAGACGCTTATAAACGATCGGAGTTTAGATACCTTATAGAATTGGCTAAAATGCATAATGCTGAAATTGCCATATTACATCTAGAAAAGAATAAAGAACTTACTGAAACCCAACTAAGCAATAAGCAATTATTATCATCAATATTAAGTGAGACTGCACACCAATTTCACACACTTACCGAAAAGAATTTGGGTAAAGGTATACAGAGCTTTGTTGAAAGTAGAGAAAGTGATATGGTGTCTTTCATAAACCGTAAACATTTCTTTTTTGGTAATGTTTTCTCTAGACCCTTAATTAAAGAAATTGGTTATGATAGTGATGTACCTATTCTAGCATTACATTAATATGTTTCTAGAATTGATACGTACCTACAAATAAAATTATTATAAATTATTTTAGACATCTTTGGTTGGTTGATGTCTAAAGTTAAACCGTCAAAGAATTCGCTTCATTGGCGGTTTTTTTAAATAATCTATATGGATACATTTTCGAGCTTATTAGAGAATACAACGCTAATTAAAATGGTTAAGTTAATTGCGTGGATACTATTTATAGTTTTCATTATCAGCTTTGTAAGAAAAACACTTAAAAAAAGAATTGAAGATGTTTCTATTAGATACAAAGCACAAAAAAGTGTTGAAATTGTTGGCTATGTACTTATAATCTTCTTAGTTCTAATGGCATTTACAGTCGACAGTTTTAAAGATTACACCATAATTATCGGCTTATTTACTGCTGGTATTACCTTCACCTTACAAGAACTGATATTAAGCATCGCAGGTTTTTTTATATTTTTTTCGTTCGCGTATATAAACCTGGTGATCGTATTGAAATCAATAATATAAAAGGTGATGTTATTGATATTGACAGTATTTACACCACTATTATGGAAATGGGAGAATGGGTTAGCAGTGACAACTATTCGGGTAGAATTGTAAAAATTAGTAATGCTTTTGTTTTTAAAGGTCTAATTAAGAATTACTCGATGGATTTTCCTTTCGTTTGGGACGAACTGAACATTCTCATCACTTGTGGTTCTGATACTGAACTTGCCAAAACTCTTATGCTTAATACCGCCAATGAATTTCTATCTGATTACACAGAAAAATCGAAAGCCAAATGGCAACAAATGGTAGCTCATTATTATATAGAAGATGCAACGATTGAACCGACGATAGCCATGAATCTTACCGATAATTGGATACAATTAAATCTAAGATATATAACAGATTATAAAAGAAGAAGAAATACAAAACAGACGTTATTTCAACATATAGAAAAAGCGATTTCTAATACAAATGGTAAAGTAACCCTAGCTTCTACTACATTACAATTACTAGAGGTACCACCGCTTAATGTTAAGCTAAAAAAGTAATATGGATACTAAAGAATCTATTGACATTATAAAATCTTCTGGGCAGAAAATGAAGTTCTCGTTAGACAAACTTCGTAAGTCTCTTAAGCATAGTGGAGCTAACCATGAACTGGTAGAAGAAATTGTCAGCAAGGTATATGATGAACTTTTTGAAGGTATTACCTCTAGTGAAATCTATAATAGAGCGTATTCGCTGCTTAAAAAAAACAAGTCCGTTTTCGCCTCTAAATACAAACTCAAAAAAGCAATCTATGAATTGGGACCGACCGGTTTTCCATTTGAACGTTTTATAGCCGCTATATTGCAATATTCAGGTTATGAAGTTGAAGTAGACATCGTAGTAAATGGAGCATGCGTTACCCATGAAATTGATGTTATTGCAGAAAAAAATGGTTCGGCAACTCTTATAGAATGTAAATTCCATAATGAAGAGGGGCGTAATTGCAACGTTAAAATTCCGCTATATATCCATTCTAGATATAATGATGTAAAAGCACATTGGGTTACGAACAAAAAAAACAAACCGTTGAATAAAGGTTGGGTAGTTACCAATACTAGGTTCACGCAAGATGCCTTAACCTACGGTAAATGTGCAGACCTCTATCTTTTAAGTTGGGATTTTCCAAAAGACGACGGACTAAAAGACAGAATTGATAGGCTTGGTCTCTACCCTATTACAGTTGCTAGCTTGTTATCTAAAAGAGAAAAACAATTTCTATTAAGCAGAAATGTGGTACTGTGTAGACAACTCGTTAAAGACAAATTTTATCTGGATCACCTTGGCATTTCTACAAATCGTAAATCAAAGATTTTAGACGAATTCTCACAACTTTGTAAATCTTAATAGTATGAAAAAAGTACGTATTAAATTTTTAGGCGCTTCTGGTACGGTTACAGGTTCTAAATTTTATTTAGAAACTCCTGAACTGAACATTATGATAGATTGTGGCATGTTTCAAGGTCTTAAAGAATTACGTGAAAAAAATTGGGAGCCCCTATCTATAGATGCTAGTAAAATAAATGTGGTATTGTTAACGCATGGTCACCTAGACCACACCGGGTACTTACCACGATTGGTAAAAGAAGGTTTTGAAGGAGATATCATAGGCACCTACCCTACCTCATCTGTTGCTCGTGTTATTTTACTTGACAGTGCCAAAATTCAAGAAGAGCAAGCAAAAAAAGCAAATGAAGAAGGCTTTTCTAAACACCCTAAAGCACTACCTTTTTATAATATTATAGAAGCTGAAAAAACCATTAAATTATTCTCAGGGAGAAAAAGAGATAAATGGTTTCAACTTTCAGAAAACATTAGATTCAAATTCAGATATAACGGCCATATCATTGGTTCTACTTTTATTGAATTGGAGATATTCGGAAAAATGTTCGTTTTCTCTGGTGATGTTGGTAGGTTGAACGATGAACTTTTAATGGTTCCCGAAAGACCAGAATGGGCTGACTATTTGTTTTTAGAAAGTACCTATGGCAACAAACTACATCCTAAAGAAAATATCACTGAAATTTTAAGTGATTTGGTTCAAAAAACTATTAATGACCGTGGTACGTTGATTATACCTTCTTTTGCCGTTGAAAGATTACAATTGCTAATGTTCTTGTTTTGGGATTTATTTAAAAAGAACAAAATACCCAACATACCCATTTTTATAGACAGCCCAATGGGTAGTAATGTTTTAGAGGTATTTGGGCAATTTACAGATTGGCATAAGCTTAGTCAAACCGATTTTAAAGCTATGTGCAATCACTTTACCATTACATCATCATACGCAGACACTTGGAAAACTATTGACGACCCAAGACCTAAAATTGTAATTGCAGGTAGCGGCATGGTTACTGGCGGCCGCGTACTCACCTATTTAAAACAGTTGATAGATGAACCCAAAACAAAGGTTCTATTAGTTGGTTACCAAGCAGAAGGTACTCGTGGTAGACAATTGTTAGAGGGTACGCATGAACTTAAGCTCTTTGGTAAATACTACCCTGTAAAAGCTAGTATTCATTTTATAGAAAGTCTTTCTGCTCATGCAGACCAAGCAGAACTTCTTCATTTTATAGATGGTATTAAAAATACCCCGGAAAATGTTTTTCTAATTCATGGTGAACCAGGCGCCTTAGATGCTTTTAAAGTAAAAATAAGAGATACCAAAGGTTGGAACTGCCATATACCCAAATTAGAAGAAACGATAGATTTGCTTGTATAGTAGCCATTACTACTATAATTTGCTAAGTACATGGACTGACAATGGTCATATCTCTAACTTTTTCAAAATAGTATCTTCGAAAAATATTAGTATTAAATACACCTGCCTTATGAAAAAGTTAATTATAATATTATCATTGATGTTTATGGGTTGTTCTTCTATTAGTTTAGTAGAAAACTGGAAAAATCCAGATATCGTAATATTCAATGCCAACAAGGTTCTAATTGTAGGTATGGCACAGAATAATGATACACGAGAAGACTTTGAAACCAAATTACAAAAAGAATTTACCGGTAGAGATGTAGAAGCATGGCGCAGTATAGACATTTTCGACCTATCGCTTACCGATTCTCGTAAGACCGATAAAGAACTAGATGATGTGGAACAGAGCCTTTTAGATAAAGATTTCGATGCTATTTTACTTACCAAAATTATAGGGTCTGAAAATCGCGAGAACTTTGTAAAATCTATCTCTAGATGGGATGACCACCAGTCTAGATTCAACGATGATTATTTAGAACATCAAGGTATTTATTACGATGACAACTATTACGACCAATATACCATTTACCATGCAGAGACTACTTTATATTGCATTTGTGAAGGTAAAGAAAGAGCTATGATATGGAGGGGAATCATCGAAATCACTGAGCCTAACAATATTGATAAGGCAATTAAAGATTACGTTAAAATGATTATCGTTGCGATGGAAGATCAAGATTTGGTTTTTACTTCTCAAGTTGAATAAACAACTCTAGAACAACGGACTCAGTATTTTGCCAACACCTTCTTTAAGCTTTTTGCTCCAAGGTCTTTTTATAAATTCTTCATAAGTCAATTCATTGCTAATAAGACAATCATTTAGAAAGTCTTCTTTCAATTGTTTGGCTATCTGTTTGTGATACATAATAGCATTTACCTCATAATTTTGCTCAAAGCTTCGGTCATCTAAATTTGCCGTACCTATAGAAGATATAGCATCGTCGCTCACCATTATTTTACTGTGCAGAAATCCGTCAGGGAAAAGATATATTTTTATACCTGCTTTTAAGAATAGCTCAAAATAAGAATGTACCGACCAACTTACCACCTGGTTATCTGCCTTTTCTGAAACAAGCAACCTAACATCTACCCCACTCAATGCTGCAGTTTGCAATGCCCTTACCAATGCCTGCCCTGGTATAATATATGGATTGGTAATATAAATATAGTTCTTGGCCATATTTATCATAGAAAAATAAGTCTGCTCTAGTACCGGGAAATCATCATCTGGACCGCCAGCCACAATTTGTACCAATTCACTTGCATTAGGATCTTTTTCAGTATTTAGAGGTAGTTTTATGGGCTCTAATAATTGTGTACTTACCAAGTACCAATCTGTCATAAAAACTTGATCTAGCTGTGTGGCTGAAGCACCTATAAGCCTTAAATGCATATCATGCCATTTGCCTAGACCTACTTGACCTTTTAAATATTTATCAGATACATTAATACCACCGGTAAAAGCAATTTCACCATCTACTACAATTATTTTACGGTGGTTTCTAAAATTCAATGAATAAAAGTACCTGCCAAATTTAAATGGCAGAAAAGAATATACTTCTACACCAATTTCTATTAGTTTCTTTAGGTATTTCTTACTTAATGAGAAACTACCAATACCATCATAAATCATTCGTACCGCAACACCGTGCGCTATTTTTTCTTCAAATAAAGCTAATAGCCTATTGGCTAAATCTCCGTCTTCATAAATATAATACTGAATATGTATTCTAACCTTTGCTCCTTCTAATGCCTCAAATATAGTTTCAAAAGTTGTTCTGCCGTCTTTCAGTATTTTTAAATCATTGCCTGAAGTTGGCGGATAATGAGAATTCTTATAACTAAGCGTCATTAATTTACCATACTTACCCTCAAAAACGTTGATTTGTTCTGTATTTGGCTTAGGTAACTTTTTAAACAAGTCTTTTTGATTCTGAATAAGCTTGTACCTTCTTCTATTTCGACCTAATAATAAATAAAGGAAAATACCACCCACAGGTAGTGCGAAAATGGTTAAAAGCCAAGCCAGACTTTTAGTAGGCTTTGCTCCGTATAATAAAATAGACAACACTATAGACAATGCAATCAATATATAAATACCAATAAAAATTGAAGTCCACATAAGGTTCGTATTCTAGAAATCACTTTAGACTCTAGCGCTATTTAATTGAAAGATTTTAAATGTGATTTGTTACAAGTTACTAGATTTACCAACAATACGGCCATCTTCCATTTGAATGATGTAATCTGTTCGTTTGGCAAAGTCCTCATCATGCGTAACAATAAGTAATGACAACCCTTCTTCTTCTTCTATAATTACAGTATTATCTTCGACTGCAAAATCAGGATATTATACCTTGGGAGCGCTTTCAAAAATCGTCTCAACCACGAATGTTTGTGATGTCTCGGCTTTTTTTGGATTTATTTTAATCACCGTAGCTGTAAACATTTTCATTTGTTATGCATCTAAGTTCATCAGTATTTTCTGACCCAACTTAATTTTAATGATATCGACCTCATCTATCAACATTACTATTTTAAAGTCGATAACGCCGCCAATCTTCCCTAACGGTTCAAATATTAATTAACTCACCAGGTTCCTTAGACAAAGTATATACTTTACCGTGGAGCTTACTATTTAATGAATAATCTTCTACTATAATTTTTGAGGATGAATTATAGATTATTATAATTCAAAATAACAGGAATTTTTTTAGGTATTATATGAGTAAAATCATGCTTGAAAGAATCTACGTGAAAATGCAACCAAGTATTGAAGGCAAATTAAATGATGACCTAAGTAGTATTCGCTTTAAACTCAAATAAGGTTTAAGAGTTCCAAGCATAAAAAAACCGAGATTTTCATCTCGGTTTTTTCTATCTTATTTCAAAGCTTTTTTAAGTTTTGCCTTTTTACTTTTCAGTTTATTAACCGAGGTGCTTAACTTGCTTTTTATTTTTTTGATTTTACTTTTCTTTGCATCTTTCTTTTTAGCTTTCTTCAACTTGCTCTTTAAATCATCTACTTTTTTAGCTGATTTTTTAATTTTTTTAATTGCTGCCTTCATCTTTTTACTTAATTTAAAATCACTTGACTTAATCTGTTTATTAATTTCTTTCTTCTTTTTAGAAATGGTCTTTTTCTCTGATTTCTCTTTTTTTGAATCTTCCGGTTGCTTCTCAGCATCTAAATCTGCTTCTAAATTCTGGATCGCATCAACAATTGTTACACCTTGTTCCTGAACTACAGTACTTTCTTGTGATAATGATTGTTCACCCGCTAACGCATTATCATTATTTTCTTCAACCATCTTTATTTTTATAAAAGGTGTATTAAACTATTAACCTATTTAGGTTGATTTAGTTCAACCTAAAATTTAAATTAGTCATTTTTCTTTTATTTCATGCAAATAATTGTCTTACGACTTAAAAATGAGGTTGTTCGGTTTATATCTTGGACTTTAACCAAATTGACTCCTTTACATTAATACAAATTCCACACTTTGTTAGTCTATAAGTAATATGATTTTGGTCATTATTTTTTAAGACTATGGACTATAACTTTATCCTTGAATTAAAATGATTAAATCATGAGGTCATTTATTGTAGTTACTAAATAAAAGGAACTGAACATTCATTAATCGACCTAAAAAATAAAAATATGAAACAGTTACATAAAGTATTAAATGAAATTACCCAACTTACTAGCAATATAGAAACTAACTACCCAGAACTATACCGTTCTTTAGACGAAAACCCGATGACCCTGCCTGTTAGTCAACACCCACATATGGACAAGATAGTCATGCAAGAATACCTGGAAAGCTTAAAACAAATGTTACATCATTATTTGGAAGAACATGAAGCTGAAAAATAAAATTTTCAATACACAGAACTATAAATCTAATGGCCATATTAAGAATTCCAACTCAAAAAGAAATAAAGCGGTACGCTACCCTATTCAATGTACTGGTTAAATACGGTTTTGAAGATGTGTTATCACATAGTCCCATTCTTAAAATAATTCCTAAAAAATATTTAGAAAAACATCCGGAGACGAAAACAAATCTTTCCTTTTCTAAATATGAACGCATAAGAATGGTTTTAGAGGAATTAGGACCTACCTATATAAAACTTGGGCAGATTTTTAGTACTCGTGAAGATATGCTACCGCTTGAGCTAATAGATGAGCTAGAAAAATTACAAGATCATGTACCCAAACTTAAAGACTTTGATGTTGTAACTACTATTGAAGAAGAATTAGGTATTGAAAAATTCAAGTATTTTGCTACCATCGAATTAGAGCCATTAGCAGCAGCATCATTAGCACAGGTACATCGTGCGCAGCTGATAAGCGGTGATGAGGTAATTTTAAAAATTCAAAGACCAAATATTGCCGAGATTATTGAAGCCGACCTTATGGTTATGAAACAGGTTGCAGATAGTCTTGAGAAATACAGCTCGCAGGCAAAAGCTTTTCAACCTATTCGTATTATAGAATCTTTTGAACGCAGTATAAAAGAAGAGCTTCAGTTTGCAAGAGAAATAGACAACACCGAACGTTTTGCCCAAAATTTTACGGGTAATGAGTTTATTCATGTTCCTGAAGTCTATAAAGAACTTTCTACAGATAAAATTATTTGTATGGAGTTTATAGATGGCATTAAAGTATCTAATGTAGAAGCATTGATTACCGCAAACATAGATCCAAAAGCAGTTGCCAAAATTGGTGTAGACCTTTATATTGAACAAATATTGGATTTTGGATTTTTTCATGCAGATCCGCATCCTGGTAACATATTTATACTTCCGGAAAGCGGAAAAGTATGCTTTTTAGATTTCGGAATGATGGGTACTATTTTGCCAAATGAAAAAGAATCTATAAATGATCTATTGCTCTATTTTTTAAGTAAAGACGTTAAAAAAATAATTACTTTACTAGAGAAAATTGCCATTAGAACCAACATATTCGATTATAAAAAACTAGAACAAGATTTATATCAATTACTTGAAGGTGTTAGTAATACCGCCATCCAAAACATTAAACTTGGCGATACCTTATCGCAGTTTAAGATTGTTTTGTACGAGAATAAAATTATAATACCACATTACCTTTATATGCTTATTAGAGGTATTATTCTTATTGAAGGTGTAGGTCTTAAACTTGATCCTGAATTTAATATCACTGAAAATCTAGAACCGTATACAGCAAAAATTTTACGAAAGAGATTTAGTTTAAAATACCTGTTTAAAAAGAATCTGAATCGTTTAAAAGATATCAATGCCTTAGCAGATACATTACCTGATGATATAAATACTATCATTAAAAAAATAAAGGAAGGTAAGTTAGAGATTGTGCATGAACACAAGGGTCTTAAAGAATTTCAGACTGCTACTAGTAAGGCTGTGAACCGTTTAGTTTTCGCTGTTATTATAGCTGCACTTTCAATAGGATCATCATTATTAGTAATGGCAAAAATGCCGCCGCTAATTAATGGAATACCACTTTTAGGTGCTATTGGCTTTGTAATTTCTGCACTTTTAGGATTTTATATTATCATTTCCATTTTCAGAAATGATCAATTTTAAGCGTTAAAAAAATGGATGAAGTCGAGAAAATAATCAATGTTTTAGATCCTTATATTTTAGGGGTACTCATTAGTTTGGGCATTGGTCTTATTCTCGGACTCGAGAGAGAATATAACAACCTAAAAGAAGATAAGGGGTTTGCCGGTATACGAGCTTTCCCAATTGTAGCCATTTTAGGTTTTACACTCGGTAGCCTCACCGAAACATACTCTACCTGGCTGCCTATTATCGGATTAGGTGCGTTTATATTCTTTTTAGGTTTCAATCATTTATACAAAGAGACTGTAGAATATGAAAGAAGTTTCACAACTAATTTAGCGCTAATAGCTACCATAATATTAGGCTTAATGGTGTCTGCCGAATATTATAGAAATGCAGTTGCAACAGCAGTTATAATAGTGACCTTGCTTTCTCTAAAAGCTCGTTTTCATACTGTTATTAGAAACATTACTTCTGACGAGCTTTTTGGCTTAATAAAATTTTCCATTATCGCTTTATTGATTTTACCCTTTTTACCCAATAATAATTACGGTCCTAACGAGTTGATAAATCCCTTTGAGATTGGCTCTATTATTGTCATTGTTTCTTTCTTAAACTTCATTGGTTATTTTCTGGTCAAATTTGTAGGCTCTAAAAAAGGAATTCTATTAACCGCAATTCTTGGCGGACTCATTTCAAGTACCGCCGTAACCTGGAGCTATGCATCTCGTAGCATTGAATCTCCAGAGCTGTCTAAAAAATATGCTGCTGGTATCATCATTGCCTAGGCAATAATGTTTCCTAGACTTGCTTTATTGACCTATATATTCAACAGTGCACTATTCATGTATGTCGCTATACCTTTTGCGGTATTTTCTGTTATATGCCTTGTTATTTCTCTAATTCTAATTAAGGAGGATACCAATAAACCTGACACAAATATTAACCTTGGTAACCCAATGAATCTTCTTAATGCTATAGGATTTGGTGTTATTTATGTAGTAATACTCTTTGCTGTTTTTTATAGCAATCAATTTTTTGGAGAAAGCGGATTGTATTATTCAGCTTTAATTGCTGGTTTGGCAGATACCGATGCTATTACTATTAGCTTAGCCAAATTTGCATCTGACGGAGAAAAAATAAAGCTTGCCTCTTCCGTTATAGTCACCGCCGTCATGAGTAACATGCTCGTTAAATTAGGTATTGCCGTATTCAAAGGTTCTAAAGTTACAGGCAAATTAATAGGCTATTCTTTTGCCGGTATTATTGTAATTGGTGTTTTATATGCTGTGATTGCCCATTAAAATCAAACACCTAAAGCTTACAATTGAAATACATAATCTACAAGTGTCGCTTAAAGTAACTTCTCGAAAATCTTTATTCAGATTCCATTAAAATAATACTACATTCAAAATTATTTCAAAAGTTTAGAGACCAGTTTACGACTTAAAACCTATCTAAATAATAAGGTGAAATGAATTTTATTAAAAAAACTTGGAATAAGTTCAAAGAACTTTTTAAACAAGGGCTTACTCCTAAGCAATTGTCATTAAGTATTACTGTTACTATTGTTGTTTCTCTTTTTCCAATTTTTGGTATTTCAACAATAGTTCTTACTGCACTTGCAGTTAAATACAAATTAAACTTACCCATAATGCTCGCATTAAGCTATGTTGTGGAACCTATTAAGGCATTACTTTTTATTCCTTTTATCAATATCGGTGAAACACTTTTTGGAACGGCACATACCTTATTAACTTTTGAAGCTATAAAAGCAAGTTATGACCTCAGTTTTTGGAATACGCTAAGTTCACTTTCCTATGAATTACTCTGTGGTTTTGTAGGTTGGGGCTTAACTATTTTACCCGCTTCAATATTTTTTTACTTTTTATTGAAAGAAATGTTAAAATATTTCGTCAAAGGTTCTAAATCAACCAAATGAGTACAAGAAAAACTATCAAATTTCTAGGATATTTAGGATTAATTGGGTCCATTCTAGTAGGGTTAGGAGAATATTTACTCCACTACTCTACTAATATTTTAGGTCATTCCGAAGATTATGAATTCTTTGCTTTTGTAGACTTAGAACATATGACTATGGGTCACTTTTTAGCGGTAATTGGTCTTCCCTTTTACTTTGCGGGGTACATTCATATATATTTAATGTTAAGATCAGGTAATGAAACATTGGCCAGACTAGTACTAGCTATTGGCTTTATTGCTTTTGCCGTTGGAGGAATATGGATTGGGTCTCGTTCTTCTATAGGTAACATTGTACATCTTAAAGATTCCATGAACCCAGAAGTTTATAAAGATCTGCTAGCGCATTATACAAATCATATGGAAGTATTAGTGCAAGCACTAAGGGTTATAGTTGCATTGCTATCTATTGTTTTCATTGTTGCAATACTTAAAGGCGGTACGTACTATAAAAAATGGATGGCAATTTTCAGTCCAATTGTTATCTTAATAGCTGTGGCACTAGTTGGTTTAGCAATTCCTTCTATTGGTCAGCATACCTTACCTATTTTAATGAATATCACTCATTTTATACTTTTTGGCTTATCGTTATACCAACTAAATATTCTTATAAAACCTTTACAAAATGATTAAAAAACTACTTAAAATAATAGGTACGCTCCTATTGATGATGATAATCTTAGTCTTTTTCAGATTCTGGCGAGATTCTGTTTCTGATAAATACGATGTTAGTATTGAATCGGAGAAAATACCTGAATTTTCAAATGTACCCCTAGATTTTGTTCATAAATACACTGGTGAAAAATCACTTCCATTAGCGCCTTCAGCACTTATTGATATTGATAATGACAACATCGATGAAGTATTTTTTGGTGGCGGAATGAGCCAAGAAGATGCCATTTACGCATATCGAAATAATGAATTCGTACTAGTTTCAGAAGAAGTTGGTTTACCAAAAAAAGGCAACACCACAACTTCATTAGGACTTGTTTCTGGAGATATGGACAATAATGGCTTTACTGACCTTATTATTGCTCGCGAAGATGGTCTTCGTATTTACTATAATGATGGTAAAACGTTTACAGAAACAATCGTTAATACACCGGTAAACAAAAAATCATCTCCTGCAGGAATTACCCTTGGTGATATTGATAAGGACGGAGATTTAGATATTTTCTTAGCTACCTACCTGCACAAAGAACTGATGGAGGGTCAAAACATTTTTGAACGCTATGATTATGGTTCTACAAGTGAGTTATTATTAAACAACGGTGATAATACTTTTAAGAGTATTACGAAAGCTGCTGGCTTAGACTACATACATAACACCTTTCAAGGGGTTTTAGTAGATATTGACAATGACTCTTGGTTAGATCTTGTTGTAGTTCATGATACCGGCGAAGCTAGAACATATAAAAATAACGGTGATTTGACTTTTACTATGAAATCGAATCCGTTAACTGGTAAGTTCGCTTACCCTATGGGACTTGCAGTTGGTGATTATAATAATGACGGCTTGGTAGATTTTATGTTCTCTAATGTTGGTACGACTGCCCCAAATTTTATGGCAAGCGGCGACATTAAGGATAAATCCCTTTTTAATGATAAATGGATTCTGTTTAAAAATGAGGGCAATTTTGAATTTACCGATGCCGCAGAAGAGGCTAAAATTGCTGATTATGAGTTTTCATGGGGATGCACTTTTGCCGACATGAATAATGACGGACTACAAGATTTGATAGTTGCAGAAAATTATGTCGATTTTCCTTTCAGTAAAATATTTAAACTACCTGGGCGATTATTGATTCAAAAAGAAGACCACACCTTTGTTCCAACAGAAACAGAAAGTGGTGTTGAAAATCCGTTTTACGGTATAACCGCACTTGTAAGTGATTTTAATGCTGATGGGCATTTAGACCTTATTTGGACCAATATCGACGGTCCTTCAAATGCTTTTATCAATAAAGGAAATGCTAACAATTTTGTACAAGTAGATTTAGCAGATGCTGCAGAAGCTATGGGAGCCAAAATTACCGTTGTTACACCAGACGAAACGTATACTGATTGGCTGGTAACCGGTGAAGGATTAGCGAGTGATCAAACTGCATTACTTCACTTTGGATTAGGCAAAACTCAGCATATCGATAAAATAACGGTAGCCTATTCAAATGGTAACAAAGACGAGATTATTTCACCTAAAATTAATTCGGTTGTAGATGTTATCAAAGAACGTAATCTACAAATGGCAAATGATACTGTAGTAACAACCTTGAAAATAAAAAAATGATAGAATCTCTAAAAAGAATGTTCAATAAAAGACCAGACGAGTTCGATAAAGTTCCTGAAGGTGTTTGCCCTAATTGTTGGGGTGACCAAGAATATGGAAACGTAGTTCGTGAAAAATATAAGGATCTACAGATTGAAGTTAATAATCACAGTAGTAAACATGCCTTTATTCAAAATTTTGTGGTTACCCATTTAACAGGTATACAGCTAAAAAGTAAGGTTAGCGGTCTAGAGTGCCCCACTTGTCATATAACCCTTAAAAATGAAAGCTAGTACTAATTTATACTGGGTTATAAATATACTATTCCTCATCGGTCTTTTTGGTGCGGGTAGTCTAGTTATTACAGAATTTACAACAGGTGATGGCTGCCCCAAATTTGGGGCTGTGCCCGCCTGTTTAATCATTCTAATATGTTTTATACTTCCCTTTATTTCGCATTTGCTTAAAAAATGGAATCTCATTTATTTCTTATTTACCGGTATTGCAGCACTAATTGCTTTAGTGGCATCGGTAATGCAGTTTATAGGTAATGCAGAATGCCCTAAAACTGATTCAGGAATACCTATGTGTTATATATCATTACTGATTTTCGCATCACTTATCATCCTTAAAAAAATTCAACTTAATTACCCTAATAACAAATAACTAAATTTACCTACTCCCTTTTTGTATTTATCGCTTATATAAATTTAGCGAGACTCCACAATCATACCACGTATTAAAATGTATTTTCCTTCACCCCTATTTACACTTTATTAAGCTCATATTCAGTACCTAATTAGGTAGACTACTTCTTATTGGTTATTACTGTACTGTTTTTTACTTTCTCGAAAACGTAACTTAAATACTACGTTACACAAACTATTTTCAAATAGAATCAATTATATTTGAGTACACTTGATGTAGTTGGAATAGTCCTTTTATTTGAAATATTAAACGACTCGAATCGTTCAATTAAAAAGCCATTACAAAGCTTTATAATTTTCAAGTCAATATATATGAAAGACACCAAAGTAAGATGGCTCCAAGACTTAAGACGATTTGTTACACTCAAAAGCCAATTTATACTTTCTGGCAATACCAAAGATTTACAACTGATTAAAAATGACTTTAATGGTTTTAGCTGGCATCGATTAGAAAATGCAATTGATATTGAACTTAAAAGTTTAGGTTACACCGAGGTCATATATTATAACCCTTTAGATGGGTTTGACATTCCCTTTTTTACTGGAAATCCTGAAGAAAAGAAAGCATTATTCAATAAGTTAAATATACCTCTAAGTAGTCCCTCTAGCTTTAACAATTTAGAGACCTTTAATAGCGTTCTCCAATCAATAGTAAATTTTAAAGAGGCCCCAATTGCTTTGATAGTAGATTTTGCATCGCAACTTCTTATGAATCCAGAAAGTTTGGTGAAAGCGGAACACGATACTTTTAGCCTCGCAAATGTATTATCGCAAACGACGAATACGAAACCTCATGGCACCCCGCCTTCCCCATTTTATAATACCGTAATTTGGATTGTAGACAAAGAAGGTGACCTACCAGATTGGATGGTGGTAAACAATCCTAAAATACGTCACATCCCTATAGAAAAACCAGATCACATTGTTCGTAGAAGACTTGTAGAAACGCTTATACAAGGCTTTGGAAAGCAAGAAAAAGACGTAGATAGAATTGTTACCGATTTTGTAAATGAAACAGAAGGCCTATTACTTTTAGATCTTGTTGCAATTATAGAGCTTACAAGGGCAGAGTCTATACCTATTACCCATATTGCAGATGCAGTACGTAGATACAAAGTTGGGGTTACAGAAGATCCTTGGATAAATATTGACAGAGAGAAAATTGTACAGGGAGAAACCTTTATTAAAACCCGTGTAAAAGGGCAAGATCATTCGGTGCAACATATTATGGATATTGTTAAAAGAGCTATTACAGGTGTAGGCTCTTCTAAGCGCAATAGTCGCCCTAGAGGTGTTGTATTTTTAGCAGGACCAACGGGTGTAGGTAAAACAGAACTAGCAAAAACACTTACTAGCTTGCTTTTTGGTGATGAGAATGCATACATACGTTTTGATATGTCTGAGTTTAGTGCTGAACACTCTGATCAGCGACTTTTAGGCGCACCTCCTGGGTACGTAGGTTATGATGTTGGTGGCGAGCTTACCAATGCGGTACGCGAAAAACCTTTTAGCGTACTTCTATTTGATGAAATTGAAAAAGCTCATCCACGTATATTAGATAAGTTTCTTCAGATCCTGGATGATGGAGTTTTAACCAGTGGACGTGGTGATAAGGTATATTTTTCAGAAACCCTTATCATTTTTACTTCTAACCTTGGTATTTACAAGAAAACAGCTACTGGTGGTCGTATAGCTCATACTTCTTATGAAGATCCTTTTGAAACCATTCAAGAAAAAATTAAATATGAAATAGAGAACTATTTCAAGTTTGAATTGAACCGACCTGAACTTCTAAATCGTATTGGCGATAATATTATCGTTTTTGACTACATCAGACCTCATGTAGGCGAGATGATTTTTGATATGATGTTAAATGGTCATTTAAAAGCCATTCAAAAGCAACTCAATATTACCTTAGATTTAGACGATTCTGTAAAAACTAGTCTAAAAGAATTAGCCTTAAAAGACCTTAGTAATGGTGGTCGAGGTATTCGAAATAAAATAGAATATCACTTTATCACGCCTATTTCTAGATCTCTTTTTAGTCTTGACCCTGCGCCTAATGATGTCTTGAAAGCTACTACTATTACGGTAGATAATACAGGTACGACCATCACGTTACAAAAACAATAATCGCTATGGATATACATATATCTCGTATGCATTATCCTGTAACAACCTTAGGACCCGGAAAACGCATAGGTATTTGGTTACAAGGTTGTTCTATACACTGTGAAGGTTGTATTTCTATGGATACTTGGCAGTTTAATATTAACAAGGTTTCCATTAACGACCTAAAACAGGTTTTAGAAACATGGCTACCTGAATGTGATGGAATTACGATTTCTGGCGGAGAACCTTTTGACCAAGAAAATGCACTAATAGAACTACTCGAATTCTTAAATTCTTATAACAAGAACATATTGGTTTATAGTGGATATTCTTTTGATGTTTTGAAGGATAGAAAACTTGTACAAAACGGATTAATAGATGTTCTAATTTCTGAACCTTATGATAATACAGCAAGTCAGACCAAACGACTTCTAGGTAGCGATAATCAAAAAGTTCATTTTTTAACTTCGTTGGGTAAAAGTGAATTTGCTACTTATTTAGAACAACCGTTAGAAAAAGAACTGGACATTCATATTACCAAAGAAACCGTTTGGATGGCAGGAATACCTATCAACGGTATGAAAGAAATTGCTCAAGCCAGTAAAGAAAATAATGTAACCTTATCGCATAGTCAAGCAGTGACTAAAAATAAATAATTTATGGAATTTGTAAGAGTTTGTCCTGCTTGCCAAAGTGAACGTCCTGTTCAAGAGATGTATTGCCAAAATACGGTCAACGATGCTACGTGTAGTTGGTTGTTAATGAACGTTACACAAACACCTAAGGGCGGTAAAATAGAAATTAAAAATACCCCTATAGTCAACATTGCACGCCACTGTACTAACGGACACGAAGTACAGCCAAACGACTTTATGTGTATGGAATGTGGTGCAGATATAGAAACAGTATCCACACCTCAAAAAAATGCAGATGCTAAGCAAATAGACGAATATCAGATTGTAAAAACTGTAAAGACACAACGCACCACCAAAGAGTGTTATATCGTTAAAGACACTGCAGATAAAGAATATTTTCTCACCCTATATTTCGAAAACAGCGAGCCAGACAAGGGCATTTATAAGGTATTGGACAAAAAGGATACCGACCATGTTGCAACACTCATAAAAACGGGTACTTGGAATGGACGATTTTTTGAGGTCTCAGAGCGTATCGCAGGTGGATCTTTAGATAAATTGGGGTACTTAGAATTAGACAAGATTGAAAAACTAGTAGATGAGGTTGGCCGAGCCATACACGACCTTTCTGAAGCAGGCATACGACACCGCGATATTTGCCCTACTAATATACTCTTGAGAAATTCAGAAAGTTTTGATCTTGTAATTATAGATTTTAGTTCGGCTCGTTTGTCTGATTATGACCTTGATACCGACACGCCTATAGAACTTACTAGGTACACCGCCCCAGAAGCGATTATTGGCGGAATTAGTCCCGCTTCAGATTGGTGGAGCCTTGGTATGATTGTTTTGGAACACATTACAAAAGGGGCTTTCTTTGACAATATCAATGACAAAGCCTTTATGATACATTTAATCACTAGGGGTGTGGATATTCCGCCTTCTATTGATGAGCGCATTTTACTTTTACTTAAGGGATTACTTTACAGAGACCCAGTTAAACGTTGGAATTGGGAACAGGTTGATAAATGGCTCAAAAATGAAGAGGTCTTAGCTCCTGTAGAACAGCATACAACAACTACAAAAAAAGAAAAGAAGATTACGTTAGGTTCTGAAAGCTACACCAATGTTGCTTTTTTTGCACTAGCCGCTGCCGAAGAAGAACATTGGGAAGAGGGTTTATCGCTTTTTAATTCTGGTTCTCTTGCAAGTTGGGTAAGTGAAGTACTTGGTAATGACCAAAAATCTGCTGCCGTACGTAATCTTAGAAACAAAGAAGACATTGCGCTAGAATGGCGCTACCCACTAGCCTTAATGATCTTAAACGAGTCATTACCGTTAACTTGGCGTGGACAGATCGTAATCCCGGCATGGCTAATAGGGAATACGAAAGAAGCTATTAAACTTGTTGAAAGCCAAGTGCCCGATTATCTTGCAAGTATCCAGCGAGAAAAGTGGCTTACACAACTTAAAGAAAGAAAAGCTAACATTGCGCGTAAAGCCAAAAATCAGGCAATTCAATTAGACAACGATAAGTTTTTAATCTACAGCCTTAGTTCTTCTCGAGTTAAACTTAAATCTGAATTAGATTTCTTACGCCGACTCTACCCGGATGCTCATAATGGCGGTCTCTCAGATGTCATGAGTAATCTACGTGTGCGGGAAGAAGATATGATACTTGTTTTAAGTGCCAACCGTGATCAGTTTATTACACTTGAAGAACTTTTAAACAAGACGAAAAAACTTGCAAAAAAGCATGATCTAGAACTCAATATTCCTTTTTATGAAGCATGCCTTGTAAAGTATAGATTAGAGATTTTTGAGATGCTCAACAACCATTTAGAAGGTTTCTCTCGCTGTAATAATGAAGCGCTAGATAGATGGGCAGATCGTTTTAGAATTGAAAAGCGATTGCCCATAATACCTTCAGTTTTATGTCTTTCCGTACCAAAAAATAGATGGATTGCCCCACCTAAACATGAATACGGCTCTAGCTTATTACGCCATTTTGAGAAAAAAGTTGTGTACGCTTCTTCTAGAGGACCATTGGTTAGGTTAATCATATCAAAACACTCTGCACGTATAGATTTAAATGAACTTGGCACAAGCTTAAAAACTACGGAGAAACTTGTTCAAAACATTCTTAAAAGGTCTACAGGTACTGAAAATGTAGACCCCTTGGCTTTCAATAAAAATGCACTATTAGCAAGACGCACTAGAAGAATGCTGCTTAAAGCTGCCAATTTTAAAAGAGATACGGGACTAGATTCCCTGTTTATGGGTTTTCCTTTTTTGATCGCCCAACAGAAAATGACCCACAGGCCGCGCATAATGCCTATTCTATTATGGCCCGTTCATCTAGACTTTAGCTCACGGGCAACTACATCTCTAAAAATCAGTTTTGATTATGCCCAAGGTGAAGTAAGACTGAATCCTGCTCTTGCAAATACATTAGATCCTGATAGCTACAAAAAAATAGAAAAAATAAGCCGTGAGATTCTTGGGAGACAATCGCTGCATAGTTCTGAAATTATAGATGCTTTTAGCGCATGTTTTCCTGCCAAGAGCAACGAGCTTGCCGCCCACCCTAGCGTTAACTTTAAAAGAGATGAAGTTGGAACGGAGCTTCATCCATCTGCAGTATTCTTTAATGCTAATTTTACAGGTCAGGCTATTAGTGAAGACTTAAGACTATTACAAAAATTACCGCATACAGGTTCGTCAATGGAGCCTATCTTAAAAATATCTGAACCTGAAATTATAGAACAGGTTGCCGATAGTACAGAAAATGACCGCTACACTACAATGGCAATTGACCCATCTCAAGATAATGCCGTACTAAAAAGTAGAACAGCTCCAGGTATTGTAATAGAAGGTCCACCGGGTACAGGGAAAAGTCAAACCATTGTCAATATAATTTCAGATTGTATTGGTCGTAAAGAAAAAGTATTGGTCATTTCTCAAAAGAGAGCTGCAATACAAGTTATTCTAAAAAGATTACAGGCTGTAGGTCTAGAAAAGAGAGCTTTGTTGATTACAGACTTAGCAAGAGACCGCCAACCCATAATACAAGGTATTCGAGAACAAGTAGCGCATTATTATTCTCAACCTTACAATCAAAATACATTAGATAACCTTGCACAGAAACGCGAAAATCTAGGAAAAAAAATTGATCGAATAGAGGCTAATCTTGATGTACTATCGCATCAAATTCATCTTGTAGACGAAACTTCTGGTTTAAGCTATCGCAATGTACTTTCAGAATTAATTGATATTACCTCTAAAGAATACATTGAAGTTCCAGAGCTGAGAATGCTTTTTGAAAACAGCACTAGAAATAAGCTTAACATCCATATTGAAGAAATAAGTAGTTTAATAACAGACTGGGTTCCGTCTAAATATGAAAACAACCATCTTCAAAACCTACAAGTCACTTCTTTTGACAGCACTACAGAAAGTGTATTAACCAATGACTTAAAGACCTTTTACGAAGCAGAGAAAGAACGTGTACAATTCATTAAAGAAACCTCTGGAAAGTTAGACACCCCAAACGCCGCCCATTATAGTGAATGGTTAACTGAACATAAAGAAGTATTACTTAATGTATCAAAACCGCAGGCTTCTCAAAGTCAACTCTGGCTAGACCTTCTTTATGATGAATTTGACAACCGTTCTATAGGAGATGATATTCATGATAAACTTCTCAATTTATTAGCGCAAGTAGAACTATTGATATCCAATTATCAAGACGACCGATTCGCTCAATATTTTGATTCTTTAGATGATGAAAAAGTATTGAAATTAAATAAAGCTTGTGCTACCTACTTGAGTACTTCTAGTTTAAAAGTGCTCAATCCTTTCTATTGGCTATCTAAATCACAACTTAAAAAAGTAGCGAATAAGCACAATCTTCAATTAACCGAAAAAACCGTTAGAGAATTACAAACTGCCGTAAGCTATGAGAACAATTTTAGAGCTTACTGTAATGAATATGCCCAACATCTGGTAAAGCTAAAAACCAATTCGCTCGTTATAGAAGAACCAAGACGACTAGCGGTAGACATAAAATCAACTGCGCGTGAACTTGAACAAGCCAGTTCATTAGTACGTATTTTAAAAAGCTGTCCAGCGAAAGAAGAAGCAAGAACAGTTTTAGAAACCGGAAATGAAAATGGGTATACAGAATTTTCAGTTGCTTTAGAAAGTGCCAGCAAACGTTATAAAAACAGGCAACAATCTATTGAAAAATTACAGGTGCTAGAAAAATGGTTAACACCAGAATCCGTCTCCGCATTTAATGGTGCAATAGTGCAAAACGACACCGACTTAGACATAATGGAGAATATCATTGCTGATATGACTGCTTTTGTTCCCTATCAAAAATTCAGAATACGCTTCAATGACAGTCCGTCTAAAAATAAGCTCATAGAAATATTCGCTATTCTCAGAAACTACGAAAAAGAAATATCAAGTTTTTCTCAGGAAAAATGGTCAACTATTATTGGCACTTCACTACATCGTGAAGGTTTATTGGCTTGGAAGCAGCGTATAGAAAAGTCATACCCATCCATGCTTATGGCCGAGAGCGAGGTACTTAATAAAATTAGTGATCTAGAAGATAATCTAGAGGCAATGAAAGCGCTTAATCGGAATATTTTAGCCCTTAACTATAATTTTGATGATATAGAATCGCAAACCGCATGGAATAGTATTACCAGATTAAGAGGTAAGAATTATAAAAAACTCCGTGAATTTATTTCGGAAGGTGAGCCTTTAGGCCTATTAGAATTAAGACCTGTTTGGCTTATGAATCCAGAAGTGGTTTCTCAGGCATTACCGCTACAAGCCGGTATGTTTGATGTTGTTATTTTCGACGAGGCATCGCAAATGCTAGTGGATCATGCCATACCTGCACTTTATAGAGGAAAACGGGTGATAATAAGTGGTGATGAAAAACAAATGCCCCCTACAGGATTTTTTACTAAAAAATTAGAAGAGAATGATGATGAACTAGATCAGGCAGAACTTGACGAAGACCATTCTGAAGAGGAGCTTGAAAATTATGAGGATGCGTGGAATAAAAAAGAGGTAAAAGACAGTCCGGATCTTTTATCACTGGCTAAAACAGTTTTGCCTACCACTACCCTACAAATTCATTATCGATCAAAATACAAGGCGCTCATCAACTTTTCCAATTATGCGTTCTATGATGCCATGCTTCATATTCCTGCATATCACCCTAAAGAAGAAATTACCGTTGTAAAGCCTATTGAAGTTCTTCGTGTTAACGGAATCTATGACGAACAAACCAATGTTGCAGAAGCAAATACCCTAATTGAATATTTAGCCGAACATTGGACGCTTCCTGAACACGAGAGACTAAGTACGGGTATTGTTACCTTCAATAAAAAGCAGGCAGAACTTATAGAAGATACCATAGAACAACATGCTGCACAAGATGATACATTTGGACGTGCACTAACCATAGCACGTAATAAACAGCAAGATGGAGAGGATATGGGCTTCTTCGTTAAAAATGTGGAAAATGTTCAAGGAGATGAACGGGATATGATTTTATTCAGCACCACTTTTGGTATTAACCCATTAGGAGCCTTCCGTCGTAATTTTGGAGCGCTAGGACATCGCGGTGGTGAACGCCGTCTTAATGTGGCTATTACCAGAGCAAGAAACAAAGTGGTAATTGCCACCTCTATGCCTACCCAAGCAATATCAGATATTTTGTCTACAGGTAGACTAGCCTCTAAACCACGGGACTATATACAAACCTATCTTAACTATGCGGAAATACACTCTAACGAGCAAATAGATATTGCTACTAAAACTTTACGTCTTTTATCCACTAGTGATCATCAACAAATAACAAAGGTTAGAAATGATGGATTTAAAAATATCGTTAAGGCATTCGTTGAAAGCTTAGGCTATGAAACTGTAGAAGACAATGAGAACTCCGTATTCTATATGGACCTTGCCATTAGAGACAAAAAACGTGGTCATTTTATATTGGGTATAGAATGTGACGCCCCGTATGATAGTCTTTTAAAGCAGGCTCGTTATAGAGAACTGTGGCGACCTAAAGTTTTAAAAAGGTCCATTCCACATATTCACAGAACCACCTCTTACCAGTGGCTTGAGAATACACAAGAGGAGCAATTAAAATTAAAAAACGCCATTGAATTGGCACTTATACAAAATACATGAGCGGACCTAAAGTAGTATGTATTGTTACACCACAAGAACGACAAATCATAAAAGATCGATGGCTATCACAACTTGCATATGCCTTAAAACGAACTGAAGATTATGCTAGAAATAATAATCTATTAGACAAAGATTTGGAGAAAGGCTTAACAGAAAGATATGAACATTTTGCCAATTTAACCATCGATGATTACTTGCAAATTGAACAAGAAGTACCGCAACAAATTGAATTCTTAAACGCTGAATTAAAGAAATTACAAAAAAAAGTAGCTAGCGAGCGTACCACAGATTGGGATAGTTTTAAACATCTAAAAAGTACCCATAACGAGTTGAAAGCACTATCAATAGAAAATAATATTTCTATTGAACCTTTTAATGCTCCGAGTATTATCACCAAGAGTCACCTTGCCACATATAAATTGCAAATAGATAAGTTATATGAAGTGCTACAAAAATCTATCTCTAAGGTAGATGAGTTATCTGAAGAACAATTAGAAATGCAGCAACGTTTATCGCAAGGCGATAGTATGTTATCGGTCACTGCCTGGAAAGCAAAACTACCAGGAACAAGGTCACGATTAAGAAAACTAGAAGATACCCTCAAAGAAATGTATGTTCATGAGATGTCTCAAGAAAAAATACAAACATTAATAGATCGTTGTAGTTTACTTGATTCAAGCGAAGCAAACTATGAGGTTCAATTAGATTCTCTTATTATTGACGCTGCAGAGTTTACTAAAAATGAACTTGCACTTAGAGAAGCTCGCGAAGATTTAAGTAATAGCTTATTACTCATAGAAACACTAGGCGAAGATTTTAAATTTATTCCACAGTGGAGAGAGAAACTCGAAAATTCGTCACTTACAGATTTGTTAGAAACCGCTGCAAAAGCTAGTGCATTTTATAAGAATACTTCAGAAAACCGAATCGTTGAAGCAAGAAGAATAGCCATAAAATCTGCGCTTGAAAAAGCAGGGTATACCATAAACGAAACAATGCAAACTGCATGGGTAGAAGATGGTCGTCTGGTCGTAAAAAAGGAATCAAATTCACTTTACGGAGTTGAAATTATGAGTCCGACAAACCTCAACCGAATACAAGCACGTGTTGTAGCTGACGAGAACCGATCTAACGAAAGGTCTCCGAGTCTTGATAAAAATGAAGAGGAAACATGGTGCGATAACATTGACCATATAAGAACCTTATTAGCTGATGAAGATCTTGAAATAATAATTGATAAGATGGAAGAGCCCGGGGCAATTCCTCTCAAAGAAGTGCCTTTAAATAGTGGGTATGAAAGTCGTAAGCAGGGTGTTGAGAATAAACGAAGGGAATAAAACCATGTTGCTACGAGTAACTCATGTTTAATTTTTATAGAAAAATGAAAAAATTAAAGCACTGTAAATGTTCAATTGAACAAGGATTTTTATTCTTAATACTAATTGATGGACAGGATTGAATTAAGCTTACTTAACATCATATAACTTCTTTGCTCTATTGACTCGTAGTGCAATACGCTTAATTAATCGCTCTGGCTGTAAAACCTTCATAGCTTCTCCGTAACCCAGTATAATTCGTTCTAACTCAAAATTCAATTTTACCTTAATACATATAACTATGCTACCGTCTTCATTTCTTTCTTCAATGCATTGCGAATGATGTAAAGGTTTTGTTTCAACGTATGGTGCGTGCCTTTGATGTACCCACAACTTTACATTACCTGCTCTTTCTCCTTGGTTTACAGTTACTCCAATTACATTCTTATAAAATTCATCTGCATTAAAATCTTCTTGAATATAAGGCTCAACAAAATTGTAATCAACACTTTTAATACGGTCTAGAGCTAGATTAACGACCCCTCTAGATTTTGCTCCTTTCCCAATTAGAAACCATCGATTATTGAATTCTTTTAATAATATAGGATGAAACTGAATCAACCCAGACTGCTTTGCTTTAAATGATTGATACTCTATTGTTAATACTATTTTCTTCTGAATTGCTTGGTACAATTCATCTAACCAATGAAGCCCTTTTAAGTTCTCGTTTTTGTCTAAGTGAATGATTGAAGCTTGATGTGTTTTCTCTGTGTACACCTTATCTTCTAAACGTTGAATAATGCCCCCTAATTCAGAAAACAATGAAAAGTCTTTAAATTGTTTTAGCATTTCTACAGTCTCCGAAAGTACGTTCATATCATTTTCTGTTAAAGGAATATCAGTAATGGAATACTCATCCTCCTCGTACTTGTAATATTTCTTATCGTAAACTTTTATCGGTGCATTATAACCCAACTTATCGCTTCGCATTAACTGAATATCCATTTGTACGGTACGCTTGCTTACATTGATTTCACGCCCCTCATATTCATACAAAGCATCTGAACAAGCTTCGATTAAATCATCTAATGTCCATTGACGGTATTTATTCTGAAGACATTTATCGATGGTTTTATAACGGATAAGTGCATTTTTATTGATAGCCATTTAACAATGTTTTTACTTAAAATAATAAATCAAAAACAACTACGCAAAATAATTGCGCACATGATTCTCAAGTTTGTACCAGAATCATAAAGGAGACGAGTTAAACAGTCTTCATGTAGTGCTCTGCCGAACGAATGGAATCGGCAGAGCTAATTAAAAGAAATTATGAAAAATACAGTAAACATCACAGGAAAAGAATTAATCGATTTAGGTTTTCGTTCAGGAAAATGGTTTCCAGAAGCCATAGATTATATTAATGCTAACCAGTTAGAAGGAGAAGCTATGTTAGATTTCTTAGAACAATATCGTTTACCACCTATGATAAATTTACATACTACTGCAGCAGAATTCGCTATAAACATTAAAGCGGAAAATGAAATGGAAGAGACCAATGTAACCAAAGTAGTTGATTCAATGAAAGTTTTGATGCGCACACCTACTACTGTCAATGGGGCTATAATGCCTGATGCATGCCCTACTGGACCACTAGGTACAATACCTGTTGGTGGTGTTGTTGTAGCAAAAAATGCTATTCACCCAGGTATGCATAGTGCAGATATCTGTTGTTCGGTAATGTTAACCGATTTCGGAAAAATGAATCCAAAACTAGTTTTAGACGCTGCTTATTCTATTACACATTTTGGACCTGGAGGAAGACCACGTGGAAAACAATTTCAATTGACTGAAGAATTATCAACGGAGTTTAAAGCCAACAAACTTTTGAATACTCCGAAAGATATAAGTCTTGCAATAGAACATTTAGGAACCCAAGGTGATGGTAATCACTTTTTGTTTGTTGGTATTTCAGAAAAAACAGGCAATACTATGATGATTACGCATCACGGGTCAAGAGCTCCAGGAGCTAGGTTATATAAAAAAGGAATGCATATCGCTGAACGATTCAGAAAAGATCTTTGCCCAGCTGCCTTAAAGCAAAATGCATGGATTCCTTTCGAAACCGAAGAAGGACAAATGTATTGGAACGCTTTGCAGACGATAAGGAAATGGACCAAGTTAAACCATGAGTGTATTCATAACTCCACTTTAGAAGTTCTAGAGATGGAAGCTGAAGACCGTTACTGGAATGAACATAATTTTGTTTTCAAAGATGGAGATTTGTTCTATCATGCTAAAGGAGCAACTCCGTTGGATGCTAAATTTATGCCTGATATTACGGGACCTAGATTGATTCCTTTGAACATGGCAGAACCTGTATTAATTGTAGAAGGTAAAACAACGGCAAACAATTTAGGTTTTGCACCACACGGTGCAGGTAGAAATATGAGCCGTACCCAACACAAAAGAAACAATGCAGATTTTACGAAAGAAGCCTTGTTCGATTTGGAGACAGAAGGGTTAGATGTTCGTTTCTTTTCTAAAGAAATTGATATCTCTGAATTACCTAGTGCTTATAAAAATGCGCAAACCGTTCGCTCTCAAATGGAAGAGTATGGTTTGGGAGAGATTATTGATAAAGTAATGCCTTACGGTTGCATTATGGCTGGAGATTTTCAAGTAAATGCACCTTGGAGGAAGAAACGTAGAGCAAGGGATAGCAAGAATTCTGAGTAATTCAACCTAAAATTTGGTTTGATTCCTAGAATTATCTCATATTTGCATCACAATAATAACAAAAACAAGAAAAATAGTACATTATGCTAAATCATTTTAATCACATACCGGACGCTGTAAAGCTAGGATTGCATCGAATTGATGGGTAGATACTATTAAAAACAGATACATAACTAGAGCGTCCAAGAAATTGGACGCTTTTTTTATGTATTTTTTTCAAGAATTCTCAAAATTCAAAAAGAATGCCATTTGAAAGCTAAGCACTTAAAAAACAGCAAATTGTTGAAATATGCTGCTATCCGTTAAACAACGGACAGGAATTCCTATACCTAAAATTTTATATAAACAATTGATAATCAATAAATTATAATTAATTTTATTTGCATAATCTAAAAAGACCTTTTAGATTTGCACCGCAATACAGCACATAACAATATTAAACTGAAGTATATGACTTTTTTAAACACATATCAGAATACGCTAAAGGCACCAAGTGCTTTAACTGCGTTGCTTCAGGACTTCCTATATACATAAATCTTCATACGATTATGATTAAAAGTCCGAAGCCTTAAAGTTTCGGACTTTTTTATGCCTATTAATTAAAGGCAAAATTTTCCGAGACATTTTATCAAATTAAGTATGGCTTTTCAAAAGTGGAACGGCCATTCTATTCTCTAAAATGAATTATCATGGGAAAGAAATTAAGTGGAAAAGACCTAATAAAATTGGGCTTTCCAAAGAACAATACTATCAATATTACTTTAGGTCAAATAAATAGGTATCACAAAAGAGTAAAAAAAGACAAGATATTAAGTGAAGCCAAAAAAGTGTTGTTGCATCCTGAAAACTATAAGGGGGATGGTGTTTGGGGCAAAATTGCTGAAAGTTTATTAGACCCGGTAATAGTAAAAAAACAAGCGCTGAGTTCAGTACGAGCACCTTTTCATATTTATGGCGAAAATGAAATTGAAGAGCAAGCAAAATACCAATTGTATGATGCTTTAAAACTTCCGATTTCTGTTGCTGGCGCTTTAATGCCCGATGCCCATAGTGGTTATGGTTTGCCAATTGGAGGTGTTTTGGCTACCAAGAATGCGGTGATCCCATATGGGGTTGGTGTCGATATCGGTTGTCGAATGTGTTTAACAATTTATCCAATACCGGTGTCATATATCAAAGGAAAGAAACACCAATTGGCAAATTTCCTTTCAGAGCATACCAAATTTGGAATGAGGGAAACTCACCAAATAAAGCATGACCATGAAATTTTTGAGCGAGATGAATTTAAAAATATACCTCTCCTAAAAAGATTAAAGGATAAGGCATACAAACAATTGGGAACCTCTGGTGGTGGAAATCATTTCGTAGAATTCGGAAAAGTCACTATTACAGACAGCAAGAACGAATGGGGTTTGAAATTTGGTGAATATCTAGGTGTATTATCCCATAGTGGATCGCGAGGGCTAGGAGCCAACATTGCTAAGCATTACACTTATTTGGCAACAAAGCAATGTCCGTTACCAAGACACGTTCAACATTTAGCATGGTTAGATTTAAATACGCATGACGGGCAAGAATATTGGTTGGCAATGAATTTAGCGGGAGATTATGCAAAAGCATGTCATGATGATATTCACGAAAGACTTGCTAAGCTTTTAGGTGAAAAGCCCGTGGCTAAAATTGAAAACCATCACAATTTTGCTTGGAAACAAGAGGTAAATGGCGAAGAATGTATTGTCCATAGAAAAGGAGCAACACCAGCTGCGAAAGGTGAATTGGGAGTTATTCCCGGTTCCATGACAGCACCAGGTTACATCGTTAGAGGTTTGGGCAACAAGGAGAGTTTAAATTCTGCTTCTCATGGTGCAGGAAGGCTTTTTTCAAGACGAAAGTGTAAAGAAACTTTTACGAGAAGTGAGATTAAGAAGCAACTAGACTCAAATGAAGTAACCCTTATGGGTGGAGGAATTGATGAAGCGCCAATGGCTTATAAAGACATCAAAAAGGTCATGGCTAATCAACAAGAATTGGTTGAAGTAATCGGAACCTTTACGCCTAAAATAGTACGAATGGATAAGTAATCATTAGTGTTCAGTTGGCAGTTGCAGCTAGTAGTATTATCTCAGCTGTCATTCTGAGCGCAGTCGAAGTCTTTAGAAAGCTAAAGCTAGGCTATCAATAAAAAATATGGAAAAAATTATACAAATAACATCTGGTAGAGGTCCAGTAGAATGTGGCTGGGTAGTTGCCCAAGTACTTAAACGATTTTTGGAAGAAACCAAGATGAAAGGGCTAAAACATATCATAATACACCGAGAAAAAGGAAACCAAAATGGAACAGTTCAATCGGTGACTATTCGCTTGGCAGGAGAAAACCTTGAAGCCTTTTTAGCAACTTGGTTGGGAACCATTCAATGGATTGGTATCTCTACATTTCGAAAATACCATAAAAGAAAAAACTGGTTTATTGGAGTTTTTGAATTGAAGCAAATGGAAAACATGAATGTAAATGATAATGACATTTCTTTTCAAACTATGCGAAGTACGGGTCCTGGTGGTCAAAATGTAAATAAAGTAAACTCTGCGGTAAGAGCAATTCACAACCTTACTGGGGTTCAAGTAGTTACTATGGATAGCCGCTCACAACACCAAAATAAAAAAATAGCAATTTCTAGATTGAAAGAAAAAGTAAACGAAGTTAATCTAGAGCAGTTAAAAATCAGGATGACAGATGAATGGGAGAATCATATGAATCTTCAACGAGGAAACCCTATTCGGGTTTTTAAGGGAAAAGATTTTAAATATCAAAAAGAGAATAAAAGCTTTAAGCCAAAACGGCAAAAGCTAAAAAACGATTTAAAACAACAAAAATGGGACTAACAATAACAGACACCTATTACTTAAAGGCAAAGGCGGCATCTGATTACGATTGGGACGAAGTTTGTGAATCACTAAATTATGCCTTGTCTTATGATGAAAACCACTGCGCAGCACTTTGTCTTTTAGGTAAAGTATATGGCGCAAACTTAAACCAATATGAAAAAGCCTTTTATTGCTTTGACAGAGTCATTGCAATTGATAGCCACTATCTGGGTGTTTATCCACTTTACGTTAAGTACTTAATTTGGGCTGATGAAATTGAAAGAGCAAATAAACTAATTGCTTTTTCCCTTACTTTAAAAGGGATATCAAAAGGAAATATATTTTGGCTTTCAGGCGTATGCGTTAGAAACTAAGGAAGCTTACAAAGATGCTCTGAAGTATCTTAAAAAAGCTAAAAAGCATTCATACAATGACGACTACTTCTCTTTTATAGAGAATGAAGAAAAAAGAATTAAAAAAAAGTTGAAATTGGATAAGCCCAAAGTAAAAAAGAAGAGAAAAAAGATAGATAAGTAAAACCTACTACTAAACCCTTATTATAAATATCAAAATGAAAACAAATAATTTTCATTTTGATATTTTTTATTCAATTAGTTTAATCATCTATCACTTCGTAGCGTTGACAATAGCATCTGCAATTTCGGGGTAAACCCATTCGAGGGTATTTCTATTGAAGATGCCGAATTCATCGGCATTGCCGTTATCCCACCAAATGGGACAAATACCGCGTTCAGCACATAACTCAGCATAATATTCGGCATGAGCCAAACGATCCGCTTCATTGTTTGCAAATGTAGAACCCCATTCACCCATTACTACTGCCCTACTATCATTCTCAAACTTATCTTGAATTGTATTAAACTCTTCAGTTAGCTCTGCTTTATCAGCATCTGTACCCCAAGTTGGGTCAGTTCCTGCTAAAGAGAATAAATATGGGGAATAACTATGAATTGATGCTATTACATTTTCATCATTATTAGGTACTTGATAATCTTCTAGTACGTTTTTGCCAGTGCCTGCGGCATAAGTAGAAACCATAATTTTTCGGATTGCATTGTTGCCTTCCGTAGCACGGATTGCATCAACACTTACTTGGTGATATTGATTTACAACATCTCTACCTTCGGCAGTGCCACCTTCCCATTCTTCAGGAGACCCTTCGTGGCGAGGCTCATTTAAAGTTTCAAAGATTACATAATCTCCATAAGGTTTAAACCTATTAGCTATTTGTGTCCATGTTTTTATTAATCGATCTTTTACTGCCGTTGCATTTTCATACGTAGGTATGATCCACTCATCATCATGATGAACATTGATGATAACATACATGTCATTATTTAAAGCATAATTTGCAATATCTTCTACCCTATCTAACCAGTCAGATTCTAAAATATAATCTGGTGCTGCGCCTGTATGAAACCTCCAAGTAACTGGTAATCTTAAAGTTTTAAATCCTTTTTCAGAAATCGCATCAATCATTGCCTTGGTTGTAAAGGGATTTCCCCATGCTGTCTTATCTACATCTTCAGTATCTAAAGTATTACCCAAGTTCCAACCAGAACCCATGTCCAACACAAATTCTTTGGGCGATATATCTCGCATATCACCATTAATAACTTCATTTGGTATAACATTATTTTCAGGTGTTTCTACGCTGTCTGTACCTTCTGAAGTACTATTATTTACTTGATTTTCTGAACTAGAGCATCCTATTAAAATAGTAATACTTAAAAGAAATAAAAACGGGGAAAAATTTTTCATTTGTGCCTACTTTTCCAATGAACAAATCGTGTATGCTTACTACTACTACTACAGTAGTAATTTGTTTATATATCAATGGAATATAAGCAATTAGAAAATAAAATACTATTCAAGATAAATACATCCCTTTTAAGGCTTCCTAAACTAAAGTAGGATTTACATAATCCTAATAAACCCTCGTTGCAAATGATAAAGTGAAGGCTAACGCCTTCTCACTTTTTTTGATTCCAATCACTTACATAAGCAGGACAAAAAAGGATTTACATAATCCTAATGAACCCTTGTTGCAAATAACAAAATAAAGGCTATCGCCTTTTCATTTTTTGTTTCCAATCGTTTACAAAAACAAGAAAAAAAAGGATTTAAATAATCCTAATGAACACTCATTGCAAATAACAACATGAAGGCTATCGCCTTTTCATTTTTTGTTTCCAATCGTTTACAAAAACTATGTTTTTGACACTTTTGCAAACAAAAAATGAACTGTTCTCACAGTTCATTTTCTTATTCAGTCGGGATGACAGGATTTGAACCTGCGACCACTCGACCCCCAGCCGAGTGCGCTACCGGACTGCGCTACATCCCGAAATATTAATGGAAGATTATCTTCCTTATTTTATATATTTTTAAACTATCTAAGATCCACTGTAGTGCAGTTTATCCTGAGCGTAGTCGAAGGGCTACATCCCGAAAATTCCGATTGCAAAAATAGAAAAGTTCTGTAAATTAAAATCTATCTTTTCCTAAAACTTAAATTAGTTATCTCAACGAAACTATCCAGTCTATCATTCTATCTCCCCAATCTTTCAAATGCTCATTATGCAAACCTAATCCGAATCCGTGACCGCCTTTTGGGTAAATATGCATCGTTGCAGAAACCCCTTTATCCTTTACCGCTTTATAGAATAACAAGCTATTTTCTACGGGTACTACAGTATCATCTGTAGCATGGAGTAAAAAAGTTGGTGGCGTTTGTTCTGTAACTTGTTTTTCATTCGAAAAATAATCAACCATGTCAATCGTTGGGTTCTCGCCTATTAAATTATTCTTCGAACCTTGGTGTGTCATTTCGCCAAATGATATTACAGGATACCCCAATGCCATAAAATCTGGTCTAGCACTTTCATTATCAATATCATCAACAGCTTTATACACTTTTTCGTTAAAATGTGTTCCTAAGGTCGATGCTAAATGCCCGCCTGCTGAGAAGCCTATTATTCCTATTTTATCCGACTCAACATTAAATTTTTCTGCAATATTTCTCACCAACCGTATAGCTCTCTGAGCATCTATTAGTGGTACATATTTTTTATCTTTTTGAGAAACATCAGAAGGCAAACGATACTTTACCACCACCCCTGCAATTCCCTTACTGTTAAAGAATTTTGCGATATCTGTACCTTCCCAATCATAGGCAAGTATACCATATCCTCCTCCTGGAAAAATTAAAACTGCTTCTCCTGTTGCATCTCGTTTTGATGGTAAATACACCTCAATAGAAGGGACTTGAACTTTGCTAATTCGCAAAATTTCATTTTGTTCATGTACTTCCTTTTCTAAGCTCTTTATCTGGTTAGGAATTTTATCTTTTGGCCATAATTGCATAATGGTATCTTGGGCAGCGGCATCACCCATAACAATCAGCATTAATAACAATAGTGTGTTTTTCATATTTAGTCTACTAGGTTATTCGCAATCCCATTTAAAGTCGGCTATAGGGTCATGAGATGCTCCTTGTAAATTATAATGCCACCACTCTGTTCTGGTGGACCAAAAGCCATGTTTTTCCATGGTTTCCTTGAGCAACTTTCTGTTATCTAAAATTTCCTGAGATAAGTCAAAATTATCGTGATAAGCACGTTTTCCGAAGAAATCAAAATCAGATGGCATTTTTACTTCTTCTCCATCTAAAGTAACCAAAGTAATATCGACAGCCCCACCCTTATTGTGAATAGAACCTTTTACCGGGTTGGCTACGTATTGCGGATTAGGGACTATTTTCCACATTTTATATTGTACAGAATTAGGTCTATAGCAATCATAAAATTTTATTTTTACGCCGTGCTTTTTAAATTCTTCATTTGCTTTTAATAATGCCTTTACAGTTTTTGCCCTGGTATAGCATTCACCACAATCATATACCTGCTCTTTTAAAAAGTTATTATCCGTAGCGTATCTTAAGTCATACGCAAAGCCATCGCTATAGTCTGCTAATCGAACGAATGTAGTATCTGCAACACCTTCTAAGCTTTTAAATACAGGTTTCTCTACTTTAGGTTCTATTATCGAATCAACCACAATCTGACCTAAGGGCTCATGTTCTGCTGTGGTCTCTTTTTTGGAAGTTTCAGTTTTACAGCCAACAAGTGTAATTATATTTAAAAATATAATTGATATCGTCGTTTCTAAAATTAATGTCTTTTTCATTTATAATTAGTTATAAGTAAGAAACTTATATTTTTTTGCAAAATCGTTTCATGATAATGAAAGTAAAAATAACACTCTAAAATTTTATAATAAGCAATTACATAAGAAACCCCATAATCATCAGTTCTAGAGCCACAAAAAAACCTCCTATTAAATTAAAAATAGAAGGTTTTGCATTCAAGTTGGTTGTTGGTTTACTTCAAGGTTTTTAAATACACCAAGCTCTTTGGAACTTGGGTAACGACATTTTTAGATTCATCTTCTATAAACATGTATTCAATACCTAATTTTTTAGCCTCGGCAACTATGCCAGCAATATCTATTTGTCCAGTTCCTAAGACAACATTGGTATTATCTTCTTCGTGACCTGTATTATTACCTTCAATCCCTTTTTCCATATCCTTCAAATGTAAAAGGGTGAATTTCTTCGGATATTTCTTCATCAATGCCAACGGATCTGCACCACCATGTTGCGCCCAGAACACATCTAATTCAAAAGTAAAGTCTGTTGCATTCTTAGCCATGTAATCGAATAAGGTACCACTTCTATAAGGTCTAAATTCATACCCATGCGGGTGATAAGCCAATACGAGTCCGTTTTCTTTCAGCTTCTTACCTGCCTTATTGAAAACTTCTGTAGCATGTTTTGTTTCTTCTAAATCCCATTTATTATCATCGTGAGGTACCCATGCACACATTACATATTTAGCCCCAAAATCTTTGGCATTTTTTATGACCTTGTCTACATCATTCTCCAAGTCCTCGAACCCAGTACCTACACTCACCATCTCTAAATCATTTTCAGCTAGTAAAGCTTTAAAATCTTCCAATGGCATATCATAAGTTTCGCCACCTTCGATTTTGGTTATTCCCCATTCATTGATCAACCCTAGAGTGTTAGAAACATCCATTTTAAATTGATTTCTAAGGCTATACAACTGTAAACCTACCTCTTGGGCCTGTGTTAAAAAACCACTACCCAAAAGGATAGTGGCAATCATTACTTTTTTTATCATCGCTATATCAATTACGTAAGTAAATTTCCTTCATCATCCCATTCAGCCATTACGTTACGCTGACTTTGGTCTACACATTTTGCAATCCATTCTGGATCATAAGCGACACCATGTTGATCAAGTACATCTTGGGGTACACCGTCCCACACATTAGGTGAATTTCCTTTATATCCTAAATCTGCAATACCTACTTTAGAAGTATAATACCCCGTAACGGTTAAGCCACGCATAGTATAGAAAAATTGAATTTCTAATGGTTGCTCGCTTAAAGGTTTCTCTGTATCATGCCAGCAAATTTCATCGCAAATCTGTTTTTTCTGCTCTAAGGTAGCCGACTTAAATTCAGTACCAAATTCAGTATTGCTCTTATGATCTAACCACATTAGTCCTCCTAATAGTGTAGGAGCCATTTCTGGAATATCTTTACCCATAAATTCTACTAGCGCTGGCACTTCTGCCTCTATAGGACCACCATGTGGCTCTTTTGGAGGAAGTATCACTACGCTTAAAGCTGCAATAGTTTCCATCTCATGCTCGTTGAACAATTGCTCTGCATTTAATTTTTCTATACGATCCAATTCTTCTGGCGTTCTACCAAAATATTTTTCGCTACTTGCTACAATATCTTGATCTACAGATTCGCCATTTTCAGTCTTACATGAATTGAAGACCAGCCCAGAAGTTGCCGCAGCACCACCAAGTATTAAAGTTTGTAAACTCTTTCTTCTATCCATCATCCTAAATATTTTGTGCCTTTAATTGTTCAATGATATAATCTGATGCTCTCCATGAAAGCGCCATAATCGTCCAAGTACAGTTCTTATCTGCTTGAGATACAAAAACCCCTGCATCTACTATAAATACATTGTCTGCATCATGTAACTGCTGAAACTTATTGGTCACCGATGTTTTAGGATCATCTCCCATTCTGGTTGTACCTACCTCGTGAATAATCTCACCTGGTTTGTTTAATCCGTAATCTTTATCCTTTCCTGGCTTATCACCTAAATAGTGACCACCCATGTTATGAATAATCTCCTCAAAAGTATCTTGCATGTGCTTCGCCTGATTTACTTCGTATTCTGAATGCTTATAGTTAAACTTCAAAACCGGTATACCAAATTGATCTACTGTTGTAGGGTCGATTTCACAGTAATTATCTTTGTAAGCGATCGCTTCTCCACGACCACCGAATCCTATAACGGAACCGTAATATTTCTTTACATCATCACGTAAGCTATCTCCATATCCTCCTGATTTTAATCCGAAGTATTGGTTCATGGCATTCGGGTCCCAACCAAAACCGTAGTTTGGCTGACCCATACCACCCCAAACTTCTATGTGATATCCTCTGGGGAAATTTAATTTAGAATTATCGCCCCACCATGGTGAGTAAACGTGCATACCACCTACACCATCTTCATTATAAGATGTCTTTCTGTTCATTAAACCTGGTATTACACCCGATGCACTTGATCCTGTTGAATCATGTAAATACCTACCAACAAGGTTACTACTATTACCTAACCCATTAGGGTGTTGCTTACTCTTAGAGTTTAATAGTATACGTGCAGAACTACATGCAGATGCAGCCAATACTACCACTTTACCTCTAAGTGTATATTCTTTTCTATCTTCTTTGTTGATGTAAGATACACCTGTTGCTTTACCTTCTTCGTTGGTAAGAACCTCACGTACCATTGAATTCACAAATAATTTCACTTGACCGCCACTCTTTTGAGCCGGAAAGATCAAACAACTACCTGCTGAGAAATCGGCGTAAATTTGACATGATCTACCGCATTGTCCGCAATAGAAACAAACGCCACGATCTTCATTAATTCTTTTGGTCAACATTGAAAGTCTCCCCGGAATTACCGGTATGTTCGACTTCTTTGCCCCGTTGATATAAAACAACTCGTGCAATCTTGGTTTCGGGGGAGGAAGAAAGAATCCGTCAGGATCGTTTTCTCTACCTTCATTGGTGCCAAATACACCAATTAACTTGTCTAATTTATCGTAATATGGTTTAACATCTTCGTATCCTATTGGCCAGTCATCGCCATGACCATCACGGGTTTTTCCTTTAAAATCTTTTGGTCCGAAACGTAAAGAAATACGTCCCCAGTGATTAGTTCGTCCTCCAAGCATTCTTGCTCGCCACCATTTAAATTCAGTACCTTCTGCATGTGTATATGGCTCTCCTTCTACTTCCCAATCTCCCCATGACATATCCCATTCACCAAAAGCTCTATCTGTACCTGCTCCTCTTCTTGGAGAATCATATGGTTGTTTTAATTGCGTCATGGTCTTTGGATCAGCTGGATCAAAAAATGGACCCGCTTCAACAACAGCTACATTTAAACCTGCATCTGCCAATTGTTTGGTAGCCATACCACCACCAGCTCCTGAACCTACGATGATAACATCAAAGATTTCTGAGGATTCCTTTATCTGCATAATTTGAAATTAGTTATTGATTACAATTTAATTCTTTATTAAAATAAGCACCTTGTTTTTAGCTGAATAACCATCGTTACTGGACGGACGGATATTTTTTAAGCACAATTGTCCGTTTTGGGAAATTTTATTATTCACTTACAAAGGTTGAGGCAGGCAAACCAGCGGCATTGAACAAAGTACCTATGTCTGTACTTTTAAAAGCATATCTAACCCCTGTCGGATTCTTCACTTCTTTTGAGCTTACTACTACTTCATTATTCTTCAGTTTTGCCTTCGCAGAAGACCACTCTCCTGCTGCATTTGAAACTTCAAAAAGTGTTATTTTCTTTCCTTTATTATATAATCCGTCAGCGTTGCTGAAGTTCACTTTTAACTGATTGCCGTCTACTTCAAAAGATTCGTAAAGCGGACCATATACTTCTGTATTGGCTAATAGACCGTAGTGATTTTTAAGTGCAATATTCGCCAATCGTAAACCTACATCTTGTTTGTTTAAAGGATGAATGTTTTCGGTCGTACAGATATCACTCGTCATAGCCATACCTGTATTTTTCAACGCCAAAGTTTTTTGCTGCTGGTCGCGTACCATACCACCCGCAAACTCTTGGTCATATTTAAACGGAGCTATTTGTACGTAGTAAAACGGAAAATCGTCGTTCCATTCTGTTCGCCAAGAAGTAATCATTTTACTAAAAAGTTCATGGTAGCTTTCTGCGTTTGCTGTATTGGCTTCGCCTTGATACCAAAGTGTACCTGCAATTTTAAACTTGGTCAAAGGTGCTATCATGCCATTATACAGAGTAGATTTCTCTACCGTCACCCATTTATTAGTCTCGACCTTTTTGTGAGCTTCGACCAATTCGGGATAGGCTTTAAAAACAGCGTCTGGTGTCCAAACCTCAGCACTTGATGCACCCCATGCATTATCTATTAATCCGATGGGAATATTTAATTCTTTTTGAACTTTTCTCGCAAAGAAATAGGCGACAGCACTAAAATCTTGCATGGTTTCAGGTGAACAAGCTACCCAAGTTCCCGCTACATCTTCTTGAGGATATTTAGCTGTTCTCTTCGCAACCGTGAACAATCGGATATTTGGGTAATTGGCATTCTCGACTTCAAAATCTCTATTTGCGATTTTACTGTTTGCACTCCATTCCATATTACTTTGCCCAGAGCAAAGCCATACCTCACCTATCAAAACATCTTTTAAGGTTATTTCGTTTTTACCACCCTTAAAGATTATTTGAAATGGTCCGCCTGCTTCGGGTGTTTTTACTGTAATCTCCCATTTTGCATTATTGCCTGTTTTGACGGCAACGGTCTCATCGTTCCAACTTGTATAAATCGTAAATTCTTCGTTTGGATCCGCCCAACCATACAACAACACATCGGTCTCACGTTGCAATACCATTTCATTTGAAAATATCTTAGGCAGTGTAATTTCAGCCTTGGCAAAAGTTGTTACCAAAAGGCATAACATAATCAGTATAAAACGTAAATTCATTGTAGTTATAAAATTTTGATTTAAATATACCTAAATATGCCTCACATTAACAAATTCACAATCATTGAATGCTATTTTTAAAGGATTTTACATATTGTCTCTTATATTTATGATATTCATAATCTACTAAAAATCAACTTACCATGTCTAGCCAACCCCAATCCATTAAAAGACGAAATTTTATTAAAGGTGCTTCGGCATCTTTACTATTTACTTCTTTACCCGCCTTCGGATTCGAATTTTTCGCTAATGAAAAACCGAAAAAAGTAGCACTTATTGGTACTGGTTGGTATGGTACTGGCGATTTATTGCGTCTTATCCAGGTAGCAAATGTAGAAGTGGTTTCGCTTTGTGATGTTGATACAAATCAATTAAATACTGCGGCAAAGTTAGTTTCTGAGCGGCAAAAAAATGATAAAAAACCAAAGCTATTTACACATTATAGAACTATGCTGAAAAGCGACAAATTAGATATTGTTCTTATTGGCACACCCGATCATTGGCATGCCTTAACCTGTATCGCAGCACTAAAATCTGGAGCTCACGTTTATGTTCAAAAACCGATTAGCGTTGATGTTATAGAAGGCGAAGCAATGGTCGCTGCTGCTAGTAAATATAACAAAGTGGTTCAAGTAGGTACACAGCGAAAAAGTACGCCGCATCTCGTAACAGCTAAAAAACAAATTATTGATACGGGTTTGCTTGGAACTATCGGTCACGTAGATATGAGTTGCTATTACCATATGCGCGCAAATGGTAATCCGCCAGAGCAAGAAGTGCCCGATTTCTTTGATTATGAAATGTGGACAGGTCCCGCACCTATGAGACCTTACGATGGTCTGCCTCATAAAAGATGGTGGCGTACATTTCGAGAATATGGAAACGGAATTACTGGTGATATGTGTGTACATATGCTAGATACCGTTCGTTGGATGCTTGACTTAGGATGGCCAAAACGTATAACTTCTGAAGGTGGAATTTTTGTTCAGAAGGATGGAAAATCGAACATATCTGACACACAATCTGCCGTATTCGAATATGACAATCATAATTGCAATTGGCAGCACAGAACATGGGGAAATCCAGATGATGCTGATTACCCTTGGGCTTTTAAAATATATGGATCAAAAGGTGTTCTAAAGGGTGATGTCATGAAAGCTGAATTTGTACCCGTAGATGGTAATGAAACTATTCGTTTTGATGTTGTTTATGAAAAAGAGAAATATCCTGAAGACTTATCTGAAAAAGACATTGAATTGCATGCCGCACCCGCTACTCGTAAGCATATGATAGATTTTTTGAATGCTATACAAAACAATACCAAGCCTGTTGCTGATATTGAAAACGGACACATTTCTACCGCTAGCTGTATTTTAGCTAATTTATCGATGGATCTAAAAAGACCTTTAGTGTATGACCCACAAAGTAGAACGGTAATAAACGACCCAGAAGCTACTGCATTATTGCAACGCAATTATCGTGGACAATGGGTGCACCCACAACCAGATACGGTGTAAATTATTGTAATTTTTTGGTGGAATCTCTTACTAGCAAACTAGTTTTCACGACCTTAGTCTCGTAAGGCAAACCAGGGTTTTTAATTCTGTTAATCAATAGTTTAGCTGTTTGCTCGCCTATATATTTACCATGCTGACTTACCATTGTCAGTGACGGAGTTACGTATTTTGACAACTGCCCGTTGGTAAAGCCAATTATTGAAATATCATTTGGTACGTTATATCCTCTTGCCTTGACTACTTCTAAGACTTGAACAGCAATTAGTTCATCGATACCTATAATCCCATCTATAGTTTTATAATTCAGTAAAAAGGACATCAATAAATCTAAATCATCTTTTATGGTGAGGTTAATAACCAGCTTTGGATCAAACGGAATATCTAATTCTTCCAACGCTTTTTTATACCCCAAAAGTCTTAATTTACCAACGCTTGAACTCGAAATAGGATTTACTACCGCTATATTTTTACAGCCTATATTTATTAGGTGCTTGGTTATTTTATAGCCTGCCTCTAAATCGTCAACAACGACTTTATCACATTGCACGTTTTCTGAAACCCTATCAAAAAGTACTACAGGAATATCATTATTAATAACATCTATTAATGCTTCATGCGTGTCTTCATTCTGGCTTTCTTCTGCTAAAGACATGATAACACCATCTACAGTACCTGCATCAAAAAATTCAAGTGTTTTTGTTTCTTTGGCTTTAGATTCGTTGCTAATACAACTAATAATATTATAGCCACTTTCATTGGCCACTTTTTCAATTCCGTATAGCACCTGAACAAAAAAGTAGTTTAAAATATTGGGCACGATTACACCAATAGTCTTGGTGCTCTTATTCAATAAATTAAGTGCTAGCCGGTTAGGCTTATAATGTTTCTCTTTAGCGTATGCCTGAATCTTTATCTTTAGGTCATTACTAATTTCGTGACTATCATTTATCGCTTTAGAAACGGTAGAGATAGAAACACCAAAATGCCCAGCTATATCTTTTAGAGTTACTTTTTTCATAATTAATACTACAAAAGAACAGATTTAAATTGACATTTAAATAATTCGTAAAAGCAAACTGTCCCTAATGGTAAACCAAGGGACAGTTATTTTCATATTTTATAAAAACCATAACCCAAATCACCAATGATTATTGGTTAGAGTTGGTGAGATACAATTTATATGTATTGATTGATGATGTTCTCAAACAATTCTTGCTTACCACTCTGTAATTCTAACTCGCCATTTTCTTTGGCGATATTGTAAAGATCTTTCATATCTAACTTACCGTTTTCAAAATCTTTTCCCTTACCTGAGTCAAAAGAACTGTATCTGTTTTCACGTAACTTGTTATATGAAGATGATTCAATAATTTTATCTGCAGTGATCAAAGCTCTTGCAAAAGTATCAGCACCACCAATATGTGCGTGGAACACGTCTTCTAAGTCCGTACTATTCCTTCTTATTTTAGCATCAAAGTTTACTCCACCACCTTGTAATCCACCAGCAGCTAAGAATACCAACATTGCTTCTGTTGTTTCTTGAATGTTATTTGGGAACTGATCGGTATCCCATCCATTTTGGTAATCACCTCTATTGGCATCTAAACTACCTAACATTCCCGCTTTTGCTGCTACAGCAATTTCATGCTGAAAAGTATGCTGCGCCAACGTTGCATGGTTCACTTCGATGTTCATTTTAAAATCGTTCTCTAAACCATATTCTTTTAAGAACCCAATTGCAGTAGCACTGTCAAAATCGTACTGATGCTTCATTGGCTCCATTGGTTTCGGCTCTATAAAGAAGTTTCCTTTAAACCCTTGGCTACGAGCATAATCTCGTGCCATAGTTAAAAACTGACCCATATGATCTACTTCGCGACCTAAATCTGTGTTCAACAAAGACATATAACCTTCTCTACCTCCCCAGAAAACATAATTTTCACCTCCTAAAGCAATTGTAGCATCTAAAGCCAATTTAATTTGACCACCTGCTCTTGCCAATACATTAAAATCAGGATTGGTAGAAGCACCGTTCATATATCTTGGGTTTGAGAAACAGTTTGCTGTACCCCAAAGTAATTTCTTACCAGATTCTTTTTGCTTTTCTTTTAAGTAGTCAGTAATCGTCGCTAATTTTTTTTCAGATTCTGCAAATGTTGACCCTTCTTGAATTAAATCGAAATCATGAAAACAGTAGTAATCAAATCCTATTTTATCAAAGAATTCAAAAGCAGCATCTGCCTTGTCTTTTGCTGCTTGTATGGCATCTGAAGATTTATCCCATTCAAAACTCTGTGTACCGGGACCAAATGGATCTGAACCTTGACCACAGAAGGTGTGCCAATAGGCCGTTGAAAACTTAAAGTGATCACGCATGGTTTTACCAGCCACTACTTGATCCGGATTGTAATATTTAAAGGCTAACGGATTGTCAGATTCCTTTCCTTCAAATTTAATTTTGTCTATTCCTTTAAAATATTCCTTGTTTGCCATTATGTTGATTTTATAAGTTGTTCAATATTAATTCTAATTCTTTTTTCCAAGTTGCATAAGCTTCTTGGTATGCCGATTTATCTTTCTTCGGACTAAAAGTCATTACGTAATCATTATCTAAAATTGCCTTACCGAACGCCTCAAAATCGCCTTTATAAAGATTAGCAGCTCTTGCCGCACCAATTGCCCCTGTAGTATCATAAATTTCAATGTCATACCCTATTAAGGTTGCCACAGTATTCGAAAATATTCCTGAACGAAAAAGATTGTCGTTACCGGCACGCATCACATTCACTTTTATACCGTCTGACTCCATTATTTCCATTCCGTAGACAAACGAAAAAGCAATGCCTTCTAATGCAGAACGACACAAATGACCGTTACCGTGATTATTTAAATTTAGGTTAAGAATTCTTGTACCTACATCTTTACTTTTCAACATTCTTTCGGCTCCGTTACCGAACGGAATCATTGTGACACCATCTGAACCAATTGGTACTTCATTTGCCAATGTATTCATCTCTTCGTAAGATTCAACATTAAGATTATTTAATAACCATCTATATTGAATACCCGCTCCGTTAATACAAAGTAGTTTACCAATTCTGGCTGGTTTACCAGGTGAATAATTTACGTGTGCAAAGTTGTTTACTCGTGAACTTTCTTTCACAGAAAGATTATCTGTCACGGCATATACCACTCCTGATGTACCACCAGTAGCCGCAACTTCACCAGGGTTAAAAACATTTAATGTCAATGCGTTATTTGGCTGATCGCCTGCTCTATATAATATGGGTGTACCCGCTGATAATCCACTTTCTGTTGCCCCTTTTTTATTTACTTTAGATTGTACTGAAAAAGTATCTACGATATCGGGAATCATTTCTTTATTTAATCCGTATTGATCTAATACCAAATCAGCAATTGCGTCCTTTTTGAAATCCCAAAAAATACCTTCTGATAAACCAGATACAGTTGTATTTACTACTCCAGATAATTTATAAGCGATGTAATCTCCGGGAAGCATCATTTTATAAATCTGCGCATAAATTTCGGGCTCATTTTCTTTGACCCACTTTAGTTTAGAAGCCGTAAAGTTTGAAGGGGAATTTAGAAGATGCGTATCACAAGTTTCTGCTCCTATTTCTTCATAGGCTGTTTGACCAATGCCCACTGCCCTACTGTCACACCAAATTATAGATTTTCTTAAGGCATTTCCTTCTTTATCAATAAGCACTAGACCGTGCATTTGATATGATATTCCGATACCTGAAATATCAGATTTAATAATATTTTCTTGTACACATAATTTCTCGATACCGCTACAAACGTAGCGCCACCAATCTTCTGGACTTTGTTCTGCCCAGCCATTTTTTACAGCTTCCATAGACATTTCTGTCTCTGGCTCTGTAACTACTCCAACACTTTTTCCTGTTGAAGCATTTACCAAAGCAATCTTAATAGATGAACTTCCGATATCTAATCCTAAATGGTACATAAATAGTATAAATTGGTTTGCTGTAATAAGTTAAACCAAAAATAGTTACTATACCGACCATTCAATATTTGTACTACGAAATATTATCGTAAATAGAATTTTCAGAAATATAACGACCTCAATAATATTCTATAATAATTTGATTATCAGTTATTTAAATCTATTTTAAAAAACATTTTATTTTCGAAAAGGTTTTCGCACTACTCTAGAAATCAATACTTAACAAATAGCACTTTAATACTGTTCTAACTGATTTTGAAGCTGCTCTAACTTTGAAAGCGCTTCTGATTTAGAGTTTACATCTAACTTTAAATAGATATTCTGTATATGGAAATTTACTGCACTGGGAGTTACAAATAACTTTTGCGCAATCATTTTATAAGTAGCTCCTTGACATAAAAAATCTACAATTTGGTTCTCTCTTTCTGAGAAAAAGGTAAATGTCTTTCTATGAAAATTACTAATGATCTTCTTAACGATATCATTACTCATCGCTGCACCTTCTTTCTCCATACTACGTAATGCATGTTCTAATTTATCTAAGGTCAATGGTTTTGTTAAATAACCATTTGCTCCTTTCTTGAATGCATTTTTAATAATGTCAAAATCATTGATTTCACTGAACATGATGATTTTTACTTCCCAGTCTTTTTTCTTGAAAAGTTTAATGGCATCTACCCCATTCATATCATCCAATTCAATTTCTGAAAGTACTATATGAGGTTTGGTAAACTTATAATCTTTAATGGCATCTTTGGCAGATGTATAACTGCCTACCACTTCATAACCATCAATTTCTTCGAAGTGATTTTTATATACAGAATGTAATGAGGTATCTTTTTCTAATACTATTATTCTAATGCTTGAATTTTTCATAATTTCCATAGTTTTTGAAGCTATCATTCTAAAAAAGAACAATAACTACAGTTAGTTTTGAGAAATTTCAATCAACTTTTACAAGGATTGAATAACTAAACAATAGACATGTATTATGACCTAATAGTGTATGCTATACGTTCACTTTTACATATATAAAGACAAATAATGCCCTGAAGAACAATCAAAACATTTAGATTGTACTTCGCAATTGTTCAGTAAAAATTAAATCAAAAACGGATTACCGCTTGTGAATCAACTCATAAAACTGAGGCGTTTGCCAAACTTTGGATTAATGAGATTTCGGAGTTCTAAAATGATAGAAATCTTGTGAAGAAAAAAATGTGTTTTGAAACCGGAATTTAGTAGGTAAAATTCATTCATGGTTGTGGGGGGATTTGGGGTTATACAATTGGGTTTGAATCTTATTGGTGATTGAAATATATATATTAATACAATATACCCGTTGAAAACATAAGATTTTTCGTTCAAATACAACCTTTCTATAAAAAATAAGGTAATTCGTCGATAGTTAACATAAAGTTAAAACCGAGAATCACCACCAATGTAAACCAAAAAATAAAGGAGGGAACCCAGTTATCCCCCCGGACAACAACCCCTCCTTTTATTGACAATTCAAATCAACCATATAACCGTAAAGGTTTATAGATTTTTAATATGTTACTCTATACTTATATCATCATCTTCAAAAGTATTAGATGCAGTAGCTGTTGTTTCGCTTACTTGCATAATCCATTTCTCTTGATTGTATTTTCCATTTAAATCTGTACTTGCTGCCATTTGTGCATCGTTCTTATAATCGTAATCTGCTAAGTACACATAATACAGACCGTTTTCTTTATTGTAGAATTGCTTTGGATCTAATCCTTTTTCTCGCAAATCTTTCATAAATGCATTCATATACTTTGTTTGACTATATACATTTGCAATGACATAGTAACCAGAATTCATATCGATAACATCAGCATCAACCATCATTTTCACCGGTAACTCTTTAAAATTATCTCTTGTAGATGGAAATTCTTTAAAATTTGCTCTTCTGGAAGAAGTTGCTGTTGCTACTGTTGATGATTTAGTTGCGGTAGCAAAAGCATCTGCAGGTTCTGTTACAAAATCAATAGCATCATCATTTAAATCGTTAGATGCATAAGATGTGTTTTCCTCTACACTAAAGTCTTGTAAAGAACTTTTAATCGTTGTATCAATATCATTACGTAACATTCTAACAATTAACTCGAATCGTTCTTCAAATGCTGCTATTCTTTCAATCTCTATAGAATCTTGACGTAGGATCAACTCATCTAAAATAATTTTGTTCTCATATGCTAAACTACTTTCTGAAGCCGTAGAAGTAGCTTTAGAAGATGTATCTTGTCTCTTACGACCAGATTTTCTAGCACTATCGCGTTCTTCAATCAAATGAGCTATCTGCTCTTCATAATTACGTACTATATTATCTATTTGATTGTCTGATGGATTATCTGCTACCGATATCGCCAAATCATCATCTTTAAATTTATATGCTAAAGTGATTTCATGATTCCAGCCTAAATTGGCATCTTCACTTGATAAGTCTTTCTCCATTAAATATCCTAAAGACATTTTATCACTTAGGTTAAAACCAACACCTGCGGCTACTCCATACTCTTCATCTACCGTTGTTTGTAACCAACCGTAGTTTGGCATGTCTAATAATAACGATCCAAAGTAATATAGACTACCATCATAATTCTGACCCACTTGCGCCATTGGCATTAAGCGAGCATCTGTGAAAAGTCCTCTTGAATGTTCGAATGAGTGTGTATACTGTACCGAAGCCTTTACACTCTTTGTAGACAATTCGGTTAAAAATTCGTTCGTTGTTTGATTGTATTTAAAAAGGTCTTCTGCGTAAAATCCGAAATCGAACTTACCTAACGACAAGTTCATACCTGGTTGTATGGCAATTTTACTTTCTTTTCTTGCATCTGCCAATTGAGGGTCTTCTTCACCAACGACAATCCTGTTTTTATCTAAACCTTGATTAAAATAAGTGACGTTCGTACCAAAGGTTAAAACAGATTTCTCTCCCAATCTTACTGCCGATGCGTAATTGGCATTGAATCCAAATTCCTGAACTACACCAGACCATTGACTGTAAACACCAATACCTACTGCGGTATTTTCGTTTAATTTATTACTGAAACCTAAAAAATAGTTTTGACTATTATCTTCGAATGTTGCAGATTGATTTCTATGTAGAATGTTTAAATATGATTTGTTCTCACGTACCAAAGAGAACGTTGGGTTTATAAAAAACCTATTGAAGAATAATTGGTTGTGGTACGTACTGCTTGATCCTAAATTTGCATTGGTTTCTTGACCTTTTACTGTTTGGACAAGAGCCAATAAGAATAAAGCAATAAGAAAACTATTGATTTTATAAGGACTTTCCATAACGATTGATTTTGTGATTAGAATTGAATTTGTCAAATGAATTGAGGGAAATGAATAATGGGTGGTTATTCATCTTCGAAAACAGAACTTGAATACTGCGTTCGTCTATCTGAGTTAAAGGCTTCTAAGAAGCGATCGTCTCTATCTTTATCATTGATAGGCTTATCACTTAAATTGAAAGCTACATTTTGTGTATGCTTACCTTGTGCCATTCTGTTAGACACTACATAGCCAGAACCATCGCTTTGTAAAAGATTTACCGAATACTCGTCATATGAACTGTTGATAGTGTTGCCCATGTTTACGGCAAGACCAACGCTACGTTGACCAACTTCTACCATATACACATCTAAGCCTCCATAACCTTCTCTACCGTCTGATGCGAATACTAAACTACCATTGGAAACAGGATTAGGGAGAACGTCATTCTTAACTGTATTTACTTTCGAACCCAAGTTTTTCGCTTGACCCAACATTCCGTTTTTTTGAATTGTTGATACATATATATCATATTCGCCATAAGTACCTGGCATATTAGATGCAAAGAATAATCGACTACCGTCTGGCGAAATTGCCGGATGCTTTGCAGAGTAATCACCAGGGCATACAGCCACTTCGGTAATTTTTTTCCACTCACCACCAACTTTATCGGCTTTGTAAATTTTGTGTATTTCTTTCTTTTTTGAGAACATACCTGTTGTAGGTTTTCGGTATGTTGTTTTACTGTAGTAAGCAGTGTTACCACCATTTGTCAATGCTACCGGTGGGGCATACTCACCAGTAGTTTTTACTGGAGCTGCATTGTTTGACGCAAACTCTTTAGTGGCACCTTGATCATCCCAAGGTAAAAAAATTCTTCTATTATTAGAGGTAAGACGAGATGGCACAACTGTTCGTGTCATTTTGTAATCGTCTTTAACTAACTCCGTCCAGTTTTCATCTGCTAACTCATTCTGAACTTCTTTACCTAATTGAGAAACTGCGTGGTCAAATCTTTTCTGATAGCTTCTTTTTAAAGTACCATCTGCAGAGATTTCCATCAATCTACCATACCAGTATAATGCATTTGCATATTTTTTGGTCAGGAAATTGGCATTACCTAAATCTTCAAAGATTTCTGCATCAGAAAAACCAAGTGTCTTTAGTTGATTATAATTCTCTGTACGGTTGGTAACTTCCTCAACCTTTCTTTGTTGAAAACTTGTGCCGTTGTCATTGTAGGCCAAATCTTGGCCATAGCCCATGGTTGCCATACAAGCAAACAAAAGGCTGATTTTAATTGAATTGTTCATGTTACTAGATTTTGGGGATTAATACTCCAAAGGTCTTGTAACTCATTCAATTGATTATTAATAAAAATTCATAGGTTTTTAAAAATTTAATGAACTATACAATCGATAAATTGCCATAATCTTCTTATAATCAATTATTTAAATAAAAAATTGAATTATTTTTGAACCTGTTTATTTTTTTCTCTTATCTGAAATGTAGGTATAACCTAAATATGCCAACTGTAAGCCCACCGCTGCCATTTTCAATTTTCTACTTCTTACTAATAATTTCGCTACTCCAAATAGTGGTGATAATCCCATAATCTTCTTTTTTATTGTTCTCGTCCAAAATAGTATTTAAGCTTATTTAAACTTAACTCTATCCGCAGAAAATATATACTAAAAAGTATAGGTAATACTAATGATTACGATAGTTTACAGATTATTCAATAGAGCAAAACTACTATTTTTTATGGCTAAGCTTATTCGTGTAATGCCTGTATCTTAATATTAGAAAATTTGATTTAATCAAAGGCATAACCGCCTTATAAAATTTAAAATATGAATACTGATATAGCAAAAATTGAAGCCCATTTAAAAGACTTGGTAAGTAAAAATGAAGATGCCATTAAAGGACTTGAAAAAGCATCTGAAAATTCAAAGGAAGTAGGAATCAAAAGTTACTTTGAGAAAAAGGTTATTGATCGTATGCAATTCTTAAGAGAACTTAGAGCAGCGGTGCCAGACCTAGATTTAGGTAGCGTAGAAATTGAAGGAAGTGCAGCAGGTACATTGCATAGAACTTGGATGGATGTAAAAGCATTTTTCGCAGAAGATAATGACGAAGCAATGTTAGAAGAAGCTGTTAGAGGCGATAAAGCAGCAATTAATGATTATGATAATGCACTTGCAGAAGTTATGATGCCACACCGCTTAAAAGAAATTATTAGAGCGCAAAAAGAATTTTTGCAGAATGATTTAGAAACTACTGAAATCTTAGAACATCACAGATAGTAGATATACTTATAAAGTGAAAAGCCCTTGCAATTGCAAGGGCTTTTTTTATGTCTAATTAAATACAAATATCGAAATTTAACACATGAATAAAAATGCTCAAATAAAATAGAAAAAATTATGGTCTTTTAATATACATTAACTTTACAATTACTTCAGTTGATCCAACATTACATCAAAATTAGCTTTCATATTAATTTTATGATAATTTATGATTCATTGCTTCCGTTTACTCTAAAAAAATTCCTAATTTCAAGGGACTCAAACAAATAGGAAAAACGAATGGCAAATTTCAGTTTAAAAGTTAATGGAAAAACTCAAGAAGTAGATGTAGATCCCACTACACCAATGCTTTGGGTATTACGAGATCATTTAAAATTGGTAGGTACAAAATTTGGTTGTGGTATTGCACAATGTGGTGCATGTACCGTTCATTTAGGCGATAATGCAGTGCGTTCTTGTCAACTGCCAGTTTCTGCTGTAGGCGAACAATCAATTACAACTATTGAGGGACTTTCTGAAAATGGAGATCATCCTGTTCAAAAGGCTTGGTTAGAAGAAGATGTGTACCAATGCGGATATTGTCAAGCAGGTCAAATTATGAATGCTAGCGCATTTTTAAAGCGAAATCCTAATCCTACTGATACTGAAATTGAAGATGCTATGAACGGTAATATCTGTCGTTGTGGTACATATACGCGAATCAAGAAAGCAATTAAAAATGCTTCAAGTATTTCTAACGCGTAATTATAACCCCACAATTTTGGGATTTTAACCTTCAAAAAAAATACAAATGACACTTATTAAAACAACATATAACAGACGTTCTTTTTTAAAAAGCGGTTCGCTTGCCGGTGGCGGTATGATTTTAGGATTCAGTTGGCTAGCATCATGCAAACCAACCCCTGAGCAAGTAAGCAACATACCCAAAGAGTGGTTCGATATTAATAGCTTTCTTAAAATTGGCGATAACGGTATGGTAACTATTATGTCGCCTAACCCAGAAATAGGACAAAATGTAAAGACCTCTATGCCCATGATCGTGGCAGATGAACTTGGTGTAGATTGGAAAAATGTAATCGTTGAACAAGCTCCTCTAAATACCGATATTTTTCAAAGACAATTGGCAGGCGGTAGTCAGTCTATTCGTGTAGGTTGGTCTGGATTAAGAATGGCCGGTGCAACCGCAAAACATATGCTAGTTGCCGCAGCTGCAGATACATGGCAGGTTGATGCTTCTGAAATTACGGTTGATGCAGGTGTTATAAGTCATACCGCATCAAACAACTCAGCCGGATTTGGTGATATGGCTTCAAAAGCAGCTACAATGCCTGTACCTGAAGAGGTGAAACTTAAAGAAACAAATGATTTTGATATTATTGGAACGGATAGACGAAATGTTGATGGTCCAAATATTATAACTGGTAAACCATTATTCGGTATTGATATTCAAGAAGAAGGAATGATGATCGCCATGATTATTCATCCGCCTGCGTTTGGCATGACCTATAAATCGATGAATGCAGATACTGTAAAATCTATGCCAGGTATTAAAGATGTTTTCCCTATTGATGTATACAAAGATGATACGGAAAAACAATGGTCTGATGCCGGTTCTATTGATAAGCTTGTTGCCATTGTTGGTGAGAGTACTTGGCAATGTATGCAGGCAAAAAAGGCATTGAATGTAGAATGGGAAGAATCTTCGGCTTTAGAAAGTACAGAAGGGCATGATGAAGCATTGACTAAATTATTGAATACTTCTTCTAAACAGCCAGCTCGTAAAGATGGTAATGTAGCTAGTGCATTTAAAAAAGCAGATAAGGTTATAGAACGCACATATAGTGCTCCTTTTTTAGCACACAATACCATGGAGCCAATGAACTTTTACGCAGATGTTACTGCTGAAAGAGCTTTGTTCAATGGTCCAATTCAAACTCCTGAGTTTTTAGAAAAGACACTGGCTTCTAGATTAGGTATGCCAGTTGAAAAAATTGATATTAAAATGAGCCGTATGGGTGGCGGATTTGGTCGTCGTCTGTATGGAACATTCGGTGTGGAAGCTGCGGTAATTTCTCAACACATGAAAGCGCCTATTAAATTGGTGTATACGCGTGAAGATGATATGACCCAAGGTACATACCGCCCAACATATAAAGTAAAGTATAAAGCCGGTCTTGATAAAGAAGGTAATTTAATTGCATGGCACGTTAAAGGTGCTGGATCTAATGATGATTTACTTTTTGAAAATAGATTTCCGGCAGGTGCTGTTGATAATTACTTAGCTGAAAAATTCAGTTTAGAAACAAATGTAACTACAGGTGCTTGGCGTGCGCCACGCTCTAACTTTGTTGCCGGTGCAGAACAAGCATTTTTAGATGAAGTTGCAGAAGCTGCAGGTAAAGACCCTATTGAATTTAGATTAGAGTTATTTGACAGAGCTATAAAAAATCCTGTAGGTGAACCTGAAAAGAACGACTACGACCCAGTACGTTATGCAGGTGTTCTTAAGTTAGTTAGAGAAAAAGCTGGTTGGGACGGAAGTCAAAAAAATGGTGTTGCGAGAGGTGTTTCAGCTTACTACTGCCATAACTCTTATGTTGCACAAGTTTTAGACTTAGCAACAGATAAAAAATCACCAAAGGTTACTAAAGTATGGTGTGCCGTAGATTGCGGAATTGTTATTAACCCTATGGCAGCAAAAAATCAAATTGAAGGCGGAATTATTGATGGTATCGGTCACGCTACGTATAGCGAAATGACTTTTGAAGATGGTAAACCTCAACATAAGAATTTTGACACCTATCGCTTAATTAGACATAAAGAAGCACCGAAAGAAATTGAAAGCTTTTTTGTGGATAATGGAATAGATCCTACTGGTTTAGGAGAGCCATCTTTGCCTCCTATTATTGGAGCTTTGGCAAATGCCCTTTATAAAGCTACAGGTAAAAGACATTATAATCAACCGTTTATTACTGAGAAATCTGTAATAGGTTAAAACCCTTATGCTATTGTAAACGAAAACGCCGAAATCTAAGATTTCGGCGTTTTTATTTTCCTTTAGTAAATTTATATCTTGAATCTTAAAACCGCTCTAAAATAACTTCTAGAGTGATTATCTATAGTCAGTAAGGTGTTGTTGCTACCGTCTTTTAATTTATTATTTAGACTAAAATTATAGGCAGCACGTAAATCTAATTGCAAATGATCCGTAAAATGATATTCGTACTGTAGACCACCGTTAATTAATGACATATTTATTATTTCTGCATATTCGTTGCCATTTACCAATGCACCATTTTGAATGTTAGAGGTAAAACCATCTAATTGGGTGTATAGTTTGAAGCGATGTTTTTCTGCAAGATGATACTGTAAATTTGACTTTGGAATACCAATATTAAACGACCAATCAGGTCTAAACTTTTTGTAATAGCTAATAAACGGTAAAGGGAAAACATACCCCCTATTTTGAGAATAAGATAGACCTACTATTAAACGAGAGGGCTTTTCTAAATCTTTTTCAAACTTTTTTATAAAAACCAGATCTCCTGAAAAAACAACATCTTCTGTTGATAAATGTTTTGCTGCATTATTTGTACTAATACCCGGCTGCAGACGTACTCCTAATCGCCACCCATTTTTTAAGGGTTTGGTAAAGCCAATAGTGAAGTCTAAAAGTTTAAAATCATTTAATAACTCCCTATCAAAAGGAAGCTCATCATCTTTAAAGCGAAGATGAACATTACTATAATCTACTCCTAAAAATAAATACTGCCCTTCTTTCTTAAGTTTTACTGGATAATTGACAAGAAATCTTGATCGCGTATATTCTACATCTGACCCTTTATTAGGAATAAATGTAAAATCCAAACGAGTCAAATCACTTAATTGCGCTTGTGCCGTAAAGCTAGTTATGAAAAGAAAAAATAATAAGAAATTAAACCGCATTTTCTATTTGTGGTATCTGCCCTGAATAATGATAATGCAAGTACTATCTTTTTATTGTGTTGACTTAGTGCTATTAAGCATAAAACTATCTTAAATAAAATAAGTTGGCTACAATTCTAAAACCTGGGTTACGCGTTCAAGTTGAGCATCAAACAATTCTTTGGTAACTTCTTTTTTATAAAAAGGTACCATTTTATTCAATTGTTCTTTTCCTTTTTCAGATGATGTTAATTCTGGAAATGCCTTTTCAAGCACATCTAACATGATCTTTACCGATGTAGATGCTCCCGGCGATGCACCCAACAAACAAGTAATTCTACCATCTTTACTACTTACTAACTGTGTACCAAATTCTAACGAGCCACCTTCAAACTCATCTTTCTTAATTGTCTGCACGCGTTGCCCAGCAACCATAATTTCCCAATCTTCGCTTTTGGCATCTTTAAGAAATACTCTTAACGAATCCATTCTATCTTCAAAACTCATAGCTACCTGTTCCACCAAATATTTTGTTAGCGGTAAATTGTGCCAAAACACACCCCACATTGATGGTATATTATCAAAATTGATAGATTTTAATAAATCTAAATAGGAACCTTCCTTTAAAAACTTGGGACTAAAACCTGCAAACGGACCGAATAACAATTCTCGCTTACCATTAATAAACCTAGTATCTAAATGTGGTACCGACATTGGTGGATCGCCAATACCGGCTTTACTATATACCTTGGCATTATGCTGATCAATTATATCTGGATTTTTACATACCAGCCACTCCCCACTTACCGGGAAACCACCATAACCATCCTTTTCATCAATCTCTACTTTTTGCAATAATAACAAACTACCACCACCGGCACCTATAAAGACATGCTCGGAATCTACCGTATTCTTGACACCTGTATTTAGATTTTCCATTTTTACCAACCACTCTACATCATGATCGGGATCAATATCTTCTACTTCGGTATTGAACAACACCTTAGTATCATACTCCTTTTCTAGAATATCGAACAATTGCTCTGTTAACGAACCATAATTCATTTCTGTTCCCCTATCAATTCTAGAAGCCGCCATAACTTCATCTTCGGTTCTATTGTGCATCATCAACGGAAACCACTGCTGCATCTTTTCAACCTCTCTAGTAAACTCTATGGTATCGAACATGAAATGCTCTTTAAAAGCTTTAAATCGATTTTCAAGGTAGTCGGCATTACCTTTCCCTTTTACCCAGCTGTGATGTGGCACCGGAGTAATAAATGATTTTGGATCTTTAATAAGTCCTTCAGCTACCAAAAAAGACCAATATTGTTTAGAGGTTTCAAATTGCGTACAAATGTCTATCGCCTTTTTTATGTTCACATGACCATCTTCATCTTCGGGTGTATAATTAAGTTCACATAAGGCAGAATGCCCTGTACCTGCATTATTCCAAGCTGCAGAACTTTCTTGAGCTACTTTATCTAATCGTTCAACGATTAGCACATTAAGATCTGGCTTTAACTGTTTTACCAATAATGCCAGCGTAGCACTCATGATACCTGCACCTACACAAATAAGGTCGTATTCTTTTCTCAATTCCATCAAAATCAAAATTTATTACTGCTTTATACGCTTGAAAAGTTAACTATTTCTTTTGGTTAATTCTGAACGTTGCCAAAATTAAAACCATATCATAAAAACAAAAAGCAGGTCAATAGACCTGCTTTTTATATATCAATCATCATAAATTTTAATCCATAACAAACTTAAACCCTGCGGTGACGATGCTAGAACTAAAGGTAGTATCTCTATCATATTTATAGAACTTTAAATCAATACTTTTAAGTCCGAGTTTCCAGATATGCAGCTTGGTAAAAATATCTGTGTATGAAACTCCCATCCCAAATTGGTTTGCCGAGTATTTTGATAAATCGTAATCTGACGTATAAAAGGTATCCGTAGAAAGTGCTTCTTCATAACCAAAGAAATAATCTGCCGCAGTTTGTTGGTAATATCGATATGATGGATAAACCGTAAACTTATCTGAAAGTTTAATAGGCACCTCTACACTTGCAGTGTGGGAGTTTATACCCCAATCATCGTAGTAATACCTATAGAAGCTCCTTACTACAAACGTTTCATTAATATACCAATTTAACCGACCGCCGGCAGCAACCTTAAATCTGGTATCTGGTAATTGTTCTATGGCATCTGCCAATTGAAAATTATCTATAAAAGAATCTGCTACATCGCTGAAATAAACCCTTTGAAACGGAGTAGACAACAAGCCATCTTGCTGAATAAAATCTAACGCCAGTGAACCTTGTAGATTCTTGCTCAGAATTTGAGAAAATCCTAATCCAACGGAATAAGAATTTCTTGATTCATCAGAAAACTCATTGAATATAGGGGCGTAATTTGTATTCCCCGTAATTGTATTATTACTGAAAAGTCCATTCGCCAAACCATTTGCACCACTGGCGAAAGGTCTTAGTTCTGATGGATATATAGCATTCCATTTATCTAAATATACATTAGCATTTATACTAACCTCCGTATTCTTTTCATTAAATAATTTTGTTAAGCCACCACCGAGACCAAAAGAGAAATAATCGTATTCTGAAGAGACCGATAGTTTACCTGACACGATTGTATTTCTATCATCTGAACTATGGCTATACGAACCTGTAAGATTCGTCCATGTATCTGAACTTGAAGCACCAGAACTTGCTACAAACGGATCAGCTGGCTCGCCACCATCAAAAGGGTCTACATTACTTGAAGAAGCCGATGTATATGCTGAAACACCTGCATCAATGGTAAGAACATCGTCATCGTTTAAAGGGATTGCAACTACGAATGTGCCTGTAAAATCTGTTAGGTCTTCTGTTCCTAAACCGCCACTTACCGCAGCATTATCCCCATCTTGCGAATAATAACTTGTTAAAAAATCTACCTCGGTAGTTTCTAAAACACGCTTTTTATAGGTCTTTACAGAATCTTGAGCTTGCTGTGCATAGTTTATCGTAAACGCGAATAATGCTGCTACAGAAACTGCTATTTTGAATATTTTCATTTTGTTAAAAATTGAATCCTATATTAATTACAACCGCAGCCACCACCAGTTTTTCCTCCGTTTGCACCTGCAGCAGCTTCTCTGTAGGAATGAGCCGTTGTTAAATTGCGGTCTACCTTTTTATCTTGCAAAACCATATCTGGATCATTAATATTTATTTTCTCGTACTCCTTCAACACTGTACAGCTGCTAAAAGAAGCCGCTATTAATGTAAAAACTAAAAACTTCTTCATCATGACTTTTCTATTTCTATATTCTTAGAAGTTATAATATTTCCTTTATCGTTTATAATAATACATTCTACCTGTGGCAGTTGTTCTATTCTATTTAAGCCGACCTCAATGCCCATAACAAATACCGATGTTGCCAACGCATCAGCTAATTCTGCTTTGGGAGCAAATACGGTAACACTAATAATACCCGTTGCCGGATAACCACTTCGAGGGTCAATTATGTGGGTATATCTAATATCATTGAAGGTTACATATTTTTCGTAATTACCAGAAGTTACCACTGCCTCATTGATTATAGGTAACAAAGCAAAGACTTTGTTCTTATCCATAGGATTAGTAATAGCTACCTTCCACTCTTTACCATTGGGCTGTTTTCCCCAAGTATTCATGTCACCAGATGCATTTATGATACCTGCAACTACACCTTTAGATTTCAAAAACTCTTTTGCCTTATCCGCGGCATAACCTTTACCAATGGCTCCGAAACCGATTTTCGTTCCGGCTAACTTCAGAAAAACGGTATGGTTCTCTTTATCTAAAATGATATTGTGATAACCCACTTTAGCAACAGATGCCTTTATCAAATCTTCTGATGGCATAACGGTCATGCTACCATCAAACTTCCAAATTTTATCCATAGAAGCATAACTAATATCAAAAGCCCCATCTGTCAACTTAGAAATACCTATTCCACGTTGTACTAAATTGAATAATTCTACATCAACTTGCACTGGCTTATTACCAGCATTTCTATTAATTTCCGATGTCTGCGAGTTTGGATCCCAAGAAGAAATCAGCTTTTCTATTCTTGTTATTTCGTTGATGGCCAAATCGATATACTCATCTCCTTCAACAGGATCTTTAGCCACTACAGTAATATCAAAGCGGCTGCCCATTAATTTAACGGTGCGCTTATAAGGCTCTTGAGCATACAGCATACCAACAGAAAAAAATAATACTATGAGAGTTAGTTTCTTCAATCTATTTTATGAATGAATTCAATTCTTCGATATACTCTTTTGGTGTCAGTTTCTTGTAACTGGTTTCACCATATACTTCACCATTGGCGTTCATAACCACAACAAAGGGAAATATCCCTTGCCTATTATAACTTTCAGCCAATGCTTTATTCTTGTTCAATTGCTCTTCTGGTAATGCATTATTCTTTCTACGAGGAAAATCTGCTTGCAACATTACATAATGCTCTTTTGCATATTCTTTAAACTCATTTGTAGACCATATTGCCCTATCTAATTTTATACAAGGTGCACACCAATCTGAACCTTGAAAAACTAGTATTATTGGCAGATCATTAGTTTCGGCAAGCTTTTTAGCTGTTGTAAAATCTGTATTCCAGTCTTGCGCTGTTATTGTACCAACACTAATTACTGTAAATAACAGTAATACTATATATTTTTTCATATCTATTTATTAAACTAACTTGTACTAAGTCAATTATTCCATCAATAACTTTCTTTTTTCTTCTATTTTAAAGCTACGCTCCTATCAGGCTAAACGCACCTTTTGCCAAAAATTGTGCATCTTGCTTAAAAGTTGATGAATTACTGAACGAGGTTCTATTTTCATAACTACCTAAGATCTCGACAGGTACTTGCTTAAAATAATAACTACCATCTTTTTTTTCATCTAAGACCAATACATAAGCCTCGTTATCTACTACTGCAATAGCCTCTGAAGGCAGCGACATTTGCTTTGATGTTTCTGTAATAATATTCGCCTCTACGAACATACCAGTTAGAAAGTTAGCTTCGTCTTCATTTTCTATATGTGCATGAACCTTTATAGTTCTATTTTCACCTATAGAGGTACCTACCAAATGTACTTCTGCCATATATTCCTCATTTGAAGCTTCTGGTATTCTAAATACGACTTCCTGATCTTTTTTTACTTTCATAATATCTTTTTCGAAAACCGAAAGTTCTAAATGAATATGGTCATTATTAATGATTTCCATAATTGAAGTTGCGGGAGAAACATATGTACCTTTTGAAACATTTACACTTGTAATACTACCTTCAATAGGCGCAAAAATGGTAGCTACCGAACTTATATTTCCTTTTTCTACTTGCTCAGGTGATATATTCAACATGATTAATTGCTTTCGAAGTCCGTTATATTTTGCTACCCCAGTTTTATAATCGCTCTCTGCTTTCAAAAAGCTTTTCTTAGATGTTATGTTTTCAGCTACCATTGTTTGCTGACGTTCGTACTCTGACTTCAAATAACCCAACTGCCCGTTGACCTCCATGTATTGTTGTTGTAAGGATACAAACTCCGGATTCTCAATAGTAACCAACAACTGACCTTTACGCACTTTATCTCCAATTAGCAAAGGTGTGGTTTTAATATAACCGCCCATTGTAGCACTTACCACCGCTCTATTTTCTGGTGGCACATCTATCATACCAGAGGTTGTTACCATTACCGGAAAATCACTTTCAGTCATACTAGCAATCTCCATTTTATTCTGATCGAATTGTGCTTGTGTAATTTGAATTCGGTCATCTGTTTGTACTTCAGATGTGCCATTCTCGTTTAATTTATTTGCCTTCTCCCCACAACTTGAAATTATGATGAACATGAAAAGCATTATTATTTTGAATATATATTTTTGCATGATGTCCCTATTTATAATGTTAAGAAATTAATGTCTGTAGCGGTTTCGTTATACGCTTTTATCTTATCTAAATAGGCCAATTTTATATCATAGGCACTTTCTAAACTTTGTATATATTGAAAGAAATCAATTTCACCATTTCTAAAGCTGATGTTCGCGGTCTTCAATATTTCATCTGATAGCTCTGCACCTTCGTTCTCATAGTAATTCAGTGAATTTTGAATTTGAAGGATTTGCTGTCCTAAGATTTCTTGCTTTGATTTTATCTGGATTTTATATGCGACGGACTCAGCTACTGCTCGTTCTTTGGCAATTTTAGATGCCTTGATTCTAGAGGCATTACCACTGAATATTAGCGGAATTTTTAGCCCTAGTTGATAACCCAAAAGATTGTCGTTCAATTCTGAATTTGTTCCTTGAAAATAGGCTAAACTGATATCTGGTAATAGTTGCTGTTTTTCTAGTTTACGTACTGCAGCCATTAGTTGCATATTATTCTCATAGTACACAGACTCTGGAGAAGCATCTACATTTACCTCATTAATGTCAATTTTCAAGTTCATTTCTTCAGAAATAACGAAACTATCCTTTACCTGAATTAATTGCAGTAAATTGGAATACGCAGCAAACTTTTCCTGAATAGCTTGCTGATAGTCCAGATTAATTTTTCTCTGCTTAGAAGCGGCGGTTATTTTCTCTAAATAATTGGTTTCACCCAGTTCAAATCTACGAGCTGCTACCTTAGAAAAATTGGCATATAAACTATCCAACCTTTTATACATTCTAACTTTTTCTCGTGCAATTTGATACTCGTAATAACCTCTGGTAACATCTTTAGTTATTGCTTTACGCTGTATATCATATTCGCTTTGCACCAAAGTAATTTTCACCTTATTGACTTTCTTTTCAGAAAAATAAGCAGTTGGAAAACGAAAATCCTGCTGAACTCCAAATACCTTTAATGGCACATCATTTATGGCAAGGTTATTCTCATCATATTCATAATACACATGGGTTTTATTGAACATAAATGCGCTATTGATCAATGCTTCAGATTCATCAACTTTTAACCGACCAGCTTTTAACCCCATGTTATTTTCAATAGCAAGAGGAATTAATTCATCAAGATTTTGCCCTTTTGATTCTTGTGCCGATACGCCAATTGAAATAAGTAATGCAATAACAGCAATACCATTTTGCAAAGTAGTTTTTGGTATTGGCTTTCTTGAATTCTCATGTTTATCGAAAATGGAATATAACACTGGTAATACTACTAAAGTTAATATGGTTGCCGTAAACAAACCACCGATAACCACGGTTGCCAATGGTCGTTGTACTTCTGCGCCTGCATTGGTAGATATTGCCATGGGTAAAAAGCCAAGTGCTGCTGCGGATGCTGTTAATAATACCGCTCGCAACCGATCTTTTGCACCTTGTTTTATTAAATCGTCTAAACTCTCAAAAGAATATTTTTTCAGCTCTTTGAAATGTTCAATCAAAACAATACCATTTAATACTGCGATACCGAATAATGCTATGAAACCTACACCTGCAGAAATACTGAACGGTAAGCCTCTCATCCATAATAACAATACACCACCAACTGCTGCCAGCGGAATTGCCGAGTAAATCATTAGGGCTTCTTTTACCGACTTAAATGCGAAATATAGCAATACAAAAATAAGTACAAGTGCTATAGGTACCGCTACTAAAAGTCGGTCTCGGGCACTTTGTAAATTTTCAAATTGACCGCCATAGGTAATGGTATACCCTGTTGGTAATTTTACATTTTCATTAATTAATTTTTGAACATCATCTACAACCGATTGTAAATCGCGATTACGAACATTTACACCTACCACTGTTCTTCTCTTGGTATCATCTCTTGATATTTTTGCAGCACCTTTTTTATACGTGATATCTGCCAGCTCGCTTAACGGAATCTTTCCTCCGTCAGGCAAATCAACGTACAGGTTTTTAAGGTCATCTATATCTTGTCGTTTTGCTTTATCTAATCGCACGACTAAATCGAACCGTTTTTCTCCTTCAAAAACATTACCGGCAGTCTTACCGGCAAATCCCATAGAAACCATATCGTTCAGTTCTTGAATATTTAATCCGAATCGAGCAATTTTTGCGCGGTCATAATCAACACTCATTTCGGGTAATCCTGCTATTTTCTCTACACTAATATCTGCAGCTCCTTCAACGTCTTTAATTAATGCGCCAATTTCATTTCCTTTATTAGCCAAAACATCTAAATCAGGACCGAAAATCTTTATAGCAATATCTGCACGAACACCTGTAATTAGTTCATTAAAACGCATCTCTATAGGTTGCGTAAATTCTACTTCCATACCTGGAATAATGGCTAGTGCCTCTTTGAATTTATCGGCTAGCTTATCTTTAGATTTTGCACTTGTCCACTCCCCTTTCGGTGCCAACTTTATTATGACATCACTTTCTTCCATAGACATGGGATCGGTTGGTACCTCGGCAGCTCCAATTCTAGTGACTACCTGCTGAACCTCTGGAAAATTATCTAGTAAAATCTTCTCTATCTCAGTCGTAATTTCAACAGTTTTACTTAATGAGGTTCCTGTTTTTAATACGGGTTGAATTACAAAATCACCTTCATCTAAAGTTGGTACAAACTCGCCGCCCATAGTCGTATATAAAATTGTTGCTCCAATTAGCAGTATTGCCGCAATGCCCAGAACAACCTTCTTGCTTTGTAATGCCCAGTTTACAATAGGCTCATATTTCTTATTCAACCATTTCATTAAACGAACAGATATGTTCTTGTCCGACTCTTTCAATGGTTTTAAAAAGATTGATGCTGCAACAGGCACATAAGTAAAACACAAAATCATTGCCCCAACTAATGCGAAACTAAAAGTCAATGCCATAGGTTTAAACATTTTACCTTCTACTCCGCTCAATGATAAAATGGGAATAAAAACGATTAGTATAATCAACTGCCCAAAAATGGCAGAATTCATCATTTTAGAAGCTCCATTAAATGTAATTTTATCTTTTAGCTGCTGCTGTTCTGTTTTGTGCAAAGCATTTATTTCTTGCTGTTTTCTTGTGATTTCAAAGGCTATAAATTCTACAATAATTACGGCACCATCTATAATAATACCGAAATCTATAGCCCCTAAGCTCATCAAATTGGCATCTACACCAAATATGTACATGAGTGATAATGCGAATAACAAACACAGCGGAATTACAGATGCGACTACCAAACCTGACCTAAAATTACCGAGCAGTAATACCACTACAAAAATGACAATTAAACACCCTAGTATCAAATTCTCGCTTATCGTAAATGTAGTTTTTGTAATAAGCTCGCTTCGTTCTAAAAACGGATTAATATAAACGCCTTTTGGTAACGAAGTTGAAATTTCTGCAACGCGTTCTTTTACCGCTTCAATTACTTTTTTAGAGTTTGCATCTTTCAACATCATTACTTGACCCAGTACCTTCTCGCCTTCGCCATTACCAGTAATAGCACCAAAACGAACTGCGCTACCAAAGTCAACTGTAGCTACATCTTTAATATAAATGGGTAATCCACCTTTAGTGGTGATAACAATATTTCGAATATCCTCAAGTGATGAGATCAATCCCTCGCCGCGAATAAAGAATGCCTGATTTACCTTTTCAATATACCCGCCACCCGAAACACTATTGTTAGTTTCCAACGCTTTAAAAACATCACTAGCTGTGATATTCATAGCATTGAGTTTTTGAGTATTTATAGCAACTTCGTATTGTTTTAGAAATCCGCCCCAGGTGTTGACCTCTACTACACCGGGTATACCGGATAATTGGCGTTTTACAATCCAATCTTGTATGGTCCTTAATTCAGTAGACGTGTATTCATTTTTGTACTCTGGTTCTACTTCTAAAACGTATTGATAAATTTCACCCAGCCCAGTTGTAATAGGTCCCATTTGTGGCGTACCTAAACCTGCAGGTATTTTCTCTGAAGCAGAAGCAATTTTCTCGGCAATAAGCTGTCTAGGCAAATATGTACCTAAATCATCTTCAAAAACTATAGTAACAACAGACAACCCAAACTTAGATACTGAACGAATTTCTTTGACTCCCGGTAAGTTCGCCATTTCAAGTTCTACCGGATATGTTATGAATTGCTCCATATCTTGTGTAGATAAATTACGTGATGTTGTAATTACCTGAACCTGATTATTGGTAACATCCGGTACAGCCCCAATAGGTATTTGTGAAAGTGCAAATAAACCGTACCCAATAATAAATACGGTAGATAGAAGAATAATAAGCTTATTCTTTAAACTGAAATTAATGATATGTGATAGCATCTTTTCATATAAATCAATGTGAAGCGCTCAAATTCATAAACATGAATCTGAACTAATAAATTAAAAAATCGATTGTATTATGAAATGCGGGGCGGCTGTAAAATGCCTTGCGAGTGTAATGAAGAAGATGGTGCTTGGTAATAGAAATTTGCGTCTGTATAATCTGAAAAATCTACTTCGTTTAATTCTGATTTATACGTGTTGAAAATTATGTCTGCAACACAAATATGTGATGTTCCATTATGATTAAAAGGTAACTTTTCGTGATCTTTCTTTTCTTCTTGATGTTCGCGTTGATGATCCGCTTTTAATTCACCATAATGTTTAGAAAGAAAAACAATCATATTATCGCCATATTGTTCATTATGAAATTGAGCGTGCTCTATTAATTCATCTAACTGAACAATATCATCATAATGCACACCAAAACTTTGCAGCATGATGAGCGATGATAACAGTATGGAAAACAGTTTGTTCACGTTAGTAAAATTAATAAAATTATAAGTACTATTATTTAAACTCAGTTTAAACTAAATGGTTATTTAAATAATAATTGATTTTAAGCATGTGGTATTCTTATTTGATAATTCTTAAACATTAAGATTTGAACAACGTTTTTAAGTAGTTCTAACTGTCTTTTTCTCGCCAAACCACCACTTGGTTCGCATTGGTTTTTTAATAAGTTTAAATCTTTTGACGGCATGTTCTCTAAGATGTTCTTTCATTTCTTCAACAGAATCGGTCAAGAACATTAAGTCCATATCTTTTTTAGATATGCTTTCTTTTTCTGCCATCGTTTGTATGTGATGGTAAAATTCTTTATGATATTCTTTTCCGAAAATAACCACTGGAAAATCTTGAATCATTTTGGTCTGTATTAAGGTAACGGCTCCAAAAAGCTCATCTAAGGTACCAATGCCACCAGGCAACACCACAAATGCGAAGGAGTACTTGAGCAATAAAAATTTACGAATAAAGAAATAGGGAATATTTATCCATTTATGTAAATACGGATTTGGTTTTTGCTCATGCGGCAGTATTATGTTACACCCAATAGAATAGCCATTATTTAAGTAAGCACCTTTATTAGCAGCCTCCATAATACCTGGTCCGCCACCTGTCATTACCGTAAAGCCCATTTCAGATAAAGCTTTACCTACTTCCTCTGCTTGTTTATAATATGGATTATCTTCTTTAAAACGGGCAGACCCAAATACGGTAACACACGGACCAATAAAATGTAGTTTTCTAAACGCCCTAATAAACTGATACTGTACCTTAAACGTAAACCATAACTCTTTAAACCTACTTCGTGGTCCATCAAGAAAAGCGCGTTCTTCGCTTAAAAAGAAAGAATTAGTACTTGTTTTTGTTTCGTTCGGCATTTGGTAATTTCAATTTTTAATAGAACCAAATGTAGTTGTTACCGACAAAGGTGAAAATGATTTATCTCATGTTTATAATATGAGATATGTCATTTTTAAGCAGGCGTATCCTAGCTATTTTTGACACCTTAAATGTGATGCTTAAGCTTCTTGTATTATTAAAATTGTAAAGACCATGACTTCAAATACAACTTTAGAATTATCAACTTTAAACTAAAGTGTCAGATTTTTACAATGTAAGCCCCAATCCGCAAAGAATCCTATAAATTTGTTAAACACTAATCCCTTTTACACGTGAGTAAAGCTATATATATTGTTACTACAGAACCTAATAGTGGAAAATCTATTGTCTCATTAGGTCTTATGCAACTTCTTTTAGGTAGAACTGCCAAAGTAGGCTATTTCAGACCCATTATCGACGATGTGCCCAATGGTAAAACTGATAACCACATTGATACTGTTCTCAGCTACTTTAATGTTGATATGAAACCAGAAGAGGCTTATGCATATACGCGTAGCCAAGTGGTTCAATTAAAGAACCAGGACAAAGACGACGAAATTGTAGGGCATATTATACACAAGTATAAAACCATTGAAAATAAATTCGATTTTGTTTTAGTGGAAGGAACCGATTTTTCTGGAGAAGGTGCAATTATTGAGTGGGATATAAATGTGCTTATTGCTAAAAATTTAGGTATTCCGGCAGTAATTCTCGCAAGCGGAAAGAATAAAACCTTAGATGAGTTAGTTGGCAACCTTTACATGGCTTACGACTCTTTTAAAGAGAAAGGTGTTGAGGTGCTGCTTATTGTAGCCAACAAGGTACAACCAGAAAATGTTACTATTGTTTCTAACGGATTAAAAGAAAAACTGCCTGATGATATTTTGGTAGGTACTATACCCGTAAATAATGTTTTAGGTAGCCCAACATTGAAAGAGATCGCTCAAGAGCTAGATGCTAAAGTTCTTTTTGGCGAAGATTATATAAACAACCAAGTCGGTAGTTTTAGCGTTGGCGCTATGCAATTACGTAATTACCTGACGCATTTAAAAAGCGATAGTCTTGTTATAACACCTGGTGATCGTGCAGATATTATATTAGGAGCACTACAGGCGAATATATCAACAAATTACCCTAGTCTTTCTGGTATTGTTTTAACTGGTGGTCTTATTCCCGAAGATTCTATTATTAAGTTAATAGAAGGTCTTTCTGATATTATTCCTATTCTATCGGTTGCCAGAGGAACTTTCTATGTCACCAATAAAATTGGTACTATTAGACCACGTATTTACGCTGAAAACACTGAAAAAATACAAACATCTATTCAAGAGTTTGAGAAGTATGTACCTACCGAAGAATTGGCTGAAAAGCTAATTACGTTTAAAGCGAAAGGTATAACCCCTAGAATGTTTCAATATAACCTTCTTCAAAAGGCTAAATCTTCTAAGAAGCATATCGTTTTACCTGAAGGTTTAGATGAACGTATTTTATTGGCGACCAAAAAACTGATCGATGCCGATGCTGTTTCTATTACTCTTTTAGGAAATAAGGAACAGATTATTTCTAAAATTAAAGAATTAGATATCGATTTGGACACCAATGATATCAATATTATAGATCCAACTGCATCTGACCATTTTTTAGATTACGCCACTACCCTATTTGAATTGCGTAAACATAAAAATGTAAACTTGGCAATGGCGCAAGATTTAATGGAAGATGTTTCATATTTTGGTACTATGATGGTACATAAAGGTCATGCCGACGGTATGGTATCGGGTGCCATACATACTACTCAACATACCATTAGACCAGCACTTCAGTTCATTAAAACAAAACCTGGAGTTTCTATAGTATCCTCTATATTTTTTATGTGCCTACCAAACAGGGTTACCGTTTTTGGAGATTGTGCCATAAACCCTAACCCTAATTCTGAGCAGTTATCTGAAATTGCTATTTCATCTGCTGCTACAAGTGCTGCCTTTGGTATTGAGCCAAAAATAGCCATGCTATCTTATTCATCAGGTGCTTCTGGTGTTGGTGAAGATGTTGATCGTGTACGTAAGGCTACTGAAATCATTAAAGAAAAAAGACCTGATCTTAAAGTTGAAGGTCCTATTCAATATGATGCTGCGGTAGATGCGAAAGTAGGACTCAGTAAACTGCCGGATTCTGAAGTTGCAGGGCAAGCTAGTGTCTTTATATTTCCTGATTTAAATACAGGTAATAACACGTATAAAGCCGTACAACGTGAAACTGGTGCTTTGGCTATCGGACCAATGTTACAAGGTTTAAACAAACCTGTTAATGATTTAAGTCGTGGCTGTACCGTAGATGATATTTTTAATACTGTAATAATAACTGCTATTCAAGCAGAAGGATTTTAAACCAATTTTCATGAATATTTTAATTATAAATTCTGGAAGTTCTTCTATAAAATATCAACTTTTAGAAATGCCTTCCACCAAGGTTATTTGCGTTGGCTCCATAGAGCGTATTGGTAGTATAGATGCCATATCCAACTATAGAACCGATAACAATAAAGTTGAAAAAATTTATGAAATAGCAAACCATAAAGCCGGTCTAGAAAGAATTACCTCACTTTTATTAGATGCTGAAATAGGTGTACTAAAGAGTACCAAAGAAATTGATGCTATTGGGCATCGCGTTGTTCATGGTGGTAGCGATTATACAGAAACCACTTTAATAAACGAAGAGGTTAAGAGTAAGATTAAAATGCTCTCCAGTTTAGCTCCATTACACAACCCTGCTAATTTGCAAGGTATCGTTATGGCAGAAGAAATCTTTACTACGGCTAAACAAGTGGTAGTTTTTGATACCGCCTTTCACGGCACTGTTCCTGTTAAAGCAAAAAAATATGCTATTCCTAATGAACTATATGAGAAAGACGGAATTCAAGCTTACGGATTTCATGGTACTAGCCATAAATATGTTTCAGAAAAAGCAAATGACTATCTACATAAAAAAAACACAAAGTTAATTTCAATCCACCTAGGAAACGGGTGTAGCATTACAGCAATTAAGGACGGAAAAAGTATTGATCACAGTATGGGGTTCGCTCCTTCGAACGGACTTATAATGGGCACCCGTAGTGGAGATATCGATCACTCTATCATTTATTATATGGTGAATACCTTAGGATATAGCTTAAGTGATGTCAACGATTTATTAAACAAAAAAAGTGGAATGCTTGGTCTTACCAGTTCTAATGACCTGCGTGATATTGAAGAGGAAGCTAGTAACGGTAATAAAAATTGTATTCTAGCTTTAGAAATGAATGCGTACCGTATCAAGAAATATATCGGAGCATATACTGCTACAATGAACGGACTTGATGCCATCATATTTACTGCAGGTATTGGAGAAAATTCCAGCCTTATGCGTCAATTAGTTTGCAAGGATATGGATTACTTTAATTTCCACCTAGATGATTCAAAAAATGAGCTAAGATCAAAAAATACTAGAGAAGTAAATACAGAAGATTCCAAAGTTAAAATTTTAGTCATCCCTACAAATGAAGAATTAGAAATTGCAAAGCAGGTCTATGAGCTACTTCACTAATTTTCAGTGAAATGTAATCGCAATTTTATTTTTCTGTTTATGCTAGTATAATTTTTGCATATGATTTAAATCATATGTCAGGCATTTTTAAGTGTTTAAATTTATCTTGAAATATTAAATTTAATACTATGCAAAACGATAATGGAAATACTTTATTAGCAATCTTAACTGGAGCTGCTATAGGTGCTGGAATAGGAATTTTATACGCACCTGATAAAGGAATTGAAACACGTCATAGAATCAAAAGAAAGGTTGAAGACACCAGTCATGATATAGCTGAAAGAGTTTCTCACGCAAAAGATGAGCTAACAAAAACCGCTAATGAACAGAAAGATGCTTTTGATAAAAAATTAGACGAGGCTATTTCAACGATGAGTTATAAAGCTGATGATATCATTGATAAGTTAGAACAAAAATTAGAAGAATTAAAAGCACAAAACGCTCAACTACATAAATAGCAGTTATGGCTTTTGAAGAATTCAAAAATGACCTCATGGGGCTAAAAACCGAAATGGGGTCATATTTAGAACATAGTGACGAATACTATAGACTTAAAATTTTTAAAGTCTTGTCAAAAAATGCTACCGGCATATTAAAGTTTCTCTTAATAGGTTTAAGTAGTCTTTTTGCAATTTTATTTTTGTCATTTGCAGCCTGTTTATGGCTGTCTGAACTAATGAATAGTTACTTCATTGGCTTTATCATAGTATCCGGGTTTTATATAGTCTTAGCAATAATGCTCTATATATTTAGAGAGCAGCTGAACAAACCTGTACTTAAAAAATTATCCAAATATTATTTTGACTGATTATGAGCAAGCAATACCATTCTTTTGAAGAAATAGATGAACGCTTGAAAGTTCTTAATCTTCAGCGTCTAATTGCCCAGGAAAGCATTAAGCTACAATTTAATAGCGCTAAAACAGATTTAGTACCACATCAACTAAGACAGGGACTAGGAGCTGCCTTTAGTCAAAAAGGGACGATTAAAAGTTTGGTAATCACTTTCCTTTCTGGTAAACTACTTGATTTTATTAAAAGTAAACGGAGACATAAAAAATAATGTTCTACTACTTTTCTCAATTAATTATGATTTATTAATTGTAATACCTTTTAAGAATGTAGTGTACTTTAAATTTCTAAATCACCTGATAATTGCCTTAGAATTATCTCTGATAATTTTGCCTGAAATTTAGCATTACTAAATCTTACTTTTGCATTAATGTAATTTAATTGAGCCGTTCTAAACTCAATTGTAGGTATAATCCCTATTCTAAATTTTTCTACTGTAATATCTAAATTTTCTTTGGCGATAGCCTCGTTATTACCTTCAAGTTCTATAAGACTGATATTAGTTAAATAGGTTTGATAGGTAGTACCCAATAAAGATAATAATTGTTGTTCTTGTTCTTCAATGGCAATGGTCGCATTTTGTAATTCTAACTTGCCAATCTTTTCATTTCTATTTTGATTAAAACCGTCAAACAAATTTAACGTTGCTCCAAAACCATAGCTAAAACCATTAGATTCTGAACTTGTGGTAAAACCTAAACTAGATTCTGAACTACCAAAATCATAACCTGTGGTTGCATAAATAGTTGGGTATCTAGATGCTTTGATCTGTTTAAGTTCTAACTCGCTTATTCTTTTACTTATTCTTTGTGCATTTAATTGCGGATTATTAGAAATCACCGTCATTTCCAAATCTGGCAACAACAAACTCTGATCTACAAATATTTCGGGTATCGCCTTAAATTCGGTTTTAAGATCTCTGGCCAATTGCCGGTTAAGTTCAATCTTTGTATTGGCATATGTCTCTTTTTGACGCTGCATTAAAGTTAAATCTGTATTCAAATCTACTTTGGCATTTAATACCTCTAGCTTAGAAGCTTTACCAATAGAAAATCTGTTTTGCGCTAATTCAACCCGCTGTTTAGATATCAATATTGTGCTGTCTAATGCAGATAATTGCTGCTGTTGCTGTACTAAGTCATAGTAGGTAATCATAACTTCGCCGACTTTAGTCAGAATTACCTGTTTTAACTCTTCTTCGCCTAGATTCTTATTCTGTTTTAATTGTTCGTAATTGGCGAACATGCTCAAACCATCGAATAGCGTCCAATCTAAAGCTACTCCGTAATTTAGACTGTTATTCTTGGCATTATCTTGTTCTACCTGAGAACCGTCTGATCGGGTTTGAGATAAATTTTGAATGCTATTATTATCTTCAATGGTTGCTTCAATACTGGGTAGCATGCCTGCAAAACCCGGACTCACAGATAGCGAATCTATTTTTAAATTATTACCTGCAGTAATTATTTGGTAATTATTTTCTACAGCAATCTTTACAGCATCTTGCATTGTAAGAACCTCTTGTCCAAAGCAATTGAAGACAAAAAGACATAATATGAGGGTGATATATTTTAAGTAGTTCATTTTAATATGTTTCAAGCTCTTTAAATTCTGGTCTTTCTACTTTTTCTCTAGACCACAACATATAAAGCGCAGGTATCACAAATAAGGTTAGCATTAACGAGAACATAGTACCGCCAATAATAACTACACCCATACCTATTCTACTGGTTGATGCAGCACCGAGTGATAATGCAATGGGTAATGCCCCAAGTGCAATGGTTAAACTAGTCATTAAAATAGGTCGTAATCTAGATTCTGATGCTTGTAAAATAGCTTCTCTTTTTCCGAGACCCTCTTCTCTTAACTGGTTTGCGAACTCTACAATTAGAATTCCATTTTTAGTTACTAGACCTATTAGCATTATGGTACCTATTTGGCTAAAAATATTCCATGACTGCCCAAATAACCACAACGAAAATAAAGCTCCCGCTACTGCCATTGGTACGGTTAAAATGATGATAAATGGATCTATAAAACTTTCAAATTGTGCAGCTAGTATTAAGAAAATTAAAAGGAGCGCTAAGCCAAAGGCAAATAAAGTATTTGAACCACTCTCCACAAAATCTCTAGATTCTCCACCTAAATCCGTAGTAAAAGATTCATCCAAAACTTTATCCTTAATACGCTCCATTGCTTCAATACCGTCATTAATAGTTTTACCTGGCGCCAAGTTAGCAGATACGGTAGCCGCCATGTACCTATTATTATGATATAACTGGGGCGGACTACTATGTTCTGATGTCTGAACTAAATTATCTAACTGAATTAGTAATCCATCTTTATTCTTAACAAAAATGGATGTTAGATCCATTGGCGCATTTCTATCTTCCTTATCGAACTGACCTATGACTTGATATTGTTTTCCGTTCATTAAAAAATATCCAAATCTCTGTCCACTTAATGACAATTGCAATGTTTGTGCTACATCTCTAACAGAAACACCTAAAGTCTCTGCTTTTTCTCGATCAATGGTTACATAAATTTCAGGTTTGTCAAACTTTAAATTGACATCTACGAACGAAAATGTTTCATCATTTTCAGCTTCGGCCATAAAAGCTGGAATGCTTTCTTCGAGCTTTTTAAAATTCTGTGCCTGAATTATAAATTGTATAGGTGGACCTCCTCTTCTATTCACTGATATCGTAGGTCGTTCAGATACGTTCGATTTTCCACCAACATATGCTTTCGCCCATCGTCCTAAATCTTTAGCTATTTCATGTTGTGAACGCTCTCGTTCACTCGGGTCTACCAATGCAATATTAGCTCTACCACTGTTAACCGATGAAGATCCAAAACCGGGCGAAGTAAGTACCAAACTAACTTTCTTCTCAGGAACAGAATCGTTTATTAACTCAGTAATATCTGTCATTAACCTATCCATATACTCGTAAGACGATCCTTCAGGAGCATTGACATTTAAACGTATAAAACTACGATCATCATAAGGTGCTGTTTCTTTTGGAAGTAATGTATAGAAAAGCGCAATTAAGCCTAAACACCCTATCAAAATCGGAAAACTCAACCACTTTTTCTGCATGAAACCCCTTAATGATTCTGCATAAGAGCGATTCATTTTCAAGAAATACTTTTCTGTTATATGGTAAAATTTTGATTGCTTTTGCTTCCCTGGTTTTATTAGGTATGCATTTAACATAGGTGTTAACGAAAGTGATACAAAAGCCGATATAAGTACGGCGGCACCTAGTACTACTCCGAATTCACGAAAGAGCCGACCTACAAATCCTTCCAAAAATATTACAGGTAAGAATACCGCAGCTAAGGTTACCGAAATTGATATTACGGCAAAAAATATTTCATTAGAACCTTTTATAGCTGCTTCGATCGGGCTCATACCCTCCTCCACCTTTTTATATATATTTTCGGTTACAACAATACCATCATCTACTACCAAACCGGTAGCCAATACAATAGCAAGCAATGTCAATACATTGATTGAATACCCAAAAAGCCACATCACAAAAAAGGTAGCAATTAATGAAACTGGAATATCAATTAATGGTCTCATAGCCATAGACCAATTTCTGAAGAATATAAAAATTACTAGTATTACGAGTACAATCGATATAAGCAGGGTTTCTGCAACCTCTGTTACCGCTCTTCTAACAAATACGGTATCATCTATAACTACATTCAATTTAAAGCCCTCAGGTAAATCTTTCTTGAGCTTTTCATACTCCTCATAAAATGCATCGGCAATTTCCAGATAGTTCGTACCCGGTTGGGGAATAACTGCAGTTGCAACCATGGGTTGACCAGAATCACTCATTTTGGTCTCCATATTCTCCCCTTCTAGGGTAGCCTTACCAATATCACTTAATCTAACCAATCGTTCATTATCTGCCATGATAATGATATTATTAAACTGCTCTTCAGTATTTAGATTACCTATAGTCTTAACGGTTAGTTCTGTATTATCTCCTGTTAACTTCCCTGACGGAAGTTCAACATTCTGCGCTAATAATGCATTTTGCACATCTGCCACTGTAAGACCATATGAAGAAAGTTTTAAAGGATCTATCCATAATCTCATAGCATACCTACGTTGCCCCCAAATTTGCACACTACTAACACCTGGTATGGTTTCTATTCTTTGAGCGATGACATTTTCTGCATAATCAGAAAGTTCTAAGATATTTTTACCATCACTTTGCACGGTCATCGAAAGAATTCTTTGTGCATCTGCATCAGATTTAGAAACTACCGGTGGTGCGTCTAAATCATCAGGAAGACTTCTTACGGCCTGCGAAACCTTATCTCTAACATCATTGGCAGCATCCTCTAGATTTTTATCTAAATTAAACTCAATACTAATAGAGCTTGAACCTTGTACGCTAGAAGATGTAATGTTACGTATACCATCAATAGAGTTGATTGCCTTCTCTAACGGTTCCGTAATTTGAGATTCAATAATATCTGCATTAGCGCCTGAATACGTAGTACGTACGGAGACTTGCGCGGGATCAATTGATGGAAATTCACGCACTCCCAAATAGGTGTAACCAATAATTCCGAAAAGAACTATCGTTAGGTTCATTACTATTGTTAAAACCGGCCGCTTTATACTTAGAGTTGATAAGTTCATTATTCGGCTTTACGTGTTTCAGTTTGACTAAAATCTATTGTGACAGGCGTTCCATTTTTTAGCGCCATTACCCCATAGGTTAAAATGGTATCACCTGCTTTTAAACCAGTAAGAACACGTACTTCGTTACCTGTTCTAGCTCCAATTTCTACAGCTATTTCTTTTGCTTTACCACCTTCAGAAATAAATATACGCTTACCATTTTGCACAGGAATCAATGATTCTGATGGTACCATTAACGCATTATCTATACTTTCTAAAGGAAGCATAACATTGGCATAAGTACCAGGGTATAATTTACCTTCTTTATTTTCTGCAATTGCACGCATCTTTAAGGTTCTTGTTGCTATCTCGACCTCTGGTTCTATAGCATAGACTTTTGCCTGATAAGTTGCTTTAGAATCTGATGTTGTAAAAGTCAAATTAGACCCTACTGTTACTTGAGATGTATACTTCTCTGGAATTGAAAATGTTATTTTAAGTTTACTGGTGTTTACCAATTTAGCAATTGGTGTTACTGGTGTTACATAAGTTCCTTTAGATATAGACCGTAACCCTATTGTGCCCGAAAATGGTGCCCTCACTATTGTTTTAGAAAGTTGTGCCTGTATCAATTGCGATTCTGCACTAGCTGATTGATAATCTGCACTTACTATTTCATACTCTTCTTGACTTATTGCTTGTTTCTCTAGTAATAATTTAGCTCTACGTTCATTTTCAGAGGCTAATTTTTGGGCTGTTCGTACTTTAGATAATTGCGCCTGTAGTTCAATATCATTAACCTTAAAGAGCACCTGACCCTGTGCCACTTTACTACCTTCTTTAAAATTAATACTCTCTACAACGCCAGAAACCTCACTTCTAATCTCTATCTGTTCATTGGCTTCAATGGTTCCCGATAATGAAATATTATCATTGAACTTTTGCGGATGCAATACCATCCCTTTCACTCTTGTTGCGCTAGTGTTTTCAGTTGAAGATTTGGGTGCTTCTAATTCGCTATTGGCATTGATACGATAGAAAATTAGAGCAACAATTCCTATAAGCAATATGCTGTAAACAATGTATTTTGTTTTCATAGGTGGTGAGAAAAGAATTAAGTTAGTTTGGTTACTAACAAATCTAAACCTAATCACCAATTTTGGGTATACCTTAAGCTATATTTAACAAGGTTTTAGCACCTTAGTTGTCGATGTCGTAGAAGAAATTTTGCTAACTATAAAGACGATTAAAGTGTAAGACATTAAAAATATAAAAAGGTTTAATCGAAATAATATTTTAACATACTTAGCACTATTTTAAAACAGTCTGTGTTCATTTAAATTGAAAAAGCAAAATTTAAAAAAATAATTATGACCAGTAAAACATAAAAAATCTGGTGCTTTAAACAAACATTATTTGCTTTCTAAAACACCAGATTTAAATCTTACTATTATTTCTAGTTTATTAAAGGCTTAAGCCTCACAACTAGCACAATCTTTCTTTTGCTTAAATTTTTGTGCCGCGTTCATACTATGTTGGTAGTACAATGACTTCAAACCTAATTTCCATGCAGTTACGTGAATTTTATTAATTTCTTTAACTGGCATATCTGGATGAACGATAATATTTACCGACTGACCTTGGTCAATATGGTTTTGTCTGTTCGCTGCTTGATAGATAATATCCATCTGATCAATTTCAGAATATGTTTTAAATACGTCTTTCTCTAAGTCTGAAAGGAAATCTAAATGCTGTACAGATCCGTCAAAATCACGAATACTATGCCATACTTCAGTTGTATTCATTCCTTTTTCTTCTAAAAGTTCTACCAAGAAAGGATTTCTAATTGTAGTCTTCACCTTGGCTATATCCTTTACATACGTATTAGACCATATTGGCTCAATACCTTGAGATACTTGACCTAAGATAAACGCAGAAGATGTTGTTGGTGCAATTGCATTCAAAGTTGCATTTCTTCTACCATAACCTTTCAATACTGCAGGCTCACCAAATTTATCGGCTAGCTCTTCTGAAGCACTGTATGACTTTTCTTTTATCGTTTTGAATATTTCACTATTCAAGTTATATGCTTCTTGACTGTTAAAAGGCAACATTCTAGATTGTAATAATGAATGCCATCCTAAAACACCTAAACCTAAAGCACGGTTATCTTTTGCGAAGTTGTATGCACGCTCCATAAACATAAACGTTTGACGATCTTCACGACTTTCTGAATCACGGTAAGCTTCTAATTTTTCACAAAACTCAGTAATAACAGCATCTAAAAAGAATACCATTGTTTCAACAGCATCGGTATCTTTCCATTTATCATAATGAAGAACGTTTACAGAAGATAATACACATACAAACGACCATTCGTCACTTGATGGTAACATAATTTCTGTACAAAGGTTACTTGCATGAATTTTGTGTCCTTTTTCTCTGTATACATCCGAAGCACCATTGTTGGCATTGTCTTTAAAGAAGATATATGGATACCCCATTTCACCTCTTCTCTGTAATACCTTTGCCCAGATAGAACGCTTTTCATTATCGCCATCTACCATTTCTTGCATCCACTCATTGGTAACAGTAACACCATGAGTTAGTTCTTGAATCGGATTCCCTTCGGTACCTATTTCTAAGAACTCTTTAATATCTGCATGCTCTACAGGTAAATATGGAGAAAAACGACCACGACGAACAGAACCTTGGCTTACTACATCTACCATAGATTCGAAGAGTTGCATAATATGTACTGCTCCTGAAGCTTTACCATTATTCTTAACGTCTGCACCTCTATGTCTAATGTTACCAAAGTAACCAGATGTACCACCACCTAATTTAGACATCATACCTACTTCTGACTGCGTATACAAAATGTTACCCATGTCATCAGATATGTTAGACCCAAAACAACTAATTGGCAATCCTCTTTCTTTTCCAAAATTAGACCAAACTGGCGATGCTAATGAGTAAAAACCTTCACTCATGTAACCGTAGAACTTGTCTGAAAAACCAGGCATGCCCAATATTTTCTCAGCTCTATCTGCAATTTCACGAATACGTGTTTCTGCTGATACTCCCGGAGTTAAATAGCCAGAACCTAAAAAGTTACGGCTATCTTCATTTAACCACTTAAAACCTTCTTCTTTGTCTTTCTTTAAGCTATTAAGGGCTTCTTTTCTAGCTTGTACAAGTTCATCTGAACCATTCAATTTTACTTCTTCTTGAATGCTAGTCTCTAAATTAATTTTTGAATCGTTCATTTAAAATAAGTCGTCACTGGTTATACTTTGTGTTCTTTTGCTATAGTTGATAGAGCGTTTTACGAAGAAATCGCCGTGTTTGGTTCCGATAATTTCATCATCGAACCATTCTGTTTGCGATAGTAACTCTTCATCAACGTCGAATATTTTTTCGATTCCAATACTTTCGATAGAATCGTTAAATCTCTTTTTAATGAATTCTTTTACTAGTTTCTTAGGCAAGAAATCAATTTCACCGGCTTCAAAAATCCAATCTATTATATCACTTTCTGATAAGAATGCTTCTTTACACATTTCTTGTACAGTACTGTGAAATTCCTTATTGAACCATGTAGGGTTTTCGTCTTTAATAATATTTATAATATCGATACCAAAATCGCCATGAATCTGCTCTTCTTTAGAAGTAGCCTCCACAACATTAGAGATACCTTTAAACATATTCTTATGCTTGTTAAAAGCCATAATAATCAGAAACTGAGAAAACAAAGACACATGTTCTATAAATAAAGAGAACAATAAAACCGACTCTGCATATTCTTGATTATCCTCACTCTTAGAATTTTTAAGAGCCGTCTCTAAATAATGAACTCTCTTCATTATTACAGGTTTCTTCTTCAAGTTTTTAAACTCTTCGTTTAAACCTAATATTTCTAGTAAGTGTGAATATGCATCATGATGTCTTACTTCACTTTCTGCAAAAGTTGCACCTACAGAACCTATTTCTGGTTTTGGCATCTTGTGATAGATATCTCCCCAAAAACTTTTAACAGCAACCTCTATTTGAGAAATTGCCAGCATGGTATTCTTTATTGCATTTCTCTCAATATCGGTCAACCCAGTTTTAAAATCCTGAATATCACTTGTAAAGTTAAATTCTGTATGGATCCAATATGAATGTCTTATTGCTGATACATAATCATACAATGCAGGGTATTCATATGGCTTAAGATTTACACGTTTTTCGAAGACATTAGACTTTCTTCTTTGCGCTTGTTCATTTCTGTAAAGAATGTACCCCTTAGCGACATCGAAGTAACCACCTTCCATTAATTTATTCTCAACGAAATCTTGAACCTCCTCTACTGTAGGAATATAATTGACATCAGCTTGCTTTCTTTCTAATAGTGCTAAATGAACATTATTAGAGATAATTTCAGCTTCACTGGGTCCACCATGTTCAACAGCTGTCATAGCCTTTAAAATGGCATTTGTTATCTTGTGCAAATGAAAGGGTCTTGTTGCAAAATCCCTTTTAATGACTTCTGTGATTTTCATGTTAATTTAAAGTTAATAATCTGGTTAATAAGAGAGATGTAAAGGTCGAAAATTAATCACCTTAATTTTACATATACCCCTTTAAGCTTTTAACAGGGTTATCAACAATTTCATTTTCAGATCAAAATAGCCTGTTAAAAACTCTTTTAAAATAAACCTATAACTATCTAAAAAACAAGTGTTTAAAATAAATTATATGAATATAGAAGTGAAATACCCTTAAAGAAATACTTCAGCTAAAACTTTTGTAAAATATTTTTTACGAAGTTCCTCATAGGTAAATTATAAAAATAATATACTATCAACCTTGAGGTATTTTTTCGATTTAATTTTGTGTATCGCTAAGTAGTTTTTCTTCAATTATATAGCTAAAATGACATCAACCTCAACATTATATTTTTTACTTAAACAACAACTTTAGCTACTTAGGTAAACACACCCTTTTCCAGATTATTTTACCTTTTGCTCCTCCAAAAAATTCTGATTGTACTTCTAAATTAATTATGCTTTTTTTTGTAAGAATATTTGATAAATAAAAATCTTACGCGGGAGTCTTACCTAACCACATCTTTTCATTTTGATCATTTAAATAGTAAATATTATGATATACGCCTTCTGGTTTTTCTTTGAAATGAATGTATAATTTGGTAGTATTCTCTTTAGTAAAGGTCTTCACTGAAAAAGATGAAGTAGTAGGTTTTGCTTCCTTTTTATTATATAATAATAATAATAACTCACCAAGAAATGCGGTACCTTTTCCTTTCGTTATCAATCCTATTTTAGATATTAATTTATTTTTTTGCGTAGGAATAGAAATGGCATTCGTAAACCATGAGATAGATTTCTTTAGAGGAAATGTCAAAGTCTCTCCGTTTGATAGCTTAAAGTAAATCGCCTAACAAATCATATCAGATTTGCTTTCTTCATATTCATTCTAACTTTTAATCATTAAATAGTAAACTAGAGCTCTTATGCAGTACTACCTTTTAATCTGACTAATAATTGTTCTGTCTTTAATCTTGGTATCATCTGCTAACATTAAAGCCTTACTTAAAATTACTGATAATGTAGAATCTCCCTCAAACGGTAGAAATACCTCATTTGCCTTTTTAGATCGATCTGCTACAATACACAAATATTGATCATTAGGTTTCATCAATATATTACCACTACCTAAATGTATTTTATAAATTCTTATGTCACCTTTTACTACTAAAAAATTACCTTCAAAAGAACATTGTTTGGCAATCTTCAATTTTGGAATTAGATTTTCAAGAAGCTCCTTTCTTTCTTTACCACTTACTGCTAGATTACCGAATGAAAAATCTGACCAATAGCCATGATATCTTTCTTCTCCTCCATCTCGCCAATTAGGATCTGCCCCAATACTGGTTACCCCTACAAAAAGGTCTACATCTCTCATTGCCTCAGAAAAAACAATAGCAGGAACTTTATCCATTTCTACCTGACTCTCCTCATCATAAAAACGAACCTGATCTGTCTGTAAGTAATTGAAAATACCGAAATCATTGGCAGAATCTTGTATACCTTCTACCCAGAACTCTACAAGATATTTCCAAGCCGAAATTTTTAAAACAGGTGTATTATGCGAATCCCATTGACCTTGAAGTGTATATGCCCAACCACGCTCCCTACAAAGCGCAATAAATATATGTTGCCTTAAAACATGTGCTGCAAACCTATTAGAATACGTGTTTGTATTTATTTCTGCATCTGTAACAATATATAACTCTCTATGTGCTTGTTTAAACGGTTGTTTAATTTCATTTTTCTCCAACCATCTTCGCCAAGATTGAACTTCGTTTACAGAAGAATTTACTGGGTGCCATAATGTAATTTTGGCATTGTTATAATTATTTAAGATTACTTCACCAACATCTATAAACTCAATATTTTCATAAATAACACTCGTGGTTTTATCATCTATCTTGAAATTCCAAATTAATTTAGTTCCAAAAAATCGTAATAGATTATTATCTAAATACAACTTTTTCCATTGTTCGAAGTCCCATTCGCGTTTAGCTAAAAATATCTTTTCAATTCTATTCTTTTGAGCAGTAAGATTTGACTGTATATCTTTTACCTTTTTCTTATACCCTTTTAATTCTTCAGAAAAATTATCCTTTACAAATTTTGGGATGGATTTTATCTTCTTGCCGCTTTCATTTTCCCAAAGCAAACTAAAACTAGAACTGTTTTCTATTGTACCAATAGCTGTGTATTCTCCAAATTTTTGAATTAGTTGAAAATCTGAATTTAAACCGAAATCTTGAACAGCCAATTCTTCAATTTCGTGCATTGTTTTACCTTCCGCTTTAGCGACACGTTCAATTGCCTTGGTAATTATTGATTGCACTGAAGGGTACTTAATTTTCATTCTAAACTTAGTAAGTCTAGAAATACCATCTTGATATGGAAGCTTAGAAAAAGAATAAATGCAACCATTACCTAATTTAGCGCTTAGCGCGCCAACATTTCTTAATTTCTTATAACTCAACAACCCTAAAACCTCTATTATTTGGTTTAGCTCATCATCATTTATCACAGCACTGGACCAAACAGTAGACCTTAATATTTGAATATTCTTATCTGCAATAAAATCGAACTCATATTCTTGATTTTTATGAATCTGCCTAAAAAAATCTAAGGTTTCTTCTATCCATTTGATAAAACTTGGTTTTATCTTATCTACCCCTATTTTAGTAATTAAATCACCAGATATTTTTAACCATGAATTGGCAGGTGCACTTTTACCGCCACCTTTGGAAAAGTGTTCTAATAATTCTTTAAAAACGGCTTGATCACTTTCGTTTAAAGCAATAATAGTTTCATAAATACTATTACCCAAAGGATCGTTACGGTCTATTTCAAATTCTGAAGAATTTTTACCAATGTTTGAAACTCTAGTACCCAGTCTTATGTCGTCCGCAGATAAATAATTTCCTTTCGTAATCGCCTTTTGCACCTTACTTAAGGTAGACCTTAATTCTGGGGATACTCCCATTTTCTGTACTTCTTTCTCTATTTTACCTACCAACGGTACTATAGGCCAGTTGAAGCTATATAAATGTCCTTCGCTACCATGTATAAAGCCGTTTATAATTTCTAAAATGTCCTCATCATCAAAATGTATATCTGAAGCCCTAATTAATAAACTCAACACATTTTTAGCAGTGTCTTTTAAAAAGTACCCATCATCTCCCCAATCTGTTTTAGTTTGACCATTTTTAAGATAGATTAAATCAAAAATAAATTCTTTTCTAAAGGAAGATGGCATCTTCTTTAGTTCAGTATATTTTGGTATATCGGTTAATTTAACAGAATATCCATCTCTATATTCTAAGGCTTCTTCAAAAAATTCTTTACGAAAACTGATTACCTGGGGACTAATTTCTAATTTACTTTCAATGTCATTATTCACCCCAAATAATTTCTTAATAATATCTTTCATAGACTATCCTCCTACTAATTGTGTAAGTTTCACAAAGGCTATCTCAGTTGTTTTAGACACCAAAACTTCTTGCTCTAAATCTTCAGCTTGCTTATTGTCAATAAGTATAAAATAACCGTTCTTTTGAAAGGCATCTAAAGCAACCAAAATCTGTTTCTCTATATCTATTTGTTTGTCACGTTTTTTTAACCTGAATCCGTTTAATGTTTTCTCAGCTTCACTAGGCTGAATTAAACCTTTGAAATATTCAGGGAGATTTTTATTATACGTTTTAACCTCAGATTCTACTCGAGCAGATATCAATTCTTTGACCGTAGTTCGTTCATTTTGAACAGCAATCTCTATCTGATTTAGAATATCGCCCGTAAACGTCGCATCTTTTATAGTTAAGACCATTTTGAAGTTTTTCTAAATTTATGGATTTTAAAAATTTCTAAAGAAACTTATTTGTTTAAATCCATAAAAAACAGATCATCCCTTTTTAAACATAATCAGAGAAAATATCCATTAATTTTTTGATATTTTCGCCATAATAGCGCATTACATGAATATTGAAGATTTAGTTGGGGAGTACAGCATTATTGGTAGCAACCAAGATGAAGAATCTAATAGCTACAAAGGAAAACTGATTTTGTCTTTAGATTCAAATAGCCGAATAAATGCCATATGGACTATTGGCACTAATCAACAGCAGACAGGTACTGGATTTTTTAAAAACAATATTCTAGTTATAAACTTTAGATACAATGGAGAAGACCATAATATTTACAAAGGTATTGCTGTTTATCAGTGTATCAGCAAAGATATTTTAGACGGATTTTGGTCTGAGAAACATGGAAATCCGCTTTTCTTAGGGGAAGAGCGTTGTTTTAGAATTAAAACGAACGCTGTACCATTAAATTAAGATTACATAGCAAACATGATATGGCAAGCTATAAATCCTACCACTGCCAAAATAATACCTACTAAGAAAACATGAAAAGAAGTTCTAAGTAGTTTAAACTTTCTATCAATTGTCTTCCCTAAGTGAAACGTATCTCTTGCAATGGTCTTATAAAGTTCGTCTCCTTTGTACATTAGACCTGTAAGTTCTTCTGTGTACTCTTCTTCATTCATAGTATTAAAATTACCATAGAACAAAAGGTTATTGGTACTCCTATCTCCATGCGTAAGTTCTGGTCTAGTAGCAAACACTGCATAGGCTATAGATATGAGATTAGTTCCCAACATTATAATTGCCGGATATATAAGATGCGGGTCTTTATCTAACTGACTTAATACGGTTCCCAGGATTATTGATAAAATAAGTGCGTTGATGGAAATAAGAATATTCGATTTTCTATCGATCATCGCGTTCAAAGTATACTGATTTTTAGATACCAAACGAAACAAAGTTTCTGCACCACGTTCTGAACGAGGTTCAACTTTTGCTAGTTTCTTCTTCAGTTCTTTTAGTTTCTCTTTATCAATACCCAATTCGGCAATCAATTGCTTATCAATCGCTTTTTCCTGCTTTTTTATTACTTTTTCTGATTCTTCCATCATTAAATACTTTTACTAGCTATATATTTTCTTTGCTACTTTACCAACACTCAACCCTTGTACAAGTACCGACACCAATACAACAACATAGGTTATGTACAATATTATTTCTGAGGAAAGGTCTTCTGATAAACTTAGTGCCAGTGCTATTGATATACCACCGCGCAAGCCTCCCCAGGTTAAAATAGCCACTGTTTTTATAGGTTTACTTTCTTCATGTTTTAGTAAGCTATACGGTAATAATACAGATATAAAACGAGCCAAAAGTACCACGAATATAGACAAGAAGCCTAATGTTAGATATAACGAATCAAATTTAAGAAGGTGTATCGACAACCCTATTAGAACGAATAGAATAGCATTAAACACTTCATCTAGAACTTCCCAAATCTCATTCAGCATTTTCCGGGTCATTCCTTTATTTGATGCTATATTAATTTTATTACCAATGACCATACCCGAAACTACCATAGCCAGAGGTCCAGATACATGAAGTATTGAGGCTATTGCATAACCGCCTATGACAATGGCTAAACTTATTAAAACTGCCAGTTGTGGATTTTCATTAATAGATTTAATAACTCTATACCCTATATAACCTAAAATCAAACCGTAGACAATTCCACCAACGGCTTCCATTAAAAATAACTCACCAATAGTACTACTTAATGATTCATTACTATTTTCATCTAAACGCGCAACAATTAGCAAACCAGAAAATACCACAACCCCAATACCATCATTAAACAAAGATTCGCCCTCTATTTTAACTCCTAAGCTTTTCTGAATATTTGCCTTTTTCAAAATTGACATTACCGCTATGGGGTCTGTTGGCGAAATTAATGCTCCAAAAAGCAAAGCATGTATAAGTTGTAATTCTATTGATAGGGATTGAGCAAGATAATAGGTTAAAAAACCGACTATTGTAGTAGAAATAAGTACTCCGAATGTTGCAAACAATAGTATGGATTTCCGCTCTTTTTTTAGGTCATCTATATTAACATGTAAAGATCCAGCAAAAAGCAAGAAACTCAACATACCGTCCATTAACAGACTTCTAAAATCTGTATTGATTACCACATCGCAGAAGTAAAGATAAAATGCAGGAAATATATTTTGAGTCAATGTAATTAAAACGACCGTTGACAAAGCTAAAATCATTAACCCAATGGTTGATGGTAACTTTAACCACTTATAGTTAACGTAACTAAAAAAGGCGGCAATTAAGAATATGATACTAAATGATTGAAACATGTTTTCTTTTTTAAATCAAACTAGCGTCAGTGATTATTTCCAGTAATGCCGGACCATCGTGTGCTTTTAGTTTTTCTAAAGCAGGTATTAATTCTTCTATTTTGGTAACTCTAATACCAAGTGCTCCACAATTCTCTGCATACTTTGAAAAATTAGCATTGTGTAAAGAAGTTTTCCAAACATCCAATTCAGCCGCTTTTTGCTCCTTTGAAATTTTACCGATTTCCGAGTTGTTTAAAAGCACATGCTTAATATTCATATTGTATTTCACCAAAGTCATCATCTCACCTAAATACTGACCAAAGCCACCATCACCTGAGACCGACCAAATAGGTCTTTCGTTGCCTTGAGCAGCCCAAGCGCCCATTGCTGCAGGCAATGCAAAACCAATAGAACCCAAGTAACCGGACATTAATACAGATTGATTTTTAGGTTCAAAATAACGACCAAAAGAATAGGTGTTATTACCAACATCTACGGCAATAACCGCATTGTCTGGCACTACTTTGTTCATTGCATCAAATACAGCTATTGAACTTAAACCCACCGTACTTTCATCTTGTAACCTACTTGCTTTTTCTTCTTGCCATATCTCCCATCGTTTTGCAATTTCTGGGCGTCTATCTACCGTATTTATTTTTCCTTCGGTTTGTTCTTCTATAATGGTCAAGGTTTCAGAAATCTCTCCCCATAGGGCAGCATCAACTTTATGAAATTTACTTAAAGCTGCTGGGTCATAATCTACCTGTATAATAGGTTTTTTAGGCGTAATACCTGTATGATTAGAAAACGATGCTCCAAAAACAATCAATAAATCACTCTCGTTCATAAACCATGAAGCTATGGGCGTTCCGCTTCTTCCTAGTACTCCACAACCTAATTCATGATGGTCAGAAATTTGTCCTTTTCCTTTAAAGGTGGTGATTACCGGACAGTTTAATTTTTCAGCAAATGCGATTATAGCATCCATTTGAAATCGAGCGCCATGCCCTACTATAATTGCAGGTCTTTCAGATTCTGTAATCATACCTACTGCTTTCGCTACCATTTGTCTTGGTGGTGAAATATTAAAAGGTGTAATTCTATCTTCTGGAGTCTGTGCCTTTTCGTTATCTGGCTTTGGCATAAAGGCAACCTCATCTGGGAAAGTAATATGAGATACATCTCTATTTATTAATGCGCTTTTAATAGCCAAGCTCATTAACTCGCTATGCTTAGAGTTTTGTTGTACACTATGGTTAAAATTGGCTACGGTTTGAAAAGCACCTACCAAATCTACCTCTTGAAAAGCACCTGTTCCTAGTACTTGTGTATTTACCTGACCAGAAATAGCCAGCATTGGTGAACGGTCTACTTTAGCATCCCACATACCTGTGAACATATTGGTAGAACCCGGACCTGCAATACCAAAGCAAACTGCGGGTTTCCCCATTAGTTTACCATAAGCAGATGCCGCAAATGCTGCAGCGCCTTCATGACGTATTCCGAAAAACTTGAAATTTCCTTTTTCTTCTTGACGCATCATGGCATCGGCAACCCCTAGGTTTGAGTGACCAACCATACCAAAACCGGTATCAACGCCCCAATTTATCATGGTTTCTATCATCACATCAGAAATCGTTTCTGCGTGCTTCTCTTCCTCTTCAATACCTACAAAAATTTCATCGCCTTCTTCCTTTGTTGGAAAAGTTTCAATACCATCATCAAAACCACCTGGCGGCACACCGGTACATGGGTCAAAATCCCAACCGTGCCAAGGACAACGTAACAATCCGTTTTCAATAGAACCTTCGCCTAAAGGACCACCTTGGTGTGGACACTTATTATCTAGAGCAGAAAATTTGCCTTTAAAATGTGTTAAACAAATACCTTTATGAGCAGCAGTAACAGTCATTACACGACCTTCTGCCAATCTCTTTTTATTATCTAACACTTTATGCCACACTACTTTCTTTTCCATGGGTCGGTTTTTTTCTGGTTATTTAATTTTTATCAATTGGTATTTTTTAAAATCAGGCATTTGAATATTGAAATGCTCATAAACCGATTTTGGAATTCCCAAATCAGCCATAAATACTTCTACTCCGTTTGGTAATTTTTCTAAAAGAATTTTAGGAGCTGCCAAGGTCATTACCTGGTTCGCTTTAAACCCTGATAATTCACCATCTTTAGAAATACCAACGGGAATGTCCAATGATATTCTAAATGCCGCTGATGCGTTTGCTAATGCAATACTTTTTACAAATGCCTCTGACAATGGTAATCTTTGAGAGAATCCTAAATAGGCATCTACCCAAATATCCGTTGTTTCTGGAATACCTTCTTTAGCTCCAAACAACAACGCTCTTTCTAATTGTGCTTTTGGTAGGTCTTTGGTAATAGGAACTACCAAATCTAAATTCACATCAAACCCCCAAGCAGCAAGTCTGCGAGCAGCTACTAAACCGCCGCCGCCATTGTTTCCATTACCAACGCCAATAGTGATAACAGAGGCCTCAGTTATCTTTTTAGCGATTAATCTTGCTAGTTGAAGCCCCGCATTTTCCATCATCAATTCAATGGACAGGTTGTATTTTTCAACCGCCCAATAATCCATCTCTTTAAAGGCTTCTAACGAAAGACTGGTTACTTGCATATTTACTTTTTATAGGTATTGATAGCTTTCGTGAAAAACTGTACCACTTGTTCTTTGTCAATTTTTGTAACAGGCAAAACTGCTCCTTTAAATCCGTCGTTTTTCCATTCACCTAATGAAAGAGAATCAAACTTAGCGGTATCTAAACCGCTATGACCTTTGTATCCGCTGATATAAAAATAGTGCTCATTGATCATCGTATCAGGTACAGCTAAACCAAAGCCTATAGATAAATCATCAGAAATAATAACATAAGCACCTGAATCAAAATGATGGGGCCAAATACGAATGTCTGATGACAAACCATTAACCTCAAGTGTTCTTTCTAGACCAGATTGCGTCAAACTTCTTAAATCGGCAAGTTCCTTTAATTTAGATGCATCTAATATAAAGGTGAAAGAATCATCAATTGAATATGGTAGCTCGTAATGAAAACCATAGGTGTATTTCTTACCCAAAAATGTATCCGCAGAACTTATCAGCCATTCTAATATTTGTTGATGGGTTTTACCATCTAACGTAAAAGAAGCATTGTTCTTAGGGGAATTCCATTCTAACGAAAAGGTATTATAATTTAATGAAAGAACGTCCCCATCTGTTGATAATGGGTGGGTTTCTAGACGTTGTTTTTTAATTGACCATCCAAGATTAGTATGACTATCATCTGCCTTCTTCTCTACAAAACTTATTCCTGCAGCTGCTAAATATTGCGCTGCTAAGTGCATCATTTTATCCATCTATATATTGTTTTTAAGCGTTAACACCGCCATAATTAATTCCTGTTAAACGATGCATATCATGATTAAAAGTAGATAAGTCATCAAAATTGAATTTTGAGATATCATCATGACCGCAAGCTCTCGCAATAACTTTGATCAGGTTATTTGTGGCATCAAAATAGTTATGCAATTGTTTCGCCGAAGAATCAATAATCAACCTACTACGCAATGATTCTTTTTGCGTTGCAATACCCACAGGGCAGTTGTTACTTCCGCAAGCACGCATACCTAAACAGCCAATTGCCTGCAAGGCCGAATTAGATACGGCAATAGCATCGGCACCTAACATAAGGGCTTTACCAAAATCTTCAGCAACTCTTAAACCTCCGGTGATTACCAAGGTGACATCTGTAGCACCAACTTTATCTAAATATTTTCTTGCTCTTGCCAAAGCAGGAATTGTTGGTACATTGATATTATCTCTTAATATAGTTGGTGCGGAACCTGTTCCCCCACCTCTACCATCTAAAATGATATAATCTACACCCACATCTAATGCAAACTGAATATCTTTTTCTATATGACTTGCGGCAATTTTGAATCCGATCGGTATACCACCTGTACGCTCTCTTACCTGAGCTGCGAAAGATTTGAAGTCATCTACACCATGAAAATCTGGGAAAGTGGCTGGTGAAATTGCCGTCTCACCTTCTTTTAAACCTCTTACCTCAGCAATTTCCTTACTTACTTTAGCACCTGGTAAATGACCACCAGTACCTGTTTTTGCTCCTTGTCCGCCTTTAAAATGAAATGCCTGTACATTATCTAACTTATCCCAAGTAAAGCCGAATTTTGCCGAAGCCAATTCGTAAAAATACTTGCTATTATTTTCTTGCTCTTGAGGCAACATACCACCTTCTCCTGAACAAATACCCGTACCTGCCAGTTCTGCACCTTTAGACAACGCTATTTTTGCTTCGCGTGACAAAGCACCAAAACTCATATCACTCACAAAAAGGGGAATATCTAAATGTAAAGGCTTTTTAGCCTTTGGTCCTATAACCACCTTTGTAGCCACCTCATCTTCATCTAGCAACGGTCTACTTGCCAATTGGGCAGGCAAAAATTGAATATCGCTCCATTTTGGTAACGTATTTCTATCTACACCCATGGAAGCCGAAAAACCGTGATGCCCTAAATTTTTAAGTCCGTTGGTAGCTAATTCTTTTATATACCCTGTATATGGTTCTGTTTCTTCAGGGTGTGTATCCGCGTAAGCGCCCAAATACGCATCTCTATTGAAAGGTTGCGGACTATCTACTAAATAAGCATCTATCTCTTCTTCATCTACAAAAAGACTACCGCCCTCTATTTTAGTAGTAAACTTATGTAATACCTCAGCATTATTATATTCAGAAACACCGGTATCTACTCTATAATCCCAACCGTGAACACCACAAATAAGGTTATGACCATCTACATGACCATCAGACATTAATGCCCCTCTATGCAGACATCTACCATACAAAACAGAAATATCATCATCAAATTTTACGATTACTAAATCCAAACCATTGACTAATGCGTGTTCTGGTTTTTTGTTTTCTAAAGTGTCTACTTGGGCAATTGCAATTGGTTTTTTCATTGGTAGTAATTTTTTAATTAAAAAGAAAAGCCTAGTGCGAAGACAACACGCCCACCATCTAAACTATTAAAATATCCTATGTTAGCCGTAAAAGCTTCAGCTCCTATAAGCCAAGCTGATGCACCTACTGAATTATGCCATTTATTTGAAGTGTCATCTTCAACCCAAACCCTACCATAATCGAAACTACCGGTAAGTCCGAATCTAAAAGGTACAAGGCTGGTTCTTAACCCTCCTAAAGGAAACCTTAAATCTGTATTCTGATAAAAAGATTGTTTTCCAGTAAATCTTTCATTTCTAAATCCTCTTAAGCTCTTGATACCGCCAATAGTTGCTGCATGGTAAAATTCAAAATCATCACCGATCAATGCTTCACCTGCAATCTTGGTTGCAAAAACGATACTACCGCTTTTAGTTAATTTGTGATCTATGATTAATTGTGGTTGTATGTACGCAAAACTATTATCTGCTTCGGTATTATCTATATTCGTTTTATAACCTATGGTCAGCCCTGCATCTAGCCCCAAGGTAGGAAAAGCGGCACTATTTTTATTTTTGAAATTATAAGCAGTTTCTACGCCTGCATAGGTTTGCCTATCAAAAATTGTATTAGTCTGTGGTAGTTGTGCTACAAAACGATCGGCTGTATTATCAACCTCAAAAGATTCTATTAAAGGTTTAAAATAGAAAGAACCTCCGTTAATACCTTCCCATTGTAATGACACTGCTGCTTTAAATTTACTAATTCTAATTCTATTAAAATCTAAATCCACCTCATCAGCGTCATAAAGCGTTTCATTACCAAAGCCGAAGAAATTTTCTGAAAAACTAGGACTTGTGTATAAACCTTCTAAACCAAAATTCCAGTTATGAAAAATATTTGAAAACTCCCCTTTATACGACAAATCAAAACCTGATGTACTGGTATAATATGCAGCATTAATACTATGCTTATAAGTAAATGGATTACGTTGTAAACTATATGAAGTATGATTACTAATCACTCCTAATTTAACTCCGTCATCTGGATTGAATGCTATTATAGGTAACAACTGATTAAAATTATATTTTACTTTTTTATGATCGTAATTATTTAATTCATAATCATTTACCAACCATTTTTTAGATCTTTTATTCACAATGGTATTCTCCTTATCCTTGTAATCATAAAGTTTTACCTTTCGTGTGTTTTTAAAGTCGTAGGTGTCATTTTTCTTTCCACCTACAATTTTAATTTTTATAGGATGGTCTCCCTCACCTTCTACCGTGAACGTATCTTTTCCATCCAACCCAAATAGCCAAATTTCTTTGGTAATGTCATTCGAAAATGTATGATTTAAAAGACCTAAATCTTTACGGTCTATTTTTACCGTAGTCTTACCTTCTGCTAATCTAGTTATGGTAAAATCATCTGCTTTCTGTGTTCCTGTAACAACTTGAAACTTGTTCAAATAGAGATAATATGCTTTTGTTATTTTTTTAAGATTATCTCTTCTACCTTTTAATTTCTGTTTAATATCATCTATGATTGGTCCTTTTATCTCATCAGGAATTGCTTCAAAAGCATTTTCAATATCAGCATCTGATAACTGATCTTGAATATGACTGGTTTGCTTCTCCCACTCTTCCCAACCAGAAGCATGGATAAAAGTTAAGTCTAAATGATATGGAGATGATGCAAACCATTTTACACTTCTAAGATCTTCATCATAAGTTTGCATTTTACGTAGCCCTGGTATTACTCTTGTCAGAAAACTGATTAAAGTACCGTCGTATTTTGAAAATGCTTGGTCACGGTCTCTTGGTATCGGGCTACAATACTCCGTTCCGTCTTCATTCTTATAAAGTGCCCAGCGCCATTGGTCTTCATGTCGATCCCAATCTCCCAAAAGCATATCGAATATTCTTGCACGGATATAAGAAGACTCATCCACTACCGATTTACCCGATCTATTTATTTCTTGTAAAACATCTGCAGTACTTAATATTTTTAAAGGTTTTCCAAAACTTTCTGCTTCTATCTGTGTATCGCCCACATGCTCTTCAATCATGTACAATTCATCACCAAACTCATCATTATAAACCCCTAATGTTTCTTGTTTAGGAATATAGTATAAAATAGGATTGGTATGGTTAACACCCACTGCTTTAGAAAGGCTACCAATAGCAAAAGGAGTATATGGGTTTGAAGTCGTATAAAAATCGGCTAGAAATTTATCTACGGTTGTACCATCTAAAACATCGCCAATATAAGTTTCTTGAAAAGCATTCGCTTGTAGAAACTTTATGGTACTCTTTTTTAAAGCACGCATAACATATTGCTTACCTTCTTTATCTTCTAATCTAAGTGATTTTGATTGTTGTCCTCCTCCTCGCTTTAACGGGGTTAAACCTCCCATTAAAGTATCTAAGAAAACTACTGGTGCGTTAACTTCTTTACCATAGAATTCTCGGTAATGATCACCCCAAAGCGCTTTATAGAATCCGCTTTTTGTTGCAGCTTCTTTCGTATAAATAGCCGCTGATTTTTTAGCTCCTAGATTTTTATCGAAGTTGTATACTTGTAAATCTTCAGTTTCGCTTTTTAGTACAGTAGTCTTAAAAACTTCATTAAAAGAACCATTTTCTAAAGCATAGTAATTTGCCTTTACACTACCGCCAGTTGTAATATCTAGGCGAACATAACCTTTTCTGGCTATAGAAAAATCATCTGGTTCACCATGTTTAACAGCTTCTAATTTCCCAGCAGCACCACTTGTAATTTGAGGAACACTACCATTAATATATTGCAAATTTTTACCTTGACCCGATAAGAAGATAACATTATCTGCCCCTATAGCCATTGTTTTCAACCTGTTTCTAAGCGTTCGGTACTGCTTATTTTGAAACTCTTGAGTTGAGAAGCCACCAATACTACTAAAAAAGCCCTGCTTGCTATTTGTTTTTATGGGGTGATATAATGCAACAAATACAATTTTACCTTGTGCTTTTTTAATTCGATTTTCAAATTCTAAAAAAAATAAGTTCCTATTCTGAATTTCAGAATCTTCATTTATATAAATATGATTGTCCCAGTTTTCTAAGAACCATTGAGAATCTACCGTAATCAATTCTACGTTTTCTCCTAAATCTTGATGCTTAATAGGTTCAGCATCATCTGGAGAAAATTTGGCTTTACTATTTTTTTGTATATATTTTTCAATTTCAGAAACACCTTTATGGCCTTTTGACCATTCTTTATTACCAGATATAAAAATGACATCATTACCCAGGTTAGACATGATTGACAACTGCTTATCTAATGACTTTTCAATTTCAGTCTTAGGTGCAGTGTTTCCTATTATTAATACTGTAGGTTTCTTAGCTAACTGCGATTCTTTTGAAATTTTAGAGAGAACCTCAGTATTTGTAGTATCCCATGTGTTACCAGTAACAAAAATAGACCGTTCTATTTCCTGAGAAGAAACGGTAGTTGCAAATAGCGCTAAATGGAATATTAAGAGAAAATGGGCTAACTTTTTCATTATAATCGGTTTATTTAGTGTGTGTTTAAAAAATTTATAAGGCACTTTTTGAATATGATATAAATTTTGAATCATAATCAATAATATTATCTTTTCGCATTATGCTTAATACATTATTTACTGTCTGCCTAGAGGTATTGGTCAAGTTGGCAATGTCTTTATGGGAAAGTAGGTTTTTTGCCACTACCCTATCATTTTCTATTTCACCAAACTCTTCTATAAAAGCTTTTATAAATTCAGAGATTCTTGTTTTACTGTCCTTATATAATAGGTCTTGCAGTCTTGTTTCTAATTTTCTGATACGAAGACCATATATTTTTAACAGACCATTTTTTAAAGACTTATACTTTTCCATTAAGCCTTCCATCATGTCAGATTCGATATAACAGATTACCACGTCTTCTAGAGCAATGGCTACTTCTTTAGACGATTTATCCTTATCATAAATAGATAGCTCACCAAAAATATTCCCCTTTTTAACGACGTATTTTACAATGTCATTTTCTGAGTCCATGATTTTAACAGATCCATTTTTTAAAAAGAAAATGCATTTTTTATCTCTTGCCCCTATTTCAATGATACCGCCTTTGTCTATATGATCCATTTCTAGAAGATCACAGAGTTTCATCATAGAAGGCATCCCTAATTTTTGAAAAAGGCTAAATCCTTCTAAGAACCAATATTTCGTAATTGCTTTCAATATCTATTTTTAATAAAAACCAATATTACTGATTATCAACAGTATGCAGAAAATTTAAATTTATTAGAGTTACTTTACACGACAGTTTAATAAAATTTATGGAGCTTCAAATTGGAAAAGTAACGTAATTAATATTCCTCCTAAATCTTTTAAAAAAATTGGTCGATTTTAACATTCAGTCGTAATAATATTCTAATCTTTCATAATTTTTTTAACAATTACCTAGAATAGGACATTCGCTTTCTAAAAACTACTACTAAGAATTGCACATAAAAGATGTAATTTTGCACCCCCAAATAATGAATACATACTATTAGAATTTATAATTATGATGAAAGATCACGCGTTTTTTATGAGAAGAGCCATTGAAATGGCAGCAAAGGGAATGAACTCGAACGCCGGAGGACCTTTTGGTGCCGTGGTAGTTAAAGATGGAGAAATTATTGCGGAAGGACATAATAAAGTAACCTCAACCAATGACCCAACAGCACATGCAGAAATGGTGGTTATTAGAGATGCCTGTAAAACATTAAACACGTTTCAACTAACTGATTGTATTATATACACCTCATGCGAGCCTTGCCCTATGTGTTTTGGTGCTATTTATTGGGCTAGACCTAAAGCTGTGTACTATGGTTGTGATAAAGCTGATGCAAAAGCTATAGATTTTGATGACCAATTTATTTATGATGAACTTGAAGTGGGCATGGACCAGAGACAAATTCACTTTAAACAAATGTTACAGGAAGAAGCTGTAGAAGTGTTTAATAACTGGGCTTCTAAACAAGATAAGACGAATTATTGAATCAAGAATGCAAGCCTCTGCCCACCGTATATTTTACCTTTCCATTTTAAAAATGAAATGTAAGTGATGTATAGCTTTGTTTGAATATTAAATAGAAACAAATAAACTAATTAATTTTTATATCAGAATATAACAAATTCCAACCCGTTGAAGGATCCCATATAGAATTAGCATTTAATTTACCAGCTAATCGAATGGAATATTCTGGACGATTATATATTGTTGGTTCTTGATCTGCTAAATTTAAATATAATTCATAGTTTCCATTAGGTAAGGTTTCTGGCCAAAGTATATTTAATTTAATATCTTGTAATTCATCTGTAAACCAATATCTAGGATCACTATCAATTTTAGTTTTAAATGTTTTTTGATTTTCTTTATTTTTAAGAATTAGTTCTGCAAATCTGTAATTATAGGTTGATGCATAACCTTCATTAACAATATCCAATTCGATATTAATTATTTCATCGTTATTTATTTCTTTAGGAAACATTCCTCTTTTAATTACAAATCTGTATCCTAAATTTCTTTTTATTTCATCGATACATTTATTTGTCCAATCTCCATTTACCGCTCCAGACCATGCTGTATTTAAAAAAGAAGTATGAAAGCGTTTTAAATAAGTTTGAGCACCGCCACCTTCAGCATCGCAATCGTTATATGGGCTATATACATCTTCACCATTATCTCCTCCAGGACAAGTTTCTCCACCAAAAACAAGAAATTTGGTTTCTTCAGCCACATACTTTTTCAAGTTTAATGTATCACTTACCGCTGGCCATTCATGAAAGGAATTGTAAGTCCAATAATCATCATAATTTGCTAAAATACAATCGTTATGATGCGCAAGCCTTGCTATTTTACTGCCGTTAAAAGCATTATCTATAGTTAACGGATTAGTCTTTTCCGGATGTGCTTTTACGCCATCCATTGCTCGTAATTTATAATACGGTGCACGCACTTGAACCATTCTAGATACCGGGACAACCTCTAATAGTTTATCTATAACCTCATTACGGTCTAACCAATTTTGATCAGTTACGGGACCATGTTCTAAATCTCCAAAAAAATCAGAATAAAATTGCTCTCCCCACGGACCAATCAATCCCATTTGAACTACTGAAATAACATCTTTATTCTTCTCTAAAATAGATTTTAATTGATTTAAATGTTCTAAAATAATATTTTTAGGTGCATCTTTAAAAGGAGGCTCACAACAAGAATTGCTATAAGAAAAGCGCAAAACTAGTTTATTACCTACCTTACGTATTATGTCCATATCTTTTTGAATTGCAATTAACATTTCATGAGATATGGGTTTGTCTTTAAAAAGATCTAATTGATAAGACCTATAGGTAAGTGAACTCCCTACAGAAAAACCACCAGCTGCCGGGTTAGGATTTCTTAAATTAAGTAAAATTTTTTCCTCTAACGGCACAAAATTACTCGCTGAAGTTCCAAAAGGTCTATAAAAACCTCTCTCCGGATTTATAAATTCATCATTATCAGTTTCATAAAACACTTCAACTAAAGCTGGCTCCCTGTCTATACAAGAAAAACAGCTTAGAACGAGAATATACAGGTAAATGATTTGTTTTTTCATATTTAGGAAGAATGTTATAATTTTTTAAGGTATTAAGTGTATATAAAAATTTTAAATATTTTTTTTATAACATAATTATATTATGAATATCTATATAAGAAATAAACTGTTTATACACAGGACAATTATTTATAAAGGATTTAAATTTTTATATATGTTTTATTCTTATTCATGTACCAAAGTAATGCGTAGAGAATTAAAAAACCTCCAGTAACTATAATGGTTTCATAAAACGGTCCTGTATATTGTTTTAAACCAAATAACAATTGATCAGCAATGGCAGGAAAATTTATTACATGAGAAAGTACATAAGCTGTAATAGCATTAATGCCTATTATTTTTAAAGGTTTGCCCCATTTTACATAACCTTTGACATCAATAACCCAGTAAAAAGTAGCAAGGAGCAAAAAACAAATACCTGAAGAAGTCAGAACAAAAGAACTGTTCCATAATTTCTTTACAATTGGGTGCCAAAAATTTAAAATTAACCCCAATATAATCCCTAAAACACCAATTAAAACAAGGCTGTACGCTACTTTTTTTCTTGGTAGTTGAGATTTTAATAATTCTCCTGCAAATACACCAGATAAAGTAGTTGCAATAAAACCTAATCCACTTAACAACCATGTATATTGGTAACCATCGTCAAACCTTCCAAAAACTAACCTATCTATATAAATAGCAATGTTTTTATCAGGTAACAACTCACTGTTACCAGCTCCTGGTATATTTGAAAACTCTAATATAAGTGTGTAGAGAATAAGACAAATTGTAAAAATTAAATATCTGCCTTTTTTATTTAAATGCATATAAGCAATACAAGTAAACAAATAACCAACCGCTATTGCTTGTAGTGTATTACTATAAATTTTAAAATTTTCTATATTTAAATGTAATAGGTTTCCTTGTACTACCCACCCCAAAATAAATAATATTATAAAGCGCTTAATAAAATGTTTATATAGTGAAGAGGCGTTACCCGTTTCTTGAACTCGCCTTTCTAAAGAAAAAGGAATAACCACACCAACCAAGAATAAAAAAAGTGGCATTACTATATCATACAAACGAAAACCAAACCATTCTGGATGATTAAATTGTGTAGCTAAAACCTCTGTAAATTTATTTTGTGAACCTTCGTGTAACTCGATAAAAAAACGATCTGCAAATATTATCATTAACATATCAAAGCCTCTTAATACATCAATAGATAATAACCTGTTATTTTTAACTTTAGTCATAATTCTCATTTACAAATTTAATACGTAAGGTTTTTTATTCATGTAAATAGTGACCTATTTAATAAGCAAATTCAAACCAATTATAAGACTTTCTTTTAACCCATGAACAACAAGCAAAGAATTTAACATATAAGATAACCTGGAGCATAAACACTGCTGCTATTGGTGGTAAATTAAAGATAATTGTATAACAGAATTCTTTTGGTTTATCATAATTGTTCTACTTGGAATATCCAAGTATAGGTGCCGTATCTAAACCTTAAAAGTATATTTGAAGACCTTAATCTTTTTGAAAAAGATAACAGTCAGCAAATCAACTTTTTAAAGGATTATAAAACGCGATGGTAAAGAATATGTTTTTCGCTTTGTATTCATATCGCAAGCCTGCTATTATTTAAGACATATTTACTGTTTGTGCATATTCATCGCTATTAACTAAAAGTTTATTTTGCATATTTGTGATAAAACCAGCTAATTCTGCAACAATCTTAATTCTAGATTTTTATGATAAAGAATCTTGCAAATTAGCCTTTGGCACACCTATTTAAACAGCTTATCAAATCAAGTGCTTATAGATAGTTGGTCTGTTAAAGAACAATTGGCTTATTAAATTAATTTATATAATGCACATACGATAGCTTTAATTTTAAGAAATTACCCAACTAAGAGCATTAAAGATATTGACAAACCTTGGGCTACGGATTTTATTAAAATTGGAGATAAAAAATTGTCTTTAGGTGCATTAGAACATAGTATTCTAAGAAAAATGAATCTAAATTTTATAATTAACGTAATCTTGCTTTACTTTTTAAATTAAAGTTGTCTTCGAATATCTCCAAAAAATATAATTTTAATTTTCGTTACTTGGTTTGCCTATAGTTGCTAAAATGCCACCATCTACATATAAAATATGTCCGTTTACAAAATCACTAGCCTTAGATGATAAAAATATAGCTGCCCCTGCTAAATCATCTGGGTCTCCCCATTTTGCAGCTGGCGTTCTATTTAAAATAAACTCATTAAATGGGTGTCCATCAACTCGTATTGGTGCGGTCTGACTTGTTGCAAAATAGCCCGGTCCTATACCGTTTACTTGTATATTATGCTTTGCCCATTCCGTTGCCATATTTTGTGTCAGCATTTTTAATCCGCCTTTTGCAGCGGCATAAGCACCAACAGTATTTCTACCTAGCTCACTCATCATTGAGCAAATATTGATTATTTTACCCTGTTTTCTTGCTATCATGGTTTTCACCACATGTTTAGATACAATAAACGGACTCACCAAATCAACATTGATTACCTCTTTGAAGTCTTCAACCTCCATATCTTCTAAAGGTGTTCTTTTTATAATTCCCGCATTGTTTACTAAAATATCAATAGCACCAACCGTGACCTGAATATCGTTTACAGCTTTTATTACAGCAGCCTCTTCGGTAACATTAAATTTAAATCCGTAAGCATCAATACCCAACGACTTATAAAATGCTACTGCATCATCAATTTTAGATTGCGATGAATTCCCGTTAACAATCAATCTTGCTCCCGCCAAACCTAGTCCCTTTGCCATTGCCATACCAAGACCATGCGTACTGCCGGTTACTAGAGCAATCTTTCCCTTTAAATTAAATAATTCAGTACTCATATTTTTACTTTAATTCTATTACTGCAACATTCACATCGTTATACTACTATAAATTCTCACCAAGCATACATCATATAAATGCGAAGTTCAATGCTTATGAAATTACGATCTAGTGGTTATACTTACATAAATAATTCAAGTAGTTACCCTATAAAATCACATATTGCATATCCTTTTGTTATACCCAAATAAGAATCTAGCTCTAATGTTATGTTAAACTGTACACTTAAAAATCATCTATGATAAATGAGCTTTCTTAGAACTTTGTTTCAATTGATTTTAAAAAGACTTGATACATATAAAAATCATATTTTAAAAAACTCAAAATTTTAAACTACAAACCGCATTGTAATTATACATTTTGCCTCATTAACCCTTCTTGCGCGACCGAAGCAACTAAAACCCCTTTTCTATCGTAAACACTACCTCTTGCAAATCCGCGAGAATTAGATGCACTAGGGCTGTCCATACTATACAACAACCATTTTGTAATATCAAATTCTCTATGAAACCAAATGGCATGGTCTAAACTAGCATAAAACGTCTCACCCTTATTCAATTGCTCTCTATGCGGTAAAGTGGCGGTTGTTAGTAAGTTATAATCAGAAGCATAAGCTAATAATTGTTGCTGCATTGGTAAATTAATTTCAGCAGTATCAGATGTTTTGAGCCAAGTATTAAAAAAAGGAGATCCATTCTCTACCAACTGTGTTGTAAATTTTTCTACCGGTTTAAATTCAAACACTTTAGGCTGTATTGCTTTAAGTCTTTTATATGCCGTAGGATGCAGTTCTTTTATCTCTTCAACTTGTTCTAAACTTGTAGTTAACTTCTCTGGTGGAATTAAATTAGGCATTGGAAACTGATGGTTGACTCCGTCAGCTTTTACCTGAAAAGATGCCGCCATATTAAAAATAGCTACTCCATTTTGTTTCGCCACTACTCTTCTCGTAGTAAAACTACCTCCATTTCTAATTGTATCTACCTCATAACGGATAGGATATCTTAAGTCTCCGCCTAAAATAAAATACCCATGCAAGGAATGGGCTATGCGATCTACTGGAACCGTTTGATAAGCTGCATGCAAAGCTTGTGCTAGCACTTGCCCTCCAAAAACCCTTCCCCAGGGCGCTTGATAATTTTGCCCTTCAAAGGTAGTATCATCTATTTTTTTCAGAGTTATCAACTCTATTAATTCTTTAATTGTCTGCATGTAAAATAACTAGTTGTAAGGGGAACAATTTAAGTATAAAAAAACTAAAAGTGCGTGGTTACTGCTATTCACTTTTAACAAATTGATAAACAAAAACACCTGTGATTTTTGAAATTTCCATAACTAAACACTTGATTTCATTTATATAATAATGGAACATACTATACCATTATAACATATGATGTAAATAAAAATTCAATTCTAAAGGAAATAAGCTAATTATGAAAAAGGTGAATTCCATTAAACTATTATATTAAATCACTGAAATTTTGTTAAAATATTGATTATTCACAAAGCTTTTTCTACCATTGTTATTAATACATAAAATCTAATTTTAAAAAAGGAGTAAGCTCGTTTCGTTTTAAAATCTCTTATCAATATAAAAAGATTGTCAATTCAGCTTACCATATAATCTGTAATCAAACATCTAAAAAACTAATTTATAATACATAAAAAATGAAAGACGCAGTAATTGTATCAACAGCTAGAACTCCTATAGGGAGAGCATATAAAGGGGCTATGAATGCCACCCAAACACCTACAATGGCAGGTTGGGCTATATACGAAGCTGTTAAACGTTCTGGGGTAGATCCATCAGAAATAGATGATGTAATTATGGGTTGTGCTCTACCTCAAGGATCTTCAGGTATGAATATTGGACGAATGGCTGCTCTTGCAGGTGGTTTACCCGTAACAGTCTCTGGTATGACAGTTGATCGCCAATGTTCTTCAGGTATGATGGCGATTGCGACCGCTGCTAAACAAATTTTGTATGACGGAATGAGTGTTGCAATAGGCGGCGGAGTGGAATCTATTTCTATGGTTCAAAACGAACATATGAATACATTTCATATGGTAGATAAAAAATTAAAATTTGTTCATAAAGATGTTTATATGCCAATGCTGCAAACTGCAGAAGTTGTTGCTAAGCGCTATAATATAAGCCGTGAAGCGCAAGATGCATATGCTCTTCAATCTCAAATGCGAACTGCAGCTGCTCAAGAAGCAGGAAAATTTGATGATGAGCTTATACCAATTGAAACGATTAAAGCAATCGTAGACAAGGAAACTAAAGAAATGAGGTTTCACCCTGCATATTTAAACAAAGATGAAGGCAATAGACCCGAAACTACGGCTGAAGGTTTGGCGAGTTTACGTTTAGTAAATGAAGGTGGAACAATAACTGCGGGTAATGCTAGCCAAATGTCTGACGGTGCTTCTGCCTGTGTTTTAATGGATTCTAAATTAGCAGAACAACGTGGTGTTTCACCATTAGGTATATATCGCGGTATTGCCGTTGCCGGTTGTGAACCTGATGAAATGGGAATTGGTCCTGTTTATGCAATACCAAAATTATTAAAGGCAAATGGCTTAAAAATGAGTGACATTGGTCTTTGGGAACTTAACGAGGCTTTTGCCGTTCAAGTACTATATTGTCAAGAGCGTTTAGGTATACCGAATGAATTAATGAATGTTAATGGTGGGGCCATTTCTATTGGTCACCCGTATGGCATGTCTGGATCAAGAATGGTAGCACATGCATTGATAGAAGGAAAAAGACGCGGCGCTAAATATGTAGTATCGACCATGTGTGTTGGAGGCGGAATGGGCGCTGCAGGACTTTTTGAAGTGGTATAACAATCACATCAAATATTGTAATTAATACAACCATTACAAATTTTATATATAAACAACCTCGTGGCGAACCCACGAGGTTTTACATTAGAAATAACCTTTAATTTCAACCTAAGCTTCACCTTATTTAAATATCGATTGCCCAGCTAGTTTATAATTGACAACAAAACAGTATTACTTAATCATTTAAGGAAAAAAAACTTTTATCACTTTTTAAAAGAATGTCATAATCTAGATTATACTTTATCAGAATTACACCGTAAAAAATATAGTAAAAGTTAAGAATAACTTTTACAATCATTTCTAGAACTACTGATTTGATTACAAAAGTACAACATCTCGCTGTGTACATTTTCGGTTACCAATTACTATTCAATAACAGCATACTTAATATCGACTTAATAGTTATAGCATTGATTTGAGCTTACGTTAACCTTATACCAGTACTTTTAAAAACACATATCAATAGAACTATTTTAAGTAGTCATATACGATTGAAAGATGTCAAAAACTAATTATTCATAGTGATTATACAGAAGAAATTGAGTATTTGTGATTTAAATTTTAATCAATAAAAACACATATAAATTATCATATTCATAAATATTTAGTATTAAAATTATTAATTTAATTTATTAAACTAGTTTAATTTAATTATTTAATAATATCTATATATTAGGGCGAACATTAAACCGATCAACCAAAATGAAAAAATTATTCTTAGCGACATTGGCAATTTTTGTGCTATCAACAGTCGCTCTTACAGCACAAACCACTATTTCTGGAGTAATTACAGATGAAGAAATTGGCGACCCTTTAGTTGGTGCCAATGTAATAATACAAGGAACCAATACTGGTGCTAGTACAGATTTTGATGGTAAATTCACCATTACTAGTAATGAACCGCTTCCTTGGAATTTATCTATTAGCTATTCTGGTTATGCTGCTAAAATAATACCGGTAACCAGTGCTAGCTCTAACCTAAAGTATAGCCTAAAAGAAAGTGCTTTTATAATAGATGAAGTGGTCATATCCGCCTCAAGAAGGAGAGAAAAGGTACAAGAAGCTCCTGCTTCAGTAACTGTACTGTCCGCTAAAAAATTAGTGGGCTCCCCACAGATTGATGCCGCCAGAAATTTGGTAAATGTACCAGGTGTTACTGTTCAACAGCAATCTGGCTCTAGAATGAATTTTGAAATGAGAGCAGCTGCTAGTACCTTTAGTACAAGAGTTTTCCCTATTAAAGATTATAGAAGTCTGGTGGCTCCAGGAAATAATACATTTCAATCAGATAAATCAGGTCTTAGCAATATTGATTTGGAAAGAATTGAGGTAGTAAGAGGTGCGGGTTCTGCACTTTACGGTCCTGGTGTAACTTCTGGTGTTATACATTTTATTACCAAAGGTGCAATAGACCACCCCGGAACTACACTTCAAGTTTATGGTGGTGAATTAAATACATATGGCGCTGCTTTAAGACATGCGACTAAAGTTTCCGATAAATTCGGTTTCAAAATAAATCTTCAATACAATAGAGGTGATGAATTTACACTTGATGGTTCTGAAGGCACAACTGCAGCTGATGGCACTTTTACAAGACAAATTGATAAGTTTCAATCTACTATTATACAACCTGCCCTAACTGCTGAAGGTGTAGTAGATAATAGAGTGCCAGGCAGAACTTTACTAGAATTGACTCCTAGAGCAGATGGAAATGTGATGCAAGATTATTATTGGAATATGGGTTCAGATATAACATTAGAATTCCGTCCGCAAGATGATTTAAGTATAATTGTAGCAGGTGGGTTAAATCAAGCTTCTTCTGTGTTTTATAATGATTTAGGGGAGGGTTTATCACAACCGCAAGAAGTTTGGGGACAAGCAAGAATGCAAAAAGGTGGGTTGTTTGCTCAATTTTATACAACTCACACGAATTTTGGTCCTGAAGACAGACCTATATTTTTATATCAAACAGGTAATAGAACTCCCACAGCTATAAAACAATACGAAGGGCAATTGCAATATAACTTTGATATTCCTGATTTTTTAAATTCAAATTTTACGGTTGGGTCAGATTACCGTCTTACTAAAACAGATACCGAAGGATTAGTGCATGGTAGAAATGAAAACGATGATGATTATAATGTATTCGGTATCTATGCACAGGGTAAATTTGAATTGGCAAAAAAGTTAGATTTAGTTTTGGCAGGACGTTTTGATAAATTTAATATTCCTGACGAAACGGCCATCGCTCCTAGAATTGCATTAGTTTATAAGGCAAGTCCAAAACATACGTTTAGAGCTTCTTTTAATAATGCTAGTTTCTCTCCTTCTGCGTCCGAATGGAATTACGATTTCCCTGTTAATTCCCCTGTTCCAGGCTTTTTTGATTTTTGGTTAGCCGGGTCAAATGACATTCATTCATTTGATAATGCAACAAGTATCGAATTTCTAAATCATAATATAACAGCTGCTGGAATAAGTGCGGCGACTGGTATTCCTATTGAAGCACTAACGCCTCTTGCTGGTGCTCTTCCGCAAGAATTACCTAAAGAATTATTAGGCACAGGCGGTCTTAGTAATGAGTTTGTTCATCAATTCGCATCAGGCTCCTTAATTGCAGCTATGCAAGCCAATGGTTTAGAAAATTTTATTGATGATATTCAAGACGTGTTGGCAAATAGCCCTACCGGAAACAACGGAACATTTCTTGGAATTAACGCATTGGAAGGTGGTGCACCTAATAATAATTTAACCAATACAGTACGTGGGGTAATAGCAACATCTAAGACTTATGAAGTTGGTTATAAAGGGATTATAGGTGATAAATTTTCTGCTTCTCTTGATTTGTATGCTATTACAGAAAGAGGCGGTTTTGACTTTACAGCAATTGCTCCGTTAATAGGTTTAAATGGTTTTAGTCAAGATCCTTTTTTAGCTAAAACAGGAGAATTAATAGGCGCATTAGTAGAAGCTGGTTTACCTCAAGAAGCTGCTATAAGCTTAGTCTCGCAAGCCTATGCAGGTACTGCTGCCCTGATTCCCAATTTTTATGGAACAGGCAGTGTTGAAACTAATAGAGTGCCACAAGATGACGGAATCCTACATGTTGCTGCAGGTTACAGAGTTTTTGATGCTCCTTACACAAGATATGGCGCAGATTTAGGTCTTCAATATTTTGCATCGGATAAGTTAACATTCTTCGGTAACTATTCTTGGGTTAACGCTTCTGAGTTTGAAAGAGAACAAGGCGATGGCAGCGCTCCATTTACTACCTTTTTAAATTCACCTGCAAATAAATATAGATTAGGAGCAAATTATGGAGAAGAAAAAGGGATTAGAGCTAACGTATCTTTTCAACATGATGATGCCTTTACTGCAAGTGCCGGACAGTTTTCTGGTGAAGTACAAGAAAAAAACTTAGTAGATGCCGGTATTGGCTACGTATTTAATAACGGTTTGGCGGTAGATGTATCGGCTCAAAATTTATTTGACAATGAATACAGAGCTTTGGTTAATATGCCTTCTATTGGCAGAAGGGTAATTGCTAAATTAACCTATAATTTTGGTGGAAATAAAAAATAAGAATAGTTTTTAAAAAAAGGTAAATGTTGATATTATGAACCAAAGTAAAACTTGAAATAGGTTCAATTATAAGGCTTGATGAATAAAAATTTTATTTTGAGAGCCTCTATAAAGCAGCTTCTTAATTGAACAAAATGCCTATATTTATAGAGTCCCAAAAAGATTTTATAAATAAATGACTTCAACTGTTTCCAAAGATTATTTAAAGAACCTTAAAAATAAAATTCTTTCATATACAGAGGTTGACGAAGATCTTTTAAACCATTGGTTAGGCTATTATAAAAGAATTGATGTTAAGAAGGGTGATACCTTAATTTCTCCTGGGCAAATGGTAGAGCACTTTTACTACGTTGCAAAAGGCTGTATTTACTATTATAAATTGGAAGAGGGTGAGCAAAAAGTGCTTGAATTCTATACAGAAGATATCTTCTTTACAGATTTACCTGCCTATGTAAAAGAAACACCTTCTGACTATTATTTAAAAGCTTCTGAAAATACTATTGTGTATGCCATATCAAAATCTGATGGCGAAAATTCATTCAAAAAATCGCATCAATTAGAGCGTTTTGGCCGCCTTTCAATGCAAGAGGCTTTTATGAAAATTTTTACTCGGGTCGAAAGATTAAGCAATAGAACAAACGAAGAACGTTATCTACGTCTTCTAGAAAAACGCCCAGATTTACTTCAAAGAGTACCACAGTATTTAATTGCCTCATATTTAGGACTAACCCCAGTCGGACTTTCAAAAATCAGAAAGCGTATAAGCATATCGCAACAGAGTTAAATAATTAACAACTACATATTTTTAATCTGCTTTATACCTCTTAAATTATCATAATCGTAAAATTTTAACCTTATATTATTATTTTATTAAACTGGTTTAATCAGTTTCGTATGAAATAATTCTAAATTGTCGTACGATAATTTCAAAGATAAAATTCGATATGGCAAACCAATATGTAGACTTAGAAACCCTTAAATTTTTATTATACAAAGTACATAGTGTACAAGATGTACTTGAGCAAGAACGTTATGCCGAGTATGATAAAGACTCTATAGAAATGCTTTTAAATTCTGTTAAGGATTTCTCTGACAAAGAATTATTTCCTTATTTCAGAGAGATGGATGAACAACCGGCACATTTTAAAGATGGTGAAATTGTAGTACATCCGCAGGTAAACAAATACATGAAAGCCGCTGGTGAAATGGGTTTTATTTCTGGATCTTTTTCATATGAAGATGGTGGTATGCAACTGCCTCAAATGGTATTGAATGCTTCTGCTTTTATACAAGAAGCTGCTAACAATTACTTACCTGGCTATGTTGGTTTAACCGTAGGTTCTGCAGAATTAATAACACATTTTGGTAATAAAGAACTTAACGAAACCTATGTACCAAAAATGTTAGAAGGTACTTGGGGCGGTACAATGTGCTTAACAGAACCACAAGCAGGTAGTTCTTTATCTGATATTGTCACCTCTGCTACACCAGATGGCGATTCATATAAAATAAACGGACAAAAAATATTTATTTCAGGAGGAGATTACCAAGGTGCAGAGAACATTGTGCATTTAGTATTAGCTCGAATAAAAGGAGCTCCTGCAGGTACAAAAGGGATTTCTCTCTTTGTAGTACCAAAAAAGAGACCAACTTCAGACGGTGGGTTAACCCCAAATGATGTTACTACAGTTGCAGATTTTCAAAAAATGGGTCAACGGGGGTATTGTACAACACACCTCTTTTTCGGTGACAAAGAAGATTGCAAAGGTTGGTTAGTCGGTGAGCCACAACAAGGTTTAAAATATATGTTCTTAATGATGAACGGAGCAAGAATTGGTGTTGGTAGAGGTGCTGCAGCAATTGCTACAGCTGCTTATCATGCTTCATTAAATTATGCGAATGAAAGACCTCAAGGACGTAAGCTTACAAGCACAGGTAAAAAAGATGCTAATCAAGAACAAACATTAATCATTAACCACCCAGATGTTAGAAGAATGTTATTGCTTCAAAAAGCAATTTCTGAAGGTTCGTTAAGCCTGATTTTTTTAACGGCAAAATACCATGACCTTTCTCTTGCAAGTGCAACTGCAGAAGAACGAGAAAAATATAGATTATTATTAGAAATAATGACTCCCGTTGTAAAAACATACCCATCAGAAATGGGCAAAACATCTGTTGACAATGGGGTACAAGTTTTAGGCGGATATGGCTTTTGTTCTGATTACGTTTTGCAACAATACCTAAGAGATATTCGAATTTTTGCGCTTTATGAAGGTACCACGGGTATACAATCTCAAGATTTATTAGGCAGAAAGGTAACCATGAATAATGGCGAAGCGTTAAAACTATTATCAGTAGAAATAAGTAACTCAATTCAGGCTAGCATGGCACATGATTCATTAGCCCCATATGCAAAAAAACTTGCTGCCAAATTAGAGTTAACGCAATATGTATTGAAATCATTAATGGGCTTTGCCATGAAGGGTGATTACCAACGTTTCTTAGCAGATGCGACCCCATTTATGGAATTTTTCAGTAACATTTTAATGGGATGGTTATGGTTAGACTTAGCTAGAGAAGCACAAAATGCCCTTGTAACTGGCAATAAAGAAAACAGTGCTGAATTCTACGAAAGTAAAATACATACAATGCAATTCTACTTCAAGTATGAATTGCCAAAAACTACAGGATTAGCAGAAATTTTAATTGACAATAAGACAGCCTTGACTATAGGTACCGATAAGGAAGTTTTTGTATAATTAAAATACTAGATTCTAAAATGTCATACTGGGTATAGTCCAAAAATAAGACTGATTAATATTTTTCAGTATGACATAAATTCTATCAACTAACAACGAAAAATGAGTATAAAACAAAGATTTGATCTTACTGGAAAAGTAGCCGTAATAACAGGTTCTAGTAAAGGAATAGGACTCTCTATAGCTAAAGGCCTAGCAGAAAATGGAGCTAAAGTAGTCATCAGCAGTAGAAAACAAGACGCTGTTGACGCTATTGCTAAAGAAATGCAAGAAGCTGGTTTTGAAGCAATCGGTATTGCATGTCACATTGGCGAAGCAGACCAACGCGAAGCATTAATAGCCAAAACCATTGAGGAATATGGAAGAATAGATATTTTAGTAAACAACGCTGCTATCAATCCATATTACGGTCCGTTAGAAGCTTCTGATGAAGAAGTTTTCGATAAAATAATGAATGTAAATGTTAAAGCGCCTTGGTTACTTTCAAACTTAGCTCACCCACATATGAAAGCACAAGGCGGCGGTAGCATCATTAATATTTCGTCTGTAGAAGGTATTCACCCAGGTTTTAAACTTGGCTTATATAGCGTTACAAAATCAGCTTTAATAATGCTATCTAAAAATCAGGCAAAAGAATGGGGAAGACATGGTATTCGTTCTAATGCAGTTTGCCCTGGTCTTGTTAAAACAAAGCTTAGTCAAGCACTGTGGTCCAACGAAAAAATGGTAGCAGGTTATACAGGTGTAGTGCCATTGAAAAGAATAGCCGAACCCGATGAATTAGCAGGTATAGTAATGCTTCTAGCTTCAGATGCAGGATCTTATATGACAGGCGGTGTCTATACTGTTGATGGAGGATATTTAATCTCAGGTTAAGGAAAGTAATCAGTACAAAGTATTAGTATTAAGTATTAAGTTGATTAAAGAAAAAGCTAATGAATTTCGAACATAGTGACAAAGCAATCGCATTACAACAAAAAGTACAAGCTTTTGTGGAAGAACACATCAACCCAATAGAGGTCGAGGTAGATTCTTTTCATCACAACCCTAATAATGCCTGGAAAAAATGGCCAGGATTAGAAGGTTTGAAAAAAAAGGCTAAAGACGCCGGTCTATGGAATCTTTTTCTTCCAAAGTCTTATGGCGATTTAAGCCCGGGATTAACCAATTTAGAATATGCTCCCTTGGCTGAAATAATGGGTCGTATTATATGGGCTCCCGAAATTTTTAATTGTAATGCTCCTGATACAGGTAATATGGAAGTAATAGCAAAATACGGTACTCCAGAACAGCAAGACAAGTGGTTGAAACCATTATTGAATGGCGAAATACGTTCTGCTTTTTTAATGACTGAACCAGATGTTGCTTCTTCAGATGCTACTAATATTGAAACATCTATAGTTGCTGATGGTGATGAGTATGTCATTAATGGTAAAAAATGGTGGTCATCTGGTGCTATGGATCCAAATTGCAAGATTAGCATTGTAATGGGGAAAACAGATTTTGATGCTCCAAGACATGCTCAACAAAGTATGATTTTAGTACCTATGGATACTCCGGGGCTAAAAATCATAAGACACTTACCCGTTTTTGGCTATACTGATTCTCCCGAAGGGCATGCAGAAATTTTACTAGAGAACGTTCGGGTTCCAAAAGAAAATTTATTAATGGGTGAAGGTCAAGGTTTTGCAATAGCCCAAGGACGATTGGGACCGGGTAGAATTCATCATTGCATGCGTCTAATAGGCATGGCACAACGATCGCTAGAAATCATGGCAGAACGCACTACTAAACGTAAGCCTTTTGGTAGAACTTTAGATACGTTTAGTAGTGTACGACAAGATATTGCAAGTTCAGCTTGTGAAATTGAGCAAACACGTTTGCTGGTATTATCTGCTGCCGATAAGATGGACAGGCTAGGTAACAAAGAAGCAAAAGATTTGATTGCGATGATAAAAATTGTTACACCAAAAATGGCTTTGAGCGTAATAGATAGAGCCATTCAGATTTTAGGCGGTATGGGCGTAAGCGACGATACACCATTAGCTCACTTTTATGCAGCTGCGAGAACATTGAGATTAGCAGACGGTCCAGATGAGGTTCACATGAGTCAGTTAGGCAAGAATGTTATTAAGAAATACGCCAAATAAAGTAAGAAGTTCAACAACCAAAATATCGCGGTTTACCAATATCGACATCGTAAAACAGGTAAGCCATAGAAACATCAATCAATTTCAAAAGCATCCCTCCTATTTGGGAAAGAAAATAACATATGAATATAAAACCAGTCAGAGAAGGTGAAGAATTAAATCAGATAAATCTCAAGAAATTTCTTCTTGAGAACAATTTAATTGCTGATGTCGAAAGTCAACTTCAAGTTGAGCAATTTGCCAATGGCTTTTCAAACCTTACCTACTTACTGAATATTGAAAATAAAGAATACGTTTTACGACGACCACCTTTCGCTGCTCCAAAACGCGGGCACGATATGAGCCGTGAATACAAAGTAATTTCAAACTTAAATTCCGTTTTTGACAAAACTCCGAAAGCGTACACGTATACAGAAAATACTGATATTATAGATGCTCCTTTTTATATTATGAGTAAAGTAGAAGGGATTATTTTGACCGCTAAAGAAGCACATAAAAGACAGATTCCTGAAAATGATTTTAAAACAATCTCTAATACTTGGCTAGATACTTTTGTTGCCTTTCATGCAATAGATTACAAAGCAGCAGGACTTGAAAATTTAGGACGCCCAGATGGTTATGTCGAACGACAAGTAAGGAATTGGAGCAAGCAATATTTGGCTGCCGCAACAGATGATGTACCTACCGCAGAGAAGGTAATGAAATGGATGTCAGAAAATCAACCTAAAAGCTACGACCACACTCTAATACACAATGATTTTAAATATGACAATGTGGTTTTTAAGGATAATAGCTGGAAAGAAATAATAGCTATTCTAGATTGGGAAATGTGCACGCTAGGTGATCCCTTAATGGATTTAGGCACTTCTTTAGGATACTGGACTACAGCAGCAGATCCAGATTTTATGAAAAAAGGTTTACAATCACCAACAGTAATGAAGGGCAACCCGCTACGGTCTGAAATTGTGCAACAATATGCTGCCAAAAGTGGTCGAAACATAGATAATCTAGTATTTTATTATGCCTACGGATTATTCAAAATAGCAGTAATCGCACAACAAATTTATTATCGATATAAGCATGGGCATACAAGCGACCCAAAATTTGCCCAATTGAACAAGGCCGCTGAACTATGTTGCAAGACTGCTTGGGAAGCGATACAAAAAAAACAGATAGACAATTTATTTTAAGCATTTGGAAGAAAAATCACATACAGAAATTAACACGGAGCAATTAAAGGCATTTGCGCAATTACCTATGGACAAGCCCGTGGTGATGCTTAACCTTTTGAAATTTAAAGAAACCGTTATAGAAACTGGATTAACAGGAGCTGAATCATATAAAAACTACATGAAAGCGGCTATGCCGTTCTTTCAAAAAGCAAATGCTGAAATTCTTTATATGGGAAAACCTCAACGAACATTAATTGGACCAGCAGATGAAAATCTATGGGACAAAATATTGTTGATAAAATATAACACCGTAGCTGACTTTTTAGGGATGGTAAAAGCAGAGGGATATCCTTCACATTTAAGAGACCAAGCCTTATTAGATTCAAGGTTAATTCAATGTGACTAGAATACCAGAATCAAAATTAGAAGAGCTTAGAGAAACTAAGAATAAAACAAAATAGATGAATTTAAAAGATAAAGTAGTCATAATAACAGGTGCCGGAAGCGGTATAGGTGCAGCTGCAGCCAAACTTTTAGGCGAACGAAACGCAACCGTCGTGGCGTCAGATATCAACCTGAGCAATGCAGAAAAAGTAGCTGCTGAAATTGAAAAAAATGGTGGTGTTGCATCTGCCACAAAAACTGATGTTACAAAATTTGAAGAGGTTGAAGCCCTAATAGCGCAAACAGTCTCAAAATATGACCGTGTAGATGTCATTGTTAATAATGCCGGTATTGGTGGCAAGCACCAATTGAAAACCGCTGAGCATACCCATGACGATTGGCATAATGTCATTGCCGTTAATCAAACAGGTGTTTTTTACTGTATGCAGGCTGCATTAAAACAAATGATAAAGCAAGGTCATGGCACCATTGTTAATGTAGCTTCTTTAGCAGGTCTAAAAGCGTCAGGAAACAATTTATCCTACAGTGCTAGCAAATTTGCTGTGGTTGGTATGACAAAGTCAGCAGCTTTGGAATATGGCAGTAAAAATATTCGTATTAACGCGGTTTGCCCTGGTTACACACATTCTGCCTTATTAGACCAATTACTTACGGTAAGACCAGATATGGGCGATTTATTGAAGAGATTAATACCCATGAAAAGATTTGGTGAGGCCAATGAAATTGCAGAAGGTATTTGCTTTCTTGCTTCTGATAATTCAAAATTCATGACTGGGCAAACATTAACATTAGACGGAGGAACATCCTTATAAAATATATGAAGACATTAGAAATAACTTATAAAGACGAGTACGCTATTGTACAAATGAACCGCGGTAAAGTCAATGCTATCAATGCAGAAATGGTAGCTGAATTGCGAGATACTTTTAAATCTATAGCAGCAAATGATGAAGTTAAAGGAGTTATCCTTTCTGGTCAACCGCATTATTTTTCTGCAGGTTTAGACTTAATTGAACTCTTTCAATATGACAAAAACCAAATAGAAAATTTCTTTTCATCGTTCGGTACTCTGTATTTAGAACTGGTACAATTTAAAAAACCCTTCATTTCTGCCATTACAGGATATTCACCCGCCGGAGGTTGTGTTTTAGCTGTAGCAAGTGATAATCGCTATATGGCCGATGGAGATAAATATGTAATTGGTCTTAATGAGGTTGCGGTAAACATTCAAATAAGTCAAAATCTAACCGAAGTATATGCTTTTTGGATGGGTGATGGTTTGGCAAGCAGATATATTCTAGAGGGAAAATTATTAACCGGTAAAGAAGCAGTATCTGCCGGTTTGGTAGATGAACTTGTTCCATTAGAAAATGTTTTGGAGCGCGCAGAAAAACAAATGCGCCTTTACATGAAAGCAGACCAACAAATTTGGATAAATACCAAAGCTAAAATTAGAAAACATCTTCTTGAAAAATTAGATGCAGATGGTAAAAACTCTCTAAAAGAAGCTGCTGAACTTTGGTGGAAACCAGAAATACGAGCAAAGATGAAAGCTTATGTAGAAAGTTTTTCAGGTAAGAAAAAATAAAAACTCAACGATCATAAATTAAAATCAATCAGATTCTAACTCTTATCAGATTGATCATAAAATAACTAACTCATGAATAAACAATTATTATTTGTAAAAAGACCCACTGGTGATGCTGACGCTTCAACATGGTCATTAGTCTCTAACCCTATTCCTACAATCAAAGAAGGTGAAGTATTGATACAACAACATTATGTATCTCTAGATCCTGCTATGCGTGGTTGGATGAATGATGCAAAATCTTATATAGCACCCATGGAAATTAACTCTGTAATGCGAGCAGGTTCTGTGGGGCAAGTAATAGAGTCAAATAATCACCCAAAATTTAAGGTTGGTGATTACGTTGCCGGTTATGCTGGTGTACAACAATACATTGCCACAGAAGGTGAAGGCTATTACAAAGTTGACCCAAACCTTGCTCCCCTACCCACCTACATTGGTACTTTAGGTATGACAGGTATGACCGCTTATTTTGGAATTACAGAAGTAGGCAAAATAAAAGAAGGTGATATTGTTTTAGTTTCTGGGGCCGCAGGTGCTGTTGGTAGCATTGTTGGTCAAGTAGCTAAAATAAAAGGTTGCAGAGTTGTAGGTATTGCAGGCGGTGCTGACAAGTGTAAATATGTTGTTGATGAATTAGATTTCGATGCATGTATCGATTATAAAAACGAGAATGTAAAAGACCGCATAAAAGAAGAATGCCCAAAAGGTTTAGATGTTTATTTTGATAACGTAGGTGGAGAAATTCTGGATTTAGCTTTAGGAAGACTTCGAATGCATGCTAGAATAGTTATTTGTGGAGCAATATCTCAATACAATAATAAAACCGCTATGAAAGGACCTAGTAACTACTTGTCTCTATTAGTAAATAGAGCTAGTATGACAGGCATGGTTGTTTTTGATTATGCAGATAGATATGCAGAAGGAGCTAAAATTTTAGGCGGATGGATGGCGCAAGGAAAACTAAAAAACAAAGAAGACATCTACGATGGAATAGAAAATTTCCCAGAAACATACAATCGTCTTTTCTCTGGCGATAAAATGGGGAAATTGATATTAAAAATAATTGAGGAATAAAAAGTATACCACCACTTAGAGCGCAGTGGAGAACTTAACAATGCGAGATTTAAAATATTTCTGTTTACACAGAAATGAAAAACAAAGAACTTATATATGAAAGCTATACGATGTAAAAAATTCGGTCCTCCTTCTTCATTAGTATTGGAAGATGTTGCTAATTTAAAACCGAAGGCAAAAGAGGTTTTAGTCGAAGTCAAGGCATGTGGATTGAATTTTCCAGATACATTGATTATTCAAGGCTTATATCAGTTCAAACCAGAATTGCCCTTTACACCAGGGAGTGACGTCGCCGGTATTGTTAAAGAAGTTGGCGAAGGTGTTTCTCATTTAAAAGTAGGTCAAGAAGTATTTGGTTTTGTAGCTCATGGTGGTTTGGCAGAAGAAGTTCTAGTTCCTGCAAATGCTTGTTTCCCAAAGCCTCCCCAGATGGATTTTCCCATTGCCGCTTCTTTTCTTATGGCGTATGGAACTTCATACCATGCCTTAAAAGACAGAGGTAATTTGGCAGAAGGTGAAACACTTTTGGTTTTAGGTGCTTCAGGTGGTGTAGGCTTAGCCGCTGTTGAACTTGGCAAACTTATGGGTGCAACGGTTATTGCTGCTGCATCAACTGATGATAAACTCGATTTATGTAAGGAATATGGTGCTGACAAAACAATTAATTACACTACCCAAGATTTAAAAATAGCCATAAAAGAACTAACTGATGGTAAAGGTGTAGATGTTATATATGACCCTGTAGGCGGAACATATTCAGAAGCAGCCTTTAGAGGTATTGCCCGAAATGGCAGGTATTTGGTCGTAGGTTTTGCTGCTGGCGATATTCCTAAAATTCCGCTGAATCTTCCTCTATTAAAAGAAGCAGCGATAGTTGGTGTTTTTTGGGGTGCATTCGCAATGAAAGATGCTAAAGCGAATATGCACAATACAATGGCTTTAATGAAATGGCATGCCGAAGGCAAACTAAAACCACATATTCACGCTGTTTATGATTTAAAAGATACAGCAACTGCTCTTGAAGAAATGACCCAAAGAAAAGTGAAAGGCAAATTGATTGTTAAGATTTGAAAAATATAAATAAAGAAAAATGACTGTCACTTCTAGTACTGTCAAGAATATAGAAATTACAAAATAGAATAACATGAGATTAGAAAACAAAATAGCAGTAGTAACAGGTGGTTCTAGAGGAATAGGACAAGCGATATCAGAATTATTTGCAAAAGAAGGTGCTACAGTAATAATAGTAGACCTATTACCAGAAGGGCAAGCAGTTGCAGATGGCATAAATGCTAGTGGTGGTAAAGCAGAGTTTCATTCCGTATCTGTAACAGAAAAATCGGCTATTGAAACCTTATTTGCATCGATAAACGATAAGTACGGAAAACTAGATATCCTTATTAACAATGCCGGAATTACAAGAGATAAAACTCTTGAAAAAATGAGTGAAGAAGAGTTTGATTCTGTGGTAAACGTGAATTTAAAAGGTGTGTTTTTATGCACCCAAGCTGCTGCACCATACATGAAAGCCAACAAATATGGTCGAATAGTAAGTGCTGCTTCTAATGTTGGGTTACGAGGTAACTTTGGTCAAACAAATTATGCAGCTACAAAAGCCGGAGTTATAGCAATGTCAAAAACATGGACTGTTGAATTAGGTAAGTATGGCATTACTGCCAATGCAATTGCACCAGGTTTTACCATGACCGATATGGTTGCTAAAATACCTAAAGAGCATTTTGCTGCTATTGAAGCAAGTATACCTCTAAAAACTGTTGCACAGCCTATTGATATCGCTTACGGATATTTATATCTGGCATCAGATGAGGCGCGATTTGTATCTGGTATTTGTTTAACAATAGATGGTGGAACTTCAAGATAATAATATGGCAAAGTTAGAAATAGAAGATTTTAAGGCATTCAGAGAACTCGAAGGCAAACCACTACCAGTAGGTAATTGGATAACCGTAACTCAAGAAATGATCAACGATTTTGCCAAAGCTACGGGAGATCATCAATGGATTCATGTTGATGTTGAAAAGGCGAATAAATACTCTCCTTTTAAAAAACCAGTAGCTCATGGTTTTTTATCAGTGTCATTACTATCTAAAATGCTGGAAGATCTCATTATGGTAAAGTCAGCAAAAATGGGGGTGAATTACGGATTAAACAAAGTTCGTTTTCCTAGTCCTGTTTTGGTCGATAGTCGTCTTCGACTTATAGGTAATATCGCTAACATTGAAGAATACGGTGATTCTGGCTTAAAAGTTATATGGAATTGTACAATTGAAATCGAAGGTTCTGAAAAGCCTGCCTGTGTTGTAGAATTTATTAGTCTTATGTTTTCTTAAAACCTCAACTTATATAATTAAATAAAATCACGTGTAATTTATCTCAATTAAAATTAACAAAAAACAATCCAAAGCAATGACTAGACTCTTTGACCTCTTATATTACCAATTAGAAAATCATCCATTAGAAAACTCTATAAACGGTCGAGATACCTCTGGTAAATGGAAATCATATAGTTCGCAGGAAGTTAAAGAAACTGCGGAAAGTATGGCATCAGGATTATTGAATCTTGGTCTAAAACCTGGCGATAAGGTTGCTTTTGTTACTTATAAAAATAGACCAGAGTGGATGATTCTAGACTTTGCCATGCAAATGGCCGGATTGATAAGTATTCCTCTGTATCCGACAATTAGTGTAGGTGAGTATGAATATATTTTAAATGAAGCAGAGGTAAAAGTAGCTTTTTGTGGAGGTGGAGATTTGTACAAGAAATTAAATGCTACACGTAAAAACGTTACCACTTTAAAGCATATCTACACTTTAGACAAGCAAACTGACATTCCCTTCTGGGAAGATTTATTCAATGATTCACATAAGGCGGAAGTTGAAAAAATTAAAAGCGGAATTACAACTGAAGATCTGGCTACAATTATTTATACCTCAGGTACTACCGGAAACCCAAAGGGTGTTATGCTATCGCATAAAAACATAATGCACATCGCTTTGAAAACTTCTCCACATTTACAAGCCAAGCCTGGTAATAATGTGTTGAGTTTTTTACCCTTATGCCATATTTACGAACGATCGGTGTCTTTTGTATACTATTACAAAAGTGCTAAAATATTCTTTGCAGGTACAGATAATTTAAGCGGTCCAGATGGCGATTTAGCTGCTGTGAAACCCGCAACATTTACAACCGTTCCAAGATTGCTTGAGAAGATATACGAGGCTATTTATAATAAAGGCTTGGCTTTAGATGGAATAAAAAAGAAGCTTTTCTTTTGGTCCTTATCATTAACCGATGACTATGAAATAAATCAAAAATTATCTTTTGGTAAAAAGTTGAAATGGAAAATTGCCGATAAATTAATTTTTTCTAAATGGCGCGATGCTCTTGGTGGTAATATAAATGCAGTTGTTACAGGCGCTGCCCCATGCCCTGTAAAAGTAATGCGTGTTTTTTGCGCAGCAGGTATTCCAATACGTGAAGGGTACGGACTTACAGAAACTTCACCAACATTAAGTGTAAATACTATGGAGCCCGATGGCGCACTATTAGGTTCTGCCGGTCCTCTTATTAATGGAGTAGAAATATTAATTGATCAAGAAGGCGGAGATTACAGAGAAGGTGAAGGTGAGATTTTAGCATACGGTCCAAATGTAATGATGGGCTACTACAAGAAACCAGAAGTAAATGCCCAGGTTTTTTGCGAAATAGATGGCAAGCGATGGTTTCGTACTGGTGATATAGGTACATTAGTAAAAGGACCTACAGGTCGAGAATTTCTTAAGATTACTGATAGAAAAAAAGAATTACTTAAAACATCTGGAGGTAAATATGTTGCCCCAGCACCAATTGAAAATAGAATAAAAGAGGAGTTTTTAGTAGAACAAATGATGGTAATCGGTGACAAACAAAAATTTGTTTCCGCTTTGATAGTGCCTGCAGAAGAAGCTTTAAAAAGTTATTGTAATAAAAAGGAAATTCCCTGGACCAGTTTAGACGAAATAATAAAACACCCAAAAGTATTAAAACGATACCAGAAGATTATAGATACGTACAATCCTGAATTTAGCCATGTAGAACAAATTAAAAAGTTCAAACTTATTGCTCGTGAATGGCTACCTGTACATGCTGATGGTGCAGATGCAGAATTAACCCCTACCCTTAAATTAAAGCGTCGGGTTATAAGAGAGAAGTTTAGTGCTGAAATTATGGATATCTATGCTGAATAAAGAGTCTAACTAAAAAATTGAATTGAATTCTTTAGTAAGGCTGTAATTATTGTGAATTAATAACTTGATTTTTTTTGAAAAAATTATCATAACAAATAACAACTTCACAAATTGAAAACTACACTTTGATTTATATGCCGTAATCTATTTTCGCTACCATTACAAGGCGAAATTCGTAAGCAAGCTGATATGAGTCAGATTGGAAGATAATGTTTCTGTAACGGCTTTAAAAGACCTACAAATCATTAATGCCCTATAAATAATAAGTTTAATGTAAATATAAATTACGTTGAAGTAAATTCAATTGTAATCATCACGGTACTATAGAGAATATTAGATTATAAAAAGATTTAGGACCAAGTAACACATCTGAACAAAGGCTAAAATTAAAGCAAAAAAAAACCAGTTCATTTCTGAACTGGTTTTTGTCGGGGTGGCAGGGTTATACCCCTACCCCACAATAACTTATAAATCAAACAGTTACATATTCAAAAACTAAGCTGTTAGCCGAATTGTTGACGGCAATATAAATGACCTCAAAGTAAAATGCTTTACTCTCTGATAAATCAAATATATAGTTTTGGGTTAAAAAAATCAACAAAACAAGTTAAATCTTGACTACTATTCTCAAGTTTGCGTAATTCATATTTGGAAGGACTCACTGTAATCGAATAGAATTTAGGTTCTTTCTTTTTTAGTTTTACTGTGTTTCCATCAATTTCTTTAACCACCTCCTCCGCAGAAATTTCGTCGCTAAATTGATTAAAAAAGTGTTCCATATCCTGTTGTTCTAAACCTTGATTTTCTTTCTCCAAATAGCCTACAAAATCCCCTGAACTTTGACTATAGTTAGCACCCATTTTTTGAGGTGTAATTGTAATGTACATAGCTCAAATATTTAGAATTGATTACTCGGATTTTGCTTCTCTCCCAAACCTACTTCTTTGTTTTCTTTAGCGTATTTCTTTTCTATCATCATGGGTTTTTTCCTTGGCTCTTCTGTTTCAAAAAGTGATTGAATCATAGCTACCGTAGGTTTGGTCTGTGTCTTTTCCACATCCCTCATAATTGCAATAACCGCGTTGATTCTTTTTAAGAGTTTAGCTTCAATAGTTCGCCCTGTAGGACCTAATTTTTCCTTTGGCGAAATTTCGTTGTAGAAAAAAAAATCGAGCATCGTTGCCATTGCCTCGGTATGCGATTTAAAGTAAGTTCGGGAGAATGTTTGGAAACGTTTTGTAGTCTCTTTCTTAAATCTAATTCCAATAAATGAGTCCATATTTCGCCAATTTGTCGCAAATTCTTCCCTAAAAACAGGCGTTTACAAGGCGTTTGTCGCAAATTGCTGAAGGTCAAGAAATTAAATAATTTTCAAGTAGCTGAATATCAGCGTTTTGAAAACGAAAAGGAATGCTTAACACCGCATAGCGTGTTACCCTCTTGCTATTCCTTTTCGTTCGCTACAGGCGAACAAAAATTTCATACAATCTGGCTACAAAGCCAATTGCCATTTAAAGGAAATGAATTTCCGATATGTTATTATTTCGATGTGTATGGTTATCGGCGAAAGTCGAAAAATGGATAACCCTACTTAAAATTGAATGCTGTATATCAGCAAACTAAAGATACAATTTTTTTCTTAATATGATATTCCCTAAAAGCAAAACACCCCTGAAAATTTAGAGGTGTCAATTTAGTTATTTCAAAATTTAAGGGTTAAAAACAAAAGTATAGGAATATAAATTTCGTATTGCTTCTTACTCAACCATCGTTTCAAAACAGGTGCGATTTCCTTTAATATATTTCCGAATACTATCGCCAAATTTTCGTTCAACGTCTTTCTTAGAATTTTCTAAAAGTCGGTTTTGAGCCTCTTCGCTCAGGTCTGTAAAATTCAGATATACCATAGCTGTAGATTTTAATATTCGCTAGGTAACATTAACGTATCATTTACAAAAAACAACCGCAGTTCATCGAGCGGAAAATCGGTTACGCTATACCTTTGCTTTTCCAAAATAGTATCATTGCCATCGCTGTAAATTATCTCCGCTTCGTATCCTTCAAAATCCTGCTTTTCTTTATTCAGCCTTTTGAAGTCTATCGTTATAAACTCGCTTCGGTTCATCAAGTTTTTTGCCATTACTGAAGTGTCTGTTATCAGCCAAAAACATTCAGCGACTTCGGCTAAATACTTTAATCCGTCCGTAAAACGGGTTCGCAATAATGGGATTTGATAGAACATTTCCGTTCCGTGAAAATGTTGTAAACCTTCTTTGATTTCGTTAACTTGTGCTTTACTCACTTGTAAATATTTGTTTTGGTGTTCGTGAATCTTCGATTTCATTGTGCATCGTATTAAGGTGTGAATAATGAAAAAAGAGGGCGCATCTTTAGACGGTTACACCCTCTTTAATTTTAAGTTCTATTTGTCGTTCTTACTTCCAAGTAATAGCATTTCGTTCGCTTCGATTTCCGTAACATAGCGTTGGTTTCCATCATCAGTGGTATAGGTCCTAGTCTTAAGTTTTCCGGTTACCCCTATCTCTTTACCTTTTACGACATATTTTTCAATGATATCGGCAGTTTTACCCCAGGCTACCACGGTATGCCAATTCGTTTCAGTTTGCTTTACGCCTTTGGCGTCTTTGTAATACTCGTTTGTTGCCAACGATAAACGGGCTACTTTTTTACCGCTTTCAAGATTTGTAATAGCTGGTTCCTGTCCAACGTTCCCAATTAACTGTACATGATTTTTTAAAGTACTCATAGTAATAGATTTAAAGATTAATTAAAATGCTACCTGAACCATTCAGATAGTTTTTGTTTATTTTTTTTGAAGTGATTTACTTATTATATCTAGAGCGTTTTCCTTTTTTGTTTTTTTTGGTGTCGCTTCCTTTTTGATGTTTTTGTAAGATTTCATATCCTTCATTTTAGATTTACTTCCCATAGTGCCGTCGCTGTTCCCTTTTTTTGTTGCTGATACTTTTTCAATATTTGGAATTGATAAGGACTTATAAAAAGTGGAGCGCAGCGAGAACGGTTTATGCAGTCCGTTCAACTTCCCAATGTTGGTATTTTGCTGGCATAAAAAGGGAATAACAGTGATGGTACGAAAGGAGAATCTAAAGGACTTTGTGAAGTACAAAACCATAGGAAGTGACACCAAATGAATAATGGAATTCGGATTTGGCGGACTTGATTCACGATTTTAGCTCTGGAATGGAGCGTTTCATTCCGGCGCAGCGGAATGGGTTAGCAGAATGGAAAGCTAAAATTGGGGATTGTGTCCAAGACCTTTTGTTAGTGAAGCTCTTTCCCTGAAATGTAGGGAAACGGAATAAAGAGGAATGTGCTGAACGGGTTATGCTAATCGATTACTAATATTTTGGTAGAATATAGGGCAGACTTAATTTCTAAGATGGATATTGGAAATGAAGCGTTTCCCGCACTTTTTGCGGGTTTAGTGTAGTGGAAATCGTAATCTTTGACATTGTGTCCAAGACCTTTTTTAGCGAAGCTTTTTTCCAAGAATGAAGCTTTTCGCGGAATGCAGGGGAATGGGCTGTCTAATTGAATAAGTGTCAAAACATTTTCAAGAAAGAAATTTATTTCTGACCACATAAAATATAAACCAATATTTGACAGATTCCAATTTTATTCAAAAAAATTATTAAAACACAACGAGTGTCTCAAAGGACGAAAAAATCAAAGATCGACCTTTGACATTTAAAAGTAGAATCGACATTAAGCATGCCTCACTTGTCCCTTCGTAACTTTGTACTACCTAACCTTTTTAATCTTGAATTTATAAAAATTATATCAATTTTTTAGTAGAATTACCAATAGTTAATTTTGTTTTAATAATAGTATGAGAAGGGCTTTCTATATTTTTACTCTCAATACGGCTTATAAGAATGTTAGCAGCAGTACTTCCCATATTAGATGCTTGATGGCAAACTGTTGTTATAGATGGGTTTGAGTATCTAGTTAAATATCCATTTGTAAAACCAATAATTGAAACGTCATTTGGCACCTTATAACCTAGAGCCTGAATAGTATTCAAAGTACAAAAAGCAGACAATTCATCGGTAATTAAAAAAGCGTCAATTTGATGTTCACAAATGGCCTTTTTTAACATTTTTTTTAAACCATCATAATTTTCAATATTAAATATAAAACCATCATGAGAATGACCATTTAGTTTAATCGCTATCAAATAACCTTCTTTACGGAGTTCACCTATACTCGTTTTAGAAATTGTTGTTATGAATCCAATTTTTTTACACCCAGTTTCAATTAAATATTCGGTAGCGGTATATGCACTATCGAAATCATTAATAGTAATCTTGTCTCCAACCAATTTGTCATAAACTCTATCAAACTGTACGATGGGTAAATTATGATTAAAGAAATTTTCTATGTAAGATGTTTTATTTTTACGCTGGGTTTCTTCTGCGAAAGAAATTAAAATACCGTCAACGTTATCCTTTATCAAACTTTGCAAACTCTCTTTTTCTTTAATATGTTTATCATCTGTAATACAAACGAATACTTTATACCCATAGGTTGAAGCTTCTTTTTCAATACCATGCAAAACTTTCGCAAAAAAACCTCCGGTAACATTAGGAATTACAAGACCTATGGTCTTTTGTTTTACTCCAAGTTTTAAACTTCTGGCCAAATAATTAGGCACATACCCATATTCATCAGCGGTTTTTCTAACCTTTATCTTGGTTTTTTTAGGTATCTCAATACTATCATTAAGTGCCTTAGATATTGTAGAGACAGAAAGGTTTAAAATTTGCGCAAGCTCTTTTAGTGTTGTCTTTTTCATGAGTTTTAAAGTGAAAAATCACACATAAAAAATGGTGAATTTTGAATTATTAATCAGAGCGCTTTTTCTATTATATTCTCGACTACTTCCGGATTCAACAAAGTGGAGGTATCTCCAAGATTACTTGTATCCTTGGATGCTATTTTTCTTAAAATACGCCGCATAATTTTTCCGCTTCTCGTTTTAGGGAGACCTGGAACAAATTGTATTTTATCCAATTTTGCAATAGGTCCAATATGTTCTGTAATGACTTGATTAATTTCTTTCTTAAGATTATCGCGATCTCTAGACTCCCCCGTTTCCTTTAGAATTACATACCCGTATAAAGCGTTACCCTTAATATCATGAGGGAATCCTACAATGGCAGATTCGGCAACAGCTGGATGCTCATTAATAGCATCTTCTATTGGAGCTGTGCCTAGATTGTGACCAGAGACAATAATAACATCATCTACACGACCTGTAATACGGTAATAACCAACTTCGTCTCTTAGTGCTCCATCCCCGGTAAAGTACATATTTTTAAAAGCAGAAAAATAGGTATCCTTATAACGTTGATGATCTCCCCAAATAGTTCTTGCCATTGATGGCCATGGGAATTTTATACATAATCTACCATCTACTTGATTACCTGTTATCTCTTCTCCGTTCTCGTCTATTAAAGCAGGTTGTATACCAGGAAGAGGCAAAGTTGCATAGGTAGGTTTCGTTGGTGTTGAAAATGGTATCGGAGAAATTAAAATTCCACCTGTCTCTGTTTGCCACCAAGTATCTACAATAGGACATTTTTTATCTCCAACATGGTCATTGTACCAATGCCAAGCTTCTTCATTTATGGGTTCTCCTACAGTTCCTAATACTTTAAGACTAGAAAGGTCATGTTCCGTTACAAAGTTTAAATTCTCTTTCGCTAAGGCCCTAATTGCCGTAGGCGCTGTATAAAATTGAGTTACTTTATGTTTTTGTACTACATCCCAAAAACGACCAAAATCAGGATAAGATGGTACTCCTTCAAACATTACCGTAGTTGCACCATTAGCTAACGGACCGTAAACTATGTATGAATGACCCGTAATCCAACCAATATCTGCTGTACACCAGTATATGTCATTTTCACGATATTGAAATACGTTTTTAAATGTGTAAGCTGTATTTCCATATACCCAGCTGTAGTGTGCATCATTCCTTTGGGCTTTCCTGTAGAGCCAGAAGTGTACAGAATAAACAATGGGTCTTCAGCATCCATAACTTCTGGTGGATAATCTGCGTAGGCATCCTCCATCAAAGGAGCTAACCACTCATCCCTGCCCTCCTTCATTTTAATATCCGAATTAATACGGTTTACTACTAAAACACTTTCTATTCCTGGGCAGTCTTCCAAGGCGTCATCTACAATACCTTTTAAATCAATTGTCTTTGCCCCACGATAAGAACCATCTGATGTAAGAACCATCTTTGCTCCACAATCATTAATACGAGTAGATAATGCTGTTGATGAAAAACCAGCAAACACAACAGAATGAACTGCACCTATACGTGCACAAGCTAAAAGTGAAATAGCTAGCTCGGGAATCATTGGTAAATAAATAACGACTCTACCTCCTTTTTCTATACCCTTCTCTCGTAACACGTTAGCCATTTTACAAACACGCTCTTTCAGCTGTTTATAGGTAATATGCTGTGCCTCCTCGTCAGGATTGTTAGGTTCAAAAAGTATAGCCGTTTTATCTCCTCTTATATGTAAATGCCTATCTATACAGTTTTCTGTAATGTTTAGTTTAGCCCCTTCAAACCACTTTACTTCTGGCTTTGAAAAATTCCAATCTAATACTTTGTTCCATTTTTTTCTCCAAACAAAATGCTCCTCCGCAATTTCGTCCCAAAAACTTTCTGGATTACGAACCGACTTACGATATACTTGATAGTATTCTTCTAGATGTTTAATATGATAATTACTCATGTACTTAATTACTAATGATTAATGGCTTCTCCTGCACCACTTGGTATTCTTATACTCTCAACTATTTCCTGTACATTTTTTGGGGGAGCTGGGGTGAATTTTGAAATAACAATTGATACCCCGAAATTTACAATCATTGCTACGGTTCCAAATCCTTCTGGAGAAACTCCGAACCACCATTCTCTTTCTGTGCCACCTCCAAACCAATCAAATTTGAATTTGAGCATATAAAATAACATGAGTAAAATACCTGCAATCATACCTGAAATAGCACCTTCTTTATTCATTCTCTTATAAAAAATACCTAGAATAATAGCCGGAAAAAAAGAGGCTGCTGCAAGACCAAAAGCAAGTGCTACAGTTGCAGCTACAAAATCTGGGGGATTAATTCCAAAGTAACCCGCTACAGAAACTGCAAAAACCGCAGCTAAACGTGCTGCAATTAATTCTCCTTTTTCTGAAATGTCCGGTTTTACCATTTTTTTAATTAAATCATGTGAGACTGATGCAGAAATAACTAATAGCAAACCTGCAGCTGTTGATAATGCAGCTGCCAAAGCACCGGCAGCCACTAAGGCAATAACCCAATTTGGCAATTGTGCAATTTCAGGATTTGCCAAAACCATGATATCCTTGTCTACAATGAGCTCGTTTACTTTTGGGTCCGCTACGTATTGCACTTTACCATCACTATTTTTATCGTTAAATGAAATTAAGCCAGTGTCTTCCCAATTTTTGAACCAGCTTGGTAAATCTTCATAATCTTTATTACTAACCGTCTCTATTAGGTTTATTCTTGAAAAAACAGCTATGGCAGGTGCGGTAGTATATAAGATAGCAATAAGTAATAATGCCCAACCAGCTGATTTACGCGCATCGCTTACTTTTTTAACGGTAAAAAAACGAACAATTACATGAGGAAGACCTGCTGTACCTACCATTAAGGCAGCGGTTATAAAAAACACATCTAATTTTGACTTGCTTCCTGAAGTATACGCTGCAAAACCAAGGTCTCGATGCAAACTATCTAATTTTTCTAAAAGTGAAACACCTTCACTATCATACCCTCCGAAACCTATTTGTGGAATAGGGTTGCCAGTCATTTGTATTGATATAAAAATAGCTGGCACCATAAAGGCAAAAATAAGCACACAATATTGAGCCACTTGTGTATACGTAATGCCCTTCATGCCACCTAATACGGCATAAAACAAGACTATTATCATGCCTATAATGACCCCAGTATTAATATCTACTTCTAAAAATCTTGAAAAAACTAATCCAACACCCCTCATTTGCCCAGCCACATAAGTAAAAGAAACCAATAAGGCACATACTACCGCAACACTCCTAGCCACATTAGAATAGTAACGATCACCTATAAAGTCAGGAACAGTAAACTTCCCGAATTTACGTAGGTATGGCGCTAGCAGGAGAGCAAGTAGCACGTAACCCCCTGTCCAACCCATTAGATATACGGAACCATCATAACCGCTAAAAGATATTAAGCCCGCCATCGAAATAAATGAGGCGGCACTCATCCAATCAGCAGCTGTTGCCAAACCATTTACTAGTGGAGAAACCCCACCACCTGCAATGTAAAATTCTTTTGTTGAGCCTGCTCTAGACCAAATAGCAATACCAATATAAATAGAGAACGTTATACCAACTAAAACCCAAGTCCATGTTTTTAAATCCATACTATTCTATTTATCAAAATTATATTTTTTATCTAGTCTATTCATTAATAGTATGTATGCGAAAATTAAAACTACAAATACATAAATTGAGCCTTGTTGGGCAAACCAAAAACCTAGTTTAAATCCGCCTAATTTGATACTGTTCAATTCTTCTACCCAAATGATTCCAAATCCGAAAGAAGCTATAAACCATATAAATAAGAGAATGCCTAAATATTTTAGATTCTCTTTCCAGTACTTTGTTTTCATTGATGTTGACATATATTTAGTATGATTTACTTGGGTTAGGGTTTGTATATTACTATTATTCTAGATTTGGCATTATTAAACATTGTGATTTTAGAAATATAAAATCATAATTATTTGACTCATTTTCAAAATTTATTGCTGTAACGATTTAATTAACGTAAGTATATTTCTAACTTCCTGTTCTAGTTTACTGTAATTTTCATTAGCCAAAATTTCTTTTGAAATTAATTTAGAACCAATTCCAACACAAGTAACTCCAGCATCAAACCACCCTTTAAGATTAGACTCTTCAGTACTAACACCGCCTGTAGGCATTACACTCGTCCAAGGTTGTGGACCTTTTATTGCTTTCACAAATCCGGGGCCATAAGTAGATCCCGGAAATAACTTAACAATTTCACAACCCAGTTCTTCGGCCTTGTTGATTTCAGTTAACGAACCACAACCAGGAGACCATAATACTTTACTTCTATTACAAACCTTGGCAATGTCTTCTTTTAAAGATGGGGTTACTATGAAATTAGCACCCATTTGCATGAACATACTAGCTGCTGCTGCATCTGTTATAGAGCCTACACCCATTATCATTCCCGGTAGTTCTTTAATAGCATATTTATTAAGTTCTAAAAAAACTTCATAAGCAAAATCACCACGAGCCGTAAATTCCATTAAACGTGCTCCACCATCATAGCAGGCTTTTAAAACTTTTTTTCCTAATTCAATATCAGCATGATAAAACAAAGGAACCATACCCGATTCCTTCATTACTATTGCTACTTCTATTCTAGAATATTGTGCCATTTATATAGATTATTAATTATTAGATTCTTCGATTATTAGCATTTATTCATTTCTATTAGCTATCTAGCCACTCTACCTGACGCATCACCATTCATTAGCTTTTCAACTTCAGGTACGGTTACTAAATTCGCATCACCTTTAATAGTATGTTTTAGACAGGAAGCTGCCACTGCAAAATCAAGTGCGTTCTGATCATCTTCAGGATATTTTAATAGACCGTAAATAAATCCTCCAACTAAAAACAAGTTATCTGAACGAAAGGTTGGATACACTTTGGTAAAAAAACCTTTTTCAGCAATTTGTTTGTGGTATTTTAAATCATCTGTAGGGTCGTCTGTAGTGCAAACCACCTTAACGTTCATCTCTTCTAATAGCCGTGCAGGTGTCTTTATCCTTAATATCTCATTCGCCCTAGTATAAGTAGACTTTGCTGAACTACTTTGTAAAATAGCGTCAATATCAAAATAGCGTTTGAGTTCTAACTGTGTCCAATGGAATAATGGGTTCCTAAGTGTGTAAGGCACAGTTTCCGCCCATTTGACAAACTTCTCCTCTGAAGAAGCGTTCCCTGTAATATATTTTTCTTCAATACCATTCGCACGCATACCGCGCCATTTGTAGTGATCACCACTTAACCAAGCTTTCGTGATATTTTCAATAGGAACATCTTCTGCAATTTCTTTGGCAGATAAGTGATTATGGTAATCGATAATGGGCATTTCTTTCGCATAATCATGGTATAGCGTACAGGCTATTTCTGAATTAAGAAGGAAATCCTCGGTAATAAAATGATTAGCGTTTATCTCCATTTCTAAATACTTTTATTTATACCCATCTCTAAACCCCGTAATTCTGCTAACCCGCGTAATCTTCCAATACCTGAATATCCAGGGTTTGTCTTTTTGTGAAGATCATCTAACATCTGGTGCCCATGATCTGGTCGCATTGGTATTATCGCATCCGTTCTTCCTTCCACTTTTCTTCTACGTTCTTCTATGACCACTTCTTTTACAACTCCATACATGTCAACATCCCCTTCTAAATGGTTCGCTTCATGAAAATTACCTTTGGTGTCACGTTGCGTGCTCCTAAAGTGAAGAAAATGTACTCTATCTGAAAACCGTTTGAAAATTTGCACCAAATCATTATCGGCTCGGACACCTAGTGAACCTGTACAAAAGGTAATTCCATTAGCAAAATCAGGTACCTGTTCAAAAATAAATGCGTAATCTTCTTCTGTACTTACCACTCTTGGTAAACCTAAAATAGAATACGGCGGATCATCTGGATGGATGCACATTTTAATATTATTACCGGAAGCAATTGGAATGATTTCCTTTAAAAAATGAATTAGATTCTCTTTCAGAGTCTGTGAGTCGATATTTTTATAAGTATCTAAAATAGATTGAAACTGTTCTAAAGTATACCCCTCCTCTGCACCTGGAAGTCCGGCTATAATTGTTTGTACCAAAGCTTCTTTTTCCTCCTTTGAAAGTTTGTCAAAATACGTTCTAGCGTCGGCTTTCTGCTGATTTGAATAACTATTTTCTACACCCGGTCTTTTGAGTAGATAAAGCTCGAAGGCAGCAAAAGCGGTAGTATCAAAACGCAAGGCTCTTGAACCATCCTCAACTTCAAAATCTAAAGAAGTACGTGTCCAATCTAAAACAGGCATGAAATTATAGCACACAATAGGAATACCGCAACTTGACAAATTGGCGATACTTTTCTTGTAATTTTCGATATAAATTTCAAATTCACCTGAACGTGTTTTTATATTTTCATGTACCGGAATACTTTCTACTACGCTCCATGAAAGTCCAGCAGTTTCAACTATTTCTTTTCGTTCGTTAATAGCTTCAGTAGACCAAACCTCCCCATTTGGTATTTGATGCAATGCAGTAACTATTCCGGTTGCACCTGCTTGTTTTATATCTGATAGGGATACCGGGTCTTTTGGTCCGTACCAACGCCATGTTTGTTCCATTTCTTATTATTTTTTCAATTAAACACCACTATATGCGGCAAATCCGCCATCTATGGGGATGACAACACCTGTTACAAAAGCTGATGCATCATCACATAGGTAAAGTGTGGTACTCACTAAATCGTCTGGTTCTCCGTATCTACCCATTGGAGTTTGATCTATAATTTGCTGTCCCCTTTGGGTTAAACTCCCGTCCGTCTCTGTTAATAGAGCTCTGTTTTGATCGGTCAAGAAAAATCCCGGAGCCAAAGCGTTCACACGGATACCAACTTTAGAAAAATGAACGGCCAACCACTGGGTGAAATTGGACACGGCAGCTTTGGCTCCGCTATATGCCGGTATTTTGGTCAATGGAGTAAAAGCATTCATTGATGAAATATTCAAAATGCTACAGCCCTTTTTACCTATCATATCTTTTGCAAAAACCTGAGTTGGTAATAATGTTCCAATAAAATTTAAATTGAAAACGAATTCAATTCCTTTTGAATCTAAATCGAAAAAGGTTTTAAATCCTTCCCTAGTATTAAACAAATCCTCTTCAAGAAGGTACGGATTTGAAGTTGTTCCTAAAGGATGGTTTCCTCCTGCTCCGTTTATTAAAATATCACAGGTGCCTAACTTTTTATGAATTATCCTTTTCGCTTTTTCTAACGATTCTTTTTCTAAAACATTAGCCATTACACCAATACATCTTCCTCCTTCATCATTAATCTCTTTCGCTACTTCTTCGGCAGCCTCTAAATTTAAATCTAACACCGCAACTTGACATCCTTTTTTAGCTAATGCTTTCGCTAGGGTACTGCATAAAACACCACCAGCCCCTGTTAATACTACTACCTTATTCATCTAATTAAATATGATTAAAAATTAATTACTATTTCAGTTATTATCGTGTAACAATTCAGCTATAGAAGTTAGAGCTACCTCTGGATTTGCTCCCTTCTTGCTGGCTACACATGCTCCAACTGCAGAAGCATAATCCAATGCTATTTGCGGTGATTTTCCTTTTAATAATTTGTCTATTAATCCTGCTAAAAAGGAATCTCCTGCACCTACAGTATCAGCAACCTTTATTTGGTGACCATAATTATAATAATATTTAGTATCAAAAAATAAAACTGACCCTTCCCCCCCTTTTGTTATACAAATAGTTTTTGTACCCGTTGTTTTTGAAATAAGCTCTATACTCGCTTCTAAATTATTTAGTTCAGCACCCATCCCCGATATGATTTCATCAAGCTCATCCTTATTCAATTTTATAAAATCTGCATACTTCATCAAGTCTAACAACAACTCAAAACTATAATTAGGCGGTCTTAAATTAAGATCAAGTATCTTATATACTGGTAGTTTTAAAAGTTCATATAATGTGGTTCTTGAAATCTTATCTCTTGCTGCTAAACTGCCATACAAAAAGGCATCAGATTCAGACACTTGTTTTTTTATTCCTTCCGTTATTTTAATATTATCCCAAGCACTCGGATAACTGATATCATAACTTGCAGAACCTTCTTTATTTAATGTTACGTTAACTATACCGGAATCAAATTTTTCATCAATCTGTAAGCCTTCGATATTGATTTTATTCTTTCGTAAATAATCTATTATTTCCCAACCATCTTTATCTTCACCAACACTACTAATTATACTAACATTATTTTTAAAAGATTCTAATCGTAAAGCAACGTTTAAGGGCGCTCCGCCAATAATTTTATAGTTTGGAAAATTATCCCATAAAACTTCACCAAAACAAGTTATCTTATTCATTTTGTTTGCGTTTTGGAATTAATAGCTATTACAGATTTTTTAATACCATCAGTAACTATGTTGTTGTAGTTTCTTGTGAAGCTATCTACAAAAGGTTTTGAGTTACTTAAACTACCAAAGACTTGTTTCATCTCTAAAAATAGCTTGGGCTCTTTTTGCGCGGCTTGTGCTTTTTCATTAGCCTCTTCTTTCATCGCATCTATAATATCTAAAGTGATGCCTTTTTCATCTTTTCCTAAACTATAGACTGCCCATGCTGCAAGAACAAATGCAGCCCTATTATACGTGCCATTTTGCTGCAGTTGTTTTAGTACTGTTGGCAAAATAAATATGGGAATTTTTGAAGAAGATTCTGAACATATTCTAGCTACTTGATCCTTTATATTAATATTCGCAAAACGTGCTATTAAGGAATCTTTATATTCTGTTAAATTAACCCCATCTAAATCACTAAGTGTAGGCGTTACCTCTTGATCCATAAAACCTCTTAAAAAAGTATTGAGGTCTGAATCTTGAACAGCCTGATCAATAGTATCATAGCCGATTAAAGCACCTAGAATACCTAATACAGAATGCCCTGCATTTAATAAACTCAGTTTCATTTTTTCAAAAGGCGCTACATCGTTTACAAATTGAGCTCCTACATTTTCCCAATGTGGCCTACCTGTACTAAAATCATCTTCAATAACCCATTGTATAAAGGGTTCACATACCGCAGGCCAAGCATCTTCTATTCCGTAATCATTTCGAAGTTTTTCAATATCAGTTTTTGTTGTTACTGGTGTAATACGATCAACCATACTATCTGGGAATGAAACATGCTTCTCCATCCAAGCTAACAGATCGGGTTGTGCTTCATTTACATAGGCAAACAAGGTCTTTTTCATAACCTTACCGTTACTCTGTACATTATCACAAGATTGAATTGTGAGCCCTTTAACCTGATTTTCTTTACGCATCTTAAGTGCCTGTGTCAGATAACCGAATACTGTTTTTGGGTTTTCTGGATTGGCCAAATCATGTTGAACTAACGGATTTTTTAAATTGAATTCACCTGTAGCCTCATCTATATTATAACCACCCTCGGTAATAGTCAAAGAAACTATTTTAGTGGCAGGATTTGCGATTTTATGAATAACTGCCTTTGGATTTTCTGGTGCAAACATATATTCAACCATAGAACCAATAACTCTAGGGCTCCATCTGCCATCTAGCTCTTTAACAATAAGGGTATACAAACCATCTTGCGCCTTTAAGGTTTGGTAGATTTTTTCATCTCTTTCTAAGAGTGCTACCCCACAAATACCCCATTGTTCAGAATTATTTTCATGTAACAACTGGTCACAATAAAACGCTTGGTGCGCCCGATGAAAACCTCCAATTCCTATATGAACTATACCTGCCTTCACCCTACTTCTATCATAAGTAGGTACTTTAATAACAGATGATAACCCTTTAAGGTTTTCTTGTTTTAATACTGTAGCTTCTTTCATTTTAATTCTTGAATAAGTTTAAACTAAATTGATTTTTGCAATGCCTTATTTCGAACAAGAACCAAATAAGCGCTAACAAAATAAGTAAGCGTACAAACAAAACCGTAGGTATAAAAAGTATCGCGATTAGCTTCGTATGTTGGCATATCTGGACTCCAAAACATGGTGATTACCGCTAGTATCATAGTAACTATCAAACTTACCAATGCAATACCATTTAACAATTTCGTCAATATTGAACGGTCTTTTTGTATGGGTTTCTCTTGAAGTGCCTGTTGTTTTTGGAATCTTTTTATTTCTTGGTTACGAACAAGTTCTTTTGCCTCCTCAACAGGATACTTTTCATCTGCTCCAGATTTTTTAGCCAATACGGTATACAGAATAATGGTAACAATCCAAGTGGGAATAAATAAATAATAGAAGGACATGATATTTAAAGCATTCAGTCCAAAACCGAATACTAGTCCCAGTCCCCAAGAAGATACGGCTGGCGTACTATGGGTCAGTTTTTTATAGCTTACCCAATACCGTGTGAGACCGATACGCGGAAAAATAACATGCTCCGCAAAAACTATGGCACCAACAGGTACTACTAAAAGCCCTGCATAGGTTAATAAGGGTAATATTTGAGAAAATACAAAAGGAAAACAAGCTACGATAACAGTTACAATACCAACGACCATCGTGGTCTGTTTGCGAGAATATCTAGTAAAGATGGCCTGTGCCGCTAGCCCTGCGCGATATAGGTTGGCATTTGCAGTCGTCCAGCCCGCAACGATTACAATAACAAAACCAGAAAGGCCCAATGCGTAATAGGCTACATCTCCAGGATCTAGTTCTACAATACTTTTTTTCAATAATACTGCTGTACCAGCGCCCATAATACCTGCAGATATCCAAGCAATAAAATGACCGAAAAGCATACCTGAACTTGTAGCTAAACCATATTCTTTCTTTTTAGCATAGCGTAATAAGGCCATATCGATGAGCCCAAAATGGGTAATTGTATTTGCCGCCCATGCAAAACCGATAACCTCTAAGAGGCCTATCCCAGGTTCTCCCTCACTATTAATACCTGTCCATATAGATTTGTCACCCATGGTTAGAAAATCTTGCCAACCACTAATTACTGTTGTTCCAAGTACAGATTCAGCTAAAGCTGGCATAAGTACCAACGCGCCACAACTAAACATTACAAAAAGCCAAGGAGCACAAATGTTTGAGAATTCTGACACCGCTTTAAAACCGTACATGGCGACAAAAACAACTATAATTCCCACAATCAAAACAACAAGCACAAACCATGCATTAGTAGGGTACCAATTGAGCTGTGCGGGTATATCAAAAGCGAAACGAACTGCCGTTGATGATACCGTAATCATTGCTGCCGAGATGACCGTAAATATCAAGACATTTGCCCAATTATAGAGTTTAGTCATTGAATCACCAGCAATCTTGTTCAGGTAGGTGTAAAGACTCATTCTCGTATCTACTGCGATTGGAGAGGTAATTAGCGTCCAACTTAATATTGCCAAAATATTTCCTATGAGAAGCCCCCAAATAATATCCATTGTCGTTGCGCCTAAAGCTACAAAGGTTGCACCTATTACGAATTCAGTAGCTGCTACATGTTCTCCTGCATATAACCCAAGAATATGTTTCCAACCATGTAGCTTATGCTCCGCTATGGGTAATTGTTCTTCGTTTAATTGTTCAAATTGATTATAATCTTCAGTCATTTCTGTTTTACTAAGTTGATTTTTTCTAAAAGTTATTTTTTAAATACTTCGTTTATAGGATACCTAGAAGAAGTACTTGGCAATGGAATATTTAATAACATTGATAATGTGGGTACAATTTGATCTATACTATAATTGGTTATTGTTTCCCCTTGAGGAATATTCATACCATACCAAAGTAATGGAACATGGGTATCATCATTGTATGAAGAACCATGGGTTGTACCTTCGGTTCTTTTGATCATCCAACCAGGTTTAAACTGTAGAATGATATCGCCTGAATTTTTGGTATTATAATTTTTCCTAAAAAAAGAATCAATGGCTAAGTTTCTTGAATTATGAAGTGTAGGTATATATACCTCTTTTATACCTTCAAATGATTTAAGAATGATGAGTGCACCCTTCAAAAGCTCTTCTTTAGGTGTTGACGACTCATTAAAATAAATTTGTGTTGCATCCATATATGCTACATAATCAGCTTCGCCATATAATTTGGTAAGCTCTGTATCTAGAAGACGTTTTATAGTTTTCAAATCAAAGAATTTCCCTTGCAGTCTTGATTTTTTCAGAAATTCCGGATGGTCGCTGGCCGCATGATCGGCGGTCAAAAAGAGCAAATAATTATCTTTCCCGACTTCGCCATCCAGATACATGAGTAGTTCGGCAATCTCATTATCCATTCTAACATAAGTATCCTCAATTTCTTTAGAACGTATACCAAAATTATGACCTACATAGTCCGTACTTGAATAGCTTAAGGTTAAAAAATCGGTATCATCGTCCTTACCCATTTCTTCTGATGAAACAGTTGTTTTCGCCAACTGAGTCAAAAGACTGTTACCAAAAGGAATTTGAGTTAACAAAGCAAAATTTCCATTCTTATTTCTCAGTTTTTTAAAATTATAAGGAAATGTAGCGTCTTTCTTCCCCTTAAAAATCTTCTCCATACTAACATCGTCTAGACCACTATTCTTGTACTCTTCAATAGGTTTAAGCGTATCCCAAGTAAGATTAAGCAAGGAATCTGCTATATGCTTCCTATTAAATTCTTGCAACCATTTGGGAAGACTATCTGAATAATAAGAACTTGTAATAAAATCGCCGGTTTCTGTATGATACCAAAAGGCATAGTCCGCCAAATGACCCGAAGGTAAAATAGACGCCCTATCTTTAAGTGACAGACCAATCACCTTTGAATGGCCGTTACTAAATAATTTTAGCTCATCTGTAATGGTTAATGATTGAAGGTTTTTTGGAGAACGGGAGTACTTATTTAATTCCTTTTTTGAATTGTTTTGCCCATCTATTAAAAAAGCCGTTTCGTCTTCAGCGCAATAGACTGTTTGTTTTTTGGATTCATCATACCAGTCATTCGCCACGATACCATGATTGGCAGGGGTGGTACCAGTAAAAATCGATGCATGCCCCGGACCTGTTGTTGTCGGAATATAATTATAATGCATATTCTTTACATTAAAGCCTTCTCGCATTAAACGTTTAAAACCATTTTCTGAGTAGTTATCTTGAAAACGATATAAGTATTCTGCCCTCATTTGATCAACAACAATCCCTACTACTAATTTTGGCTTGTCTTTTTGTTGAGCAAAAAATGTATTGATACTAAAGAAACCCAGTATGAAGAATATTCTAATTCTATTCATAATTAATTATGCAATTGCTTTTTTCTTAAATAATCTAATACAACTTGAGGTCTATCTGTTTGAATGATAGTCGTCCCTTGGTCCAGTATCCAGCCTAAATGAGTTTCAGGGTCTTGCATGATTTTTTCGTCGGTATGCCCTGCGCTATGAAATTCCTCTAACGTATTCATCCATAACCATAAGCCTTTATTTTTGGCGTCAGGAATCATTTTTAATAATGAATCTGTTTCTGTTATTGCTCTTGTTTGCAGAATTACGGACTTGGTGTTTTTTAAAAAAGTGTCTAAATATTCCTTAGGTATTTTAGTATCGTGCTTTATTTTGGGCATGTAAAGAATACTATCAATTAAACTACCGGAAAGTTTTCTCAGTTTTTCATAGGGATAATAGCTGCTAAAAATAGTTTGATCTAAAGTTCCTGTATTCTTAAGTATGGGATACACCAGAGGTATGTGATCTTCTCCCTTATCAATATTGAAAAGAATTTTACCTTTTATCTTTTCTAGGGCTTGCTCTAGCGTTGGTATATCATATCCTGTAAGGTCATCTATACCATCTTTTAGTTTGCATTTAGATAAAGAAGCATAGGTATGATCTTTAACCAATCCATCACAATTGGTTGTTCTATCCAATGTTTTATCGTGCATTAAAACAGGTATGCTATCTTTAGTTACGGCAATATCAATTTCAACAATATCAACACCCATCGCTATAGCTTGTTCTATAGACTGTAAAGAATTTTCTGGAGCATTACGCCAATCTCCCCGATGTGCCGCTACCATCACATAATTATCTATTGGCTTTAAAAGCATTTCTTTTAAGGCATTAAAAGAACTTGCTTTTGTGGCGTTTAGAATTTTCTGTTTCGGAAGATTTTTAATTTCTAAATATTTTTTGGCATAGCGTGCTCCTAATAAACGTTGTGATTTACTATTAAAATGATGTTCATCAAAATTGGTAAGCCCATCAGAAGAAACCAAAAAAGAATTGGGTATGGTATTTTCTATTTTTGAAATCTCATTACGTATATTTTCATATTCGGGATTCCATTGCCCTAATTGTCCGCATATAAAAGGAAGATTTGGACTATTTAAGTCTGTTCTATAATCTCTTGTAAGTTTATTTAGGTTTGTAAGATAGTTATGATAGCTATTTCTGTTAGACTCTCCTTGGTGCCAGATTATAGCTTCTAGCGTTGCAGAAGGTTCTTTTCTTTGTACTTCTTTAACACGGTCTATTGTTTTTTCGTAATAACCACTACTATCGTTTTTCATAAAACGTTCTATAGCTGTGCCACCTCTAGCGTTAACTACCAACAAAATAGTATCTTTTGGATGGACATTGTGTACTGCTTTTGCAAAGGAATAAATTGGTCCTAAGCGTTGTCTGTATGTTTCTTTTTTAATGTTTGAATATAGGTTTAAAGGATTACGAGAGGGTATAAAATTATTTGTATCATCTACAACGTAGACATTGGGTATACTTTCAAAATCTATTTCTTCTATCTCAGCTCTACCCGCCATATTTGATTGGCCTGTAAAAACAAACAGTTTTTTCTGCGCATATATGTTTTGATACAGTAATACAACACCTAAAACCATAATTACCAATAATTTCTTGTAGATTTCAGTAAACAAGTCAGTACAAAACATATAGATTTTTTTATAATGATTAATCACTCTATTTTTTTCTGGAGAAAAACAGATATCGAAAGGTTAGTAAAAAAAGCGCAGCATAAATGTTTATGCTACGCTCTAATCAAACTAACTCAACAAACTATTTTTATATCTCTTGTATTTATTTACACTAATTATATCCCTGATTCTGTGTTAAATTAGGGTTTGCTTCAATCTCTATTTGTGGCAGAGGTAATAATTCATTTCTATTAGCTGTAAATCCTCTGTCTACAAATTCGGCTTCTTCCACTATTGCATTTATAGCATCATTAGCAAGACCTAGTGTAACTAAATCAAACCAACGTTGACCTTCAAACGCTAATTCTACTCTACGTTCGTGTACAATTTCATCTCTTATACCATCTTGGGTAAGACCTACTAAACTAGGTAATCCTGCTCTATCTCTAACTAAATTTAAAGCCGTTAAACCATTAGCACCTGTCTCGTTTAAGGCTTCTGCTTGCATTAATAATAAATCTGCATAACGTAAAACAGGCATATCTAGAGTGCCAAGATTAAAACTTGCCGTAAAATCAGTAGTCACAAATTTGTACATAAATAAATTGGTTGCACTACCCGGTGAATTAGAACCCACAAAACCACCCTCGTCTGTACCGTTATAAGTAAGGCCATTAAAGGTTAAACCTTCATGCATTACATTAACACTTAATCTAGGGTCTCTACCCACAAACGTATTATCAGCTGGGTCATATTCTGTACCGTCTGCATAGTTAAAAGCATCTACAAAATTTTGATGCGCATACATTACTAAAACACCTGCATCCCATGAATATCTTTCTTGAAAAGAATCTGACAAATCAATTGAATTAAATTTCACAGAAAAGATAAATTCAGAATTTGCTTCACCACTTTCAGTAAATAGTGACTTATAATCAATATCAGGATTATCAGTATCCACTAATAGATGCCCCCCTGCGTCGGCAGCAGTAACCGCGTTATTAATTGCCGTTAGCGCCTCTGCCCATGTTTTGTTACCAAGTCTTGCTTCATAAAGCATTACTTTAGAGTGAAAGCCTAAAACTGCTTGTGAGGTTAACCTACCATCGGAAGAACTAGAACCTAAGATACTGGACGCATCTGCAAATTCTTCTAAAATAAAGGTGACAATAGTATCGCGATCTGTTCTAGAAATTTCCAAAGATTCTTCTCTACTTATAGATGTTGTAATAAGTGGTACATCACCAAATAAATAAACAAGTTTCATGTATGCTAATGCACGGAGACTTCTGGCTTCAGCTTTAACTAAAGCTAAATCGTTGGTAGTTATTCCGTCTATACCATCTGCATTATCTAGCAATAAATTTGCACGTTGTATAACCACATAAGGATCCTGATAAAAATCAATAAACGATCCTGCAACTTCAACTTGATTACCTGCTGCAAAAGTGCCAACATCAGGTCTAAAGACATCATCTACTATACAATTATCACTTAGGCCATCTAGTAATACCTGATCACCAAACATACCATTAAGCTGTAAACCATCATAAATACCGAATAAACCTGCATTTAGATTTTGTGCAGTAGTATAAAAGCTATCTGCATCAACTGAATTTATAGGAGATAAGTCTATATCGTCCTCACATGATGCTGTACTAATAATTAGCATCAATATTATATATATATTAAATTTTAGTTTCATAACGTTTATTTAAAAATTAAGATTAAGCCCCAAAGTAACTACCTTCGCCTGTGGTAATGTCGCAGCAAAATGATTCGTAAATGCATTTCTTTCAGGATCTAAATCATCTAACTTAGAGTTCGTCCATAAGTTTTGCCCACTAACATAAATTCTAAATTTATCAAGAGATAACTGCTCTAATACCTTCTCTGGAAAATTATACCCAATAACCACGTTTTTTAGTCTTAAGTATTGTCTATCTATAATCCAATTAGACGTTTGAGCTAAACCACCAACACCTTCTATAGTATTCCCGTTCCATCCTTCTCTATCAACAAAAATTCTAGGTACCGTATTACTTCTATTCTCTTCAGTCCAACCGTTTAACCAATATTCTCTTAAGCCAGAATGACCAAAATTACCAGTATATCTATTTACCAAAGAATTAGCTTTTCCAATACCTTGAAACAATAAACCTAAATCAAAACCTTTATATTCAAAATCAAAATTAAAACCATATAACCATTCAGGGTTGGGATTACCAATTACCACCATATCATCTTCATTGATGGCACCATCTCCATTCTGATCTGTGTATTTAATGTCACCTGGTCTAGGAGTGTTGCTACCTAACCAACTAAAATCTAAAGGCTGCAATAAATTACCAGCTGTGTCAAAATCTTCTACTTGATATATACCGCCAAACTCATGACCGAAAAAAGAATTTATAGCTTCTCCTCTAATCCACCAACCTTGACCTACTCTTCTGCGATCATCTTCATTTGTTAAACTTGGATCTACAGAAGTAACTACATTCTTTACATGAGTCACATTAGCCCCAGCGGACATTTTAAAATCACCGAAATTATGACGTAATTTAAGTGTCAAATCAAGACCCTCATTTTGAATAGATGCCGCGTTTACAGAAATATTAGAATCAACTCCTGATGTAAGCGGATTTGCTAAATCTGTTAAAATCCCTGTACTTTCTTTCAAGAAATAGTCGGTTTCAAGAGAAACCTTTCCACCAAAAAACTTAAAATCAACACCAAAATCCGTTACTGTAGTTTCTTCCCATACCAAAGCTTCATTACCTAAAGTATTTAAAGATGCTCCAGATACCCCGTTATAGTCTGACCCTAAAAGAATTTCGGAAGCAAAAGGATACAAGTTTGTACTTTGTACACCTAACTTACCCCAAGAACCTCTTAACTTTAAATAAGTTAGGAATTCGCTTTTCCAAAAATCCTCATTAGAAACTATATATCCTGCAGATATACCTGGAAAAGATGCCCATTTATTTTCGGAACCAAATCTTGACGAACCATCACGTCTTATATTCGCTTCTAGCAAATATTTGTCTTTATAGTTATAATTTAATCTACTAAAAACTGATTGCAGAGCCCAATCTCCGTCATAATTATTTATATCGACAGCTTCCGTACCATTACCTACTTTTACAAGAGAAGTTGAACCAAATCCTTTTTCAAAAGTTGCTGTTCTTCTAATTTCAGAAGTTTCTTGATTAGCACCTAGTAATAAATTAAAATTATGATTACCAAATGATTTTTTATAATTAGCCTGTAGCCAATTTGTGTGGTTTAGAATTGTTGATTCTCTAGTAATCAATAAACTACCCTCTTCTCTAAGTGCCGTTCTATTTCCAAATCTGTCATATTGTTCATGCTCTAAACGCGTATCTGCATATGATTCTTGTTGGTAGTTTATTGCTGAAGTATACCTCAGAGTTAACCCATCAACAGGTTCATATTCAATAAATGCATTTCCTAAGAATTCATTCCCATTAATATCTACCCATTGGTTATCAATAAGCGCTTGTACATTGTGGCGCTGAGACCTTGATGATTCACCACCAGTTCCACCATATCGTCCAAATTCATCAAAAACAAAGCCGTTTGGAGCACTTACATTAAGTATAGTGAACAAAAAACTTCCTTTATTACCGTCGCTCGAAAAACTAGGAATTATTCCTTCACCCTCAGGGATGCCACGCTGAGTGCTATTAGCAGGCGCATCATTTTTAGTTGCCTGTCTGTTGTCACTATTTACGTAGGATAAAGATGTTCCTATTTTTACCTTGTCACTTAACTTAACATCAAGATTCAAACGAGTATTCAATCGTTTTAAATAATAATCGCCAGCCAAGAAACTTTTTTGATCTAAATAACTTGTGGACCACCTGTACTTAACATTTTCAGTTCCACCAGAAATTGATAAATCTTGATTCGCTATGGAACCTGTATTAACATAATCACCTAACCAGTCTTTAGAACCCAAAGCGGAAATTTCATCAATTAATTCTGGAGTAAAAGGATGAGTTCTACCAGAATATTCCGCTGCATCAACAAAGGTTTCTAAATAAGTTCTAGTATCAGTTACCGTATTGGCTAAAACTGTTGGCGATGTGACACCATAAGATGAATTAAACGTAATTGATGGCTCACCTGTTTTTCCTCTTTTTGTTGTAATTAATATTACACCGTTTGCAGCTCTAGTACCGTAAATAGATGCTGAAGCCGCATCTTTAAGCACATTGATAGTTTCTATATCATTTGCATTAATACTATTTAAAGGACCTTCTATACCATCTATCAAAACTAAAGGATTTGAATCATTCAATGTTCCAACTCCCCTAATATTTATCGTGGCGTTATCATTACCAGGTTCTCCAGAATTGGTATTAATCTGAACACCAGATGCTATACCTTGCAATGCCTGCGAACCCTGCGTAATTGGTCTCTTATTAATATCATCACCGCTTACACTGACTACTGACCCCGTTAAGTTGGCCTTCTTTTGTGATCCGTAACCAACTACAACAACTTCCTCTAAAGCAGCAGCATCTTCTGATAAAGTAATTATAATCTCACTTTTTCCATTTACTGATATTTCTTTGGTCAAAAAACCTAAATAAGAAACCACAAGAATCGCATTATCATTGGCAACTTCTAAAGTAAAGTTTCCATCAAAATCAGTTTGAGTACCATTGGCGGTTCCCTTTTCTAGAACGTTCGCACCAGGTAAAGGACCTCCATTTTTATCTATAATCGTACCTCTTACCTGTAAGTCTTGTGGTGTAACTACCGCAGATTCATCAACAAGTAATCCTTTTTTTACCACTTTTTGACGTAGAAGAATTTTTCTGTTGTCTATTTCAAAAGTTGTTTCCGTATTATTGAATAACTTTTTCAATACCTTATCTACCGTAAGTTTCTCGACATTTATTGAAACCAGCCTTTTTAAGTCTAGTGCTTTCGTATTAAAAATGAATTTAAATTCAGTTTTAACTTCTATTTCATCTATTACCTGTGAAACGGTAACGTTTTGCATATCTAAAGAAATCTTTGTTTTTTGAGAATAAGCCGTATTCGCACTCATAGAGAACATGGTTATCAATAAAAAGAACAAGGAAAACTTCATCTTTAAGTCAATTTTTGGTACCCCAATGCTTTGAGCAAAAGGGTTTAGTGCTTTTTTCATATATTTAGTGTGTTTATGGTGGTTAACTCATTAGAGTTTAATCACATTTTACAATCGGGAAATGTTCGCGCATTTTCCGATTTTTTATTCTTTTAAAACGGATTAAGTATTCTTTTTTACTTCTAATTGTTATTAGCTTTTACATCATACGCGTTTTTGGTTTTTAAGTTAGTTTATGATTACTTTATTATTCACAACTCTATAATCTATTGCATACACTTTATTAAAGTAGTTTAGTACTTCTTCTAAACTCTCCCTTTCAAGTTCAATACTAGCATTAAATGTTTCTTGCCCTAGCGTGGTATTATTGTTTATTATAGTCGTGTTATACTGCCGTTCTAAACTTTTTAGAATATTCTCAAAGGGCTCGTTCCTAAAAACTATAGTTCCATTTATCCAAGAAGTATAAAGGGTAGTATTAACTTTTTTGGTGTCTACTGTTTTGTATTCTTTATCAAAACTTCCTTTAAACCCTGGTTGTAACATTATATTTTTATCTACATCAAACTCCTCCTTACTCTCAAATAATCCGACAGACCCTTCAATAAGTATCACATCAGTATTGGTATTCTCAGGATATGCAATAACATTGAATTCTGTACCTACAACTTGCACATTCAACTCATAGGCGTTTACAACAAATGGGTTCTTTTTATCTTCAGTTACATCAAAATATGCTTCCCCTTTTAAAAAGACTTGTCTGATTTGACCCTCTATAAATTTCACAGGATATCGAAGTGATGTTCCCGCATTTAAATAAACTTTTGTGCCATCAGAAAGACTCAAGTCAAATCTTTTTCCATAAGGTACAGTAAGGGTATTGTAAGATACTTTAGAAGCAACTGCATCATCAGAATAAATCAATTGACCCCCATGTTGCTTACCAACAACTTTTCCATTAAAATCAACAATCTTTGCAGAACCGTCTTCTGAAATAACTTTTATATTTCCATTTTCTAACTCTAGAGTAATACTCTCTTCCTTTGGACTGGGAATATCTTCCAATACAGATTTTCCAAACTCCGTTTGAACAATATATCCGACACCTAAAAAAAGAAGACCTACAGCTGCATACTTTAATATCGATTTTGGCTTTATGTGATAAAAGATATTTTTTTCTTTTCGAATTTCCTTCAAGAGTAGCTTTCTTATTTCTGAGGGGTCTGGTTTATTCATGCTAATAGTAATTGCAAAATGTGTTTCAATATATTCCTTAAATAATATATCATTAGATGGGTTTTGAATCCAGTTATTCAAAATATCTAAATCTGGCCCTGTGGCCGAATTATTTAGATAACGTAACAGACAATTTTGAATTTTATCATCAATCATCAACAGTACTTAATTTGAAGGTTTACGTTAGTATTACAAAGCTAAATGACGATACCCTTACTTTTATTTAAATTATTCTTCAAATTCATAAAATATTTGGTTCGTAATTGTGATATTCATATTATTGTGATATTCATATTCATATAAAATGGACTTTACTAAAAATTCAGAGCTAATTAAAAGCCTTAAATCAGGGGATGAGAAAGCCTATATGTTTCTATTGGATAAATACCACAGAAGACTATATGCTTACGCAATGAACCTAGTAAATGATCATACGTTGGCAGAGGATATTGTGCAAAACGTATTTTTAAAAACTTGGCAGTATAGAAAAAAGTTAAATACTGAATTATCTATTCAAAGTTTTCTTTACAAATCTATCTATAACGAATTTGTAAATAGTTATAAGAAGGATAAGTCGGTTATGATGCTTCAAATGAAATATTACGAATCATTAGTAGAAGTAGTTGAAAACTCTGATGATAAGATTATTGAGAAAATGATAAATTTGGTTTCTAAGGAAATAGAAAAACTACCTCCAAAATGTAAGGAAATATTCTCTTTAAGCAAAAAAGAAGGTTTATCTAATATTGAAATTGCGGAGTATTTAAATATCTCGCCAAAAACAGTAGAAGCTCAAATAACAAAAGCTTTCAGTGTGCTAAGAATTTCTCTGAAAGAGAAATATCATACTATTTTGTTTTTAGTTTTTGGAATTAAGTCCGATGAAAATGATTTGGAATTGAGCCAATAAATAAGGTAGTATCAAAATTTTAGTAATAGTTGTATTGTTTTATTCCGAATATCTATTTGTAAACTACCTCACATCAATGAACAGATTACTCTTTACTCAACTTTTGAAGACATTTAGGAACCTAGAGTTATTTTAGCATATTTTAAATCATAAAAAGTTCACAAATCGTCAACACGATAGGTGAATTTCAGCAAGTACTCGATTCTCATTGGGTTGAGAACATTAGGTTCAAACCCCAGCCAGATGAAATAAATACTTCATAGATCAAGTATTGATATCAAATAATACTCATTTAAATCATCTAGGGTTAAAATGTCTGGTTTAACAGGAAGAGGTCAGTCTGTTAGACTTTTATTTCAAATCTATTTTTAAGTGTTTGCGTAGAATTCTCATATTATAAATCATAAAAATCTTTTTAACAAAACGCTTTTCCTAGAATGGATTTTTTTCTACATAATATAGAGGAATGGGGCTAACTAAGATGCGAACCAGTATCTTATCTTCTCGTAATAAGTAATTCACAACATACTTGATATCCCTGAATTTAAAATTCATCTTCTCTTCCTTTCGAACTATTTCGTCTTTTACGTACCTTATTTTTATTTTTAAAGCATATTATAGTCACTAAGAGCTTTTAGAAGCCAATTAGCATTCAATAGTATTAAAATGCTTCCTTAATCGATTCATATCGTCACTTACCTTGCGTTCAATAACCTTCGCATAAATTTGAGTAGTAGCTATCTTTGAATGTCCCAATAATTTAGAAACGGTTTCTATAGGCATCCCGTTACTTAGGGTGACCGTTGTGGCAAAAGTATGCCTAGCAATATGAAACGTCAGATTCTTTTCTATACCGCAAACGTCTGCTATTTCTTTTAAATAAGAATTCAATTTCTGGTTTGATATTTTGGGAAATACCCTGCCTTGTAAAATCGCTTTTTGGTTATCCCTATACTTCTCTATAATATCCAAAGCCTTTGGCAATAAAGGAATATGAATAGGCTTGGTTGTTTTTTCACGGTTATAATAAATCCATAGTTCCCCATCAATACCAATGCGAATATTATCGGCGCTAAGATTGATAGCGTCGATATAACTCAAACTCGTATAACAGCTAAACACAAACAAATCCCTTACCAACTGTAATCTTGGAATAGTGAAATTCTTTTTTTCTATTTCCTGAAGCTCTAATAGACTTAAGAAGCCTCTTTCCGTTTTAATAAACTTTGCATGAAAATTAGCGAACGGGTCACTCACCATCCATCCTAATTTAAAAGATAAATTAATTAATTTTCTCAAGCGTTCTATGTGCTTCATTACCGTGTTATTACCCAATTTTTTATGATGGTCTTGGGGAATGTAAGCCCGTAAATATTTCTCGAACCTTATGATAAAATCATAATCTAATTCTTTTAGAAACATATCCGTAGAATTGTACGCTTTTAATATAAAGTTAGAGATATAGCGCTGTGTAGTAAAATAGTTCTTTTGCGTGCCCCATTTTAACTTGCCTTTCATATCCTCATTATGATAGCAAATGATATCCATAACCGAACGGTTGATTTCATCCAAACCAAGGAAGCGTGCTTTAATCGACCGCGCAGTTATCTCCTTATGTTCGGACTTTAAATCTTGATAGGCTTGAAATAACTGATTAAAAGTTTCGTCTAGATAGGTATTAAGTATACGTGATTTTTGCCCGGTTCCCTTTGCCTTGTTTCTGTCACTATCCCAGTTGGCTATTAAAACTTTGCGATTTAAACTGATGGCAGCCCTTTTTCCGTTTACGGTAATCCGTGCGTAAAGAGATGCCTCGCCGTTCTTTGTTCTAGATAAGTTTACCCAAAACAGAATACTGAATGAAGAAGATGTTTTCATAATTTCGTCTTTTTGTTAACATGAAATATTGCTATCAGACGAAAGTCAAATCACTTAAAGATACATTTATTTAGCCTAAACAGCGAAATTTTAACAATTCGGTCAACACTTTTTAAAAAATTAATTTGTTAACCGAATTGTTGACGTGTTCTTTGGATATAATTGTTTTATTATGATATCCCTAAAACCATAAAAACCTGTTAATCATAAGATTAACAGGTTTTTGGTATAGATTGATACTATAATTTGTCGGGGTGGCAGGATTCGAACCTGCGACCTCCGCGTCCCAAACGCGGCGCGATAACCGGGCTACGCTACACCCCGAATTGGTTATCAAAAAATATGTCTCTCAACACATTGTTGCGGAGAGACAGGGATTCGAACCCTGGGTAAGTGTTTCCACCTACGACGATTTAGCAAACCGTTCCTTTCGGCCACTCAGGCACCTCTCCAGTAATTCTTCAATGAACTGTTGCTCTAAATAGCGGATGCAAATGTATAAGTATAACTCGTTTTACGCAACTATTTTTGATGTTTTTTTTTAATAAAAAAATACCTCCCTGTTACTCAGGATATTCCACACGCAAATGATAGATATTTATTAACTTTTGTTTGAAGATTTTCTTGATTTTTTCAATTTCTTTGAATGTGATATCTGCATTCAAAAATTGATTTGCCTTCATTTGACCCGAAATTATCTTATCGACAAACTCATCAATGATTAAAAAAGTTGGATTTTTCAAACTTTTTGATGCTGCTTCTACAGAATCTGCCATCATTAAAATTGCTGTTTCTTTAGAAAATGGCAACGGACCTGGATATCTAAAATCTTCTTCATTTACATCTTCTTCTAATTCTTTTTGCTTTTTGTAAAAATAAAATACCAAAGTTGTACCATGATGCGAACGTATAAAATCAATAATTCGGTCAGGTAAATTATTCTTTCTCGCTATCTCAATCCCCTTAATTACATGATCAATAATAATACGTGCACTGTCTTTAGGACTCAGCTCGTCATGCGGATTTACATTGGTGACCTGATTTTCGGTAAAATAAGTCGGTTCGTTCATTTTACCAATATCATGATATAAAGCCCCTACCCTAACCAACATGGCATTAGCCCCAATTTCATTAGCCGCTGCCTCAGCCAAATTAGCTACTTGTAATGAATGATGAAATGTCCCCGGAGCCTTATTAGATAATTCTTTTAAAAGCTTAGAATTGGTATCTGACAACTCTAACAGCGACACATCTGACACTAGACCAAAGAGTTTTTCATAAATATAGATTAGCGGCTGCACAAAAAGAGTAATCATTCCGTTCAAAAGAAAAAGTCCTAAAGTATACCACTCAATATCACTTAAATCGCCTTCATGTATCGTATGAAAAGCTAAATACCCTATAATATAAATAAGTGTAATCTGACCTACACTCACAAAAAGATTTGCTCTTTTATACAGCTCAGATACAGTAAGTATGGTTACTATACCTGTAATTATCTGCAAGAATATATATTCAAAACTGTTGGGCACTACAAAACCCAAAATTAAGATAGTCAGTACATGCACGAATAAGCCCAGTCTAGCATCAAAAAACGTTTTCAGAATTAATGGAAGAATACACAACGGAACCACAAATACTAATTGGTCATTATATTTTATAACCATGGTGGTTATAAAAACCATCAACAGAATATTGAAAAAGATAAAGGTTACTTTGACATTGTTATCATATACCGTTCTTCTATATTTTTTCAAAAACAAAAACAGCATAATAAGTACCAAAGCAACAAGAACGGTGTAACCTATTAATATGTAATAATAGTTACTAGCCGTCCATAATTCAGACTCATATTCAGACTTTAACGACTCTAATATCTTTAAATTTTCAGCTTCGACAACTTCACCTTTAGCGATTATTAATCGCCCTTGATCAACCGTGCCTCTTGTATATGATAATTTGGATAAAGCCTCATTTCTAGCTTTTTGAGTGAGATTGTTGTCAAAACTGACATTAGGAGCTATAATATCGAAAAACAATGCTTGCGTATCTTTCTCAAATGCCGATAAGTTATTATCAGCGAGTACTTGACGCACCAATTTATTAATCTCATTTACTCTAAAAAAATCTGAAACCCTTACTTTTCTTGCCTCATTATCCTTTACTAAATAAATAAAACTACGTTGAACCTGCTTACCATTGTTTTGCAAAATTCCCTTAGCATAAACGGAGTCTAATACTACTTTTGAAAAATATTTTAATCTTGCTTTCTGATTTTCTCCAAGTGCGGTTCCTCCCCATTTATCTTCGAACTTTTGCTCAAATTCTGCTGAAACTTTAGTTACCTCAGCCTGATCATATCTGTAATATGGTAATTGATTACTTTCTATTACTTGTTTTTCTTTTGCTATTTCAGTATCAGTTTTCTGAATAGAAAAATCAAAAGGGGCATATAGATTTTCAAATTGCCAAGGCTTCCCTTTTTGAAATTCATATTTAAACTTCCCTCCCTTAGGCAAGAAAAAAACAATAAATGCAACAGCTACAACATAGAGTATATATTTGAAAATGAGCGATTGCTGTTTGTAAAGATTATCCAAAAGAAAATTGTATTAGGTTCATCAAAAATAGAAAATTATAAACTGATAACTAGTAATTGAAACGATATCCCGCGGGTTGCTACAGAATTTAGTAATTTCGTGTAATCAAATAACAAAAAACATGAAAGAAGTCGTTATCGTATCAGCCGTAAGAACTCCAATAGGAAGTTTTATGGGCGGATTATCAACAGTTCCAGCTCCGAAACTAGGAGCAATTGCTATTGAAGGCGCATTAAAAAAAATCAACCTTTCACCTACATTAGTAGATGAAGTAATAATGGGCAATGTAGTACAAGCTGGCACAGGTCAAGCACCTGCAAGACAAGCTGCTATATTTGCCGGTATTCCTAACACCGTACCTTGTACAACCATAAATAAAGTTTGTGCCTCTGGTATGAAAGCGGTAATGCAAGGTGCACAAGCTATTGCGTTAGGTGATGCAGATGTTGTTGTTGCAGGTGGAATGGAAAATATGAGCCTAATTCCTCATTATGTTCATTTGAGAACAGGTACCAAATTTGGACCTACCACTTTGATAGATGGTATGCAAAAAGACGGTTTAGTTGATGCATATGATGAAAACGCCATGGGTGTTTGTGCTGATGCATGTGCTACTGAATATGAATTTAGCAGAGAAGATCAAGATGCCTATGCTATTCAGTCTTACAAGAGATCTGCCGATGCTTGGGAAAATGGAAAATTTGACAACGAGGTTATTCCTTTAGCAGTACCTCAAAGACGTGGAGAACCTAAAATGGTTACCAAAGATGAAGAATTCAGTAATGTATTTATTGATAAGATTCCAAATTTAAGACCTGCATTTTCAAAAGACGGAACAGTTACCGCTGCAAATGCCTCAACTATTAACGACGGTGCTGCGGCATTAGTTTTAATGAGTAGAGAAAAGGCAGAAGAGCTAAACCTAAAACCATTAGCCGTTATAAAAAGTTATGCTGATGCAGCTCATGAACCTGAATGGTTTACTACAGCCCCAGCAAAAGCATTACCGAAGGCTCTAGCAAAATCTAATTTAAAATTGGAAGAAATTGATTTCTTCGAATTTAACGAGGCATTTTCTGTAGTTGGTCTTGCCAATATGAAAATATTAGGTCTAGATGACAAAAATGTTAATGTAAATGGTGGTGCTGTTTCTTTAGGACACCCTTTAGGATGTTCTGGCGCACGTATTTTAATAACATTACTAAACGTATTGGAGCAAAATGATGCTAAACTTGGCGCAGCTGCAATTTGTAATGGTGGCGGTGGTGCTTCAGCAATAATTATTGAAAAGGTTTAAGTGGATAAAAAATTGCATGCAATACGGTATTTGTCAGTTAAGCATTATTCCTGTAAGAAGTACGCCAGCTGAATTAGTTACACAACTTCTATTTGGGGAGCACTTTAAAATTTTGGAATGCCGAAAAAATTGGTCTAGAATAAAAACCATTTTCGATAAGTGTGAAGGCTGGATAATGAATAGCCAGCTGTTTTTTATACCTGAGGATGAGTTTAATGACATTCAGGCACATAAAAATAAGAGCTATGTTACTGAGTTAATATCATATGTTGAAGATGCCAATCAAATACTTACCCCTATTCTTATAGGGTCTTGTATTACCAACACTCCGTCGCTGTCGGTTAATTTTGAAGGCAAACTTTTAAGTGAGCCACAACCTAAAGAGAATTTAGTTAAAACTTCATTGCTCTATTTAAATTCTCCGGAATTGAAAGGAGGAAAATCAACTTTTGGCATCGATAATGCCGGATTCGTTCAAATGGTATATAAAATTAATGGATATAGCATTTTACGATCTGCACAAGAACAATCTACACAGGGTACAGCCCTAAGTTTTTTAGAAGAAAGTGAGACTGGCGATTTAGCCTTTTTTGACAATGCCAATGGCGAAATTAATCATGTTGGCATTATTATAGAAAATAACTATGTTATTCATGTAAACGGAAAAGTTAGGGTTGACCGCTTAGACCACACAGGAATTTTCAATAATGACATTAGAATATACACACATCAGTTACGAGTCATTAAAAAAATAGTATAAAAAAAGGCCCTTAATAAGGGCCTTTTATTTTATTGTTAGGTTTGTAATTACTCACCTAACATCTTCTTCATTTTCGTAAAGTTTTCAGTATCACCCATTGCTCCATAGATATTCTTAAGCTGAGTCATTATATTTTCACTTTCAGGATTGTTTTTCAACGCATCTTCTAAAACATCAGCACCTTGCTTGAACAAACCATCTTTCTTCTCTTTAAGCTCATCATATTTTGCAATATCAGCTCTAGAGTTACCTAATGAATTCATTTCATCGATTAATGCATTACCTTCATTAACATATGTCGTAGAAAGATTTAAATATGCATTAGTATACTTAGGATCAATTTCAATAGCTTTTTTATAAGATACTCGTGCATCTGCATAATTATCTTGCTCCATGCTTATTACACCAACATTATAATGTAAATCAGGATTATCTGGAGCCAAAGCGATCGCTTGAGCCATTAATTCTTTAAACTTATCCTTATTTCCTTGCTTGAAATATAAGTTTGCTTCATTTAGAATAAGATTTACATCTTCTGGATCATTTTTTCTAGCCGCCTCATAAGCCTCTAAAGCTTTTTCATCTTGACCTAATTGCGTATAGATCAATGCTGTATTCTTAACAATCTCAGCTTTTTTAGATGGCGTTTTCTCATCTACCGGGTTTGAATACGTACCTGATTTTACCATAAGATCACGTTGAACCTTATCCATTTCTTCAACCTCACCAGAAGCTGCATTAGTAGCTTTGTACACTACCGCACTACCATCATAACCTACCACTTGTAGTTTATCATAGTAATCTAAAGCCATTTCATAATGACCACCGTTTACAGCACTACCTGCTGCGTAGTATAAATAAGAAGTATCTTTTGGACTAAGCGTATAGCTCATATACAACTTTTCAGCAGCTTCTTTAAACTTACTATTACTATTATCACTAACAGCAGAGTTTACAAGGTCAGCCGTTAAAGATGCCATGTATTGGTTTGTTTCAGCAGTATATTTTTGCTTACCAGAAGCTTCTTCTAATTCTATAACCTTTTTGAAAGAAGTTGCAGATTTTTCAAATGCATCATTATTTCCTTTTTTAGCCAAATCGCTATAAATTTTACCTCTAGTGAAATAATATTGTGCTTGCGTCTTCTCATCTGCAGCTGCAATAGTTCCAGATGCAGCCTCAAGAGCAGTTTGCGCCGTTGCGGCATCACCTGACTTTAAAGCCTTTTCAGCAGCTTTTATTTCATTTTTTTGAGCAAAACCAATCATTGTAAATGATAGGGCCGCTACAAGTAATAATCTATTTTTCATCTTTAATATATTAATTATTAGTGTTTAATTTTTTGATACTTAATCTTCAGTTTCAGAATTATCAGTCCCTGTACCTTCTTCGGGTTCAGAATTATCAATCTCCGTGCCATTATCGACATCTACCTCAATATCAAGTATTTCTGCTTCTTCTAAATCATCTTCATCCTTCATCACTTTTGCAACTGCTGCAATAGAGTCATTACCTTTAATATTTATCAATCTAACACCTTGTGTTGCCCTACCCATTACACGTAAATCTTCTACGCTCATTCGTATTGCAATTCCAGATTTATTGATAATCATTAAATCATCAGAATCAGTAACGTTTTTAATAGCTACAAGTCCACCAGTTTTATCTGTTACACTAATAGTCTTAACTCCTTTACCACCTCTATTGGTAACTCTGTAATCTTCAATGCTTGAACGTTTTCCATAACCTTTTTCTGAAACAACCAATATTTCATCTTCGAAATTATGTACCGACACCATTCCAATTACCTCGTCGTCATCATTCGCCAAAGTGATACCACGAACACCAGAAGCATTTCTACCCATTGGTCTCGTCTTACTCTCTTCAAAACGAATGGCCTTACCAGATTTAAGTCCTAAGAAAATCTCACTTGAACCAGTAGTTAATTTAGCTTCAAGCAATTCATCACCATCACGAACGGTAATGGCATTTATACCATTTTGACGTGGTCTAGAGTATTGCTCTAAAGATGTTTTCTTAACAACACCTTTCTTAGTTGCCATAATAACATAATGCGCATTGATATACTCTTCATCTTTTAAATCTTGCGTACAAATGAATGCTTTTACACTATCTCCTTGTTCAATATTTATAAGATTCTGTATTGCCCTACCTTTAGATGTTCTACTTCCTTCCGGTATTTCAAATACACGCATCCAGAAACATTTTCCTTTTTGTGTAAAGAACAACATATATTGATGGTTGGTACCAACGAACAAATGCTCTAAGAAATCTTCATTTCTTGTAGATGATGCTTTTTGACCAACACCACCTCTATTTTGTGTCTTGTATTCTGTTAACGGAGTTCTTTTAATATAACCGGCATGAGATATTGTAATAACAACCTGCTCATCTGGTATCATATCTTCCATACTAAGATCACCACCTGCAATATTAATTACAGATCTTCTTTCATCTCCGTACTTACCTTTAATTTCAAGAAGCTCATCTTTAATAATAGACATTCTACGTTCTTTCTTATCAAGAATATCTTTAAGATCTGCAATAAGAAGCATAATTTCATCATACTCGGTCCTTAGCTTATCTTGCTCCAGACCAGTAAGTTGACGAAGTCTCATTTCTACAATTGCCTTCGCTTGAATTTCACTTAATTTGAAACGTTCAATTAAGTTTGCTCTTGCTTCATCAGCATTATTAGAAGCTCTTATTATAGCAATTACCTCATCAATATTATCAGAAGCAATAATTAAACCTTCTAATATGTGAGCGCGATCTTCTGCCTTCTTTAATTCAAACTGTGTACGTCTAACTACAACTTCATGTCTATGCTCAACGAAATAGTGAATCATTTCCTTCACATTCAATAACTGAGGCCTTCCATTCACCAAGGCAATGTTATTAACACTAAATGAAGTTTGTAATGCCGTATACTTGAACAGCATATTTAAAACGATATTAGGAATTGCATCTCTTTTTAAGATATACACGATACGCATACCGTTACGGTCAGATTCATCTCTAATATTGGATATACCCTCCAATTTTTTGTCGTTAACAAGATCAGCAGTTTTCTTGATCATATCGGCCTTGTTGACCTGATAAGGTATTTCCGTAACAACAATACATTCACGACCCTGAACTTCTTCAAAAGTTGCTTTAGCACGCATTTTTACACGCCCTCTTCCTGTATGAAAAGCTTCTTTTACACCATCATAGCCGTAAATAATACCTCCCGTTGGAAAATCTGGCGCTTTAATATGCGTAATCAACTCATCTATTTCAATATCATTATTGTCTATATACGCAACAGTACCATCAATGACTTCCGCTAGGTTATGTGGAGGCATATTGGTAGCCATACCTACAGCAATACCAGATGCTCCATTAACTAATAAAGCAGGAACTCTAGTAGGTAGAACAGTTGGTTCTTTCAAAGAATCATCAAAATTCAATTGATAATCTACAGTTTCCTTTTCAATATCGATAAGCATATCATCTGCAATCTTACGCATACGGGCTTCCGTATAACGCATTGCTGCAGGGCTATCACCATCAACAGAACCAAAGTTACCTTGTCCATCTACAAGCATATATCGTAGACTCCATTCTTGTGCCATACGAACCATGGCATCATATACAGAAGTATCACCATGCGGGTGATACTTACCAAGAACCTCACCCACAATACGGGCAGATTTTTTATGCGAGCTATTACTTCTAACCCCTAATTCATGCATTCCAAAAAGAACTCTTCTGTGCACGGGTTTTAATCCGTCCCTGACATCTGGCAGGGCTCGTGACACAATGACCGACATTGAATAATCAATGTAAGCAGATTTCATTTCGTCTTCAATGTTAATGGGAATCAATTTTTCACCGTCAGCCATCTTAAAATCTTATGTTTTTTAATTAGTAAAAAAGCATGCCAATATACTTAAATCCTAAGCGTTTAAAGACTAAGTCGTTTTAATTATATCAAATTTTATTAACACATGCCCAAGAAATGTTAATTTTCATTATATACGGTCATTTTCATGCTCAGAGTCGCACATTTAATGGGTTTTACAATAACTTTAACGATTATAGGTACGGTATTTGCCATTGATTGAATGAGATTTAGTAATTTTATAGAAGATAATATAGTATATGGATGATAATTTTTCCCCAAGAGTAAAGGATGTAATTGCTTATAGCAAGGAGGAAGCATTGCGACTTGGTCACGATTTTATCGGTACCGAGCACCTCATGCTAGGGCTTCTTAGAGATGGAAACGGGAAGGCTATAAGCATTTTAGATGCTTTAGAAGTTGACCTGGAACACCTACGTAGAAAAGTAGAAATACTTAGCCCTTCTAACCCTAACGCTAGTGGCGTACAAAAAGATAAAAAGAACTTGCACTTAACAAGGCAAGCTGAACGTGCATTGAAAACTACTTTTTTAGAAGCTAAACTTTTTCAAAGTTCTTCTATCAATACTGCACACCTTTTACTTTGTATCCTTAGAAATGAAAATGACCCTACTACGAAGCTTTTACATAAATTAAAAGTTGATTATGATGGCGTCAAGGAACAGTTTAAATTTATGATTACAAGCGACGACGATATAGTAGACGGCCCAACGGCCGAATCTTTCCCTAGTGATTCTGAAGACACAAACGAAGGCAAGGAAAGCACTTTTGGTGCTGCTTCTAGCCAGAAGGGTACAAAAAAATCTAAAACTCCGGTATTAGATAATTTTGGTAGGGACCTTACCCAAATGGCAGAAGAAAATAAACTAGACCCTGTTGTTGGTAGAGAAAAAGAAATAGAAAGGGTTTCTCAGATTCTTAGTAGAAGAAAAAAGAACAACCCATTACTTATAGGTGAGCCAGGTGTTGGTAAAAGTGCCATTGCAGAGGGTCTTGCCTTACGTATAATTGACAAAAAAGTTTCTAGAATTCTTTACAACAAAAGAGTTGTTACTCTTGATCTTGCTTCTTTAGTTGCCGGTACAAAATACCGTGGACAGTTCGAAGAGCGAATGAAGGCAGTAATGAACGAGCTAGAAAAAAATGATGATGTCATTTTATTCATTGACGAAATTCATACCATTGTAGGTGCAGGTGGAGCTACCGGAAGTTTAGATGCTTCGAATATGTTCAAACCAGCATTAGCAAGAGGCGAAATTCAATGTATTGGTGCCACTACCCTTGATGAGTACAGACAGTATATTGAAAAAGATGGTGCTTTAGAAAGACGTTTTCAAAAAGTAATTGTTGAACCGACTACTATTGACGAGACGATTGAAATTTTACATAACATTAAAGGTAAATACGAAGATCACCATAATGTAACCTATACTGATGAGGCTATTGAAGCTTGTGTTAAATTAACAAGTAGGTACATGACTGATCGTTTTTTACCAGACAAGGCTATTGATGCTCTTGACGAAGCTGGTTCTCGTGTACACATTGTTAATATGGACGTTCCAAAACAAATTCTTGAATTAGAAAAGAAATTGGAAGATGTGCGCGAACTTAAGAACAGCGTTGTCAAAAAGCAGAAATATGAAGAAGCTGCCAAGTTACGTGATGACGAAAAAAGTCTAGAAAAGGAACTTGCTATCGCTCAAGAGCGCTGGGAAGATGACAGTAAACTTAACAAAGAAACTGTAAGCGAAGATAATGTTGCCGATGTTGTTTCAATGATGAGTGGAATTCCTGTAAATAGAATTGCACAAACAGAAAGTAACAAGTTAGCCGGATTACCAGAGCTTATTAAATCGAACGTAATAGGTCAAGATGATGCGGTTGCAAAGGTTTCTAAAGCAATACAACGTAACAGAGCCGGACTAAAAGATCCTAACAAGCCAATTGGTTCGTTTATATTTTTAGGACAGACAGGTGTTGGTAAAACACAGTTGGCAAAAGTATTGGCAAAAGAACTTTTTGATTCTGAAGACGCACTTATTCGTATAGATATGAGTGAGTATATGGAGAAGTTTGCCATCTCTAGATTAGTTGGTGCACCTCCAGGATACGTTGGTTACGAAGAAGGCGGTCAATTGACTGAAAAAGTTAGAAGAAAACCTTACTCTGTAATTCTGCTTGATGAAGTTGAGAAAGCGCATCCAGATGTATTCAATATGCTTTTACAGGTATTGGACGATGGCTTCTTAACTGATAGTCTTGGTCGTAAAATCGATTTTAGAAATACTATTATAATAATGACTTCTAATATTGGCGCACGACAATTAAAAGACTTTGGTCAAGGTGTCGGTTTCGGTACTTCTGCCAAAAAGTCACAAGAACACTCTCATCAAAAAGGTGTTATCGAAAATGCTTTGAAAAAAGCTTTTGCTCCTGAATTCTTAAATAGAATTGATGATGTAATCGTATTTAATGCTTTAGAGAGAGAAGACATACATAAGATTATAGATATTGAATTAGCTAAGTTGTTCAAGAGAATCAAAGATATTGGTTACCACTTGAATCTTACAGATGAAGCTAAAGACTATATCGCAGAGAAAGGCTTTGACAAACAATACGGAGCCAGACCGCTTAAAAGAGCAATTCAGAAATACATTGAAGATGCCCTTGCGGAAGAAATAGTAAATTCGAAACTTAAAGAGGGAGATAGCATTTATATCGATCTTGATAAGAAAAGTGAAGAATTGACCATCAAAATTGAAAAAGCAGAGGAAGAATCGCCTAAAACATAGGTATTTATACTTTACTGGAATATAAAAAAGGAGCCCTGTGTAGGGCTCCTTTTTCGTACAATTCATTTTCAAATGTAAGAATAAAAATACACAGAATAGTAGGTATAAGCAGTATGAACGATATTTTCGCGTTTAAACTAAAAATTTACTCAGAGAAAGTAGTTCCTTATATTTTCGCTTCAGACACACTATATTAATACGAATAGAATGAAGATTGGATCTACCAAAAAAAAGGTAATTGTAAGGGAATACGAATTAGAAACAGGAAAAATTCAAGTATATGATAACTACATGGTATCCATCTTTGATGAAGGGGCCACATTAACTCTAGAAAGAGCATATCAAATTATTGGTATATCTGAAATTCACTTTAGAGACAAAAATTTTGGTTTTATAAGTCTACGCAAAAATTCATTTGCCATCGACCCTACCATTTACAATTATCTAAAACAGCTAGACAACCTTAAAGCTTTTGCTATTGTTTCTGTCAAAGAAATAGACATGCATAACTTTAAGATTGAAAAACTGTTTTACAAAAAACCAATGAAGTTTTTCATTGAATTTGATAATGCTTTAAAATGGGTAAAAAGAAGAGTTAACTCTTAAAAGAAAATCAACTTGGTTGATTTTCTTCTTCTACAACAGGCTGTTCTGGCATTTTAAACAGATCTAAGTAAGCTCCAGCTAAATTATCTATTAGATGTGATGCTGTTAAGGATTGAAAACCTGTAGACTCCACTGCAATATCACCGGCTTTACCATGCAAATAAACTCCGAAAATTGCAGCATCTAATGCAGCATAGCCTTGTGCTCGTAAGCCTGTAATCACACCTGTCAATACATCGCCACTTCCTGCAGTAGCCATACCTGGGTTACCAGTTGTGTTTACATAACCTTTTCCATTTTGCACTATAATAGTGTGCGCACCTTTAATTACTAAAATACATTTATACTTTTTCGAAAATTTCTTCACCTTAGAAAGTTTCTCGAAATCGTCTTTCCATTTTCCTATCAAACGCTCTAGTTCTTTTGGATGCGGAGTCAAAATAGAATCTTCTGGCAATTCTTTCAGAAAATCTTTATTCTTAGAAAGAATATTAAGCGCATCAGCATCAAGTACCAATGGCAGCTTATTACTTTTCAGAAAACTAGATAAAGCTTTAACGGTTGCCTCACTTGTTCCTATCCCAATACCTACTCCTATGACCGTTGGTTCTATTTCTATCTTTATATCTGTAAGTTCATTTTCATTGGCATCGGTTAAAACCATAATTTCAGGTAATGAGGTCTGCAAAATGTTATATCCTATTCTTGGAACATAAGATGTTACTAAACCGCTACCTGAATAAAGTGCAGCTTTAGACGACAGACATACTGAGCCCATTTTACCATAACTACCTCCAATAATTAAAGAATGTCCGTAAGTTCCCTTATGTCCATATTTCTCACGCGGCTTGTACATTGTAAGTACTTCATTCTTTCCAATTAATTCATAATCGGTTTCCGTCACCCTTAAATATTCCGGATCTAACCCAATATCTAAAACTTCCCACTGTTCTATATACTTTCCTGTTTCAGGCAAGAAAAAAACTAGTTTCGGAGTTTGAAAACTCAACACAAAATTAGATTTTATAATTGCCTCAAAATCTTCGGGACCTTTATCTGTAAATAATCCCGAAGGAATATCAATAGATAGAATGAAAGCTTGAGAATTATTTAAATACTGAATTACTTTTGTTACCCATGCGTCTGGTGTTCTATTTAATCCAATTCCAAAAATTCCGTCTACAATAATATCCTCCCTACCAATTTCTGGTAGCTCATCATCACAATTCATAAAATGAGGCCAAACCTTGCGATCTTTCAGTCTATCTAAATTTATCAGAAAATCTTTTGAGCGCTTCTCACTATAATTAATAACATACACTTCTACATTATAACCATGATCCACTAGGTGTCTGGCAAGGGCAATACCATCTCCCCCATTATTACCAATACCGCAGAATAAATGTATTTTTACTGGGGCGCCTTGCATACGCAAATGCATCCAATTGAAGAGTTGTAAGGCTGCGCGTTCCATCAATTCATTGCTGCCTATTTCTTCTTTTTTTATAGAAATCTGATCTGCTTTATAAATCTGTTTTGCACTGTATAATTTCATTCTTTATTTTTTTTACATCTAAAAAGTAACGATTCCATAAAAAATTGTGGAATCATTTGTTTAGGATATCAAATGTACTACTTTTGATTTTCAACCATTAGTATTTATGGACTGCTATAAAACAGACATAACATTCGATTTCACTACAGCTACTATTACTTATGGTACAACAACTGCATGGTTCACCCTTAGGGGTTAAAAACTATATTTCTCCGTACCCGTGTTTAATTACACCATATCTTAAATTACAAAGTCAATATTTCATATCATGAAAGTTCTAAAATTTGGTGGTTCATCTGTAGCCAAACCCGAAAATATAATTAAAATTAAGAATATAATCTCCAAGTATAATGACCCGATAATTCTGGTTGTTTCTGCTTTAGGAGGTGTAACGGATCTATTATTAGAAGCTGGGTCATTAGCTTCTACTCAAGATCAATCTTACAAAGAAATTCTTAGCACATTAGAAGAAAGACATCTTTCTACCATAAAAGAACTAATACCTGTAACGGCACAAAGTAAAGTACTTAGTAAAGTTAAGAGCGAGTTCAACGTATTGGAAACTCTTTTGGAAGGTGCTTTTTTTATTGGAGAAATCACTCCGAAATTATCTGATAAAATAGTTAGCTATGGAGAACTTCTTTCTTCTTATATTATCAGCGAATACCTTGTTAGTGAAAAATTAGACGCTGAATTTAAAGACAGTAGAGAGCTGATAATTACACATAAGCTTAACGGCAAGAATGTCGTCAATTTCGCAAAAACCAATGCTAACTGCCTAGATTATTTCAAAGCTTCAAATAAGAAAGTAACCGTTTGCCCAGGATTTATAGCTACTTCTGAAGAAGGAGTATCTACTACTTTAGGCAGAGGTGGCTCTGATTATACTGCAGCAATATATGCTGCCGCTATTGATGCAGATGTTTTAGAGATTTGGACAGATGTTAGTGGCATGTATACTGCGAATCCAAAAATGGTAAAGCAAGCAAAAGCTATTCCGCATATTTCATATGAGGAAGCTATGGAGCTGTCTCATTTTGGTGCTAAAGTGCTTTATCCGCCTACTATTCAACCTGTATTATCTAAAGGCATATCTATTGTTATTAAGAACACTTTTAGTCCTGATGAGGCTGGAACATTAATTACAAAATCTAAAAATGAAAAAGGAAAGACAGTTCGTGGAATAAGCCATATTGGCAATATTGCTTTGCTATCTTTGGAAGGACCGGGAATGGTAGGTATACCAGGTATTTCAAAGCGCTTTTTTGAAGTTCTTTCTCAAGCAGATATTAGCGTAGTTCTTATAACACAAGCGTCTTCTGAGCATTCTATCTGTGTTGGTATTTCTGCAAATGATGTTGAAAAGGCAGTAAATATTGTGAATGAAGCCTTTGAATATGAAATTGAAAGAGGTCGCATAAAAGAAGTAATACCTGAAAAAGATTTAGCAATTGTTGCCCTAGTTGGTGACAATATGAAAAGCCATCAAGGATTGAGCGGTAAAATGTTCAGCACTCTTGGCAAAAACAATGTCAATATTAGAGTGATTGCCCAAGGTGCGTCTGAAAGAAACATTTCTTGTATTATAGATGAAAAGGATGTCAAAAAAGCACTGAATGCATTGCACGAAGAGTTTTTTGAAGAAAACATTAAGCAATTAAACCTATTTGTAATGGGTGTTGGTAATGTTGGGGCTAAATTTCTAGAGCAAATTAAAGAGCAACGTAAATTCTTGAAAGAGAATTTAAAATTGAACATTCGAGTTATAGGAATGTCCAACTCAAGAACTATGCTTTTTGATGAAAAAGGGATTGACCTAAATGATTGGTCAGCCAAACTTGCGGCAGGTGAAAAAGCCGACAAGGTTAAATTTTTAGAATTGGTAAATAGCCTAAACTATAGAAATAGCATCTTTGTTGATAACACAGCAAGTGAAGAGGTTTCTAAAACGTACAGCGAATATTTAGGTAATAGTATTTCTGTAGTTACTTGTAATAAAATTGCTTGTTCTTCTGCCTTTGAGAACTATTCTCATTTAAAATCCTTAGCAAGAACATATAACGCTCCTTTCTTATTCGAAACTAACGTTGGCGCTGGGCTACCCATAATTGACACTTTAAAACACCTAATTGCATCCGGAGATAAAATCCTTAAAATTCAGGCTGTTCTTTCAGGAAGTTTAAACTTTGTTTTCAATAACTTCAATGATAAAACCACCTTTCATGATGTGGTAAAACAAGCTCAGGAAGAGGGATATACAGAACCTGATCCAAAAATTGATTTAAGTGGAGTTGACGTAATGCGTAAAATATTAATTTTAGCTCGTGAGAGTGGAAATCAATTAGAAATCAGCGATATTACCAACAAACCATTCTTGCCTGAAGAAAGTTTAAACACAGCTAATAATGATGAGTTCTTTGCTTCTCTAATACAAAATGAAGCTCATTTTCAGTCCTTATACACTAGTGCAAAAAATGCAGATAGTAAATTGAAATATGTTGCTCAGTTTGATAATGGCAAAGCAAGTGTAGGTTTACAAGAAATACCTAAGGGACACGATTTTTACAACCTAGAGGGTAGTGATAATATCGTGCTTTTTTATACAGAAAGATATCCTAATCAACCAATGATCATTAAAGGTGCTGGTGCCGGAGCTGCAGTAACAGCTTCTGGTATATTTGCGGATATTATACGAATTGGTAATTTCTAAATTTCATAACAAGAGTATTCATTATGAGCCAAAACGAAATTAAAGTTTTTTGCCCTGCTACAGTAGCAAATGTTTCATGCGGATTTGATGTTCTAGGGGTTGCCCTAGACTCGGTCGGTGATGACATGATAGTGAGAAAAGTGCCCCAAAAGGGTATTAGAATCACCAAACTAACAGGACAAGACCTACCAAAAGAAACCTTGAATAACGTAGCAGGTGTAGCAGGTAATGCATTCTTATTAGCATCTGATTATGATGGCGGATTCGAAATTGAAATCAATAAAAAAATAAAACCCGGTAGTGGTATTGGTAGTAGCGCCGCAAGTTCTGCAGGTGCTGTCTGGGCAATGAACCATTTATTGGGTAACCCGTTCAGTAAAACAGAATTAGTAAAATTCGCCATGGAAGGTGAGCGTTTGGCAAGTGATGTTGCCCATGCAGACAATGTAGCCCCTGCCCTATTTGGTGGGTTTACATTGGTGCGCAGCTATAGTCCGCTAGATGTAATTACTATCCCTGCTCCTTCAGAATTATATGTTACTATTATACATCCGCAGATAGAGATAAAAACATCAGATTCTAGAAAGATTCTGAAAACTACTATTTCTATGGAAACCGGTATTAAACAATGGGGAAATGTAGGTGGTTTAGTTGCCGGATTATTCAAAGAAGACTATGACTTAATTGGTCGTTCTTTAGAAGACCATATTGTAGAGCCTATTCGTTCTATATTAATCCCTGGTTTTGATGAAGTAAAAAAGGTTTCTCTAGAAGCTGGTGCCTTAGGCTCTGGCATCTCAGGATCCGGACCGTCAATTTTTGCATTTAGTAAAGGGAACGAAACAGCAACAAAGGTCGGTAATGCGATGAAAACGGTTTATGATAAAATCGGTATAGCTTACGAAATACATGTTTCAAAAATTAATATGGAAGGCGTTAAAATTTTATAAGTTCAGCACATTTTCATTATAACATTTAAAAATATTCAACTTGAAATTCTATAGTTTAAATAATAAAGCACCAAACGTTTCTTTTGATACAGCGGTTATTAACGGTATTGCACCTGATAAAGGTTTGTATTTTCCGGAGGAAATTAATGCATTACCTAGTTCTTTTTTCGAGAATATTGAAAGCCTATCTAACGAAGAAATTGCATTTACGGCAATACAGCAATTTGTATCGGGCATTGTACCTGATGATGTCTTGAAGAACATTTTAAAAGAGGTGCTAGATTTTGATTTCCCTGTAGTTGAAATCACTCCCAATATTGGAACTCTGGAGCTTTTCCATGGTCCGACGATGGCATTTAAAGATGTTGGCGCTCGTTTTATGGCACAATGTTTAGGCTATTTTTCAAGGTCTACAAAAAATGAAGTAACCGTACTTGTAGCTACGTCTGGTGATACGGGAGGCGCAGTAGCCAATGGTTTTCTTGGTGTTGAAGTTGTAAACGTTGTTATACTTTACCCAAGCGGAAAAGTTAGTGATATTCAGGAACGACAACTGACCACTATGGGGGAAAATATAACAGCTTTAGAAGTTGATGGCACTTTTGATGATTGCCAGGCTATGGTTAAGAATGCCTTTTTAGATAAAGAACTTCTTGATCACATGAAGCTAACTTCAGCGAATTCAATTAATGTTGCTCGTTGGTTACCACAATTATTTTATTTCTTATTTGCTTACAAGCAAGCAAAATCAAAAGGTAAAGAGATTGTATTCTCTGTACCTTCTGGTAACTTTGGAAATATCTGTGCCGGTCTTGTTGCCCAACGTCTGGGCATGCCCGTAAAACATTTTATAGCGGCTACAAATGTAAATGATACCGTACCGCAGTTTATGCTAACCAAAGCATATAATCCTAAACCATCTACGGCGACTATTTCAAATGCAATGGATGTTGGTGATCCAAGTAATTTCATAAGAATAAGACATTTGTTTCAAGATGATTTTGAAGCTTTACAAAAGAACCTTTCCTCCTACCCATTTGATGATGAAACAACAAAAGAAGCCTTAAAGGAAATATACAACATCAATGGATATATTGCTGACCCTCATGGTGCAGTAGGTTACCTAGGTTTAAAAAAATATCAAGAACAACACCCTAACACCTATGGTATTTTTCTAGAAACTGCTCACCCGGTAAAATTCTTGGATATCGTTGAAGAAACGCTTCATGAAAAATTGGAAATTCCTGCTCAAATTCAAAAAGTAATGGGGAAAGACAAAAAATCTATCAGAATAGCGAACTATGAAGAATTGAAATCTTTTCTAAAAAATTAAATATTCAACGTAGTTGAAGATTGCATATATTAAAGAAGGCAAACTAAATGGTTTGCCTTCTTTAGGCTGAGCTAAGTTTTATGTATTTGCAATTATTTTATTAATGATTACGAATCATAAATTATCAATGCTGAATTAATTTGAATCGTGAGTATTATTGAGACGGTAAAAAGTAACAATATCACTGTCATCATCATTACCTGTATTGTTTTGCGTATATACTCCTGCTTTAAAATACATCCATTCGTCAGCAAGATTGTAGCCACTGTTTAAGCTATTCATATCTACGGTAGTTTCTGCTATTATTGGTCCATCCATATCACCTCTACGAACCCGCACAATAATATCCTCATTATCATTTACAATTTCATAAGAAAACAATTCATCTAACTGAATACCATCATCAGGACCATTACCACTACAATCTTCATCACCAATTAAATTAAAGGTAACATCATCACCATCACGAATTTCATGCTCTAAATAAAGACAGCCAAAATCGGCATTGGGTAATTTTCTATAATAGAGTCTTGCAGGTTCATCATTGTCAGCATGAATTTGACCAATTATTGTTCTTCCTGGGTGTAATCCATTACCGGTTGTAGTTACTTGGTTCACCATTAAAGTAGCTGTTAAAGTACCATTTCGACCTCCGTGATTTGTGCCCGTCGGCTGATATCCAAGTGCCCAATTATTACCATTTGCTCCCTGAGTAGAAATACTTGTATTACCACTACGTAACATTTCACGAAGTTCAGAACGTGGAAAAGATGTATTTTGACTGGTACGTGCACCACCAACAGTAGAAACAAATCGCATACCACCATCCGTGTGCGTAAAAAAGAATGGGCGTGAATCACTAGTTGCTAGTGGATCCCAATTGAGTTCACCAAAACGTTGAGAAAATCCATCTTCTTCATCTACAGCGGGTGTATCTATTGCCCAATCAGAGAGGTCAAAATTTTCCCATGGTTCAAGATTTGCGCTTAAACCAAATACTTCATCAACAGTTTCCTCTTCTTCATTGTTCTCTTGCTCCTCCTCTTGAATCATCTCTTCTTCTTCGGGGTCGCTAGATTCTTCCATAGTTTCAGGTTCTTCTACCGAACTATCGGAGGAACAACTAGCTATTGTAATCATTGCCAAAGCGAATAACAATAAATTGGTCTTAATAATAACGGAAATAACTTTTTGCATAATTTTCTTTCTAAGTTTTACAATTCTTTATTTTAATAACAATTGTTGTTGTATAAAAGTATTTATTTGTCGGATAATTATATGAAATTAACAATCGAATCGATAGAATACAATAAAAACCTGTTTTAAGCCATTTATTTTGAAAAAAGAAAGACAGCTTTAAAATTACTGCTATTAATAGATTTCAAAAGTTGAAATTATGTCAATCATATGTCTTCGAATTGATAAAGTTTTAAATAACTTTGATTTATAAAAAAATCCAATGAAAAACACTGCACTTACCACAACTCACGAATCTCTTGGAGCTAAAATGGTTCCATTTGCTGGTTATAATATGCCCGTTTCTTATGAAGGCGTAAATGCTGAACATGAAACCGTACGTAATAGTGTTGGCGTTTTTGATGTATCGCATATGGGCGAGTTTTTAATCTCTGGCTCTACTGCCTTAGATTTAATTCAAAAAGTATCATCTAACGATGCTACGAAACTGACTATTGGCAGAGCACAATACAGTTGTCTACCTAATGAAACTGGTGGCATTGTAGATGACCTTATTATTTATAAAATTAAAGAAGAGCAATATTTATTAGTGGTGAACGCTTCAAATATTGAAAAAGATTGGAATCACATTTCATCTTATAACGATGAATTTAAAGCAGATATGAAAAACATATCTGAAGGATATTCGCTTTTAGCGATTCAAGGCCCTAAGGCTGTTGAGGCGATGCAATCTTTGACTTCTGTTAATTTAGCTGATATTAAATTTTATCATTTTGAAGTTTCCGATTTTGCAGCTATAGATAATGTAATTATTTCTGCAACAGGATATACCGGTTCTGGCGGATTTGAAATTTACTGTAAGAATGATGAGGTAAAACAAATATGGGACAAGGTTTTTGAAGCCGGAGCAGATTTCGGAATTAAACCAATCGGATTGGCAGCTAGAGATACCCTTCGTTTAGAAATGGGATACTGCCTTTACGGTAATGATATTGACGATAACACCTCTCCGCTTGAAGCAGGTTTAGGATGGGTTACAAAATTTAATAAAGATTTTGTCAACTCTGCAGCTTTAGAAAAAGAAAAACAACACGGACCAAAACGTAAATTAGTTGCTTTTGAACTAAACGAACGTGGTATACCTAGACATGGTTATGATATTGTTGATGGTAATGGTAAAACAATAGGTGTGGTAACTTCTGGCACTATGTCACCTTCAATGGGTACTGGTATCGGCTTAGGTTATGTTCCACCTATTTTTTCAGATGTAGGTAGTAAAATTAGCATTCAAATTCGAAAAAATGTAGTACCTGCAAGTGTAATTAAATTACCATTTTACAAAAAGTAAATGATAGATTTTCAACATATTCTTACCTCAATTAATGAAGCTGCATCTAATGAAAAAGATAAAGGTAAGATTGCTGATTATATACCTGAACTAGCGAAGGTCGATGTAGACAATTTCGGTATTCACCTGATAGATATTCAACAAAATAATTTTTCAGCAGGAAAATCTGATGAAAAATTTTCGATTCAAAGTATCTCGAAGGTTTTAACCCTTTCTATGGCTTTGGGACTCATTGGAGAAAAAGTTTGGAAGCGTGTAGATGTTGAACCTTCTGGAGATCCTTTCAACCATCTATCGCTATTAGAATTAGAAAACGGAATACCTAGAAATCCGCTAATTAACCCTGGTGCAATTGTAATTGCAGATATTCTAGTTTCCCAGTTAGAAAATCCGAAGGAAGAATTTTTAGCATTCGTTAGAAATATTACGGATGATGACACCATAGATTATGATATAAATGTGGCACAGTCTGAAAAACGAACAGGATTTCGAAATTTTTCAGCAGCCAACCTTTTAAAATCGTATGGTAATCTGAAAAATGATGTAGACGTTGTTCTAGATTTTTATTTTCATCAATGTTCACTTGTTATGAACTGTGTTCAATTAACGAATACTTTTTTCATGTTCATGAACAATGGAAAGTGTAGAAGAAATAATACGTTCCTAACCATATCGCAAGTAAAACGTATTAATGCTATAATGTTGACTTGTGGCTTTTATGATGAAGCAGGTGAATTTGCTTTTGAAGTTGGACTGCCTGGTAAAAGTGGTGTCGGCGGCGGAATCGTTGCATTTCTACCAAATAAATTCTGCGTTGCAACATGGTCTCCTGGTCTCAACCCTAAAGGAAATTCTAAATTAGGAATGCTTGCCTTAGAGAAATTAACTACAGAAACTGAACTTTCCATTTTTTGAAATTAGAAACTAAAAAAATATTGATTCTTGGCGGAAGCGGATTCATAGGTAATGCGATTTACAAAGAACTTTGTAATTATTTCGATACCTATGGCACCTATTGTCATGCCGCAAACTCATTCTCTTCTAATAAACAATTTGTACATTATAATTTAGAAGAAGATGATATTGTTGAAGTATTAGAAACGGTGAAGCCACAGGTAATAGTTTCAGCATTAAGGGGGAATTTTGCTGCTTTGGTAATCGCTCATAATCATATTACCGAATACATTACTAAAGAAGACTGTAAAATATACTTTATATCCTCTGCCAATGTTTTTGACGCTTACAGTAAATATCCATCTTATGAAATGGACAAGACACTATCTGAAAGTATATATGGTAGACTAAAAATAAAGATTGAAAATATGCTGCTCAGGTTGCCAAAAGAGAAAATGGCCATATTAAGAGTTCCTATGGTTTTTGGTAATAGCTCCCCTAAGGTTAAGGAGATGAAAAAGGCTATAATAGAAAATAAACCTGTAGAAGTCTTTCCTAATTTGATATTAAATATAACCAATGATGATAAGCTAACGCAACAAATTCATTACCTTATCAATAGAAATAAAACAGGTATTTACCATTTAGGAAGCAATGATCTAACGCATCATGAAGATTTTATCAAAGAAGTTTTAGAACGTGTAGGTAATTTTAATCCCATTATAAAAAGGGTTTATACCACTAATGAAGACAGGTATTTGGCCGTTTTACCAAAGACAAATAAATTACCTAAAAATTTACAGTTTACTTTTCAAGATATTATTGACCATCATGTTTTAAATTAGTAACAATTATGAAAGAAATTGAAAAATTTACTGACCAGCAAATAGCGGACTATTTGGGTCAACTTGAAGGATGGGAATATGTGGACGGAGCCATAGAAACCACTTTTGAATTTAAAAATTTTAAGGAAGCCTTTTCTGTAATGACGCGTATTGCCTTTGAATGTGAAGCACAAGGTCATCACCCAGATTGGAGCAATGTTTACAATACTGTAAATATTCGTCTAAACACCCATGATGCTAATGGTGTTACCGAAAAAGATTTTGTTCTAGCTAGAACTATAGAAGATATTATAGAAAGTGAATTTTAATAACCAATATCAATAGTTAAAAATGGTGTTCACGAAATTCAATTTATTGATTTCTGAACATTGACCGTTTTTGTACATTTGTTTAAAATAATTTACCATGGGAAGAGCTTTTGAATTTAGAAAAGCACGTAAAATGAAAAGATGGTCTGCAATGTCCAAAGCCTTTACTCGTATAGGCAAAGATATTGTGATGGCCGTTAAAGAAGGTGGACCAGATCCAGATTCTAATTCACGATTAAGAGCAGTTATACAAAATGCCAAGTCGGTAAACATGCCGAAAGACAATGTGGAACGTGCTATTAAAAGAGCAAGTGACAAAAGTCTTGGCGATTACAAAGAAGTTCTTTTTGAAGGATATGCCCCTCACGGTATTGCTATATTAGTTGAAACTGCAACTGACAACAACACTAGAACGGTAGCGAATGTTAGAAGTTATTTTAATAAATGTAATGGCAATATGGGTACATCAGGATCCGTTGAATTTATGTTTGATCATACTTGTAATTTTAGAATACCAGCAGAAGGCTTAGACCCTGAAGAAATAGAATTAGAGCTAATTGATTTTGGAGCTGAAGAGGTTTTTATTGATGATGATGGAATTTTAATCTACGGACCATTTGAAAGTTTTGGAACTCTTCAAAAAGAATTGGAAAATAGGGAATTAGAAATACTTTCTTCAGGATTTGAACGTATTCCTCAAGTAACAAAATCGTTGAATGAAGAAGAAGCTGCCGATGTAGAGAAACTTCTTGAAAAATTAGAAGAAGATGATGATGTGCAGAATGTTTACCATTCTATGGAAGAATAAACTTCAGTTTTATTTTATAAATAAAGGAGACCAAATTGGTCTCCTTTTTTAGTTTTAAGTTAGTTAGTTAGTTAGTTAATCAGTCCTATTGTCGCTGAATCAACATTTTATCCAATCAATGCTTACCCTCAACACCTTCAAAAAAGACATGATACTTCATAAAATCTGCTTCTTTATCTTCAGTTGGAACAAGAGGCTCAGATAATTTTATTTCTTTTTTACCGTAGTCAAAGGCAACTAGTACTATGGGTACATTAGCAGTTTTGGCTATAAAATAGAAACCTGTTTTCCATTTCTCCACCTTTTTACGAGTTCCTTCAGGTGACAATGCCAGTCTGAACTTTTTACGTTTACTAAAAATCTCTGCTGTAGCCTTTACGGTATCATTAGTTTTTGTACGATCTATAGGTGCACCACCTGTCCAACGAAAAAACCAACCGAAAGGAGGCTTGAACAAACTTTTCTTACCTACAAAGTTTATCTCCTCTTGCCATACTGCACGTATTAATAATGCCAATAAAAAATCCCACCAACTGGTATGCGGCACTACAATAGCCACAAATTTATCTAAGTGTGAAGGAAACGTCCCTTTAAATTTCCATCCTAGAATTTTAAAATATATAAATTTTGCTATTTGCTGCATAAGACAAAGATGTAGGTTGTGATATTAATTAACCTACTGATTAGATAAACTATATTTTTTGATAAATAGCCTTAAGCTTTTCCGGAGTAATGATTGATTTCCATTGTTCTCCTAATGCATTTTCCCATAAAGGTTCCATACCCATAGCAACAGTAATCATCGTATCCATTTCTGCTGTTGTCAATTTAGAGCATACCTGTTTTGGTAATACTATATTATGCTTCTCAAGCATTTTTTTGAACACCGCTACTCCTTCCGGATAAAACTCTTCTAAATATTGAAAAACGAGACAATTGCCTATTCCGTGCTTTACACCTAAAACATAGCCTAAACCATAGCTCATAGCATGTGCTACTCCAACTTGTGAATATGCGATACTCATACCACCATGCCAGGATGCCATCATCAGCTTCTCTCTACTTTCTGACGCTGATATGTCTTCTAAAAAGACTTCTTTGCAAAGTTCTAATGATTTCTCTCCGTAACTCTGACTGAATGCATTTAAGAAGGTTCCATTCAAAGATTCAATACAATGTATAAAACAATCCATACCCGTATAGAACCATTGTTCTTTTGACACTCCCACAGTTAATTCTGGATCTAATAATACTTGATCGAAAGTGGTATAATCAGAATTTATACCTAATTTTTTTTCTGGTCCCATTAATACCGTAGTTCTAGAAACCTCTGCCCCGGTACCACTAATTGTTGGTATACCTACGTGATATATTGATTGTTTATTGACCAAGTCCCAACCTTGATATTCTGACGCGCTTCCTTTATTAGTCAGCATAATCGCAACTGCTTTTGCCAAATCTAATAAGGTGCCACCACCAATACCGATAATACCTGATGGCAATTCAGTAAACTTTTCTTGAATCATTTTCACAAGAGCATCTACCTGTTCAGTTTTCGGCTCTTCTTCGGCAGAAATTAAAATGACCTGATCACAAAAAATGCTTGGTATTCTGCTTATAAGCTCCGTATTTTCAAATACATCGTCCACCAAATAAATCATTGGTGCTTCTGAATGCTTTCTTTTTGGCATTAAAATATCACCTAAGGTATCAAAACTGCCTTTTCCGTAGACTACTCTTGGTACCATTGGGAAATTTCTAAACTCCTCTGACGCCTTCGTTGGTATTTTCTTCAATGTCATTTGTTTATTCACGTCCATTTTCATTAAACATATTCCAATATATCTGTTAAGGTAGAAATTGTCATGTATCCTTTATTCTCTATGGGCCCTTTTACTTCTTCATGCTCCCATGTAGTATGAAAAGGTACATGTATTGCCCTTGCTCCTAATTCTACTAATGGTAATACATCTGATTTTAGAGAATTACCGATCATTAAAAACTCATTTGGCGCTATTTGTAAATGTTCTAAAAGATCGCTATAATTCTTTTCCTTTTTATCGCTCAACACTTCCACATGATGAAAATACTCTGACAGTCCTGATCGTTCTAGTTTTCGTTCTTGATCTAATAGGTCTCCTTTTGTTAAAACTATTAATCGATATTTATCCTTCAGACTTTTCAATACATCCTCTACTCCATCTAAAAGTTCTACTGGCTGGGTTATCATCTCCTTACCTAAATCTAAAAGTGCTCCTATGGTTTTTGAAGAAATTTGATTGTTTGAAAGCTCTAAAGCACATTCTATCATAGAAAGCATAAAACCTTTAATACCATAACCATATAAATCTAAATTCTTTATTTCTGTTCTAAAGAGTTCTTGATCTATTTTATTCTTGGTTTCGTACTTCTCCAATAAATTGGCGAACTTATCTTCTGTATCTCTAAAATAGGTTTCGTTTACCCATAATGTATCGTCTGCATCGAAGCCAATTACATTAATTCCCTCAAAATTTATTTCCATGCTGCTTGGGCTTTCTTTAAGTCCTCAGGAGTATCAATTTCTATTCCCTGAACATTCGTTTCTACCATTTTAATCTTCTTGCCATATTCTAAATAACGAATGGCTTCGATTTTCTCCGTCGCTTCCAATTGTAACATCGGTAACCTTTGAAAATCCATCAAAGCACTTTTTCTAAAGGCATATACACCCTTATGCTTATAATATATGGTTTGCTCACTTTTTGCTCTTGGATAAGGTATTGGTGACCTTGAAAAGTACAAAGCAAAATCTCTATTATCTACTATAACCTTAACAGTATTCGGATTATTAATTTCTTCTTCTTCCGTAATTTTAACCATTAAAGAGGCAAGATCAATTTCTTTATGAATATCATCTTCAAAAACCTTCATCACTCCTTCTAAACTTTCTCTATCAGTAAACGGTTCATCACCTTGAACATTTACGATAATATCTACATCCATTTGAATAACGGCCTCTGCAATACGATCACTACCACAATCATGTTCTTTTTGGCTCATAATAGCCAAACCACCTTCTTTAATAATAGTATCATAGATAACATCGCTATCTGTTACTACATATACTTCATCAAATAGCTTAGTTTGCACTGCTGCTTGATACGTTCTTAAAATAACCGGTTTACCAGCTAAATCTTGCATTAATTTTGCAGGAAATCTTGATGCCGCGTAACGGGCAGGAATCATTGCTATTTTCTTCAACTACTTTTATTTTATGTTTTTGCCTTTGGTCGTAAGCTTCTATATATTCTAAAGATTATTACTAAAATAATAATGACCAAAACTGCTGCTAAGATAGGTGCAAATATTGAAGCTACGGATACTACTGCCGCTGTACCTGTTTCTACAGTGGTTATCAACGGATTCGCCAAACCACCGGTTGTCGCAGTAGATGCTAAACGCCCTGTTGCCCCTGCTCCTTTTATTGCAGTGGCAGTACCGCCACCGGCTATTATCGCCAAAGACCAAGTTATTACCGGATCTAAATCTGCTACTGTTGAGACCATTACCGCAGTACCTGCTATTGCTGCTAAAGGAACTGCTATACTATCTAATAAATTATCGAACCATGGTATAAAATAGGCAAATATTTCTAATACAGTTGCAACACCTAGAGTTAGAACAGCTACTAAACTTCCTATCCATTGCCAATTATCATTCAATTCCCATACTCCGAAATATGACGCCAAACTCAGCGCAAACAAAGGTAGAAAAACTCTAAATCCTACAGATGCTGCCAACCCTATTCCTAAAAATATACTTAATACTGTATCCGTTGTCATATGCTATTTACTATTAGAAAATATTCTTTCCTACATCAATAATTACTAAAATAACCTTTTCTTATTCAAGAAAAAAATCATCTTTAAAACCTATAAGATACAACTTGCTCTTTGCTCTGGTAACTGCAGTATATAGCCATCTTAGGTATTCTTTATCTATACCATTGGGCAAATAGGGCTGCTCTATGAAAACCGTATTCCATTGTCCCCCTTGAGATTTATGACAGGTTATTGCGTATGAGAATTTCACCTGTAAACCATTGAAGTATTTATTATTCTTTACACCTAAAAACTTCTTGTACTTTGAACTTTCATGTGCAAAGTCTTTCATGACTTCTTGATATAACCTATTACCATCTTCGTAAGATAACGACGGAGATTCTGCCGTTATGGTATCTAACAATAAGACGGTTTCAAAAGGTGGCATATTAGGATAATCGACCATTTTAACCTTAACCTCGGCAAACTTAAAAGTGAAAATTTCCTTGATATCAAATATTTCTAAAATCTCTATAATATCTCCGTTTGCAATAAAACCGGCTTCTGTGCTTGGCTTTAACCAATAGTAGTTATTCTTAACCACCATCATAAAATCGCCTACAGCAATATCATTCTCTAAAAATAAAATTCGCTCTCTTATATTCTGATTGTAAAGATTTGCGCGTTTATTGGAGCGGACTATAAATGCTGTTTCTTCTTTGCCATTTTCTGAATATGAACTATCGATGGCTTCTTGAATTTCGTTACCATCTATTAGTCGTACTATATCAGTGAACGGATCTACATCAAATTTAAAATCTTCAAAAAAATCGCTTTGCAATTGCTCTCTTAATAAAGTTGCATTTGCTAATATTCCTGAATCACCTGCTTGCCTTACTACTTCATTCAACTCTAAATGAACCACTTCTTTATTATAATTCAAAGAAAGTTTATCGCCATCTAAAGCGGGACTCAAAACTAAATGCACCGGTGGCAATTGCGCTGTATCTCCTATTAATAACAACTTACATTTATGCCCAGAGTATACGAACATCATTAAATCATCTAATAAAGAACCATTTTCGAATAACTTAGAATCTGCAGCAGTATCTGGTATCATAGATGCTTCATCGACAATAAATAAGGTATCTCTATGTTTATTAGGCGCTAAAACAAACTGCACTCCCCCACCACTTTGCTTCTTCGGAAAATATATTTTTCTGTGTATGGTAAACGCCTGTGTTTTTGAATAATTCGACATCACTTTTGCCGCTCTACCGGTCGGTGCCATTAGCACAGCTTTCTTCTGAACATTCCATAAACTGTTAACTAAAGTGCCTATTAAAGTAGTTTTACCCGTACCAGCGTAACCTTTTAACAAAAAAACTTCGTCCTTGACCGTAGAAAGGGTAAACTCAGCTAATTTCTGCAAAGCCACTGATTGTGTGGCAGTTGGTGTATGTGGAAATTTAGATTCTAGTATACTATAGAATGATGCGGGTGTTGTTGGTTTCATGTGCCATCAAAGATAAAGATGATTTTTAGCCTAAAAACTTTTACGATTAAAAAAAAATTGTAGATTTGTGAAGACCACTAAATAAAATAACACATACGAAATGAAGACCATTATACAAATTGTACTTTGGATTGGGTGTATCGCTTTAGGATACTTTATCTACAACTCCATAACTGGACCAATTAAATTTAAAGAGGTAAAAGAGGAACGTTTTTCTCAGGTTGTTGCCAAATTAAAAGATATTAAAAATTCTCAAGACGCTTACAAAACAATTAACGGCAAATATGCGAATGACTTTAATAGTCTTATTCGTTTTATTGACACTGGCAACTATGTTATTACGCAACAAAGAGATTCTTCTTTCTTAGAGATGAATGATGCATACGGAATTGAAATGCTTAAAGAGGTTAAAATAATTGATACTTTAGGTTTCGTTTCAGTAAAAGATTCACTTTTCAAAACTGATACTAGATATAAAAGCTTAATGGATGTACCTACAGCGGCAAATGGTGAAAAATTCACAATGAAAGCTGGGTTTGTAGAAAAGAGTGGTTATAAAGCTCCTGTTTTCGAAGCCAAAGTTGATAAGGAAGTTGTTCTTTATGATCAACCAAAAGATTTATTAGCACGTGAGAAAGCATCGTTAAGTGTAGAAGAAGTAAATGGACCGACCATTTATGTTGGTTCTATGGATGAAGTTAGCACAAGCGGCAACTGGCCTGCTATATATGACAGAAAAGAAAAAAAATAGTAGCTTTAATATAGCGGATAAAAATTTTAAGAAATTGTCCATTCAGGTTAGCTTGAATGGACTTTCTTTTTGTGTAGCAGATACTGTTTCACAAAAATTATTGATTTCTGACAAAGTGGATTTTTCTGATGAAAAAAATCCGATGACCGCTAAAGATGAATTGGAAAAACTTTTTCAAAAGCATGATATAGAAAATATGCAGTTTGATGAAGTTGTTGCTATTCATAGAAACACCCTTTTTGGACTTGTACCTAAATCTTTATTCAACCCCAATAACTTAAATGAATACCTTAAATTCAATACTAAGGTTCTGGCGAATGATATTTTAGCTTATGACGAGGTAGAGAATCATGAATTAGTCAATGTTTATGTTCCTTATGTAAACATCAACAATTACATATACGATCTTTTTGGTGAGTTCGATTTTATGCACAATGGCACGGTATTACTGCAATCTTTGCTAAATAACCAAACACAAAATCAAGAGATAACTTGTTTTGTACATTCCAACAAAGAACAATTAGATATTACTGTTCTAAACCAACGAAAACTACTTCTTTATAATAGTTTTAAATACCAAACAAAAGAAGACTTTGTCTATTATCTTCTATTTGTAATTGAGCAATTAGAATTAGACCCTAAAACTGTTACCGTAAAACTATTTGGAAGTATAGAAGAAGATGACGAAATTTTTCAACTTTGCTATAATTATATTCAGAATATTAGCATTTTTGAACCATCGACCGCTCAATTATTAAAACTTGGAGAGACCACAACAGGCTCTATAGACTTCACCCTTATTAATACTATATAATGCGCATCATATCAGGAAAACATAAAGGACGTCACTTAATGGCCCCTAAAAAACTACCTGTAAGGCCTACAAAAGATATGGCCAAAGAGAGCTTGTTCAATATTTTGAACAATAGTTACTATTTTCCAGACTTAAAAGTTCTTGATCTTTTTGCAGGTACTGGCAATATTAGCTACGAATTCTCTTCAAGAGGTGTTGATGATGTACTTGCAATTGACGCCAACTCTGGCTGCATAGAATTTATAGACAAAACAGTTGAAAAGCTAGACATGAATATTCGCACTTTAAAAAGTGATGTATTTAGCTTTCTACAAAGAAATACCGAAAAATTCGATATCATATTTGCAGATCCTTTCTATGACATGGATCTTACTGATTTTGAGAAATTACCAGAATTAGTTTTTGAAAATGATCTTCTGTTAGAAGACGGAATACTAATTATTGAACATTCTAATCGCACCAGCCTAGCTGAATTTCCACATTATAAAAACTCTAGAAAATACGGAGGAAGTGTTTTTAGTTTCTTTGAGAAGTAAACTCAACACATCAAAAAGCAAAAAGACTCTTCGACCACGCTCAGAGTTAATTCGATGATTCTAACCTTAGATTTACAATATCATTAAAAAAGCAGGCCATAAGCCGGATTCTGTATACTGAAAAATTCAGAATTCCTTATCATTTATCTAGGCAAAGGGTTACCCCAGAGCTCGAACCGCCTACCCTTCGACTTGGGCGTGCAACCCTCAATCACCGATTTACATGACGTTTCACCGTATAGAGTTTACCTGGTTTCACTACAGCCGAACTGTACTTGCTTTCTGTTGCACTTGTCCTCACTTCTCAGCGGACGGGCGTTACCCGCTATACTGCACTATGGTGTCCGGACTTTCCTCTCCCAATTGCTTGGCAGCGATAAGGTGACCTGCTGAGCGCAAATGTACTGCAATTGTTGATAACTAAGGATGATCTCTTTTCTTAATTCTCGTTAGAATTAAAGGCTATAATTATATTTGTATAAGAATAAACAGAAGTAGCAATTTGGAACCATTTATTGTATCGGCTAGAAAGTATAGACCCCAGACATTTAAAGATGTTGTGGGTCAACAATCTATTACCAATACATTACAAAATGCGATAGACCAAAATCATCTTGCGCAAGCATTATTATTCTGCGGACCAAGAGGTGTTGGTAAAACTACCTGCGCCCGTATATTGGCAAAACAAATAAATTCTGATGGCACCGAACAAGAAGACGAAGATTTTGCTTTCAATATTTTTGAGCTTGATGCCGCTTCTAACAACTCGGTCGATGATATTCGTAACCTTATTGACCAAGTTCGTATACCACCGCAGGTAGGTAAATACAAAGTATATATCATTGATGAGGTGCACATGTTGTCTCAGTCTGCTTTCAACGCATTTCTAAAAACGTTAGAAGAGCCACCAAAGCATGCGATTTTCATATTAGCGACTACTGAAAAGCATAAAATTATACCAACAATTCTATCTAGATGTCAAATTTTTGATTTCAAGAGGATTACCGTTAAAGATGCTGCTGAATATTTAAAATATATTGCTGAAAACCAAGGTATAAATGCCGAAGAAGATGCATTGCACATCATTGCCCAAAAAGCTGATGGTGCCATGCGTGATGCTTTATCGATTTTTGATAGAGTAGTTAGTTTTTCTGGTTCAGAGCTTACACGTAAAGCAGTTACCGAAAATTTAAATGTACTAGATTATGATACTTATTTTGAGGCTACAGATTTAATCTTAGAACATAATATACCAGGGTTATTATTACTATTCAACAAGACCTTATCTCTTGGTTTTGACGGACACCACTTTATATCTGGACTAGCGTCTCATTTTAGAGATTTAATGGTATGCCAGCATCCTGATACTATTACCCTATTGGAAGTTGGTGAAGCCGCACAGCAATTATACCGAGACCAGAGCAAAAAGACCTCCCCCTCCTTTCTTCTTAAAGGTTTGGATATTTCAAATGACTGCGACTTAAAGTACAAAACAAGTAAGAATCAACGATTACTTGTTGAGCTTACACTTATGAAACTTGCCTCTATCAATTTTGATGGAGAAAAAAAAAATCCTGAATCCGTAGCTCTTAATAACAAGACTATCGATTTTATTGCTCCTTCAGCATTTTACAATCAAGTCCCCAAAGCACTAACTAAAGAATCTGTGGTAAAACCAGTAACTGGAAATCAACCAGCTGCTACAAAATCTGAAGTTGAAGTTTCAAAAGAAATAATTGCTACGGATATGACTACCGAAACGCCAGCAGTATCAAAACCAGCTTCAGTAACTGCTGAAGCACAAGTATCTCCAGAAAAACCCAAAGAACCACAACGAGAAACTAGTGAAGAACCAACAGTAGAAACAGCTACTGATGGTAAAAAACCGATTATTAATCGCCCTACCAAAAGAGTTTCAGGTCTTTCAATTTCGAGCTTAAATGCCAAAAAGCAACACGAGCTTAATAAAATTGAAGTTGTAATTGATGAAAACAACTTACCAAAAGATAATTTTACCGAAGAAGAGCTGCGTAAGCATTGGGCAGATTTTATAGAAATTATTGATAAAAAAGGTCAAAAAATTCTAGCTTCTAACCTTCATTCAGATATTCCCAAATTAAAAGAAGGCTTTGCTATTCATTTAGAGCTTCCTAACGGAACCATGAAAAAGGAAATTGAGCGTGAGCAGTATGAATTAATGGAATATCTACGTGCTAAACTAAATAACCATTTTGTTCATTTAAATATCACGGTAAATGAAACTACATCAACGAAATTTGCGTTTACCCCTGAAGAAAAGTACGAAAAACTACGAGAGAAAAATCCTGTAATCGATTTACTCAGAACGGAATTTGATTTGTATTTATAACCTTCTTTTACTTCGAAAGGCAAATACAAGTAGTACGATTGAAATTATCAAAAGTCCAAAGGCTTCCCTTCCTAATTCTACGATAACTATATCTCCATCATTTAAATCGAATCCTTGAAAATCTGACGGATATAGATATATAAAGCCAATAAAAGCAAGTACCCCAAATATCATCGGTATTACAAACCCTATTTTATTTAACGCGAATAATAAAGACATTAAAGCCGCAACACCGTAAATAATAATCCAATTTAACGAGTCTGGATCATTGTATTGCAATACAGCACCAACAGTAAATAAGACTGCAAAAACATACCCTAATATCTTAAATAATAGATTCATTTAAATTTAGTTTAAGAGGTGATCTTCAATAAGATCACGTACTTGTATTGCACTAATTTTTTGATGGTTATCACCCGTTACATGATTGCTTATGAAGATGGGAAAATCTTCTTCATCTTCAGTCAACCGACCGTGTGATCCTTTTATCAAAGTAGCATCAATTGGTATAATATTCATCACCGTTCTAAAGCCCATTTTTTTCTTAAGTAGCTTGCCCACTACTTTTGCCATCACTAATTTATCTTTTGGATCCGTCAACATTTCTACTGGATCGTAACCTGGCTTTTTATGAATATCTACCATTCTTGCATAGTCTGGTGCCTTCGTATCATCTAGCCAGAAATAATAGGTAAACCAAGAATCTTTATCTGCAACAACCACAATATCACCACAACGTTCATGTTCTATGTGATAGGTCTTTAAATCTTCTCCGTAAAGAACTTTCTCTACACCGTCAATTGACTTCATCAATTTGGCAACACGCTCAATATCTTTAGAATTCTTACAATACACATGTGCAATTTGATGATCAGCCACTGCAAACACATCACTTGCCCCTGCATCTAAAAGCTCCAAACCTCGTTCTTCACGAATAGCAAGCATTCCCTCTTTTCTTAATACACGATTAAGATGAATTGGTCTGATTACATTTGTAATTCCGTATTCTGAAAGTAGAATCACTCTGGCATCTAGTGCTTCATAATGTTGCACCAATTGTTTTACTACAGTATCAATTTCGTTCAAATCTTCTGATATAACCTTGAAATCAAGACCGTACCGCTGTAAATTATAATCTAAATGTGGAAGGTAAATAAAGGTTAAATCTGGATTGTGTTTTTTATCTGTCAATAGAGCGGCATCAGCTATCCATTTAGAAGAATTGATAGTTGTCTTAGGCCCCCAAAATTCGAAGAGAGGAAAAGTACCTAATGCTTTTTGCATATCATCTCGCAACTCAGCCGGATACGAATACACATCAGGAATTTTTCTGCCGTCTGCTAAATAATTAGGTCTTGGTGTAAGGCTATAATCTACATTGCTGTACATATTATACCACCAAAAATGATTGGCACAAGTAAAATTAGGATACTTCTCTTTTAAATCGTCCCAAATTTTTGACTGCTCCACCAATTTATTCGATTGTCTCCAGAACTTGACTTCGCATTCATCTTTAAAATACCAGCCATTACCTACAATACCATGTTCTGATGGCCATTTGCCTGTTACATAGGTAGATTGAACAGCACATGTAACTGCTGGCAATACAGGTTCTATGTATGATGTCTGACCTTTCTCTAAAAATAATTTTATAAACGGAGTGTGCTCACCTATCAATCTCTTTGTTAACCCAACTACATTTATGACTACCGTTTTTTTCATATTACATGTGTGATTTAAACCACTCTATTTCTCTAATTATAGATACTGATAAATCTTGTTTTAAATCTGACGGAAGCACATCCCAAGTATAGGTTTCTATTTCTAAATGTTCTGATACTAGATTAGATTTAATATACTCCATCGTTTTCAAAATATGATCTTGTGTTGAAAACAACTCACCATATTTTTCTAAGAAAATGGGAACGTGATAGTGTGCCCTAAGCTCTGTATGCTTTCTTTCTCCCTCTAAAATCAGAGGTAAATCGCTATACGTTTTTACTTCGCCATCGATTTTCTCTGTTACCTGATGTAAATAGGTTGGTTCATTAAATTGAGACAATTGTTCCCAAATAACCTCATCCTTATCGCCACCAAAAAGAATTTTCAATGCTGCACTTACTTGAATTTTACCTACTCGTATATTTTCTTTTTCAAACTTAGCAAAGGTATCTTTAGGTTCTTCATATGCCAAAGAGAAATGGCAAACATCATAACAAATGGTGATGTATTTTTTAATTAACTCTTCAGATTCCTTTTGCCCTAACCCTAATTCCTGTTTAAAAAATACTGCTCCTATTGGTAATAAGTAGTCAGAATAAAAGGATAGTACTTCATGACTATTTTCTAACAACCCGTCTGGTTCTGGTTCTATATCTAAATGCAAATAGGTTCCTGTGGCTTGCTCAATTTCGAACAACTGTTTGGCAACCTCTAGCATATTTTCGGCACCTACGTGAAATGCAGTTTTTATTTCGCTTTCTGTTTTATGCCAGTATTTATAGGTGATTGGTGATGTAGAAATTCCGCCATTCATTCCCTCAGGGATTAATTCCGACAATTGACGAAACAATCGTTTTGTATACCGTAATCGATTATCAGTGGTCCAATCTGGAGCGTGCACCATATCTTTTACACGTTCATCATGAAAATTACCATAAGGGAATCCGTTCATGGTGAAAACATATAGATTGTTAGCATCTAACCACTTTTTGAAATCGGACATGTTATTATCCAAATCAAGTTCTTCACTTGCTTTATTAGATAATCGAAGCCCTAGACCAAATGGCTGCTCTTTTGAAACTTCTTGTTTTATGCCTGGAACATGTTTTTTAATACTCTCAAAAGTACTTTTCCAATCTTGACCAGGATGAATATTTGTGCAATAGGTTAAATGAAGATTTTCTTTTAGCTGCATTGAACTTAATTTAATGCGAATTGATGATTCAATTTTGAAACTGCCTGTGCCATTAACTCCATATCAATAGTATGAACGTCATGTTTAACACCTAAATCAGAAATTAGGGTAATTGTTAACTGACCACCCAAATGCTCTCTAAACTCTTCTATGCCATCTAACAAAGATTGAATCTCAACCGGACTTTCAACCGGAAGTGATAGGTCAAAACCTATAGCAATCATTACATCTAAAATATGTTTTAAATCTGCCTCTGAAATTAAACCGATTAATTGCGCATAGGTTACATCTAGTGCAATGCCTTTTGCTACTGCCTCACCATGTCGCAATCCATAATTGGTCATAAATTCCATTTTATGGGCTGCCCAATGCCCGAAATCTAATGGTCTTGACGAACCTGATTCAAATGGATCACCACCTTGCGCTATATGATTCATGTGCATTTCTGCACACTTATAAATGACATATTGCATGGGTTCAATTTCTCTGTTCTTCAAAGCCGTAGCATTATCTGCTATGTACTTAAAGAAAGTTTTTTCCTTAATCAAGGCAACTTTAATCGCTTCAGAAATTCCGGAAATCCAATCACGTTGCTCTAGAGTTTCTAGAAAATTACTGTCATTGATAATTGCGAAAGGCGGAGCGAACGTTCCTAAAAAATTTTTCTTTTTAAAAGCGTTTACACTATTCTTAACCCCTACTGCAGAATCGTTCTGAGATAATACTGTTGTGGGTATTCGTATCAACTTAACACCTCTATGCGCAATTGCCGCTGCATAACCGACCATATCGATTACTGCACCACCACCTATGACAACTACAAATGAATGACGACATATTTTATTTTCATTGACTCCTTTTAAAACAGAATCAATTGCTGCATCGCTATTTTTAACTTGCTCGCCACCTGGCAATACCAAGGTACTGGTATACTTTATAGTTTGCTGATTTTTTCTACAATAAGCTTCAATCTGATTTATTAACGGAGGATGATGATTTTTCACTCCGTCATCCAATACGAACAGAAGTTTTACGGGTTCAAAATCTTTATAGTCTGCAATTAAGTTTGCGAACAAAAGATTATTTAAAGCAAAGAGTCCCGAAGTAAAATACAATTGATAATCGTACTGAACTTGAAAAGACTGTTTTATAGGCTGTAATTGCATACGTATTTTATGTTACCGCAAATAATTTAGACAATAGCATTGAAATCGGTAATAGTAATAAAACTGCTAAAGCCAAATACCAATTAGAAAAACCAGCCACCCAGCAAGCGTTCATCACCACCAACGATAATACACCCCCCATTACTGCCTTCTTAATATTCTTGGGCGAATTTTCTTTATATGCCTTAATTAATGGCGAATAAATTAAAAATCCGAACAAAAGTAAAAACGGCAATAACACCAAGACATTGTCTTTCTTTTGCATTACAATTAACGCAATAGATAGTACAACTATTGCATAGAGAATACCCGCCCAAACAATATGTTTTTTATTATTACCATGTACCTCACCTCTACTGATCAAGGTGATGGCAAAAATATATACGACCGGAACCAAAGAAATGTACCAATGAGTAAGGCTTCCTAAAATAGACATGCCTAATAAAAGATTCAATCCTCGGCAAATACCCATATTCAAAGGACCAACAAATCCGAACTGCTTAAAGTAGCCATTATATGCCAAAATAGCAATGGTCAATACCATAGATATCATTCCTGACAACAATGTGCATTTAAATGCCAAAGTAATACCGATCAACAATAAAATTGCTCCAAAACAAATAGCTTCTCTTTTAGGTACGCGTCCACTTGGTATTGCTCTTTCAGGTCTCTCTATAGCATCCAATTCAGCATCAAATACATCGTTAAAAACAACTCCGCCAGCATATAATGCAACCGACGAAAAAACTAATAAAAACACATCAGCGCCTTGCTCACACAAAAATGTAAGCACATCAATATTTTGCAGGTATAAGATAATAGTGATACCAGCCAATATATCAGCTGCGGCCGTAGGAAGGTTTGCAGGCCGCGTTAATTGTAAATAGCCTTTTAAAACAATCCTCATTAGTGAATTTTATCAGTATTTTCAATTTTTGGATCTTGCCCTCTTAAAACGCTGTTATTATTATATAGTTCTGTTTGATTGATTCCTTTGGCATTCATCCAATCTGATTCCTTCATTTTCCCATTTTTACCGAAAGCATTTAATGCATTTTGGTAGCAGGTTTTAATTACGTGTTCCTTAGAAATACCGCTTTTAAGCATAAGAGAAGCCGTCTTTGGTACTGCAAGTGGATCACTAACGCCCCAATCCGCAGAACTATCAACAATAATATCTGTACTACCATATTTTTTCACCACTTCTACCATTCGTTCATTTCCCATTTTTGTATTAGGATAAATGGTAAATGCAGCAATAAAACCTCTATTCAACACCTCTTCAACCGTTTCTTCATTATTATGATCTATAATTATCCTTTTGGGGTCAAGACCATGTTCTAAACAAACTTCCATACTTCTAATTGTGCCCGCCTTTTTATCTCTATGAGGTGTATGCACTTGTACTACCATATCCAATTCTTTCGCCAGCTCTAACTGGATTCTAAAATATTTGTCTTCAGCGGCGGTTTGGTCATCATAGCCTATTTCCCCAATAGCAACTACATTTTCTTTATGAACATATAACGGTAATAATTCAATAACCTGTTCTGCTAAAGCCTCATTATTGGCTTCCTTTGAATTTAATCCAATGGTACAATAATGCTGAATACCAAATTGGCTAGCCCGAAATGGCTCCCAACCTACTAAACTACTATAGTAATCTTGAAATGAACCTACTTTTGTTCGTGGTTGCCCTAACCAAAATGAAGGTTCAATAAGTGCGACTATACCTGCTTTGGCCATTGCCTCATAATCATCAGTAGTTCTTGAGGACATGTGAACATGAGGATCAATAAACATCATTTTATCTTCCATTATTATTCTTTTATGGTTTCCCAGCTAAGTGCTGCATTTTCTATTTGTTGAATTAAATTTTGATGACCATTTAATAATTTTTTGGCATCTAGGTTGTCTGAAAAATAACAGCACAAAGCTCCTGCTCTATTTTCAAATTTATTTTTACTATTTAATAATCGCTTCATATCTTCTAATAGTGCTGGGCTCATAAATTGAATTACAGGACGCCAAAAATCAGGATCTATTTCCCTACCTGCCGCCCAGCGTTCATGTGCATAGTCAGAAATTATTCTAGCTAAATCTTTATTTGCTCTTTTATCAATATTGAGTATAGCACTTAAATTGCCTTGCATAAAGGCCGTTTTTAAGAACATTTGATTCCACTGCTGGTCATCAAAATAACTACTTGGATAAGGATTATAATATGCCAATGCATTAAAAACCGGCGAAATATTTGTTCGTAAAGCATCTACCGCAACCATTTTGTATTTTTCAGGGTTGGGCAACAGAATCAAAAATTTCAAAAATGTTTCTAGTTCGCTTGTGTCGGCAACTTCTATAATATTCGCTACTTTTTCACTGAAAAATTCTTCATCAGCTTCAAGTACCTTGATCAAAAAATACATTCTTGCTATTTGTAAAAAATTTCCATTTTGAATTTTAAGGTAATTTATTAATTCAGCTGTTATCATTGATGTATCAAATGCATGATTAACATCAATTTTAGGCGCAAGTAAACTATACGTTAAATAAAGGTCTTTCGTAGATTTCGTATGCGTAATGGTCGTAATCTTATCCGCTAACCATTCTTTTGTTTTCGAATTAATATTACCTTCAATAATTTTAGAAAGCTGCAGTTTCGTGTCTTCAAAGTGCATCAAAATATGTGTTAGGTTTGGCAATGGCATCCAATGAATACAGGATAAAAACTCTTTCTGCCAAGTGTTTTCCAAAAATAAAGCTATTTATCCGAAGAAAAAATATCAATTATCATAGTATTTGCAGCTAATTTCAATTGAAACGCTTTACTTTAAAATCACATTCTTGTTATTCTTTTTACATTTGTTTTAAAATGAATAATTTATGCTAGGCTTGAAATTACCAACTGACCCAAGATGGGTAAATATTGTAGAGAAAAATATTGATGAAATACTTACCGACCATGCGTATTGCGAGCAAAAAGCTGCTAGTACTGCTATATCGCTAATTGTATCTTTCCCTGAATATACCGAACTTGTTGAAGAAATGGTTGCTTTATCTAGAGAAGAAATGGGTCATTTTAAAATGGTGCATGACCTTATCTTAAAACGTGGTAACACTTTAGGTAGAGATCGTAAAGATGATTATGTGATTCAGTTGATTAAATTCTTTCCAAAAGGAGGAAGCAGAACCACACAGCTGGTTCATAGATTATTATATGCCGGACTTATTGAAGCGCGAAGCTGTGAGCGTTTTAGATTATTATCAGAAGAGTTAGAAGACAAAAAATTAGCCGAATTCTATCATAAATTAATGATAAGCGAAGCTGGTCATTATACTATGTTCTTAAAATTTGCCCGTAAATACGGGGAATTAGAAGAGGTGAATAAAAAATGGGAGAGCCTTTTGGAATATGAAGCTCTAATCATGAAAGATTTAAGCAAAAAAGAATCTATTCACGGATAAGACTTAAATCATTTTGTTTCCGAATTATATAGTTCCTTTATAATACCATCTGAAAGTCCGATTTTAGGAACATGAATTTTCTTCGCCCCACTCCATTTGGCAGCAGATAGAAAAATTTTGGTTGCCGGAATAATAACGTCTGCCCTATCTGGATTCAATCCTAGTTCTGATATTCGATCATCATAACTTAGACTATCTAAAAAATGATATTGAGCATTCAACCAAATATAGGATAAAGGTTCGCCTTCTTTTCTTCCCGATAGTTTATGCAACTTATTAATATTACCGCCAGAACCTATAATGGATAACTTAGGCTTATCCTTTAAATTCACCTTTATCCATTCTTCTAATTTTTTCCATGTTTCAGGTTTGACCATATCGTTCAAAAGTCTGACCGTACCTAATTTAAACGACTTAGAAACTTGAATTTTACCATTTGAAAATAAGGTGAATTCTGTACTTCCGCCACCAACATCAATGTATAAATAAGATTGGTCCTCTTTAATTAGACTCTTTAAATCTGTAGCGGCTATTATAGCCGCTTCTTGCTTACCATCTATCAAATCTATTTGAATACCTGACTCTTGAGCTACTTTTTTTATAATCTCATTTCCATTATTGGCTTCTCTCATTGCAGAAGTGGCACAAGCTCTATATTTTTCAACTCCCGCAACTTCCATCAACAGCTTAAAAGCCTTCATGGTACTTATTAATCGTGTTTCATTTACCTCAGAAATTTCACCTACTGTAAATGAGTCTTCACCTAAACGTACGGGTACCCTTACCAAAGAACTTTTTCTAAATTGAGTTCTTTTACCCTTATCCTCAATTACGTTATGCGTTAGCAACCTAATCGCATTAGAGCCTATATCAATCGCTGCAAATTTTCTTACCTTCAAAAGACTTCTTTTTTAAGATTCTTGTTTATTCGCATAATACTCATAAGTAGCAAATTGTGATCTAATTCTGGGTAACGTAGTCTTTCTGTACGCATTATCTTGAGCTGCGTTGAATACACGTGCCTTCATATTATCTTTCCAACAGATATCAAATGTATCCATCAATTCTTTTTTAATATCCTCATCATAAATTGGGCAACCAACTTCAACTCTATAATCAAGGTTTCTAGTCATCCAATCTGCAGAGGATATATATATTTTAGTATCGCCACCATTAGCAAATGCAAAAATACGTGTATGTTCTAAAAATTTATCTATTACACTTATAGCTTCTATGTTTTCACTCATACCCTCAACACCTGGTATTAAGCAACATATACCTCTTATGATCAACTGGATCTTTACCCCTGCTCTACTTGCTTCATACAGTTTATCCACCATCTTATATGACGTAAAACTGTTCATTTTTATTTTAATAAAAGCTACTTTACCTTGCTTGGCATTTGCTATCTCATTATCAATTAATTTCATGAACGCATTTTTAGTATAATGCGGCGAAACTATAAGGTGTTTGTACTTATTGATTTTATACGTAGTCTCAAAGAAGTCGAAAACTTTATTCAACTCTTTTAGTATAGAATCATCTGCTGTAAAGAGTGTAAAATCAGTATAAATTCTTGCTGTAGATTCATTGAAGTTTCCTGTACTTACGAAGCCATATCGCTTTATTGAACCAGATTCTTCTCGCTCAATTAAACATATTTTACTATGTACCTTTAAACCTGGCACACCAAAAATTAGCTTTACGCCTTCTGCTTGTAACTGCTCTGCATATTCAATATTAGCTTGCTCATCAAAACGTGCCTGAAGCTCAATTTGTACGGTAACTTGTTTACCGTTTTTAACGGCATTAATTAAAGAAGCGGCAATTTGAGAGTTTCTTGCCAGCCTATAAACCGTAATCTTAATAGTACGGACTTTAGGATCTAATGCAGCTTCACGCAAAAACTTTAAAATATATGTAAAAGTATGATATGGCGTGTATTGCAGATAATCTTTTTTAGCGATACTTTCTAAAATACTACCCTCTACACTTAAGCCTTTTACCGGTAGCGGAATAATTTTATCGTACAGTAAATCTTTTCTACCCAAGCTTGGAAAGCCCATATAATCTCTACGGTTATGATATCTACCGCCAGGTATTACACTATCAGTATCTTCAATATTCATCTTCTCCTTCAGAAAAGTCAAGGTATCTCTACCTATACTTTTATCATATACAAAACGAACCGGATCACCTATTTTTCTATGTTCTACACTAGATGATATTTTCTCAATAAAACTCTTACTTAAATCATTATCAATATCCAGCTCGGCATCTCTGGTAATCTTTATCATGTGAGCAGAAATAGACTCATACTCAAACATGGTAAAAATATTATCCAAACAGTATCTAATTAAATCATCTAGTAAAATGATAAAACTCTTCTCCCCTTCATCTGGCAATACAACAAAACGGTCTATCCCCTTCGGAATTTCAATTAATGCGTAGCGCTTCTCTTTCTTACTTTCTTCACTCTTAATAACCATCTTCACTGCTAAATAGGCTGCAGTATCTTTTAAGGTAGGAAAACGAGTAAGATCATTGAGAATAATGGTCATTAATTGCGGACTCACCTCTTTCAAGAAATAGGCTTTTACAAACTCCTTTTGATTTTCGTTTAATTCCGTTTCCTGAATGATAAATATATTCTTACCCTCAAGCTCATGCTCAATTCTTCTAAGAATAGTCAAACTCTTGGTTTGCTGCTCAATTACAATATTTGTAATCTCTTCTAAAAGGTCTTTTGCTTTTTCACCTCCTAAAACACTTTTACCTGTTTTACCGGCTTCAACTATACGCTTTACAGTTGCGTATCGAACTTTAAAAAACTCATCTAAGTTATTTGAGAAAATACCTAAAAAACGAAGTCTTTCAATTAATGGAACATTCTTATCCGCGCTTTCTTGTAATACACGCTCGTTGAACCATAACCAACTTATTTCTCTATTTACGTACTGGTTGTTATTTTTTATCATGCTTTTAGTTGCTTCGGAAAAATGGTTTGTATTGTTGATCCTTTATTAACATTAGCCCAGGTATTTTCATTGAATTGCAAATGAACAAATCCGCTAGTAGGCACATTATCAATATGCTTATCTCCCATAGAATTTGCTAAATGGGTAAAGGTATGGTTGTGTCCAAAAAGAAGGACATTATCTAAATCATCATCCAAATTCTTAATAAACTGGAATACTTGATTCCCTGAAAAATCATACAGATCCGCATCTACACTACAATTCTCTAACGGGTAATTAATAATTCGCAAACAAATCATACATGTATGAAACGCCCTGTTTGCCGGACTGGTATAAACATAATCTATTTTTAAATTTAGTTTAGAAATTTCTTCGCCTACCAAACGAGCGTCAAAAATTCCTCTTTGCAATAATGCCCTGTCTTCATCGCCAACATTTAGCTCCCAAGAAGATTTACCGTGGCGCATTAAAAATAGATTCTTCATTTTACTTAATTAAGGAGCTAATCGCTCAATTTTCCAATCATATTCATTTGTAAGGGTGTACCTAATACGATCGTGTAATCTATTAGGTCTTCCTTGCCAAAATTCCATAGAAACCGGTCTTACTAAATAACCTCCCCAATGGTCTGGTCTTTCAATTTCCTTACCTTCATATTCACTCTCCAACTTGGTAAGTTTATCCTCTAAAACAGCTCTAGAGTCTATTACCGTACTTTGATCGGAAACCAATGCACCTAACTTACTTCCGTCTGGTCTTGAATCAAAATAACCATCAGATAGATTTTGTGGCAGTTTTTCCGCAATGCCTTTTATTATTACTTGGCGTTCTAAATTTGCCCAGAAAAAAGAAATACAGATATTTGGGTTTTCGCTAATGGCACGCCCTTTCTCACTATTGTAATTCGTATAAAAGATAAAACCTTCGTGTGTATATTTTTTTAGAAGTACTACCCTGCTTTTTGGAAAACCATCTAAACCAACTGTAGATACCGTCATGGCATTTGGTTCATCTACTCCATCAGATTTTTCAACCTCATAGAACCAGGTTTGAAAAAGTTGAATTGGATTGTCAGATATACTGCCCTCCATCAACGCACTTTTCTCGTATGATTTTCTATAATCTCCTAAATCTTTTTGCATCATTTTCGTGTTAAAAACAAGATAAACAAAGTTCTAAAAAGAAAGGAAAATAAATGCGATAAAAATGTATTAAAACATTTAAAAATCTAAAGTCTTACCATCATCGGCAAGAAGCACATTCTTAAATATAGTTGAAGCTTCGTCCTTAAAAAGCTCAATAGATTTATAACGCGTAGAATAATGACCTAATATTAAGGTTTTTACGTTAGCATCTCTTGCTACTTTTGCAGCTTGCATAGCAGTTGCATGCTTTGTTTTCGTTGCCAATTCGGCTTCTGACTCTAAAAATGTAGATTCATGATACAAAACATCAACGTCTTTAATTTTTGCAGCTAAGCTTTCATCATAAATAGTATCGCTACAAAAAGCATAAGATTTTGGCTTAGGCGGATCAAATGTCAATTCACTATTCTCAATTACCTCTCCATTATCTAGGCTAACATCTTTACCATTTTTTATATTCTGATAATAAGCTTTATCAATACCATATTCCTCGACAACCTCTATATTTAGCTTTCTCTTTCCTACTTTCTCCCTAAACAAATAGCCGTTTGTGTAGATTCTATGATCTAATGGTATTGTGGTAACACTAATTTTAGTATCCTCAAAAATAAGCTCAGATTCTTTACTTGTAAGCTCATGAAATAATAAAGGATAATTCGTCCAAGAATCGCCCAATTTCAATAGCAATGTAATAGCTTCTTTTATGCCCTTCGGCCCGTATACATGAAGTTCCTTCTCTCTACCCAGTAATCTCATCGTAGAAATGAAACCCGGTAATCCAAAAAAATGGTCTCCATGAAGGTGCGAGATGAAAATATGATTAATTCTTGAGAACTTTATTTTATGCCTTCTAAGTTCCACTTGTGTACCCTCACCACAATCAATTAACACAATATGGTTATTGATTTCTAAAACTTGAGATGTAGGGTTCGTAAATGTTCTTGGTGTTGCCGCATAACAGCCCAATACAGTAAGATGCATATTAATTATATTCTATATTTTCTTGATTTAGCCAATTACAGCCCTAAATCGCGCTCAATTTCTTCCATTTCAATAACATCACGTGCTTCTTGAAGTGTAGGTACTAAATTAATCTCTTCTGGCACATCATCATAAGATACCTTATCAGATACCAAAACGAATGACTTTGTATGCTTTCTCGCCACCTCTAAAAAAGAAATAATATTGTATGGCGTCAGTTCAGAGAAACTAAGTAAGTCCAATACTAGATTGTCGTTCTTTAACTTATCATATTCCTTATTCAAATTTTCTAAAAAACGCGCAATAGAGATGTCTTCTTGAGAGACGATAATCAACGATCCTTCTTTAGTAAAAATCATATCATTTAATTTTAGATGCTAACAAATAAATCACTGCCATACGTATGGCTACTCCGTTTTCAACTTGATTCAAAATTATAGATTGTTTTGAATCGGCAACATCACTTGTAATTTCAACCCCTCTATTTATTGGTCCGGGGTGCATAATTACAATTTCTTTATCTAGACTATCAAGCAACTTTTTATTAACTCCAAATTGCTGAGTGTATTCCCTTGTTGTCGGAAAATAAGATATATCCAATCTTTCGTTTTGTATACGTAGCATATTTGCCACGTCGCACCATTCTAATGCCTTTCTAAGATTAGTCTCTACACCTACCCCTAAAGACTCTATATGTTTAGGCAACAAAGTTTTAGGTCCACAAACCTTAACATTTGCACCTTGCAATTTTAATGCAAAAATATTTGACAGCGCTACCCTTGAGTGAAGAATATCACCTACAATTAACACATTTTTACCAGCAACATCACCAAGTTTTTCACGAATGGAGTAAGAATCTAATAATGCCTGCGTAGGGTGTTCATGTGCCCCATCACCCGCATTCACAATAGAGGCATTTACATGCTTTGACAAGAATATACCCGCCCCAGGATTTGGATGCCGCATGACCACCATATCTACTTTCATAGATAAAATGTTATTTACGGTATCTATTAAGGTTTCTCCTTTTTTTACTGATGATTGACTGGCAGAAAAATTAAGTACATCTGCAGATAGTCGTTTTTCAGCAAGCTCAAATGATAATTTAGTTCTGGTACTATTCTCAAAAAATATATTGGCAATAGTAATATCTCGAAGTGAAGGAACTTTTTTAATGGAGCGATTGATCACTTCCTTAAAATGATCTGCAGTTTCAAAAATAAGCTGAATATCGGTTTCCTTTAGGTATTTAATTCCCAGTAAGTGTTTAACACTCAGTTCGCTCATTTTTTATCTATTTACTAAATATATAATATCCTCCCCGTCATTTTCTTCCCACATCACCTTTACTTTTTCATCATTAATAGCATCTACTTGACGACCTCTATAATTAGGCTGTATAGGCAAATGTCTACTAAATCTACGGTCAATTAAACACAACAGTTCTAAATCTTTTGGTCTACCAAAAGACTGAAGAGCAGTCAAAGCTGCATTTATACTTCTACCGGTATATAGAACATCATCTATTAAGACCACGTTCTTATCTTCTATCAAAAAATCGATTTTTGTTTTTGTAGCTTCTAAGGTCTTATCTCCTCTTCTAAAATCATCACGATAAAAAGTGATATCTAAAAAGCCAAGATCAATATGCTTTACTTTATATTCTTCCTTTAGAATTTTGGTCAAACGCTGAGCAAGAAACTTACCTCTTGGTTGAATACCTATTAAAACAGTATTTTCAAAGCTTAAATGATTTTCAAGAAGCTGACAAGCCAATCTATGCAGGATGATATTTATTTCTTTGGAAGAGAGTAAAACTTTTTGACTCATAATATGCACCCGTGCTTTTAGCTAAACAAAAATAGAGAATTCTATCTAAACTTTGATAGCTTAAATAAGGAAGTAAAAAAGGAAAGAATAAATTTAGGTGCAGACCAAGTAAATCTATAAACCTAATATAGAGAAAAAAGCCTCTTTATGACTTTCACCAATAGGAATTCGCATATCATTTATAACTATTCTATTACGCTGAACAGTTTTAATATAATTTACGTTTACTAGGTAAGATTTATGCACTCTAAGAAACTGATTAGAAGGTAATTTACTCATAATCTCTTTAAAACTCATGAGTGTAAGAATGGTCTTGTTCGTATTTACAATATGTATCTTCAAATAATCTTTTAAACCTTGTACATATTCTATTTGATCTAAATCAATTTTTATACTTTCATATTCTGCCTTTACAAAAATGAATTTTTTGTCTACTGAATTATCGCCGGCCGATGAGAATACATTTGCTTCCATAATAGGTTTTTGTTTTTTAGATATTAAATCTTGAACTCGTGATACTGATTTTATAAAACGATGATAGGGTATCGGTTTTACTAAATAATCAACTGCATTCAACTCAAACCCTTCAACGGCATATTGAGAATAGGCCGTGGTAAATATGAAAAATGGCTTATTATCTAAAGTGCCCATAAAATCAATCCCGTTAATTTGAGGCATTTCGATATCACAAAAAATCAAATCGATTTTCTTCTCTTTTATATCACTAATAGCATCTAACGGATTGGTGTAGGTTTTTACTAAATCGATAAAATCTAACTTTTCACAATAACCTGAAAGTATTTCTATCGCTAATGGCTCATCATCTATAATTATACATTTCATAGGCTTGATTGTTTTTGGTAAATAGTTAATGACACTTCATAATCTTTTCCATCATTGTCAACTTCAAGATCATGCAACCCCGGATAAATAAGCTTTAATTGGTTTCTAATATTTTCTAAACCAATACCAGAATTCTTTGTTGGCTCTCTAAACACTCCTATTTTATTCTTAACATTTAAATAAACAGAGGCATCTGTAATGATCAAAGCAATTTTTACATAGGTCTTACCTTTATAGTCGGTACCATATTTAAAGGCATTTTCAATAAAAGAAATAAACAGTAAAGGTGGTACCGCTCTTCCCCTATCTTCTCCTGTTATTTTTAAAGAAACATTTTCACTATCAGATAGTCGTAATCGCTGTAATTGAATGTAACTTTTTATATAATCTATTTCTTTGTTCAATGGTACCAAGTCTTTATCGGCCTCGTAAATCATATATCTCATTAACTCAGACAAATCAACTATAGCCTCAGAAGTATCTGGTGATTTTTTTACCGAAAGCGCATAAATTGTATTGAGCGTATTGAATAAAAAATGCGGATTCAACTGCGCTTTTAAAAATTGCAGCTCAGACTTAATGTTTTCTTTTTCTACCGATAAACGTAAATTTTCATTACGCTTCCACTCTACATATATTCTTAAAATAGCACTAATTACATAGGGTATCCCAAGATTTACGAACGATCTATAAATAGGCATATAACCAAAACCTCTTGGACGTTGAAAATCCATTATAAAGTTTTCCGGAAACTTTGGTTCGTAAAAGTGATATAGCAGCATCACAGAAGCTACCAACAAACCCAATGAGACCAAAAGGTAAAACAGTACACTTTTTTTCAGGAGATACTCTGGCACTAAATAGAAGTAGTTGAAATAAAAAAGAACGATTATAACAATCAGCTTTGGAAAAACATCTAAAGGAATTGGTCTTGCATCGTTCAAAATCGGATAAAAAGTGAGTCCATATAATAATATCCATATACTAATATGAACAACTATTTGAACCCTATTTTTTATAATCGATTTCATAAAGAAATTAGCGACTTGTCGCAATAGCAATATTTAATTCTGCTAAATCTGTTGGTAATAAAATTGGCGATTTACCTTCTTCTAATTTTGATATTACAAGATTTGCAGTTTTTAAGGCCTGAGCCTTGGTAGCAAATTTTTGCTTACCCGGAAAACCTGGTATATATTCTTGTAGAATCACTATTTTTTCTCCTCTCATAATCTGATATCCATATCCATTGTTAAGATCTACCACCTGACTATGAAAAGTTTGGTTTTCACTAGTGAACGTTTGATTATAAATTGAATAACTCAACACAAGTGCCAAAAATAAGACAAGTAAGACCCAATATTTTGCAGTCGAAATCATAAATAAATGTTTAAAAATGGGCCAATCCACACAGATTGACCCAAAAAATTAACAATTGCACTCACTATGAAAAATTAATCTTCCTCTTCGTACTCATCTTGAGGAAAGAATTCATCTAAATCATCTAGGTATAAAGTACCTGTTCTACCCATTCCAATAAATACACGACTTCCATTTGAAAATGCAATAGCATCTTGTCTTGTTGCACCTTCAAAAGACGTTTTTTGCTCCCACTCATCTGACGTAGGATCATACTCCCAAACTGTATTGGTTGCACCACTTAATTCACCACATGCTATATAGCCGTAACCATTTAATGTGAAACCAACGGCATTACTTCTTTGCACAGCGTAATCATCTTCTTCATCCAAATCTAATTTCTTTGTCCAGCTTTCTGTAGTTGGATCAAATACCCAAAAATCATCTAGATATACTCCATTAGAAACTCCTGTTCCTAAATAGGTCAATCCATCAATGGTAAACGTTGTTGCCGACCTTCTTTTGTTTCCTCCAAAACCAACTAACTCTGTCCAAGTATCATTGCCAGGATTATATCTCCAGAAATCTTTTCTATCGTTTTCGCCATCATAACCCGTACCTACATAACCAAAGCCATTAGTACCAAAGCCAACCGCACTTCTTCTTGCCGTAGTTAATGACGCAATTTCTGTCCACGTATTAGATGCTGTGTTATAACTATAAAAATCTGTTAATTCATCGACCCCATCATACCCAGAACCGATATAACCAGTACCATTTATTTCAAAACCTACTGCGGCGTTTCTAGCCACCCCAGGAAAATCTGCTTTTTGAGACCAATAATCACCTTCTATATCATATGCCCAAAATGAAGACAAATAATCATCTCCATCATAACCAACGCCCATATAACCAACATTGTCAATTGTAAAGCCAGATATACTACTTCTTGGGCTACCATCAAATACAGATTTATCAACCCAGTTTCCTAAATCGTCATCGTCATCATCACTTGAACAACTTGTAATTACCATGGCCAGTAGTGCCATACCAGTAATTTTGTACACATACGATTTTCTTTTATTCATTATTTTTTGTTTTAAGGTTCTTTCTTTTCAAGATCAAATCTACTAGAGACCCTACTGTTCAAAAAACACAATAGATTAAAATTGGTTTTTAACATACCAAACCCTTGTTTTCATCTACCAATACAAATTTTTCATTAATAGCTTAAATAACAGAGTTCATCCCTTAACATTCACGATTCGTCTATTCAGGTTTTTACAACCAAGCCTGGTATTTAGTTTTGATAAAAATTAAATACTAAATGAAGGTGTTCTTAAACAAAGTACGTGCGCTCTACATGTTTATGCTAGGCGGTTTCCTATCAATTGCAATCATATCGTGTAGCGATGATATTTATAATGACTCAGAATTTGTTGCGGGTGAAACTTTTACCGATAGCAATGTTCGCCTTATACTAATTGACACCTTAACTGTCAGTACATCTACCATGAAGTTTGATAGTATTGTCACCTCAGAATCTACGAGAATCCTATTAGGAAAATATACCGACACCGTTTTCGGTACTGTTACAACATCTAGCTATATGCAACTTTTACCCGAAACATATACCATAGACGCTGAAGCTGAGTATGACAGTATTGTTATGGTAATGGGTTATGACAACTACTATTATAATGATACACTGCAGAAAAACACTATTCACATTAAAAAAATCAATGAAAATTTTAACCCAGAAGGTGATGATTTCTTTTATAATACAAGTAGCATAGGTTATGACGAAACCGACCTTGGTTTTTCTGAATATTACCCACGACCATTATCTGGTGATTCAATTACTATTAAACTTGTAGATGATTTTGGTACAGATGTATTTTCTCAACTTCAAGAAAAAAATATTGTAAACGCTGATGAGTATCGAGATTACTTTAAAGGTATTGGTCTAGTACCAGATGACACAGATAACAGTGCTATAATAGGTTTTTCAAAATCTTCTGAAAACACTTATATGCGTTTATATTATAGCACCGATACCGAGTACGAATCTGAGCAAGAATATCTTGATATACAAATAGATGGTACTACTACTCCTGTTCCATTTTTTAATAGAATTACAGCAGATGATCCTATTACACCTCTGCAATCCTTGACCAATAGTCAGACAATTTTAGAAAGTTCGGATTCCAACAACCAAAGTTATATTCAGTCTGGTGTTGGTATTGCTATGCGTGTACAATTTCCCAGTATTACCAGTCTTTATGACATACCTGGTAGCGGCACTATTTTAGACGGAATCTTAAAAATTAAACCAACAGCTCAATCTTATGATGACCATCTAAAACTTAGAGATACACTTGCCGTTTACGTGGTTGACCAAAACAATGATTTAATTGAGACACTGACATCCACTTCATATGCTATTCTGAATAGAGACAATCAAGAATTTAATGACATCTATTATGAAATACCAATAGCCTATTATTTAGAAGAATTACAATTAAAAGATAGAGATATTGACGATGCACTGATTCTGCTTCCTGCAGATTACAATTCTACGGTTGATAGATTTATTTTAAACGGGAACGGTAATGGCGAAAACGAAACAATTTTAGAATTAACATACGGTATATACGATGAAGATTAACCAAATAATATTTTTTACCATAGCAGCACTGTTAGCTTTTTATCAGTCTTCGGCACAGTCTGAAGCTTTAACTAGCTCGCCATATTCGCTTTACGGATTAGGAGTCATTAACCAGACAAGTATCGGAAAATTTAATAGTTTAGGTTACAGTGGTATCGGCATTAAATCTCCGTACGAGCTAAACAATTTAAACCCCGCAAATTATGCCTTAATACCTCAAAATTCATTCCTATATGATATAGGTGTCACCGGTGAATTTAACAGTTACAGCAACACTTCTTCTTCAGAAGAAAAGTCGAATATAAACTTTTCTAATTTAGCCTTCGGATTTAGAATTATGGAAAACTTAGGTGCTGGTATTACTATGACACCCTATAGCGATGTTGGTTATTCATTACTTGGCGTTAGTAGTAACATTGAGGGATCTACAGAATCTTTTGAAAGTAACATTACCGGATTGGGTGGACTAAATGATATTAAGCTAAATGTTGGTTATGCACTAATGCCAAAATTGAGATTAGGTTTAAGTGCATCGTTTTTATTCGGAAACATTGAAGAAACGGAATCTTTCATTTATAGTACTTCTACATTCGAATCTGTAGAAAAAACTAATTATAGCGGTGCAAGGTTAGGTTTCGGACTTCAATACGATGTCAATGACAAGATAACTATTGGTAGTACGGTTCAACTACCAACAAGTTTAAACGGAAACCTAAAAAGATCTGTCGATAAATCAATATCAGGAATTTCAATTTCTGTAGAAGATGAAAGCTCTAGTAATGTTTCTGACTTTAAACTTCCTTTAGAGTTCGGTTTTGGTATGAGTATAAAACCAATTGAAGAACTGACATTTAGTGCAGATTACAAGAAAAACTTCTGGTCAGACACCAATCAATCAGAAAATATTGGCAGTTATGAAGATCAAGATATTTATGCCTTTGGACTAGAATTTATTCAAGACCCTACCAGTTATAAATACGGTCAAAGACTTGCTTATAGATTGGGTTACAATTATGATAATGGCTACCTCGCCATAGGTGACAAAAAAGTGGAAGGTTACAATTTTACGGCAGGTATCGGCATACCAACAAGCAGAGGCACACACTCTATGATCAATCTTTCTTATAGTTATGGTTCTAAGGGACTTTTACAAAACGTATTGGTGAAAGAGAATTTTCATTTAGTTACTTTAAACTTGAGCTTAGAAGACATCTGGTTCGTAAAGAAAAAGGTCTATTAAAAATTATAGTTAGGGAATACTATACAACGAATACTAACCCTTGCATTAGAAGAAATTCAACTTCTAATATTAAAATCTCCATTAGTAATTCATTTTTTTTGGAACCCTAATAGGAACTGAGAATTGTGGATATTAAAAAAAGCCCAGATTAATTTCCGGGCTTTTACTTTTGCTACTTTCCTAAGATACATCTTGATAAATTAAGGCAAGAAAATACCAAAACTTAGGATCTATCTAACTTTAAAATAATATAACTTCTAAAACCACATCGCCATTAACAAATCACTCTGTCAGTACCTTAAAAAAAATCAAAAAGAATAGACACAAAAAAGCTCGGACTAATAACCGGGCTTTTACTTTTGATACTTGCCTAAGATATATCCTATCAAACCAAGGCAAGAAAACACTAAAACTAACTATCTACCACTGAAGTAATTTATGAACATCTTCATTAGCAATTCATTTTATCAGCACTTAAAAGTGAAAATAATAGACACAAAAAAAGCCCGGATACATATCCGGGCTTTTACTTTTGACCCTTATAAAGGATCTATACTATGAAATTACTTCTTCTTAGAATCAGCTTCCATTTTGTCTTTCAACGCTTGTAGTGCATCGTTAGCATCACCTAAAGTAGGCTTAGCTTCATCTGCGCTAGCTGCTTGTCTTTTGACAGCTGCTTTTACATTACGTTGCTCTTCTTCACGGAAAATAGCAGTATGACTAGCTACTACACGTTTGAAGTCTTTATTGAACTCAATAATCTTGAATTCAGCTTCATCGCCTTTACTTAGTTTCTTACCATCTTCTTTCTCTAAATGACGTTGAGGAATGAATGCAGTAATATCTTCGTTAAATTCAATTGTTGCACCTTTATCAACTACATCAGAAATGGTTGCTGTATGAACTGTACCCAATGCGAATTCAGTTTCATATTTATCCCAAGGGTTTTCAGTAGTTTGTTTATGACCTAAGCTTAACTTACGACCATCAACATCTAATTCTAACACCTCAACCTCTAAAGTATCACCAACATTGGTAAACTCAGATGGATGCTTGATTTTCTTAGTCCAAGAAAGATCAGAGATATAAATTAAACCATCAATACCTTCTTCTAGCTCAACAAAAACACCAAAGTTTGTAAAGTTTCTTACAATACCTTTATGCTTAGAACCTACAGGGTATTTAGTAGTAATATCAGTCCAAGGATCTGGAGTCAATTGCTTGATACCAAGAGACATTTTACGATCTTCACGATCTAATGTCAATACAACTGCTTCAACCTCATCACCAACTTTTACGAAATCTTGTGCAGAACGCAAGTGCGTAGACCAAGACATTTCAGAAACGTGGATAAGACCTTCAACACCTTCAACAACTTCGATGAACGCGCCGTAATCAGCTATAACAACTACTTTACCTTTTACTTTATCACCAATCTTAATTTCATCAGATAAAGCTTCCCAAGGGTGCTTCTCTAATTGCTTAAGACCTAATTGTATTCTAGATTTGTTTTCGTCAAAATCAAGAATTACAACATTTAATTTCTGGTCCAGTTCAACAACCTCGTTCGGGTGGTTGATTCTGCTCCAAGAAAGGTCAGTAATGTGAACTAAACCATCAACACCACCAAGATCAATAAACACACCGTAAGAAGTAATGTTTTTAACAACACCTTCTAATACTTGTCCTTTTTCTAATTGGCTAATGATTTCTTTCTTCTGTTCTTCAATATCAGCTTCAATAAGGGCTTTATGAGAAACAACAACGTTTTTAAATTCGTGGTTGATTTTCACAACCTTAAATTCCATTGTTTTGTTAACATACTGATCGTAATCACGAATAGGCTTAACATCGATTTGAGAACCTGGTAAGAAAGCTTCAATACCAAATACGTCAACGATCATACCACCTTTAGTTCTGCACTTAACAAAACCACTAACGATTTCTTCTTTGTCATGAGCCGCGTTAACACGATCCCAAGCCATAATAGTTCTCGCCTTTCTGTGAGATAATACTAGTTGACCACTTTTATCCTCACGAATATCAATCAATACTTCTACCTTGTCACCAACTTTTAAACCTGGGTTGTAACGAAATTCGTTTAACGAAATTACACCTTCAGATTTTGCGTTGATATCAATAATAGCTTCTCTATCTGTGATATAAACTACCGTACCTTCTACTACTTCCTCATCGGCAGTATCTACAAAGTTTTCGGCAACTAATTCTTCAAACTCCTTTAATTTAGAATCATCAACACGCTCAATTCCTTGCTCGTATTTTTCCCAGTTAAAGTTTTCTAAGAATTCTTTTGGATCTTGCTGTGGAGTTTCAACAGCTTGTTGTGTTGCTTCGGTAGTAACTTCTACCTCTGCGTTTGTTTTTTCTTCAGCCATTTGCTGATTAATAATTTGTATTTCATAACCTTATCAAGACTTAGGCAACGACTATGAAAGTAGTTATATTTATTTGTTTATCTAATCCCTTTTTTTCTTGACTTCCTTGCAAAAAAGGTGTGCAAAAATAATCATTTTATTTAAATTAGACAACACAACTAAATATTACACGTTCATTTAAAGAATATGGCACGATTTTAGAGTTAAACATCTTAAATATGCTTATCTTAGAAGTATTATAATAACCATTAAAAAAAGTAAAATTATGAGTGTTAAGGCAAAATATCAAGGTCTTTTAGATCTTGGTGAGCAATTAGGTATAAAAGACGGCAATGTGACTGTTGAAGGTGATGTTCTTAAAATAAAAGGACAAGCAAAAACGCCTTATGAAAAAGACCTTATGTGGGATAAAATTAAGCAACTAGGTGGTGAAAGCCCTTCTGACATCAAAGCTAATATCTCAGTTGAAGATGATTCTGTATATCACAGACACGTTGTTAAAGGTGGTGAGTCTTTAAGTAAAATAGCAAAGCACTACTACGGTGATGCTATGCAATACAAAGCTATATTTGAAGCGAACACTGGTATCTTGAAAAGCCCAGATGTTATTCATCCAGATTAAGTATTGGTTATACCAAACAAATAGTATTGATACTATATAAATAAAAAGAGGTTAGCAGTGCTAACCTCTTTTTTTATGCTTGATGTTTTTCAATTACCCGAAGCGAATGTTCATATATTCTTTGAAACTGATCCTCTAGTCCTAAATCACTATTATCAAACTCAATAGCATCGTCTGCTCTCTTTAAAGGTGAAATTGCACGGTTACTATCTATATAATCTCGCTTTTCAACATTTTCAAGAATATCTGCATAAACCACATCTTCTCCCCTATCCAACAATTCTTTATATCTTCTTACCGCACGTTTCTCTGGTGAAGCCGTCATAAAAATTTTAAGATCAGCATCAGGAAATACTACAGTACCGATATCTCTACCGTCCATAACAAGACCTTTATCAATACCCATTGCTTGTTGCATGGCTACTAATTTTTCTCTAACAGCTGCTATAACCGAAACCTGACTCACATTTTTTGACACAGGCATAGTTCTTATTTCCTTCTCTACATTTTCACCATTCAAATACATTTCGGCATACCCTAAATCTGAATTAAAAATAAAATTCAATTCAATATCACCTAATGATTTCACCAATGCATCTTCATCAACTTCACCCGCTTCTACAAAACCTGACTTCATAGCAAATAGAGTAACTGCGCGATACATTGCACCTGTATCTACATAAACATATTCTAGCTTTTTAGCCAACTGCTTAGCTAAAGTGCTTTTTCCCGTAGAAGAGAATCCGTCAATTGCAATAGTGATTTTTTTCATTGTTCCAAAAATATAAAGAAAAGTTATACTATAGCTCCTTCGCGTTTTTTACTTTGACATCTGTAATTGCAATATCAATTACTTCAGACATTTCTTTTACATAGTGAAAAGTCAATCCTTTTAAATAAGACTCTTTGATTTCTTTGATATCACGCTCATTATCCGCACAAAGAATTATCTCTTTAATTTTCGCTCTTTTTGCAGCAAGAATCTTCTCTTTAATTCCGCCTACAGGTAACACTTTACCACGTAGCGTAATTTCCCCTGTCATTGCCAAGCTCTTTTTAATTCGCTTTTGAGTAAATAATGAAACCAACGATGTCAACATGGTTATACCTGCACTCGGTCCATCTTTTGGTGTTGCACCCTCAGGTACGTGAATATGTACATTGTACTTTTCAAAAACCGATGGATTAATTCCAAACCTTTCAGCGTTAGACTTTATGTACTCCATAGCAATGGTAGCTGATTCTTTCATCACCTTACCAAGGTTACCGGTAATACTCATAGTACCTTTACCTTTTGAAAGTATAGATTCAATAAACAAAATATCACCACCAACACTAGTCCACGCCAAACCTGTAACTACACCAGCAACCTCATTATTTTCATATTTATCACGCTCCATTTTTGGCGCGCCCAATACTTGTATAATAATTTCATTACTAACCTTTATCTCATACTCCTCTTCTGTAGCAATAGACTTAGCCGCGTAACGTACCATTTTGGCAATTTGCTTCTCTAGAGAACGTACGCCAGATTCACGGGTATACCCCTCAACAATTTTCTCTAGTTGTGGTTTCCCAATTTTTAAATGACCAGAATCTAAACCATGCTCAGTCAATTGTTTTGGTAACAAATGCTTTTTGGCAATTTCTACCTTCTCTTCAATAGTATAACCACTTACGTGAATAATTTCCATACGATCTCTTAGTGCTGGCTGAATACTACCTAAATTATTTGCTGTAGCTACAAACATCACTTTAGAAAGGTCATACCCTAACTCTAAAAAATTATCATGAAAATCACTATTCTGCTCAGGATCTAACACTTCTAACATTGCAGAAGATGGATCACCTTGATTGCTATTAGACAACTTATCTATTTCATCTAGTATAAAAACAGGATTTGAGGTACCTGCCTTTTTAAGACTTTGAATAATTCTACCTGGCATAGCACCAATGTAAGTTTTACGATGCCCTCTTATTTCAGCTTCATCACGTAAACCACCTAAAGACATTCTTACATATTCTCTACCTAATGCTTCTGCAATAGATTTACCTAAAGAAGTTTTACCAACTCCCGGAGGTCCGTACAGACATAAGATCGGAGATTTCATATCATTACGCAGTTTTAATACCGCTAAATATTCTATGATTCTTTTCTTTACATCTTCTAAACCATAATGGTCACGGTCTAATATTCTTTGGGCTCTTTTTAGATCGAATTTATCTTTCGAAAACTCCTTCCAAGGTAGATCTAGCATAAGATCCAAATAGTTTCTTTGAATAGAATATTCCGCTACCTGCGGATTCATTCGCTTCATTTTTGCTAGTTCTTTATCAAAATGCTCCTTAACTTTTTTTCCCCATTTTTTCTTTTTAGACTTGATTTTCATCTCCTCTAACTCCTCATCATAAGAAACACCACCCAATTCTTCTTGAATGGTTTTCATTTGCTGGTGTAAGAAATATTCTCTCTGCTGTTGATCTAAGTCATTTCTAACTTTAGACTGTATATCGTTCTTAAGCTCCAACTTTTGCATTTCAACATTCATATATTTCAATGTTGCCAATGCTCTTTCTTGCAAGCTACCAATCTCTAATAATTCTTGCTTTGCCTTAACATCTAAATTAAGATTAGAAGAAACAAAATTGATTAGAAAAGAATCGCTTTGAATATTTTTTATAGCAAAAGATGCCTCACTCGGAATGTTCGGATTATCTCTAATTATTTTTAAAGCCAATTCTTTGATCGATTCAATAATCGCCAAAAATTGTTTATCATTTTTTTTGGGTCTTATTTCTTCTGTCTCTCTAACTGTAGCCGTTAAGTATGGCTTTTTAGTCAAGATTTCAGCAACCTCAAAACGTTTTTTACCTTGAATGATAACCGTTGTATTACCATCGGGCATTTGAAGTACACGTAATATTTTAGCTACAGTACCCAAGGTATTGATATCCTGCACATCAGGATTTTCAGTTTCCTCATCTTTCTGAGAAACTACACCAATGACCTTAGAACCATTATTAGCATCCTTTATTAAGCGAATACTTTTATCTCTACCCGCAGTAATAGGAATTACCACACCAGGAAATAGCACTGTATTTCTTAAAGGCAATATCGGCAAGGTTTCTGGCAATGTCTCACTATTCATTTGCTCCTCATCTTCGGGGGTCAATAGTGGTATAAGCTCAGAATCTTGATCTATTCCTTGTAAAGACATATTGTCAAAATTTGAAAATTTAGAATCTCCCATACTCATATATCGGTCATTCTGTCATTAAACCAACAGAATTTTATTTTTATAAATTATACATAAATGCTGTAATAGCAATGAAAACTAAGCGAATGCAGCTTTTGTAGCTTCATTTGCATATAAGTATTTCAATTCTTGTGCCAAGAGAATTAATTCATTTAAAAATTAGATAGTATTAAAGAATACTACGTCAGCACTAGCCCATAAAGCATATGTAAAAACTTCTTTATAAATCAGATGCTAGCCTTAAAGTCGATAATCTAGAATATGAAGTGAAGAATATTTACATATAAATTTTACCAAACTGTAACAAACCGTAAATTGAGTCATCTTTCAATAAAACCAATCACTTTTTGAGCCAACAAAGAGAACATATTGATGAGCTAGTGCAATTGTGCATGGTCGGTAAACAGAGTGCACAGCTAGAAGTGTACAACAGGTATTACAAGGCTATGTTCAACACATCACTCAGAATCGTAAAAGACACTGCCCAAGCAGAAGACATTATGCAAGAATCGTTTCTAAGCGCATTTACGAAACTGCATACTTTTAAAGGGGAAGTAACTTTTGGATCTTGGTTGAAGCGCATTGTTATTAACAACAGCATACATCAATATAGAAAGCAACAGAAAAAGAATGAAGTTGCTTTAGATGAAGTATTGTACAAGGTCGAAGATAATGACGGAATTGCATCTGACCATGTGTTTACAGAACTAAAGGCTCAAAAAGTGATGGAAACCATGAAAGATTTAAAAGACAATTACAGAATTTCTTTGACCTTACATCTAATTGAAGGGTTTGATTATGATGAAATTAGCGAAATCATGAACATTAGTTACGCCAATTGCAGAACTACCGTTTCACGAGCTAAAGAAAGTCTTAGAAAAAAATTAATACTCGCAGTCTAATGAAGAAAGATACTATTGACGAGCTTTTTATTGAGCTACAGGACAAAATGGATTATGCGGAACCCACTACAGGGCACCAACAACGTTTTTTAGAAAAACTAAATGAATCAAAAGGCGTGGCTACACTTGCACCTAAGAAAAAGAATCCTTGGATGCTCTTTTTGTCTGTTGCAGCATCAATTGCTATTTTATTATCTGTAGGCATATTTCAACTTAATACTGCTAGTAGCATTGAAGATCAGGTTGCCGAAATTTCACCTGAAGCTTCTAAGACCCAATTTTATTTCGCCAATTTAATCGAAGAGCAAATCAACGAACTGAATTCTGAAAAATCACCAGAAACAGAAAAAATAATTAAAGACACCATGACCCAATTGAAAAAGCTTCAATTGAATTACACCAAAATGGAACAGGATCTTTTAAACGGTGGTAATAGTAAACTTATATTAAGTGCTATGATTACCAATTTCCAAACCAGAATAGACCTTTTAAGCGAGGTAATGATACAAATTGAAAATATTAAATCAATTAAAAAATCAAATGATGAAAACTATACTATATAAATATACCTGGCTACTATTATTAGCATTTACCACTGTAGCCGCTGCCAACGATACTGATTTTGATGGCAAGCATACTAGAGAAAAGACCATTAAAAAAGAATTTAATGTCAATGCTAATGCATTGCTAAAAATCAACAACTCATACGGTAATTTAAATATTACTTCTTGGAACGAGAATAGGGTCGTTATCGAAGTTCATATTAAAACCAATGGTAATAACGAAGAAAAGGTTCAGAAAAAACTAGATGAAATTTCAATTGATTTTGAAGCTAGTAGCGAACGTGTTTCTGCAGAAACTATTTTTAACAAAAGTAGTAATGGCTGGGGATGGAGCTGGGGAAACAATAACAATGTCAACATGCAGATCAACTACACCATTAAAGTTCCTGTAAAAAACAATGTTGACCTAAGTAATGATTACGGTAATATTAGCCTAGATAGAATTGATGGTCATGCCAGAATTAATTGTGACTACGGAAGGTTAGATTTAGGAGAACTAAGAGGTCGTAATAATCGTTTAAATTTCGACTACACCTCAAAATCTACAATTGGGTATATCAATAGTGGAGAAATAAGAGCCGACTACTCCGGATTTACAATTGAAAAAGCTGGTAATCTTGCAATAAATGCAGACTATACCAACGCTAGTATTGGCACTATGGACAACTTGGAATACACTAGTGATTACGGCAATATGGATATTGACGAATTAAAGAGTATTGATGGTAATGGTGATTATATTACTGTAAAATTAGGTACTGTACATGGTGATGTTTCCATTGTGGCGGACTATGGTTCTATTAGAATTGAAGAGCTTGCTGCTGATGCCGGCAATGTAAATATTAGAACAGATTATACCGGAATCAAAATAGGATACCATAGCGATTATCATTTCGATTTTGACATATCAACCAGTTATGCGGGTGTTAGTGGAAAAGATGACCTTACCATTAACATTAGTACAGAAAAATCTTCTAACAAGCACTACGAAGGGTTTTATGGCTCTAAAGGAAGTGGAAATAAAATGACGCTGTCAAGTGACTATGGCGGTATTAGTTTTACCAAAAAATAATCAATCAATCAATCAATTAAATATGAAAATCATGAAAAAATTAAGTTTATTAGTATGTGCAGGTTTTTTATCTCTTTCTTGTTCAGCACAATGGGGAAAAACCATAAAAGGAAACGGAAACAATGTAACCGTTGAAAGAAGTACTGGAGATTATGACGGAGTAGCAGTTTCTGGCTGGTTCGATGTAGATCTAGTTTCTGGCAGTGAAGGGGAAATTATTTTAGAAGGGGAAGAAAACCTTTTAGAATATATTATTACAGAAGTAAAAGATGGAAAACTAGTTATTAAAACTGAAAAGGGTGTCAATCTAAAATCAAGCAATTGGAAATCTGGAATTCATATTACCGTACCTGTAGAATCTATAAGTTCTGTGGCTATGTCTGGTTCTGGAGATATCGTTGGAAAGACAAAAATTAAAGCAGACAAATTCAGTACGGCCATGTCAGGATCTGGTGATATTACCTTAGATATTGATACGAGCTTTATTTCTGCTACAATGTCAGGATCCGGAGATATTTCATTAAGCGGTAGAACTACCGATTTTGAAGCTACAATTTCTGGTAGTGGCGATATTGAAGCGTATGGCCTTGAAGCTGATAATGTAGAAGCCACAGTTTCTGGTTCTGCAGATATACAAGTAACCGCAAACAAATCTATTAAAGCCCGTGTATCTGGCTCTGGAGATATCTCTTATAAAGGAAATCCAGAAAAAGTAAATACTAAAACTTCTGGTTCAGGCGACATTTCTAAAGGATAATATATAAAATCAAAATAGCGAACAATCAATTCAACGAAGCCTCTTTTATAGAGGCTTTTTTGATTCATCTACCCTAAATAACAATATAATACCGCCTAAAAAGAATACGAATAAAAACAAAATAGCATATCGCATATTACTTACCTGATCAATTATAGCAAAGAGCGCCATACCGATAACAATACCTATTTTCTCAGCAACGTCATAAAAACTAAAGTACGAGGTAGTGTCTTCTGTTTCTGGTAAGAATTTTGAATATGTAGATCTCCCTAAAGATTGAACACCTCCCATTACCAAACCTACAAAACCTGCAGCAATGTAAAATTGTATGGGTGTTACCATAAAGTAAGCGTAAACACATAGTAGCATCCAAATTGCATTAACTGCTATTAAGGTTTTAATATTTCCATATTTATCAGATGCCTTAGAGGTAATTATAGCACCAGCTATTGCAACCAATTGAATTACCAATACACTTATAATTAACCCTGTAGTTTTTTCACTTGCAGAAGCCCAAGCAATTTCCTTTTCTCCAAAATACACGGCAACCAACATAATTGTTTGGACAGCCATACTGAACACAAAAAAGGCATATAGGTATCGCTTTAGTCTTTCATTTTCTTTCAATTGACCCCAAACTACCTTTAGTTCTTTAAGACCCTTAAAGAGAGCGTCGCGAGTAATTTTGTGACCTTTACCTACACCTTTTGGTAACACATAAAATGTGTATTGACTAAAAAGCAACCACCATACCCCAACGGTTATAAATGATATTCTCATCGCTTCTACTTTAGCTGCGTTTAGGGTCTCTTCTGTTTCACCAATATCAAATCCAAACCATTCTGGTTTCATAACCATGGCTAAATTCAATAATAATAATAGAACACTCCCAAAATAACCTAGTGAAAATCCTTTTGCGCTAATACTATCTTGTTGATCTTCAAAAGCAATATCAGGTAAATACGAATTATAAAAAACTAGACTGCCCCAATACCCTATCAATCCCATAAAATAGAACAGAAGACTTAAATGAATTTGTTCTAAATCGAACCAATACAAACCCATACAGCCTATACTACCTGTATAGCAGAAAAACTTCATGAACATTTTCTTATTACCAACATAATCAGCAATGCCCGATAATACTGGTGACAAAAATGCAACAACAAGAAAGGTGAAAGCAGTAACTATTGAAATGAGCACAGTCTGTTTCATATCGAAACCGAATGCCGAAACCAACTCATCTTTGGAAGCAAAAAGTGATGAATAATAGATGGGAAAAATAGAAGAGGCTATAGTCAGTGTATACACTGAATTTGCCCAGTCATAAAAGGCCCAAGCGTTCAATAATTTTTTACTTCCTTTTGCAACTAGTGTCTTCCCCATATATAAAAATAAAAGCCGTTCATTTCTGAACGGCTTCAATATACAATAATCCTAAAGGTTTTAGTTAAATTTAGTTACTCCAAATTTAGCAGCTTCTGCTTCAGCATCTGGTGCCCAAGCTGTTAGATTATTTATTCTAGTATCATTTGAAGGGTGTGTACTCATGAATTCTGGTGGTGCTTCTCCTCCACTGTTTGCCTTCATACGTTTCCAAAGCTCTGCAGCTTCATAAGGATCGTAACCTGCAATAGCCATTATCTGTAAACCAATTCTATCTGCTTCAGTTTCGTGACTTCTACTAAATGGTAACATACCCAAGTACTGCGTACCTACACCGTAAGCCTGATTGAACAAGCCTAAGGTTTGTTGATTTTTAATTGCAACATTACCTGCAACAGCACCTACTTGTTGTAATGTACCTGCACTCATACGTTGTGCTCCATGGTCAGCCAATGCGTGAGCCACCTCATGACCCATTACTACCGCTACACCTGTTTCTGTTTGCGTAATTGGCAAAATACCTGTATAAAATACAATTTTACCTCCTGGCATACACCATGCATTTACAGTTTCATCTTTCACCAAGTTATACTCCCAAGCATAATCTTGTAAATAACCTGGATGACCGTTTGCAGTTAACCAACGTTCCGCAGCAGAAGAAATACGCTGACCCACCCTAGTAATCATTTGGGCATCTGTTGTACCAGTAACAACGTTATTCTCAGTTAAAAAGGTATCATATTGCGCAAATGCAGATGGGAATACCTGACTGTTTGGATAAAAATTCAATGTTTTTTGACCCGTAAACGGGTTTACTTTACAAGCTGAAATGCCTATAAATACAAATACTATTAATACTAATTTTCTCATATTGTTAATTTTAGTTAATGGTAATAAACTACAAAGTTATTGTTTTCCTGATAAATGCAATAGCGTAAAGTTTTTGTCTATTCGCAAATCATTGTTTTCGTTAACCGCTATACTATCTAGATCTATTTTTTCATTATCTATCATAACGTCCTCAATTCCAAAAGGAAGACCATGAAAATTAAGCTTTATCATCTCATACTCAGTATCAAAAGTTCCATCTTTAAATAACTGAATGGTCAATGAATTTTCTTTACCTGTCAACTTATAATTACTCAACGAATACCGCCCTTTCTTATAATCATACCCATCGTCTGAATCTTCATATACCTCAGATGCTTCTGTACCTTCTTTGTAATAAACTTCTAAAACCAATTCTTCAATTCTTTTTTCTCCAACGTATTGTTGAATAGGATACTTCGGAATTATTGATCCGGCTTTTACAAAAATTGGAAGCATATCAATTTCTGCCGCGACCCATTTTTCTTTACCTCCTATTACATGTTCGTTGGTCCAAAAATCATACCAATCTCCTCTAGGTATATACATTCTACGCCCTTGTGCATTGGGTTCTTGTATAGGGCAAACCAATATTTTTTCTCCAAAAATAAACTCATCAGTTCTAAAATGTGTCTGATTATCTTCTTGATCATAGAACACTAAAGACTGAATCATAGGTATATTCTCTTTCGTATATTTATAGAACATGGTGTATAAATACGGTAACAGTTGATAGCGTAGATTTATGAACTTTCTAACGATATCTGTTATCTCAGAACCAAATGACCATGGCTCTTGATCACCATGATCTCCACTTGAATGTACTCTACAAAATGGATGAAAAATTCCTAATTGTACCCATCTGGCAAATAACTCGCCATCTGGTTGTTCGGCAAATCCTCCAATATCAGAACCTACAAAAGAATAGCCACTTAAACACATGCGCTGTACCTGTACGTTGGCTATCCATAAATGCTCCCAAGTAGCTACATTATCGCCTGTCCAAGTAGAAGAATATCGTTGTGTACCTGCAAATGCCGCTCTTGTTATTACAAATGGTCGTTTTGGATATACATATTTCTTAACACCTTCATAGGTTGCCCGTACCATTTGCATACCATAAACATTGTGTGCTTTTCGGTGTGTACATGGGTGTCCGTCGTAATTATGACGAGTGTCTAAAGGTGCCGTTTTTGTTGGAACTTCCATTACTGCCGGTTCGTTCATATCATTCCAAACGGCATGAACTCCTAATTCTGACATAAATTCTTTGTACAATTCCGCCCACCATTCTCGAACTAGAGGATTGGTAAAATCTGGAAAATTACATTCCCCAGGCCATACCTTACCATGCATTAAAGGACCATCTCCCCTTTTACAGAAATAATCGTTTTCTAATGCTTCATTATATATCCAATAATCACGATCCACTTTTATACCTGGATCAATCATTACTACAGTCTTGAAGCCGTCTTCTTCCAGTTCAGAAATCATTCTCTTTGGATCAGGAAAATGCTCTTTATCCCAAGTAAAACACCTAAAACCATCCATATAATCTATATCTAAATAGATTGCATCACAAGGTATTTGTAATCTCCTAAATTCGCTGGTAATATCTTTTACATTACTTTCTGGATAATAACTCCATTTAGATTGATGAAAGCCTAATGCCCACATTGGCGGTAATTCAGGCGTACCGGTAAGACTTGAATATGAGCTAACTACTTTTGACATATCTGGTCCGAAAATGAAGTAATAATTCATTTCACCACCATCTGCCCAAAAGCTTGTTATATTTCTTCGCTCTTGTGAAAAATCGAAACCTGTTCTAAAACTATTGTCAAAATAAATGCCGTAAGCCTTGCCTTTATTTAAACCAACGTAAAATGGTATTGCCTTGTAAAGCGGGTCTTGCTCTTTTGCAAAAGCAAATTGATCTGTTACCCAATTTTCTACTCTTTTACCCTTAAGGTTACTATGCATGGCTTTATCGCCCATGCCATAAAAACTCTCCCCAGACTGGGTTATTTTACTCAATTTTACAGTGTTTCCACCATATTCATAGTTTTCTTCCCAATGAAAACCTAATTCGTCTTCACTAATGATGTTTCCCTTTAAATCTGAAATTTGTGTACGTAATGTCTTTTTATCTACCAGAATGCTTAATCTCGCAGTTGCTACTATATACTCTGTATCGTTCTCTACAATTTCTAATTTACTGTAACCCATGGTTGCATCTGGGTCAATGGCGTATGAGAAATCTGGTTCAAAATTATAGTTGGTAGCATATCTAAAACGAATAATGCTACCTCTTAGTATTGTTATTTGTAAAACAACACCGTTGTCTGTAGTGAAATATAATTTATCTGAGTCTTGTGAAAATTCAACGATATGGTTTGGGTATAAATTACCTTTATACTCAAGCTCTGTATTTGTGATCATGAACTTATAAATTAAAAAATATCAATTATTACTATCAAAGAAATTCTTTAAAGTAGACTAAAACGAAAACTACTTCAAATTATTTCAGTATTACTATACCTAAAGGAGGAATAGTAATTTCTATGGACTTTTTATGCCCGTGAGCCGGTTTGGTAGACGCTTTTATTTTACTATTTAAATTTCCGCCGCCACCATATTTGGCATCATCACTATTTAAAACTTCTATTAATTTTCCTTTTTTAGGATTACCAATTCTATAATTCTCTCTAGGCACAGGCGTAAAATTACACGCTATAATTAAATCGTTCTTTTCATCATGACCCTTACGTACGTATGTCAATACAGAATTTTCGTGATCGCCATAATCTATCCATTGAAAACCTTCTGGACTAAATTGCTTTTCATATAATGCCGGTGCGCTTTTGTATAGATGATTTAAATCTTTTACAAAGTCTTGAATTCCTTTATGACCATCATACTGCAATAAATGCCAATCTAAACTTTGCTCAAAATTCCACTCTGCGGTTTGACCAAATTCACCACCCATAAACATTAATTTGGTACCTGGGTGGGTAAACATATACCCGAACAACAATCTTAAATTTGCAAACCGCTGCCATTCATCACCTGGCATTCTATATACTAATGACTGCTTGCCATACACTACCTCATCATGTGAAAAAGGCAACATAAAATTCTCGGTAAAAGCATAGGTCATACTAAATGTTAGATCATTCTGGTGGTGCTTTCTATAAATTGGTTCTTTTTGAAAAAACTGTAATGTATCGTGCATCCAGCCCATCATCCATTTCATACCAAAACCTAAGCCACCATGTTCAACTGGTTTTGAAACCCCTGAAAATGCTGTAGATTCTTCAGCAATAGTCTGTACACCGTCGAAACTAGAATATACCGCCTCATTCAATTCACGAATAAAAGATATAGCTTCTAAATTCTCATTATTACCATAAATATTTGGCTCCCACTCACCATCTTCTCTAGAATAATCTAAATATAACATAGATGCAACTGCATCTACACGAAGACCATCTACATGAAATTGGTCTAACCAAAATATGGCATTACTTATAAGGAATGCTTTTACCTCATTTCTACCATAATTAAATATCAAACTCTTCCAATCGGTATGGTAGCCTTTTCTTCTATCTGGGTGTTCATATAAATTAGAACCATCAAAGAAGCCAAGACCATGTGCATCTTCTGGAAAATGAGAAGGTACCCAGTCTAAAATTACCCCTATATCGTTTTGATGGAAAGCGTCTACTAAAAACTTGAATTCTTCAGGAGAACCAAATCTTGATGTTGGCGCAAAATAACCTGTTAATTGATACCCCCAAGAAGGATCATAAGGGTACTCCATGATCGGCATAAATTCTACATGGGTATACCCCATTTCTTTTACATAGTTTACAAGATCTATTGCAAACTCTTTATAGGTTAAAAACTTATTCTCTGAATTTTTCTTCCATGACCCTAAATGCACTTCATAAACAGAATAGGGTCTATCTAATCCGTTTTTATCTTTTCGATAACCCATCCAAGCATCATCTTTCCAATTGTGCTCTGCTGTCCATACTATAGATGCAGTATTTGGTGGGTGCTCACAGTACCGAGCAAATGGGTCTGCTTTCTCTGTCCAAATATCATTGTTGTTAGACTGTATCTTATACTTATAGACTTCGCCTTTACCTATATTAGGAATAAAACCTTCCCAAATACCGCTAGAATCCCAACGAACATTCAACTTATGGTCATCTGAATCCCAAGAATTAAAATTACCAACTACCGATACAGATTTTGCAGAAGGTGCCCAAACTGCAAAGTATGTACCCGCTACACCGTCAACTTCTACCAAATGAGAACCTAACTTTTCATATAGACGATAATGCTTTCCACCTTTAAAAAGATCAATATCAAAATCGGTAAATAATGAGTGTACTTTTACGTTTGGCATATAATTGGTTTATTTGGGTAAAGCTAATCATCTTTTAAAGACGTTCGACTCTATTTATTTTTTGTTAATAATATAGCAGTTAATATCCGATTTAAATATCTAAATACCAAAAATGGAACGCTTTTTGAAACAACTATTCAAAATTTAAACGTAAAACGAATAATTATAACATTATGAAAAAACTGAATTTATTTTTAGGCGCACTTGTAACTATATTTTTTATTTCATGTGAAGGACCACAAGGACCTCAAGGATTTGATGGATTTGATGGTGCAGACGGATTTGATGGTGCAGACGGAATCAACATCTTGGGGCAAGTAGTAGATATTGAAGGAACCTTTACCTTAGATAATGATTATTCTATATTTTATGAATTCCCACAAACAATTGAAGTCTTTGAAACCGATGTTGTTCTTGTTTACATGCTTTGGGATGTAACCGAAGATAGTAATGGTGAACTAGTTGATATTTGGAGATTGATGCCACAAACACGAATTTTAGACCAAGGCTTACTTCAATACAATTTTGACTATACTTTTTTAGATGTTAATATTTTCTTGGAATCAGATTTTGATTTATCAACCCTAGCTGCAGGTGATACTGACAATCAATTTTTTAGAATTGCGATTTTACCTGCAGAATCTACTACAGGCAAATTAGATACATCAAACATCAATTCTGTAATGGCACATTTGGGCATTACAGAAGATAGCATACAGAAAACAACAATAGAATAATACCCATATATAGTTGACCTATTTAAGTCAGAGCCCTTGATTTATTATCAGGGGCTTTTTTATATTTTTTTTAAAACCTTAATGCAAAAACTTTCGTAAATAAAATACATTGATAAGGAATACATTAATTTATCGACTGAACTAAAAAAAATCGAAGAAATGAAAATTAATATTGTAATTGCACTATTGGTACTTTTTGTAAGCTGTAAAGGCACTTCTCAAGAAAAAGAGATGACTACCAGCATAAAGACCAACGAGAAAAAAGAATTCGCGGTTCAAAAAACAAATAGCGAATGGAAAAAGGAGTTGACCGATTCTGAATATTATGTACTAAGAGAAGCTGCCACTGAAAACCCGTTTACGAGCGAGTTATTAAAGAATAAAGAAAAAGGAACTTACGTTTGTGCTGCATGCTCCACTCCCTTATTTAAAAGTTATACCAAATTTGATTCTGGTACAGGGTGGCCTAGTTTCTATGAAGAAATTGAAGGCAACGTTGCTTATGACGTAGATTACAAAATTGGCTACAAAAGAACCGAAGAGCATTGTGCTACCTGTGGCGGACATTTAGGTCATGTTTTTGAAGACGGACCAGACCCAACCGGTTTGCGCCACTGCGTTAACGGTGTTGCACTTAATTTTGTCCCGACCGAATAAACTTTTTAATTAGAATTTATAATAACAGGGGGTCTAAATAGACCTCCTGTTTGTTTCTATAACATTCATATTAAACCAACTAGAAACTTTTCTAAATATCACAATTTCATATTAAAGGTCATATTTTAAAAACCTGCGAGCAATCTCAATTAGGTTTTGTATTTTTGCTCCTCAATTAAAACTACAAAAATTCAGAATATGAGCACTTTCGATATTATTGTTTTAGGTAGTGGTCCCGGTGGATATGTAACCGCTATTAGGGCTGCACAATTAGGTTTTAAGACCGCCGTTATTGAAAAAGAAAGTTTAGGCGGCGTTTGCTTAAATTGGGGTTGTATACCTACCAAAGCTTTGTTGAAATCTGCGCAAGTATTTGAATACTTGAAACATGCAGAAGATTACGGTTTAAAAATCAAAGGTGCCGATAAGGATTTTGATGCTGTAGTAAAAAGAAGCCGTGGCGTTGCTGAAGGAATGAGCAAAGGTGTTCAATTCTTAATGAAAAAGAATAAAATTGAAGTTATTAAAGGTTACGGTACCTTAAAAGCAGGAAAGAAAGTTTCTGTTAAAACTGAAGACGGTTCTACTACTGAATACAGCGCAAACAATATTATCATTGCAACAGGCGCGAGAAGTCGCGAACTACCTAGCCTACCACAAGATGGTAAGAAAATTATTGGGTACAGACAGGCAATGACCTTAAAAAAACAACCTAAGAAAATGATTGTCGTTGGTAGTGGCGCAATTGGTATCGAATTCGCTTACTTCTACAACTCTATGGGAACTGAAGTTACCGTAGTTGAATATTTACCGAACATTGTACCTGTTGAAGACGAAGATATTTCTAAGCAATTAGAAAGAAGTTTCAAAAAAGCGGGAGTTAAGATTATGACCTCTGCAGAAGTTACTTCTGTAGACACTTCTGGCGACGGAGTTAAAGCTACCGTAAAAACAGCAAAAGGAGAAAAAGTTCTTGAAGCTGATATCGTATTGTCTGCGGTTGGTATTAAAACTAATATTGAAAATATAGGATTAGAAGATGTTGGTATCGCTACCGACAGAGATAAGATTTTGGTAAATGATTATTACCAAACGAACATACCTGGTTATTATGCAATTGGTGATGTTACACCAGGTCCAGCACTTGCTCACGTTGCGTCTGCAGAAGGTATTTTGTGTGTTGAAAAATTAGCAGAAATGCATGTTGAGCCATTAGATTATGGTAATATACCAGGTTGTACATACTGTTCTCCTGAAATTGCTTCTGTTGGTTTAACTGAAAAACAAGCTAGAGAAAAAGGTATCGATATTAAGGTTGGTAAATTTCCTTTCTCTGCAAGTGGTAAAGCACAAGCTTCTGGTGCATCTGAAGGATTCGTTAAAGTTATATACGATGCCAAATACGGGGAATGGCTAGGTTGCCATATGATCGGTGCAGGTGTTACAGATATGATTGCTGAAGCAGTTCTTGGTCGTAAACTAGAAACTACCGGGCATGAAGTATTAAAAGCTATTCACCCACATCCAACTATGAGCGAAGCTGTTATGGAAGCAACCGCAGCAGCTTATGACGAGGTAATCCACTTATAATTAATTAGAATATAGTATAGCATGTTAAAATTATTTCGAGCAACGGCAATTTTAGAAGGTATCTCCTATTTGGCGTTGTTCGGAGTAACCATGCCTTTAAAATATTGGGCAGAAATACCAGAACCAAATAAATTAGTTGGCTACGCTCATGGTTTCTTGTTCATCGCCTTTATAGCTCTTACACTTATAGTAGGCTTTAAGCACAAATGGAGCTTTAAAAAAGTCTTTATTTTTGGTATAGCCTCCCTTCTACCCTTTGCTACATTTTACGTAGAAGAGAAATACTTAAGACCTGAAGATAACGCTTAAGGCTCATTTCCCTTTTAACCAAGACTTATATATATAAGAAACTATTAAAATGGCTCTAATGGTTCATTTTAAAAGGTATAGAAGTAAGCACTAAAAGTGCCTTTTAAATAATACGCTACTTAAAATAAAAAACTCTCGATAGCGAGATCATAGCTTTTTAAACCAAAACCAAGTATTACACCACTTGCTGCTGGCGATATGTAAGATATATGCCTGAATTCTTCGCGCTGGTGTGTATTAGAAATATGCACTTCTATTACGGGAGTTTCTACCGCTTTTACAGCATCACCAATACCCACAGAAGTATGTGTATAAGCTGCTGCATTGAGCACAATACCATCATATGAAAAGCCTGTCTCTTGAATTTTAGAAATTAGTTCACCCTCAATATTCGATTGAAAATATTCTAATTCAACATCTTTAAATTTGAATTGTAATTTTGAAAAGTAATCCTCAAAAGTTTCAGAACCGTATACTTCTGGCTCCCTTTTTCCTAACAAATTTAAGTTGGGACCATTTATAATGATAATCTTCATATATCAAAAATAACGAATGTTATTGTACAATGAATTAGAAATATCAGAAGTAAATTAAAGTATTTCTTTAGCGACGAGTTCTATATTTAGGCTCAAAATTGTAAACGATACCCAAGGTAACCGTAGACCATGTAGTTTCTTCAATATCAATACCTGTATAAGAAAAATTGACTTCTACACTTGAACTCATTAAATAAGCAATTGTAGGTCTGTAATATAAACCACCCTCATTACCATCATTAATACCCATAGCATAGCCAATATTCCCGCCAAATGAGAAATAATTTGATGTCCAAAAACGAACGCCTGCAGACAATGGTAAAAACTGAACAGCTTCTTGCTCTTCTCTAATAATTGTTGTTTGAAAGGTTTCTGCAAAACCATGAATATAACCTACTGCAGGTCCAACATCAACCACTTCACCTAGCGGATACATGTATGAGAAATCTGCTCCTAGTACAATACTTACCGCTTCATTATAATCATCTAGAGGAATACCTCCTTGTATACCGAATTTGAAGCCTTCTTGGGCAAATACTCCGGTTGAAAGACATAAGGCAAATAATAAAATGAAATACTTATTCATGGTTTGTTCGGTTTGTTTTCTTCAAAAATAAAGGTAAGACTAAGCTTACAGGCATCTTTGTTGTGAATACCATGAAAGTAGTGGTACAGCTAAGTTTTAGATAGGTCATGTTATTTAAAAAATTAAAATAGGCTCCCTATTATTACATTATCACATACTCAATTAATGTATTCTTTATCTTTAAACCATGAATTGGAAACATGCGTTAAAGGATTACACGGTATATCTTAAGCTTGAACGAGGGTTATCAAAAAACTCTATACAGAGCTATACTATGGATATCGAGAAATTGATGTCTTTTCTTGATGCCAATACCATTAACACAAGCCCTATAATTATAGACAAAAACACTGTTCAACAATTCATATATGAAATTGCCAAAGTTGTAAACCCTCGATCCCAAGCTCGAATTATATCGGGACTCAAAAGTTTTTTTAACTATTTAATTTTTGAAGATTACCGAAAAGATAATCCGCTGGATTTAATAGAATCGCCAAAAATCGGGCGCAAATTACCAGATACACTTTCTGAAAACGAAATAGACAAATTAATCGGCGCTATTGATTTAAGCTCAGCCGAAGGAGAACGCAACAGGGCTATGCTTGAAACTTTATATGGTTGCGGACTAAGAGTTTCTGAACTAATCGGATTAAAAATATCTGATCTGTTTTTTGAGGAAGATTTTATAAAGGTAACCGGCAAAGGAGACAAACAACGCTTTGTACCCATTAGCCCTGTAAACAAGAAATACATTGATATTTATAGAAATGAAATTAGAGTTCATTTAAAAATTCAAGAAGGTTTTCAAGACATTCTATTTCTTAACCGACGTGGAAAGCAACTTACCAGAGCCATGATTTTCACTATCGTAAAAAACTTAGCGGTAATAATAGGGTTGCAGAAAAGTATAAGTCCGCATACCTTCAGACATTCTTTCGCTACTCACCTTCTTGAAAATGGTGCAGATTTACGATCTATACAACTAATGCTTGGACACGAGAGTATTACTACAACAGAAATTTACATGCACGTAGATAGGTCTCACTTAGCTGAAGTTATGAATACGTATCACCCTAGAAAAGATCATTAAAATTTCCACTTACTACCAATAGTATATACCGAAGACATAGTTACTTGGGTTTCTCCAAAAGCACCGATGGTCGATTTATTTAATTGAACATTACTTTTTAATTCAATCATAAAATTTTCGCTAACGTCATAACCAGTACCTGCCACAAAACCAAGACGATATGGCACTTCCAACAGTTCTTTTTTTTTCAGTTGCTACTTCAACTTCTAGACCTGACAACAAATATAATTTCTCATTTAAATAAAACTTACCCAATAAACTAGATCTGGATCTTTCGCTCAAAATATAGGTGTCATAAAATCCTTGAAGCTCTAATTGTATTCCACTGGTAATTCCATACTGTACCATAAAAAATTTATGTACATCACCAAATGCAGAAACAGGGTATGCATGCCCTGAAATTGATATTCCAGTTAATGATGAAGGCAGATTTGTTACCGGCTCGTCTTCTGTAGTTTGACCTTTCGACACTATTACAAACAAGAACAGAAAACTAAGTACAAGTATTTTCATCGGTTGGGCATCTTAAATTGTTGAGCATAAATTCCTACAAAAGATATTTTAAAAATCAATGCCACAGAAATACTTAGCAAAACTTTAACTGCCAACTATTTAGAAAGTCTCTCTTAAAATATGAAATACAGTTTCACTAATCTTTAAACTGGCTGTAATCTCTTTTAAACGGGCGAATGATCAAACGTGCCTCCCTATCAAATCGAATGTAGTTGTATACCCAATTGATAAATACTACCATTCTATTTCTAAAACCGATTAAGAAAAACAGGTGTACGAACATCCAAACGAACCAAGCAAAAATGCCCTGAAATCTGATTTTTTTAATATCACAGACCGCTTTATTTCTACCAATAGTTGCCATGCTACCTTTATCATTATAGACAAATGGCTTCATGGGCTTGTTTTCCAATAAATTTACTAAGTTTTTACCCAGTAGTTTACCTTGCTGTATTGCAGGTTGTGCTACCATTGGGTGTCCACGAGGGTTATCTTCGGTAGCCATGCACGCAATATCGCCAATAGCAAATATTTCTGGATGACCTATTACCTGATTGAATTCATTGACATTTATTCTATTACCACCAGCAATTACGCCTTCAGCATCTAAACCTTTAATACCAGCACCTTTTACCCCTGCTGCCCAAACTACAGTAGCTGCATCGAATTTTAAATCTGTTTTTGTTGTAACTGTCTTACCATTATACCCGGTTACCCGAACTCCCTTCCAAACCTGAACTCCTAACTTTTCTAAGAAATCTTCAGCCTTTTTTGATGCTTGCGCACTAAAACCTGGCAGTAAACAATCACCACCTTGTACAATATTTATCTGTGCTCTTCTTGTATCTAAATCTGGGTAATCTTTTGGTAAAATACCTTTCTTTATTTCTGCTAAAGCACCAGACAGCTCAACCCCTGTTGGTCCGCCACCTACAATCACAAAATTCATCAAAGCATCTCTTTCATGATAATCATCTGTAAGAAGTGCTTGTTCAAAATTCTCTAAAATTAAACTACGAAGATTTAATGATTGCGGAATCGATTTCATAGACATCGCGTTCTTTTCTATCTCCTCATTTCCAAAGAAATTAGTTTCAGAACCTGTTGCGACCACTAAATAGTCAAAACTTAAATCACCAATATTTGTATTCAACTTTTTGCCGGCAGTATCTATACGCTCTACTTCTGCTAAACGGAAATAAAAATTATCATACCCTATTAATACTTTTCGAAGTGGGTATGCTATAGAATCTGGTTCAAGACCACCGGTAGATACTTGATATAATAAGGGCTGAAAAGTATGGTAATTGTTCTTATCGATAAGAACAACCTGTACTTCTTGCTTACTTAATTTTTTAGCTAGAGAGACTCCGCCAAAACCACCACCTATTATTACAATTCTAGGATAGCTCGAAAGTGGTATGTTCATAGTATAAGTACTTAAATGCGAAATTAAACAAATGGATTTCTACTTTAAAATAATAATGTGTTTTTAGTATCTTTAAGGTCTAACTCAAACAAACACCACAATGCATAAAACCCTTATTTTATTGGCAGTACTCGGTACTTCCTTTTATTCGATGAATGCTCAAAAGAGCGAAAAAGACATTATTAAAAATTTAGAGCAAAAAAGTGCCGATTACGGAATTATAGCTCAAAATATTTGGGAATTCGCAGAAATGGGCTATCAAGAAGAACAAAGTTCTGGTCTTCTGCAACAGACATTACAAGATGCTGGTTTCACCATTAAAAAAGGTGTTGCAGGCATACCAACAGCTTTCATTGCAGAATATGGTAGTGGTAGCCCGGTAATTGCTATTATGGGGGAATACGATGCTTTACCTGGTCTTTCTCAAAAAGCAGTAGGTGAGAAGGAATCGGCTGGCGCAGCTGCAGGTCACGCATGCGGACACCATTTATTCGGGACCGCTTCTACAGCTGCTGCCATTTCAACAAAAGAATGGTTAGAGGCAAACAAATCTAAAGGTACAATTCGTTTTTACGGTACCCCTGCAGAAGAAGGAGGTTCTGGTAAAGTTTATATGGTTCGTGAAGGACTTTTTAATGATGTTGATGTTGCCTTACACTGGCACCCAGGAGCTCAAAATGCTGCGAGCGCTGGCGCGGCCTTAGCAAATAAATCGGCTAAATTTAGATTTCATGGTATTTCTGCACATGCAGCTGCTTCGCCAGACAAAGGTCGTTCTGCTTTAGATGGTGTTGAAGCTATGGATATGATGATCAATATGATGCGTGAGCACATACCTCAAGAAGCCAGAATTCATTATGTAATTACAGATGGTGGTAAAGCACCGAACGTTATTCCTGATTTTGCAGAAGTGTATTACTATGCTCGCCATAATAGACGCGACGTCGTTATTGAAATTTTTGACCGTATGGTAAAAGCTGCCGAAGGTGCTGCTTTAGGTACAGGTACAACGATGGATTATGAAATGATAGGTGGTACGCATGAGTTACTACCAAATCTTACTTTACAGAAAGTGATGCATGAAAACCTATCTGAAGTTGGCGGAATGGAATATACTGCAGAAGAAAAGGCTTTTGCCGATAAAATTGCAAAAACATTAGGTCAAGAAAAAGCAGATCTTGCTACTGCAAAAAATGTACAACCGTACAAGACCGAAGCTAAAGCATTTGGTTCTACCGATGTTGGCGATGTTAGTTTCACCGTACCAACAGTTGGTTTTAGCACTGCTACTTGGGTGCCAGGTACACCGGCGCATAGCTGGCAGGCAGTTGCCGCGGGCGGTACTTCTATTGGTAATAAAGGGATGATGATTGCTGCAAAAACATTAACAATGACTGCAATAGATTTATTCAAGGATAAAAAACTTATTGAAACTGCAAAGAAAGAATTCATTGAAAAAAGAGGTGCAGATTTTAAATACATTCCTCTATTAGGGGATAGAGCACCTGCTTTAGATTATAGAAAATAGTCATAGATTACTATAGATTAAAAAGTGCCAAATAATACTTTGGCACTTTTTTTTATGTATTTGTAGATTTATTGTAACAAAAGAAACTATCGATAGACTAACGTGATAAGAACAACCAACCAATAGTGAATAAAGAACTTGAACACAAATTTGTGACCGAGCTGCAGGACAATCAAAATATTGTCCATAAAGTGTGTACCCTGTATACAAATGACCGCGACTCTCACAACGATTTGTTTCAAGAAATAACTATTCAATTATGGAAGGCTTATCCCAAATTTAGGGGAGAAGCAAAGTTTAGCACGTGGATGTATCGTGTGGCATTGAACACCGCCATCACCTTATATCGAAAAAATAAAAGAAGAATTGATACTGCTGATTATGAGTCTATAATTTTCAAAATTAAGGCAGATGAGTATGATGAAACCGAAGAATTGCAATTGAAGCTAATGTATAAAGCTGTAAAGCAATTAAATGATATTGATAAAGCATTAGTTTTTTTATATCTGGAGGATAAAAATTATGCAGAAATATCAGAAACATTAGGTATTACCGAAGTAAATGCACGTGTGAAAATGAACCGTATTAAAACAAAATTAAGAACCATTTTGAATCCATAAGCATATGACGGATGAACTGGAATTATTAAAGAAAGACTGGCAGAAGAAGGAATTTGATGTTCCTAAACTGAGCTATGAAGATATTCACAAAATGATATGGAAAAAATCTTCTTCTATTGTTAAATGGATTCTAATCATTAGCATATTAGAATTTACCGTACCCCATCTTTTATACCTATTACCTTCTATGCGTGAAGGAATGGAAATCTATGATAAAATTGGCGTATCTAAATATCTACTGATTATTTCTGTATTTACTTATGCAGTTGCATTTTACTTCATATTTCAATTCTATAAGCGATTTAAAGAAATATCAGTTTTAGATAATTCTAAAAACTTGATGAAGAAAATTATAAAGACAAGAAAAACAGTAAAGCACTACGTTATTTTTTCATTATCAATGATAATGGTTACCATTATCATTATGATTATTGGTGTTTATTTGAACGATAATATAATTTCGGCTTTCCCAGAATTAAAAGGTAGTCTAGAAAACATATCACAAGAAAAGTTGAAAATCACCGTAATGCTATCCATTGGTATTTTCGGAGTAATCTTAACTTTACTAATGGGAGTAATTTACTTTTTACTTTATGGTCTTCTACTAAGAAAACTAAAGAAAAATTATAGTGAATTAAGGCATTTAGCAGTTTAAGAATTTCTCCACTTACGCTGCTTATTTTCCTCTTCTACAGCCATTAAATCTTTTTTAGAGATTACCTTTAAAAATGAAGGGTGTTGTTCTATGGCGTACTCTAATTTTTCAATTATAGATTCAGAAGATTCATTCTCATAATCTATTTGCAATGGCTCTTTAATGATTATAGATTGAAGAATTCCTTTTTTCTTGACACGAAGTCCTTTCTTATCAAAAGAACGTCTAAATCCATCAATTACTACTGGTACAACAACTGGTTTGTATTTTTTAATAATATGTGCAGTACCTTTTCTTAAAGGTTTCCACGGTGTTGTAGTCCCTTGAGGAAAAGTAATAACCCAACCATCGTTTAAAGCTAAACCAATGCTAGAGATATCGCTCATTTTTACTTGACGCTTTACATCTTTACCTTCAGAACGCCATGTTCTCTCTACACTTACAGAACCTGCATAGGCCATAATTTTCGTCAACAGACTTTTTCTCATGGTTTCTGCAGCCGCAACATAATACATGTTCAATTTAGGCTGCCATATATAACCTAAGTTCTTTATAGAATCTTCTCGGCCACTTAAGCTAGCATTGAATACATGAAACATAGCCACTACATCAGCAAAGTAAGTTTGATGGTTACTTACAAATAGTACATTTCTATCTGGCAGGCTTCTAATAATATCAGAGCCTTCAATTTCTAACGTATTAAATCCTTTATAGCGCTGATGCGAAAGCAAGGCTAAAATACGAATTAGCCATTTTTTAATATATAAATTATGCCCGAAAGGGTTTTTATCGAATAATCCCATAGAATGCTAAAATAAATAAATATGCCTTACAACACCTGCTTTAATAACTCTTTAATCTCATTCAACATCATTGCCGTAGCACCCCAAACAATATAACCGTTTAATTTAAAGGCAGGTACTTCAATATCTACAGCATAAGAGGTTGTTATTTTTTTGGATACAATTTTTGATTCGTCTAAAAAATCTACAATTGGAACTTCTAGAATCAATTCTACTTCTGATTCTTGTTTTACAAAAGGTTTTGGTTCTTTATACAGCCCAATAAATGGCTGAACAATAAAATTACTTGGAGGAATAAAAATTTCTGAGATTTCTTTCACCAAGGTAACATCTTTGGGCTCTACCCCTACTTCTTCATAGGTTTCGCGCAAAGCAGTAGTAAGCAATCCGTCATCTGATTTTTCCACTTTACCGCCCGGAAAACCTACTTGGTTAGAGTGCACACCTTTATATGTTTTTCTCAGAATCAACAATAGATTGGTATTTTGATTTACCGTTGGATAAAATAATGCCATAACTGCCGCTTTCCTCGGATTCTTCTTCGCCTGACTAATTCGCTGCAACTCTTCTATACGAATTTCTGGAGCCATTTTATACTGCGAAGCTTCTCCCGGTAGCGGTAGATCCTTTATTTTTGATATTTGTTGTTCAAAAAAATTAAAATCCATGCGTTCACTTAAATTCTATATATTCCTTTTTGTTGTTATTGTAGCTTTAGCTGGCTGTAAAGATACTTCTAAGAAAGTTGACACTACAATTTCTACGGCCCAGACAATTATAGACTCTACTAAAATTACAGAAAAAGAAATAATAAATGACGAGCAAGAAGAAGCTTTTGAACTCACCGAAGACAATGCCATTGATTTCTTTTTCAATTATGAAAAAACGTTAAAATCGAATAAGGTAAAAATCACTACTAATCTTGGCAGTTTTACCATAGAGCTATTTGAAAATGTACCTTATCACCGAGCCAATTTCATTTACCTTACTGAAAAGGGTTATTTTGATTATACGCAATTTCATAGAGTGGTGAAAAATTTCATTATCCAAGGTGGTAATTCTGATGACGAGAAAACAGGAAAGAAGAGAAATGACATAGGCAGGTATTTATTACCTCCAGATACTCGAAAAGGTCATAAGCACCATAGAGGAACAGTTTCTATGCCTAGTAGCGAAATGGACAACCCTCATATGCTAGCATCTCCTTTTGAATTTTTCATAGTTGTTACCGATCCTGGCTCTTATCATTTAGATAATGAATACACGCCATTTGGTAGAATTACAGAAGGTATGGATGTGGTTGATAAAATTAACAATGTACCCGTTGAAAAAGGAGATTGGCCTTTGCAAAATATCTACATCGAAAAGGCTGAAGTACTAGAGTAGTTGTTGGTTGTTGGTTGTTGGTTGTTGGTTGAAATTTAGCTATTTGGCTTTGCCAAATAACCCAAAAAAAATCTTCACACTCCTTCGCGATAAATATTTGGGAGCGAAATTTTAAAATGTACCGCCAACACCCGCATGATTATAATGGTTACAATTGCCATAGAATAGGCTATGGTATTTTGTATCGGAAATTGAATTAAAAGAAAATACACCAAGCCCCCTAAAATACAGACTGTTGCGTAAATCTCTTTTCTGAATATTACGGGAATTTCATTACATAAAATATCTCGAATTACTCCGCCAAAACAAGCTGTAATTGTTCCTAAGGCTATGCACATTACAGGTAGCAAATCTACGGCTAGCCCTTTTTCGATACCTACCATAGTATATAACCCAATACCTATAGTATCAAATAGAAAAAGTGATTTTCTAACGTATTTCAATTGCTTTACAAAGATAATTGCCAACAACACGGTAATTACAATAATGAGTAGATGCATGGGTGCATTCAACCATCCTACGGGTTTAATACCAATTAATAAATCACGTAAAGTACCACCACCTACCGCTGTTACAAAGGCTATAATAAATACACCAAAAGCATCTAGTTTTTTATCCATCGCTACTAATACACCTGATATAGCAAATGCAATGGTTCCTAAAATATCAATGATGAAATAAAACATTGGTTATAGCTTTTGAGTAAAATAATTATAGTCTTTTAAGACCGTATCTAAATACTGTTTATCGTACAAATCTGAATTGGTTTGCAATATACTATCAACTTTATCTCTAAGCGCTTTCATCGTTTTAAAATCATTGCTTTTATTAGCTATACTAAAGGTTTCTTTGATCAGCCTTACATCTTTATCGGTCAGTATGGTAACGTTTACAAATTTAGGTACATATGTATCTTCCACTTCTTCTAAAATAGTATGAGAAACTTTAGTCTTGTTTTTTGTACTTATTACAACCGTACCTGCCGCCGCATCACCTAAACGTTGTCTTTTTTCAGAGAATAGAATGGTAAGAATACCAATAGACCCAACAAAGATCCAGATATCGACCAAACGAAGCATCCACCGAATTAAATAATTGCTCCAATTTACAGGTGATCCATCAACCGATACCACCCTCATTTTCATAATCATTTTACCTACAGTTCTACCATTAAAAATTATATGCATCAATAAACTATAAAACATTGCGGGTAAGGTAATTAAACCAACAATCCCTCTCTGCGTCCACCCATCATCATAAATATAACCAATGGCGTCACCAATTAAATCCACTAGAATATAATAGAGATATAATATAAATGCATCTATAAAAAATGCCACAATTCGTTCACCAATACTTACAATAGTATAATTAAGGTTAACATTTTGCGTTGTATTGATTTGAAGGTTATTCATTAAGTCTTAAATTTAACAAGGTAAAAATAGTTTATGCGCGAAGCTGCTTTTTTGAAGCAAAATAAGGAAAAATGGATAGCATTCGAAAATGCTATAAACCTTGGTGCTACCTCAAACCCAGATGAACTTGCCAATGGCTACATTCAACTTACTAATGATTTAGCCTACGCGCAAACGTATTACGCAGAAAGTAAGACTTTATTGTATTTAAACGGATTAGCTTCACAAGCTCACCAAAAAATTTATAAGAATAAAAAAGAAAGTAAAAATCGAATTCTTAGCTTTTGGGTAACTGAATTTCCACTTTTTTTCAAAAAATATCACAGCACACTTGGCATTGCATTTTTAATATTTGCTATAGCATCTGCCATTGGTTCATTATCTGCTTTGAACGATGCAACCTTTGTTCGTTTAATTTTAGGTGATGCATATGTAAACGAAACCCTTAATAATATTGCCAACGGTGATCCTGCCGCTATTTACAAAGGCGGAAGTGAAATCGTTTCATTTTTAGGTATTACCATTAATAATATTAGAGTTGCATTTCTGGCCTTTGCATTTGGTGTAATTACTAGTATTGGTACTGGTTATATTCTTTTTAGCAATGGTGTTATGCTCGGTGCCTTCATTACATTCTTTTACACCAAAGGGGTTTTCTTTGAAGCAAATAAGCAAATATGGTTACATGGTACTATTGAAATTTCAGTCATTATTATTGCGGGATGCGCTGGTTTGATTATGGGCAATAGCATTCTTTTTCCAAAAACCTATTCTAGACGTGTGTCCTTCATGAAAGGCGCCAAAGACGGACTAAAAGTTGTAGTCAGTACGATTCCGTTTTTTATTATTGCCGGTTTTATTGAAGGTTTTATTACACGATATACCGGTATGCCCAATTGGCTGGCTTTTATAATAATTGGCGCTTCTTTATTCTTAATTATATTTTATTATCTAGCCTACCCGATCATTCTTAACAACCAATATGAAAGACAATTACATACCGTTACGGGTAAACCGTGATTTTGGCGGAATAGTATCCGTTTATTTCGACTTTTTTAAACAGAATATTAAAAACTTTACCAATGTTTTTATCAGTTATAATGGTGTTTTTTTAATAGGTCTTTTAATAACTAGCTATTTATTAGTATCTGGTTTTTTAGGAATGATTGCGCAAGAATCTAGCAATAATTCTTTTGGTAATGGTAATGAATTTGAACAGGACTATTATATTTATTTAGGTGTCGGCGGATTTTTATTCGTTATTATTTTCTTAGGTGTTGCCTTCTTAAACTACTCGCTTTCTACTAGCTATATGATAAAATATGTAGAGACTAGAGATGAAAATGTAGATAAAAAAGAAGTTTGGGAACTAGCCAAAAGCCAATTCGGGAATACCTTTGTATTTGTATTATTATTGATACCGATTTACTTCATTTATTTTATTGCAGCCATTATTTTAAATATCATACCATTAATAGGTTTTATTGCACAGTACATTGTACAATTCGGTTTAACCGCATGGATTGGTGTTTCATTTTTTGATATGCTTCAAAACAAAAAAGGTGTTACCGAAGCATTAGGCGAAGGTTGGAAATTAGTAACTACAAATTTCTGGAAATCTATTGGTGTCAACTTTATCTTGGGTCTCTTACTTGGTATATTACTAATGATCGCATTAATAGTACCTGGTATTATTGTAGGTGTTTACACCTTTCATGTTGTCGAAAACAATGTAGACTACTCACACTCTATCGTTTCTACAATAGTCTATACTATCGGTACTTGTATTATATTAATTATTGCAGTGTACGGTCAATGTCTTTCTCAATTTGTAAATGGCTTATTATATTATGCGTTACACGAAAAAACATACAACGAAAACACTAGAGCTACTATCGAACAAATAGGTCAAAACGATTAAGTTGAAGCATACTTTTTTCCTCATATTCTTTCAGTTGTTAGCGCTATGCTCATTTGCACAGGGCACGAACGATAGTATCATAAAAATTGATACTTCGTCTATACTGACTTTAAGAACTATTGACGATGATCTTACTAAAAAGTATACAGGCGATGAGTTTAACTACACCTTTAAAACAGGAGAATCTCAAAACCTATTGGCTAGATTTATCAATTGGGTCGGTCGAGGACTGGGCAACATCTTTGGCGTTAACATATCGCCACAGCTTTTAAAAATCATTGAATATGTCATTTACTTTTTGTTGGTAATTTTAGCAATATACCTTATCGTAAAGGTTCTAATTAATGAAAACTTCAATTCTCTTTTTCAGAAAAAAGCAAAAATAATTAACGCTATCAACTTAACAGAAGAGCATATTGAAGGTATCGACATTAACAATCTTCTCAGAACTGCTTTAGTACAAAAAGACTACAGACTTGCCATACGTTATCAGTTTCTTCTAACGTTACAAAAATTGTCTAAAAGCGATATTATAGAATGGCATTTCGATAAAACAAATTCAGACTATTTCAATGAAATCGAGCAACTAGAAATAAAAAAAGGATTTAAGAAAATAGCCTACCTGTACGATTATATCTGGTATGGAGAACAGGCTATAGATGACATAAAATACACAAAATCGGTTTTAGATTTCGAATCGATCAACAAACAAATTCAATCATAATTTGGGTAAGCGTTCTAAAATAATACTTGGGCTTTTGATTGCGGTGCTAATTGGTATCATCGTAACCGAAATAGTTCGCCCTAGACCCATAAATTGGAGACCGTCGTACACATCAGTATCTAAAATTCCGTTTGGTTGTTTTGTTCTTTATAATGAGCTGCCTTCAATATTTCCGAACAGCGAAATTGAATCTGTTGAAAAGAGTATTTACGATTTGCTTATAGAGCGAGATTCTACCATAGCTTCGAACTATTTAATGATTAATGATTTTATCTATTTAGATGAACAAGAAACAAATCAAGTTTTAAATTATGTAGCCAATGGTAATCAAGTTTTTATAGCCAGTAGCAATCTTACAGGGCAATTAGCCGATACTTTGAATATTGAAATTACACAGCAATATGATATACAAGAAGACTCGGTTAAAGCTTCTTTCTCAAATCAAAATTTTAAACAAGAATATTTCTATTTTGAAAGAGGAGTCGATCCTTCTTATTTCATTAGTGTAGATACGGCAAACACGGAAATACTGGGACACATACAATTTAAATCCTCAACATTTTTAGAAAATAATAAGGATGAAATTAGAGTAAAACCCAATTTTATAAAGACATCTTTTGGTGAAGGAAGTTTCATTATCAATACCTTACCAATCGCATATACTAACTATTACGTACTTGGTGACAATAGAAACTACAGCGCTCAGAGTTTTTCGTATCTAAATGATCATCTTTTATTTTGGGATGATTATAAGAAATCTGGCAGAAAAGTTATAACATCACCAATGCGATTCATTTTAAATCAACCCGCATTAAAATGGAGCTATTATTTACTTGTTGTAGGCTTACTACTCTTTGTAATATTTAAAGCCAAAAGAGAACAGCGAATAATCCCTATTATAAAACCTTTAGAAAACTCTTCTGTAGAATTTGCAAAAACTGTTGGTTCATTGTACTATCAACATAAAGATTATGCGAATTTGAACGATAAAAAAATTACCTATTTTTTAACCTACATTAGAAATAGATACTATGTAAACACCACAGTGTTAGATGAAAACTTTATTACCCAATTAAGTGCTAAAGCTGGAAAATCTAGAGAGGAAACAAAAACTCTAGTGGACCTCATACTTAGTCTAAAAAATAAACCTATACATACTGAACAAGACTCTTTAACCCTAGTTCAGAAAATAAATACATTTAAACAATCTTATGGAAGATAATACACAAGATGAAAACAACGTAGAATTTAATTCGCGCATAGACCTAACCAAACTACAGGAGTCTGTAGCCAAAGTAAAAGCAGAATTAGGTAAAGTAATTATCGGTCAGCAAGAAATGATCGAATTATTAATTGTTTCTATTTTAGCTAACGGTCATTCTCTTATTGAAGGTGTACCAGGTGTAGCAAAAACAGTGACCGCAAAACTCTTGGCAAAAACAATGAATGTAGATTTCAGCAGAATTCAGTTTACGCCAGATTTAATGCCTAGCGATATTTTGGGTACGTCTATATTCAACGTAAAGACCTCAGAATTTGAATTCAAAAAGGGACCTATATTCTCAAATATTGTTTTAATTGATGAGATAAACCGTGCACCAGCCAAAACCCAAGCTGCTCTTTTTGAAGCCATGGCAGAGCGACAAATTACTATTGATGGAAATGAATTTGAAATGCAACCTCCATTTTTGGTTTTTGCCACTCAAAACCCAATTGAACAAGAAGGTACCTACCGATTGCCAGAAGCTCAATTAGACCGTTTTCTTTTTAAAATAAATGTACACTACCCTACTTTAGAAGAAGAAATACAAATTTTAGAAAACAAGCATCAACAGAAAAATACTAATGTGGAAGCATTGATTGATTCTGTTCTTTCTGCAGAACAAATTGCAGCGTATCAATTAGTGATAAAAGACATAATCGTCGAAGATAATTTACTAAAGTACATTGCTGCCATTGTGAACAATACAAGAACTAATGCCAATTTATATTTAGGAGCTTCTCCAAGAGCCTCTATAGCCATACTAGATGCGTCTAAAGCCGTTGCTGCTATAAATGGTAGAGATTTTATAACCCCAGATGATATCAAGAAGGTAGTAGGTCCTATTTTAGGTCATAGAATTATATTAACACCTGAACGAGAAATGGAAGGCTACACCGCAGAAAAAATGATCAGTGACCTTATTCAAACTATCGAAATTCCTAGATAAATAATCGTGAAAAAGGTTTTCAAAAATATATTTCTTCAAAAAAGATTCTTCCTAGTATTAACGGGTATTATCTTGTGCTTTCTAGTTTCCTATATTTTTGAGAATATATCATTTATTGCCCAACTACTTTTCTATCTGTTTTTAGTGCTAATAATAGTAGATATTATTCTTCTGTTTTTATCAAAAGGAAACATAGTTGCCGACAGAATAGTACCTGATAAACTTTCTAATGGCGATGAAAATAATATCAAAATACAAGTTACCAATCAATACTTATTTTCAAGCCGAGTAAACATAATTGACGAACTTCCTTTCCAATTTCAGAAACGCGACTTTAATTTTCGGAGTATAGTAAAATCCGGAGAACAGAAATTTTACACCTATAATGTAAGACCTGTTGAACGCGGAGTTTATAGTTTCGGGAATTTAAATGTATTCGCTACTTCCCCTATCGGATTTCTAGCTAAAAAATATACATACGACCAAGATAAGGAGGTACCTGTGTATCCGTCATTTTTACAACTTCGTAGATATGAGCTTTTAGCTTTTAGTAATCGATTACTTGAATTCGGAATTAAAAAAATTCGCCGCATCGGTCATACGATGGAGTTCGAGCAAATAAAAGATTACATACAAGGCGATGACATTCGTAATATAAATTGGAAGGCGACAGCTAAAAGAGGTCAGTTAATGGTCAACCAATTTCAAGATGAAAAATCACAACCAATATATTCTATTATTGACAAAGGAAGGGTAATGAAAATGCCTTTTAATTCGCTTAGCTTACTCGATTACGCAATCAACGCCACTTTGGTCATTAGCAGTATTGCCCTTAAAAAGAACGATAAAGCAGGTATGTTCGCTTTTAGTAATAAGATAGAAAATAGGGTCGTTGCAGAACGGAGAAGTTCTCAAATGAACCTCATTCTTGAAACGCTTTATAACCTAAACACTAATTTTGTTGAGAGTGATTTTAGTAGATTATATATTGATGTAAAAAGGCATTTACCACAAAGGAGCCTTTTGCTATTATATACCAATTTTGAAACATTAGATGCTTTACACCGACAATTACCTTATTTACAAGCGATTGCAAAACAACATTTATTGGTAGTCATATTCTTTGAAAATTCTGAACTTATATCTTATGCCAAAGAAAAACCAAACAATACTCTTGAGATTTACGAACAAGCTATTGCAGAAAAATTTATCTACGAGAAACAATTGGTAGTCAATGAACTTAGAAAGTATGGCATACAGACTATTCTAACTAAACCCGAAGATTTGACTATTAACACTATTAATAAGTATTTAGAAATAAAAGCGAAGGGTCTTCTTTAAGCTATCTTAGAAGATACGCTGCTTGCAATTCTGATGTTATATCGCCCGTACCATTTTCTACAAACGAGGGTAATTGAATTTCATATTGGCTATAAATTTCAAAATTATTGATAAATCAAAAATTCTAGTCATGGAAGTTCCTATGAGTGTTTCATAGTAAAAGGTTTAAAAGAAAAATAAGTATTAAAAGGCACCAATAAAAGGTGTCTTTTCTAATTTTATAAGCTGCTCTTTATTATATTTATGTAAAATATGAATCTTTAAAAAACTCCCCCAATTCTTCATATTTTACTAGTTGAGAGTTATTATAAAAAAATCGCCTATTTGACTCTCGAAAAATAAAGCACTTTAAAATTTACAGTTTGTCTAAACAAAACACTTCTAATAAAGGCGCAAAAAAAATCAACTTTTTAGATGAATTTGGTTTAATAACCATAATATCATCAATTTTTACATTTGCTGTATTTATATATACTCTTCTTTTTCATGCTTATACCGAACGAGTACTGGCATTTATTGTTGCTTTAGGTTTCGGCATTGGATTTATATTAAATCGTTTAAAACTTCATAAAGCCACTAGAATATATATGACCCTTTTTCCCCCGGTCATGTTTATGAGCCTTATATTTTTAATAGGTGGTTTTTTTGGGCAAGCAGTTGCATTTGCTACAATGGGTTTCTTAGCGTATATAGGTTATCGTAGAAACCCTAAGTTAAGAAATCTAATTATCGGTTTTGATATTCTAGCATTTATAGTACCTACTATTTATATTTCAATATACGAACCTTTTTTAGGGACTATAGATGTTCCGTTCGATGAAATTTTTGCGTTTTTAGCTTGCTTAGGCTGGCTTTCTCTTACATTTAGCATGTATGATGAAAATAAGACGAAAACGTATACCTCCGATCTAGAAAACCATATTACCGCTTTAAAAGAAAGTGAACTTAATCTTAAAAAAGCCCAAAGCGACCTAAGAAATCAAAACAACAAATTAGCCGTTTTAAACAATGAACTTGAATTAAAAAATACGCATATTGAAGAATTCACCTTTATTGTTACCCATGATTTAAGAGGACCTTTAAACAATATAAAAGTCATTTCCACAGAATTAGAAAAACAACATACAGCAGCTAACTATGCGAATTTCGACAACTATTTAAAGCATTTACAGAGCAGCTCTACAAGGCTTACAAATTTGGTAGAAGGTCTTTTAAAATATGCTGAAATCGGGAATTCTAGCGGAATGGAATTTGTAAATCTCAATGAAGTTATAGCGTTAGTTATTGATGATTTATCAGAAAGTATTAAAGACTCTAAGGCAACATTAAACATTGACGATATGCCTACATTGATTGCTAGACCTAGCGATATTAGAATGCTTTTTCAAAATTTAGTTCATAATGCACTGAAATTTAAAACCAATAATGGGCTAATGGTTATTAACATCTCGTCTGAAAAGAAAGATAATGAATACCTGTTTAGTGTTTCCGATAATGGCATTGGAATACCAAAAGAACATCTTGAAAATATATTTAAAGCTTTTCATAAGCTTCACAACCAATCTAAATTCGAAGGATCGGGTATCGGACTGTACGGAAGCAAAAAAATAGTAGATCACCACTTAGGTAAAATATGGGTAGAATCTGAAGAAAATGTAGGTAGCACCTTTTATTTTACCATCAACACAAATTCTTTAAAACATCATAAAACTGAAGAGCATAGCGTAAGTCTCAATTAAATATAACACTTTGAAAAATGAATTTACTTTGACATATTATTTTTATTGAGAGCATAACTAGAGTTTATAACAAACTACTAATTGGTGCTCCCTTTTGTCTAAACTAATTAAACCTCAACAACTATATTTTATTATGAAACAATTATTCACCACCCTATTTCTTTTATTGGTCCTCAACGGATATTCACAAAATTCAATTATCGGATTTTCTTCTGAGAACGCCAACAAACAACTACAGCTCGAAAAAAGCTTTGAAGAAAAATTAAATGCAACAAACCTTGACGAATGGATGCAGAAAATGGCTGCAGAACCTCATTGGGTAGGCACCAAATTCGGAGAAGAAAATGCAAAATGGATTAAAACTCAATTCGAATCTTGGGGTTACGATACCAAAATAGAGACCTATCAAATTCTATTTCCTTATCCAACAGAAAGAGTTTTAGAATTAACCGGCCCTACACAATACAAGGCTAAATTAACAGCTGTACCAGTAGAAGGCGATCCATTTACCGCACAAGGCGATGCCTTATTACCAAGCTACAATGCTTTCTCTACCGATGGTGATGTTGAAGCAGAATTAGTTTTTGTTAATTACGGAATTCCGAAAGATTACGAAGAACTAGAAAAACTAGGCATCAGCGTAAAAGGTAAAATAGTAATTGCCAAATACCAAGGTTCATGGCGTGGTATTAAACCAAAATTAGCTGCCGAAAAAGGTGCTATCGGTTGTATTATTTATTCTGACCCAGAGGATGATGGCTACGGACAAGGAGATGTCTACCCAAAAGGTGCCTACAAGAATAAAACCGGAGTACAACGTGGTTCGGTGATGGATATGCCAACATATCCTGGCGATGTATTAACTCCCGGTTATGCAGCTACAAAAGATGCTAAAAGACTAGACAGAAAAGATGCCCCTACTATAACTAAAATTCCTGTTTTGCCAATTTCTTACGAAGATGCACTACCGCTATTATCTGCCTTAGATGGTACCGTTGCGCCAGAATCTTGGCGAGGCGGATTGCCAATAACTTATCATATAGGACCAGGACTAGCTACCGTTCATTTAAAACTTACATTCGATTGGAAACTGGTACCCGCCCATAACGTTATTGCTACTTTGAAAGGAACTGAATTTCCAGATCAGTGGGTTATGCGTGGTAATCACCATGATGCATGGGTACATGGTGCCAATGACCCAATTAGTGGTTTGGTCGCCCTTATGGAAGAAGCTCGCGCCATTGGTGAACTTGCCAAAAAAGGACAAAAACCAAAACGCACCTTAGTATTCTGCGCATGGGATGCTGAAGAACCAGGATTAATCGGTTCTACTGAATGGGTTGAAGATCATAAAAAAGAACTACAAGAAAAGGTAGTTGCCTATATAAATACTGATGGTAACGGTCGCGGATTCTTAAGCGCCGGTGGATCACATTCACTGCAGGCCATGGTAAGCGAAGTGGCAGGTACTGTTGTTGATCCACAAACGAAAGTATCGGTTAAAGACCGTAGAATTGCTGCAAATATGGTTAGCGGTGGTGACGACTCTTTTCATCTTTATGCATTAGGCTCTGGTTCTGATTACACTCCGTTTATTCAACATGCAGGTATTGCTGCCTTGAATCTTGGTTTTGGCGGGGAAAATGGCGGCGGAGAATATCATACCATTTACGATACCTACCCACATTACAAAAGATTTAAAGATCCAGAATTTGCCTATGGCATTGCTTTAGCGAATACTGCAGGTTTAATTACCTTACGTTTAGCAAATGCAGATGTTATTCCGTTAAACTTCTCGCAATGGCATTCGACTATTTCAAATTATTTGACTGAAATTATTGATGAAACAGAAAGTATGAGAAAAGAGGTGCTAAAGCACAACAAAATGGTTTCTCTAAAATCATATGAATTAGCGGCAGACCCAATTAAAAAAGTTAAAACTCCTACGAAAAAACAACTCATTCCTTATATAGATTTTTCACCTTTACAAAATGAATTGGTAATACTTAACGAAACTATTACCGAGTTTGAAAAAATCAACATAACTACCCTATCTAAAAAATCGAAAGAAGAGCTCAATAAGCGTTTAATGCAAGCGGAACAGATGCTTACATCAGAGAAAGGCTTGCCTCGTAGACCATGGTTTAAACATCAAATTTACGCACCAGGTTTTTACACAGGTTACGGCGTAAAAACTTTACCGGGAGTTAGAGAAGCAATCGAACAAAAAAATTGGGTAGAAGCACAAGAACAAATTGAAATTTTGACAAACACTTTTAAAAATTTTAATATCTATATAAAAGACGCAACTAAAAATTTAAATTAATTATTATGGACTCAAACTATATAAAAGTATTCGGTGGCAATAGCATTGCAGCACAACGCGTAGAACTTGCATTAAAAGAAAATAACATTGAACCTATTCTTAAAGATGAAACGGAATCTGCACGCCTAGCAGGTTTTGGCACTCCTTTACCTGAGTTGGTCGAAATCTTTGTTAATAAAGATGAAGAAGTTAGAGCCTTGGCTATAATTACTGAAATCAACTAAAGTGAATAAAAAAAGCCTCCAAAAATGGAGGCTTTTTTATTAAGCATATCTTCTAAAACTATCCTTTACTAAAAGGTATAATTTCTAATTTTCTAAATTCTACCGGTCCATGATCACCTTGTATCATTATTGGTCCGGCTTCAGCTTCATTATTGTCTAAAGCACCTCCGGTCATCGCTTCAATATTCTGATTTGAAATTACAGTCTTTCCATTAGCTACAATAGTAACTCTTCTACCAATTAAGGTAATATCGTATGTCTGCCACTTCCCTGCTTTCATAGCCGCGTTTTCATTTGGTGTAAGTAAACCATAGATTCCTCCAAAATAAATAGACGATGGTTCCAAACCTATATTATCAGCAATCTGTACTTCATAGCGTCCTCTTAAATATATACCACTATTACTACCTTCTGGATATCTAAATTCTGCATGCAATTTAAAATCATTAAATTTTTCTTCAGATATTAAATTTACTCCAGGTTTAGCACTTGTAAGTATACCATCTAAAACTGCCCATTGATTGCCAGGCTTCATCACCCATCCGTTTAAATTCTTGCCATTAAATAGTTTAACAGTCTTACCTTCTTTCACATTTGCATAATACGGAAGCTTAGGCGATTTGGTCGCTGTCCAATTATAAGTTTTTCCATCTACATAAATCATGGTTCCTGCTAATCCGTCACCTACAATTTTTCCTTCAAATTCCATATTGGAAGCTCCAGGCTCCCATTGTGGCGGAATTTCAAAAGAAAACAATTCACCGTGCTTTTCAATTTCAGCAACTGGTCTTGCGCTACCAAAAGCATAGGTAAATCGTCCAATCAATGTATTGGTACCTGAATGTCTAATTTCTAACCAAGATGGTAATTTTTCTCCTTCTTGATCAATCGTTAAATTCCATTTTCCTTCTAAAGGATGTCCTTCTTGCGCTTGAGTAACATTTAAGCTGAAAACTGCTAGTAAAAAGAAAACTAATGTTGTTTTAAGAGTATTCATATTATTTTGGTTTGATAAGTAATCAAATATAAAAGAAGTTTCAAATATTGATTCTAAACAAGTTATAAAATATTGAAAAAATAAAATCTAATTTTACAAATATTAAAATAGGATAATTTAGATTGAGGATATTAGTTCTATACTACTATAAAACTCACTCATCATCTCTTTAATAATTTCACCAGCGGGTTTTATGTCGTGTATCAAAGCAGATACTTGACCTATTTCTAGCTCGCCATCTTCTAAGTCGCCTAAGAACATACCTTTTTTGGCACGACCTCTACCTAAAAGGGTTTTCAATTCTTCGTTAGTTGCTCCGTCAGCGTATGCTTTTTGCACCTCGTTATAGAATTTGTTTTTCACTAAACGAACGGGAGCCAATTCTTTTAATGTCAACTGCGTATCCCCTTCTTTGGCATTCACCACTACCTCTTTAAAGTTCATGTGATTCGATGCTTCTTCACTAGCTACAAATCGACTGCCCACTTGTACACCATCAGCACCTAAAACCATAGCAGCTAACATTGCTTTACCAGTGGCAATACCTCCTGCTGCAATTAAGGGTATAGTTATTTTTTCTTTCACTGCAGGAATCAAAACTAAAGTTGTAGTTTCATCTCTACCATTATGTCCGCCTGCTTCAAAGCCTTCTGCAACAATAGCATCTACTCCGGCTTCCTGTGCTTTTAATGCAAACTTCAAGCTACTTACTACATGTACAACGGTAATTCCTTTTTCTTTTAGGAAAGATGTCCAAGTTTTCGGATTTCCTGCAGATGTAAATACAATTTTTACATCCTCCTCAATAATAATATCCATCAATTTATCAATATCAGGATACAACATAGGTACATTGACCGCAAAAGGTTTCGAAGTCGCCTTCTTGCATTTTTGAATATGCTCGCGTAAAACATCAGGATACATGCTACCGGAACCAATAACACCTAAACCTCCACTATTAGAAACAGCACTGGCTAATCGCCATCCGCTGGTCCAAATCATTCCTCCTTGAACTATCGGAAATTCTATCTTAAAAAGTTCAGTAATTCTATTTTGCATGAATGAAGTAATTTACCTTGGATAAATCACCCAAAGCTTTGTATTGAAAATTTAATATAGAATTCGACACAAGCATTAAAACACTTAAATCTCGATTATCGAATAAAAGATTACATTTTAAAGATACTATTAAGCTCTTTAAAATGTAACCGTCTAGTTAAGAAATTACACCTGACCCTATAAGGTCATCTTCAATATACCATGCTACAAATTGACCTTCGGTAATTGCAGATTGCATTTCTTTAAAATCAACATACATACCACCTTCTACTCTATATATAGTAGCTTCTTGTAATTCTTGACGATATCTAATACGTGCTTTTACTTCTAATTTCTCATCAATCTTCAAAGCTAAATCTGTACGCACCCAATGTATTTCTTCATCTTTTACAAATAACGTTCTTCTATATAAACCTGGGTGTGCTTTACCTTGACCTGTGTAAATAACATTTTCGTTAACATCGGTATCTATGACAAATAACGGTTCTTTTGTACCACCTACATGCAACCCTTTACGTTGCCCTTTAGTAAAATAATGCGCACCTTGGTGCTCACCAACTATTTTACCATCAGTTAAATGATAAACAGGTTTCTCTGCATAAAATTCTAATTCAGCGTTTTTATCTGAAAACGATGGTATAGCTCTTTCGTAACTACCAAAAGCTGCCGGGATCTCAACAATTTTACCAGTTTTTGGTTTTAATTGCTGTTGTAAAAACTCTGGCAATCTAACCTTACCAATAAAGCATAAACCCTGTGAGTCTTTTTTATCTGCAGTAATCAAATCCATTTTCTTGGCAATTTCCCTCACCTGTGGCTTGGTCAATTCCCCTATCGGAAATAATGTTTTTGATAATTGCTCTTGCGATAATTGACATAAGAAATAAGATTGGTCTTTATTACCATCTTTTCCTGCCAATAATTGATATGTCTCAGAACCATCAGAATTATGAAGTGTTCCTTTTCTACAATAATGACCTGTGGCAACATAGTCTGCCCCTAATTGCATGGCTATTTTCATAAATACATCAAACTTGATTTCTCTATTGCAAAGCACATCAGGGTTCGGGGTGCGTCCCATTTCATATTCCTTAAACATATAATCAACTATACGCTCTTTATACTCAGTACTTAAATCAACTGTTTGAAACGGAATACCCAATTTTTCAGCGACAATTAATGCATCGTTGCTATCTTCTAACCACGGACACTCTTCTGATATTGTTACCGAATCATCATGCCAATTCTTCATAAACAAACCAATAACATCATAACCCTGCTCTTTTAGCAAGTATGCAGCTACGCTTGAATCTACTCCTCCAGAAAGTCCTATTACTACTTTTTTCATTTCTTATACTTGGTCGGTACAAAATTACAAAATTTCATTTCAGAAATACTTTTTTTACAACTCACATGTCTCATCAAAAAAAATAGTTTTTTTATCCAAAAACCTTTTAAAATGTTAAAACTGAATCATTTATTATCGATAAAAATGTTAAACTTTTACCAATTTATATTCAACAATATTAAATCATAATTTAAAGTAAACCCTTCTATTATCTACAATTATCAGTCATATTTTACAACATAATGTAATTATTTAGACCTATACCTATCATATCTTCATTTTAAATGTATTTATTTTTTGTTTAGCTTTACATCATAATAGTTCAACAAAAAATATAAAAATGAAAAATCTAGGTAAAATTTTAAAATCGACAGCAATGGTAATGCTGTTAGTTTTTGCTGCTTCTTGCAGTGATGATGACAATGACGATCCAGTAATTATCGTTGAAGAAGACAACATAGTAGAGGCTGCACAAAAAACCAGTTCTTTAAGCTCTCTAGTATCAGCACTTACAAAAGCAGATGAAAGTGCAAATAATGATTTAATTACAGCTTTAAGTAGCGAAGGTCCATTTACGGTTTTAGCACCGACAAATGATGCATTTGCAAGTCTATTAGCTCGATTAGATGGATTTGACTCATTAGATGATTTTAACAATGAGCAATTACAAGACTTATTGGCAACAATTTTAAAATATCATGTAGTATCTGGAGCTGCAGTAAGTTCTGGGGATTTAACAGAGGGGCAAACCATTACAACACTACAAGGAGAAACACTAACTGTTAGCATTGCTAACGGAGTTATTTTTACAGATGCCGCAGACGAAATGGCTACGGTAACTACAGCTGACGTAGAAACAGAAAACGGAATCGTACATATAATCGATAAAGTATTGATTCCTCAAGAAGCCTTAGATGCATTAAGCGGAGTTCTATTGACTTCAATTACCGATTTGGCTATTTCAGTACCAAGTTTAAGTATATTAGTTGAGGCTTTGGTTGCTGCAGATGGCGAATTACCCACAGTATTGGCAGGTGAAGGTCCTTTTACCGTATTTGCCCCAACAAATGATGCCTTTGCTGCTTTTTTAGAAGCAAATGATTTTGCTGCTCTTAGTGATATTCCAACAGATGTTCTTACGCAGGTTTTATTAAACCATGTTGTATCAGGTACTAATTTATCAACTGATTTAGCTACCGGATATGTTTCCTCTCTTTCAACTGCAGGTCCTGATGACGCAAATCTTAGTATGTTCATAAATATAGAAGATGGCGTTCTTATTAATGGTGTTTCAACAGTAACCGCTGCAGATAATAAAGCCATAAACGGAGTAGTACATATTGTTGATGCCGTTATAGGTCTACCAAATATTGTTGATCATGCAATAGCAAACCCTAACTTAACATCTTTAGTAGGTGCCTTAACTACAGATGGCAATACAATTTTTACAACATTACTTTCAGATTCAGAAACTGACTTTACCGTATTTGCTCCTTTAAATTCCGCTTTTGACAATTTTACAAATCCTTCAGATAATGACATCAATAGTATTTTAGCAAACCACGTAATTTCTGGTGCAGCAGCTAATGCAGCAAGTCTTTCTAATACATATTTTAACACTGCTGCGACTAATGTAGATGGCGATAATTTAAGTATATATGTGAATGTAGATGATGGCGTAACATTAAATGGAACAAGTACAGTTGCTGCAGCTGATATTGTTGCCACCAACGGAATTATACATGCGGTAGATATGGTAATTGATTTACCAAGTGTGGTAACGTTCGCAACAGCTGACCCTAACTTCAGTTCTCTTGTAGGCGCTTTAACCGCTGAAGGTCAACCAGACTTTGTTAGTATTTTAAGTACTGACACCGGTACAGATCCTGCACCTTTTACAGTATTTGCACCTACTAATGGAGCATTTGCAGAATTAGCAGCAGTACCAAGCGGAGATGTTTTAACTGCTGTATTAAACCATCATGTTATTGCTGGAGCCAATATCGTTTCTGGCGATCTAACTAATGGATTGGTTTCTCCTGCTACTCTAGAAGGTGACACCTTAACTTTCACTATCGACGGTGATGGTAACGTTACCATTACTGATGGTTCGGGTAATTCAGAAATCGGTATTATTGCGGTAGATGTTCAAGCTAACAATGGTGTTATACATGCTATCGACACCGTTATGATACCAGACACAACGAACTAACTTTTATCTTTTTTCAAAACTTAAAGAGCCGCATAATGCGGCTCTTTTTTTATAAAGCTTTAAGAATACTTAGCTTATTTTCAATGTCACCCGTTTAATAATAACCTTTAGAATACGATAGAACTATACTATTAAGTATGCTACCTATCAAAAGTAGATAGTCAATTTAACCTTTTACAATGTTATTGAAGCTGTAACCAATATTTTGCAATCTTTGATTTTTTATATGATGTATCTAAACATTTTAACCTTTTATTTCTACAAAAGCTGCAATTCAAAGAGAGTATTCTATTTCAAAAAAACTCACACATCATCATACACTCTTTTAACATACAATATGCCACCCTTTACAACTAACTTTTTATAGAACTTTAAATTAATTACATCTTTGACATCCCAAATCTTACCAAACCAAGCCTTAACCAATGGCAAAAGCCCTTTCAATTTTGAAAGGGCTTTTTATTTTTATAATAATACGGTTTTTTTTAATTCTTCTTCTGCGCTTCTGCTTGTTCCATCATCTCACGCATTTTCTTTTGGAACTTATTTTCCTTCTTAGGTTTCTTCTTATTCTCTTGTATTTGGGCATGTATCTTATCATTATCTATGATAACATTCTTAATGACCAACATAATACCAATTGTAATTAAGTTAGACACAAAATAGTACAAACTTAAACCACTCGCATAGTTGTTAAAGAAAAACAACATCATAAATGGCATCAGGTACATGATAAATTTCATGTTTGGCATACCTGGTTGTGTTGGCATGTTTTGACCCGTAGTCATATTCATGTAAAAGAAAATTGCTATAGATGCCAATATTGGAAACAAACTTACGTGGTCACCATAGAAAGGAATTGAGAATCCTTCTGGAAATTGATAAATGGTATCAAAAGAAGAAAGGTCGTCTGCCCATAAAAAAGGCTTTTGTCTTAATGCAAAAGATGTTGGAAAAAACATGAACAGCGCATAGAAAATTGGCATTTGTATTACTGCAGGTATACAACCACTCATGGGACTGACACCAGCCTTACCATACAGTTTCATGGTTTCTTGCTGCTTCTTCATCGCATTATCTTTGTACTTCTCCCCTAGCTCTGTAATTTCTGGTTTTAACACCTTCATCTTAGCTTGAGACAAATACGATTTGTATGTTACAGGAGACATTGCCAAACGAACTAGAATGGTCATAATAACAATAGCTATACCGTAAGGGAAATACGTGCTGATCAACCCGTAAAAAGGTGTAAATACATAACGGTTTATCCACCCGAAAATACCCCAACCAAAAGGAATAGAATCTACCAAACCTAAATCTTCATATTGAGAAAGGGTATCTACATCCGTAGGACCGAAATACCAATGCAAATCTTTAGAAATTTCTCCGCCTTCCAGTTCTACTGGTAGTGCAGATGCGTATTCTTTTGTAAATCCGAAAGTTTTACTTTCCTCTTCTACTAAATTAACAGAAGTTAAATCTCCACTTTTAAAAGGTTGGTCTGCCGCTAGAATACTGCTAAAAAAGTGTTGTCTGTAAGAAATCCACTTTACATCCTCTTCAGTCTCGTCATCATCGCTACCTTCAGAAAGCTTGCTTATTTTATCATCTTCATGATTATAAGTTAAACGTGTATACCTATTCTCGTACTGAATACTTTTAGAATGACGAATACCTTTTAACTTCCAATCTAATTGAACTGGTTTGCTAGAACTAATAACATTATCCAAGCCTTTTGACTTGATTGTGAAGTCTACCAAATAGTCATCTGGCTTCATTTCATATCTATATTCTAGATATTGATTGCTCGAAGTTTTCGCTTTTAATGACAATACTTGGTTGCCATTATCATTGGTCATTGATGGCTCAAAATATAAATCTTGAGTATTCAACGTTCTAGTATCTGAAGTGGCAAAATCCAATCCGAAGGAAGCATTACCATCCTTTATTAAATATACTGGTATAGAATCGTAAGTAACGAATTGTTTCATTTTCGCCTCTACAATCTGCCCACCTTTATTGCTGATTTTCAATAAAAGAATATCGTTCTCTAAAGTAGTAATATCATTAGAAGGTTTTGTAAAACCAAAAGCACCAAGTTTACCTTGGTAATTGGCAACTGCGGTTGAATCTTGTAAATCTAACTGTGGTACATCATTAATAACAGTTTCTGTTTCTGAATTTTCTGATGCTTTTGCAGCCTCTACTTGTTCTTGCTTTGCCTTTTCTGCCTCTAACTCTTCTGGAGTTGGTTGATTTTGGTAAAACATGAAGATGAGTATTCCAAAAATAAGCACGAAGCCAATTATGGATTGTACATCAAATTTCTTTTCTTCCATATGGTATTTCTAATTAATTGGGAATATTTTGAATTTTTAAGAAAGCAAATATATGTCCAAATATGATGTTTATGCCAATGTGGCATTACTTTGTGCCTTTTTGTGCTCTAAAGCTGCCTTAACGAAGCCCACAAATAATGGATGCGGATTAGCTACAGTACTTTTATACTCTGGATGATACTGCACGCCAATAAACCAAGGATGGTCTTTAGCCTCTACAATTTCAACCAAATTAGTCTCTTTGTTGAAACCTGTTGCCATGAGACCTGCATTCTCTAATTGCTCTAAATAGGCATTATTAAATTCATATCTATGACGATGACGCTCAGATATTTGAGAAGCACCGTTGTACATTTCTTTAACCAAACTACCATCTTTCAAATCACAATCCCAGGCACCTAAACGCATAGTACCACCTTTATCAGTTATGGTCTTTTGTTCTTCCATAATGCTAATTACAGGATCTGGAGTGTTTTCATCCATCTCGGTAGAATTTGCATTTGTAAGTCCTAATACATCACGTGAATATTCAATAACCGCCATTTGCATACCTAAACAGATACCCAAAAACGGTATTTTATTAATACGTGCGTATTCAACGGCTTTTACTTTACCCTCTATACCACGCTCACCAAAACCTGGTGCTACCAAAATAGCATCTAATCCTTTTAATTTACTTTCGTAGTTAGCAGCTGTAATATATTCTGAATGAACAGATTTTACATTTACTTTCACTTCGTTCGCTGCTCCGGCATGTATAAATGACTCCAGAATAGATTTGTAAGAATCTTGCAATTCTACATATTTACCTACTAAACCAATAGTAACCTCATCTTTCGGATTCTTATGTCTTGCCAAAAACTCGTTCCAACGGCCTAAGTCTGGGGCTACAGTATTAGGCAATGCCAATTTTTGCAAGGTTACGGTGTCTAAACCTTCTTCTTGCATTAATAATGGCACATCGTAAATAGTCGATGCATCAATACTTTGTATAACCGCTTCACGCTTTACATTACAGAAAAGCGCCAGTTTATCTTTTATCTCGTTAGAAATTTCATGCTCTGTTCTACAAACAAGAATATCGGCTTTTATACCGCTTTCCATCAATGTTTTTACAGAGTGTTGTGTAGGTTTTGTTTTCAACTCACCTGCAGCAGATAAGTAAGGTACTAAGGTTAAATGAATAACAATGGCATTGTTATCACCTAGCTCCCAAAGTAGTTGACGAACCGCTTCAATATAAGGTAGTGACTCAATATCCCCTACCGTGCCACCTATTTCAGTGATAATAATATCGTACTCACCACTATTGCCTAGCAGCTGTACACGTTCTTTTATTTCGTTCGTAATATGGGGAACTACTTGTACTGTTTTACCTAAAAATTCTCCTCTACGTTCTTTTTCAATAACGCTTTGGTAAATTCTACCGGTAGTAACATTGTTGGCTTGAGAAGTACGAACATTTAAAAAACGCTCATAATGACCTAAATCTAAATCTGTTTCTGCACCGTCATCAGTTACATAACATTCGCCATGTTCGTAAGGGTTTAAGGTTCCTGGATCTACATTAATGTAGGGATCTAGTTTTTGAATGGTAGTTTTGTAGCCGCGAGATTGCAGTAATTTCGCCAAAGATGCAGCAATGATGCCTTTTCCTAGTGATGAAGTAACGCCTCCCGTAACGAAGATGTATTTGGTTTGTGCCATGTATCGAATTCTATGTTACGGGACACAAAGTTACAAATTGAGGTGAGAACTTAACGGGTTTCTTTAGGAAAATGTTTTTGTATTTTTCGAATTATCGATTCTAAGCCGTTTGTTTTGATTTCTAACATAGAACGCAATAAATCTCCCAATTTACCATCAGGAAATCCTTTTTGATTAAACCATACCAAATATGGCTCTGGTAAATCTATCAAATACTTACCCTTATACTTACCGAATGGCATTCGGTAATGAGCCAATTCTATTAACTTCTGCTTATCTGGATTAATTTCCATTTATAAATCTAAAAAAATTATCTTTAAAGAATCAACTACTCAATCTACAATTCAATTAACATGAAAAGAAGAAATTTTATTGGAACCTCAGCGGCGGCCTCTGTAGGATTCTTAACTACTTCAGCAGCAGCGACAAACAATAAAAGCCTTGAAACTGATACTAAATTAAAGTACAATATTAATCATAGTGTTTGTTATTGGTGCTATGGAAGCATCCCTTTTGAAGATTTTCTAAAAAAATTAGTGGAGCTAGATATTCGTTCTATAGATTTGGTAGGTCCAGATGAGTTTCCTCTTTTAAAGAAATATAATATTCACGTGGCCATGTGTTGGGGTGCCGGTATGGGTATAGAAAAAGGTTTTAATGACCTTTCATTACACGATGAGCTAATTGCCGATTACGAACGTGTAATACCTTTAGTAGCAGAAGCAGGCTATACAAACTTGATTTGCTTTAGCGGAAACAGAAACGGAATGAACGATTTGGTCGGATTACGAAATTGCGCGCTAGGTCTTAAAAAACTTATGCCTTTGGCTGAAAAGCATGGCGTGGTTTTACAAATGGAACTTCTGAATAGCAAGGTCGACCATAAAGATTATATGTGCGATACTTCTGAATGGGGGGTATCACTTTGTGAAGCGATAGGTTCTGAACATTTTAAACTGCTTTATGATATTTACCACATGCAAATAATGGAAGGTGATATCATTAGAAACATACAAGATTACAATCAGTATTATGGTCATTACCATACTGGTGGAAACCCAGGTAGACACGAAATTGATGAAACTCAAGAAATTTTCTACCCGTCAGTTATGAAGGCTATTCTAAAAACGGGTTATACCGGTCATGTAGCGCAAGAATTTGTACCTAGTTGGGCTGATAAAATTTCTGCTTTAAAACAAGGCGTTACTATTTGTGATGTATAATTTTAACAAGAACTTTTCTTAATTCTAAAATATCATATTGAGTGAAGTCTAAATACTCGAATCAATTAAAAAGCACTTCTTAGAGAAGTGCTTTTTAATTACCGAAAAATTTTAAGTCTTATTGTTTTAAAGCATGTTCAATTTCTTTAACCCATCTTTCTTGAACGGGTAAATTTCTTGAGTAGTTGGTTTCTGAATCGTACTTATTTTGAAAATCGTTCAGTTGGCGAATTATAGCTTTATAGATTTTACGAATCTCTACTTTTACATTCTTCGTAAATTTTGTCTCTGCCAATTGTTGTCGTAATTTTCGTGCATAGAGCTCGGTAATATCAAAATGTAATTGCTCATGTAGCAAGGTAACATTATTACACAACTCAGGTTTGTACCACGACTTCGTAGGGTAGAAATAAGCGAACACCTTATAATCTACCTGTAATTCATCATTCTCGTAAAAAGTGGAAAAGCGATAGGTTATACCGCTCGCTGTAGTTGCTGCGGCACCTGAAGTAACAGGTACAGCGCCTTTAAAGTCGCTCCAAGTAAATCTGAAATCTGGCTCCCAAGACACTACTTCTTGACTCTGAACATTAGAAATGGTCAGTAGCGCTAATAGAAATAATATAAAATGTACCTTTTTTATAAGTCCCAATTATAAGTGATTACTTTCTCAATATCTGGATGTAAACTATAGTGCACCGGGCATGTATTTGCCGTGTGCACTAAGATTTTTTTGTTCTTATCTGATATTTCTTTTGGCAAATGAACCTCTACTTCTATTTTAGATATTCTTCTAGGTGAAGCAGCCATGTGTTTTGTAACAGATGCCGTAGCACCTTTTAAGTCTACTTCTAATCCGTTTGCCTTAATACCCATCATTGTTAACATACAACTGGCCAAACCTGTAGCTACGGTATCGGTCGGTGAAAATGCCTGACCTAGACCATTATTATCTACCGGTGCATCTGTCACGAAAGAATCGTTCGATTTTAAATGAACACATTCTGTTCTTAAACCTCCGTTGTATGTAACTTTTGATGTCATCTACTCTATTGTTTTTATTCTTAAATCGTCTATCATCATAATATATGAAGACTGGTTATAATATCCTGCAACACCTTTTCTCTGGTAATTAAACTTATTACCATTATATTCTGTTTCACCTATAAATCTTGAAACATCGATTAAACTGTTATTATAAGCTAGTTTCAGCAAAAGATCATACGTAAGGTCAAAACCTCTTACTGCATATCTATCTGGATCATCACCGAAACGTTTTCTATAACGTTCAACGAATGAATTATTAGCCACTTGACGATTTACCGAAGGGTACGTAAACTTCAAATTCGATAAATGCGTATTTGAAATAACATCGTTTTCAAAAGCTGAATTCATATCTGTTGTAAACATGCGAACATTAACCTTGTTTTTACCTAACACAGGATCAAAAGCTGTATTATTGAAGGAGTTTAAAATAGATACCACACTGGCAATCAACTTATAATTATCAGATTCCACAAATACCCAATTCGAAACTTCATCTGAAAGTAGTGTTTGTAATTTATCTCTATTAATACCTATATTCTTCTCTTCTTCCTTTACTACAACTACTTTCGCCGTTGGAAATCGTTTTATAATAGCCTCTTTCTCCTTTTTATTATCCTCGTCTGCGATAATCAGAAGTGTCTCATCTTTATGGCTGGCTTCTACATAATCTAACATATGTTTCCACAATACTTCTTCTTCTGTATAAGAGAAGAAAACGTTGTCTAAACTAATATCGCTCTTAGCATTTACCGGTGCCAACACTGGTACATTAAATTTAGATGCTTGCACAGCGGTTTCTTTAAGGGATGGCGCATCTAAAGGTCCGAAAACAGCACTATAATTACCTAACTGTTCCGCTTGCAGAATCTGCTTTGTTTTCGCTAAATCTAATTGGTTATCAAAAGTCTTTATATCAATTGATACTCCCAATGATTTCATCGAGTCAATAGCTACCAAAGCACCCGAATACAGACCTAAGCTAACGGTCATATCTCTTCGCGCATTAATAGTTTTTTCTGAACTCTCCTTATTTTCTAAATTAACCTTATCCAACCTAAATGGTAATAAGAACAATATTTTTGGCGTAACACCAACATTCATACTATCTAATAAATTTACTTTATCTAGAACTAGAGCATTTCTCACCTCAAAATCACCAACTTTATCTTTTGGTAGTTTTAAAACCATACCTGCTTTTAGTCCGTCTTTCAAATCAGGATTCAAAGCAACCAATTCTGCCCAAGTCATTCCGAATTTTCTAGTTAATCGAAACTCATTTTGCTTTGGTTTAACCTCATAAAAAATATAGTTATCTGTATTTATTTCTCCTGTTTCAATTTTCTGTTCAGGAATACGAATAACCATACCTTCCTTTAATCCGCCACGTTCTGTAATCTCAGGATTTAAGCGAACAATCTCGTCTGACTTTACACCAAATTCTTTTTCTAAACGATAGAAATTCATTTTGGCAGGTACCGTATACGAAGTATATAATTGTGTTACCTGATTTTTAACTGTGCTACCTGCAATTTTAGGCATCAACAATTCATATCCTTCAGATAAATAATTATTAGCTGTAGATAACCCTGGGTTTAGTTCTAGCATTCTTTCAATGGTAATACCATATTTATGAGCTATACTCCACCTTGTTTCTTTTGCCGCAACAATGTACTTTTCTAAATCATCTTGATTACCAACTACTTCTTCAACTTTAGGAGCACGATACTTCGGAATACGCAAATCCATCTTCTTCTGAAGTGGTGAGGCATACAACTTCGGATTGTATTTTTTTAACTCATCTTCAGTAATATTATACATTTGAGTAATGCCAAAAATTGTTTCCTTTTTCTTGACACGGTGCTCGGTATAACCAATAGGTTCTCTTGCCTTTGCCGAATCTTGAACTACTCTAGTATTTACTGTTGTTACCGTGCTAGAAGTCGGAGTATTAGAAGCAGGCGTACTTGTTTGCTCAACTATCTTTTTACCCGGCACTACCAATATCGTATTAGACCTCAGTTTCTGACCTTCCTTAATTTCCTTATTATACTGTAATATACTTGACGTTGAAACTCCGTAGATTTTAGAAATGCTTTCTAAAGTTTCTCCTGATTTTACTTGATGGGTATTGAATTTTTGCGCCATTGCCGTGCAAGACACCAATAAACAAAATGACCCTATTAAGTAAATTTGATTAAACATGTATTTCATACTATTCCCATTCTATTGTTGCTGGTGGCTTTGAACTTATATCATATACGACACGATTGACCCCAGGGACTTTATTAATAATATCATTTGATGTTTTTTGTAGAAACTCATATGGCAAATTCACCCAATCGGCTGTCATACCATCTGTACTTTCTACAGCTCTAAGCGCTACACATTTTTCGTACGTACGCTCATCGCCCATTACACCAACACTATTTACAGGTAATAACATGGCACCTGCTTGCCATACTTTATCATAAAGATCCCATTTTTTTAATCCGTCGATAAAAATTGCATCTACTTCTTGTAAAATAGCTACTTTCTCGGGAGTAATATCTCCAAGAATACGAATTGCCAAACCAGGACCAGGGAAAGGATGTCTACCCAACAATGCCTTGTCGATACCCAAGCTAGCTCCTACTCTTCTTACCTCATCTTTAAATAACATCTTCAGCGGCTCTACCACTTTCAATTTCATATAATCTGGCAAACCACCAACATTATGGTGACTCTTTATTGTTTGAGATGGACCACCTGTTGCTGATACAGATTCGATAACATCAGGATAAATTGTACCCTGTGCCAACCATTTTGCATTTTCAACCAAATGCGATTCATCATCAAAAACTTCTATAAATACACGACCAATTGTTTTTCTTTTGGTTTCGGGATCACTCTCACCAGCTAAATCATCCAAAAAACGTGTCGAAGCATCTACACCTTTTACATTTAAGCCCATACCTTCGTATTGCTTCAATACATCGCCAAACTCGTTCTTTCTTAAAAGACCGTTGTTTACGAATATACAATGAAGGTTTTTACCTATTGCTTTATGTAACAAAACTGCTGCTACAGTAGAATCTACTCCGCCAGATAATCCTAAAATCACCTTTTCATCTCCAATTTTTTCTTTCAGCTCCGCCACTGTTTTATCAACAAAAGCATCGGGAGTCCAAGTTTGTTCCATTCCGGCAATGTTAACCAAGAAGTTCTCCAATACTTGTTTTCCATCCTTCGAGTGATATACTTCTGGGTGAAACTGAATTGCATATGTCTCTTCGCCTTCAAACTTAAATGCTGCATTTTCCACATCGTGGGTACTTGCCAATAAGGTTGTATTCCCTGGCAGATGCTTAATCGTATCTGCATGGCTCATCCATACTTGGCTGCCTGTATCAACTTTATCAAAAAATGGTTCGTTTTCCTTAATAAAGCTAAGGTTGGCACGACCATACTCTCTTGTATTAGATTTTTCTACACTACCACCATGAAAATGCGCCAAATACTGTGCGCCATAACAAACGCCCAATAATGGTTTTTTACCGCGTATTTCAGACAGATCCGGATGAACGGCATCTTCGCCCCTAACCGATAAAGGAGATCCAGAAAGAATCACCGCTTTATACTCAGAAAGGTCTTTTGGTAGTTTATTATAAGGTTTAATTTCGGAGAAAATATTCAGTTCACGTACGCGTCTTCCAATCAATTGGGTGTATTGTGAACCAAAATCTAGTATCAGGACTTTATTTTGCATGGGCAAAAATAGCAAATTGGCGGTTCTTGAAAAGGATCTTTTGTTATATTTAAACTCTATTTTAAATATTTTTTATGAAACACGTTAGTGCATTAATTTTTGGAGTGGCAATTGTAATCGCTGCCTATTTTTTAGGCAACTCATATATACAAAGGGCGAACCCACCTCAAATGATATCGGTTACGGGTTTGGGCAACGAAAATTTCACTTCTGATCTTATTGTTTGGGAAGGTCAATTTTCTACAAATAGTACCGTATTAAAGACAGCTTTTGATCAATTAAACCGCGATAAAGAAGTTGTTCGCCAATATTTAACCTTAAAAGGTATTGATGCGAACAGTATAATTTTCAATAGTGTACAAACTACCGAAATGAGAGATAATCAATATGAAAATGGAAATTATGTTGGTAGTATTTTTAGAGGATATCAATTAATTCAAACTCTAAAAATAGAATCTGAAAACGTTTCATTGATAGAAGGTGTATCAAGAGAAATTACTGAATTATTAAATAAAGGAGTGCAATTCAACTCATCGCCACCAAGATATTACTACACTAAATTAGCTGACCTTAAAATTGAAATGATTTCGAAAGCTACCGAAGATGCTAGAATACGTGCCGAAAAAATAGCTGAAAATGCAGGCAGTAATTTAGGTGATTTGGTTTCTGCAAATATGGGTGTTTTTCAAATTACAGGGCAAAATTCTGGTGAAGATTATAGCTGGGGCGGTGCATACAACACCTCATCTAAAAATAAAACAGCATCTATTACCATGCGCCTAGAATACAAGGTGAAGTAATAGTGTTACTTTGATCAATGTCATTTACTGATCTGGTAAAGAATATATTAAATATAAAAGCCCGGTAATCACCCGGGCTTCTTAATAAACCAATTATCAAATCGAATACTTAAAAAATCTTTTTCATAACAATCTGTATTCAAACACTAGGTCGTTACTTATCTTTTCACCTTACAATCTTTTTATAAAAAAAAGAAAGCTCAGGAACCACCCCGAGCTTTCACATAAATCAAAAACCAAATTCAAACCAAAGCTTAAAAATTGAACCTAATCAATTCTTTTTCACAGCTATTACTTATATAACAACCAGCTCATCATTTACCCTACTATAAAATTCATTTATTTTTACCTTTAGATAAATTAACTGTATGATCAATTCATTTTTTGAAGAATTAAGTACTGAAATACACAACGGAGTAAATGAAAAAGGGCATCCGTTCAGATTCATTACTATGGCAACAGTCGGCAATGAAACTATCGCTCGTTTGCGTACTGTAGTGTTACGTGAGATTACCGAAAATTTACGCCTAACTATATATACAGATAGCCGCACACAGAAAATAAAACATATAAATGATAATAATCAGGTTAGTTTTTTATTATATCATCCTGAAAAAATGCTACAGTTAAAAGTTGAAGGTACTGCCCAAATGGTAACGGACACAGAAAGATTAAATACAACTTGGCAAACTATCCAGCCTAACAGCAGAAAAGACTACATTACTCAAACCACGCCAGGAAGCACTATTAATAACCCAGATAATGTTGAATATATTGAAGATGAAAACTATTTCAGCATAATTGATATTACACCTAAAAAGATTGAATATTTAAAACTTAAGCGACCTAATCATATTAGAGCTGTTTTTGTAAAAACCAATGATAAATGGAAAGGGAAATTTCTTGTTCCTTAATTGATATAGAAATAAAGATTTTCCTTATCCTTTCCAAAAACAATTAGACTATCTACAGGTGTGATCTGTTTTACTTCGGATGGGTTAATCGTTATTTCAACTTCCTTTTTATGTTTGAATTCTAAAGTTCTCAAGGAATAATCATCTGCAGAAATTATTGTTCGCTCAGGATGTAACAATCGCACATTACCTGCATAGGTTACATTAGGAAGCACCCATTGATTATCATCATAATTCTTGCTCAACTTATTGGCAATAGGCTCAAAACCAAAATGAACAGATGATGGAATATTCAATATTTTTTCTATTGGTGTTCTTACTGTTTGTATAAAAACTACAGCTATAAAAATTCTGAATCCAAATGAAACTAATTTCGTACTATTCTTAAAACTTACTGTCTCTATTAACAATACTATAAAAGGAATAAAAAGTGGTAATAACCATCTTGTTTCTACTTTCTGACTTTGAAAAACAAGAAAGAACAAGCCCAACACCAGTAATTGCGCCAAGAACATTTTAGAAAACCAGTTTAAATTTTGCTTATTTAAAGTGATCAATTTTGAGAAGTACCCGATACCAATTACCAATAGCAAAGGGAATGATAGCGCAAATAATCCTTTTACATAAATTAGAATCGGCATAAATGAAAATCCCGATTCAACTTCTTCTATTCCAATTTTCTCTTCAATACTAGAAGCTAAAAAAGATTGAAATCCGTCAGGACCCAATAACCAATAGGTATGTGGCGCAACTAACAAACAAGAAAGTAAAATAGTGAACAGCATTTTCGGGCTAAATACTATAGCTCTCAAATCTTTATCCCATAAAGAACCTAAGGCGAAGGTTACCAGAAAAAATGCATAATTGTATTTAGATAATAAACCTACACCCACGACAAAACCGAGTAATAGATAATTTAAAATCGATTTTCGTTGCATCAATAACTGTATACAATAGTAAGACGCTACTACACTTAAACACAATAGACTGGTATGTGAAAGCCTTCGGAACGTAAAGTCGATATACACAGGTATGAAAACCAATGCCAAAATAGCCAATTTAGATGTTTCAACATCTTTAATTCTTAGCTTAGAATATCGATACAGCATAAGTAATGTGCCGGCAAACAAAATCCCCCTAAGAATGGAAAATGATATTTTACCTACACCAAATATGGTATTGAAACCATACTGCAACCATGTATAAAGTGGTGGTTGATCATCATAACCCCAACGAAACCATTGCGAGTAATATGCCTGTTCAGCGTCTTCTAGCTCTAAGGCACTTTTAAAAAATGTAATTAAGGTTATGGCTAAAAATGATAAAAAAGCAAGTATGGTTATCTTATTTAGAGATTTGTACTTGCCCATAATTTATTTTTGGGTAATAACCGTAAAACTTAAATCTAATGGATTTAAAGCTTCAAATAACATAGGCACTAAGTCTTCGCCATACGCTAAATAAAACTCAGAAAAATTTAACTGACGTTCTTGAAGTGACTGGTTTGGAAAAATTTCATTCTGCAGCTCTGTCATTCGAACTACGTGATCTTTCAATTTTCTTTTCTGCGCTTGCAACAATCTCTTTTCTAAAGCATCTAAGCCTTTTTTCTGCTTTACTTCTTGTGCTTTTACAGCACCTAGAAAAGATTTGTCGGTCTTTTCTGTTAGTACATACAAATCTTTAAACTGCTCTTCTAGCAATTTCTTTTGTGGAGAAAAATCGATATCGATATTAGAAATTTCTCGAATCTTTTTATTGATAAGGCTATTCTGCTTTAAGAATATATCTGACTTAGAAATATTCATTCGCTCTAGCTTTTCGGCTTGTTTCTCGGTAATGATCAAAGCTGAATTTCTAACTAATAGAATAGGAAAAGGAACATTCATAGCTTCAAAAGCTGCCTTTAATTCTAACCAATACGCAATTTCTCCGCCTCCGCCTATATAGCATAAGTTTGGTAATATTACTTCTTGATATAATGGTCTTGCAATTACATTAGGCGAAAACCGCTCTGGGTGAGCATTCATCTCTTCTATCAACTCTTCTTTAGTGAAAGAAATAGTTGTTTCATTTACTAAATACTTCTCTTTACTTTCTATAATTCTTTCGCGAATACCGTCTTTCAAATAGAAATAATTGATTTCACGCGGATTTACTTGTACCGGATAATCAGATGAAATATTTTCAATTTCTTTGATGGTTTCTGAAACTTTCTCGAACGCAGTTTGCTCAAAAATATCTTTCTTTATATACGGTACTAGGGTCTTTTTTAAGTCGATATCATCACCGTCTACGATAACTAATCCGTAGTCCTTAAAAATTTCGTTTGCCAAAAACCGGGTTGCATCTGTTAAGTTATCATGTTTTAGATATGCGTTTTCAAACAACTCTTTTAGCTTCTTAGCATTGTTACTATCGCCAATAGTTTTTGAATATAGTGTAAAAACTTCTTCCAATCCTTCAGTAGGCAAATGCCCAACGGCACCAGACGCTTCTTTATTCCACTGAAATTTTAATCCCTTGAAATTAAAATAATTAATTTCGTCAAAATCGTGATCTTCTGTAGCCATCCAATATATAGGCACAAAATTACTATTTGGAAACTCTTTCTTTAATTGCTTCGTTAAATTGATGGTAGATATAATCTTGTATAAAAAATACAACGGACCCGTAAAAAGATTTAACTGATGCCCCGTAACTATAGTAAACGTATTTTTTTCTTTTAACAGCTCAATATTAGCCGCTGTACCTTTAGAAGTATCTGTGCTTTTATATTGATTCCGCATTGAAGAATACAGCACATCTCGTTGAGCTTGGGTAAAATGCCTCCCTTTCTCTTCAATTTGCCCTTTAAATCCGTCAACATCGGGAAACCGATTGTATAATGGTTTTAATTTGGTATCAGTAGCGACATAATCGCAAATTAATTTCGAAAAATAGCCCGTTTTTTCTAAGGGCAAACAATCAATATCCATATAAAAAGTAAATACTTGGTAAATATAAAACCCTTTCGTTTTACATTTCCTAAATATAAGTTAATTACCGCTAGTATTAAATACCTGATTACTCGTCAAAATACAAGCTAAATCAACTACATTTTACATTTATTTTAATAGATTTGACTGACTCTCAACACAAATAACTATATGAAACTAATTTTACGCTACGCATTACTTTTTATTCCACTTTTAAGTTTAGCTCAACTAAAATCTCCATCAGAATTTTTAGGTTATGACTTAGGCACACAATTTACAAGACACCATGAAGTTGTTGATTACTATCAATATTTAGCAGAGGCTGAACCACAACGCATGACGCTTATTGAATATGGTAAAACCAATGAACGCAGACCGCTAATATTGGCAACTATTTCTACAAAAGAAAATATGCAAAATCTAGACAATATTAGAGAAGAGCATATGAAAGCCTTAAACGGCGAAGGCTCACCAGACAAAGCTATTGTATGGCTTAGCTACAATGTTCATGGTAATGAAAGTGTTAGTACAGAAGCCTCTATGCAAACCATTTATGATCTATTTACTAGCAAAAGCAGTTATCTAGAAAACACCGTGGTACTTATCGACCCTTGTATTAACCCAGATGGTAGAGACCGTTATGTAAACTGGTACAACCAATTTAAAAACTCACCCAATCAAATTGACCCTAATAGTAAAGAGCACCATGAAAATTGGTGGAGCGGTCGTAGTAACCACTATATGTTTGATCTAAATAGAGATTGGGCTTGGCTTACACAAGTAGAAAGTCAGCAACGTTTAAAGCAGTTTAACAAATGGCTGCCTCACGTGCATGTAGATTTTCATGAGCAAGGTGTCAACAACCCTTATTATTTTGCACCAGCTGCCGAACCTTTTCATGAAGTAATTACAGATTTTCAAAGAGAATTTCAAGAAACTATTGGTAAAAACCACGCTAAGTATTTTGATGAGAATGGATGGTTTTACTTTACTAAAGAAGTATTCGACCTACTATACCCAAGTTATGGTGACACCTACCCTACTTATAATGGTGGTATTGGTATGACTTATGAACAAGGTGGCGGAGGTCGTGGCGGTCTTGGTATTACTACCAGTATTGGAGATACGCTTACCTTAAAAGATAGAATTTCTCATCATCTAACTACTGGTTTATCTACCGTAGAAGTGGCTTCAAAAAATGCATCTAAATTAAATGACGAGTTTAAGAAGTTTTACCTGAATAAAAATTTCAAATACAAAAGCTATGTATTGAATGGTAACCCAGATAAATTAGAAGTTTTGGCTAGTTTATTAGACAAGCATGAAATAAAATACCAAGCCGGTACCAACAGTACGGTTAAAGGTTACAGCTATACAACCGGCAAGACAGGATCATTAAAAAGTACCGACCAAAGTTTGGTAATTTCATCGAATCAGCCGAAAAGTACTTTGGTAAAGGTATTGTTCGAGCCTATGGCTAAACTAAGCGATTCTGTTACTTATGACATTACTGCATGGTCTTTACCTTATGCTTACGGATTAGATGCTATCGCGAGTGAAAGTAATTTTAGCGGTTCTTCTGCTGCACCTAAAAAGCCTGAGCTTAAAAATATAGATGCAAATAAGTATGCTTATTTGGCGGACTGGAATAGCATGAAAGATGCTCAATTTTTGGCTGAATTATTACGTAACAAGGTACGTGTACGTTATGCACACAAGCCTTTTACTTTAGATGGTATTTCTCATGAGCGCGGTACATTGATTATTACGAAAAGTGATAATAAGCAGTTGAAGAATTTTAATGATATTTTAAATACTGCATCTGCCAACCATGCTAAAGAATTAATTTCTACCAATACTGGCTTTGTAGAAAGCGGTAAAGATTTTGGCTCGGGTTATGTTGATGTTATTCAGAATTTGAATATTGCCGTACTTTCTGGCGAGCCTACTTCTACCCTTCGCTTTGGAGAAATATGGAACTTTTTTGAACAACAATTAGACTACCCTATTTCTGTATTGGATGAGGATTATTTTACACGCGTAGATCTTGCCAAATACGATATTTTAATTTTACCTGATGGCAGAGGTTACAATAGCTTTTTAACCACCTACAACAAAGAGAAAATTAAGGACTGGGTAAAACGTGGCGGAAAATTAATTGCCATGGGTGGCGCTATTGATGGTATTACAACTTCTGACAAAGACTTTACTCTTAAAGAAAAAGAAATCAAAAAAGACTCTTCAAATACCATTGAATCTTTTGAAATTTCAGAAAGAGAACAAATCAAATCTGCCATTACAGGCGCTATTTTTAAAGCAACGGTTGATAATACAAATCCGTTAGCTTATGGCTACAGTGATACTTATTTCACCCTTAAACTTGGGTCACGATCATATAACTATTTAGAAAATGGTAGTGCAGTGTATTTAAGCGAAGGCAACAATGTACCTGTATCTGGATTCGCAGGTAGCGAGGCAAAGAAAAAAATTGCCGAAACCTTAATTTTTGGAACAGAAGATATGGGTCGCGGTCAAGTAATATACATGGTAGATAATCCGCTTTTTAGAGGTTTTTGGGAAAATGGAAAACTATTTTTCGCTAATGCTTTATTTATGGTTAACTAGAAAACAGCATGAAAGAATATAAAGTCGAAACGCTAATTTTCTATTCAAAACTAACTTTTGACAGGTTTCATTTAGCGAAGTCATCAAATAAAGAAATTCAAGAAAAACTTGATGAGTATGCAAAAAATGGCTGGCGTTTGGTTTCTACCGACACTTCTAATTTTGGTGCGGCAATGTATGTTTATTTATATTTTGAAAAATAAATAACCTCGGAAAAAGATCGTTAGGCATTAAATTAAAAATTTAATTGAGATTTCGACGCAAGCTTCAGAGCATTTAAATCTCGTTTATCTAGTAAAATCATATTATTTAGATACCCCTGAAACAGTTAAATTCGTTTCAGGGATATTTTATTTCATAGCTACACCAATCTTTCCCCAACATATTTAGATCTTTTGCGTTTAAAATAGAAGACACTAACCTGTTAGTGCAAAAACCACAACCAATGCCAAACAACCAAGATCAAATAAATGCATTAATGCAAAAGTTAGAACTGCTTTTAAAAAAGCAGCAAGACTTTAATATTGAGGTAAATGAAATTCGCAGAGATATTCAAATTCTCAGAAACACTCAAGCGATAAAATTCAACGAAGAGACTACCGAACAAACAACTAAACCTGAAGCGATAAGTATTGAAAAAGAGGCTGCAATAACTGATAAAGCAGTAGAAATTGAAACTCCCGCTCCTGTTCAAGCTCCAATAGAAATTGCTTCTATAAAAGAAGAACCTAAAAAGATTCCTGAAAAGAAAATAAAATTACCAAAAGGTAAATCTAATCTTGAGAAATTTATTGGTGAAAATCTTATCAATAAAATAGGGATACTTATTACCGTAATTGGTGTTGGTATTGGCGCAAAATATTCTATCGAAAATAACTTAATTAGTCCGCTAACCAGAATTATACTTGGGTATTTGGTAGGCATAGGCTTATTAGGATTCGGATTTAAGTTAAAAGCAAAATACGTAAGCTACAGCGCTGTTCTAGTAAGTGGTGCTTTGGCTATTCTCTATTTCTTAACCTATATCGCTTACGACCTTTATGGGTTATTTCCGCAGATGGTAGCATTTGGTATTATGCTGTTATTTACCGTTTTTGGGGTCGTAGCTGCACTAAGTTACAACAAGCAAATTATTGCTCACATTGGTCTAGTAGGGGCTTACGCCGTACCTTTTCTTTTAAGTAATGATTCTGGCAATGTTACTGCACTATTTAGTTATATCGCCTTAATTAATATAGGTCTCTTAGTTATTTCGTTTAAAAAATACTGGAAAGCACTTTACTACGTAGCCTTTGCATTCACGTGGCTTATTTATGGATCTTGGTATGCATTCTCTAGCTACGATGAAGATTTCTCTATTGGCTTTGGCTTTTTAGCGCTATTCTTCACATTGTTCTACGCTACGTTTTTAGCATTTAAATTGATAAAATCCGAAAAATTTCAAGTTGCTGATATTATTCTAATCATGCTGAATTCGTTCATATTTTACGGCTTTGGTATTGCATGGCTCTATGATTATGAAGGTGGAGAATATTATTTAGGTTTATTCACCCTATTGAATGCAATTATTCATTTTGTGATAACGGTAATTATCTTCAAAAGAAAATTAGCCGATCGAAAACTATTCTTCTTAACCTCTGGGTTTGTACTTACGTTTATTACCATAGCGGTACCTGTTCAATTAGATGGCAATTGGGTAACGTTATTTTGGGCATTTGAAGCCGCATTATTATTTTGGATCGGGCGCACCAAAAAAGTCAAATTCTATGAATATCTTTCCTATATTTTGGTTGCTCTAGCATTCTTAAGCTTAACAATGGATTGGGCAGCAAGGTACTCTTATATGAATACCACAGATGAATGGAGCCTATTATTAAACACAACGTTTTTGACTTCGACACTTTGCGTTGCTGTCTTCGGATTCATGAATTGGATTCAAACAAAATTCAGCACTGAAAAACCGTCAATAGTTCAACAGATAATGACATTTGGTATTCCTGCTTTATTAGTAAGCACTCTCTACTTTGCCTTCTATCTTGAAATTGAACAGTATTGGAACAATGCCTTTCAGTTATCTAAAATAGAAATATCAAGTTCTTCTAGCGATTACCCTGAGTACAACTACAATCTCATCGATTTTGAAGCTATTTGGTTAATTCTATATACCATGTTTTTTATAAGTGTTTTAAGTTTCGTAAATATTATTAAAATTAAAAACAAGGTATTAGGAATTGTAGCCCTAGGCTCTGCGCTTATAATAACTTTAACATTCCTTACTATCGGACTTTACACCTTAAGCGAGCTTCGTGAAAATTACCTTACCCAGCAGCTGACAGAATTTTATAATGTAGGAGCATATAATATTTACATGCGCTATATTTCATTTGCATTTCTTACATTTCTTCTATTCGCCATTTACAAATTAGCACAACAAGAGTATCTAAAATTCAATTATAAAATTTCGTTTGAAATGCTAATGCATACCGCAATTATATGGGTAACAAGTAGCGAATTGTTAAATTGGATGGATATATCTGGATCTGAACAATCTTATAAACTAGGGCTTAGTATTCTTTGGGGTATATATGCGCTTTTACTGATCGCTTTAGGTATTTGGAAAAAGAAAAAATACCTGCGAATTGGGGCTATAATACTATTTTCAATTACGTTAATTAAGTTGTTCTTTTATGATATTTCATCATTAAATACTATTTCTAAGACAATCGTATTTGTATCATTGGGTATCTTATTATTGATTATTTCATTTCTTTACAACAAATACAAATACATTATTTCAGATGAGACTGAACAATAGCTTTTTAACAATACTTGCATTTTTAACGATTTCAGTTTGTTTTGGACAGATGGATTCCTATTCTAAAAAAATAGAGTTGAAGGGTATCGAAAATCAATGGCACACTATTGAAGCACCTAACAATGTATTTGAAGATGTAAATACCAACATGAGCGATATTCGCGTTTATGGAGTTACCGCTACCGATACTATTGAAGCGCCATACCTGCATAAGGTTTCTAAAGCTGAAAATTCGAATTCAGAGATATCTTTCAACCTAATTAATAGCGTCAATAATTCTAAAGGTTATTTTTATACTTATGAGCTACCCCAAAAAGAAACTATTAATGAGATTCTACTAAACATAGAAGATCCTAATTTTAATTGGGAAATTACACTTGAAGGTAGTCAACATCAGAAACAATGGTTTACTATTCTAGAAGACTATCGTATTTTATCTATTAACAATGACCAGACAAATTATTCGTTTACTACTTTAAAGTTTCCAGATGCTAGCTTTAGATATTACAGAGTATTAATAAAGAGTAAAGAAAAGCCGAATCTAACATCTGTACATATTACTAAAAAGGCTAAAAAGGCAGCAACTTATCGCAATTATGAGGTTAGTGATTTCCAACTATCTAAAGAAGACAAAAAAACGATTATAGACATTGATTTAAAAAATCGTGTACCTCTCAACTTACTAGAGTTTACGGTCGATGATAAAATTGATTACTACAGGTCAATTTCAATTCAGTATTTGGTTGATAGCGTAAAGACTGAAAAAGGATATTATCACAATTACAGACCTTTAGCTACAAAAACTCTTTCTTCAATGGAAGATAACAGCTTTCAATTACCTGGTACGTTAGCACAAAAACTCCGCGTTATCATTTTAAACAATGATAATCAACCTTTAAAAATATCTGCTGTAAAACTTAAAGGGTATGTGCATACGTTGACCACTCGTTTTACAGAACCAGCTACCTATTATTTAGTTTATGGTAAGCCGAATGATAATTTCCCTAATTATGATATATCAAAAACTACGATTTCTTTACCTGAGAATATTACAAAACTAGATTTTGGTAGCGTAGTAGAAATTCCTAAACCAGAAATTGAAACAACCAATCCTCTTTTCGAAAATAAGTGGTGGTTGTGGGTTATTATTGGTGTGGTAATAGCTTTGCTAGGATATTTCACCATTGGTATGATGAAGAAGGAGCTTTAGTTGTTTTTATCAAGCGATTTACTTTCTAAAGTGGACACAACTGATTCCTAAAATCAAGTATAAACAAGTTACTCAACTAAGTTCAAACATATCTCTATGATCTAGGAATCAACAACTAAACTATTGTTATATAAATTATAATATGATGTAAAGGTCATTGATATAATTTAACACCCAAACAAATAAAACCTTCATAAGATTTCATCGTAAATAGTGTGATGAAAAATTACATTCTAGTTTTACTATTACTGCCAACGATACTTTCAAGTCAAAAAATAGACCATCTTGCCTCCTTCAAAGATATGGGTAGTGAAAGCTATTTCCGATTTAATTATGACAATGATTTCTTCGCTGCGTCAGATAAAAATTACACGCAAGGTTATAGTTTTGAGTATGCCAACCGAAGCTTAAAGAAAAATCCAATAAACTATCTTTTCATCAATCCAAAAGCTATGTACTTCACTTATGGGTTGGCATTAGAGCATATTGGCTATACACCTAGCGATTTTGTTAGTCCAGATATTCAACTAGATGACAGACCCTTTGCTGCTGCTATATACCTTAAGAGTTTTGCTATTGCAACAGATACTATTTCTAAATCAAGATTATCTCAATCGTTAAGCTTGGGATTAATTGGTCCGGGTGCATTTGGCAGAGAAATGCAAACAGCAATTCATAAGCTTATCGAAAACAAAACTCCCGGTGGCTGGGACAATCAAATTCAGAACGATTTAGTCTTGAACTATAAAATTGGCTATGAGCAACAAATTTTCAATTATACAGATTTTATCAGCCTACAAGCAGTAACTTCTTTACAACTAGGAACCTTGTTTACAAATGCATCGGTCGGATTTAATTCTACTATCGGACTATTAGATAATCCATTCTCTAGAAACAGTACACTTTCGAAGTTTAAATTTTATGCTTTTGTACAGCCAACAGTACATGTCGTTGGTTTTGATGCCACCTTGCAAGGCGGCATTTTTACCAATGACAATCCTTATACCATTTCTTCAAAAAATATAGAAAGGTTTACCGCACAAATCGACTACGGACTCATACTCAAATACAGAAAGTTGTATTTAGAATATACCCGAACAACGATTACCAAAGAATTCACCTCTGGTAATTCTGCCAATTGGGGCGGTTTTAAAGTAGGATTTCTATTTAATTAGATAATACAACAGGTTCACCGTAAAGGTCAAAGTCCGCCGCTTCTGTAATCTTAATATTTACAAACTCACCTTGCCTCACATAATGCTTAGCTGCATCTATTAAAACCTCGTTATCAACATCGGGAGAATCGAATTCTGTTCTTCCAATAAAATAGTTACCTTCTTTACGATCTATAATACAACGAAAAGTCTCCCCTACTTTCTTCTGGTTCAATTCCCAAGAAATTTGAGATTGAATTTCCATGATAATATTGGCACGTTCTTGTTTTACTTCTTCTGGGACATCGTCTACCAAAGTATAGGCATGTGTGTTTTCTTCATGACTATACGTAAAGCAACCTAAACGCTCAAAACGCATGGCAACTACCCAGTTTTTAAGAATCTCAAAATCTTCTTCAGTTTCACCAGGGTAACCAACAATCAAAGTGGTTCTAATGGTCATTTCTGGTACTGCAGCTCTAAACTCCTTTAACAACTTGGTTGTTTTAGCTTCTGTGGTACCACGACGCATACTTTTAAGAATACGGTCAGATATGTGTTGTAATGGAATATCTAAATAGTTACAAACCTTTGGTTCTTTATTCATTACATCTAAAACATCCATCGGAAAACCTGCAGGAAATGCATAATGTAAACGTATCCACTCAATACCTTCTACCTTTACCAAAGCTTCTAAAAGCTCGGCAAGATTTCTTTTCTTATAAAGATCCAACCCATAATACGTAAGATCTTGGGCAATCAATATTAATTCTTTCACTCCTTTGGCAGCTAACTTTTCAGCTTCGGTTACCAAATCTTCAATCGGTGTACTCTTGTGCTTACCACGCATTAGAGGAATTGCACAGAACGAACAAGGTCTATCACAACCTTCAGCAATTTTCAAATAAGCATAGTTTTTAGGCGTAGTCGTTAAACGCTCACCAATTAACTCGTGTTTATAATCTGCCCCTAGTGCTTTTAATAAACCTGGCAACTCACTAGTACCAAAGTATTCGTCAACATTAGGAATCTCTTTCTGTAAATCTGGCTTGTAACGCTCACTTAAGCAACCAGTAACAAAAACTTTATCTACCGTACCATCTTCTTTCTTTTGAACATATTCTAAAATGGTATTAACACTTTCTTCTTTTGCATTAGCAATAAAGCCACAGGTGTTAATTACAACAATGTTTCCTTCTTCTTCATGTACAACTTCTTTGTCGTTAGCCTTTAGCTGGCCCATGAGTACTTCAGAATCATATACATTCTTTGAACAACCTAGAGTTACTACGTTGATTTTGTTCTTCTTAAGGGTTTTTGTCCTCATAATTTAAATTGGGGTGCAAAAATACGATTTGGGTACTTAAAAACGTTAGATATGGACAAATTTACTTGTAATCTTTATTTGATTACAGTTTATCAATACCCAAATCTTAAATTAACCATGAAATTCTCCCAATATTTCAGGCTATTTGCCCTATCATTAATTGTAGCTTCATGCTCCAGTGATTCTGAACCTACCTCAGAAACTGGCAAAAGTGGCGTACCACCCGAGGTGGCACCAATACCGACAGAAACTTATTTTCCTCCAATTTCAAGAGCTAACGAGTGGGAAACCATATCTATGGAAACCTTAGGATGGAACGAAGACCAAGTAAGCAACTTATATTTCTTTTTAGAAAATAATAACACAGACGCTTTTATTATTCTGAAGGATGGTAGAATAGTGATCGAAAAATACTTTGGCGATTTTAAGTCTGATGATAATCATGCATGGAATTCAGCCGGAAAAAATTTAACGGCAATGCTTACAGGTATTGCTCAAGAAGAGGAATATCTTAAAATTACAGATTCTACGTCAACTTATTTAGGTGAGGGCTGGTCAAGCATGCCTATAGAACAAGAACTGAATATTACCATAAAAAATCAATTGACGATGACTACTGGTCTAGATTATACGGTGGATGATATTTTTTGCACTGATTTAGAATGTCTATCATATTTGAATGACCCTAGTACTTTTTGGTATTATCATAATGCACCTTATACGTTATTAGATGATGTCATTGCCAACGCGACCGACACGGATTTTAATTCTTATTTTTCTGAAAAGATCAAAGAACCAATTGGCATGCAAGGCTTATTTATTAAAGTAGGCTATAATAATGTATTCTTTAGTTCTGCAAGAAGTATGGCTCGTTTCGGAATTTTAAACTTAAATCAAGGTAATTGGGACGGAACCTCGATTCTATCTGACCAGAGTTACTTTAACGCCATGACAAATAGCTCTCAAGATTTAAATCTTTCTTACGGATACCTGTATTGGTTAAATGGTAAAAGTAGTTTTAGACTACCAAGTACCGTTGAAGAGTTTACCGGCAGCTTAATACCCAATGCACCTGCAGATATGTATGCAGGCTTAGGGTTAAATGACCAAAAACTATATATGGTGCCAAGCTTAGATTTGGTAGTTGTACGATTAGGTGGTGCAAGTAACGAAGAACTTTTAGGTCCTTCTAATTTCGATAATGAAATATGGGAGCTGATCAATGCTATAATCGAGTAGTTTTTCTATCTATTTAAACACATCTTATATTCGTAGTCTACACTTAGCAAATAAGTATGCTTACTTTTGTATAAAATTGTAAAATGGATTTTAGAAGTATTGCAGAAAAAAGATACACTACCCAAAAATATGATGTTTCTAGAAAAATCTCAAATTCAGAAATTGAAGATTTAAAACACATTCTAAAATTAAGTCCGTCTTCTATTAATAGCCAACCCTGGTTATTCACATTCGTTTCTAATGAACAGGTGAAAAATGATTTAGCTGATGCTTCATATTCTAATGCCCCTAAAATAAAAAATGCCAGTCATTTGGTCGTTTTTAGTGTAATGAATAACCTTGAAGAGTTTGAAAAACGTGTTGAAGAAAATTTACTTGAAAACTCTATTAAGTTTTATAAGCAATACATAAAAACGCAATCAAAAGAGAAAACGGTTAACTGGTTATCTCATCAAGTTTATATTACGTTAGGATTCTTTTTGGCCGCATGTGCGTCTATGGAAATAGACTCCACACCTATGGAAGGTATTGACGTTGCAAAATATAAGAACATACTTAATATTAAAGATCACAAGGTTTTATTTTCAGTAGCAATAGGCTACCGTGATGAACATGATAACACACAACCGAATTTAATAGGTAAATCTAGATTGGCTGCAAATACAGTGATTCAATCAATTGATTAGTCTAAGGTTTTAAACTTTTTTCATCAATTCAAATACCGTAATTTCTGGTCTTACATTAAAACGAACTTGACGCAAACAACCCAATGCACTATTAATATATAAGGTTCTTCCGTCATTTAAATCTTTTATCCCAGCATCGTAATTTTTATTTTTTACCGGTAATATTAATGCAGGTAGAAAAGGTGGTTTTACTTGCCCGCCATGTGTATGACCAGAAAGAATCCATCCATTAAAATTATTCCAGACAGGAAGATCACATACATCCGGATTGTGACATAGAGTAATATTTGCTTTCTCAGGATTATATTTTGCCATAGCTTTTTCAGGATAAAAATTGCTACCCCAAAAATCATCCATCCCCAAAAAATTGAGTCCGTTAATTTCCACGGCATCATTACGCAACATGGTTACCCCTACGTCTTCTAAACTCTTCGTGATTTTTTGCGCGACATCATCTTCTACAAAATCGATTCCATAATCGTGATTACCTAATATACCAATGGTACCCAAAGCACCTTTAACCACAAATTTCAATACCTCTTGCAACTGGTTTAGTTGTTCATTGTCTTCATAGGTTACGTAGTCACCGGTATAAACCACAAAATCAGGATTTAATTCTTGGGCTTCTTTAAATGAATCTATGATATATTGATAATCAAAAGAATTGCCAATATGCACATCACTTATTTGCATTACCGTTTTACCGACGAGTGAATCTGGTAAATTCTTCAAAGGCATTTTCAAATACACAAACTGCATCCAAAAAGGTTCTATTTGCCAACTGTACAATCCTGTTACCAAACCTAACCCAGCTACCCACTGAAAAGTCTTTTTGACAAAGCTCCTTCTTTTCATTTTAAGTAATTAAATTTAGTTTTGGTAGTCTTTAGGCGTCACGCGTTTATGAAAATTATCTTCATATGTTTTTCCCAGCCTTAACAGATGCGCTTCTGAAAACTGTTTTCCAATAAAGGTTAAACTTATTGGCTCACCAGACACTTTATACCCCATAGGTATTGTCAGAGCAGGGTATTTGGCAACTGCAGCATAACCTGCGTGGTAATTATTAATAGATAAAACAGCATCTAGCTTGTACTTATCCATCGCTGTATCGAAGAAAGTTCGTCCATTTTTTTCAAGATTAGATTTTATTTCTTCCAATTGAGCAATTGTGATAGTATCTGATAATATACCTTCAAACAATGCTTGCCCGTACGGAATTCTAATCAACGAATCTGCATTATTAAATGTCACTGCATCTGCAATTGAAGTAATTTTCACCAACTCAGGATTGGTTTTTTCTTTTAAATACGACTTTAAATCATTTCGCATATCAATGTTCAAAATACTCAAAAAGCCATTCATATCAACTTCTGGTGGTGTAAACTCAATTATTGTTGCGCCAGCTTCTTTTAAATCTTCAACGGTATGTTTATAAATACTATCGGTCTCCATCAGCTCTTTGATAGCACCCAATCTCATTTCTGAAAAAGGTATTGGATGTAAGCCTGCAGATAAAACTCCCAAAAAATTATCTTCAACAGATGCAGGGTCTGACTCATCATAACCAAACATGGCAGAAAGCAAAATAGCATTGTCCTTCACATTTTTAGTCATAGGTCCTGGAGTATCCAATGTACTTGAAATAGGTACGATGCCCGACCTACTCAATAAACCTATGGTCGGTTTTAAACCTACCACAGAATTCTGACTACTAGGTGATAAAATAGAGCCAGAAGTTTCTGTACCTACTGCAGCAACAGCATAATTTGCAGCTACCGCCGTACCACTACCAGAACTTGAGCCACCTGTTTCAAAGACTCTTCTCCCGTAAGGATTCAGAGTTTGACCACCATAGGCGCTATACCCTACTGGGCAACCTGAACATAAAAAATACGCCCATTCACTTAAATTCACCTTACCTAAAATTAAAGCTCCGTTCTTTTTTAATTGCTGAACAATAAAAGAATCATCCACTTCATTATCCATTAACGCAATTGAACCTGCAGTAGTTTTCATACCCACGGTATTAATATTGTCTTTCAACAAAATAGGCATGCCATAAATTGGATGTTGCGTTTTAGCCGCTATACCCTTTTCATTTTGCCTATCTAAATCTCGTGCTTGCTCAACCACGTCTTTATTAAGGGCTATTATGGTATTTAAAGTTGTCTCATTACTCAACTCATACTTATAAATGCGATATAAATAAAACAATACTAGATTTTCATATGTCAGCCTACCTTCTTTGATATGATTTCTAATAACAAAAATACCTTGCTCCAAAATCATAGGAAGCATCTCTTTATATGCTGTCTCTGTTAGCTTAGAAACTTCTTCATACAAGGGCATAAAGACTTCATTCTTATCTAACACTTTAGATTGAATCAACTTGTATTGCATGCGACCTTTTTCGTGATTTGCATTTTCAGCAACTTCTATAGAATCGTTATACGGTGTCCAAAGAATCACTTCCTCTTTCTTAGCTTCTTGCTCGTTTTTACAAGCACTCAACAAAATAATGACTAATAATAAAACATGCTTTTTCATACTTTTATTTATTTGTTGATCGAAGAGTTTTCCATCTGCGAATATCATTTTGGTTTAAACGTACAAATTCATCCTTACCTTCCTTTTCGGCTAATTCAATGGATATTATAGATGCTTTTATTGCTGCTTCATATTTATTTAAAGCTGCCAAAATCAAAGATCGTACTCTATGAAAGTAATAGGTATCTCCACCCATGCTAATAGCACTATCGACATAACCGAGGGCTTCTTTAGGTTTTAATCCTTGCTCTTGATAATAACGTGCTATTTCGTAATAGGTTTGTGCTGTTGGTGTATTTAATAATTGAGCATTAATCTGCTCTTCAAAAATAGATTTTGTATCAAATTGAATGGGGATTGAAACTTCTGTATTTCCCCAATTCCAATTCATAATAGCTCCGTTGTGATCAATATCATCAAACGAAATTAGAAAAGTCTCTTGAAAATCTTGTTTTTGAATTGGTTTAACGTGAATACGTAATGCATCTTCTTCTGCATTATACTTTGCCCTGCCATCTCCCCAATGTGTAGTATTGTTATGAAAAACTATTTGCCATTCTTCTTCCTCTGGAAAAGCATATAAGGCATAAGTACCCTTAGGAAGTTTTCTTCCACCAATTAAAACATCAGTACTAAAAGTGATTTTGGTAGATTCATTGGCTCCTACCCTCCAAATACGACCGTTAGGTACTAGACCGGGTTCACCGTTAGGTTGATTACCAAATAAAGTGCGACCTTTAGCAGATGGTCTTGAATATTCTATAGTAATTTTTGAGAGTCCTACTTCTTGTTCAATCTTAGAAAACGGACTAGCTTTTGGATGGTTCATTTGCCCCCAACTCAGATTACATATTAAAAGAGGAAGTATGAACCAGCCGTATCTCAATTTTAAATTTTAAAGAATGAATCTACAAACTCGTGCTTATTGAATGCCTGTAAATCTTCGATACCTTCACCTACACCAATATACTTCACTGGAATTTTGAATTGATCAGAAATTCCGATAACAACACCACCTTTTGCCGTTCCATCTAATTTGGTGATAGCTAAGGCAGTTACTTCCGTAGCTTTTGTAAACTGTTTTGCCTGTTCAAATGCATTTTGCCCAGTAGAACCATCTAACACCAATAATACTTCATGCGGCGTATCTTCAACTACCTTCTGCATTACACGTTTAACCTTGGTCAACTCATTCATTAGATTCACCTTATTATGCAAACGCCCAGCTGTATCAATAATAACTACATCGGCATCTTGGGTAACGGCAGAACTCAAAGTGTCAAAGGCAACAGAAGCAGGATCACTACCCATTTGTTGTTTTACTATAGGCACATCTACACGATCAGCCCATACTTGTAATTGATCTATTGCAGCCGCTCTAAATGTATCGGCTGCACCAAGAACTACTTTTAAACCTTGATTTTTAAAACGATAAGCCAATTTCCCAATAGTTGTTGTCTTACCAACACCATTTACACCAACTACCATTATTACGTATGGCTTTTTATCTTTTGGTATTTGAATATCGCCAGTGTCACTATCGTTAGTCTCTGAAAGTAGACCAGCTATTTCAGCTCTTAAAATAGTATTAAGCTCATCGGTACCAACATACTTATCGCGAGCAACCCTTGCCTCTATTCTTTGTATAATCTTTAAGGTAGTATCTACACCAACATCTGAAGAAACCAATACTTCTTCAAGATTATCTAAAACGTCATCATCTACCTTAGACTTACCGGCAACCGCTTTACCTAACTTCGAAAAGAAGCTGGTTTTAGTTTTTTCCAAACCTTTATCTAAGGTTTCTTTTTTCTGAGAAGAAAATATTTTTTTAAATAAGCTCATTGTTCATCCTATGGTTAGTCAAATATAAAAAATTAAAAAGCCCCTTTCGTATGAAAGGGGCTCAATAACAACTAAAAGTTGTATTTCTTATTTCTTGGCAATCCAAGCATCTACCAATTCTGGTGGCATAACTTGTTCTACAAAAACGTAAGCACCTGATTTTGGTGACTTAACCATTTTTATAGCTTTTGTCAATCTTTTAGAACTTGTCTGTAAACTTGCTACGGTCTTCTTAGCCATGTCTTATGTTTTTAGTGATTCTTTTAAAGAAAGAATCTATTTAATTTCTTTATGAAGGGTCATTCTCTTAAGAATAGGATTGAATTTTTTAATTTCCAATCTCTCTGGAGTGTTCTTCTTATTTTTTGTTGTGATATATCTTGAAGTACCTGGTTGACCAGATTCTTTATGCTCTGTGCATTCTAATATAACTTGTATTCTATTACCTTTCTTTGCCATCTTAATGCTCTATTTTCCAGATTACTTAATAACGAATCCTTTTGCTTTTGCTTCTTTCAAAACAGCAGATATTCCTTTTTTATTGATACTCTTTAAAGCTCTGGTAGAAACTTTAATAGTAATCCAACGGTCTTCTTCAGGAATGTAGAAACGCTTTTTAGATAGATTTACATCAAATCTTCTTCTCGTTTTATTAATTGAAAACGAAACATTGTTTCCAAACATCGCCTTCTTCCCCGTAATTTCACATACTTTTGACATCGTGCTGACTTTTTCTTTTAAACAGGGTGCAAATTTATATCTTTTTTATCGTTCCAACAACAATAAAGATCACATTTTTAAAATTTCTTTTTGAAGAAGCTCAAAAGCCTTATTTACAGACTTTTCCACAACCCTCTCTCGGGTGCTTCCCATTTGAAATTCTTGTACAAATTTCGACTTCGGTCCATCGATCGCTATAAATACCGTTCCTACCTCTGCTTTTGAATCTCCTTTTGTAGGTCCTGCATTACCAGTTGTAGCTATTGCATAATCGGTTTTTAGCAATTCTTTTGCTCCTTTCGCCATTGCAGTTGCTACTTCTGCACTAACCACAGAATATTTATCAACTAACTCTTCAGGTACCTTCAAAACATTAATTTTAGCTTCGGTGGCATAACTGACCACAGAACCTTTAAAATAATTAGAAGCACCAGGAATCGACGTAATTTTCTCTGCGATTTTGCCTCCTGTAAAACTCTCTGCTGTAGACAAAGTTAAATTTTTATCGGTCAATAATTTAGCTACAATCTCTTCTAAACTCTCATCATCTTCGAGCCCGAATATAATATCATTGATTAGCGGATATAATTTATCACATTCCGTATCCATTGCAGCCGCCAATTCTTCATAATCAGCCGATTTACCAGATAATCGCAACCTTACCTTACCCAAATTGGGCAAATAGGCTAATTTAATGTTAGAAGGCAGGTTATCTTCCCAATCTTCAATACGCTTTGCAATTGCACTTTCTCCCATACCATAAGTAACTATTGTTCTATGGATAATATGTGGTCTTTTATAATAAGCTGCCAATTTAGGAATCACAGATTCTGTCATTAGGTGCTTCATTTCAAAAGGCACACCGGGCATTGAGATGAATGTTACTTCATTTTCCCTAATTAACATACCAGGGGCGGTACCATTCGCATTATGCAATACTTCTGCCCTACTCGGTACCAAAGCTTGCATTCGATTAATATCTGATATTGGAGTATTACTAATGTATTTCGCAAACAATTCTTCTACATGTGCCAATACATCGGCATTCTCTACAAGCTCATCATTGAAGAACTCACATAGGGTATGTTTGGTAATATCATCTTTTGTAGGACCTAAACCACCAGTAATTATAACTACATCTACGCGTTCTGAAGCATCTTTAAAAGCTTTTAATAAATGTGTACGCTCATCTTGAATAGAGGTGATTTGATAAACTGAAATACCAATCTTATTTAACTCTTTACCAATAAATGCAGAGTTGGTATCAATAACTTGACCGATGAGGATTTCATCGCCAATGGTAATAATTTCTGCAAGCATTATAACTGGAAGTCATTTTTTAATTCTGCCACAACCTGATTGATATCGGTCTTCAGCATTGGAAATCTCTTTTCAATCTCTGCCATATTAGCTTCTTGCTTACCTAAAGTTTCTAACTCCAAGGCTATGGCCCGTGTTTGCTCCATTCCGAGCAAATCTACGTTTGGCTTTATTTTATGCGCAAGTTTATATACTTGATCATGGTCTTTTTCTTGAAGAGCTTTTTCTAAAGCTTCTAAATCTTCAGGCACTTCTTCCAAAAAAACAGAAATAACAGAATTTATAAAATCCTGATCCCCCTCTGCCATCTCATTAATCTTATCCAGGTTATAAATCATTACTTAATTTTTAAAGTAAAAAGCTCTTTGTCTTCCAAACTACCCGTAAGATAGTCATTTGGACTTATTTTCCCAACACCGGCAGGTGTTCCAGTAAAAATAATGTCTCCTTTTTTCAACATAAAGAACGTTGAAACATAAGCAATTATTTCATCTATCTTCCAAAGCATAAAACTGGTATTACCTTCTTGAACGATCTCATCGTTCTTTAACAGCTTAAAATTAAGGTTATTAATGTCTTTAAAATCAGTTTTTGGAAGCCACTCCCCTATCACTGCAGCACCATCAAATCCTTTAGCTTTTTCCCAAGGCAACCCCTTTTCTTTTAATTTAGATTGTAAATCTCTTGCCGTAAAATCTATACCCAACCCTATTTCATCATAATAGGTAGGTGCAAACTCTTTACTAATATGTTTACCTACTTTTTTGATTTTCACCAAAACCTCTACTTCATAATGTAAATTATCAGAAAATTCGGGTATATAAAAATCTTGTTGTTTTGGTAATACTGATGAATCTGGTTTTATAAAAACTACCGGCTCTTCCGGTCTTTCATTCTTAAGCTCATCGATATGTGCAGTATAATTTCTGCCGATACATATAATCTTCATATTACCTTATTTTTTCTTTGACAATTTAAGACTAATCGCTGGTATTAAATTTTCATTGTTACCTGGCGCTTTTATTGCAAAATCTGTCCATTCACCCATACCATAAACCATCGTCTTAAAATTTTGGTTCTTTTGATATACAGCGGCAAAGGTAGGCGCAAAGCGATCTTCCACAACGTTCTTATTTGTAATAGCATGTTTAAAGGTATTCGTATACCAATTATAAGGTAGAAATATCCACTCTAATCCGATATAAACTCCTTCATCTGGCATTCTAATACCCATACTTGAAAGATCTATAGAAACATAATCTTCATTTGTAGAACTCTCTAAAATGATACTCTTACGTATTAAATCATGATTGGGCTTCTTGGTCTTTTTATCCACATCATATACTCTTAGTCTAAATTTTGACGAAGCTCTTTTGAACTTGCTATTCTGCTGCACATGAATGGTTATTTTCTCTATATATTTTTTAGCTGCCCCTATGTTAGGAAAATACAATGCCAGTACCCATGGGGTTTCTGCAGAAGAGAATCCACTTTTAATACTATAAGAACTCACAGGATTCAACACCTGAGAATCTCCTAAACTCTGAGAAACTACCACTTCTTCAAGCTCGAAGGTTTCTTCTTTCATGTATATTTTCTTCTTTTCAGAAATAACCCTAGCAGACATTATGGTGTCTTTAAAGCCTAATGCTGAAATATGTACATCGCGTTCCAAATACGATTCAGGGACATCTATATAAAAATACCCTTCTTCATCACTTGATGTTCCCTTTAAAGTTTTAAGAAAACTTATGTTGGCATATGGTACTGCAGTTTTTGATTTGTCATCATATACATGACCTTCGACCAAAACTTCTTGTGCATGACCAACACCCAATATCAATAAAAACAATACTAAACAAATTCGCATTTTAACCTAATTTATTATTGAGTTTGCTCAGTTTAATTTGAGTAAGAATTTTTTTTGTGTACAATGGAAAATCAGCATTTAGCATCCAACCAAAATATCCCGGTTCTTTTTCTAAAACGGCTTGTACTTTTTTGCCTTTATGCTTACCAAAAGAGAATACTTCTTCTCCTTCTTCATCCATTGCTATAAAACCTGCAAAATCTACAGATTGCTTTCTTCTAGAGAATTCAGATAGTTTTTTGATATTATTTTCAAGATCAGGATACCTATCTAACTGAGAAAGCAACACTTCGTAAGTAGCATTGGTATCTGCCGCCGCACTATGGGCATCTAAAAGATCTTTATCACAATAGAATTTATATGCTGCTTCTAACGTACGTTTTTCCATCTTATGAAAAATGGTCTGCACATCTACAGATACCGTATTTTTCATATCAAAATCTATATCTGAGCGCAATAATTCTTCTGCCAATAAGGGAATATCGAATCGGTCAGAATTGAATCCGCCTAAATCACTATCCTTTATAATCTTATAAATTTCTTTTGAAAGTTCTTTGAATGTTGGTTCATTGGCAACCTTTTCATTAGTAATACCATGAACAGCAATTACCTCTTCTGGTATTACCATTTCAGGATTAACCAACCACGTTTTACTCTCTTTATTACCGTTAGGGTAAACTTTTAATATCGCAATTTCTACAATACGATCTTTTGCTACATTGATCCCAGTTGTCTCTAAATCAAAGAAGCAAATAGGTCTGGTAAGCTTTAATTCCATAAGTGTTCAACTTTTAACAAAGATACCCTTTCGTTTTTTAGACACATAAAATTACCCTTGATAATTTTTTACTATGAAATACAAAAACTAAAATATCTTCACAAATCTTAACACAACTAGCATACCAATTTACATAAAGCACACTTTTTAAGTCTCTAGAAAACAATGCAATACACAAAAAAAGTCCAACAATACAAAGCGTATTGTTGGACTTTTAAATATTTAAGTTTTATAAATCTAAACTTCTCTGTTAACGTCCCAACCTTCTAAATAGTCTGCAACAGCTTTCGCGAACATACTACCTAATGCACCATTTACAACCCTATGATCATAACTGTGAGATAAGTACATTTTACTACGAATAGCGATTACATCTCCTTCTGATGTTTCTATTACCGAAGGAATCTTTCTAATTGCACCAAGGGCTAAAATACCTACTTGCGGTTGATTGATTATTGGGGTTCCAAATACACTACCAAAGGTACCTACATTAGTAACCGTATACGTACCGCCTTGTACCTCATCTGGTTTTAAGGCATTGTTTCTAGAACGATTTGCCAAGTCGTTTACAACCTTAGCGATGCCTGTAAGGTTCAATTGGTCTGCATTCTTTATAACAGGAACTATTAGGTTACCATCTGGTAATGCAGCAGCCATACCTATATTAATATTTTTCTTTTTAATAACTGTATCGCCATCTACAGAAATATTCATCATCGGATATTTCTTTAGCGCCTTAGCAACAGCTTCCATAAATATTGGTGTGAACGTAAATTTCTCCCCTTCACTTTTAAAGAACGCGTCTTTTATCTTATTACGCCACGTAACAATATTGGTTACGTCGACTTCTATAAAACTTTGAACATGTGCAGATGTCGAAATACTATCGTTCATATGCTTGGCAATCAACTTGCCCATTCTCGTCATTGGTATTACCTCATCGCCACGAGAAACCTGCATTTTAGATTTTTCAGGTTCCGGCGTATTTACTCTGGAAACTGGCGGCGCCGAATTTACAGATACTGTAGGTTCTGGTTCAGCCACTTTTACAGGAGCTGCAACTGGTTGTGGCGCTTCTACCCTATCTTGAACTACTACTCTTTCTGGAGCGGCAACTTGCTGAGCAGGCTTACTAGCTCCGTTTTTAACGTAACTTAAAATATCATCTTTAGTAACTCTACCATCTTTACCTGTTCCAGAAATAGTCTCAAGAACTTCAAAAGAAATACCTTCTTCTTTTGCTATGTTTTTAACCAATGGTGAATAGAATCGATCAGAATCTCCATTTAACTGAACGGTAGATGTTTCTGCTCTCGCATGCATAACAGCTGATTCTGCTACAGCAACCATTTCTTCTAGAACCGGTTCTGCCTCCTCAACTACATTAGATGTATTCGAAACATCACTTACATCTACATCACCGCCAACTTGAATAATTGCAACTGTTTGCCCTACCTTGACAATATCATCTACATCAAAGCATTTTTCAATTAAAACGCCATCAACCTCACTCGGCACTTCACTATCAACCTTATCTGTAGCAATTTCAAAAATGGCTTCGTCCATTTCAATCGTATCACCTACCTCTTTTAACCATGACGTTAATGTTGCTTCTGCAACACTCTCTCCCATACGTGGTAGTTTCAATTCAAATTTTGGCATATCGATAATTTAAAGCTTGTTTTGTTTATATTTTTTGCAAAAATAATAAAATAAATACCTTTTTATTGACATTTACATGAAATTTAAGAACTAATCTTGCCTCAAAGAGCCTTCAAACGGTACTCTATTCAAAATACTTCTTCCTAAAGTAACCTCATCTGCATATTCCAATTCATCACCAACGGCAATTCCTCTGGCTATTGTAGAGGTTTTAACATCCAACCCTTCTATCTGTCTGAAGATATAAAAATTGGTAGTATCACCTTCCATGGTTGAACTCAACGCAAAAATCAACTCCTTTATTACGCCTTTTCTCACTTTATCTACTAAGGTTCCTATTTTTAAATTCTGTGGACCAATGCCTTCCATAGGCGATATTTTACCACCAAGAACATGGTACTTTCCTCTAAATTGACCTGTATTTTCAATTGCCATGACATCTCTAATATCTTCAACAACACAAACTAATGCACTATCTCTTTTAGGGTTGGCACATATTTCGCACATTGTTGTATCTGAAATATTATGGCAATTTTCACAAAACTGAATTTTACCTCTTAAATCTACCAAAGATGTAGAAAGATTTTCTGTACGTTGCTCTGGCTGCTTTAATAAGTGTAATACTAAACGTAATGCAGTTCGCTTACCAATACCTGGTAATTGCGAAACTTCATACACTGCGTTTTCCAATAATTTAGATGAGAAATCCATAAGTTTTTGTCGGTATAAATTTACAACTAAACTTGAAAATCAACTCTTACGGTTTTCATAAAATTATTTAACATTTGAAAAATACTGGAAAGATTTTATAAACAACCGCTATTTTACATAACCAGCTTCAATAACAGTAAGCAACATAGCCAATTTAATAGCTTCTGCACCATTCTCATTTAACCACCATTCATGAAGTGAATGTGCACCACCGCCAATACCACCTCTACCAATAGTGATTGCTGGTATACCCATAGAAATAGGAATATTACTATTTGTAGAACCCCTAGTAAGACTTGGCTTATAACCAAATAAATTAGTAGCACTAATGGCACGCTGCACTAAAGGAGTGTCTAATGAAAGCTCGCCTGATGGTCTATCGCCAATTTTTATAAGCTCTAATGATATTTCATCATCAATACCTGTATTATTATATGCCTTTAAAGCTGTTTCCATAGATTCTTTAAAAATAGCTTCTACTTCTTTTAATCGATCACTATCAACAGATCGCATATCAACTTCCATCCAAGATTCAAAAGGAATAGAATTAACCGAAGTTCCTCCTCCTATTCTACCTATATTAAAACTTGTCTTCGCTCCTTCATCAGTAAATGCTTTAGCATTTTCAGTAAACTCCTTTATTGCAAAACCAAGCGCATGATGCGGATTTGCCAATCCGAATGCACCCCATGAATGTCCTCCTTTTCCTTTAAACAACGCTTTATACCTTACAGAACCTAACCCTGCATTATTAACTCTGCCAACAGTACCACCATCTATAGATATCCATGAATCAATTTTTTGAGCTCCTTCTCTGAACAAATGCTTAACTCCACGTAAATCTCCTAATCCTTCTTCACCAACAGAACCAACGAACCAAACTTCAGCCTCAGTACTGACATCAGCTTTCTTCATAGCTTTAAAAATAGCTAGTAACATTGCTAAACCTCTTGTATCATCTCCAACGCCAGGTGCAACCAAGGTATCTCCTTTCTTTACTACTTTTACATTTGTCCCTTCTGGGAATACGGTATCTAAATGAGCATCTAAAACAACTATTTTATCCCCAACCGTTCCTTTTCTTATTGCTATAACATTACCTACATCATCAATTGAAACTTCATCTAAACCTGCTTCCATAAACATTTCCTTAAATGCTTCTGCCCTCTCAGCTTCCATAAAAGGTGGAGCCGGAATTTCTGTTAACGCAATCAAATCAAGTTCTGTTTCATTCTCAATAGCATCAATTACCTCAAAAGCATTTTTTATTTTTTTATCTTTCAAAAGCTTACCGACTGCCTTATCAATTTTCTTGTCCGCAACTACACTCTCTTGACCACTTAAAACATTACTTAATAGCAAGCCGAAAATCAGTAAACCTAAAAAGATTTTATTTTTCAAAAGATGCCCCTTATTCATAATTATTTTTATTTAGAATTTGATATTCGAAAAGGTATCAAAATTAAATCGGTAATAAAATGTAAACCAACTTTATCAGTTCTTAATTAAAGTATTCTCAAATTAAGCTCCAAGATTTTAAGTTATCTCACAAGCTCCTTTAACTTTTTGTAATTTGCCGCAAATTTTACACCATGAACGCCTCTCATATTTTACTTTTAATCTCTGGTTACTTTGTTTTGCTGTTGATTATTTCATATTTCACCGGCAAAAATGATTCTAATGAAGATTTTTTTAAGGCAGGTAAACAGTCACCATGGTATTTAGTTGCATTTGGTATGGTGGGTGCCTCTTTATCTGGAGTAACCTTCATTTCTGTACCAGGCTGGGTAAAGGCTTCTGAATTCAGTTACATGCAGGTTGTTTTTGGGTACTTTCTGGGGTATATGGTTACCGCATTTGTATTACTCCCTATTTATTACAAGCAGAATGTAACCTCTATTTATCAGTATTTAGATGATAGATTTGGCTTTGTAAGTTATAAAGTGGGCGCTATTTCATTTTTCATCTCAAGAGTTCTTGGCGCTGCTTTTCGTTTATTTCTAGTAGCTATTGTTCTGCAACAATTCGTATTCGATGCTTGGAACGTTCCTTTTGAAATTACAGTTATTCTATCCATATTACTAATTTGGATTTATACTTTTAAAGGCGGAATAAAAACAATTGTTTGGACCGATACCTTGCAAACTTTGTTTATGTTGGTATCTGTGGGGTTATCCATTTATTTTATATTGGAAAAGATGGACTGGACTTTCATTGAGTTTCTAAACTCTCCGGAATTAGGTCAGTATAGCAAAACCTTTTTCACTGACGATCTTTCTTCTAAAAACCATTTGGTAAAATCGTTTTTAGGCGGAATGTTCATTACTATTTGCATGACGGGACTTGACCAAGATATGATGCAGAAGAACTTAACGTGCAGAAACTTAGGTGAAGCTCAAAAAAATATGGTCAGCTTTAGCATTGTACTGGTTGTTGTTACTTTTGTTTTCATGCTTCTTGGTGCATTGCTATTTATTTATGCAGACGCACACAATATAGCGCTACCACTTATGGACGGATCACCGAAGTCTGATCTTTTATTCCCCGAAATTGCCCTTAACAGTGGTCTAGGCATAACGGTTGCAGTTACGTTTATGTTAGGTTTAATCGCTGCCGCTTACAGTAGCGCAGACAGTGCACTTACCTCGTTAACCACATCATTTTGTATCGATTTTCTTGATACAGAGAAGAAATCGGAACAGGTAGCAAAAAAGACCCGTAGAATGACCCATGTAGGCATGAGCGTTCTGTTAATTCTAGTGGTTATCTCTTTTAAATATATATTGGATAAAAATGTAATCGACGGATTATTAACGGTAGCCTCATACACTTACGGACCGTTACTAGGTTTATTCTCTTTCGGAATTTTCACCAAACATCAAGTAAAAGATAAATATGTATGGATCGTAGCTCTGGTTTGCGTCTCCATAATTCTCATTTTAGCGAAGCTACCTAGTGATTATTTTGGTGGTTATGTCTTCGGTTATGAACTTTTACCGTTGAATGGTCTGCTAACCTTTGTAGGATTATGGCTCATTCGTAAAAAAAAGGCTGTTGCCAGTATTAACGATATTACTTAATATTGACCAGTACCTAAAAGTACCAAGGTACAAGCTACATCCACCTCTATACCGCTATTTTCCAATAGCTTATAAAACTCCTGATTTTCCGTTCCAGGATTAAAAATCACTCGTTTTGGTGCCAAAGAAATAATACTATTATAATATTCTTCTTGTCTTTTTGGATTAATATATAGGGTAATTGTATGAATATCACTAATTTTGTCTAAAGTGTTATTGATACTGACACCAGAAACCTCACCTTCTCTTAATCCAAAAGCTAAGGTTTCAACCCCCGAATCAACAAGTCTATGTATCGCTAAATTGCTATATCGATTTGGTTTTAAAGAGGCTCCGAACACTAGGGTCTTTTTCATGATAAAAAAATGTTAAAAATTAAATAAACCGTAACTAATCGGGCAATATTTCGTCTATTAGTAAAGTTAGATACACTACAAGTATAAAAAAATTGTTGGTAACGCTATATGTTTATAGTTAATGGTTAGTGTTTAGTATAGCCTATCAGCATTTGAAGCCCGGCTTCCAATTCATTTTGGAATGTTCGGGTTTCTTCTTTTAAAAGCTTTTCTAAACCTCCTGTTTACTTTAAATTATATTGAAAATGAGAAATTAGCTATAACAAGTAACAATCGAACCTTAATTGCGTCTATTACTTTATATAGGGATATTTAATATTGAAGATTGGTTGGTTTTTTCTTATTGAATAAATCTATATAGCACCCATAGCCAAAACTATGGGTGCTTTATTTTACCATCTAATGATGACACTGCCCCAGGTAAAACCACTACCAAATGCAGCTAAAACTACTAAGTCTCCACTTTTCACTTTACCTTCTTCCCATGCCTCTGTAAGTGCTATCGGAATAGATGCGGCTGTAGTGTTACCATATTTCATAATATTATTGAAAACCTGGTCATCACTTAATTGAAATTTCTTTTGAATAAATTGAGATATTCTCAAGTTGGCTTGATGCGGAACCAACAAATCAATATCGGTTGCATTCAATTTATTTTTCTCCAAACCTTCTACAATAACCTCACTGAAACGAACAACTGCATTTTTAAATACAAATTGACCATTCATATGCGGATAATAAGATTCGTCATTAGGATCGTTATCTTCAATGATATCGGTTACCCATCTATTACCCATACCAGGTGCAATTAAAGAAAGTTCTTCTGCATGCTGACCTTCTGAATGTAGATGTGTTGACAATATACCTTTAGTGTTATCTTCTTCTCTGGTCAAAACTGCCGCACCGGCACCATCACCAAAAATTACTGAAACTCCCCTACCTCTTGTAGTCATATCTAAGCCATGAGAGTGAAGTTCTGAACCTATAACAAGTACATTTTTGTACATACCTGTTTTTATATACTGATCTGCAATAGAGATAGCATACACAAAACCAGAACATTGGTTACGTACATCTAACGCACCAACAGTTTTAATACCTAAATCTCTTTGAACCAATACACCAGGACCAGGGAAATAATAATCGGGACTCAAAGTAGCAAAAACGATAAAATCAATATCGTCTTTATCAATACCGGCTCTTTCAATGGCAATTTTAGCTGCCTTAACACCCATGGTAGTAGTGGTGTCTCCATCACCTTTTACCACATGCCTTCTCTCTTTTATACCGGTACGTTCTTGGATCCAAGCATCATTTGTTTCCATTACCTTAGACAAATCATCGTTTGTCACTACGTTTTCAGGTACATAATGACCTAAGCCAATTATTTTTGAATTATACATAGTAATATTTTAATCCTGATAAACCTCAGGTAGAATTAGTGTTGCAATATAAACAACTATTAAGAATTCTATTTGAAAATATAACAATCATCTATTATAAGAATGAGTGTGAAATTATTTATTCAAATATTTCTTGTAATCGTTTACTTTAATATTTGCCTTTAAATCATGAAGAAGATTGTAAAGACCAAAGAAGGTACGGTTCATATACAAAAAGTGCTTTGAACCTCTATTTCCATTCATTTTTCTAATTTGCTTATCAGAAGAGAATTGTTCTCCTAATGCTGCAATTTCACCCCAAAATACCTCATTGCCAAAATCAAAATCATCTTTATGAAAAGGTGATGTGAATAAACTCAACAATTGATGAAATATCGATTTAAAAAATAATATTTCTTCTGGAGTATCTGTAGTCATCAGTATTTCAAGCTCGTATAGTTTTTCTGTAAACTTCTCATCATTTAAAATCACCTCTGGTCTTGCCAATTCAAAATAAGGTACATAAAAGGAATCTGGCACATCTTTAATGCAACCAAAATCAATGGCAATAAGCTCTTCATTATCATTTACCAAGAAATTACCTGGATGCGGATCTGCATGTACTTTTCTTAAACCGTGAATTTGAAACATGTAGAAATCCCACAGGGCTTGACCTAACTTATCACCAGTAGCTTGAGAAAAACCAATTTTTGTAAATTCACTCAAGTGTTTACCGGTCATCCAATCCATCGTAATAATACGTTCACTAGAAAGCTCGGTATAGTACTCTGGAAATTTTATATTCGGTATTACTTTACATGCCTCTGTAATCTCTTTACTTTGTGTTACTTCTAATATATAATCAGTTTCTTCAACTAGTTTATTTTCAACTTCCTTAAAATATTTATCTGAATCTTTTCCTTTAAGATTGAACATACGAATAGCAATAGGCTTCACAATCGCCAAATCACTACTTATACTTTGCGCTACACCTGGGTACTGAATTTTTACCGCTAAATTTTTACCGTCCTTAGTTGCTTTATGTACTTGACCTATACTAGCGGCATTTATAGAATCTTTATCGAATGTATCAAAAACTTCCTCTGGGTATTTATCCAAATACTTTTTAAAAGTCTTTCTAACTAATGGCGCCGATAAAGGGGGTACTGAAAATTGTGACAAAGAAAACTTCTCTACATAAGCATTAGGCAGTAGATTTTTCTCCATACTTAACATCTGGGCAACCTTAAGCGCACTACCCTTCAATGATTTTAACCCATCATATATATCTGCGGCATTATCTTCGTTCAATTCGTCTTTAGTCGTGTCTGGATTTATGATTTTCTTGCCTAAATACTTGGCATAATTACCACCAATCTTTGCTCCGGTTTTCACCAGCTTGCTTGCACGCTCTATTTTTCCGGTAGGTATTTTATCAAGTGTTTTCAAATCGTAGGGGTTAGATTAGGCAAAGGTTTCCTTGTAAAGAAATTTCCCGAAGTCTAGAATATTCTCTAAAGGTGTGTTATCAAACACATCGAAAATGGTGTTTACAGATTTTTCAATAGCTACATCTGTTTTCTCAAATGCTGCAGAATCATCCGATTTCCAAAAATTCATTAAAAACATAGTCTGTAACCATGCCCCTTCTGAAAACAATTGCGGATTGTGTTTCGTGATTTTTAAATTCTTGTCTGCATTTCCATCTGCAATCAAACCCTTAGAAAACTCCTTAATATTTTTTCTAAGTCCTTTTAACTGTTCCATATTTTTAAACGGACCAGAAGCGCTATCCATTATAAATAATATATAGCTTCTATTCAATGTCAATACTTCAAAGAAGGTATAGAAAAACGTAAGCATCTTTTCTCTACTGGTAAAATTTTGATATTCTTTATTTTTCTCTATCACACTAACTGTGTTGATATAAAATGTATTCCAAATACCTTTCTTGATGGCATCTATTGATCCAAAATGAAGATAAAAATCTGATTCTTCAATAGCATTTACTTTACAAAATTTATAAACTGTTTTAGGTAACTTCTCGTTTTCTAAAACGTAGTCCATAAACATTGTTATAATCGTCTCTTTTGTTACTTTTTTAGCTTTTGCAGGCATATCAAATTATTTTTATATAAGGTACGATGCAGATTTCATAGTTAGAAGCTTTCATGAAACATTAGCTTTTATTTAGCAAAAACGTGCTATTTAATAATAGCACGTTTTCAAAACAACCTAACCAATAAATAATCAACATGTGATTATGCTTAAAATTCTTTTTCATAGCACTTTTTCATAATCACAATACAAATATACATTATGTTTAACTTTTTTCAATATTTCATAAACAAAAATATATGTTAAACTTTTAAAGGCAATAAACTGTCAGTTTGTCACAATAAGCTATTGTGGTATTTTTTTTGACCAATAGCAACGAACAATCATTATTAATAATGGCCGCACTAACTGTGGCATAAAAAATATAAAAATGGCAACAGGTAAAATTAATGTGTCCGTAGACAACATTTTTCCACTGATCAAGAAGTTCTTGTACAGTGATCACGAAATTTTTCTAAGAGAGTTAATTTCGAATGCAACCGATGCAACCTTAAAAATGAAGCACTTGACCACTATTGGCGAGGCAAAGGTTGAATATGGTAACCCTATTATTGAGGTTAAAGTAGACAAAGAAGGTAAGAAGCTGCATATTATTGACCAAGGTCTAGGTATGACAGAAGAAGAAGTAAAGAAGTATATTAATGAAGTAGCTTTTTCTGGTGCTGAAGAGTTCTTGAATAAATATGAAGACTCTGCTAAAGATTCAGGAATTATAGGTCATTTTGGACTTGGATTCTATTCTGCGTTTATGGTTGCCCATAAAGTAGAGATTATCACCAAGAGTTTTAAAGATGAGCCAGCGGTTCATTGGTCATGTGACGGTTCTCCAGAATTTATCATGGAACCAGCAGAAAAAGAAACGCGTGGTACGGAAATCATTCTTCATATCGCAGATGATTCTACCGAGTTTTTAGAAGATGGTAAAATAAACGAGCTTTTAAGTAAGTATAACAAGTTCATGCCTATTCCGATCAAATTTGGAATGAAAACTGAAACCTTACCAAAACCTGAAGGTGCAAAAGAAGAAGATCCTGCACCTACGAAAGAGGTTGATAATATCATTAACAACCCTAACCCAGCATGGACAAAGCAACCTGCAGATTTAAAGCCAGAAGACTATAAGAGTTTTTACAGAGAGCTTTACCCAATGCAGTTCGAAGAGCCTTTGTTTCATATTCATTTAAATGTAGATTATCCTTTTAACCTTACTGGTATTCTATATTTCCCAAAACTTTCTAACGATTTAAATCAGCAGAAAGATAAAATTCAATTGTACCAAAATCAGGTATTCGTAACTGACAATGTTGAAGGTATCGTACCAGAATTCTTGACCATGTTACGTGGTGTTATCGATTCTCCCGATATTCCTTTAAATGTATCTCGTTCGTATTTACAGGCTGATGGTGCGGTGAAGAAAATATCTTCTTACATCACCAGAAAGGTTGCTGATAAGATGAGCTCACTGTTCAAAAATGACCGTGCTGAATTTGAAGCAAAGTGGAACGATATTAAAATTGTAATTGAATACGGAATGCTTTCTGAAGATAAATTCTTTGACAAAGCTGACAAATTCGCCCTTTACCCAACAGTAGATGGTTCTTACTTTACGTTTGATGAGTTACAAGAGAAAATAAAAGACACACAAACAGATAAAGACGGAAAAACAGTTATTCTTTACGCATCTGACAAAGAAGCACAACACAGTTATATTGAAACTGCGAAGGCTAAAGGTTACGAAGTATTGTTATTAGATTCGCCAATTATCGGTCACTTAATGCAAAAGCTTGAAAGCTCTAAAGAGAATATTTCTTTTGCTCGTGTAGATGCTGATCATATTGATAAATTGATCCAAAAAGAAGAAACTCAAATCTCTAAATTATCTGAGGAGGAACAAGAGACTTTGAAGAAAGAATTGGAAGAAGCAATTACAGATAAGAGCTTTACAGTTCAATTAGAAGCTATGGATAGCGATTCTTCTCCGTTCACTATTACTGAGCCTGAGTTTATGCGTCGTATGAAAGAAATGCAACAGACCGGCGGTGGCGGTGGTATGTTCGGTATGGGTTCAATGCCAGATATGTACAACCTAATCGTTAATACGAATCACCCACTGGTTAATGAGTTTCTAAACACAAAGACAGCGAAGAAAAAAGAGCGATTGATTAATCAATCACTTGACTTGGCGAAGTTATCTAAGGGTTTACTTAAAGGTAAAGCTTTAACCGAGTTTATTAAACGCAGCTACGAGATGGTTAAGTAATTTCCATTTCTTATAATTTTGAAAAAGCCACTACATTTTTTGTAGTGGCTTTTTTGTTAAATGTTGTTATCTTTCTTGAAATAATCAAAACCATGAATAACAACCATAGCTCTACTTCTTTTAAAAAATTATTAGACAAGCTACAAACTGAAAGCTGGCAACTTGAACTCATAATATCTGGTTTTGCAATATATGGGCTATGGCAATCACAAGATTTTTTACAAATTGAATATCTAAAAGCCTTAAAGCAAGATGACGAAATTTATAAATTCTTGCTTGGACCTACTATTAATGGAGTTTATATATTGATGATTGTTCTTTTGATTCATGTAATTTTAAGAGGGTTGTGGATTGGCACCTTAGGCTTGCGTTATGTTTCTGGAGAAATTGACTATGAAGAACTTGGTTACACCGATAAATTCACAAATTTCCTTCAAGTTAAAGTAGGTTCTTTTGATCGATATATCTCTAGACTTGAAAATATTTGTAGTTCTCTATTTGCTTTGGCCTTTTTAATGGTATTTTATTTTTTATCCTATTTTTTAATAATGGGTATTTTTCAATTATTAGTTTACCTAATTTTTATGACCGATTGGTTTTCAAAAACCGTATCTATAATTTTAATGTGCTTAATTGGAATACCATACGCTATTTGCATTTTATTATTAATTATTGATTTTCTAGGTATGGGAATTTTGAAGAAAAATGAAACGACCGCTAAGTTATATTATCCCATATATAAAGTTTTCAATATTATTTCACTCTCTTTTATCTATCGACCTTTAGTTTATAATTTTTTAGATCAAAAAAAAGCTAGATGGGTTGCTATATATATTCTACCCTTTTATTTCGTGATTTCGCTATTTTTTGGATTAACTGGAAATCAAAATTCAAATTTTCAAGTTATTAACCAGGCTTCATCTAGCACGTTTATTAATAAATTAAATTACGAAGATCAATTAATCGAAAAAGAAGATATGATTGACTTTATATCCATCTCATCTAAAGTAATTGACAAGCCTTACATGAAAATATTTATTGGTTTCAATAATTTCATTGAAGATGCAATTATCGAAAACGATACCACATTGAAACCAGAGAATGATAAAAGAGGATTTACTTTTCAACCAGAAAAAATGTTTCAAGGTATGGGGTTAACAAATGAACCTGAAAAAGCAACACTAAAAAAACAGCAAAAATTTTTGAATGTAATGAACCGTATTTTTAAAATAAAAATTGACACTACGTATTTTGAAAAGGAATTTATTCTGACAAATAATAAAAATGACAGATTCGGATTTGAAACTTATATAGATCTAGAGGGTCTAACAAAAGGCAAACACCTTGTTAGGCTTATTGGACCTACTAACAAAAAAGAGAAAAGGATAAAAACAGAAATAGACACGTTAAAAACCATCTCTTTTTGGTATTTCCCAGAAAATAGCTCATCACAAAACGCTCAAAATACTATCATATTAAAAGACACTTTGACAACCCATTAATACAAATACTCTAATTACTATATTTAGAAATTAGCAAATATGAAGTATAAAAATCTATAGTTAATCATTTACACAAGCTGTTTTTAACCAATTTAATAACAGTTTAATCAACTTTAGGTAAACCTTTTATTATAAATACTAGTGCTTTTTTTATCTTCACCCCATGAAGGTAATTTCAACGAACATAGGAGATGCAGTAACTTTTGAATGGAACGGCGCCACAGAGCAAACCGGTATCTTCAAATACCCAACTTCTAAAAGTTTATTTCTAACTAAAAATGATGTGAAAGATGACACTGTAATAGACCGTGTTCACCATGGTGGCACCAACAAAGCATGCTATCTTTTCTCTGCCGACTATTATGATTATTGGAAGAATCTTTACCCAAATTTAAAATGGGATTGGGGCATGTTCGGTGAAAACCTAACCGTAGAAGGTCTAGATGAATCTAAAATTCGTGTCGGCGATATTTATAAACTCGGTAAAGCGCTGGTACAAGTTTCTCAGCCACGTGAGCCTTGCTATAAACTAGGCATCCGTTTTGGCACACAAAAAATACTTAAAGAATTTATTACCCATAATCACCCAGGTACCTATGTAAAAATACTAGAAGAAGGTCTTGTAGCTGCTGGTGATGAAATGACATTAGTGGAACAATCTGAAAATACTTTTACCTCCCAACAATTTTATGAATTGATGTTCGCAAAAGAAAAATCCAAAGATTTGCTCGAACTATTCATGACCAACGAAGCTGTACCGCAATATAAAAAGGACAGGTTCAAGAAATACCTATAATATTTTAATATTCAATTCAATGAAAAAATTAGTTATACTACTTGCCCTAACTATTGGGCTACATACGCAAGCTCAATTAAAAACGAATGCCGAGATTTCAACGAACCCAACCATTCATAATATTGGTTTTATTACATTGTTGGCTCACTATTATGATGACGGATTAAAATTGAATCCGTTAGCCGCTACTTTTCAAGGTGATAATAGATATAATGATACTTTACCAAATTTTCTTTCAGATAGTTACAAGAAAGAACTAATAAACTACTACACTGGATATTTAGAAAAAGCTGAGAAATTTGACAATGCGCAACTTTCTGAAAGTGAGCTCATGTCTAAAGCTATATTAAAATGGGAATGTGAAGTAAATTTAGAGGGACTGGCTTTTGAGCAGTATACTCCAATAGACCAAATGTGGTCCATGAATTTAATGATGGGGCAATTAGCTGGTGGTACTAGTGCGCAACCTTTTGAGACTACCGAAGATTATATGAACTGGAGCAAGCGTTTAGAAGATTATGAAGTTTGGTTACACTCCGCTAAATCTAAAATGCAAGCAGGTATTAAGGCTAAAAATGTTTTACCTAAATCGCTTATCAAAAAAGTATTACCGCAACTAGCCAGTGTTACTAACACCGAACTTGAAGACAACTTATTTTACAGTCCGATTAAAAACTTCCCTGCAGATTTCTCAGACTCGGATAAACAAAGGCTAACTGAAGTTTATACAAATGTAATTACCAATAAAATAATTCCTGCATATAAAGAATTACATGATTATATGGCTACCGAATATTTAAATGCAGGTAGAGAAACTAGCGGAACACAAGGTATACCAGATGGCGATGCATATTATAATCATCAAATTAAGCTATATACTACAACAAATATGACGGCTGCAGAGATCCACGAAATTGGTTTAAAAGAAGTAGCTAGAATTAGCGCTGAAATGGAAGCTGTTAAAAAGCAAGTAGGTTTTAAAGGTGACCTAAAAGCGTTCTTTAATGAGGTTCGTAACAAAAAGGAACTGATGCCCTTCAAAGACCCACAAGAGGTTATCGATAATTTTAATGACATCCACAAAAGAATGATGCCTAAGGTAAATGCTTTATTTAGCAAACAACCTACAACTCCTTTTGAGGTAAGACGAACAGAGGCTTTTAGAGAAGCTTCTGCCAGTGCAGAATACAACCCTGGTTCTTTAGATGGTACCAGACCTGGAATATTTTATGTTCCTATACCAGACGTTACCGCTTACAACACCTACTCTGATGAAGATTTATTTTTGCATGAAGCAATACCGGGGCACCACTTTCAAATTTCGCTGACACAAGAAAATGAAAATTTACCCGAGTTCAGAAAAACACTTTGGTATAGCGCATATGGTGAAGGTTGGGCTTTGTACACAGAATCTTTAGGTAAAGAGCTAGGTTTGTACACTGACCCATACCGATATTTTGGAATGCTAGGGGCAGAAATGCACCGTGCAGTTCGTTTGGTCTCAGATACAGGTTTACATTCTAAAGGATGGTCCAGAGAAAAAGCAATTCAATATTCTTTAGATAACGAAGCAGAATCTGAGGCTAGTATTACCGCAGAAATAGAAAGATATATGGCAAATCCTGGTCAGGCACTATCCTATAAAATTGGTCAGCTAAAAATCATGGAACTTCGTGCTAAGGCTGAAGCTAACCTTGGTAAAGATTTTGACATTAAAATATTTCATGAGAAAGTTTTAGAAGTAGGTTGTGTACCGTTAGCGTTACTTGAAGAAAAAATCATGAATTGGATTTCCACAAACACCAAAGCTTAAAATATTAAACTATAAAATACCTATGACTTATCCGTGGCACTTATATGTAATGGGCGCAATCTATATTTTTGCGGGCTTTATGCATTTTATAAAACCTAAGATATATCTTAGAATTATGCCACGCTACTTACCTGCTCACAAAGCTTTGGTTCTGCTAAGTGGTGTAGCAGAGATTGTTTTGGGTATTGGTCTATTTTTTAAAGAGACCAAAAACTTTTCCATTTATGGCATTATTGCTATGCTAGCCGTATTCTTATTGGTGCACTTTTATATGTTGTCTAGCGAAAAGGCAAGTGCAGGATTACCAAAGTGGGCACTTTTACTGAGATTGCCAATACAATTTGCATTAATGTATTGGGCTTTTATGTACTTAAAATTATAGCAAAAAAAAAGGGGACGCTCCCGTCCCCTTCTTAAATCAACTTAAATCAACTTAATTAACAACAAACTCTTCAGTATATGTTTTACCTGCAGACTTAACGGTTACCGTGTAAGTTCCTGGAAAAGCATCTGTGAAATTGAATGCTTTCTCAACAATCAACTCATCTGCAACTTCTTGTGTAAATACTGTTCTACTTTCTGTATCGTAAATCTTGATAGACATATCTGCTCTATCTAAGTTTAAATAGTTCATGAAGATCATATTATCAGTCTTTCTAAAGAAAGGCTTGATTTCTTCATCAGATTCTACGATTTTCACATTATCGTTATCTAAAACGATTGTATATGAATATGCTGTCATATTATCATCGGCAGATAAGTAGTATACTCCGTCTACCAAATCTTTAAGATTTAATTTCTTGCTAAACTGACCTTCGGTCATTTTTTCTGAATAAATAACATTTAAATCAGAATCCATTAACTTAACCTGTACACCATTAATAGATGCATCCATTGTTAAAACCACACTCTTGGCTTTACCCGCAGATAATAGGTTTAATTTTGGCTCTCTTGCCATGCCTGCTACTGTAGCTAACATAAAGGCAACAACTGTTGTGAATTTTACTAGGTTTTTCATAATATAAATTATTTAAGGGTTAATGATAATTTACACTACAAACATACAGCCGTTATAAAACTCTCACTACATCATATTTTCCCAATTTGTGTGCTATTTTAACCACTTCATATATCGATTATTACCCTATGGTTAAGATTCCACATATTTTAGTTAATTTTGCAAAGAACATACAAATTAGAAGGTTTAATTTAATAGTATAATCCCCTAATATCATGGTAAAACAAAAACCTACATTCGAAGCTATTAAGCCAGATTTCGGTCATTCTTTTACTTATCAAAAGTTTGATGAACATCGATTGAATAAAAATAATCTTTGGCACTACCACCCAGAACTTGAGTTAGTATATGTAAACGGCGGCTCTGGTAAAAGACAGATTGGTAGTCATGTATCGTATTATACGAATGGTGACCTCATATTAATAGGTAGCAATTTACCTCATTGCGGCTTTACAGATGCCCTTACCGGTAATACTAGTGAAACGGTTGTTCAAATGAAGTTAGATTTTTTGGGACCAGACTTCTTTAGCCTTCCCGAGATGAAGAAAATAGCAAGCTTGTTTAATAGCGCTAGTGGTGGAATTGCCTTTTCTGGGAAGACAAAACGAAAAATAGGAGACAAAATGGAGGTTTTGGAATATCAGACAGATTTTCAACGGTTACTTTCCATCCTTAATATATTAAATGAATTAGGAAATTCAGAAGATATGCGTTTGTTGAATGCAGAAGGTTTTTCATTTACCACAGATGTTAAGGATAATGACCGTATTAACATTGTATTCAATCACGTTAAAAATAACTTTAGAGAAGAACTTACGCTAGAAGAGATATCTTCTATGGTGAGTATGACCATACCATCTTTCTGTAGGTACTTTAAAAAGATTACGAATAAAACGTACATACAATTCGTTAACGAATATCGTTTAGTACACGCCTCTAAACTTTTGGCAGAAAAACCAATGAGTATTACCGAGGTTTGTTTTGAATGCGGATTCAATAACTTCTCTCACTTTAATAAATCGTTCAAAGCATTTACAGGTCAAAATCCGTCAGAATACCGCAATGAATTAAAGAATGTTTTGGTGTAACTAGTATACCTTATATATAGTAATCAAATTTTAAAGCTACCAGATGGTAAATTCCACCCCCATTTAGAAGCTTTCTTTTTTTGCTCTATTCTTTTTGAGCTATAAAAAAACGGATACGTGTTCTTCTCTATTTATGATCATGTATTATCTTTATACGGCTATGATTAAAGAATTTACAGAAAGAGAATTAGATCGTATTATTGAGATGGCATGGGAAGACCGTACGCCATTTGAAGCCATTACTTTTCAATTTGGTATTAGCGAACAAGAGACTATCGAAGTCATGCGTCGCGAAATGAAACCAAGTAGTTTTAGAATGTGGCGCAAACGTGTTCAAGGCCGCGCCACAAAGCATGCTAAATTAAGATTCGATGAAATGGACCGATTTAGATGTTCTAGACAACGCAACATTACAGGAAATAAAATATCTAAACGATAATTATTTAAATGCCTCGTTCAATACTGCAGCAAGGCGAACTCCGCCTTTTTGTAATTGATCGGCAGCAGTATCCCACCAATCATAACTGTATCGGTAGCTTAATTTTTCGCCAGGCTCTACCGATGCATAAACTTTCTCTGCCAATAGATGAGATTCTTCTACCCAGTCAAGCAAACTACCGCTTTGTAGAAATTTAATTTGCTCTTTAGACATTTCCGGGTATTCAGTAGCGAGTTCTGTAAAACTCATTCCGTTTTCATTGATCATATTAGAATCCCACACTCTATGTAAGTTGGTACCACTACCAAACCATTGTAGTTGAATATCGTTACCTCCCTTATCCTCTCCTCTGCCTACATGCATAGGTTGGTGTAAATCTCCAATTAAATGAACCAAAAATTTTAGATAGAAGGCTTTATCCTCTTTACTGCTGTTTTCGTCTTTTATAATTTCTAAACATGTATTAACCCCTTGTACCAAATCGCCATATTCATTCTTCTCTATTTCTGCATAGGTTTTGCCAAAAGGAATATTCACGTAATGCCACGCACTGAATTTGCGATAGGCCCGGTCAGATTTTATTTCATCGCCAAAATTGGCAACAGCAGCCAAACTCTCCCCTTCCAACAAACTTTCAATGGCACGTTTTGCCTTTTTATTTAAATGTTGCTCAGCAACTTCACCAACAACTCTATGCCCAGTTTTTGACCAATACATATCATTCGCAAAGGTGAAATTCGTTACCAAAAACAATAAAATAATACAATTTTTCATCACTATAATTTTATCCAAAAATAGTACAACATATTTTAAGGTATTGTTAAAACTTGGTAAGATTAAATTTATATCTGAACTTGCGGATATGAAGAAGAAGACGAGAAAATCATCTAAACGAAAATTAAGCATTCGTAAAATAATCGGCTTAGGCATACTAAGTCTTTTCGTATTATTTATCATATTTATAGGTAGTGTCAACATAGGTTTATGGGGTAAAATACCCTCTAAAAAAGAACTCTCCAATTTTCAATACCAAATGGCTTCTGAAGTTTATTCGGCAGATAATATATTAATTGGTAAGTACTACTTGTATGACCGGCAACCAGTTGCTTTTACCGATTTTCCAAAAGATTTAATACACGCATTAATTGCTATAGAAGATGAACGTTTTTACGAACACTCTGGTGTTGATATTAGAAGTTTAATTAGGGTCGGTTTCAAAACAGTTCTTTTGGGCGACAACTCTTCTGGCGGTGGTAGCACTCTTACGCAACAGTTGGCTAAAAATTTGTATCCAAGAAAAGAACGTAATAAAACCAATATAGTAGTCGATAAGGTGAAAGAAATGATCATCGCCAAAAGGCTAGAGAAAATTTTCACTAAAGACGAGATTCTTACCAATTACCTAAATACCGTTTCTTTTGGCGATAATACCTTTGGTATTGAAAGTGCCGCTCTTAAATTTTTCAACTCTAGTACTAAAGATATAACCGCTACACAAGCCGCTACTTTAGTGGGTATGCTAAAAGCTACTTATAGCTATAACCCAAGAGTATTTCCTGATAAAAGTTTGGGCAGACGTAATTTGGTATTACGTGCTATGTATAACAATGATTTCATCTCAGAAGAACAGGTAGCACAATACTCTCAAGAAGGTCTTAATTTAGACTATAGAGAGTTCGATTACAATGCTGGAATTGCACCTTACTTCAGGGAAGAGGTTCGTAAAGAAATGCTGCGTTGGATTGCCGAGCAAAATGATGATACCAATTATAACATCTATACATCGGGATTAAAAATTTACACAACCCTTAACTATAAAATGCAAAAATTGGCTGAAGAAGCCATGGTACAACATATGACGAAACTGCAAAATAGTTTCGAAAAAAGTTACGGTTCTAACGCGCCTTGGTTAAAAGACAAAAAGTTAATGGAAAAAATAGCCAAGCGAACACCTACATATAAAAGACTGCAGAGTTCAGGTTTGTCGCATGCGCAAATTATAGATAGCTTATCTAAAGACAAACAAAAAAGGACTTTCAAATCGTGGCAAGAAGATGAAGAAACAACTGCGAGTACTATGGATAGTATTCAACATTATACCAAATTCTTAAATACGGGTTCTTTAGCTGTAGACCCTACTAATGGTGATATCTTGGTATGGATCGGCGGTATTAATTTTGAACAATATAAGTATGATCATATTTCGCAAAGCAAACGCCAAGTCGGTTCTACATTCAAACCCATTGTGTACACAACTGCTGTGGAACAAGGTGTTTCGCCATGTACCTATTTCTCTGCCGAAGAAATTGAATATGATAATCTAAAAGGTTGGTCACCTTCTAATTCTGGCAACAAAGACGAAGCTTACCTTAACTATTCTATGGAAGAAGGTTTAAGCAATTCTATCAATACCATTGCTGTAAAAGTAATGGAACAAGCTGGTATTGGCAATGTTTTAGATATGGCAAAAAGCATGGGTATAGAAGATAAATTACCCAATGAAGCTTCTATTGCTCTAGGTACTGGTGAAATCAAAATCATCGATTTGGCACAAGCTTACACCAGTTATGCGAATAATGGAAAGCATATTCAACCGATTTTAATCAAAAGCATATCTAACCACAAAGACTCCGTTTTAGTGGAATTTAAGTCCGAATTGAACGAAAAAACCGCTTTTTCTGCAGAAACTAGTCAAATAATGATCGAAATGATGAAATCTACGGTCAATTCTGGAACGGCGGCAAGACTTAGAAATACATACGGACTCAAAAATGACATTGCCGGTAAAACAGGTACAACCCAAAATAATAAAGATGCTTGGTTTGTTGCGCTGACCCCGAAGCTGGTTCACATAACTTGGGTAGGTCTTGATCAACATGAAATCGGATTCAGTAATACGAGTATAGGGCAAGGTGCAAATGCCGCTCTACCCCTATTTGCACTATGGATGCAAGAATTGAACAAAGACAAAGATTTTAATAGGTACACCAAATCTAATTTTCCAAAACCTTCTAATTCTGTATTAGAAGCATTGAATTGCAATCCAATTAAACGTGACGGATTCTTCAAACGTCTTTTTAAAAATCCGAATAAAAAGAAGAACAAAAAGTTTAACGGATAATCGATTTTTTAGTCAATTTTCTTCTAACTCGTAATTCATATCATTTAATTTGATATATTTATGATATCATTTTAATATCATAAATTATGAAAGTAGAAAAAATTCACAAAGCACAGAATGGTTACATAATGCTTCTTGTTGCCTTAGTACTGTTAGTTGGCGGTATTGCACTTCTTAGAATCTATGTTGGTGCCTTTATGATTTTTGCCGCATTATTTATGTGTGCAGGTTTTGTATTGGTGAATCCGAATAGTTCAAGAGTTTTACTTCTATTTGGCAAGTATGTAGGTACAATTAAAGAGAATGGCCTGTTTTGGGCGAATCCTTTATATACCAAAAAAAGAATTTCATTAAGAGCAAGTAATTTTGATAGTGAACGCTTAAAAGTTAATGACAAGCTGGGTAATCCTGTTATGATCAGCACCATACTTGTATGGCGCGTAACCAACACCTATAAAGCTGCTTTTGATGTTGATGATTATCAAAACTTTGTACGTGTACAGACCGATGCTGCAGTTCGTAAACTAGCAAGTATGTACCCATATGATAATTTTGCAGATGAAGGGCTTGACGAAGATATTACACTAAGATCTAGTGTTAACGAAGTAAGTGAAGCACTTGAAAAAGAACTGCAAGAGCGCCTTTCTATGGCAGGAATAGAGGTATTGGAGGCGCGTATAGGGTATTTGGCATACGCACAAGAAATAGCAAATGCCATGCTACGAAGACAACAAGCTACAGCCATTGTTGCTGCAAGACATAAAATAGTTGAAGGTGCCGTTAGTATGGTAGAAATGGCTTTAGAAGAGTTGAGTAAAAAGAATTTAGTAGATTTAGATGATGAAAGAAAATCTGCAATGGTAAGTAATCTAATGGTGGTTCTTTGTTCGGATAAAGATGTTTCACCTATAGTTAATACTGGTACCTTAAACCATTAAACAAGGGCTACAATTCATATTTTTGTTATTAGATGAGTAAGAAAAAACCTTTTGCACTACGTGTCAACGAAGAAATGCTGCAGGCTATTGAAAAATGGGCTGCAGATGAGTTTCGTAGTACCAATGGGCAAATAGAGTGGATCTTAATGAAAGCTTTAAAAGAGACCAAAAGAGAACCTAAACCAAAATGAGTTTGGCATTTTTTTAACAAAACAAAATCTTAAATTTGGTCTTCTACCAAACTATGACCAAAATGACCAAATACCTAGGTACCCTTGTACTTATACTTTTTTGCTTTTCTCTAAATGGACAAATCTCAGACAAATCATTTGTAGTTAAAGAAACTAACGATAAAATTACTCCTGACGGAATTTTAGACGAGCCAAGTTGGGAAACTGCAGACAAGGCAAAAGAGTTTTGGCAATATTTTCCCTTAGATACGGTTCAGTCAAAAAAGCAGACTGATATAAAGATGATGTATGACAACAATAATCTTTATGTTGGTATTACTGTATATACTGCTGGTAACGACTATTCCATTCAATCTTTAAAACGAGATTTTAGGGCTGGTAACAGCGATAATATCACGCTACTTTTTGATACGTTCAATGACGGTAACAATGCCTTTCTTTTTGGCATCAATCCGTATGGTGTTCGTCGTGAAGGGCTAGTTTCAGGTGGCGGACTTAATTTAAACGGTTTTACCATTTCATGGGATGTTAAATGGCGAGGAGATTCTAAAATTTACGATGGTTATTACACTGCAGAAATGGTCATCCCCTTAACCGCATTCAAATTTAAAGAAGGCGAAACCAAATGGCGTTTTAATAGCTATAGATTTGACACCCAATCTAACGAGAATAGTACATGGACAAATATTCCGCAAAATCAGAATATATACGGACTAACCTTTATGGGTGATATGATTTTCGAGAAACCTTTAGGTAAATATCGTACACCCCTAGCTATTATTCCCTATGTAAATCTAGGGTCTCAAAAAGACTTTGAACTTAATGAAGCTAAAACTAAAGTTAATGTTGGTGGTGACGCTAAAATTGCCATTGGTAATAGTATGAATTTAGATGTTACCGTAAATCCAGATTTCTCTCAAGTTGAAGTTGATGACCAAATAACCAACTTAACCCGTTTTGAAGTTTCACTTCCTGAGAAAAGACAATTTTTTATAGATAATAGTGATCTGTTTGGCAGTTTTGGCGGTGGTAGAGATGCTAATCCGTTTTTCTCTAGACGAATAGGTATTGCAAAAGACACTGCCGACAATTCCATCGAAAATAAAATTATTGGTGGTGTTCGTTTAAGCGGCAAGTTAAACAAAGGGCTTAGATTAGGGTTTCTAAATTTACAGACCGCTGAAGATTTAGACGAACAAATTGCATCTAATAATAATACCATGTTAGCGCTACAACAAAATGTTTTTGGGCGATCTAACATTGGCATGTTCTTTATTAATAGACAAACTTTTGAAGATTACGAATTTCAAGATCCCGATGATCGCTATAATAGAGTTGCAGGTATAGATTATAACCTTATTTCTGACAACAATGTATGGAACGGTAAATTCTATTTACACAAATCTTTTGCCCACAATGCAGGAAAAGCAAATCTTTCATCGGGTGCATTTATGCAGTATAACTCAAGAAACTGGAACTTTTTTGAAGATGCTGTTTACATTGGTGAAGATTTTAGGTCTGACCTTGGTTTTATTCGTAGAACAGATATTTTTAAATCAGCAACGATGATCCAGCGTGTTTTCTGGCCAGAAGATAGCGCCTTGCAAAGCCATAGTTTTCAGTTCTTCCCCGTTATGACTTGGAGCCCCGAAAATGATTTTCTTCATACAGATTATGATTTAATGGGCGCTTGGGAGTCAAAATTTAACGACCAGTCAGAAATCAATGTATCATATACACATTCTTACACCTACCTTTTTGATGAATTTGACCCAACCGATATAGACGATGCCATACCCTTACCTAATGAGGTAGGTTATCATTATAATTATGTTTCATTAGAATATCAATCTGATAGTAGAAAAAGATTTGCCTATTCTATATCACCAACCATGGGTAGCTTTTTCAATGGTGATAGATTCTCTTTAGGGGCAGAAATGTACTTAAGGTTTCAACCAAAGGTATTTTTATCATTAGCGATGAACTATGATAAAATATCGCTACCCGAACCCTATTCCAGTACAGATATTTGGCTAATTAGTCCGAAAATAGACGTTACCTTTAGCAAATCTATTTTTTGGTCAACGCTGATACAGTATAGTAATCAAAGAGATAATTTAGGTTTCAATTCTAGACTACAATGGCGTTTTGCTCCTTTGTCTGACCTGTTTATCGTTTATAACGATAATTACTTTGTCAACTCTTTCGAGCCAAAATATAGATCTATCAATCTTAAACTTACCTACTGGTTAAATATCTAATATGAAGTATAAAATTTTGTGTTCAGATTTAGACGGTACCTTACTCTCTACAAAAAGTGATGTTTCTCTAAACGCTATAGAGCAAATACGAAAAATAAAAAATGAAACCAAAATCATACTTGTTTCTGCTAGAATGCCCAGTGCAATGTGGTATATACAAGATGACCTAGGCATTACAGACCAGCCCATCATTTGCTATAACGGAGCGTTGGTTTTATCAGGTAATAAAGAACTTAATTCGGTGTTTATCCCTATTGATATTTTAAACACCATCAACGAGTTGTGCTTGGGACTAGAAGCTGACTTAGGATTATATTATAATAATGAATGGTTTGTACCTAAAACTTCTTTACGTGTAGAAAAAGAAATAAACTACACCAAATCTACCCCAGTATTTCAAGACACCGAGCAAACTTTAAAAAATTGGCAAGAGCGTAATATAGGTGCACATAAAATTATGCTCATGTGTACAAAAACAAGTGCCGATATATTAATGCCAATACTCCAAGAAAAACTAGGTGATTCTCTTAACCTATACCGTTCTAATGATACGCTTATCGAAATTGCTCCAAAATCTGTATCGAAACTTTCTGCTATTAAACTGCTCATGGAAGAGCATGAATTGCTAACAGACATCATTGCCTTTGGTGATAATTACAACGATATTGAAATGCTTGAAAATGTAGGTTGTGGTATTGCCGTTGCTAATGCAAGAGATGAAGTTAAAGCGATTTCAAATTATATAACTTTAGAGAATACAGCGGACGGAGTAGCACATTACATAGCCAATAACTTGGTTTATTAACTATATTTGAAAATACAAACTTACTTATATTTTATGCCATATCTTATTACTCAACCTCTTATTACAAATGATACCGTAGTATTCGGACTATTGGCACTTTGTCTAGGTTTCATCTTTTACACATCAAGTTTAAAAACTGGCTTTTGGAGTAAATTCTACTCCATTGTACCAGCAGTACTTATTTGTTACCTGTTACCGGCGATATTGACAAGTACAGGGATCGTTTCTGATGAGATTTCAAATTTGTATTTTATGGCAAGTAGGTATTTACTACCTGCAGCGCTTGTTCTTATGACGTTAAGCATAGATATAAAAGCAATATCAAACTTAGGCTCTAAAGCCATCATTATGTTTTTAACGGGTAGTGCAGGTATTATTATCGGCGGACCCATTGCAATACTTATTGTTTCTATTTTCTCTCCGGATACTGTTGGTGGAAATGATTTTGATGCTATTTGGAGGGGACTTTCTACTATCGCAGGTAGTTGGATTGGCGGCGGTGCCAACCAAGCTGCTATGTTAGAAATTTTTCAATATAACCCTGAAAAATATGGCGGAATGGTTTTGATCGACATCGTGGTTGCTAATGTATGGATGGCCATTGTGCTTTTAGGAGTTGGTAAAACCAAAAAAATTGACGCATGGTTAAAAGCGGATACTTCTGCTATTGAAACCTTAAAAATAAAAGTGACGGAATTTACCGAAAAAATCACCCGTGTACCTACCTTGAACGATTATATGATTATGCTATCGTTAGCCTTTACAGCCGTTGGTTTAGCACATTTTTTCGGAGATAACATCAGCACGTTTCTTACCAATACTTTTGAATCTGTAAGCGACCAAAAAAGCTTTCTTTCGTTCTTAGGTTCTGCTTTCTTTTGGATGGTGGTTATCGCCACCGGTTTAGGGATAGCGCTATCATTTACCAAGGCAAAAAATTACGAAGGGGCAGGAGCCAGTAAAATTGGCGGCATGTTCATTTACATTCTAGTAGCCACTATTGGTATGAAAATGGATTTAAATAAAGTACTTGAAAACCCAGGATTAATCGCTGTTGGTTTTATTTGGATTGCCATTCATGCAGGATTAATGATATTAGTTGCTAAGCTCATTAGAGCTCCCTATTTCTTTTTAGCGGTAGGTAGTCAAGCGAATGTTGGCGGTGCCGCTTCCGCTCCTGTGGTTGCTGCTGAGTTTCACCCGTCATTAACTTCTGTTGGTGTGCTATTAGCTGTTTTAGGCTATGTTGTAGGTACTGGTGGCGCCTTACTTTGCGCTTATTTAATGGAAGTTGCATCTAGCTTATAGGTGTTCATAATTAATAACAAAATAAAGGGTTGGCGTTCTTTATTGTCAAATTTTATAGATATTTGCGCCCTAAATAAATAGAATGAAGAAAATATTATTTGTTATTGCAGCATTACTGGCTTTAGGTTCATGTGGTGACAACCCAGAGGAAACTATGATTGTGAACGGTAAAATAAAAGGACTTAAAAAAGGTACGCTGTATTTACAACATTTACCTGACTCGGTTCTTATTACTGTTGATTCTGTTACCATAAACGGAGATGGTAATTTCTCTTTTACTACAAAATTAATGAGTCCAGAGATTTTCTACCTGTACTTAGATAAAAAAGACAATAACGACATTAACGACCGCATTACTTTCTTTGCTGAACCAGGCACAACTACTATTAATACAGACTGGAACACATTTGATACTACTGCTAAAATAACTGGTTCTGAATCTCAAGAAAAATTTGAAGAATATAAACAGACCATGACGGGTATCAATAAAAGGAATGTTGAAATAATGATGAAGGCTGCCCAACCAGAAAATCAACTTAGCCAAATAAGTATTGATTCTTTAGAAAATATCAGTAATAGAAATACACAAAGAGGTTATGCGTTTGCTATTAATTTTGCCTTAAACAATAAATCGTCGTTTATAGCGCCATACATCGCTTTAAAGGAAATACCTGATGCCAATGTCAAATACTTAGATTCTATTTACCAAGTGTTATCACCAGAGGTTGCTGAATCGAAATATGGTAAAGAATTAGCTGAACTATTGAAAAAGAATTAAATAGAACAAACCAACTTATTATAAATAAAAAAGCATCCTAATCTATTAGGATGCTTTTTTATTTTAAGGAAGAGGTAAACTATACCAACTTGTTAAGGTCATCGACCAATTTAGTTGCCGTAGTTTCCAAATCTTTTCTTACATCTTTGAAATGTTCTTTCTTGTTCTCAACATCGTTTTTGTTGACTTTAGCAACCAATTCATCAAAAGATGAAATTGCCTCATCTATAATTGCAGAACCTTCTTTTGAATGCGTAGTACCATTAGTAGCCTCAACTATATAAACACCTTCTATAATGTCACCTAGAACATTATTAATATCTTTCTTTAAATTTTTAATACTTGCCATCTCTAATTATTTTTTTTGCAAAAATACAATTTTTGAACTGCCGTACAGTTAATTAGACCTTAAATAGTAACTTCTAATAGTTTAGCACCACTAGATTGTAAAGAAATCTTCTCTGTAGAAGCTGACAATAATGCCGTTTCGCCACTTTTTATTGAAACTTCGCCTTCAGCAGTGCTGATTTTAGCTTCGCCACCAACACACATAAATATGGTAAATGAATCTCTTTGTGTAGTGTCTAAATCTAAATTCTCTGTTAGCTCAATGAAGTTGGTTTTAAAGTATGGGCAATCTACCATTGTATTTACCTCATTCTTCTTATGACCGTAAGAAACTTTGAAATCATCTTTCTTTTCATAATCTACAGCATCTAATGCTAGTTCTGTATGTAATTCACGAAGATTACCATCTTTATCTTTTCTATTAAAATCGAAAACGCGATAAGTTACATCAGATGTTTGTTGAATTTCTGCCAACATTACCCCTGCTCCAATAGCATGAATTTTACCTGTATTAATAAAGAAAGTATCTCCTTCTTTAACTTCCTCATAATTAAGAAGATCAAGCAAGGTATCATTATCAATACTTTCAGCATATTCTTCTTTGGTAACATCTTTGCTAAAGCCAACAATTAATTCTGCTTTAGGATCTGCATCCATTATATACCACATCTCAGTCTTTCCAAAAGAATCATGACGCTCTTTTGCTAAGGCATCATTTGGGTGCAGTTGAATAGACAAATCTTGTTTGGCGTCGATAAATTTTATCAGAATAGGGAATTCTTTTCCGAAGCGTTCGACAACACTTTTACCCAAAAGCTCTTCTGCATTCGAATCAATAAGTTCTTGAAGTGACTTCCCTTCTAAGCTACCATTGGCAACAACAGAAATATCACCTTTAACGGTAGATAACTCCCAACTTTCGCCAGTAATATCGCTTTCTATAGGCTTACCAAAAACTTCTTTAAGCTTGGTACCGCCCCATAGTCTTTCTTTTAAAATTGGTCTAAATTTCAGAGGATGTATCATTGTATATCTTATTTGTTGGTGAATTAAATCAGATAAATAACGCTATATAGGAGTTTTTCTTATCTTTTAATGCTTGAATTATCCAGAGAACGTTACAAAATTTCTCGGCGTTTCATAAAGCACTACTTCTAAATCGTGCGATTTTTGAATATGCGGTCTTAACTTCTGCCAAATGATGACCGAAATATTTTCTGCTGTTGGGTTTAACGTTTTAAACTCGGGTACTTCAATATTTAAATTCTTATGATCTAAATAGTCTTCAATCTCTACTTTGATCAGATCTTTTAACACCTTCATATCCATAACAAAGCCAGTTTCAACATCTATCTCTCCTGTAACACTTACAATTAACTCATAATTGTGTCCGTGGAAATTAGGGTTGTTACATTTTCCGAAAATTTCTATGTTTTTACTGTCATCCCAATCTTTTCTATATAATCGATGGGCGGCATTAAAATGTGCTTTTCTACTTACTTTTACTTTCATTATTTCGCAGACATTTTAAACAAGTGTTCGTAAAATTTATCGAAGATAATCTTAAACCATGCTGTGTACTCATTAGGGTTATTAGAGATATCTTCTTTTATATCTTCAGGAGACATCCATTTCCATCCCTCTACCTCTTCGGCATTAATATTTGGTTCAGAATCATAGGTACCTATCATTACATGATCTAGTTCATGTTCGGTTAAACCATTATCGAAAGGAGCTTTATAAATGAAGGAAAATAATTCTTTTAATTCTGCCTGAAACCCCATTTCTTCTTGAAGTCTACGTTTACCAGCTTCAATATTAGTTTCACCTACACGTTGATGACTACAGCATGTATTTGTCCATAATAACGGAGAATGATATTTAGATGCCGCTCGTTGTTGAAGCATAATCTCACCCCTGTCATTTGTAATAAATACTGAAAATGCTCTATGCAAAACTGCCTTTTCATGGGCTTCCATTTTAGCCATAGTGCCTATTTGCTCGTTATTTTCGTTTACGAGAATTACCTGTTCTTCCTTCATAACGTAAAAATAAGGCGTTTTACGTATTATACGTAATGATGAATATATAAAAAGAAAAATCTAGAAGAAACGAGGAGATTTTAAGTTGTTCTTGGTTATAATGAAATCGTATCTGAAAATTATTTCGAATGACCCATCATTAAAAGCAGTATTACCAAGGTCTGTAGTTTCCTTATCATACGCCAAACCAATTAAGAATTTATTAGATACATTGAAACCTACCATACCACTAAATGCGGCATCCCATCTGTAGGCTGCTCCTAAAATAAACTTGTCGTTAAACATGAAATTTGCCGATAAATCTAATTGTAACGGCGCTCCCTGCACCACCTTTGTCAATAATGCCGGTTTAAACTTTACAGACTCATTCAAATCCCAAACATAACCAGTAATTAAATACAAGTTCATTTGTTCTTTAGCCGTAGAAAGGTTGGTTTCTTGAAAATGTGATGTTTCTAAAAATCGAGGTACCGATAAACCTGCATATAATCTTTCGGTATGATAATATACTCCAGCCCCAATGTTAGGTGATAGTCTGTTATCAATATCTTGTTGCAAAGTTGGATCTGTTGTATACTGGTCTAATTCTGAAAACTTAACATCTAATAAGTTAGCACTTGCTTTCAAACCAAAACTTAGTCTACCCTCTGTAGATGTCCATACAGTATACGAGAAATCAATATCAAAATTAGTTTCTGAGGTAGGTCCTATTTCGTCATTAACAATTGACAAACCTAAACCTACACCTCTATACCCAATAGGTGAATGCACATTAATAGTTTGCGTAGTTGGCGCACCATCTAAACCTACCCATTGAGAACGATGCAAGGCGCCCATGCTAATATGCCCTCTAGATCCTGCATATGCGGGGTTTACACTTATGGTATTATACATGTACTGTGTATACTGCGCATCTTGCTGCCCATAAGAAAACACTCCAAAACAAAATGCCACTATTGCGACAGCCCGTTTTAGAAAATTCTTTTTAAGTATGGTTATATATGTGTTCAACATTCTTATTATCTATTTATATATATGTAACCAGACAGTGTTTCTGTTTCTCCATTCGGTAATTCATAATCTAGAATATAGAAATATGTACCTACTGGTAGTTTACTGTCCATGTCAACGGTTACCCTACCTTCAGATGTTCCATCAAAGACATTGCCTTCGGTATCATATGCTTTCGTCATATATACCGCTACACCCCATCTGTTATAGATTTTCAATGTATTGTTAGGGTAATTCTCTAAACCGTCTATTCTTAGAACATCATGAATGCCATCACCATTAGGTGTAATAACGTTGAAAACTTCAATTTCTTCTTCTAGCTGACCTAAATCTGAATCTAAGTAGTTTGGTATACCATCATCGTCAGAATCATCATCTGCATAATTTCCATTAAGGTTGATATCCTCATCACGGGTTTCAATACCATCGTCGTCATCATCGGTATCTCTATAATCTGACTCTTCGTCACTATCTGTATTTGGCAGTTGTGCGTAAGGATCATCAAGTTCATCATTGACATCTGTATCAACAGAAATTGCACCTTCATAGCCATCATCTAGTCCGTCATTATCTTTATCAGAACCAATACTAACAACATCAGCAATACCATCGTGATCATAATCATGAGCTTCAATAGCATCTAGTACATTATCGTTATCACTATCCTCATCTAAATAATCAGGTAGGTTATCTCCGTCTGTATCCACAGGGAATAATCCAGTTAAACCATTAGCTTCATACGCATCATCTAAACCGTTGGTATTCGCATCGATCCCAGAAGGTGGAATATAATCTGCCGTCGCTTGAGCTTCAACATTATCTGGTATACCATCTCCGTCAGCATCAATATCTAGATAATCTGGGAAGCCGTCACCATCAGAATCTGTTGGGTCGGTAGAAGGGTCATTATCGCCATCTAAATTTAAATCTTCAAAACTATCAACGATACCATCATCATCACTATCCATATCAACACCTAACGGGTTAATAAGAATTGTTATGGTCGATGTGCTACAATTACCTACTGTATCACAAACCGTATAATCAAATGCATCTGTTCCTAAATAGTTATTATTCGGGAAGTATGTCGGTATATCATCCGATGGATCATTCGGTGTACCATTATCATCAACAGTTACCGAACCATTGGTTGGTTGTGTTACGCTAAATGTACCATCTGTAGGTAAATCGTTATCATTTATTTGCCATGTATCTATTACTGTGATTGCATTGATATCAATTGCAATAGAATCATCATTAGTATCTAAAATTGGTAATACTTCTATAGTTACGGTTGCCGTACTACAGTCTCCGTAAGCATTACAAATGGTATAATCGAAAGTGTCAGTACCATTGAAATCTACATCTGGAGTATAAGTTACAATATCATCCATTGGATTGTTTGGTGTACCACCATCATCAATAGTTACCGAACCATTTGCCGGGTCAGTTGTTGTTAAGGCTCCTACATCAGGTAAATCGGCATCATTACCATAAATATCTATTATTACCGGTACTTCTTCATCTGTAGTTACTAAATCATCTTCTAAATCTGCAGCCTCAGGCAAACACACTACCGTAAAATTTGGTAGGCTAAACGTGTTACCTGCTTTGGTTACTAGAGCTGTATATTTTACCACGGCATCTGTAGCAATAACCATTGGGCTTAATTGATTTCCCGGTAATGGCGGACTCCAACTTACCGAAGCAGTACTTGGTACGTTAGAAGTAATATCCAAAGTTACTTCATTGTCTGGATTATTACAGTCTGTTACAATAAAATACCCTGTTGCATTAGAGCCACATAAAGTACCGTCATAGGTTGCAAAGTAAATACCTGGTTGGGTTACTTCGTAAAAAGAATCTGTACCAAGTACCGTTGCCGTGTCTGAAGCTTCATACCAACGAAAGTTATTTTGATCACTATCCGTAGGTGCCTGCAGTAAGAACTGGGCGTTAGATACCAACACTCCCAGTATCGTAGTAACGATACTGAGAAATATGGTTTTATATATATGCGTTTTTTTCAAATCGATTTGGGATGTATGCTTCTATTCTCTAATTATTGTGCTACAAAAACTACGTTAATCAATGTATTATAATCAGTTGGTGCTGAAATAACATCGTAAGTCATAATACCAGCTGCATTTACACTAACGTTATCAAAAACAGTTGGATCAAAATACGTTACGTAGTAATACAATTCATTATTTGCATATGTTGGTATTGCTGTTGGCGCTCCTGCACTAACCACAGCTGGCGTACCATATTGAGTCAAATACTCCGCATGTAAGTCTATTGTTCTACCTGTACCAGTTGTTGCTACATCTACCTCAATTGAAGGTGGATAGAAAATATCAGGTCTCACATTATTTATAACATATGGTGTTGCTGTACTTCCGTCTCCTGTAACACTAATATCCGTACCTGCTGTAACAACGGTCTCCGTACCATCTGCTGTTGGTACCGATAAGTTATAATTGATACCACTTGGAGTTACGGTTACCGAACCATCTGTGGATGTTATTGTTTGAATTTCGTTCGATGCATTTGAATCGGCATCGTCTACATTTAATGTAATTGCGTTTCCTCCTGTAATAGAGATTTGACCAGCAGCACCTGTTGTTGCCAAAGTTTGATCATCCGTCGCTGGATCACCATCCTGACCATCCTGACCTGGTTGGCCTGCAGGACCCGCTGGACCTGTTGCCCCGGTAGCTCCTGTTGCGCCAGTCTGACCGTCTTGACCTGCCGGACCCGTTGGTCCTGTTTGTCCATCCTGACCATCCTGTCCTGGTTGACCTGCAGGTCCCTGTTGACCATCCTGACCATTTTGCCCTGCTGGACCCTGTTGACCATCCTGACCGTTTTGCCCTGCTGGACCCGTTGCTCCTGTCGCTCCTGTTGCTCCATCGTTTCCGTCTGCCCCTGCTGGACCTTGTGGACCTGTCGCTCCGGTTGCTCCGTCATTTCCATCCGCTCCTGCTGGTCCTACTGGACCTTGTGCTCCCGTTGCTCCATCGTTTCCGTCTGCTCCTGCTGGACCCGTTGCTCCTGTTGCTCCGTCATTTCCATCCGCTCCCGCTGGTCCTACTGGACCTTGTGCTCCCGTTGCTCCATCGTTTCCGTCTGCTCCTGCTGGACCCGTTGCTCCTGTTGCTCCGTCATTT
>NZ_CANMTX010000006.1 GCF_947500985.1 uncultured Maribacter sp.
TAAATTCTTCATCAAACCTGACCTAAATAATAATTATTTATCGAATTTAGAGGTGTCCTAATAAGGGGAAGCCTACAATAATGCAAAAAAGGCTTCGTTAAAGGAAAGGATTTTGGAAATAAACAAAAATTCTATCGATTCAAAAAAAGTTGTTTTACTTAGAGATTTTGGTGGAGAAATAAAGGGGAGTTTAGATTTTACAATCAATGAGAAAAAATATTCATTGGAAAAAAATTCCAAGCTGGAAGTACTTATTCCTAGCAATTACGAATCAATAATCTGTATATCAAATTCCATTAATAATGCCTGTGGAGTTATCACATCATCACCTAATTATTCTAATTACTACCGCTTGAAATTAAATAAAAAAAATCGGGGAACATTAACTAAGATTAACGGTAACTCATCCTATTATAAAGCACGTATTGATTATTACGAAAAACGTGCAAAAAAATAATACGTTTGCTAAGAAGGCCTAAGCGTTAACACTACAACAACATGTAAGACAATTCTACTAAAAGAAATTACTATTTTGGCTGTAGAATAATTCTAAAAAATAACCACGGTTAGTTAATAAACTAAGCTCAACCAACAATTACTTGAATACCATGAGTGAATCACAACAAAATGACTCTCAAAACAACAATGGTCAAACCATTATAATTAATCAAAATAGTAATAGTAATGGAGTTGGAACCGCTGGTTTTGTATTGTCTATTGTAGCGCTAATTATAGGCTGTATCCCCATTCTGGGTTGGTTTGTATGGTTTTTAGGTCTAGTACTTTCTTTTATAGGTGTTTTTAAAAAGCCAAGAACTCTTGCCATGATAGGTTTATTCATCTCATTAATAGGTATAATTCTACTACTTTTTGTTTTTGCTAATCTTGCATTATTTGGAGCTTCATCTGCAGCTCTTGATGGGTTTTAGAATAAATTTTCAGTAAAGTCATATTAACTTGTTTATAATGAATTGATAAAAGTTGATTTACAGTAAAACAACAGTAATTAACTTTCGATTTAATTACCTTTGTATTCACAGAAATCTTGCTGATTAGTACAATTACTTCATTAAAAGTTCTCCGCTTTTAGTACATGAAGTGAATATAGTTATTGCTATTAGTCTCGTTTTCTAGTACCGATTTAATTATAAACGGAATGTTTAGACATCAAGGCAAAAGCAGAAAATTAAAGCACAATCTGCAAATTGCCACTATTTTATCTTTTGTAGCGGGCATTGTAAATGTAACGGGGTTTTTGGCTTATAACCAACTAACTACCAATGTTACTGGGCATTTTGCACTTTTCATGAACGATGTTGCTAATTTAGAATTCTGGAAAGGCACTGTTTATTTTTTATATATCTTTTCTTTTCTCTCTGGGTCGTTCTTCTCTAGCTTTCTGATTGAAAAATTTAGAAAGAATAAAAAATTAAATGTTTTTGTATTACCTACTATAATTGAATGTCTAATTCTAATAGCCATACCGCTTTATAGTGATGCTTTTGAAATCACTTATCCAGATTTAATTATCTGCGCGCTACTCTTTGCTATGGGGCTCCAAAATTCTTTCGTTACAAGAATTTCAAATGCAGTAGTAAGAACAACACACTTAACGGGACTATTTACAGATTTAGGTATTGAGTTGTCACAATTATTTTTTCCAGAAAGGCACCCAAATAGAGAAAAATTAAAATCTACTATTAAACTCCGTCTTTACATAATTTGCTTCTTCTTTCTTGGCGGAATCATTGGTGGATTTCTGTACCTGCAACTCAACTTAAAATTGAATGCACTCATTGTTGGTGCACTAATTTTATTGGGTAGTTTATTTTATGATGATTTTAGATATCAATTTATACGTACCAGAAGAAAATATACGCAACGTTGAGTTTTAATTACCCTTTTGAAACATTCAGTTATATTTTATAAAAAAGGATTGCGTAATTTTAAAAGTATTCTATAATCCTTTGAATATTAAAAAAGCTTAAACTAAAAACCATAAACTATGAAATATCTACTCTCTACATTCCTTTTCGCTGCATTATTAGTTTCTTGTAATTCATCAGATAAATCTAAATCAACATCTGCAGAAAGCACAGATGTAGACACAACAACAGAAGCCGTTGCGAAAATTGAAAAGCAATTAAAAACCATAGAAACAGATGAAGACCTTATTGCTACGGCATTAATGGCAGCACCTGCAGAAAGTAGAGCTACAAGTAAAGTAATTGGTTATAATATGGCTGGTGAGTTTGTAACTTTAAAAGAAGGTGATAGCGAATATATTGTACTTGCAGATGACCCAAAGAAAGATGGTTTCAACGCTGCTTGTTACCATAAAGATTTAGACGCATTTATGGCAAGAGGTAGGGCTTTACGTGCCGAAGGCAAATCTGCAGATGAAATTTTCGCAATTAGAGAAGCTGAAGTAAAATCTGGTGAAATTAAAATTACTCCCGGTTCTGCATTACACATTTACTACGGGCCAAATGGAGCTTATGATGTAGAAACCTCTAAAGTTGATGGTGCAAAGCTTCGTTATGTGATATACACTCCTTTTGCAACATCAGCATCAATTGGCCTACCAGAAACTCCGTCTGCACCCAATCACCCTTGGATTATGAATCCTGGTACGCACAGAGCACATATAATGATTTCTCCACTTGAAAATGAAGTAGAGTAATACAAAGCGAGTCAAAAAACGTTAACCATATATGGTAAAACGAATACTAAATTACCTCGGCTGGTTTATTGTAGCTATACTTTTAGGGTTTCTGCACATGCGCATAGTTTTGGGTGCGCCACCAAAATCTGACGATGAAAAATTCTCGTTTACAAGTATGATATATGAATGGGCTTTAGTACAAGTTGGTTCAACCGTTGGGCTTATAATAGCACTTATATTCATTCTACTAGATGTTTTTTATTTGAACAACAAACTCAAAGACAATAGCAAAGCAGCTCTTTTTCGTTTAGTAATTATTTCTTTAATGGCTGTAATTGTTGGCGGCACGCATTATATTTTAGAAAAAGTTATAGATGTTATTTAGATAGGCAAGAGTATAGATATCACTACAAACTATATCTTAGCAGTATGAATACACTTGATATTAGAACAGTAGATGTTATTCAATATTTACAGCCCTTGCGAGAGGGCGGCTCTATGCCTGCTATTGTAAAAGCTGATGATGATTTTTTGTATGTACTGAAGTTTAGAGGCTCTGGACAAGGTGAAAAATCACTTATCTCTGAATTCATTGGTGGCGAATTGGCGCGTACAATCGGTTTAAAAGTACCTGAGTTGGTATTTATGAACTTAGAAGATTCTTTTAGACAGACCGAACCCGATGAAGAAATTCAAGATTTATTGAAGTTTAGCGTAGGGCTAAACCTTGGTTTACACTTTTTATCTGGCGCTATAACTTTCGATCCTTTAATTTCTACGGCAGATGCCATGACAGCTTCAAAGGTTGTGGTCTTAGATAGTTTAATAAGCAATATTGACCGTACGGCTAAAAATGCAAATCTATTATATTGGCATAATGAATTATGGGTGATAGATAACGGAGCAAGTTTCTACTTTCACCATAATTGGGAAACTTGGGCGAGTCACCTTACCAGAACATTTCCGTTTATAAAAGACCATGTGCTTTTACAACAAGCCACTGCCCTAGAAGAAGCTGCTGCAGAAATTCAAAAATTAATCACACTAGATAAAATAACAGAGATTGTAAATAACATACCTAAAGATTGGTTGACGAGCGAATCTGATATATTAAACGCAGATGAGAAAAGAGCAGCCTATATTAAATTTATAACCACTAAGCTGTCTATAATCGATGTTTTAGTTAAAGAAGCGGAAGATGCAAGATAGACATACCTTCAAATTTGCGATAGTTAGGATCGTACCCAAAGTAGAACGAGAAGAGTTCTTTAATGTCGGAGTTATTTTATTCTGTAAACGAACAAAATTTTTAGATATTAAATATGATATTAATGAGGATAAATTAAAAGCATTTTCGCCGGAAATAGAATATGAAATACTAAATGATTATCTAAAAGCCTGGAAATTGATTTGCGAAGGAAAGGAAGCTGGCGGACCAATAGGAAAGTTAGATTTACCTGATAGATTTGGTTGGTTAACAGCATGCAGAAGTACAGTCATACAAAGCTCTACTACCCGATCTGGACTCAGTATCGACCCAGAAAAAGAGCTCGAAGATATATTTAATAAGTACGTATTGTAAGGTTAACTACTTTTTACTACTCTTATATTTGGTATATTCTATAAATAATAACATTTAATAAAGTCAAAGGCTTACCTATTTTTAAAAATCAATAATATGCAATCATCAGAACTACAGAGAATAATTCAAGGCATTCCAAAAACAGAACTTCACTTACATTTAGAAGGGAGTTTTGAACCAGAATTAATGTTCGAGATTGCAAAGAGAAACAACATTACGTTACCATACGAATCTATTGAATCGGTTAAAGAAGCATACAAATTCAATAACCTTCAAGAGTTTTTAGATATCTATTATGCAGGTGCGCAAGTACTGTTACATGAGCAAGATTTCTTTGATCTAACCTGGGCATATTTAACCAAAGTACACAGTGAAAATGTAAAACACGTAGAGGTGTTTTTTGACCCACAGACACATACCGAAAGAGGTGTAGCTTTTGATGTTGTGATAAAAGGAATTCACCGCGCTTTAGAAAAAGGAAAAAATGAATTAAATATATCTTACAAACTCATCATGAGCTATTTGCGTCATTTGAGTGAAGAAGACGCTTTTAAAACCTTAGAAGAATCGTTACCGTTTAAAGACATTATCGATGGCGTTGGATTAGATTCCTCAGAAATGGGAAATCCGCCAAGTAAATTTGAAAAAGTATTTAAAGCGTCTGCTGCACAAGGGTATAAACTTGTTGCTCATGCAGGGGAAGAAGGTCCGGCAGATTACATCTGGGAAGCTTTAGATATTTTAAACGTAGAACGTATAGACCATGGTAATCGTTGTTTAACGGACGAAGCTTTGGTTAAAAGATTGGTTGATGACAAAATTGCTTTAACCTTATGCCCTACCAGTAATGTAGCCCTAAAAGTGATACAGAAAATGGAAGAACATCCCGTTGCTAAAATGCTTAATAAGGGAATTGTGGCTACTATACACTCAGACGACCCTGCCTATTTTGGTGGCTATATGAACGAGAACTACTACCAAACTGCGAAAGCGCTTAATTTAAGCTTAGCACAAATAGAGCAACTGGCTATCAATGGTTTTGAAGCGAGTTGGTTGAGCACCGCATCTAAAGAAAAACATATAAAAGAAGTAAAAGAATACTTTAAATCGCTTTAACTGCAAGGGGAATAAATAGTTCAAAAACTGCACCATTACCAAGCGAACTTTCCACAGTAATATGTCCGTTATGTGTAGTAACAATGCGTTTTACAATGGCGAGTCCTATTCCGGTGCCTTGATATTCTTCGTCGCTATGTAATCGTTGAAAAATCTTAAAAACCTTACTTTCATATTTCTGGTCAAAACCAATACCATTGTCAGTTACAATAATATGAGAATATTGCTTGTCGTAATTTAATTGTAAAAGAGGATAATCTTCACCTTGCACAACTTTACCTGATACTTTAATTACAGGCTTCTCTTCGTTTTTGGTAAACTTAATAGCGTTTGTAAATAGATTAAATAACAACTGCTTAAACTGTATTGGTCTAACCGTAACATCACAATCTTTTGAAATTTTAAGTGCTGTTTTATGTTCCTTTAACTCTTCACTTAATACATCTTTTACATCTAAAACCAACTTTTTTAAAGAGACCGTTGTTAAACTGTTATCTATTGTTTCGGTTCCTCCATAAACTAGTAAATCTTGAATTAGATTACGCATACGAGCCGCAGATAAATCAATTCGTTCTAATTTATGTTTACCTGCAGTAGATAAATTATGAAACTCATTATCACTAATTTGAGAAATGAACATTTGTATTTTACGCAGCGGTTCTTGCAAATCGTGACTACAAATATGGTTGAATGAAGCCAAATCATTTATCATCAACTCTAACTTTATAGTCTTGATTTCTAATTGATTGGTACGTTGAAAAACTTTTTTCTCTAATTTTTTAGAGAATTTCTTCAACTTTTTATGTGCCCTTTCAAGCTCTAATTTATTCTTTCTAAGCTCCAACAAGTTAATAACTTGTTCAGACAAAATATTCAGAGATTCTTTTTGACTATCTGTTAATTTTCTAGGCTTGTTATCAATAACACACAAGGTACCTAAAGGCAAACCACTTGCATTCTTTAGAGGAATACCAGCATAAAAAACTATATTAGGATCACCCGTTACTAAAGGGTTATCATGAAAACGTTCATCTTCACGAGCATCTTCAGTCGTAAAAATGGGGTCACTACCCGTAATAGCATGCGCACAAAAGGCATCTTCAATAGGTGTTTCAGAAACTCCTAGACCGTAATTAGATTTAAACCACTGTCTTTTATCATCTAAAAGTGTAATTAATGAAATTGGTGTCTGACAAATTTCAGCCGCTAGTTTGGTAAGGTTATCATAATCTTTTTCAGGCAATGTGTCTAAAATGGAATATGAATTAAGAAGTGCAAGGCGTTCTTTTTCCCTATCATGAATTTTGGCTTTTGTCATAGTCTATCTAAGAGAAGTTGTTTTAACAGCAGCAAATATAAGGCGCATGTTACTTTTGATATGCTAAATATAATATAATAGTGGTAAAATTTTGTTGCGTGGAATATAGCCTTGAAGATTAAATGAGTTTTTATTTTGGATATTAAAGAGCTAAAAAGAATTCACTTTGTACATCCCTCTATCTCTACAATCTACAATAAAGTCCAAATTTTTAAAACAATTCTAATCTTGTTTTCTTCACTTCATTAATCAATACTATGTTTTCAACCCACAAAGATGGTATCAAAAATTTGGCTTCGAACATCACCCAACCTTCATACGTTGCAATAAATATAAATTTTGTTTAATATTTAACACAATTACTTAAACAAAATTAAATACCTTTATCACATTAAATTTTTAAAAAACTTTTCTTTAAAAAATGAATAAACTAGCCTTAGTAAGATGTGAACATTTTAATGCAGCACATAGATTGCACAATGCAAATTGGAGCGATGAAAAAAACAAAGAAGTTTTCGGAAAATGTAACAACCCAAATTATCATGGACACAACTACGAACTTGAAGTAAAAGTAATTGGGTTTTGTAATAAGGATACAGGTTACGTGATAGATACCAAAGTTTTATCTGATTTAATTGAAGAAAAAGTTTTAGATCGATTTGACCATAAAAATCTAAATCTAGACACTGAAGAATTTAAAACCCTTAACCCGACTGTTGAAAATATAGCAATAGTTATTTACGATATTTTAAAAACTGAGATTGAACCAAATTTAGAGTTAAAGATTAAACTCTATGAAACACCAAGAAACTATGTTGAATACCCTTATTAAAGAAAACAAATTAAATGGATTTTCAGAAGAGGAAATCGGTGATGATCATATTTACACAGGTCTTGAAACTCCTATGAAATCAGATGCATTTAAAATATCTGACGAAGAAAAATAGGATAAAATAGCAGATTTATTCTCACAAATAATGGATGTTATGGGACTAGATCTTCAAGACGATTCTTTGAAAGGAACACCTAATCGTGTTGCTAAGATGTATATAGATGAAATCTTTTCAGGTTTAAACCCTGCCAATAAACCTAAAGTAGCCTTATTTGATAATAAATATCAGTACAATCAAATGCTGGTAGAAAAAAATATAACCTTTTATTCGAACTGTGAGCACCACTTTGTACCGATTATAGGTAAAGCCCATATCGCATATATTTCTTCTGGTAAGGTAATCGGACTTTCAAAGCTTAATAGAATTGTTCAATATTATGCCAAGAGACCACAAGTACAAGAGAGATTAACAAATCAAATCGCTGCTGAGCTAAGACAAATTTTAGAAACTGAAGATGTAGCCGTAATAATAGACGCTAAGCATTTATGTGTCTCGTCACGTGGTATTAAAGATGATACTTCTGCTACAGTAACTTCTTTTTATGGAGGTGTATTTAATACATCAAGTAAGATTGCAGAATTACAAAATTATTTAAATTAAAAAAGCTTACTCGAACTTAGAACTATAGTGGCAAGTGCAGAGAAAAAGCTTTTACATAAATAATTAGCGTAAACTGAACAGATGAACTGATATAGCATATAACTTAATACCATTCTTAAAAGAATGGCATTAAGTTATATGCTTTTAAAAAAAAGTTAAAAAGTATAAAAGGAATAGTAACTTATTTATTGATATATTTTTGCATTAAAATGCTTAGTTCATGTTCAAGAAGAGTTTATCAATGTTAATTGGGAAATTCAAAAATAGTAAATACTGTTATTTTAAAATTCATGAATACTAGCTATTCTCAGCACAACTAATAGGGCACTTAGTATCCGATAATTTCTTTTAAAATTAAGTCAATGAAAAAATAGAAAAAGCAAAAACCGCTCCCATCGAAAAAAACATAATAGCCAAAACTTCTATCTACGACATAAAAATAAATTCTCTTGAGGGCAAATCGATTGACCTTTCTAAATTTATTGGCAACTATATTCTATTTGTAAATGTGGCTTCAGAATGTGGCTTCACCAATCAATATAAAGATTTACAAAAACTAAGTGATACCAATAAAAATCTAACCATCATAGGAGTCCCCTGTAATCAATTTGGAGGACAAGAGTCTGGTGATAGTTCTCAAATTAAAACTTTTTGTGAGCGTAATTATGGCGTAAATTTTTTACTCACAGAAAAAATAGATGTAAAAGGTAGCAAACAGCACCCATTATATCAATGGTTGACTGATAAAGAACAGAATGGTAAAACCAATTCTACTGTAAGGTGGAATTTTCAAAAATACTTGATAAACAAAGAAGGGAACTTAGTTGATTATTTTTATTCCATAACGAAACCTTTTAGTTCAAAAATTATCAAGCATTTATAATGTCAATTAATCTACTAGGTATACTTATTGATTTCGGATTAGTAGTACTCATTTGGATAGTGCAATTAATCATTTATCCGAGTTATACGTTTTACAATCATAAGAACCTAGTCTTATGGCATAAAAAATATACTAGGTTAATTGCCTATATCGTTGGTCCGTTGATGGTTGTTCAATTAACACTATCGATATACCATTATATTACAGAAACCGAACCCTATCAGTTACTAAAACTAATTTTAATAATCTTTGTTTGGGTGATTACAATGTTACAATTTGTACCACTACACAACCGTATTACCATTAATCAATTTGACGATAAAGTACTCTTATCACTAGTTCAAAAGAATTGGTCAAGAACTATACTTTGGACGGTTATACTTTTTATAGAATGCCTATTTATTTAGAATGTAAAAAGTGTAAAATTAATAAACAAAATTTAAAACTTAATTACGGCAAAAGTCTGTCAATATTATGCATTTTCACCTTAAATCGGTCTTTGAATTATTTACATGAGTTTTCAGCAGACGGTATTTTTCTTTTTGAACGGCAGGATGGTTTTTATGTTCCCAAATTTTTTCTCTTGCAACCCGTGCACTTTCTTGTAAATCTACAATTGGTAATGGATAATCTTCGCCAATTATAACTTCACAGAACGATTGTTCTAAAACTGTCATTTTCCATGGTTCATGAATGTGCACAATTGGAACGTTTGCAAGTTCTGGAACCCACTTTTTTATAAAAACACCTTCAGCATCATGTTCTTGAGAGTTCTTTACCGGATTATATAAACGTACTGTATTAATGCCAGTTGTACCGGCCTGCATTTGAAATTGAGGATAATGAATACCTGGTTCATAGTCTAAAAATAGTCTAGCCAAATGATAGGTGCCTTCTCTCCAATCTTGATCTAGGTTAAGTGTAAAAAATGAAACTACCATTGCCCTCATTCTAAAATTTATCCACCCAGTCTGTTCTACAGCTCGCATACAAGCATCAATTAAAGGATAACCTGTTACCCCTAACTTCCATGCTTTAATAAAGGAATCATTTTTTTTATGCTTTAAAAGTTCATAACCATTATTGATACACGCTGTTTCATAGCTACATTCTACCTCAAATTTTTGAATAAAATGGCAGTGCCAAAATAATCTAGTTAACATGGCTGAAAATGCTTGATTATTTTTTGTTCCGTTCGGGTGGGTACCTATAAATTGAAATGCTTGTTTTACACTTATATTTCCCCAGGCTAAATATGGCGATAATCTGCTACACCCTTTTCTACTTTCTGTTGGTTTAGAAATATGTTTCTGATAATTACTACCCCTTGTACTTGCAAAAGATTTTAAATATCGTAAAGCATTCTGTTCGCCTCCAGGTTGAAAATTACTATTGGTTTTTTCTAAATTAGTTTTAAACTCTTCTGGTAATAAAAAGGGATGTTTTAATAGCTCTAAATCAGATACCGAATACTTATTTCTAATTATAGGTTGATGCATTTTCAAGTGCCATTGTTTACTCCAATCCTCTCTATTTTTAATACCCCTTAAAATACCGTCACGTTGAAATTCGTGCCAAATTACACTGTATTTACTACAAATTTCTTTTACTTTTTTATCTCGCTGCCATGATAATTTGATTCCACTTTCGCAATAGCTAAAAAGTGAATTAACTTCAAAATGATTGTTAAGGTATTCTAGAACACTTTCGACTTCACCATAAAAGAGCGTAACACTTCTATTATATGGCTTTAAGGTTAAATTTAAAGCTAAGATAGATTTATAAATAAATTGTAAATGCCTTAAACTTGTATCTGGGTATTGAATTAGAGATGGTTCAAATAGATAGATAATTATATATGGAATACCTGCTCTTTCTGCATGAAGTAAAGGTTCATGATCTTGTGAGCGTAAATCACGTTTCAACCATACAATGTTCAGTTTTGTTTTGCGCAAGATTAATTTAATTTTTATTTACTTAAGAAGAAATAGCTACATCCTATTTTTTGTACACCTTAAATATGTAGCGACAATTAATAGTTATAAGAATCTAATAGCTAATTGAAATACTAGTTTAAGAACCTATTAAATAAATTTAACGCTTACTTATTCTATTACCCGAAATAGCTCTTTGCCGTGAACATTTAAATCGTGAGATTTCTGAACTACGCTTTTTTAAATGCTTTTGACTTGTACCACTATTAACCCTTTTACGCCATCGTTTAAAACTAGACTCTTTTAGATTGCCGCGCATTACTTTGATAACATCTTTTTCAGGTAAGTCAAACTGAAACAATATGGCCTCAAAAGGTGTTCTATCTTCCCAAGCCATCTCTATAATACGATCTAATTCTACACTATTGAATGATTTAATATCCATGGACTTTACCTGTAAATTTTATTTGTCTGTTTTCTTTTTAAATAATTTGAAAACTTTTAAAAAGTATAATTTCTTAATAAGGGATAAAATTACAAATTTGTTTAATTAAATGGAAAATATATTAAACAAAATTAAAACCACTGGCTTTCCAATAGATTAAAAACTGAATTATACTTAAATAAGAAAGACTTAATACTAAAGAGAGAAATTAGCTTATTAAGCAATTTTTGAGGATAGCATTTTTTATATAAAGAATACTTAATATCACAAACAGGCATTCACAATATGCATCCCTCAACCTCAGAACCTGATAATAAAGCTCAAATTGCAAAAACAATTTTAGGTCTTTTTTCTTTCACTCCATTTATGAAAACTATGTTTTCAACATGTCGTAAAAGAAAAAAGCTCAATATCAAAAGATATTGAGCTTTGCTCTAAGCGGAGAAAGAGGGATTCGAACCCCCGGAGGTGTGACCCTCAACAGTTTTCAAGACTGCCGCATTCGACCACTCTGCCATTTCTCCTGAGTGCCTCATCAGGTATTCCCTGAATGCGGGTGCAAATATATAAAGGATTTCTTATCTATTAAAGCCTTTTCTTAATTATTTTTCAACTCATTTATTTCTATACTTTTCAAAGGAAATGAAAAGGTTGAAATTCAGTTATTTATTACCTTGCCGCAATGGTAAATTCGCTAGTAAGCATATTGATTCCGTTTAAGAATGTTAAAGATTATTTTGAAGAATGTCTGAAATCCATCCAAAATCAGACCTATAAAAATTGGGAAGTCATTGCAGTAAACGATAATTCTAGTGACAACAGCTTACAAATTGCAAACCGATTTGCTGCTGAAGATAATCGGTTTAAAATATTCTCTAATGAAAAATCAGGCATCATAACAGCCCTTAGAAAAGCATACAGACATAGCAGCGGCAATTTTATATCAAGAATGGATGCCGATGACCATATGACCGAAGACCGCATTAAAGTAATGGTCGATTCTTTATTAAATGAAGGTCTAGGAACTCTCGCAGTTGGAAAGGTGAAGTATTTTTCTAAAGCGGGCGTAAACGATGGTTACGATCGCTATGAGAAATGGCTCAACAAGCTTACCGCTACCGGAGAAAATTTTAAAGAGATATATAAAGAGTGCGTAATACCATCGCCCTGTTGGATGGTACATAAAGAAGACTTTGACAAATGCGGAGCGTTTACGCCAAACCGTTATCCTGAAGATTACGACCTTGCTTTTCGATTTTATGAATACGGTTTAAAATGTATACCCTACTCCACTACCCTGCACTATTGGCGAGATTACTATAACAGAACATCGCGAACTAGCGAACACTATGCACAGAATTACTTTTTAGATATAAAACTGCATTACTTTTTAAAATTAGAATTCAAATCAAATGACAATTTAGTGGTTTGGGGCGCTGGTAAAAAGGGAAAAACTATTGCCAACTCGCTCGTAGAAAAGAATATTCCCTTTCATTGGGTTTGCGATAATGAAAAGAAAATAGGTAAAGATATTTATGGCGTACGACTTGAACACTACTCAGTTCTTCAAAATACAGAAAAAATTAAGTGTATTGTTACCGTAGCCAATGAAGAAGACCAGATAAGCATCAACTCTTTTCTTAAGGAATTGAATTTAAAACCCGCTGTAGATTATTTTTTGTTTTGCTAACAAATCTTCATAAAAATAATAGTTGCATTCTCACAGGCTTCTAATTTCAAAATAATTATCTTTGGCATAAGCAAAATCAGGAATGCAATTTAAATATCCAGAACTTCTTTGGGGTCTTTTACTACTACTCATTCCTATCATTATTCATCTTTTTCAATTACGCCGATTTAAGAAAACACCCTTTACCAACGTAAAGTTCTTAAAACAAGTAGTTTCTGAATCTAGAAAAAGCAGCACATTAAAAAAGTGGTTATTACTTTTTACTAGAATGGGATTATTAGCAGCTTTAGTAATAGCATTTGCTCAGCCGTTTATTGCCAACAATGCAGCACTTCAAGAAAAAGAAACTGTTTTCTACCTAGACGATTCTTTTAGTATGAATGGGCAAATTGAAAACGGCAATCTCTTAAAAAATACGATACAAGATTTCATAAAATATATACCCAACGACCAACAGTTTACCTTATTCACCAACAAGCAGGTGTTTAAAGATGTTGAAGTAAAAGATATTCAAAACGAGTTATTGAATCTTACCGTGGCTGCCGACCAATTGGGTGTTGCCGAAATTATTTTAAAAGGAAATACCTATTTCAGCGATAATGCTGCTTCTCAAAAAAACCTAGTGGTTATTTCAGATTTCCAGCAACGTATGGGAGACCTTAGCAAGGCTGATTCTACAAAAAATATCAATATTCAGTACATAAAACCATCTAACGCATCAATTACTAATACGTCTATTGATTCTGTTTTTATTGCCGAACGTTCTAATGACAATATAACATTGGTAGCCCAACTGTCTACCAATGCTAAAGATGAAACTATACCTGTTTCTTTATTCAACGATAACAACCTAATCGCTAAAACATCAGCAAAATTTGATACTAGTGGTACCGCTGAAGTCGCGTTTACCATCAACGCCAACGATATGGTTTTAGGAAAGGTAACCATCACAGATACCGGCTTGGATTATGACAATCAATTCTTCTTTAACATTGACAAGAAATCAAAAATTAAGGTATTGGCAATTGGCAGTTCTTCGGCAAACTTTTTATCTCGTATTTATACCGAAGATGATTTTGACTTTATTGCAAGTACTTTAGAAAGATTAAACTATAGTACTATAGAGAATCAAGATTTGGTGATACTAAACGAGATTCAAAAAATACCTAGCTCACTTATTACAGCGCTTAAATCATTGAGCGCTAATGGCGGTAGTTTTGTTTTAATTCCGTCAATTGATGGTGACATAGCTTCTTATAACGAATTAGCATCCGCATATTTTAATAGCAAATACTTAAACGCAGTATCACAAGAGATTGCAATTTCAGATGTAAAGACAGCACATCCATTGTTTATGAATGTGTTTGATAAGAAGGTTAACGATTTTCAATTTCCAACTGTAAAAAAATATTTTAAAATAAACTCCAAAGCACCAACAGCACTTTCTTTTCAAAATAAAGAACCATTTTTAATAGGTAATAAAAATGGCTATTTTTTTACAGCAGCAATCAGTAGCGATAATTCAAATTTTAAAAATTCACCCTTAATAGTACCTGCCTTCTACAATATGGGTATGAACAGTTTAAAGCTACCGCCACTGTATGCAACTATTAGCACTGACGTTGAAATAGAATTACCGATTACCCTACAACAAGATGATATCATTAAAATCGCCAACGAAACCAATGAGTTTATACCGCAACAGCGAGTACTACCCAAAAAAGTACAGGTCAATTTTATAGAGAACCCTAAAGAAGCTGGCATCTATAAAATTATGTACAATGAGAAAAATATTAGACACATCAGTTTTAATAATAACAGAAAAGAGAGTGCATTAATTTACACTCCTTTACCAGAAAATAACAGCGATACATCACTCTCAAATTTCTTTTTAGAAAGTCAAAAAAACAATACCATAAACGAGTTTTGGAAATGGTTTGCTATTTTAGCATTGGCATTTGTTTTAATAGAAACGCTACTTCAAAGATTCTTAAAATAAACTAGTAACGAATCAGCCACAACCCTATGAATATACTTTTAAAATCAGTTACGGTAGTAAATGGAAACGCAAAGAGTCTTCATTTAAAGAAAAGGGATATTCTTATTAAAAACGGAGTTATTGATGCCATTGAAACTACTATTGAACCAAGTGGTAAAACAAAGGTTATCAATATAAAGAACTTACATGTTTCTTTAGGATGGTTTGATAGCGGCGTTAGTTTTGGTGAGCCTGGGTATGAAGAGAGAGAAACTATTGAAAACGGATTGTTAACCGCTGCCAAAAGCGGATTTACAGATGTCATCTTAAATACAAGTAGCTATCCTAAACCAGATTCAGCTTCTGATATTGTGTATTTAAAGAGTGCAGCCAAAGATCAATTAACAGGTTTGCACCCTTTAGGCAACCTAACTGTTAAAGGTGATGGCGAAATACTCGCAGAGCTTTATGACATGAAGAATGCAGGTGCATTAGGCTTTTATGACTACAAGCACCCGATGGAAAATGCCAACCTATTAAAAATTGCATTGCAGTACGCTCAGAATTTTGACGGACTCGTATTTTCTTTTCCGTTGGATAAAAGCATATCTGGAAAAGGAATTGTAAATGAAGGTATTACCAGCACCAAATTAGGCTTAAAAGGGATACCCACCTTAGCGGAAGAATTACAGATAGCGAGAGATTTATTTATCTTGGAATATACCGGCGGTAAATTATTTATACCAACCATTTCTACAGCAAGTTCTGTAAAACTGATAGGCGATGCCAAGAAAAAAGGATTACAGGTTTTTTGTAGTGTAGCTGCTCACAACCTTGTTATTACCGATAGTGCCTTAGAAGATTTTGACACTCAATATAAAGTAATGCCGCCACTGAGAACGGCAGCAGATATAAAAGCACTTCAAAAAGGAGTGAAAAATGGCACTATAGATTTTGTAACATCTGATCACACACCATTGAATGTAGAATTGAAGCATGTGGAATTTGACAATGCTGATTTTGGCACCATAGGTCTAGAAAGTACCTTCGGTATGTTGAACGAACTATTAGGTGTTGAAGACTCCATTGAACTGCTTACAAAAGGAAGATCAGTTTTCGGAATGAAAGAGCCAGAATTAAAAGTTGGGCAACCAGCAAACCTTTCTCTTTTTACTACAGATGACGCTTATGAATTTTCAGAAGATCAGATCTTTAGCTCAAGTAAAAACTCCATCGCAATCGGCAAACCAATGAAAGGTAAAGTAATTGGGTCTATTGCAAATAATCAATTAGTATTAAATAAGTAACATGGAGAAAGTTCCCGAAATACCCGGAAAAAAAACCGCCATTGTGGCCTACCTTACAATTGTAGGAGCACTAATTGCGATTAGTATGAATGCCGATCCCAAACACAATTTTGCTCGTTTTCATACAAGACAGGCTTTCGGACTTCATATTGTCTTTCTTGCTTTTGCCATATTAAATGCACAATGGGGTAATGAGTATGGCTTTTATGGACTTTATATATTCTATATCGTACTTTGGTTTTACGCATTTTTAGGCCTATTGGCTAACAAAGAACAAGCGGTTCCCGTTTTGGGACCTTACTTTCAAAAATGGTTCACTTTTATAAAATAATATAATGACAACAGCTCCCCTATCTTTAGAACACATTATTAGACCTTCTAGCTTAACCGATAAAAAACCACCTGTACTTTTTATGCTGCATGGTTACGGTAGTAATGAAGAAGATTTATTTTCTTTCGCACCAGAATTACCAGAAGAATTATGTATAATAGCCGTTCGTGCTCCTTATATTTTACAGCCTTATGGTTATGCATGGTACGCTATTAATTTTGATGATGAAAAAGGAAAATGGAGCGATGATGATCAAGCTATTGAATCTCGTGACAAAATCAAAAATTTCATTGATGAAGCCTGTTCTACTTATGGGTTAGATGAAAATAATGTCAACCTTTTAGGCTTCAGTCAAGGTACCATTCTAAGTTATGCAGTAGCCTTATCATATCCTGACAAAGTAAAGAATATCATCGCTTTAAGCGGATATATTAATGAAGATATATTAATTGATTCTTATAAGGATAATAATTTTGACAACCTTAATTTCTATTGCTCCCATGGCGATATGGATCAAGTGATACCGGTAGATTGGGCAAGAAAAGCACCCGAGTTATTGACAACCTTAGGTATAAAACATGTCTATGAAGAATTTCCTGCAGGTCATGGTATTGCACCGCAGAACTTCTATTCTCTTAAAAAATGGATTTCAGATAAAATCTAGTTGCTTTGGGTATATAATAAGTGATCAATTAAGGTGAAATCTACACCTAGATCATCTTTTAATTCATACTTGATCAATAGCTCACCCCAATATTTACCATCAGAAAAGTCGGTAAGTATCCATTTATGATTTAATACTTTGATTTTATTAATTTTAAAATCGTTCTGCATTCCTTCATAGGGAACTAAAGGATTGTCACCTTTTTGAGCATTGGTTTCCAATAATTTATCGGCAACATAAGCTGCAGGATCGTTCAAATTTAAATGCTCGAAATATGCAAGTGCATCGTCATTGTTCTCTAAAGAGAAATACTGCATATCAAGCACCTTCAAAGAAGATCTTTGAACAGAGTCTTTCAAATTTTCAACCTTACTTTCTAACCTTGTAATTGTTTCAGCATTAGCTTTGGTCATATTACCACTGCTAACCACTAGGTATAAACAGATTAAGGATACAAATAGAAATAAGTAAAGGTATATTTTGCTCTTCATAGTTAAATAGTGATTGTTAGATTATCGAATGCCAAATGTACATTTTTTGGCAGTATTTTTTCTACTTCTTCGTGAAAACCAAGTAAGTGGCTAATATGTGTTAAGTATGCTTTATCTGGGTTAACTTCTTTTATAAAAGCAAGTGCCTCTTCTAAGTTAAAATGAGAAATATGGGGCTCTAGTCTTAATGCATTAACCACAATAACTTTAGAGCCTTTTATTTTCTCTACTTCTTTCGGTTCAATCGATTTTACATCTGTGAGATACGTAAAATCTCCCAATCTGAAGCCAAAGACCTGAAGTTCGTTATGCAAGACATTAATAGGCGTAACCTCGCTATTACCAATCTTAAATGGCTCGTTATTATTTACTAGATTGATATCAACTGTTGGTGCGCCAGGATATTTGTTCTTTTCCTGAAATATATAGGCAAAACGGGTTTTTAAAGACTCCACTACTCTTTTATGAGCATAAATAGGAATATTACCTTGTCTAAAGAAAAAAGGACGGATATCATCTAAACCAGCAGTATGATCAGAATGTTCATGAGTGTATATGATACCATCAAGATGTCTAACATTATGGGTAAGCATTTGCTGACGAAAATCTGGACCGCAATCAATAACATAGTTATAATCATCCCAAGAAAGTAAAACTGACACCCGCAGTCTTTTATCCTTTGGGTTATCACTCAAACAAACCGGATGCGTACTTCCAATTATCGGAATACCTTGAGAAGTTCCCGTTCCTAAAAATGTTACACGTAATTTGTTCATCATGTGTTACAAATTTAATTCCTTTTTAATAAAATTGGTAGTTCTAAATTATAAGATCGCTGTATTTAAAAGGGAATAAAAACAATAACCGAAACTTATACCTTTTTTTTACCGCTATTGCCCTTTGTCACAACCATTCTTTATAACTTTGTTAAAAGCTAAACAGGTAAAAAATGGCATCGGTATTAAAAAGAGATAGTGTTTTTGAAAATATTCCCTCTATTAAAGCAAAAACCCTACGTATAAATCTGAATCCGGATATATACGGAACCTTCGCAGAAATTGGCGCCGGACAAGAAACCGCACGTCATTTCTTTAGATCTGGTGGTGCCTCGGGTACTATTGCGAAAGCAATGAGTGCTTATGACAAAGATTTTAGTGATGCAATTTATGGTATTGAGACAGATGGGCGATATGTAACCCAAGCTAGATTAAAAACCATGCTTGATTATGAAATGCAATTGATGGAAGAGCGTATTAGTCGTGAAAACCACCCAGACAGATTGTTCTTTTCATATGCAAATACAGTAGCAACGATTGATTTCTCTAAACGCTACAAAGGTCACGGTTGGATCGGTATTAGATATCAATTAGACCCAACACAGAAAGAATTTGACGAAATTATTCTTCATATTCGTTTTAAGCAAAACGAAGCACGATTACAACAAGAAACTTTAGGCATTCTTGGTGTTAACTTAATATATGGTGCATTTTACAAGTACCATAAGCCAAAGAAAATGTTGAAATATCTATATGATCATATAGATAAGGATACCCTAGAAATTGATATGATTAACTTCTCTGGACCTAATTTCAAAGATGTTGACAACCGCTTAATGAGTTTACAGCTTATTAAAAATGACATGACAGATGCTGTAATGTTCGGTCCTGATGGTAATAACCTATTGCCTGCAGCCGTACTTTACAAAAAGAATATTTTAGCCTTACGTGGAAGTTTTAGACCTGTTACCAGGGTAAACTTAGATATGTTTGAAAAGTCTTATGACATTTTCATTCGTGATAAAGGTGTTGATCAAAACAATACCATCGTTATTTTTGAGATAACGCTTTCTAACTTAAAAGCATCTGGTGAAATTGACGAACAAGATTTTATGGATAGAGCAGAATTGCTTTGTTCTCTTGGCCATTCTGTTATGATTTCTAAATTTCAAGAATATTATAAATTAGTAGAGTACTTTAATAATTATACCAAAAACAGAATTGGTTTGACCATGGGTGTAAATAACCTGGTAGACATATTCGACGAAAAATACTACCGTCATTTAAGTGGTGGTATACTAGAAGCATTCGGTAAATTATTCTTTAAAGATTTACAGGTGTATCTATACCCAATGAAGAATCCAGATACTGGTCAGATAATGACAAGTAATAATGTTAAGGTTCACCCACGTATGAAAGAATTATACAAGTTCTTTAAATACAATGGCAAGGTTATGGACATCATAGATTACGAACCAGAAGTAATGCACATTTTCTCTAGAGATGTTCTTAAGAAATTAATGAACAATGACGAAGGATGGGAAAAAATGCTACCGGAAGGAATTGCTGAAATTATTAAAAAAAGACAATTGTTTACTAGAAAAACAGATGATCAAGAAACCGAATAAGTATTTGGTTATTAATACTGTAGCATCAAAAAACGCCCATTTTAAATGGGCGTTTTTATTTTATAAAATACTAGACATCAATCTAATAACTGAGCTGCATGATCTTTAGTCTTCACCTTGTCAATAACTTTGGCAACAATACCATCACCATCTACAACAAAGGTTTTTCTATGAATGCCATCGTACTCACGCCCCATAAACTTCTTTAGTCCCCATACGCCAAAAGCATTAATAACGGTATGGTCTTCATCTGCCAATAATGGAAATGGGAATTCATATTTCTCTTTAAATTTTGCCTGTCTCTTTTCAGAATCTGCACTAACTCCTAAAAGTTCATAGCCCTCAGATTGTAATTCTTTATAATTATCCCTTAAATTACATGCTTCAGCCGTACAACCAGGTGTACTTGCTTTTGGATAGAAAAAAACAACAAGTTTTTTACCAGCATAATCTTCTAATTTAATAGTATTGCCATCTTGATCTTTAGCAGAAAATGAAGGAACTTTATCACCAACTTTTAACGTATTCATAAATGAAGTTTTATAAATTTGTGTTTAAATATTTTCAATCAAAATTAAACAATTAATGACGAAAGCCGAAAAAATAGCATTTACAATTTCTACGCTTCAAGAGCTTTATCCAGAAATTCCTGTGCCTTTAGATCACAAAGACCCTTATACCTTATTAATTGCAGTTTTGATGTCAGCACAAAGTACCGATGTGAGGGTAAATAAAATTACTCCCCTCCTATTTGCAAAGGCTGACAACCCGTATGACATGATTAAATTAAGCGTGGAAGAAATACGTGAAATTATTAAGCCTGTTGGTTTATCGCCCATGAAAGCAAAAGGTATTCATGGATTATCTCATATTTTAATTGATAAACATAATGGTCAAGTACCAAAAGAACTTGAATATTTAGAAGAATTACCGGCTGTAGGTCATAAAACAGCAAGTGTTGTAGTATCGCAAGCTTTTGGTATACCTGCATTTCCTGTAGATACTCATATTCATAGATTGCTATATCGTTGGGGATTCACAAACGGAAAAAATGTGGTACAGACAGAGAAAGATGCAAAACGATTATTTCCTGAAGAAATTTGGAACGATCTTCATTTACAAATAATATGGTATGGTCGTGAATATTCACCAGCAAGAGGCTGGGATATGGAAAAAGATATCATTACAAAAACAATAGGGAGAAAAACAGTACTAAATGACTATTATAAAAATAAAAAAGCCCGCTAATTGCGGGCTTTTTTATTAATTCAAAAATGTTTCGAATTCTAAATCTTCGTATTCAAATTCAAATAAAGCTTGTGAATAGCTTAATAAGAAGTTGATTGTCTTCGGACAAACTTTGTTAAATCCGGTCTGTTCTTGGTAATTAGAGTAAATTTTTTCCATACTTCCTACGTTGTTACAATAAAATAACGCCGCAAATTTGGAAATATTGTTTATTCTAATTTCTACACCATCTTAATTGGTAAGAACTATATTGTTTTTTTCAATGATTTTTCTAAGATTAATTAAAGCATAACGCATTCTACCAAGAGCAGTATTAATGCTAACCCCAGTGTTTTCAGAGATTTCTTTGAAACTCATATCTTTATAGATACGCATTAAAAGAACTTCTTTTTGATCATCTGGCAACTCTTCAACTAATTGCCTTAGGTCAGAATCTATTTGATTTTTTATTAATTGTTTTTCAGCATTTAACTTATCATCCCCAATTACAGAGAAAATATTGAAGTCATCACTACCTTCAAACATTGGCATTCTTTTGTTTCTTCTAAAGTGATCGATAATTAGGTTGTGAGAAATTCTCATTACCCAAGGTAAAAATTTACCTTCTTCACTATACTTACCTCTTTTTAAAGTTTTAATAACCTTAATAAAAGTATCTTGAAAAATGTCTTCTGTGATATCCCTATCTAAAACCTTAGAATAGATAAAACTAGTAATACGTTGATTGTGTCTGTTAATTAAAATTTCAAGGGCACCTTCGTTACCGCTGATATAATCTTTAACTAATTCTGAGTCTTCAATTTGTAGTTTCATACGAGTTACTTTCTTTAATTGGTTAAGCGGGGGAAATCTTTTAGTTAATTGGTTTGTTTCTTATTTCTGATATAAAACTAGAGAAAAGGGTCGCTGTAGGAAAAAGTATGTTGTCAAAACACGTATTTATGATGTGAAACATCGAAAAAGTATATTTCTACACAATAAATACAATTTCAGATAGTTCGGCAGAGAAATGTAGGAAAGGTAAAAATGACCTTAAAGCCCTTTATTATTAGCCCGGCATTACTATACCTATATATAAGGTAGTATAGAAAACCTAGTTCTCTTACGAGTAATAAGTTGGCTACAAGCAGTAAATAACAGAACTAAACCCATTTAAAACCAAAAAACCCCTTAGGCAATGCCTAAGGGGTTTATATATATTTGTAGGATTATTCTAGTTCAAATTACTTTCAAACTGCAATCCGTCTACTTCAGTAATATTTAAAGACTTAGAATAAGAAAGCAAAAACTGAATTGTTTCTGGCTTAGCTTTTACCAATTTGGTCTTATTCTGGTCTTTCGTGTATAATTTTTCCATGTTACGTCTTGTTTAGGTTCATCTAAAGAACGACACATGTATGAAGATAGTAGATCCACTCGACCTGCGACCTATTAATTCGTTAAAACTATATTATTGGCCTCTACTAGCTTTCTTAGGTTAATTAATGCGTAGCGCATTCTACCTAGTGCAGTATTAATACTAACACCTGTGTTATCAGAAATTTCTTTAAAACTCATATCTTTATAAATACGCATCTCTAAAACTTCTTGCTGATCTTCTGGCAACTCTTTGATCATTCGAAGTAAATCAGAATCTATTTGTTCTTTGATCAATCGCTTTTCTGCATTCAACTTATCATCACCTAATAATGAAAATATATTATAGCTCTCTTTGCTATTATACATTGGCATTCTATTATGCTTTCTAAAATGATCGATAACTAGGTTATGTGCAATACGCATTACCCAAGGTAAAAATTTACCTTCTTCATTATATGCACCTCTTTTTAGGGTACGTATAACTTTCATGAATGTGTCTTGAAAAATATCTTCGGTTAGTTCGCGGTCACCTACTTTAGAATAGATAAAGCCCGTAAGACGAGAATTATGACGATTAATTAGAGCCTCGATGGCTCTTTCGTCTCCTTGAATGTATTTTTTTACTAATTGGGAATCTTCAATTTGTACTACCATAACGTTACTTGTAGGGTTAAAAAGCAGCCCCAGATTCTAATGAATAAGGGTCTAATGGTTAAATTCTAACTTTTAAAAGTAATGTTGCGTTATAGGCTAATTGAATTTTTATAAGATCCCAAAGATATAAAAAAATAAATACTCTTATAATAATGTGAAAATTTCTTCTACTATTTTTAGATAAACGGCATTTTTTAGTTCAGAAAAAAGGCAAAGCGTATCTTTGTTTCCTTAGATATTTGTATGCCTACACTCACCGAAGTAAATCCGAAAGAAAACATCATAATTAAGGGTGCAAAACTGCATAACCTTAAAAATATTGATGTCGTAATCCCTAGAAATAAACTTGTTGTAATTACAGGTTTGTCTGGTTCTGGTAAATCTAGTTTAGCTTTTGACACCTTGTATGCCGAAGGTCAAAGACGATATGTAGAAAGTCTTTCTTCATACGCAAGACAGTTTTTAGGCAAATTAGACAAGCCAAAGGTCGATTATATAAAGGGAATAGCCCCTGCAATTGCCATAGAGCAAAAGGTAAACTCCACCAACCCAAGATCTACGGTAGGTACAACTACTGAGATTTATGATTACATAAAGCTATTATATGCACGTATTGGTAAAACCTTCTCTCCTATTTCAGGCAAAGAAGTAAAAAAGCATACCGTTACAGATGTCGTAAATCATGTTAAAACATATGATGAGGGAACCAAACTTTTATTATTAGCACCAATAGTTATTCGCGAAGACCGAGATGCTCTAAAATCTTTAGAGTTATTTTCTAAACAAGGTTATGCCCGAATAAAGTATAATGATAAGGTTCTTCGTATTGATCAAGCTCCTGAAGATATCAGTAAAAAGTTCGACTTAGTAATTGATAGAATCATCACCAAAGACGACGAAGATTTTTATAATCGTTTGGCAAATGCTGTAGATACTGCATTCTTTGAAGGAAAGGGCGAATGTATCATTGAAGAATTGGCAGATGGCAAACAAAGACCTTTCAGCAATAAGTTTGAGTTGGATGGCATGACTTTTCTTGAGCCTAATGTTCACCTTTTTAGTTTTAACAATCCCTATGGTGCATGTCGTAAATGTGAAGGCTATGGTGATGTTATAGGTATAGATGAAGATTTGGTTGTACCTAATACTGCTTTATCTGTTTTTGAAAATGCCATTTTCCCTTGGCGAGGTGAAAGCATGAGTTTTTATCGTGATCAATTAGTAAACTCTGCTTACAAGTATGATTTTCCTATTCATAAACCTTGGTTTGAACTTTCTGAAGCCCAACGGCAATTAGTATGGGATGGTAATGCGCATTTTATAGGTCTTCATAAGTTCTTCGGCATGTTGGAAGAGAAAAGTTATAAAATTCAGAACAGGGTGATGCTCTCTAGATATAGAGGTAAAACAAAATGTAATGTTTGTAATGGGAAACGTCTACGCCAAGAAACCGATTACGTTAAAGTTGGCGGAGCATCTATTTCATCATTAGTAGGTTTGTCTATTGAAAAATTGATTGTTTTCTTTAATGAGCTAAAGCTAAATGAAAATGATGCTACAATTGCGAAGAGACTTTTAGTTGAAATAAATACAAGATTGGGATTTTTAAATAAGGTAGGATTAAACTACTTGACCATCAATAGAAAATCGAATACCCTATCTGGTGGCGAAAGTCAGCGAATAAACCTGGCAACCTCATTAGGTAGTAGTTTAGTGGGTTCTATGTACATATTAGATGAACCTAGTATTGGTCTTCACCCAAGAGATACCGAAAATTTAATAGAAGTTTTAATATCGCTACGAAACTTAGGCAACACCGTAATTGTAGTAGAGCATGATGAAGATATCATGAAAGCTGCAGATATGGTCATTGATATAGGTCCTGAGGCTGGTACACATGGTGGTGAAGTTGTGGCGCAGGGAACATTGAAAGAAATTCTAAAATCTAAATCTCTTACCGCACAGTATTTGAATGGTAAGATGGAGATTAAAGTTCCAAAAGAACGTAGAACTTCTAAAAACCATATTACTATTAAAGGTGTTCGAGAGCATAACCTTAAAAATATCAATGTCACTTTTCCGTTAGATATGCTTACCGTGGTTACAGGAGTATCTGGTAGTGGTAAAAGTACCTTGGTAAAGAAACTGCTATATCCTATTATATTAAAAGAAACAGGAGGTTATGGTGAAAAAGCTGGCCAGCATACATCTGTAGAAGGTAAATTCAAACATATTAAGCATGTAGAATTTGTTGATCAAAACCCAATAGGTAGATCTTCGCGTTCTAATCCTGTTACCTATATTAAAGCATATGATGATATCAGAAGTTTATATGCTGGACAAAAACTAAGTAAAATTAGAAACTACCAACCAAAACATTTCTCTTTTAATGTAGATGGCGGTCGTTGTGAGAAATGTAAAGGAGAAGGTGAAATTACTGTAGAAATGCAGTTTATGGCGGACGTACACTTAGAGTGTGAAACTTGTGGTGGTAAAAGGTTTAAGAAAGAAGTATTAGAAGTTACTTTCAATAATACCAATATAGATGATGTTCTTAATATGACCATCGACGATGCTATTCAGTTTTTTGAAACCGGAGAACAGACTAAAATTGTTACCAAACTAAAACCATTACAAGATGTAGGTTTAGGTTATGTAACCTTAGGGCAGTCATCATCCACCCTATCTGGTGGTGAAGCGCAACGTATTAAATTGGCATCGTTCTTAATAAAAGGAAGCACAAAAGATAAAGCACTCTTTATTTTTGATGAGCCAACCACCGGATTGCACTTTCATGATATTCAGAAATTATTGAAATCATTTAATGCCCTTATTAAAAAAGGACACTCAATTGTAGTCATCGAGCATAATATAGAATTAATAAAATGTGCCGATTACATTATTGATCTCGGACCAGGTGGTGGTGAAAATGGCGGCCAGCTATTAGCCGAAGGCACACCAGAAGAGGTGGTAAAAAGCAAAAAATCATATACAGCTAGCTACCTAAAAGAAAAATTAAAATAAAATATTTCCATAAACGAAATATTTAATTTATACATAAACCCTTGATTATCATTAGTATAATTAAGGGTTTCATTTTTTGGCACGCTGTTTGTAATACACTAAGAGAATGTAAATAATTACATTTAGAACAACTGCCTAAGGGGGCAGATCTAAACCTTATATTATGAAAAACTTAGTACTACTATTAACAGCGGTTATTTTTAGCACCACAGGTGTATTCGCTACAGGTATTATTGAAGATAAGGTTGCAAACAGCAATACTTATACATACAACAACTCATTTATTTTTATAGAAAACGGAATTACATTTTCTGTTTATCCAGATGGTGAATTCGATTTTTATATCGAAAACCAAGTATCGGGAAGAAAAAACGGAGTAACATTTAACTCTGGTTACGATTATAGTCCATTTGCTCAGTACGATGATTATGGTGCAGTAATTCAGGTAGAGAATGTACCTATCTTTTATGACTACTATGGTCGTGTAAGCGAAATTGGTGATGTAAATATCAATTATGCGAACAACAGAGTTCGTAGTGTAGGTAACATGAATGTTTATTATAACAATCGTGGTTTCTATGACTACCACACAGGGTATATCAATATATATAACAGAAGTTATGTTTACCGTCCATTTCATAGATGGTTTGTAAGACCTGCAGTTGGTTTTAGCTTTGTATTTAATAGCCCATACAGAAGATATTATACTCCTGTAAGATATTCTTACTATAGTCCTTACAGAAATAACTATAGAAAAGCATATGTAAATGTTGGTAATCAACATAGATACAATAAGGTTAGAAATAACAGATCTACTATTTATAGAAATGATAAGCGTGTTGCGGTAAGAAACAATAACTATAGAAGTAACAGAACTGTTGCTAAAAGAGATAACGGTTTAAGAACTAACAGAACGTTGGCATCTAATAATACATCAAAAGCAAATAGAAACGCTACTGTAAACAGATCAACTACTGTTAAACGTAACAACACAAATAGTGGTAGAACAACTCAAAGTAGAACAGCTACAAGAAGTTCATCTAATAATGGTACGGTAAAAAGAAGTAATAGTTCTGCAATGCGTAGCACACCAAATAGAACGGTTACTACAAGAGAAGTTTCTCGTACACCTAGAAGTACAACTGTAAAAAGAAGTACTACTACATATAAAAAACCTGTTAGCAGAAGTGCAAATACTAGAACTGCAACAAATACAAGAACTCAACGTAGTACTGTATCTAGAAAAGCGACTAGTAGTCCGTCTAGAAGTACTGTAAATAGAAGCTCTAGTTCAAGATCAGTAAGTAAAGCTCCTGCTAGAAGCTCAAGTTAAAAAACAAGTTCAGCGACTAGAAGTAGCAGAAGAAATTAAAATAAGTTTTTAGGTTGGTTAGTTGTAAAGCGCCGTAGTGATTTAATTCATTACGGCGCTTTTTCTATTCCTATAAATTTAATTGACCAGGAAAAAGTTTAGTGAATTTTTTAGGCAGTTTAGATTCAATATACATTTCTTCATTTATAACAGGGTGCTGAAACCGAAGTGACTTCGAATGTAAATACAATCCTTTCCCTTTTAATTTGAGTCCGGTTAAAAAATATGTGGCATCACCTAAAATAGGATTTTCTATAGATAATAAATGTTTTCTTAATTGATGTCTTCTACCGGTATGCGGACTAAGTTTTACCAAGTTAAGATATGAAAATCGTTCAGAGACAATTGATTCTAAAACCTCAAAAGAAGACTTAGCCGGTTTATTATCTATATTACTATGTATACTTCCTACAAGTTCCATACCTCCAATAGTTACCGCAAAATATTCTTTTTCAATTTTCTTATGTTCAAATAACTGATTCAACTTCGTTATTGCACTACTTGTTTTGCCTACCAAAAGCAAACCTGTAGTAGCATAATCTAAACGATGACAAGGTTGCGGACTAACAGCATCTACAGCTGAACTATTCTTTAAATTTTGGGCTAGTGCATTGGCTACGGTTTTAAATCCGTTACCGCTTACTAAAATTCCTGCCTGCTTATTGATTACTGCCAAGAATTCATCTTCATAAACAACCTCAAGATTCAAAACAAGTCTATTGTTACAGTTCTTTTTAATAGATTGATATTCTATAAGCTCACCACCTACTATTAACGTTGCCGTACTTGCAATTTTTCCATCTACAGAAAGCAGGTTTTTCTTTAGCGCCTTTTTCAATGCTGATTTTGTAGAAATTTGTTGAAATACCCCTACACCATATTCCTGTAATCGTTGAGGATTTGAAATGTTTTCTACTTTATGTATTTCTTTTTGGCTCATAATTATACTTCAAAGTTACAGTAGTATCCAAAGCAAATATAATTTTTATGCTTTTCCTTTTTAATACTATAATTTCTGGAGACATTTACACAAAACATGTACATAAAAAGTAAATCAAATGCAAAAAAACTATATGTAATAGTAATCAAACATTAAAAGAACTGTCCGATTCCAAAGACAAGACCACTAGTTTTAGCATTTGCAATTCCGAAACCGTAATCTATTCTTATAACGGTATTAAAAATACGCTTATGAATAAATCGTAATCCGAGACCTGGACTTACACGCACCGAACTACCGTCAAACAATTGACTGATATCGTTGCCCGGATTACGCCAAGTTCCTGCATCTAAAAAGGTATTTCCCTGTACTACAAACCATCCTTTTTCGAAAAGTGTATGCCTATATTCTGTATTCAATACAATAGAAGCCGTGCCCCTATCAACAGTATTACCAACACCTCTAATATTAATTTGATTGTCTAAAGTAAATGGTGCAAATGGAGAATCTCTATTGGTTGTATACGATAGTTTTAATCTATTTGCGAAATTTCCTTTTTTACCAACTCTTTTAAAATACTCTAAATTGTTTATTCCTATAAAAGCATTTGGTATAAACTCTGAAGCACCTGAATTAAATAAATACTCAATATTGGTTTGATTTCTAAAACCTGAGAGATATTGGTATTCAATTAAAAGGTCATTGAACTCATATTCACCAATTATTCCAATAGTACTTGCTTTTATCTGGTCTGGTACTTCTGTATTCGGTTGGTCAGGTTGTAAATTATATTCTTGATTACCAAACGAGAATCCTAATTCTGCCCTATTATGAAAGTCATGTTCGTATAACAAACTTGCCTGAAACGCTTGCTTTCTATATCTAAAATCTTCTGAAACTCCATTATTTTCTGCAAAAATAGGTTCAAAAGTTATATTGCTTTGGTAGTTGACACCTACACCTAATTTATTTGAGAATAAGAACGGAGCCTCCCAAAATACTCCGTAAGAATTAAAAACATCTTTAGAATAAAAGCCTCCTAATAATTGTCCTTGTCCAAAAAGGTTAAACTCAAAGGCAGAAACCCTAAAAGCTGATTCTTCTCCATTATTGGCTTGAGAAACTCGTAAACCCGGAATTATAGTGAAATTTTCTACTATGGTATAGGTAACTGAATATTTAGTTGCTGAGTTTTCAATGATTTTAGAATTGGCATTCGCTACACCTGGCAGTCTATTTAAACGCTCAATATCTGTAGCTATTTTCAAAGAGTCATAAACTGAGCCAGGTTTTACTTTGATCAACCTTCTTATAAAGCTTTCTTTAGTTCGCTTAAGCCCCTCTATTTCAATATTTTCAATTATAGGTTCTTGTGAAAACCCTATAAAAGATACCATTAGTGCTATTAATAAAAGAGAACTGCGCATAACATGTTAAATTTTCAAAGTCAGATTTTTTTAGACGAAGTACTATACTCATAATTACAAAAACTGCACAAATGAAAATTTTAAGTGAATAAATCTTATAAAGCTAAACTGAACATTACAAGAGCTTTAGATACAACCTTGTAGAAAAGGTTTGCAACCGTTACAGGTTAAAATTTTGTCTAAAAATGAAATGACGAGTAAATTAACGATTTAAAAATTTATGTAGAACTCCATAAACATCTTCCGATATTTTAAATTTATATAATACACCAACATAAAGTAATATCATCAATATACTTTTTATAGCAATGTTCACCAATGGATGAAACGATAATGAAAAAGATGAGAAAATTACCCCGATTACTAACAGTAAGGCAAGCACCTTTAAAGTTTCATTGGTAAAAGGTAGCATTTTAAATTTAGATTTTACATACCCTAATTTTAGCGTATTGTAAATAAAGAAAGCACTAAAACTAGCAATGGCAGCACCGTCAATACCATATTTCGGAATCAACCAAAGATTGAATACTATAGCCAATACCGCCAATAACACTCCAAAAAATAAAATAGAACGGTAGTAATCTGAATTGAATAAGATAGCATTATTATTACCTAAAAGTGCATCATATACTTTTACCAAACCTACCCAAAAGACAATCATGAATCCACCAGCATACTTGTCTGGTAGCAACTCATACAGTTCATTTAAATTTAATAATATCAGCAAAAAAAGAAGACCAGAGACTATAAATAAGGTTAATGAACTTTTTTGATATAATTGCGAAAGTGCAGAGGTATCCTTATTGTTCAAATAAGTAGCTGTTAATGGATACGTTATCTGATGCATAGATTTTGAAGGTACCGCAATGGTTGATGCTATAAAACCTGCAACTGCATAAAAAGCAACATTCTCCAATTCTAGAAAATTGTTCAGCATTACCTTATCCACCTCCATAAGTACAATTGCAGTAGATCCGCCTAATATTATTAAAGCACTATATTTTACAATAGTTTTCCAATTTTGTAGCGGGGTGAAGTTTAATTTTGGTTTGCGTAAAGAATAAGCATACAGTTTCATAATTACGGTACGCACTAAGTAAAAACCGACCAAGGCATTGATAAAAAATTCAAAATCAATAAATTTAAAATATAACAGGAGCAACAAAATGGTTTGACCAATTCTACAAAAAATCTCTTTCATAAAATTGCCGAACATAGATTTCATTCTAATTCTCGCCCAAGCATAAAAAACCTCAAAGTATGCCATTGCCATACCCGTTAAAAAGATATGCCAAACATAATCTCGAACGATACCGTTCTGTCTTGAAAGTAAATTACCGATAGCATCATTAGCTAGATAACTTATTAAAGCAACTGGTATAATTAATACTAAGGGCAGTAACAACATTAAGGTTAAAAAGGAATCTTGAGTTTTTTCGCTTTTAAAACTAGAATAGAATTTAACTAAGCTATTGGGTACACCAAATGCCAATATGTGTGTTAGCACAGCAGATACAGATAAGATTACTTGTATTAATCCGTAATTACTTGGCTGCATAAAATTGGTATACAAAAATAAGGTATTCGCTGCCCCAATTGCGAAACCAAAATAGGTTACAATTGTATTATTCAACGATTGTTTTAGTACGATACCCATTAAATATATTCGACTAATTTTCGGGTGAGTTCCCTTCTACTGTATTGCTCAATACTACCAGAACTTATCTGTAATTCTCCTTTCTGAAAATCTTGAAACCAACTTAAAAGTACATTTTTCAACGCAATATCATCAGCATAGTCAAATATTCTACCTGTTTCGGTTTCATTAACGATACCCGCAACTTCCCAATTTATAGGTCCCACACCTAAAATAGGACGCTTTGCCGCCATATATTCAAATAACTTACCAGGTATGATACCAATGGTATCTTGAGAGTCTATTTCTACCAATAATAAAACCTGCGAAGACTTTTGGTAAGCCAGCGCTTCTTGATGCGAAACATAACCTACAATTTCAATAAAATCTTGCAAACCTAATTCAGCGAGTGATGCAAGTATTTCTTCACTGACTACACCTATAAAGTGTAATTGCAAAGCATTCTTGAAATCAATATTTTCATTCACTAAATCTGACAATACCTTCCAAAGGTTCTTAGGGTTTCTACCACTTAACAATGACCCTATGTGAGAAATGCTAAATTTGGTATCTAGTGTATCACTTACTACTATATCACCGTCAAATCCGTTCGTAATGACCTTGATTGGTTTATTTGTAAGTTGTTCAAACTCTTGTTTCGTAGTATTACTGGTTACAATAATTTTATCCGCTGTATTTAAAACATCAGACTCTAGCTGCTTATGCTTCTTTTCTGCAGATGATGTCAATTTTAGTTTTTTATGATACCCTATAGTTGTCCATGGATCACGAAAATCTGCAATCCAATTTAATGTTATGGTTTGTTTTAAATAGTAACCAATTAGGTGCACACTATGCGGAGGACCAGTAGTAATTATAGTATCTATACCCTCTTTTTCTAAAACATATTTTAAAAAAGTAACAGAAGGTTTTACCCAAAATTTTCTTGCATCAGGTATAAACAGATTACCCCTAATCCACAAAAGAGCTTTCTCTAAAAAAGATTGATTCTTAGTTTGAATAATTCCAGAACTAATACGCTTTGTTTTCTTACTACTAAATATGGCCGCAATGCGATATGGTTCTTTTATAGGATGCTTATAGATTTTTAAATCATCGGGAATATCTTGTAAAAAAGATTCATCTAAAAGTGGATAATGAGGATTCTCAGGAATATACAGTACCGGCTCGACACCAAAGTCTCTAAAGTATTTTACAAACTTTAGCCAACGTTGAACTCCCGGTCCGCCAGCAGGTGGCCAATAATAAGTAATGACCAGCACCTTTCTCATTATGCTTCCTCTTCTTTTTTAGATCTCCAAAAAGAAAAACCAAATCCACCAACAATAACCAGTCCTAATAAAATAGTACTCGCTAAAGTGATTTTACTTCCTGTTACGACAACATCTGGCTCAAATTTAAATTCTACCTTATGTTCGCCTGAAGGAATTTTAAGTGCTCTTAGTACGTAATCAACTTTGAAGTAATCACTTTCTTTTCCGTCGATATAAGCATTCCATCCGTTTTCGTAATACATCTCAGAAAATACTGCAACACCTTCATTACTATTCTTAGATGTATATGTCAAATGATTAGGCTCATTATCAATTAAAGCAATTGACGCCGTAGAATCTACTTGATAAGTCAATGGATAAATGTCAGAAAACTTAGAAGAATTAACAACCGCCACATTCTTAGTATCTAAACTATCTAAAGCCATTATCTCTTCATTGGCATTTGCAACAGATTGTAATTGAGAAACAAACCAAGCATTACCATTAGCATTGGGGTTTTCAATAGGAAAAGCATTACCCTCTTGATCTTGCCTGATAACATATTTAATGTTCATCATATTTAAAACCGACAAGTTGCCATTGTACACATGAAAATTAAACAAGTCTTGCATACCGGCAGGTTTGGCTGCGTGGTAGCCCGTTATACTTTGGTGAAAATATGCTGTTTTCGCAGAATCGAATCCGTCGGTTTGATCAAAAACACGGAATACTCCGTCATCCTTAGCAATTATTTTATCTGCTGTAGTTTCTTTAAAAGGTTCTAACATTTTACGTTTAGACACAAAATTGTCATTATTTACATATCGTAAATCAACACCTACTAAATCAACCACAACCAACAAACCAATGGCAATTATCAAGAGGTTCATTTTCAATTTCTCTTTTAAATACAACCAAATCAATAACGCTGTACCTAGTGCAAAACCTAATGAGCGTAACAAATCGCTCGTATAAACACTCTTACGATCTAAACGAAGCATTTCTGGCAACTCTTCTAGACCTGTCATTCTCAAATTATCATCATTGACACCTACAAAGTGGAAAGCACCTTTAAACATGAATAAAACAACGCCTAGACCTAAAACAATTGCTGCTGCAATAGTTAAAGATTTCATTTTATCCGCTTGCGGAACTTTGTCCTTAAATAATTTATTTAAAGCTAAAATTGCCAATACCGGAACACAAAGTTCTAATACGATTTGTATGGACGATACCGCCCTAAATTTATCATATAAAGGAAAATAATCTATCATGAAATCAGTTAACGAACTAAAGTTTTTACCCCATGATAATACTAAAGACATAAGTGAACCAAAAAGTAGCCACCATTTATGCTTCCCTTTAACCAAGAATAATCCTAAAATAAATAGAAAGAATATAACAGCACCTAAATATGCCGGACCCGATGTACCGGGTTGTACACCCCAATACAATGGTAAACCACTAACAAAATCTAATGCACTTGATCTAGCCAAGCCCTTATCAATTAAATAATTATAAGATTTTGAGTTCTCACCCAAATTCTCTTGACTTGCGCCACCAAAAAGTCTTGGCACAAATAAGTTTAAAGATTCTGTAATACCATAACTCCAATTTGTAATATAGGCTTTGCTTAATCCGCCAGTATCTTCTTTTGGCGAACCATCTGGGTTTATAGTCAATTCACTTTTACCCCGTGTACTCCAATCGGCATACTCTTTAGTAGCCATTAACCCTGTAGCATTGGCAGCAATACCTAATGTAACTGCTAATACTAATAAACCAACAGATGCGAAGAAGTGTTTTAACTGCTTGTCTCTTATCGCATACACCAAATACACTACGCCCAAAATAAGCACCAGTAACATAAAATAATATGTCATTTGATAGTGGTTGGCAGTAATTTCAAGAGCCATAGCCAGCGCTGTCAAAACAAAGCCCCAGAGATATTTTTTTCTAAACACCAGAACTATACCTGCTAATAACACAGGTAAATATGCAACAGCATGTGCCTTTGCATTATGCCCTGCACCTAATATAATAATGAGGTATGTTGAAAAACCAAAGGCCAACGCACCTACAATAGCTAGTCTATAATCTACTTTTAGACAACAAAGAAGAATATAAAAACCTATAAAATACAGAAATAGGTAATCTGCAGGTCTTGGTAAAAACCGAATTAAACGGTCTAGTTTTTTAATATAGTTGTGTGGATAATTTGCTCCTAGTTGATATGTTGGCATACCACCGAATGCACTATTTGTCCAATACGGTTCTTGATCATTAGATTTTCTAAAATCGTTCTGTTCCTTTGCCATACCCGTATATTGGGCTATATCATGCTGGTACATTACTTTACCCTGTAGTACCGGGCTGAAATATGCTAATGCAGCAATTATAAAAAATACGACAACAAAAAAATGGATGAAAAAGAATTTTAAGCCTTGCTTCATTTGCTAAATAAGTAGTGTTTTGACAAAGATAACTAGTCTAGCTCTTCAAAGTCAATGTATTCACCTACTTTTTCAGAATCGTTCTTTTTCCGAGATGGTTTTTTATTGATAATAACACTTTCTTCTTCCTCTTGATTAAAAGGGCGTTGATTATCAAAAGCTTCTCTAAAATGAGATTCGGTTTTCTTAGCGGCGTAGTTCAATATTTTCGGTGCAAATAACTTCGCCAAAAATTTTAGCAAGTAATACACCAAAAGAATAATTAATATAGTTTTTAAAAAAGCCATTTATTCTTACTTAAGATATATCAAAAATACAATTATCACGTTGTATATAAAGAATCATACTATTAAAATAATTATAAAATCGTGTTCATGAATAGTCTTTTTGCCTACTCTAAATCATATCAATACGTATTAAGCTTCATTTTTCTTCTACCATTTGTAGGTATTTCACAATACACAGATGTTATTAATTCTAATAGACCTGGAGTTTCAGTAAGTGCCTATGCTGTTGGTAAAAACGTGATACAAGCAGAAATGGGCTTGTTTTACGAACAGAAAGACCATACACTATTAAATACGGAATCTAATATTTGGGGAACCGATATTTCTTTGAGATACGGATTACTATTTGAAAAACTAGAACTGAATTACGAAGGTACTTTTCAAGACCAAAACCTTACTTACTTAAATTTCGACTTGGTTGCTAAGCGTAGAGATTTTTCTAGAAATAGATTAGGATTAAAGTTTCTTGTTTATGATCCATTTAAAAACCCTGAAGCAAATAAGCCAAATCTGTATAGCTGGAGAGCAAATAACAAATTTCAATTAAAGAACCTTTTACCTGCTGTTTCACTTTACGGTGTTGCAAACTTCGTACTAGGCGACAATCCGTTTTACATTGGCGAACCTACAATATCTTACCGAGGTATGATAGCTACTCAAAGTAGATTAACACCTAGGTTTGTACTGATTACTAATACGGCGTATGACCGTATCACCACCGATGATCCAGAATTAAGTTATACAATTTCATTATCGCACGCCTTTAGAAACCCTAAATGGAGTGTGTTTGTTGAGCACCAAGGTATAGATAGTGATCGTTATTCAGATCTATTGATTCGTGGTGGTATCGCACATTTACTTAAAGAAAATCTTCAGTTAGATTTTAATATGGGTGCTAGTTTAAAAAATACACCAACTCGCATATTCTTTGGAATAGGAGGTTCGTATAGAATGGATTTTCATAAAGACAAGCTTAAACCAATTGAAGATCAAGACGCTGACCAAAATGGCGGAGCTATTGATAAGAAAGCGATGAAAAAGAAAAAGAAGGAAAACAAAGAAAAAGGAAGCGGTGCAGAAGATATCGACCTTGGACCTTCTAAAAAGCAACTAAAAAAATTAAAGAAAGCAGAAAAGAAGAAAAAGAAAGATAGTAGCGAGATAGACTTTTAACGAACCACTACTCTGCCCCATTTTTCATTCTCAACCACTTTAATTTGTTGATTAATATCACTAATATTGGCACTTCTAAAGAAGTTCAATGATCACACTACATGAAGCTAAAACAAAGCAAGACTTAAAACGCTTTGTAACTTTTCCGTTTTCGCTATATAAAAACAATACATATTGGGTGCCACCCATTATCAATGATGAGCTGGAAAGCTTTGATAAAGATAAAAATCCGGTTTTTAAAGATGCAGAAGCATGGTTCTTTCTTGCGAAGGACGGAGATAAAATTGTAGGTCGTGTAGCTGCAGTGATCAATCACCTAGAAATCAATCAACAAAACGTAAAAAAAATGCGATTTGGCTGGTTCGATTTTATTGATGACCCAGCAGTTTCAAAAGCACTTTTAGACAAAGTTGCCGAAATAGGGACAGAACACAATTTAGAATACATGGAAGGCCCTGTTGGATTCTCAAACTTGGATAAGGTTGGAGTTCTAGTAGAAGGTTTTGACCATATTGGCACCATGATTACTTGGTACAACCATTCTTACTATCAAAGTCATTACGAAAATTTAGGCTTTGTAAAAGAAAAGGAATACATGGAAAATAAGTTTCCCGCTAAAAATGCAGATCCGGCTTTGTTTACCAGACTGAATGACTTAGTAAAAAAACGCTACGGATTAAAAGAAGTAAATTTTACCAAGACAAAAGAGGTGATGCCTATGGCAGACGAAATGTTCGACCTCTTTAATGCAACGTACGCCAACCTTTCTTCATTTGTACCAATTACAGAAATACAGAAAGCATACTTCAAGAAAAAATACATCAGCTTTATAAATCCTGAATATATAAAATTTGTTAAAGATAAAGATGATAAATTAATTGCCTTTGCGATTGTAATGCCATCATTTTCAGAAGCACTACAAAAAGCGAAGGGAAAGTTATTTCCGTTTGGCTTGTTCCATTTACTAAAGGCTAAGAAGAACAGTAAAGACGTTATTTTCTATTTAATAGGCATAGATCCCGAATATCAAAACAAAGGGGTTACAGCTGTTATATTCAACGAATATCACAAAACATTTAATGAGAAAGGTATTGATATGTGCTACAGAACTCCCGAATTGGAAGAAAACTTGGCTATCAAGCAAATGTGGAAACATTTTGATCCAGTAGTGTATAAACGTAGAAGAACGTATAGAAAATCTCTCTAAAAATAGACAAAAGTAAAAAGCCCGAAATCAAATGATTTCGGGCTTTTTTAATATAATTTAATGAGCTATTATTCTCCCATTGCGGCAGCTACTGCTGCAGACAATCTTTTGTAAGTACCATTTTCTAAACGCTCACGAATTGCAGAGAAAGCTGTTAGCGTCTCTTCTACATCTTGTAATGTATGTGAAGCTGTTGGTATTAAACGTAAAAGAATTAATCCTTTAGGTATTACCGGGTAAACAACAATGGAACAGAAGATACCGTGATTTTCACGTAAATCTTTGACTAACGCCATTGCTTCAGGAATACTTCCATTAAGGTAAACTGGTGTTACACAACTAGTAGTTGAACCAATATCAAAACCATTTTCTTTTAATCCGTTTTGTAATGCATTTACATTTTCCCAAAGTTTAGTTTTAAGCTCTGGTTGCGTACGTAGCATATCTAATCGCTTTAATGCTCCTTTTACATAAACCATTGGTAATGATTTAGCGAACATTTGTGAACGCAAATTATATTTCAAATAATCAATTATACCTTGATCTGCCGCTAAGAAAGCACCAATACTTGCCATTGATTTAGCAAACGTTGCAAAATACACATCAATATCATCTTGAACACCTTGCTCCTCGCCTGCTCCTGCACCTGTCTTACCTAAAGTACCAAAACCATGTGCATCATCAACCAATAATCGGAAATTGTACTTTTTCTTAAGTGCAACAATTTCTTTTAATTTTCCTTGCTCCCCACGCATTCCAAAAACACCTTCGGAAATAACTAAAATCCCTCCACCTGTTTGTTCTGCCATTTTAGTAGCGCGTACCAAGTTCAACTCTAAACTCTCAACATCGTTATGTTTAAACGTAAAACGTTTTCCCATATGAAGACGTACACCATCAATAATACATGCATGAGAATCTACGTCATAAACGATAATATCATCTTTACCCACCAAAGCATCAATACACGACATGATCCCCTGATAACCGAAGTTTAATAAATATGCAGCCTCTTTTTGAACAAATGCAGCACATTCTTGCTCTAGTTGCTCATGAAACTCGGTATGACCACTCATCATCCTAGCTCCCATTGGGTAAGCAGCACCATATTCGGCAGCAGCCTCGCCATCAATTTTTTTAATTTCAGGAAGATTTGCCAAGCCTAAATAATCATTGATACTCCAGGTGATAACATCTTTCCCCTGAAATTTCATTCTATTAGAAATAGGACCTTCTAATTTTGGAAAAACAAAGTATCCCTCTGCTTGTGAAGCCCATTTACCTAAAGGGCCTTTATTCGCTAAAATTCTTTCAAATAAGTCTTTCATTGTTTAATTTGGATCTGTCTGTAAAAGTAAATAATTTTGATAAAAATTCATAAATTATTTATAATGCAAAAAAGTGGGCTATAAACCCACTTTTTATTTAATACTCTATTGTATAAAATTTACTTTATATATTGAATCTCTTGTGCCTCTTCAACTGTTTCAGTATTCAAGAATCCTTGATCTTCCATCCACTGATCACTATATATTTTACTCATATAGCGAGAACCATGATCAGGAAAAATACAAACTACGTTGCTATTTTCGTCAAATGTATTTAGTTCATCAAGTTGCTTAATAGCTTGCATTACCGCACCGCTAGTATACCCAACAAAAATACCTTCTGTTCTAGAAATTTCTCTAGCCGTATGTGCACTTTCAGCATCGGTTACTTTAATAAATTCATCTATAGCAGTAAAATCTGTAGCACCGGGAATAAGATTTTTACCCAAACCTTCTATTCTATACGGATAGATTTCGTTAGTATCTAATTTACCTGTTTCGTGATATTTCTTTAATACAGAACCAAAAGCATCAACACCTATAACTTTGATATTCGGATTTTGTTCTTTTAAGAAACGAGCTGTACCAGAAATAGTACCACCTGTACCGCTACACGCAATAAGGTGCGTTATTTGTCCGCCAGTTTGTTCCCAAATCTCAGGGCCAGTAGATTTATAATGCGCTTCCATATTCAGTTTATTAAAATACTGATTAATGTATATGGACCCTTTAGTTTCTTTGTGCAATCTTTTAGCCACTTCGTAGTACGACCTCGGATCATCTGCACTAACATGCGCCGGACATACATATACCTTTGCGCCCATAGAACGAAGCATATCTATTTTATCTGGAGATGATTTAGAACTAACTGCTAGTATACAATCGTACCCTTTAATGATACTTGCCATTGCAATACTAAAACCAGTATTACCTGAAGTTGTCTCTATTATTGTACTGCCTTCGGTAAGTATACCTGCCTTCTCTGCCTGCTCAATAATATGAATCGCAATTCTATCTTTAGAAGAGTGACCTGGATTGAATGCTTCTACCTTCGCGTAAAAATTACCGGTAAGATTTTCTGCTATTCTATTTAATTTAACTAGTGGTGTATTACCTACAAGTTCTAAAATATTGTTGTAAGCCCTGATCTCATTTTTCATAAGGGGGATATCAATGTTTAATTAATATATGAACGAAATTTGTTAAAATTTCTGAGGCAAATTTACTGATTTTTTTCCACTATGCGATTTTTCCCTCTAAATCTAAAAGAAATGCATATTCCTTAGCCACCTCACGTAAAGACTCAAACCTACCTGATGCACCGCCATGACCTGCTTCCATGTTGGTATTCATTAACAATATATGGTTATCAGTTTTTAACTCTCTTAGCTTAGCAACCCATTTTGCAGGTTCAAAATACTGAACTTGAGAATCATGCAACCCTGTTGTCACCAACATATTCGGGTATTCTTGAGCAATAACATTATCATAAGGAGAATACGATTTCATATAATCGTAATAGTCCTTTTCGTTCGGGTTACCCCACTCATCATATTCGCCCGTAGTAAGTGGTATAGAATCATCTAACATAGTTGTCACAACATCTACAAAAGGTACAGCGGCAATAACCCCGTTATAAATATCTGGTTGCCTATTTATGATTGCCCCCATTAATAAACCACCAGCAGAACCGCCCATAGCATATAAATGACTGGCACTTGTCATTTTTTTCGCAATTAAAAATTTAGAACAATCGATAAAATCTGTGAACGTGTTTTTCTTTTGCAACAACTTCCCAGTCTCATACCATCTGCGCCCTAAATATTCTCCTCCTCTAATATGAGCAATGGCAAATACAAATCCGCGATCTAGCAAACTCAACCTAACGGTAGAAAAATAAGGGTCAATGGTTGAACCGTACGATCCATATGCATATTGCAAAATAGGTGTGTTTTCATCTAAAACAATATCTTTTCTGTACACAAGTGACATTGGTACTTTTACACCATCTCTTGCGGTTGCCCATAAACGCTCTTCTTTATAATTATCTTTATCGAACAGACCACCAAGCACCTCTTGTTCTTTTTTGATTTCCTTTGCCTTAGTTCTCATATTAAAATCAATAACAGAACTTGGTGTTGACATAGAGTTATAGGAGTATCTCAAAATCTCCGTATCAAAATCAGGATTACTACCTACATAAGCTGTGTATGTTTCACTTTTAAAAGGTAAAAAGTACTCTCCAGTACCGTCCCACTTAATAATTCGAATTTTATTAAGTCCGTTTTCACGTTCAGAAAGCACATAGTATTCTTTAAAAATATCGATGTCCTCTAAGAGAACCTCTTCACGGTGGGCAATAAATTCTTGCCAATGCTCAGAACTAGTTTTCTCTTCAGAAGTACGCATCAGCTTAAAATTCTCTGCTTTATCCTTATTCGTTAAAATATAGAAGCTATCCTCATAATGAAAAATAGTATATTCTAACCCTCTTTCTCTAGGTGAGAATACTTCAAACTCCCCATCAGGATTATCCGTAGAAAGAATTTGAAATTCAGAAGTCAAAGTACTAAATGAGCCTATTACCAAATACTTTTTAGATTTGGTTCGGTATACGAATGTGCTAAACGTATCGTCCTCTTCATGAAAAATTAAAACATCTTCAGATGTAGGTGTACCTAGTTTATGTTTGTAAATTTTATCAGAACGCAGCGTAACAGGGTCTTTACGCGTATAAAACAGCGTTTGGTTATCATTTGTCCAAACACCACCACCAGTTGTATTCTCTATTTTATCATCTAAAATCAGCCCTGTTTCAAGATTTTTTATCTGAAGTGTATACTGCCTTCTAGATACCGTATCTACCCCAAAAGCCGCCATTTTATTATCAGGACTAATAGCTATACCCCCAAGACTAAAATAATCATGACCTTTTGCCATATCATTACAGTTGAATATAATTTCTTCGGCAGCCTCTAAATTTTCCTTAAATCTAGAATACAAAGGGTATTCCCCTCCTATTACGTAACGGGTGCTGTACCAATATTCATTTAGTTTATAAGGCACGGAAGAATCGTCTTCTTTAATTCTACCCTTCATTTCTTGAAATAGAGACTCTTGAAAATCTTTGGTATGCTTTGTTAAAGAATCGTAATACGTATTCTCTGCCTCTAAATATGAAATAACATCTTTATTCTCCTTATCATTTAGCCAATAATAATTATCTAAACGAACATCATCATGTTTAACTAATTCTTTGGGAATTTTTTTCGCCTTTGGCGGATGCTTAAGAGTCATATGAACTTCTTTATTAAATAAGATGGCAAAAATAAGACTAATTCATAGACCCCCGTTTTATTAGCTTGAAAAACTGAAATACTCCTATTTTTAGTACTTTTACAACCTAAATCTAATAATGATATTATGTTTGGAGATATGATGGGTATGATGGGAAAACTTAAAGAGACCCAAAAAAAAGTAGAAGAAACTAAAAAAAGATTAGACACCGTAACATTAGAAGAAAAATCTAGTGACGGTACAATATCAGTTATCATAACTGCGAACCGAGAAATTAAGAAAATCGTAATAGATGACAGTCTTTTGCAAGACAAAGAGCAATTAGAAGATTATTTAATACTAACTTTAAACAAGGCTATAAAAAATGCAACTAACGTTAACGAAACCGAATTAGCAGCTGTTGCTAAGGACGGAATGCCCAATATTCCTGGCATGGATTCGTTATTTAAGTAAGATTGGCAAGTTATTTGTAGTTAACCTTTTAAATATTAATTATGAAGTATATAATATTATTATTCATGATTCCACTAGTGGCTTCTGCACAAGCAGATTTTAATAGTGTAGATGATTCTAAATGGCTTACCAATTATGATTCTGCTATTTCAAAAGCGAAAAAGCAACATAAAAATGTACTAGTATATTTTACAGGTAGCGACTGGTGCCCGCCTTGCAAAATGTTAAAGACCGATTTATTCGATACTAACGAATTTCAAGAATTATCAAATAATTACATACTTCTATATATTGATGTTCCTAGAAATAGAGATTTAATATCAGAGAAGCAAATGGTTCACAACAAAGAATTGTTGACCAAATTAAATAAGAAAAAAGTATTTCCGATGTTTAAGGTTATAGATGCCAAAGGAAATGAATTAGATAAATTATCTGGTTATAGCATGAACGGTGTTATAGATTCTCATCTTAAGCTTTTAGAAAAGAACAAATAATTTTAAATAATTACCAATATATAAAAAGGGCTTACATCATGTAAGCCCTTTTTATTTTTATATACTTATGTGTAATTAAAATTAAATAATACATGGTATTTACATAACTAACATCTACAGTTAAATAGATAACCTCAGCAGTAATACCCATACTCTTTAACAACTACCTTCATTAGCACCCGTAACACTTTACCCCATTTAAAGCTAAATTCATATAAGGTTAAAAGCAAGATCAGCAATTGCTTAGTAGAAATTAGAAGAAGAATAGTTTATCTCTCTATAAGATTAGCAACAACCCCTATTATATCTTGTAGCATCAATATTAAACATAGCTACGCAAGATATATACTCTTAACAGAACTGATTAGATATAAAAAGCAGTAAGTTTTAAGCATAAAAAAAGGGCTTACTTTACGTAAGCCCTTTTTCACTAAATAACCTATTTACTAGTTATTAATTAATCTAAATTGAGTTCTTCTGTTAGCTGCGTGCTCTCTTGCAGTACAAGAAACACCATCGCTACATCTGTTTAATAATTTAGTTTCACCGTAACCATTAGCTACTAAAAGACTAGAGTTAACACCTTTAGTGATTAAGTAATCTGCAACCGCCTTAGCTCTTCTTTCAGAAAGGTTTTGGTTAGATGCAGCTCCACCTTGAGAATCTGTATGAGAAGCTAATTCAACTTTAACACCAGGGTTTTGAGCTAATACAGGTAATAATCTGTTATCGATAATACTTTTTGCTTCAGAAGTTAATGTTGCGCTACCAGATTCCCAGTTAATAGGTAAAGCTTGGTACTCAACTAATGCACATTCTACTTCTTTCCAAGTAGTCAATCCACCTTTTTCTTTTAAAACCTCTTTAGAGATAGTAGTAGTCTTAGCAGGAATCAATTCTTCAACTGTATAAGCATCTTTATCTAAAACTGTTTTAGTAATTTCTCTGTACTCTGCAGGAATAATTTTCTCAACAACTTGTGCAGGAGAAATTAATACTGATTTAGTATAAGATCCATTTTTAGAACCTAATGGAGAACTTGTAGTAGAAGCAGCATTTGCAAGAACTTGAGTTGAAACTGTCTCAAATTGTGCAGGATACCCTTTGTAACACCAGTATCTACAATCATCAGGATTACCTGACTCACAATCAGGAGCAGCAACTCCTAATTCCCATTGTGCATAGGCTGGCTTTATTTCTAATGTTTGTGTGCTAGGAGAAAAAGAAGCAGGGATCACCTGTAAAGAATTTCCACCTCCTTTAGATACATACGTTACAGTTTCTGTTCCCCACTTAGCAGGAACTACTGTTAGTACTTTTTCTTCTTCTCTCACTAATACACGTTCTGTAATTGTTTTGAATGTAGCAGGAACCGTTTTTAAAATCTTGTAAGACGGATTTGTTGTAATTGTTGATGACTCGTTTACATAAACATCTGGAGTTGTACAACGAACATAACATTTACCAGGTTCTGGATTTGACGGCAAATCTTGTGCCATTGCAAAAGAAGCTGAAAATGCAACTGCTAGAAATAATACTTTTTTCATTTTGATAGTGTTTAAAATTAATAATTGGTTATTTGAAATTATTTATCTGAGGTTTCCTGTTTAGTCGTTTCATTTTAGTGTCGAACTCTAATTTGAAACCGACTGGGTTAACGCCTCAATAATTAAGACACACTATTATTTAGAAAGTCACTAAAAAGCAGAGAAAATATTATTTATCTTTAGTCATATGATTAAAATTAACAAAAAGGAAGACGGGTTTTATCAGTTCATTTTAAAGTCTGATAATGGTAACACCCTATTAAAGAGTGTATCGTTCTATACTGAGAACGAATTAGATAACACTTTAAAAGATATAAAAGCGCTGAAAAACGCGAACGGTAAATTTTTTGAACGCAGAACAAATACCGATGGGAAATTTTTGGTGGAATTAAAAAATTCTACAGGAAAAATAATCGGCTCCAGCGGACTTTACTCCTCTGAAGCCGGTATGGAAAATGGAATATTGAATATTTCTAACAGTATTGACTTAGGTATTAAATAGTAGCCAATTGCTTTAATAATTCATCGTGCATGTTATCTGTGTAATCTAAATGGGTCACCATTCTCAATTTACCTTGACCCATGCCAATGATTAAAATATCTTTTTCTTTTAAGGTATTTACAAATTGATCACTGGTCATATAAGATTCATCTATTTCAAAAATGACAATATTTGTCTCTATAGGCTCAACCTTTTTTATGAAAGATTTTGATGCTAATACATTTCCAATCTCTTTTGCCTTTTTATGATCTTCTGCCAATCTATCGACATTATTATCTAAAGCATATATTGCTGCGGCAGCCAAAAAGCCAGACTGGCGCATACCACCACCAAAAATTTTACGAATTCGTAGCGCCTTATGCATATGTTCTTTTGTGCCCAACAACAAAGATCCGACCGGGCAACCCAAGCCTTTACTTAAGCAGACACTTATAGTATCGAATAACCGACCATATTGTAATGCCGTTTCATTCTTTTCTACCATGGCATTCCATAAACGGGCACCATCTAAGTGATATCCTAATTTATAATCATCGCAGACTTTTCTTATTTTCTGAAGCTCTTGAAAATCCCAACAAGTACCACCACCTTTATTTGCGGTATTCTCAACACATACTAATGTTGAAAGCGGACTATGATAAAAATCTGGCGGATTAATAACCGACTCAACCTGAGCAGCCGTCATGGTACCTCTATCACCATCGACCAACCTACATGAGACACCACTATTAAAACTTACACCGCCACCTTCATAATTATACACATGAGCATATTTGTCACATATCAATTGTTCGCCTGGTTGTGTATGTAATTTTATGGCAGTCTGGTTCGTCATAGTACCACTAGGAAAAAACAACGCAGATTCCATTCCAAAAAGTTTAGCAGCTTTTTCCTCCAAAGCGTTTACAGTTGGGTCTTCTTTAAATACATCGTCACCAACTGCTGCAGACATCATAGCATCTAACATACCTTGCGTAGGCTTAGTTACCGTATCACTGATAAGATTAATTATCATAAATAAACTATAAAAATTGAATTAATGAAAACAACTCATTCCAATAGGCGAACCATCAGGAATCTTAAGCGAAGGTATCACTTTGAACAATTCTGGATGCTCACTAAATGTTTTAATTCTCTTGACCATTTCTGCACTAATTGCATTTGACTCAGAATCTTTAACAAATTGAAAACTCAACTCTTTTAATTTTTGAGCTGCTATCGCATTTACTTGTGGATGCACATTTGCATGACCCGCCAAATTCATAAGATGAAATAACACTCTAAAATTAATGGTGGTCTGGGCTTCGCTCAAATAAGCATCTTTCTGCTTCTTATTAATAGTCGCTGCAATCAATTTATCTAAAACCTCATCTAAACCAACATTATCTGTATCAATTGCTTTTTGCTGAATTAGTCTTGATGCTTTCTCTGGATGTAACAAAAACTTCAGTGTCATATCCGATGCAGTTTCAACAGCTGACAATGCATCAAAAGAAACACCCGTTTTACCATTAATAGATTCTCTTGTTCTTGGCGTACCAAAGGCACGTGGCGGAAACAAGCTTAACTTATCTTTAGGTATAGAGATCTCACTGGCATCTAAAGTTTTTAAAACAACTTTCAATGCTTCTTCTTGCATTGCTTTATCTGCAATAGCAACAACTTCTTGTCCGTCACCTTTTATAGCATAGTTATATTCTAATCCGCCAATAACTTTAGCAACACCTTCCGTTTGGTATCTATGAAAAAAGTATAACGGCACAAATACATCTTCTAAAACTGAATATGGAGTACCATCTTGAATATTATCCGCAGAAAAATTAGCTATAGCCACTTTTCGCAGCTTCAACATATCATCTAATTCTTTACTAACATCAGTTCCATTATCCCATAAATGAGCCAATACATGAGCACTACCTTGTGGTCGTGCATCTTGATCGGTAATATAACGGAGTCCGTCTGCCTTGGCTTTATCTAAAATTTTGTTTAGACCATCTTTTTCATTTTCATCTTCATTAAAGTTCTGATACGAATAAGCTACTGTTACCTTATCCCAATCCCCTATTCCAACTTCATAGGCTTTTGCAAAATCAACTTTACCATCAATTAATGAAAACTGCGGATGAGGATAATCCATAACAGATGCCTTGTTAGTTGTACTTGCCGCATAATTATGCGCAAATCCTAAAGTATGACCAATTTCATGAGCTGACAGCTGACGAATACGCGCAATGGCCATTTCTAACATTGGCTGGTAGTTATCATCTCGCTCAGCAAAAGGCTTGTTCATTAATGCTTGGGCAATTAAGAAATCTTGACGAATTCTTAAACTTCCTAAACTTACATGACCTTTCATGATCTCGCCAGTTCTAGGATCTGTAATACTACTACCATAGCTCCACCCTCTGGTTGAACGGTGCACCCATTGAATAACATTATATCGAACATCTAAAGGATCAGCATCGCCTGGTAACATTTTTAATTGAAAGGCATCTTTATAGCCTATTGCCTCAAAAGCTTGGTTCCACCAACGACCACCTTCTAAAAGTGCAGAACGTACGGGTTCTGGCGTACCATTATCTAAATAATAAATAATTGGCTCAACCGCTTCACTAACTGAAGCTGTAGGATCTTTTTTCTCTAAACGGTGTCTTCTTATAAATTGCTTTAAAATGTTTGACTCAACGGGAGTCGCATAATCATAATAATTAAAAGGAGAAGAACCTGATCTTGGGTCAAACACACGTTTTTCATATTTATCATCTGGCAACTCTATAAAAGAATGGTGTTCTGCCACGGTAACCAAATTAGCATTTGGGGCTACACTTCTTATATAAGCTCCTTTTGCTTCACCCTTAAAAGTCATGGTAACATCAAACTCCACATTTTTAGGAAAAGCTTTGGTTCTATCAAGAGCAAATGCACTTTTAGATTTATCTAGGCTATACGAACCTTGCTCTGTTCTTTTTAAACGGTTAGAAACACCGTGAGCATCTTGCATTAGAAAATCGGTAATATCAATAACATACGTACCGCCTTTCTCTTCTACAATAGGAAAACCGAATAAAACTGATTTAGCAAATGCCTGTTCTACAGATTTACGCTCTAATTCATTATCGGTAATCGCCCTATATTTCATATTCGGCTGAACCAACAATAGTTTGTTACCAGCTTTCTTAAAAAATACTACTTGCTCATCTCCTAATTGACCACGATCTAAACCAATATCATTACTACCGATACCACTACTTAATGAGTAGACATATAAAAATTCTTCATCTAAATTATCGACTTCTAAATAAATTTTGTCGCTATCGCCATCATAATAAAAATCATAAAGACCTTCGTACTTGACAAATTTTTTCTTTTGATCACTAAACTGTGCTGATAACATATTAAAGGATAGTATTATCAACCCAAACAGAAGCATATAATTCTTTCTCATTCTCTTATTAGTTTTGTTTAAAAGTATAGAAAAACTTACGAATGAAAAACATGTAGAGTAAACTAAATTATAAATACTGTACTTGTTAAAAAAGCTGTCGAATTATTACAGAATAAAGAAAAAAACTATCGATTATTATAAAAATGTCATTTGTTTATTGTGTTTTATCATGTACCTTTTACAAAAACAATATCTATGGCCAACATTGAAAATCAAATATTCTCTTCTTATCAAAGAAACCCAGATTTGTATGATGAAATATATGATAAACAAGGAAAAGTAAAAGAAATCTACCAAAAGCTTTTCGAAATTTATGGAGAACATACGATAAGTGATTATGTCAATTTAAATTCTAAGGCAAAATCTTCTTTTTTTAATCAAGGAATTACATTTCAAGTTTATGGCGATAACGATGTACAAGAGAAAATATTCCCCTTTGATTTATTTCCTCGTATAATTGATCATAAAGAATGGGATATTATAGAGCGTGGATCCATACAAAGAAGTAAGGCCTTAAATTTGTTTTTATGGGATATCTATCATGATAAAAAAATACTAAAAGATAAAATTGTTCCATTAGAATTAATTACTTCATCTGCTAACTACTTAGATCAGATGAACGGCATAAATCCTCCAGGTGGTATTTATAATCATATTTCTGGTATTGATATAATTAAACATAATGATGGCAAATATTATGTATTAGAAGATAATATTAGATGCCCATCTGGTGTTAGTTATGTAATATGTAACCGTACAGCCCTTAAAAAAGCTCTTTTTGGAGTTTTTAATCACTACCAAACCCATTCAGTTACTAATTACGCAGAAAATCTATTAGACCTTCTTGAATCAGTAAAACCAAAAGGTGTAGATGTACCAAATGTTGTTGTAATTACACCTGGCATGTACAACTCTGCATTTTATGAGCATTCGTACTTAGCAAAAACAATGGGTGTTGAATTAGTAGAAGGTCGTGATTTATTTGTAGAGAACGATTTTGTTTATATGAAAACCATAAAAGGACCTGAGAAGGTTGATGTCATCTACAGACGAATAGATGACCAATTTATTGACCCTTTAGAATTTAGACCAGATTCAGCTCTTGGTGTACCAGGATTGTTTGCTGCTTATAAAAAAGGAAACGTCACCTTAGCAAATGCCCCAGGAACTGGTGTCGCCGATGACAAAGCTGTGTATACGTACATGCCACAAATTATTAAATATTACTTAGACGAAGAACCAATACTTAATAATGTTCACACCTATCATTGCAGTAGACCAGATGAGTTGAAATATGTACTAGAACATATTCATGAACTAGTTATAAAGCCAGTTGATGAGGCAGGTGGTTACGGTATATCTATAGGTAATAAATTAACAAAAGCAGAGATTGAAAAAGTAAAAGTAGAAATAAAGGAGAACCCTAGAAAGTATGTGGCACAGCCAATTATGTCATTAAGCGTTCACCCTACTTACATAGATGAAACTGAATCTTTTGAACAACGCCATGTAGATTTACGAACATATACCGTTATGGGTAAGGACAAAGAATTTGTTTTAAAAGGAGGATTAACTAGAGTAGCATTAAAAAGAGGAAATTTAATAGTAAATTCTTCTCAAGGTGGTGGTTCAAAAGATACATGGGTATTAAAAAAATAATTAAATAAATATGCTAGCAAGAGTAGCCAATAATTTATTCTGGATGGGACGTTATATTGAACGTTCAGAACATGTAGCACGTTATTTAAACGTGAACTATTTTTCATCATTAGACGCGCCTAATATAAAATCACAAGATAGACAGTTTGTTTTAAGATCAATGCTGTTCATGCTCGGCGACCCCGAGGAAGATGAAAGTAAATTTTTGAAAGAACAAGATGTGTTATACAGTATCGGTTTAGACCCTAATAATCCTTTTTCGATTATAAGCACAGTAAAACTAGCTAGGGAAAATGCAAATAGTGCTCGAGATTTAATATCTACAGAGCTATACGAGGCAATTAATAAATTTTATCATTTTGTACTTAATTACCCAAAAGAAGTTTTTGTAAAGAATGGGCTTCATGACTTTACAAGTAATATAGCAGAAATGACAGCAATATTACGTGGTAAAATAAGAGGGACGTTATTGCATGATTCTGTCTATGCAATTATTATGATGGGCGTAAATATTGAGCGGGCTACGCAAATTACCCGAATGATAAATTCTAAATACAACGATGCTCTTTTATCTCAAGGAAGTCATGGTGATAAATTCAGTAAAAGTTTTGAATGGACAACACTCTTAAAATGTGCAGAATCATATGATATGATGCGTAGATTTTATAAAAAAACACCTACTAGTATAACTACCCTAGAATTTTTGATTTTAAATCCTAATTGCCCTCGGTCAGTTATGAATTCATTAAATCAAGTAAACGAGCATGTAAGAATGCTTAACCCTGAAAAACGATATAACAATGATTCAACCGCATTCTTAATTGGCAGGGTCAGAGCAGAATATGAGTTTAAATATGTTGAAGAAATAGAAAAGGATATTAAATCATTTATTGAAGATATTTTAGATAGCCTAGTCCAAATAAGCAACAAAGTTGATGAAGAGTTTTTTAGCTATTAAGACCATTTATTAGGGGTATCTTTGATTACTATGCCAAACCAATATAAAATAACTTATAGTACAGAAAATACGTATGAGAATTGGGTAAATAATGCCTATTGGCAATTTCTGATCATTCCTATGGAAAATAATACCCAGCATCATATCGATGTTGAATTTTCTAATTCATTATTTGCTGTAAATGACTTTTCAATAAACGGATATGGTTTTAAAACTATACGTGTTCATCCTAAGAAAAAATTCAAAAAAATAAATTTTGAAGCACAGTTTAGTTTTATAAAAGACCATATAGATCCCTTTAATTTTCCTTTAGACATAAATGATTCTTTGGCATATAAAGAAATCAAAGAGTTAACCTTTAAAATTAATTTCGAAGCATTTTTAAGAAGTACAGTACTAACCAAGTTACCAAACGACTTAGACTCGATATTTCATTTTAATTTATCGAATACGATTTTCGAAAATCTACAAGAGTTAAACAAATGGACGTTTAACAATTTTCAATTCAAAGCTGGTGTTACTAAAGTTGATTCAAAATTGACTGACATAATATCAACCAAGCAAGGGGTTTGCCAAGATTTTACACATTTATTCTGTGCTATAGCAAGACAGAATGGTATACCAACAAGATATGTGTCTGGATACTTGAATCAAGCACATGGCCTTTTAGGTGATTCTCAAATGCATGCTTGGGCAGAGTGTTATATTCCACAGATTGGATGGAAAGGTTTTGACCCCACTAATAATGTTTTGGCAAACACAAACCATATTAAAGTTTGTCATGGTAAAGACTATAACGATTGTTCGCCTTTAAGAGGAATAATTTATTCTCATGGAAAAAACAAAACTACACATACTGTAAAGGTTCACAGTCAAGAACAGTAATTCCAAAAAATCGTTGTTTACAATCAACAAAAGAGTATTATTTTTACCCAAAATAAAATTTTATGAACGTAAGTATAGACCACTATAAAGGTCTTATAGATCGCCTTGGTGCGTTAAGGAGGTATCTTTGACATTGATGCCAAATTAATAGAAATAGAGAACGAGCAAGAAAAAACATTAGCACCTGATTTTTGGGATAATCCTCAAGAAGCGCAGGCACATATGAAGTTTATCCAATCTAAAAAACAATGGGTAGACGATTATAATGCGGCAGAGGTTTTGATTGCAGATTTAGAAGTACTCATTGAATTTCAACAAGAAGGAGAAGTTACAGAAGCTGAGGTTGAAAGCCAATATCAAAAGGCTTTGAACACCTTAGAGAAGATGGAATTCAAGAATATGCTTTCTGAAGAAGGTGATGAATTACCAGCAGTACTTCAAATTACCGCAGGAGCAGGTGGTACTGAAAGTTGCGATTGGGCTGCTATGCTTATGCGCATGTACATGATGTGGGCAGAAAAGAACGGTTATAAGATTAAAGAACTTAACTATCAGGAAGGTGATGTTGCCGGCATTAAAACGGTTACATTAGAAATTGATGGCGAGTATGCCTTCGGATGGTTAAAAGGTGAAAACGGCGTACATAGATTAGTACGAATATCTCCGTTCGATAGTAATGCCAAAAGACACACATCTTTTGCATCGGTATACGTTTACCCTCTGGTAGATGATAGTATAGAAGTAGATGTGAATCCTGCTGACATAACTATTACCACCGCTAGATCTAGTGGCGCTGGTGGACAGAATGTGAACAAGGTAGAAACCAAGGTGCAATTAACCCACCACCCTACAGGTATTCAAATTTCTTGTTCAGATAGTAGAAGTCAACACGACAATAGGGCTACGGCAATGAAAATGCTAAAATCGCAATTGTATGAGATAGAACTGCGTAAGAAAATGGAAGCACGACAAGAAATTGAGTCTTCTAAAATGAAAATTGAATGGGGCTCACAAATTAGAAACTATGTCATGCATCCTTACAAATTAGTAAAAGATGTAAGAACAGGTGAAGAAACAGGAAATGTAGATAACGTAATGAACGGCGATATTGATCAGTTTCTTAAAGCTTTTCTAATGATGATGGGTCAGAGAGATGAAGAATAACATTAAATATCCCAATTCATTTATTTAATGAATTGGGATTTCTAGTATTAAAATTAAATAGAATGATTAAAATATACCATAATTCTAGATGTAGTAAATCTAGAGAAGGACTTAAATTACTTGAAGATTCTGGCAAGACTTTTGAAGTAGTAAAGTATTTGGAAGATATACCAACAAAAGAAGAACTAAGAAATGTAATCAGTTGTTTAGAAATTAAACCTATAAATCTGGTTCGAAAATCTGAAGCAATCTGGAAAGAGAAGTTTAAAAACTTACCCTTATCTGACGAAGAATTAATAGACGCCATGATTACATATCCTAAATTAATAGAACGACCAATTGTAATAAATGGCAATAGGGCCGTTATTGGCAGACCGGCATCGAACATAGATTCTTTAATTAATTAGAATTCACTATAATTGCTTAGAGAATTTTCTTAACAAACAATTAACCATTTTCAGTTAAACCATAGTATAACTTTATAATCTAATTATATGAAAAAAGTAATAAAATGTAGCAATATAAAAGTATTAGTGTTGCTATTAATTCTATTAGGAAGTTCTGAAATTTGCGCACAATACGGTTATGGAAATAACGGTTATGGATCACGTGGCGGCTACGGTTATGGTAATCAAAGAAGTTCAATACCTCAAGCCCAAACACCTGCCGAACCACCAAAACCTAAAACTGCCGAAGAACTGGTTGATGATGAAATGCCAAGAATTTCTGAAGCGATTGCACTAAATGAGTTTGAACAGGCTGTATTAAGCTCTGTTTTAAAGAAATATGTACAAGAGCGTATAGAAGCCCAAATATTAAAGCTTCCGCCAGAAAAAATGGCTGAAGTATATGAGAATATTACTAAAAGGCAAGATGAAGAATTAAAAGCTGGCTTGCCATTAGAAAAGTATGAAGCTTTTGTTGCACTACAAAAAGATGGTGTTTCAAAAACTATCAAGAAGAATAAAAAGAAGAAAAAAGACAAACGAAAGAAAACTAAAACTAACTAAATGAAACAACTTTTCCCTTTACTCCTACTCCTAGTACTATCATTCAATTACACATATAGTCAAAGACCGGGAGGAGACCGGGAAAGAGGTCCAATTATTATTACAGGTAAGGTTATAGACAAAGATGACAACTTACCTCTAGAATATGCTACACTAGTACTACAAAGTGTAAATAACCCAGATCAAATTACTGGTGGCATAACAGATATAGATGGAAACTTCAAGGTAGAAACTACGCCTGGTAAGTATAATATATCCATCGAATATATTTCATACAAAACATATAAACTACCTAACCAAACACTAACTGCCTCTAAAGATTTAGGCACTATTAAACTTGCTTTAGACGTTGCTCAACTAGAAGCTGTTGAGGTCGTGGGCGAAAAAACCACCGTAGAGGTTCGCTTAGATAAAAAGATATACAATATTGGTAAGGATTTAACCAATAGTGGCGCTACTATTACAGACGCCTTAAATAATGTACCTTCTGTTGATGTTGATGTTGAAGGAGCAATTAGCTTACGAGGAAATGAAAATGTTAGAATATTAATCAACGGTAAACCATCTGCACTTGCTGGTTTTGGCTCTACCGATGCCTTAACACAATTACCTGCAGATGCTATTGAAAAGGTTGAGGTCATTACGAGTCCGTCTGCACGATATGACGCTGAAGGTACCGCTGGTATTTTAAATATCGTTCTTAAAAAAGAGAAAACACTTGGTTTTAATGGTTCAGTAAATACTACCATAGGCTACCCAGTAAATAGCGGTATTTCTGTAAATGCAAATTTACGTACAGATAAGTTCAATTTATTTAACACTACCGGCTACAACTACAGAGATGCACCGGGTAATGCTTTTTATGACAACACATATTCTTCTGGCACATATGATAGAATAATTGAAGACAGAGAGTATAATAGACTTCGCAAAAGTTTCAATACAAATTTAGGTTTAGAGTATTTCTTAACCGAATCGTCTTCTCTTACTGGTAGCGTATTTTATAGAACATCTGATAGTGAAGATGAAACTGGTAATACTAACCAAAGGTTTATCAATAATGCTTTAAATAGTGAAACATTTAGAACTGAAGATGAAAATGAAGATGACGAAAACTATCAATTCTCATTAAATTATGTAAATGACCTTGACGAAGACGGTCAAAAATTAACGGTAGATCTTCAGTACTCTAAAGGTAACGAGGATAAATTTTCTATCATTCAAGAAAATAATACATTACCGAACGATGATTTAATAGTATTAGAAAATGTTTACGAAAAAGAAACTGATAATGAATATTTAGTACAGGCAGATTACGTACTTCCTATGGGCGATGCGCAGTTTGAGGTTGGTTACAGAGGCACTTTTGAAGAAACAGGAACCGATTACCGTTTAGACTCTTTAAATCAAGTAACAGGACAGTTTGATATCAATGAAGATCTTACCAATTTATTCACCTATACTGAAAATGTAAATGCACTATATACCCAATATGGAAATAAATTTGGAAAATTCTCTTTTTTATTAGGACTTCGATTAGAGAACACGCAATTAAAGGGTGAACTGACTTCTCTTTATGACACTAGCGAATTAGAGGATCAATTAGGTGTTGATGTAGAAGCCAATTTCGACAAAAACTATTTAGGTCTTTTCCCTACTGTGAACTTCATTTATGAACTGGCAGAAAATGAAAACATTTCTTTAGGCTACAACAGAAGAATAAACAGACCTAGAGGTAGATTTGTTAATCCTTTTCCTTCTAGATCTAGTAGAACTAATATTTTTCAAGGTAATCCTGATTTGAATCCAGCATTTTCAAATGCTTTTGATGTGGGTTATTTAAAAAGATGGGATAAGATAACTTTAACTTCCTCTATTTATTACCAAAGGGAAACAGACTCGTTTGAGAGAGTTCAAGAAGAAACCGGACAAACAACCACTGATGGTATAGAAATCATCAGATCAATTCCTATAAACCTATCTACTAACGACAGAATAGGGGTAGAAGCAGGTGTGTTATATAGTGCTGCTAAATGGTTGCGTTTAAATTCTAGTTTTAATTTCTTCCAATTCTCTACAGAAGGTGACTTTAACGGTGTTGATTATGGTACAACCAATACTAGTTGGTTCGCAAGATTTAGCTCTAAAGTTTCATTACCTGCAAAGGTAGATTGGCAAACGAATGCTTTTTACAGAGGTCCATCTTCTACAGCACAAACAGAAAATGGAGGAATATTCTCATTAAACTTAGCATTCAGTAAAGATATTTTGAATGATAACGGCACGCTATCTCTAAATGTAAGTGATTTATTAAATTCTAGAAAAAGAAGCTCTTATACAGAAACAGAGTTCTTTACATCTGATAGTGAGTTTCAATGGAGAAGACGACAAATAACAATGGGCTTTGTATATCGTTTTAACCAACCTAAAGAAAGAAATAGAAAAGGTAGAGGTGATGGTAATAACGAAGATAACGGAGAAGAAATTGAAGGATAGATAACAGGTACAATAAGACATAAAAAAGGAGCCAATAGGCTCCTTTTTTTATACTTTATTATTTATGCTTCTCTTGCGGCTTTCTTCTTGTCTCGTCTTTCTTTCAATAACTCTATAATGTTACCTCCTAACCAGTAAGGAACAACAAATAATAACAAAAACATCATTAGCCAAAAACCAATGGTTAATATGGTTAAAAAAGCTAAAAATCCTAAATATTGGTCAAAATCAAACATATCTTATTACTTATATATTGCAAAGATACCATAAACGAATTATTTTTTGCAAACGTTCTGCAAAATTAATTTCAATAATCTCAACAATGTTGGTACAATTAAAATAAATGTAAACCTTATTTTTGAAGTTATAAAATAAGTTAACTTAAGATTCATTAAAATATACTATTATGAAATTTAGAATCGAGAAAGATACTATGGGTAATGTCGAAGTTCCCAAAGACAAATATTGGGGAGCGCAAACAGAACGTTCTCGTAACAATTTTAAAATAGGTCCAGTAGCCTCAATGCCATTAGACATTGTTTATGGTTTCGCCTATTTGAAGAAATCAGCAGCTTATGCTAACTGTGAGCTTGGTGTTTTAGCAGCGGAGAAAAGAGATTTAATTGCGCAGGTTTGCGAAGAGATTTTAGAAGGTAAGCTTGATGACCAATTTCCATTAGTAATATGGCAAACAGGTTCTGGCACACAAAGCAACATGAACGTTAATGAAGTTGTTGCAAACAGAGCTCATGAAATTGCAGGTAAGGTAATCGGTGAAGGCGAAAAAACGATTCAGCCAAATGATGATGTAAATAAATCGCAATCATCAAATGACACCTTTCCAACAGGTATGCATATTGCAGCTTACAAAAAAATTGTAGAAGTGACGATACCTGGAGTTACTCAATTAAGAGATACATTACATAAAAAGTCTATCGAATTTAAAAATGTAGTTAAGATAGGTCGTACCCATTTAATGGATGCCACTCCCCTAACCTTAGGTCAAGAATTTTCTGGCTACGTTTCGCAATTAGATCACGGTCTAAAAGCTTTGAACAATACGCTTGCTCATTTAAGTGAATTAGCACTTGGCGGAACTGCAGTAGGTACCGGATTGAATACTCCAGAAGGATATGATGTTTTAGTAGCAAAGTATATTGCAGAATTTACAGGCTTACCTTTTATTACTGCAGAAAATAAGTTTGAAGCACTTGCTGCACATGATGCAATAGTTGAAAGTCACGGTGCATTAAAGCAATTAGCTGTTTCTTTAAATAAGATAGCCAATGATATTAGAATGATGGCATCAGGACCACGTTCAGGTATCGGTGAAATCATTATTCCTGCAAATGAACCAGGTAGTTCTATTATGCCAGGAAAAGTGAATCCTACGCAATGTGAGGCGCTTACCATGGTATGTGCTCAAGTTATGGGTAATGATGTCGCTATAAGCGTTGGTGGTACACAGGGTCATTATGAATTAAATGTATTTAAACCAATGATGGCTGCCAACATTTTACAATCGGCACAGTTAATTGGTGATGCTTGTGCTAGTTTTGAAGAGCACTGTGCTGCTGGCATTGAACCAAACCATGAAGTTATAAAGCAATTATTGAACAACTCACTGATGTTGGTTACCGCTTTAAATACTAAAATAGGGTATTACAAAGCTGCAGAAATAGCAAACACTGCACATAAAAATGGTACAACCTTAAAAGTAGAAGCAATCAATTTAGGTTATGTTTCTGCAGAAGATTATGACGAATGGGTAAAACCAGAAAATATGGTCGGTAGTTTAAAAGACTAAAACCAAACTAATAGAAATAAAAAATGGCGACCCAATTGGTCGCCATTTTTTATATGTAATAAGGTAGTCTTACTTCAACATGAATTTAGAAGTACCCAATAATTTTAATTGATCGTCATAAACGTTCACCATGTAGTTACCATCTTTAAAATCACCAGAAGGCTTACTAATATAATCACATACATCTAAAGACTTGTTCTCAAAGTAAAAACCAGTTTGCTTACTATAAGTAATAGAAGCTCCGTTATCGTTAGTCATAGAATTACTACCACCAAGAACATTACCTTGAGGATCTAAAACCTCTATAAAAAATTCTCTATCTCCAGCTTGTGCAATTACGTTATCAGCAACAGTAAAGCAGATTTTAAACTTGTCAGTTGCTTTAGCTCTTTGTGTAGAAACTAATTTACCACTGTTACGTTCTTTTACTGCATCAACATTGAATTTAGATAAGTTCAACGCAGAACCTTTCTCAACAACTTGTGCCAAGTTTGTGTTTTGCACTACTAAAGAATCATTAAAAACAGTTTGCTTTTCTAATTCAACATACGTACTATCACGTTGCATAGAAATCATAGAGTTAGAACGAGTCAACGAATCAACTTGCTTCAATAATTGTTGTCTTTCAGCTTTAAGAACACCAACTTGTCTTCTGTACCTAGATAAAGATCCAATATCAGCTTTCATTGTTTTTACAGAGTCAATATACTTTGCAATATTATCTCTTGCACTTACCAACTCTTCGTTAGTTGCATTGCTTTCTAAAATAGCCTTATCATATTCAGATTTTAAGCTATTTAAATCTTCTACTACCAATTCTTTCTCTTTCGAAAGAACAACTTCGGTCTTCTTTTTATCTTGGTAAAGACTTACTGTGTAAATGATAGTTCCTAAAAGCACAACACCTAAAAGAGCGGTCAAAACTTTTAAGCCATTGTTGTTTTTTGTTTCAGTCATAATTGTAAATTTAATAAAGTGTCTGTTTGTTCAGTTTATATACGTGGTAATTCAAATTTTAGATTTTTTAATGTTAAAATAATTTCTAAACCTTGGCAAGGACCATATAATATGATATAACTTAGATGACATCTATAACATTAACTAGAAATCATGCTTAGCATAGTACCTTACGAGGCTAAATATACTCAAAAGTTTAAAGACTTGAATATCGCTTGGATTACTGAGTATTTCAAGGTTGAAGCGAAAGATAAGAAGTTATTAGAACATAGTCAATCTACTATTATTGATAAAGGCGGATATATCTTCATAGGATTATGGAATAATGAACCTGTAGGATGCTTTGCTTTAATAAAAAAGACCCATAACCGTTTTGAATTAGGTAAGATGGCGGTTGACAAAACTCATCAAGGATTACAGATAGGGCAAAAAATGTTAGCCCATGCTATTAATTTTTCTAAAAATAAAAACTGGGAAACACTTGAATTATACTCTAGCACTAAATTAGACACTGCGCTGCATATATATAAGAAATTCGGATTTATAAATGTTCCTCTAGAAGATAATTTAGAGTACCTTCGATCCGATATTAAAATGGAACTAACACTTTAAACATAACATAATGAGAATAAAAGAATTGCTTGTTTTACTATTCGTTGTAACAATGGCTTTTTCATGCAAAGAGGTGAAAAAATCTGATACCGTAATTGACACTTCTGAAGAATTGGAAGAAAATAAGTCAGTAACTGATATCATCAAAGAGCGCAAAGCTGATGAAATTGAGATAATACCTATAGAACATGCAACTGCAGTAATCGAATGGAACGATGTTGTTATATACATTGACCCTACCGGAGGAGCTACCGCTTTTGAAGGTCAAAAAAATCCGACTTTAATACTGATTACAGATATACACGGTGATCATTTAAATGCGGAAACGCTAGATGCTTTAGATACTTCAAATACCACATTTGTAGTACCACAAGCCGTTGCCGATGAATTACCCGAAAAATATGCATCGCAATTAGAAATTATGGAAAACGGTACTAGCAAAAAATTAGCCGAAATTACGATTGAAGCTATACCTATGTATAACCTAAGAAAAGAAGCGCTTAAATTTCACACAAAAGGTCGTGGCAATGGTTATGTTTTAAATATCGATAATGAGCGAATCTATTTTTCTGGTGATACTGAAGATATTCCTGAAATGCGTTCTTTAAAAAATATTGACAAAGCTTTTGTAACTATGAATTTACCATATACCATGACGGTTGAAAGCGCTGCTTCTGCAGTATTAGACTTTAAACCGAAACAAGTATACCCATATCATTACAGAGGTAAACCAGATGTTAGCGATGTTGCAAAATTTAAACAACTTGTAGATGCCGGAAATCAAGATATTGAGGTAGTACAATTAGATTGGTACCCTAATGACGAATATTAATGTTAGCTGTTAGCTGTTAGCTGTTAGCTGTTAGCTGTTAGCTGTTAGCTGTTAGCTGTTAGCTGTTAGCTGTTAGCTGAAAATAAAAAAGCCCGCAATTGCGGGCTTTTTCTATATAAATACTTTATTAATTATCTAATTAATTTTTTATACTTGATTCGTTTCGGCATTAAATCTCCGCCTAGTCGTTTCTTCTTATTCTCTTCATAATCAGAGAAAGAACCTTCAAAGAAGTATACCTGAGAATCACCCTCAAAAGCTAAAATATGTGTACAAATACGATCTAAGAACCATCTATCATGCGATATTACTACTGCACAACCTGCAAAGTTCTCTAAACCTTCTTCTAAGGCACGTAATGTATTTACATCTAAATCATTGGTAGGCTCATCTAATAGAAGAACGTTTCCTTCTTCTTTTAATGTCATTGCTAGGTGTAAACGGTTACGCTCACCACCAGATAACATATTTACCTTTTTATTTTGCTCACTACCCGTAAAATTAAATCTACTTAGATAGGCTCTAGAATTCACCTGCTTACCGCCCATCATTACCATCTCTTGCTCATCACTGAAATTCTGCCAGATGGTTTTTTCAGGATCTATATTAGAGTGACTTTGATCCACATAAGCGATTTTAGCAGTTTCACCGGTTTCAAATTCTCCTTTATCGGGAGTCTCTTCACCCATGATCATTCTAAAAATAGTGGTCTTACCAGCACCATTCGGACCAATAATACCAACAATACCAGCTTGTGGTAATTTAAAGTTCAAATCTTCGTAAAGTAATTTATCATCAAAAGCTTTACTTACGCCCTTTGCCTCAATTACATTAGTACCCAAACGAGGTCCGTTCGGAATATAGATTTCTAGTTTTTCATCAAGTTGCTTTTGATCTTGACTCATTAACTTATCATAATTATTAAGACGAGCTTTCTGTTTTGTCTGTCTTCCTTTTGCACCTTGACGTACCCATTCAAGCTCTCGCTCTAACGTTTTCTGTCTTTTAGAAGCCGTTTTACTCTCTTGAGCCATTCGTTTAGATTTCTGATCTAACCAAGAAGAATAGTTTCCTTTCCAAGGAATACCTTCTCCCCTGTCCAATTCAAGAATCCAACCGGCAACATTATCTAAGAAATATCTATCGTGGGTTACGGCAATTACAGTTCCTTTATATTGCGCTAAATGATGCTCTAACCAATGTACAGATTCTGCATCTAAGTGGTTGGTAGGTTCATCTAATAATAAAATTTCTGGTTCTTGAAGTAATAGTCTACACAATGCAACCCTTCTTCTTTCACCACCAGACAATACTGAAATTTTCTTGTCAGGATCTGGCGTACGCAACGCATCCATCGCAATTTCTAACTTGGTATCTAATTCCCAAGCATTTGCAGCATCAATTTTATCTTGTAACACAGCTTGTTGATCCATCAACTTCTGCATTTTATCAGGATTCTCATAAACCTCTGGAAGACCAAACATGTCGTTTATCTTATTGTACTCGTCAAGAATAGCTACAGTCTCCGCTACACCTTCCTTTACAATCTCTAAAACGGTTTTGTTTTCATCTAGTTCAGGTTCTTGCTCTAAATACCCAACATTATACCCTGGTGAAAAAACAACATCTCCTTGAAAGTTTTTATCAACACCCGCAATGATTTTAAGTAAAGTAGATTTACCAGAACCGTTTAAACCTAAGATACCGATCTTGGCACCGTAGAAAAAACTTAGGTATATGTTCTTTAAAACTGGGGTATTCGCATTTTTATAGGTTTTCGTAACTCCTGACATGGAGAAGATTACCTTCTTATCGTCTGACATAAAATTATAGTGTTTATTGAAAATTAAAGCCGATCAGAAGAATTCACTGCCGGTTCTAAAACATATTATACTCTACCTTTTAAAGCATTAAACACCCAAGCAATAGCAAAAAAGCCAATACCTACAGATGCAAAACCCCAACCAGCAACATCATCATAGCGAAAAGCACCTAATGCAATTAGGGCAAGACCTACAAATATCATAATAATAGTAGCCCAAGAGAGCACAGTATTCTTATTCATTTTCGATTCAATTAAAATTTAAGCGAACGTCAAATATCGTAAATTTTAAGACATTTATCCAGTATAAACCTTGCTATTATTCAAAAGGAAACACAATTCCCGTCAATTTACGAACAGAATCCATTATCTCAATTAAATCTAAACTATTTTGATGGCTCCATATTTCGCTCTCTTTCTTACCCAAATTCAAACAATTTTGTACCTCCTTAATTTCATGAACATAGCCTTTTCCCAACTTACCAACTTCATTAGAAGTTGATTCACCATCTTTTTCTATAGTATACCCTGTAGTTTCATGCCATCTTGGATGTATAAATATAGAACCCTTATTTCCTGCTATTTCAGCTTTCTTTTCAGAATCAGAATTGAGTCCGCTATATAGAATTGTCTGAGCATTATCATAATTAAAAATCATACTACACTGTATCTCTACACCTGTTTTATAAAAATTGGCAGAGGCCTTTATATCCTTTGGCATACCTAACATTAAATAAGCTAAAAATATGGGATAGATTCCAATATCCAACAAAGAACCACCTGCAAGATCCGGATTCAATAATCTTCCTTTTTCATCCCTATCCAGGCCATAAAAAGCAAAATCTGCATGTAAATAAGCTACTTCACCTATAGCTCCATTATCAACTAATTCTTTAACCTTTTTAATAGTGGGGTTAAAACGTGTCCATAATGCTTCCATCAGAAAAACATTATTTTCTTTGGCTACAGTAACCATTTGCTCTACTTCGCTTTTATTGACACCCATTGGCTTTTCACAAAGTACAGCATTACCTGCTTTCATTGCAGCAATACTTAAATCTGCATGAGAAGTGTGTGGTGTAGCTAAATAAATAACATCTACGGTATTACTATTAAACAACTCTTCATAACTGCCATATGCATTTGGCGCACCATATTCACCTGCAAAATCTTGTGCTTTCTCTAAGCTTCTTGAAGCTACAGAAACTAATTTACCGCCATTTACCAAGGCTAAATCTTTTGAAAAACTATGAGCAATGTTTCCTGCCCCTACAATACCCCACTTAATCATACTTTTTGTTTTTGTTGCATGAACACCAAAATTAACTCCTTATCTTTATCAAAAGAAAAGAAATTATACAGAATGGATTTAAAATTCAATCAAAACGAAGATAGGAATAAGTTGTTATTATCAGACCTTAGAAGAAAGCTTAATGAGGTTTATTTAGGCGGAGGAAAGGCCAAAATAGCCAAGCAGCACGACCAAGGTAAAATGACAGCTAGAGAACGTGTTGATTATCTTTTAGACCCAAAATCCGAACAAATAGAAGTTGGTGCTTTTGTAGGTGACGGCATGTACAAAGAGCATGGTGGATGCCCTTCTGGCGGCGTCGTTATTAAAATTGGATATGTACAAGGCAAGCAATGTATCGTTGTTGCCAATGATGCAACAGTAAAAGCCGGAGCATGGTTTCCTATTACCGCAAAGAAGAATTTAAGAGCACAAGAAATAGCTATTGAGAACAAACTTCCAATCATTTACTTAGTAGATAGCGCGGGAGTTTACTTGCCGTTACAAGATGAGATTTTTCCTGATAAAGAACATTTTGGTCGCATATTTAGAAACAATGCCATCATGAGCAGTATGGGTATTACCCAAATATCTGCGGTTATGGGCAGTTGTGTTGCCGGTGGTGCTTACTTACCTATAATGAGCGATGAAGCGCTTATTGTAGATAAAACCGCTAGTATATTTTTAGCTGGTAGCTACTTAGTAAAAGCTGCTATTGGTGAAAGTATCGATAATGAAACGTTAGGCGGAGCAACCACTCATTGTGAAATTAGCGGAGTAACGGATTATAAAGCGAAGGATGATGCAGCTGCTTTAGATACCATAAAGAATATTATGGATAAAATTGGTGATTTCCCTAAAGCAGGATACAACCGTAAGAAAAGTTTGAAGCCAAAAGAAAATCCGGATGATATTTACGGAATACTACCGAGTTCTAGAGCTGAGCAATACGATATGATGGAAATCATTAAGCGATTGGTAGATGAATCTGATTTTGAAGAATATAAAGCTGGCTACGGTCAAACCATTCTTACTGGTTATGCACGTATAGATGGATGGGCGGTTGGTATCGTTGCCAACCAAAGAAAAGTTGTGAAAACTGCAAAAGGTGAAATGCAATTTGGCGGAGTAATTTATTCTGACTCTGCAGATAAGGCAACCCGTTTTATAGCGAATTGTAACCAGAAAAAAATTCCTTTGGTTTTCTTGCAAGATGTTACCGGATTTATGGTAGGTAGTAAAAGTGAACATGGTGGTATCATTAAAGATGGTGCAAAAATGGTAAATGCGGTTAGTAACTCCGTAGTACCAAAATTCACTATTATTATAGGTAATAGTTACGGTGCTGGAAATTATGCCATGTGCGGTAAAGCCTATGACCCAAGATTAATCGTTGCTTGGCCAAGTGCTGAACTTGCCGTAATGGGTGGTAACTCTGCTGCAAAGGTATTATTACAGATTGAAAAGGCATCTTTAAAAAAGAAGGGTGAAACCATTACCAAAGAAAAAGAGAAGGAACTTTATGATAAGATCAAGCAACGATATGACGATCAAGTATCTCCATATTACGCAGCCTCTAGATTATGGACAGATGCCATTATAGACCCAAAAGACACCCGTAAATGGATATCAATGGGTATAGAGGCTGCCGACCATGCACCTATTGAAAAGCCTTTTAATATGGGGGTTTTGCAGGTATAAGCATAAAAAAGAAATTATTCTAATTGCAATATCGCATTGGCAAACTGCTGTTTACCTATTTCTACTAATACTTTTTTATACCTACTTTTTGAAAAAATAAGTATGTCGTTCTTTATTGCATGAATGGTATACCTTCCAGAATGATCAGAAGAAGTGACTTCTTTGGTTCTTTTATTATATACAGCAACATTAGAAATCATTTTACCTCCTGAAATGGTAAAGCCTGAAACCGTTCTTTTTTTTAACTTAGCCTTTTCTATTTTAGTTTCATACTTTCTTGCCTTTTCTTGGCTTACCAAATAAGTGGTTTCAACGTAAAATGCCATATTCACATCTGAAACTTTTTCCCATTTCCCTTGACTAGCATATCTACGAAAAGAACCAGAATTACCATCAGATGCTGCTAAAGCCAACGCAAAAGGCTCATTACCAAAACGTTTTACCAATTCTAAGGAAACATAAAAATCATTTTCAATATAAATTTCGTAGGGTTCTAAATCAATTTTTACCAATAATTCATTTCTAAGAAGCGTGTGAAGTATATTTTTAGTAGATGTGTTCAAGTTCTTGCCAGGTTCATCTCGATTATAGTTAACGTCATAAATATTAGCGCGAAGCAGTAAACTATCTGAGTTATTATTCAAAACCTCAAATTCTATCGATTTTAATTTTCTTGATACTTTATTGGCAACAATTCGGGTAGCGAGTTCCCCACCCAACGCATCATCATCTTTCCAATAACCTAAATATCCATTTCCATTACTACGATATCCTATCGATTCTACAATTGGCACTAATTCCTTGTCTGATACCACCACTTCATTCAAAATAATATTAGCAGGCGGCATTTCTATTGTTGAATTTTTATTCCATACAAACTTTGCATTCGCAACGCTTATTTCAATTGTTTGATAACCCAAAGACGAGATTTGGATAATATCAGTACTTAGTATTTTAGTATCATTCAAATACAAATAGAATAAACCTTGTTCATCAGAAACTGTTCCCATTCCTTTACCAACCACACCAATATTTACAAAGGGTAAAGGCTGTTTTGTGGTTTTATCTACTATTAGACCTTTATGGGTATCCTGACCAAGGGCGGAGCAAATAAATAAAATAAAAAAAAAGAATTGAAAGAATATTCTCATTTAGTTGGATACAATACTGCTCGCATTAGAAACCGTGAACAACTGTTGGTTTACATTTCTTATATTCAATTTAAATACCTTAACCTCTTTACGTTGAGAAGCACTACCGTAATTATGGTAAATAGTAGCTTTTAAGTAGGACGGTGTTAAGCTTTTATTACCAAGATACTTAGCATTTATTTGCCAAGTTCCACGTAATGAATCATCAATAAGATATTCTTCTGTTGAAAATCCTGATATTTTTTCATTCTTTATTCGGTTAGCATCAGCAAATAGAGAATGTTCACTTTTAAAATAGTTACCCTCTGGATTAACAAATTCAAGCTCAAATTCAGCTTCACTATCGTTCCATTCAAAAACCAAGCGAGTACCATCGAACTCATCATCTAAAACAATATTTTTTAATTCTTTGTTAGATAAAAGTTCTTTCCCTTTTAAGGCAATTAAGTTATTGAGTTCGCGCTCCATAATAATACCTAAGTCCTCCTCGGCTCTTAAGAAACCTTGCTCTAACAAATAACCATATCGCGCGTAAATACTAGCTGCTTTTTGGAATTCATTGATTTCTATATAACTTTCTGCCATATTTAAATAAGACTGTGCATAGTTAGCTCTCAAAGTAAAAACCTCTTTGTATATTTCATTAGCTTTTTCTAATCTACCTTCTGCTTGATAGATATAAGCCAAAGACTTTAACGCTAACGGATTTTCATTAAATAACCCCCTATTATCTTGAATAATTTCATCTGCAAAATCACTATTTTTCCAACGTTGAGAAAAATAATCATAAGCATCTAAAACATAATTATAAGAGCTGCCATACATCTTTACTTGATCCTTATATAATTCAATAGCCTCACTTTCGGTAGTACTACTTAACAATATATTTAAATAAGTAGGCTTATCTAACTTAAGATCAGAACTGCTTAAAGCAGAATTATCATATTTATTATTTCTAAGCTTAGCTTGATCGTACGGTTTATCTGAACCTGGTTCTGGAAAATAGTTTGCACCTTTTGTATTAATAACTACAACACCACCATTGGCAGCCCCGCCGTACTTAGTTACTGCTCCTAAACCACTTATGACAGCAATTCGTTCAATATTCTCTACTGCAATAAAATCAGGATAATCTTGCATAATTAAACCATCTACATCATAAATTACAGGAAAAAAACCAACGGAAGACCCCCTTAAATAGATTGCAGAAACATTCGGATAGACACCTTCTACTCGAATGCCCGGCACCCTATAACGTATAGCACTTGCTAAATCTATAGAAACAACGTTCAATTCTTTACCATCTATTATTCTTACTGCAAAACTGGTTATATCCTTATCAAGGATACCAAATGCAGTATTAATTAAGTTTTTATTTGTAGCATACTCCCCTCTTAATTGTTCTTGGCTTTTTATGACCGTTTTCTCAACGGTAACCTCATCTAACATATTAACTTCAGGATTTAATTCAATATTTAAAATACGGGTTACATCTTCCACCAAAATTTCCACAGTACTCATACTAGGGTAGCTAAATGTTAAAGATTGCCCAGGTAATGCTTTAACCTGATATGTACCATTTACATCAGATTTTACCGTTTCATTAGTTTCTACAACTTTGACGACTGCATTGACCAATGGAGTTTCTAGATAGGTTATTTTACCTGTTATACTGTTTTTCTTTTCTTGAGCGGAAGAAAATGTACATGCTAAAACAAAAAGAACGATAATTTTTTTCATAAGAGTCCGGATTTATTTTCAATAATATTTTAAGAAAAATACTACAAACAATATGCCAAAAATGTTATTTACACTATCAGATTTTTAACGAAACAACTTTTTTATTATCATTTTCATTGGTAAGATGTAAAATAATTTTCTCTTCTGATTGTGATGGATATCCAAAATTGGTATATACGGTACATAAAAGAACAAGAGGCATAGTACTTTCCTGATCAAGATTACCAATGTACGTGGCATTTATAATCCACTCTCCCTTTATATCTTCATAAAGTTCAAATTCTTCCATAGCAAAACCAAGCTCTACTTCATCTTGTATTCTTTTGGCATCTGCAGAGGTAGTATGCTCCCAATTAAAAAAACGATTTTGAGGATTTACAAATTGAATTTGAAATTCAGATTTTGGGTTACTCCATTCCACTAAAAGCCTCACGTTCATTTTAGAATTGGAAAAATATTTTTCTTTTACTTTGGTAACATCTAACTGTGATCTATCTCTAAAAATTAAATTCTTCAACTCACGTTCTATTGACTTTTGAATCGGTTGAACATTTAAATTTCCATAGGCTCCGCCATTCTCTAAATTAATGAGCATATCAAGTGCTTCTTGCTTTTCACTTTTTGCAAGTTTTAATTTAGCTTCAGTAAAAAATGGTTGCAGTGCTAAAGGCTTTAGCTCGTTCAATTGGCGATTTAATAAAACTGACACCTCATCAAAACCTAAATATCGCATTGCTAATTCCGTAATTCTTAAATAAGCTTCATTCTTTGGGTCCTTCTCCCAAAAATTGGAAATAATCTTTGCCGCTATATCTTTATCAGTATCCTTAAAAAAAGAAAAAGCGTCTAAATAAAATGAATCGTCGGTTTCATTGAAGTTTCGAAGTATTAAATATTGATCATACGCATTTTCTAAATTAGTCACATTACTTAACGCCTTTAAAATTGGAGATTTTTCAGTAGTTAAGTTTACGTTAGGGTCATAAATATTGTTGGTTGCCAATGCGGAATTAGAGCTTCCATTATTTCGTTTTCCCGCTGATTTTGTTGTAATTAAAATTACACCATTAATGCCTAGAGACCCATATCTATTGGTAGCCGACAAACCTTTTAACACAGTTATATCTGCTACGTTCTCTGGGTTAATAAAAGATGCATCTGCTCTGAATCCGTTAGAAGAATTTGATTGTTGAATTGGCATACCATCTACCACTACCAAACCATACTTGTTACCCAATAGTGTATTATTATTTCTTCCTGTAAATTGAGTCAGATCTTGGTCAGGACCAACATTAACATTTGAAAACCTACCTTGAATCGATTGATTTAAATCTGTTTGGATTGGTGTAATTTCTTCATCTCCCATAGATTGAACCGCGTAACCGATACTCTCACTATTTTGTAGACCAGTAGCTATATTTATAATATTTTCAGAAAATGTATCTAAACGTCTTTCTGATACAACAACTTCATCTAGAGTCATTACATTAGAATCTAAAAAAACATCTACATTCGAATTAAAATAGCCTATGGGAACTGTCTTCATAGTTCTATCAACTCTGCTGGTAATTAATATAGAATCACCAGGTACGCCAACAATAGTAAACTGTCCATTTTTATTTGTACGAAAAACCTCTGTAGCACCTTTGACCCTTAATTCAATATCACCTGACGGTATATTATCTATGTAAACTGTACCATTTACATCTTTGGCAGAAGAAGTACTCTGTATGCTATCTTTGTTAATATTGGTTGGTAAAATAGCCGCTAAATCCATCAACCTGCCTTTACCGATTAGAGCCGAGCTCTCTAAAAATTTCTTATTTCTATTAGCAACCGTATTAATAATTATATTCCCTTTTTTTATTGGTAGAATTGACCCTGGATCAAGTGTATTGCCATCAGTAAAATAATAAACGGTTTCATTAGATATTCTATTCTTAAGACCAGCATAAATAGTTGCTCCATCTGCTTTAATATTAGAAAGTTGTTCTTTTAACTCTAACCAATCGCCATTGGTAATAACAATTTTTTGCTCTGTTACGTTAATATTAAAGACTAATAATTGTACGGTTAAGTTGGGGGTACGCTGAAAAATTTTATCTAGAATTTCAAATTCTTTTTCTAAATCTCGTTCAATCATCGAAAAAGAGGAATCCCAACAAATAGTAATATTATTTGAATTGTTCTGCGACCAACTTCTTATATTGATTAATATGAAAAATAGAAAAAATAGAAATTTAGAAGGTTTTAAATTTAAAATCATGATTAAATCTTATTTACAAAATATCGTTGTACATTCTAAAGATATAAATAACAGTTAATTAACAAACACCTTCCAAAATAAAAAATAAGAATTTTATTACATAGGTAATTAACAACCCTACAAATCAAAGATTAATTACCTTGATGCTCTTTTACTCTTGGTATCAACAAAAGTTCTGTCTGTCTACCATTAATATACCTAAAACCTTCTTCACCATAAAAACCGGCTTCTTCAAGCATAATTCTAATATCTCTGTTCCATTCTGGTATGTTAACCGTGGTATTTAATTCAATAGCATACACAGTGTTTGGATTCAAACCATAATTTTCACCGTCGTCACGCATAACACCGCCTTGGGAATCCCACATACCAATTGTTGTACCTGCAGAATGACCATATAAGCCAAGTGGATGCGTATATATTGATGGTTTTAATCCTGCTGTTTTAGCCTCCTTCAATGATTTTGCTAGAATATCATTACCAGACCTACCTTTAATCATATTACTTGTCAAAAAATCTTGTACCCTATTACCATCTTTTAATCCGTTTACTAAATAACTTGGCGCAGAAATTTCTTCAGGCTTCAGCACATATGCCAATTCTTGGCAATCAGTGTTTAGACGTAAGTACGTAATTCCGAAATCGCAATGCACTAAGTCTCCAGGTAAAATGACCATATCATCTGGCTTATCTGCAAAGGAGTAGAATTTGCTCGCATTATCCTTTTCACTTCTTTGTACATCTACAGTTGGGTGAAACCAAGTTTCCAATCCTAAATTCGTCACTTTTTGACGCATCCACCATACCACATCTGAGGTTGTAGTAACACCAGGCGTAATTACTTTCTCAGAAAAAGCTTCTGCTATAATATCGTGAGTAATATCTACTAATTGGTCGTAAATAACCATTTCACGCTCAGACCTTGTTTCGATCCAACGAACAGCTAGTTGCTCTGCTGAAGTCACTTTTGAAGTATATTTTTTAGGAAGATTTGCCATGAACTCTTCATAATCTGTCTTTACCAAGCCATCTGCAATATTGTGGTCTGTAGAATAATTGAGTCCGATTTTCTTCGGATTTCTTTCCTCTATTAATTGCATTAATCGTGTCCACTGATTTGGCTCTTTCTCCTTATCCCAGGCAGAAACAATATTCTTACCTACATTATAACGGGCTACAGCCAACTTCTCAATAGTATTCTTCGCTTTATCTCTGTAAAACAATAAAATAGTTCTTCTACGAGCATTCAACCACGTAGCCGGAAGCATTGTCTTAATTACAGGGTCTTCATTGTATTCCCTTGAGATAACCACCCACATATCTAAATCTGCGGCATCCATAAGTTCAGGCAGCAAATTATTAAAACGGTCGTCTAAAATTTCATCAATTACCTGTGCTCTTTCTTTTTCATTTAGAATTTGCTGAGCGTAAATTTCCCCTATAAAAATTAGGCATACAAAAAGGAATAGTTTTTTCATGAGTGTTGTTTGGTTTAAGCCCTGAAAATACAAAATAACACACATTAGAAATAAACTATTCCTCTAAAATCAATTGATTTTTACAATCTGAATGATATCAATAGTTGTCTGTTACCAATTTCTCATCAATGCTTTTAACCAACCTAATAAATTCTGCTCTATATCCATTTTTATCTTCACCTCTACCGTTCTCTGCCAAAACAATGACGTCATTAAAAGACGCTTTATTTATAAACGCGGACTTTCTTAATTGCTGACCGAATAAAGCAACGGCTGCAGAAAATTGAAAGTCTTTAGACATTTCTTGAGTATTCGAATTTTGAACATGAACCAATTCAATACTTTTATTGCCATCTGGCTTTTTATATCTAAATTTTACCGTGAACAACTCATCAGAAAACCTAGTATTGCTAGTAGCATTGGTATACTTTAATTCTGGTATTTCTTTATCATATTCTGATGTTACTCCTATCTCTATTATCTCATACAAAGCGGTCACCTTATGCCCACTTCCTAATTCACCGGCATCTTTAGTATCATCAATAAAATCTTCATCTGCCAATAATCTATTTTCATAACCTATTAATCTATACGATTTTACTTTAGCAGGATTAAACTCTACCTGTAATTTTACATCTTTTGCAATGGTAAATAAAGTACCACCAAACTCCTTACCAAATAATTTTTGCGCTTCTTGCATAGTATCTATGTACCCGTGATTTCCGTTCCCCTTATCTGCTAAAGTTTCCAACTTAGAATCCATATAATTACCCATTCCGAAACCTAGCACAGAAAGAAACACTCCCGATTCACGTTTTTCAACAATCAAATCTTCCATGTCTTTGTCGCTAGACAGCCCAACATTAAAATCTCCATCTGTTGCCAATATCACTCTATTGTTACCATTCTTCTTAAAATATTTCTCTGCCAATTTGTAGGCTAATTGAATACCTTCTCCACCAGCTGTAGAACCGCCAGCCTCTAAATTATTTAAAGCGCTCATAATTTTCACTTTATTGTTACCAGATGTAGGCTCTAATACAACACCGGCTGCACCAGCATAAACAACAATAGATACCCTATCTTTTTCTCTTAACTGATTTACTAATAGTTTAAATGCGGATTTTAATAGTGGCAATTTGTTATCTGATGACATAGAGCCAGAAACATCTATTAGAAAAGTAAGATTAGATGCCGGTAATTCTTCATTCAAGTATTCTTTACCTTGCAAACCAATACGCACTAATTTGGTGTCTACATTCCAAGGAGTCTGTGCTACCTCGGTGTTTACAGAAAAAGGATGCTCATTTGTTGGTTGTGGATAGTCATAATCAAAATAGTTAATCAATTCTTCAATCTTAACTGCATCTACAGGAACCTCTTTTCCATTATTTATGAACCTTCTAATGTTACTATACGCTGCTTTATCAACATCGATTGAAAAAGTGGATAGCGGGTTTACAACAACATTATGAAACTGATTTTCAGTAATTTGTGCATAATTCTCATCTTCTTCAATAACATAATTACCATTTACGGTTTGTATTACAATACAGCCATATTTGGCATCAGCCCCATACAAACTCTTCGCTTCAGAAGCTTTAAGTTCTTTTCTACTATCAACATCTTCACCTTTAAGACTTTGAACAATTGAATTGTATTGCCTTTCAATTTGAATACCATCAACTATATATAAAGGGCTTTTCTCTTTAATTCCAACTCTTTTATTTTCAACAGCACGTACTCCACCTATTTGAACGCCGCTTACGCTACCTTGCAAGGTTCTACTAATATTGGATTTAGGAGATTGCATATTAATCATTGCAACTGAACCCGTAACATGACTAATCTTTTGAATACCATAGCCAGTTACCACCACTTCTTCTAACATTTGAAGATCTTCTTCAAGTGACACATTAACAACCACTGAATCTCTGATCTTTACAATCATATTTTTACATCCGATATAACTAAAAACCAGTTCATCATTTTTTGTGGCAATTATAGTATAAGCACCATCAAAATCGGTTTGAGTACCATTTGCAGTTCCTTTTACAATAACATTTACACCAGGCATAGGATTCCCTGCATAATCAGAAACAGTACCACTAATTTTAACTTGTTGCGAAGACAACAGCATACTACTGAGCAGAAAGAATAGGAAAGTTGCATTTTTCATAATAATTGGTTTAAAGTTTGAGCAATAAACCTATTAAGAAGGAAGCTTTTTAAAAACGAAGAATGAGTGAACTCTACTTTAGAATGAGGGAAGTTATGACTTCAATAAGGTCATGGTTTCTTTCCGCTTAACCTTTCCGCTATCGGTACGTAAGAATACCGGAATGGTTTTAATTTGACGTGGCACTTCGTACTTAGACAAAAGAGTACTTGAAGTAATTTTATTCAACACATCGTTTTCATTCACTACACCTTCAATAACCAGCACTAATTGCTCCCCTAGTTTTGCATCTGGTAAAGAAGTTATGAAAAAAGGTTGATCAATACTATTCGAAAGTTTAGCCTCTATTTGCTCTGGGCTAAGTTTAATTCCGCCAGAATTAATTACATTATCAAATCTGCCCAACCATTTGAACTCCCTCTTAGAGACCAATTCAACGACATCATTCGTAGTAACCGTATCATCTGAAATCTTTGGAGCATTAATTACCAAACACCCTCTGTCATCTTTAAATATTTCTATATCTGGTAAGACAGAAAAAGGCATATCATTACTTACGCCCTTATTCAAAGGTTTAACTGCAATATGCGTTATAGTCTCTGTCATACCATAGGTCTCATAACTAGCATTGGCAATAACTTTTATTTCCTTTCTTAAAGAAGTAGAAATAGGAGCGCCACCAATAATCAACTTAGGTAGCAATGAAAGCCTCTGCAAAGAATTTGCAACTTGCAAGGGAACCATTGCTCCAAAATCAAAAGACCTATTAATTCCTTCTAACGGATTTGAAGTAGGTTCCACAAAATAAATATCTAACCCTAACACCATAGCTCTAACTAACATCATTTTACCAGCAATATAAGTTGCAGGTAAGCACAACAATGCAGAAGACCTAGGTAATAAATTAAAATAGATGCCTGTTGCCAAAGCACTATTCTCCATATGGTTCTTCTTTAAAACAATTGTTTTTGGAGTACCCGTAGAACCTGAGGTTCGTACAGAAATGGTAGGTGAATCATCTATCCAATCTATAATGAATTCGCCAATCTGCTTTTCAAATTCTTCCCCTTCCTTAATTAGACTATAGCTTACCTCTGATAAATCATCAAAAGAAATAAATCTACCATGAATGGAAAAACTTGGGTGTACTGAAGCTTTATACATTGTACTAATTCTCTAGCTTTAAAAACTCCTCTTGAGACAATACCTTTCCGGCTAATTTTTCTTTCCAGTTGGTCCAGTCATACTTTTTTGAAAAGATTAATAATAGAACAGGGAATACCACAAAAACGGGCACTAACATATCCCAACCAAGCACTGGCTCTGAGATATCTCTATATAAAGAATCTACACTAAATGCCGTCCAATCTGCAGTAACTAAAAGCGCAGCAGTTAAATTATTAGCAGCATGAAAACCTATAGCTAATTCTAAACCTTCGTCCATTAAGGTTATAATACCTAAGAAAAAACCGGTACCAATATAAAACACTAATATTCCGTAACCTAACTTATCAACTTCGGGGTTCATTATATGCATTAACCCAAAAAGCAATGAAGTAAATACCAACGGAAACCATCTATTCTTTGTGATTATACCTAAACCTTGCATCATATAACCACGCATTAAATATTCTTCCATACTTGTCTGTAACGGAATCAATGCTATTGAAATAATCGCCAAGGTTATAAAAGGAACCAATTGAAAGTTATATTCATAATTTTCAGGAGAAAAATAAATATCAACAAAAACAAAAATTACGGATATCGAAGCCCAGAGAAGAAATGAAAAAGCAACTCTTTTCCAATCTACTTTTGATCTTGATGTAGTTAAACTTTTAATTGATTGTTTATGTAAATACTTTACTACAAGAAAAATTGCTATTAATGCAAATACAAAAGTTATGAGCATTAAAAAAAGAAAAGTATTTGACCCCACTAACTCTGACATTAAGCCCATGTCACTTTTCATTAAAGCAGACATTCCGCCCTCTTTCATTGCAACAGCTGCAACTAAAGGAATAGGACCTAAAGCTTGCCACACTATAAAAATCGCCAAAATACCCACAATATATCTCCAACTATCAACTAAACCTTTATACGCCTGTTCTATATACATAAACTTTCAATTAATTTTGTATTCCATTTTTTAGAGCTGTTATAAAACAAACCTCCATTATTAACCTCTAACGGGCTCTCAATATTATTCGTAAAAAGAGAACCAGTGCCTAACCCTTGTGGCATTTCATTATGTAGCGTTGCCGTCCACTGCGCAATAGCATTTAAACCAATATTACTTTCTAACGCGCTGGTTACCCACCACCCTATATTATTCTTTTCTGCAATAGAAATCCATTCACTGCTTCCTGCAAAACCACCAACCAAACTTGGTTTCAAAATTATATATTGTGGTTGTATAATTTGTAGTAAAGCTGCCTTTTTTGTTACATCAACCACACCAATTAATTCTTCATCTAAAGCAATTGGCAAAGGCGTATTACTACAAAGCCTTTTCATTTCTTCAGCTTGCCCTTGTTTAATAGGTTGTTCTATAGAGTGTAAATCAAGTTTAGATAAAATATCTAGTTTAAATAAAGCTTCCTGTGGTGTAAATGCCCCGTTGGCATCTACCCGTAATTCAATCGCTTCTTTTGAATAACGTTCTCTAATAGATTTTAGCAATGCTATTTCAGTATCAAAATCAATAGCACCAATTTTCATTTTTATACAAGAAAAGCCATTCTTTAGTTTTTCTTCTATTTGTTGATGCATAAACTCCTTATCACCCATCCAAACCAATCCGTTAATGGATATTGGTTTTTGGTTATTAAAAAAAGTAGAATCAAAAAGATGAAAAGAATTTTTAGAACGGAGTGACGTAAAAGCCTGCTCTATCCCGAATTGAAGACTTGGAAAATCCTGTAACTGCTTTAGCAATTCGGTTTCTCCTAAATTAATGTTTTGTGCTACCCAAGCACATTTTTCTTCGTATTCAGGAACATCATCAAAACTAAGACCTCTAAAAAGTCCGCATTCACCAACACCCCATTTTCCTTCTTTTTGTAAAAAAAGAAACCAAGTTTCTTTGGTTCGTAGAATTCCTCTAGAAGTTCCGCTAGGGTTTTTAAAATTTAAGAGATACTTTTTAAATGTTGCCTTCATATAATCATTCAAATTTAACTATATTTTAAGTTTAAATACGACGGAATGGCTAGTATAGAAAATAAGGTGATTTGGGTAACAGGAGCATCTTCTGGAATTGGAGAGGCATTGGTATATCAATTAAACGAACTTGGAGCAAAAATTATACTTTCAGCAAGAAGAGCAGATGTTCTTTTAGAAGTAAAAGGTAAATGTAAATTTCCTGAAAATGCAGCTATACTTTCTTTAGATTTAATAGCATTCGACTCACTAGAAAGCATAACCGAAACGGCTATATCAATCTACTGTAAAATAGATATTTTGATTAATAATGGCGGACTAAGTCAACGTTCACTTATCATTGACACAAAATTTGAAGTGTATCAACAAATGGTAGATGTTAATTATCTGGGTACTATTAAGCTTACAAAACATTTACTTCCCTATTTTATAGCTCAAAAAAGCGGTCATTTCGTTACTGTTACCAGCTTAATGGGCAAATTTTCCTCTCCGTATCGTTCGGGTTATTGTGGTGCAAAACATGCACTACATGGCTTCTTTGATGCCTTACGTATGGAACATGAGAAAGATAATGTAGACGTATCAATAATTTGCCCAGGATTCATACAAACAAATGTTGCAAAAAACGCATTAACAGGTGATGGATCTGCTTTACAAAAAGAAGATAACGCCACAGAAAATGGAATGCCAGTTAATGATTGTGCAAAAGAAATTATCTCTGCAATTGAAAAGAAAAGATTTGAAACCTATATTGGTGGAAAAGAGAAATTCGGAATTTATCTTAAAAGATTCTTCCCTAAACTACTACATAAAGTGGTTATGAAAAGTAAGGTTAGATAATCTTATTTAAAATTAAACCAAAAACGAACTCCGTCTTGTGTTTTATCAGTATTCATTGAAGTCTGAAGCTGGTTAGCCAATCTACTCATTAAACGAATACCCATAGAAGAACTTGCTCGTTCATCTGAATCTTCAGGTAAACCAATACCATTATCAGTGTACTCAAAGAAACCTTCTTGACCAGCTATTTTTCGTAGATGGATGTATATTTTACCATCGCTATCATCATTCGGAAAAGCATATTTAAATGAATTAGAAACCAACTCGTTTAATATAAGTCCGAACGGAATTGCCCTATCAATATCCAATTCTACACCTTCGGCGTCGATAGTAATATTAATGCTATGTCCACCTTTTTTATAAACCGACTGAATGCTATTGATCAAACTTTCAATATACCCTTGCATCTCAATAACAGATAGGTCATCATTTTGATACAGTTTCTGATGTATTAACGCCATTGCTTTCACACGACTCTTACCTTCTTCCAATGCAGCAATTGCCGCCTTGCTACGGGTATTTTTAGTTTGTAAACTCAACAAACTAGAAACCATTTGCAGGTTGTTTTTAACCCTATGGTGAATTTCTTTTAATAAAGAATCTTTCTCTACTAATGAGTTTTCAATGATGAATTTCTGTTCTGCAATCAAACGCTGGTTTTTGATACTCTTTAAGTAAGCGTATACTAAACCTGCAAAACCAATTAGTGTAAATATCAAGGATACGAACACCAAACTAATTTTATCATCTCTTGCCTTAATATCTTTTCTAGATTCTTCTAACTGAGCTTTCTGTTGCTCCATCGTTTTTCTAGAATTCTCTAAATCTTGTGCAACGACAGAAGTTAGTTGTTGATTTTTGATATTAGATGCCAATGCATCAATAGAATCTCTAATTCTGATATTCTTTTTAAGGTAAACGGTAGAATTTTTAAAATCGCCAGTCTTAAAATAGTAGTCGGCATAAATTCTATTACGCTTTAAAATATTATCGGACTTTATAGGATTAAGATCATCGCTTAAATAATCTGTTGCTTTGGCGTAATCATCTAATTTCAAATAACATTCTGCTAAGGCAAGTGTATTCTCAATAATATCTGAAGAAAATTTACTTTTATTATATTTTTTGATGATGTCTCTACTCTCTTCTAAAAACGGAATAGCCTTTTCATATTCACCTAGCTGCACGTGACTTTTACCAATATTACCTATAATCAATCCGTTTAGAATTCTGCCATCTGCAATTTCCTTATCAGAATGTTGGTTGGTAACATCACTTAGAAAAACCTTTATAAGTCCTTCTGCTTTCTTAAAATAACTTAATGCAGTTGATGTAGACTTATCTAATCTTAAATAATTACCAATGGTGTTGTTATAAATAGCCTGACCATAGTAATCATCATCTTTAAGCACTTTTTTCTCTTCGACCATGTAATCACGCATAGCCTTTCTATACTGACCTAGACTCGCGTAAATATCATAAAAGGCAACGTTATCAGTTAATCCTAACTCACGTTTTACCCTTCTAATCTCAATTTGCTTGTCGTATAACTCAAGCATAGCATAATTGTTATCTAATATGCTTAAAATAGTCTGCTTGGACTCTACATCTAACTTTAATATATTATCATAAAGTGGTCTTGCAATTGCTAGACTTCTCTCGTAGTTACCCAAATCATAATAAATTTGAGATTCTATTAGTTGATAGTTTCGTATAGAAGTCGAATCTTTTGTTTTTTCAGAACTGTTTAAATAAACCTTTACAGTATCTAACCAATCGTACGGAGAATTATGATTGTAGCGGTTGGGAGTATTAAAAAAGAAAAACGAACGTAGTTCACCGTTTTCTAAATCTTGAAATTGTTTGTAATAATCCTCATTCTGAGTTTCTACATCATCTTGCGCAAAAACAAGGCACGTAAATACACTAAAAATTAAAGTGCACATTAATCTCAAAATAAAAGGTTTTTTCATATCTCAATAAAAGCAGAATCAAACTTATTACTTATACTCGATTCTACTAAATTTTTGTTGTGAGCCATCATTATATGATTATCAAATAACCTAAAGCCCAAAAAGCGTGTTCTACGTACTTTTTACTATTTAATTAAAAATTGAAGCTTAATTTGGTTTAAAATTCAGATTCTAGACAAAAGCGCTTTAATTTCTAATATTTCAAAATTATAAATAAGCCATACGTATTAGGATTATTTGTTGTGTAACCCTCTATAATTGTTGTGAAACGAATTTAGAGCCTATCACTATGTATTTCATCGGTAAAAAGATACACTTTATCGATGAATAAATGCATTTCATCTGAGGTAAAAGCAAAAAAAAACACCTTAAAAAGGTGTTTTTTTAATATGATAACTCGGATTAAGAATTCATAGCCGAGATAATAAATTCTTTAAAATCTTTAGAAATTGGTATCAATGTATTATTGATCATAATATCTTTTGAATTGATGGCATCAATATGATCAACATTTACAATGTATGATTTATGTGCTCTATAAAACTTGTTCTGTGGTAACTTCTCTAAATAATCTTTTAACGGAGAACGCACCAAAAACTTTTTATCTACAGTATTTACTTCTAAATAGACATTGTCAGCTTTGATAAATTGAATATCACCAAATTGTATTCTGTAATAAAGATGCTGCTTCTTAACGAAAATGGAATCCTTTAAAATCGAATTTGATAATGGCGCATCTTCGGTATTACTTTCAGGTGCTACACCCTGGCTGGCATTTTGCTTTCCGTAAATAAAATTTGATAAAGCAATTTCAATAGACGTATAAAGATCTTGTTGCTCAAAAGGCTTAACCAAATAACCGTTAGGTTTTACTGTTTTAGCATTTTCTACCGTTGCACGATCAGAGTTTGATGTTACGAAAATAAAAGGAATATCGTAATTCTCTCTAATATGTTTACCCAAATCTATACCCGTTTTATCTGAAGCTAAAATGATGTCGATAAGAACTAAATCTACCTGTTGGGTTTTTAAAACTTCAACAGCCTGTTCGTAAACAATTACGTTGTCGACTATTTCATATCCTATTTCCTCTAGCATAGATTGCATATCATCAGCGATGATTACATTATCCTCAACAATTAGAATTTTTATGGGTTGTTCCAAGGTTTAAATTGGTTTGTGGGTTATACTCAAAATTACAAAAAATAATAATAACTAATAAAAAACAACAAGGCGATAAAAAAGGTACTTAAAGCCAATTTTTTCAGCTCTGGATCAAGTTCTGCCTCGTTATTTATGCTAGCTACTTTTCTTAAATGAATAAACACCAGAAGGTAGCCTGCAAGACATACATAACGTATTTGTAATCCATTTGTTGTAAGTAAAAAACAAAACAGACTCAAAAACGAAATAATTAACAGTGCATAGTGATATTTTTTCGCCTTAGCCAAACCCATTTTAACCACCATTGTATTCTTACCAACTACAGCATCAGATTTTATGTCTCTCATATTATTAAGATTAAGAACACCTACACTTAATAACCCTACAGAAACTGCGGGTAGCACTGTCATAAAAGATATTGCTTTGAGATACAAGAACATAGACCCTAAAACACTGACCAATCCAAAAAATATAAAAACAAAAATATCCCCAAGTCCGTTATACCCGTAAGCAGATTTACCTACGGTATACTTAATAGCTGCCCAAATTGCGAAGGCACCCAATAATAAGAATAAAACAGGATATAGAATATCTTTTAAACCGAAAGAAGTTATTATTAAAGCTACAATAAGAATTGTATTTATTACAATACTGATATAAATACCAGATTTTAATTGCGCTGCGGTTAAAAGTCCGCTTTGCAGAGCTCGTTTTGGTCCTACCCTATCATCACCATCAGTACCTTTAACACCGTCACCATAGTCATTTGCAAAATTAGAAGTAACCTGCAATCCAATGGTAGTTAAGATTGCCAGAACAAAAATACTGACATTCGTTACCCCATGATAAGCTGCCATAGCAGTACCTACAAGTATACCTGAAATTGATAATGGAAGCGTTCTAAGTCTTGCAGCGTTGAGCCAAGCTTTAACTTTTGTCACTAAAAAGGATCTTCTATTTGAATTCTTTTACCGTCTTGGTAAGAAGCTACGAAAGCATCACCAAAACCTATATCAACCAATTGTTTTCTAAAAGATTGAGCTTCTTCTAAAGTCTCAAAATTACCTAATGAATAAGAGTAAAAAGGATTGGTTTTAACAAAGAGTGTATTTGTCAAAGCTTCAGAAGCCAAAGTAACATTATTATCTACGAAAGATTTTACTTGTACCGAATATATTTTTTCTTTCTGTAAGAACTCTTTAGCCAAGTAAAATTCTTTAACAAGGCTTAGCTCTTCATTCTGTTCCTTTAAACTTTCTAAGCGGGTTCTAATAGCATCAACACTATCTATAGAAGTTAGCACTAAATCATTAGAAGCCTTTCTATTAAAACCGCCTGAACTTGAAAGACCTGCTGTAAATGAGGTAAATGCCAAACCACCAATTAAAAAAAGACCTGTGATTCCTGCCAAAATATTACGCTGAATCTTACTCTTCTTTAATTCTTTGTTCTTAAATTTTATTTGGTCTAATAAACGTTCATTGATAATTTGTGCTTTATCAACGTCTTTATGTAATTCTAGTAAATCGCTTTCTTCTATAAAGGGCATATACAGGGGTAATTTTTACGCTTAAAACCTAAATGTAAGTTAAAAATTGTTAATAACTTTTTAATTGACACAAAAATAAAATTAAAAGTAACTTATCACAATAAACACGATGATTATTTGAGATATTCTGTTGAAAATCAAATAACAAAGAATTTTCCTACAAATTTATTTAGTCATCTAAAAGACTGATACCGTCAGATTCAATTTTTATTTTTCTGTCTTTATATAAGGTACCTAAACCTTTTTTAAATGTTTTCTTACTCATTTGAAAAACATCTCTAATTTCTTCTGGTGCAGATTTATCATGTAGCCCTAAAAAACCACCACTTTCAACTAACACTTCATATATTTTCTTAGCAGCAGGTTCCAAAACCTTTGTTCCTAATGGCTGAAGAGAAATATCTAATTTATTGTCTTTTCTAATGGTCTTAATACAACCAGGTATAACATCGCCAATATTAATTGGTTTGAAAACTTCGTTAAAATAAACTAGCCCTTTGTGCTTTTCATTTACGATAACCTCCCAACCTAAATCGGTTTGTCTAGTAACTACTAAATCTACCTTATCCCATTCTTTAAGGTCGATAGTATCATTACTTAAAAATCTGTCCAGCTTATTTGAAGCAACCAATCTACCAGAACGTTCGTCTAAATAACAGTGAACCACATACCATTGCCCTTCTTTCATCTTAACACGTTGCTCACGAAAAGGAACTAAAAGATGTTTCTCAAGACCCCATTGCATAAACGCACCGAACTCATTAACCTCAGCTACTTGTAATAACCTAAATTCACCAAGCATAATGTCCGGCGCTAAAGTAGTTGCAACAGGTCTTTCATCATAATCCAAATAACAGAAAACTTTAATTTTCTCTCCTATTTCATATTCAGTTGGCACATATTTATTTGGTAACAATACATCATTTCCTTCTTCATCACCCAAAAAGAGCCCAACACTAGTGTCTCTTAAAATCTCAAGGTTGTTTATACGTCCTAATTCTATCATATTGCAAAATTACATTTTATATATTAAAAATCTTAACGTAAAAAAAAAGACCGTCACCAAAAATGGTAACGGTCTTTAATTTATTTGACATCTGACTATTTATCGTAAACAGATGCTTTTTTGAAATGTTGACAAAGCTTGTAATAGATAACAGCTCTATGCTTGTTTCTGTTAGAAGAACCGTATTTGTCCATAACAGTTGCAAGTGCTTCATCTAATTTAGCATTATCAGGAAGACCTAACTTTTTGATTAAGTAATTGTTCTTTACAGTATCCAATTCTTTTTGATCACTACCAGATACTTTAGAAGCATCGATGTTGTAAATAGATGGTCCTAGACCAACAGTTACTTTTTTAAGCAAGTCCATATCTGCATCTTCACCAAATTTATCTTTGATGTCTGCAGCATACTTTTCGATTAAATCGTCTCTTTTACTCATGTTAAATGTGTTATAATTAATGGTTAATACACTACTAAGATATGAAACGAAAATAATCAATCAAAATTTTATCGTTTTTTAATGTAGGCGTAGTAATTTCCAGTAATTGCGGATGACCGGTTTCATTAAAAAACGTACTTAATTCTTCTTCAAGTTCTTCGGATGAATTTGCCGTTCTATAATTGAAACCATACATAGTACAAAGATGCTCTGCAGATAAGGAGTGTCTTGTTTCAAAATAAGTTTCAAAAACATCAGAATTCTCCTTCCCCGGAAGTATTCTAAAAATTCCACCGCCATTATTATTAACAATAATAATTCTAAAATTAGGCTTTAAGTAACTATTCCACAATGCATTACTATCATAGAAAAAGCTAAGATCACCTGTTATAAAAAGTGTAGGTGAGCTACTTACCAAAGATGCGCCTATTGCAGTAGATGTACTACCATCAATACCACTTGTACCTCTATTACAAAACACTTTTAGTGTAGGGTTAACATTAAATAACTGCGTATATCTTATAGTAGAACTATTTGCTAACTGCAACATATAATCATTAGGCACAGCTGCTAAAATATGATTAAAAGCTAAAAAGTCTGAAAACGGAATCTCTTTTAAATAATCATCTCTTTTGAGCTCATATTTCTCTTTTACCATATTCCAATGAGAAAAATACTCACTTTTTAGACTTGTATCGCCTAAATACATTTCACTAAAAAAATCATTAACTGAAATTTTAATATGTTCTTCTAAACAGAAAAAAGTATCGTTTGCAAATTGACCACCAATATGCCAATGATGTTCTGGTGTGTAATTTCTTAAAAAGGCTTTTACTTTTTTAGAAACTATGAGTCCGCCAAAAGTGATCAATACCTCTGGCTTCAATTTTTCGAATTCCAATTCAGTATCGGCATGCATTTCTATGGGTGCAACTAGCGAATCTATACTATTAAAAAAATTAGGATGATGAATATTCGATGTAGTTTCTGTTAACACTATAACACTAGGATCATTAGCTAGCTTTTCTAAAACCATATCTTTAATAGCATTAGATGCATTCACCCCTACCAATACCATTTTATGAACAGAAGTATTCCAAATATTTCTGTGCTGCTCTAAATCAACAACATTAACTACCTCAGCAGGTATCGCACTAATTTGCGGAGATATTGTAGGTGCAGATACTGTTTCATACAAAGGCTCTTCAAAAGGTGCATTTATATGAATAGGAGTATTAGACCTCAGTGAAATTTCAAGAGCCAGGTTCAATTGACCATCATTATAATTCTGCACTTCTTGTTGCACATCATTTACGGCTCTATCTGAAAGCCACTCAGGTTTGTATTGTAAAACCTTTTTAGTAGCATGATTGACATCTTGTTTTAGATTGGCTGAATATCCTATATGATTTTCAAATACATTTCGCTGGTTAATGGTTTGTCCATCTCCTATTCCTAATTTATACACAGGTCTGTCAGCAGAAATAACAATTAACGGAATATTACTAAAATATGCCTCGGCAACCGCTGGGTAATAATTTAAAAGCGCACTACCAGATGTACAAAGCACTACCACTGGCTTTTGCAATTGTTGCGCCATACCTAAAGCAAAAAAAGCGGCACAACGTTCGTCTACTATGCTGTAACAAGTAAAAAAAGGATTCTCTGCAAAGGCTATAGTAAGCGGCGCATTTCTAGACCCCGGCGATATCACTATATTAGAAATATTCTTTGCCTGGCAATGTTGAACAATAGATTGTGCGGTAGGTATTGCGGAGTATTTCATGTAATTCAAAAATACGACCAAAGCGGGTTATTACCCAAAAGTTACTAATCTATTTACTGCCTAGAACACGAAACATCGTGTTACTTTTTAAAGCAGTTTCTTCCCATTCCTTCTCAGGAATAGATTCAGCGGTAATACCGCCGCCCACATATATTTCGGCTTTATCTTTAAACAATTGCATACAGCGCAGGTTTACATAAAGTTCTGAAGTTTTCATCACACTTCTGTAGGCACTGTTCTCTTGATTTTTTCGGTTTCTATTTCTAGATAGCTCTGATTTCATATTTAGTTCCCCAAGAAATCCCGAATAAAAAGTTCTATTATAGAGTTCGTTTTCTAAAATAAACTTCTTTGCATTTTTCAACGGACTTCCGCAAACAGCAGGCGTTGGGTGGAGCGCCTTTAATACATTACCAAATTTATTCGGGGCAAAAGTACCTTTCATTTCTGTACGAAGATGCCAAAGTTGACCTGCCTTAACAGACTCGCGTTCAGAACTATTTAGAGATATAACTTTATCCTTTAAAGTATCAAAAATATAATCGGTAACTAATTGTTGCTCGTGTAATTCTTTTTCCTCCCAATTGGGAGCATCATTACCTACAGAATTCTGAGTACCTGCCAAAGACATTGTTGTAAATTTAGAACCACTGCTTTTTACTAAAATTTCTGGCGTAGCACCCATCCAAGTTCCTATTTTTGGGTGATACCAGAAATAACAAAATGCCTTTTCATATACACTAAGAATTCGCTGGTATACTTCAAAGTAATCGTCTTTACAATCAACTTCGATTTTTCTTGACAATACTACTTTATTGAAATTGCCTTTATCGATTTCATCAATAGCATTCGAGATCAACTTAGTATATCTCGATCTTTCTTCGGAATTGTTTTTAAGTGAATTATTCTCTGCAGACAGAGCTTCATGAGATAAATTCAAAGGCACCTTTTCTACAGCATCCATTTTCAATAATATAGCATCTGAATTCAAATCGAACGGAGCAAAAATGAATCCGGTTTCAGTGAAATCAATAACCTTATGAACGGCATCGTTGTTTTGAAAAACGCCGACCAATTCATTCTCATTAGGTTTGCTATACAATACAAACGGCAACTGCTCTTTCAAGCAATTTGCAGCCCGATCAAAGAGTTCTTCTACCATATTATGCTTTTGGTAATGTAATAGTGGTTAATTTACAAAGAGAAACCAATTGATCATCTTCATTAGTCACCCTAATTTCCCATAATTGGGTAGTTCTACCTTTGTGTAAGATGGTAGCTCTTGCATAAACAAACCCTTCTTTTACACTTTTAACATGATTTGCAGAGATTTCTAAACCTCTAACAAAGAATTTATTACCATCTAAAAAAACATAAGATGCCGCACTACCCACACTTTCTGCCAATGCAGCAGTAGCCCCACCATGCAAAACGCCGTCTGGTTGATGCACTTTAGGTGTTACTGGCATTTTGGCTAACAAAAAATCTTCTCCTACATCTATGTATTCAATATCCAAGGTTTCCATCAAGGTATTCTTAGAAGTTTCGTTACAAATCTTCAGAATTTTTTCTTTGTAGTCGTTCATCCTTTTTTTTGTAAAATTAAGCATTACATTACCAAAAGAAAAGCAGAACCGAAATCATAGATTAATGGAGCAACAAATAAAAAATGTCACTTATAAAACTACCAACACCTATGAGACTTTAAATGAATTAACTAACCAAACAAAACGAGTTTGGATTGTTTTTCATGGCATAGGTTTCTTAAGTCGATTCTTTCTTAAATATTTCAACGAGTTACCTAAGAATGAAAATTACATCATTGCACCACAAGCTCCTTCTAAATACTATTTAAAAAATGAATATAAGCATGTAGGTGCAAGTTGGTTGACAAAAGAAAACACGGCACTTGAAACAACTAACCTTTACAATTATTTAGATGCTGTTATAGAGCATGAAAACCTACCTCTGGATTGTGAAATTGTTTTCTTCGGATTTTCGCAAGGCATTTCAATAGCGTTAAGGTATTTGGCTTATTCTAAAATGACCTGCTCAAAATTGATTCTCTATGCAGGCGGAATACCCACAGAATTAAAAAAATCAGATTTCACCCATTTAAAAAAGAATACTGAGATTATTTCAGTTTTTGGAAACAAGGATCAATACCTTACACCAGATAAATCAACAGTAGAGAACAACAAGCTTAAAATTCTTTTTGGGGATAATGTTCAATATATCACTTTTGATGGCGGACATGAGGTTAAAAAAGAAATTATAAATCAACTGGCAGAATGAGCAACACACCAACTTTAGAAAATGAACGGGTTATATTGAGTCCGCTGACAATAGACAATTATGAAAAGCTTATTTCTATTGCATCACAAGAAAAACTAGTTCAATACTCCCCTTCTGACATTGCAACACCTGCAAGTTTAAAAAATTATGTAGAAACTGCATTAAAACAGCAAAAAGCTGGCACTAGCATACCCTTTATTATTTATGATAGAAAGAATAACGCATTTGCAGGGTGCACCCGTTTAATGCATATAAATTTTAAAAATAAAGTCCTACATATTGGCTCTACTTGGATTGGACGAGAATTTCAAGGCACTGGATTAAACACCCAAATGAAAGAATTAATGCTAGCATATGCTTTTACCACCATGAATTTTGAAAAAGTAGAATTTCGTGTAGATGAAAGAAATGTTGCTTCAAGAAAAGCAGTTGAAAAATTAGGCTGCATCTTAGAAGGTATTCTACGTAAAGATGTTTACTTGCTAAATGGTTTTAAAAGAAATACCTGTTGCTATGGTCTTTTGCGGGAAGAGTGGCAAAGCAATCAGAAATAGCCTTATTCATCAATCCCTTTAGTCTCAATTGGGTAGTATATAATTTTTCTAGTGGTATATGTATTATCAGGCGTTACAATCTGCTTGATCCAATTACCAACTTCAGAATTATCATATTGATAAATGTATTCTTTCTTAATAATACCAGCACCTCTTTTTGCAATTTCAGAAACTAGCATTCCCTTTTCGTCATATTGGTAACTAGTACGTGTGGTTGGCTCAAATTTCTTCAATTGCGAATTGTATTCAAATTCTTGTTGTGCCATTAGTTTACCATCCATGCTATACACTTCTTCATAAGCATCATTCTCTTCACCATTTAAATACTCTTTTGTTAAAACAATTCTTTGAGCAGCTTTATTAATCGGTTTTAGCGTAGATGTGCGAATAGATTTCACTGGAGCATCGTTCAATAGATAGGTAACGGTATTCTCGCCTTTAAACTTCTTGTGCTCTATAAGCGTAACGTCTGTACCGTTATTATTGGTTCTTTGAATGCTTATTAAATCTCCAAACTCATCATAGCCATATATGTACTCATCTAAAAACGCTTTTTCATATGAGAAGATACGTTCTTGTATTTTTAAATTATCGGTAGAATCAATTTCGTAAAAATGTGCGATAGAAGTACTGGCATCAAAAACACCATTTCTATAAGATTCTGATCGTTTTTCCAAAAGATCATCATTACTATACTTATAATAAACAGCATCATAGTCTTGTTCATTATATCTTGTAACTGATTTTGTTAAGAAACCCTTTTTATCAAAGTCATATTCTTCTTTACCATAATCAGTACTGACCAAGCAAGATTTCACATCTCCCATTAAGTCAAAATCCTCAAGAGTGAAGATTTGAATTTCTTGTCCTCTGACGGTAGAAAAAGCTATTATAAAAACCGTTAAAAAAATAAAATGGTATTTCTTAGTCATACTGCGAAATTACTTTATTAATAATAGGGACAAAAGAATATCATATAAAAGTAAAAAGGGACGGTATAAACCGTCCCTTTAATCTAACAATTTAAAGTTATATTACTTAACCTCTTCGAAGTCTACGTCTTCAACGTTATCACCTTCAGAAGCACCACCGTCAGCAGTTGGTTCTCCTTGAGGAGCTCCACCACCTTGTGCATCAGCTTGCGCTTTGTACATTTCTTCAGATGCTACTTTCCAAGCTTCATTGATTTTATCTAAAGCTGGAGAGATAACTGCAAGGTCTTTACTTTCATAAGCAGTCTTTAACTCTGTCAAAGCATCTTCAATTGGTTTTTTCTTATCATCAGATAATTTATCACCAAATTCAGTTAATTGCTTTTCAGTCTGGAAAATCATTCCATCTGCCTCATTCAACTTATCAGCAGTTTCTTTCGCTTTTTTGTCAGACTCAGCATTAGCTTCCGCCTCTGCTTTCATCTTCTTGATTTCCTCATCAGTTAAACCTGAAGAAGCTTCAATACGAATATCTTGCGTCTTGTTAGTTGCTTTATCTGTAGCAGATACTTTAATTATACCATTTGCATCAATATCAAAAGTAACTTCAATTTGTGGAGTACCTCTTTGTGCTGGTGGAATACCATCTAAATGGAATCTACCAATAGTTTTATTATCGTTTGCCATTGGTCTTTCTCCTTGCAATACGTGAATTTCAACCGATGGTTGGTTATCAGCAGCAGTAGAGAATACCTGAGACTTTTTAGTTGGTATTGTTGTGTTAGACTCTATTAATTTAGTCATAACACTACCCATAGTTTCAATACCTAAAGAAAGAGGTGTAACATCTAATAACAATACATCTTTTACATCTCCAGTTAATACACCACCTTGTATTGCAGCACCTATAGCTACAACCTCATCTGGGTTAACTCCTTTTGAAGGCTTTTTACCGAAAAATTTCTCAACAGCTTCTTGTACCGCTGGTATTCTAGTAGAACCACCAACTAAGATAATCTCATCAATATCACTATTTTTAAGACCTGCAGCTTTCATTGCGCTTGCACATGGCTCAATTGTTCTTTTTACCAAATCAGCAATTAATTGCTCAAATTTTGATCTTGTCAAAGTTCTTACTAAGTGCTTTGGTCCAGAAGCAGTTGCAGTTACATACGGCAAGTTAATTTCTGTTTGAGCTGAAGATGACAATTCAATTTTGGCTTTTTCAGCAGCTTCACGTAAACGTTGAAGAGCCATAGCATCTTTTCTAAGATCCATATCTTCCTCAGATTTGAACTCATCAGCTAACCAATCAATAATTTTTTGATCAACATCATCACCACCTAAGTGAGTATCACCATCAGTAGCTAGTACTTCAAATACACCATCACCTAATTCTAAGATAGAAACATCATGTGTACCTCCACCAAAATCAAATACTACAATTTTTTGCTCGGTATCTTTCTTATCCATACCGTACGCCAAAGATGCAGATGTAGGCTCGTTGATAATACGCTCAACAGTTAAACCTGCAATCTCACCAGCTTCTTTAGTCGCTTGTCTTTGAGAATCATTAAAGTAAGCAGGTACAGTAATTACCGCACGAGTTACTTCTTGTCCTAAATAATCTTCAGCCGTTTTCTTCATTTTCTGAAGAATCATTGCTGATAATTCTTGTGGAGAATATAAACGACCATCAATATCTACTCTTGGTGTATCATTATCTCCTTTAACTACTTTATAAGGTACTCTATCTGCCTCTTTACTTGACTCAGAATACTTGTTACCCATAAACCTTTTAATAGAATAAATGGTTTTTGTTGGGTTAGTAACCGCTTGCCTTTTTGCAGGGTCACCTACTTTGATCTCACCACCTTCAACGAAAGCAATCACTGATGGCGTTGTTCTTTTTCCTTCTGCATTCGGAATTACTACTGGCTCGTTACCTTCCATAACAGAAACACAGGAGTTGGTAGTACCCAAATCTATTCCTATAATCTTACTCATTATTATATGTTTTAAATTAAGTGCTTTATTTTACAATCGTTTTGTAAATGACAAACAATATGCCAAGCAAGAAAAACTGACATGATGTCATTATTATCTTTAACTCCTGCTTAAATATGCCAATTTTGTTTCATAAAAGGTTCTTTAAACATTGTACCTTAGCCTACAAAATACATCAGGTTTGGAGATAGAAAGTATTAGTGTTTTTGATATGTTAAAGATTGGCGTGGGTCCTTCTAGTTCACATACTCTTGGGCCATGGCGTGCTGCCGAAAGATGGCTGGCTCGTTTGAATTCTAAAAATAATCTTGAAAAAGTTGAAGAAGTAGAAGTACACTTATATGGCTCGCTATCTTTAACTGGTAAAGGTCATGCCACTGACTATGCTGTTATGTTAGGTTTATTAGGTACCGATCCAGAATTAGTGCCAATAGACTCCATTGATTCTTTAATCAACACTATAAAGAATGAGCATGTGCTACATTTAGATGGTACTTATAAAATTACTTTCGATCCGAAAAAACATATTGTTTTCAATAGAAAATTTCTTCCCTTCCATGCCAACGGATTAAAGTTTCAAGCAAAACTAAAATCTGGTAAAAAGATTTCTAAAACTTATTATTCCATTGGTGGCGGATTTGTTATTAGTGAAGAACGAAAAAATGCCAAACGCAAAGTTGACATGTTCAATAAGTTTCCTTTTCCAGTACAAAAAGGAACCGAGCTACTCGATTTTTGTAATAAGGAGGGATTAAAAATATCAGAACTAGTATTACAAAATGAAAGGTCATTACGAGATAATGAGAAAATAGATTACGAACTAAATCGCATTTGGTGTACCATGTTAGAATGCATGTATACCGGATGCCACACAGAAGGTACGTTACCTGGTGGATTAAATGTGAAGCGACGTGCTTTTGAAATGCACGCTAAGCTAAAAAGTGACTTACCCTACTCCACACACGAAGAATGGCTGCAGACCATACGACAGACAGAAGTAAAATTTCGCCAAATATTACAATGGGTAAGTTGTTTTGCATTAAGTGTAAATGAGGTAAATGCATCTTTAGGTCGTGTTGTTACTGCGCCTACAAATGGCAGCGCGGGAGTGATACCTGCTGTATTAATGTATTATATGGTCATTGAAAACCATGCAGGTAATTTTGAACATGTAAAACAATTTTTATTAGTTGCAGGCGAAATAGGTAGTATTTTCAAAAAAGGAGCTACCATATCGGCAGCAATGGGTGGCTGCCAAGCAGAAATAGGCGTATCGTCAGCCATGGCTGCAGGTGCACTTACAGAACTATTAGGTGGCACGCCCGAACAGGTACTTATGGCTGCAGAAATTGCCATGGAACATCATTTAGGACTCACCTGCGATCCCATCGGCGGTTTAGTTCAAATACCTTGTATAGAACGAAACTCTATGGGTGCCATAAAAGCTATTAATGCTGCAGAGCTTGCATTGGGTTCTGACCCTTCAGCAGCAAAGGTTCCATTAGATAAGGTAGTGCAGACCATGTGGGAAACCGCAAAAGACATGAGTTCTAAATACAAAGAAACCTCTGAAGGCGGATTAGCGGTTGGTGTTTTCTTGAGTGATTGTTAATTTTTTTTCAAAACGAAGCTGCTTTTTATCTGTAGTTGTATAAATGGATGTCTTTTTTTTTATAAGCAATATTCCGCTAACTTTAATTTATGAAAAACCTGATTTCTGAAAGGGTAGCCGATTTTATAAAAAATTACCCTCCTTTTAATGTTCTTGATAGTAAATCATTATTTCAGTTAGCTGAACAAGTACTTATTGTTTATAAGGAGAAGAACAGTGTAATCTTTACGGTAGACGAACCTCAGCATTCACATTTTTATTTAGTTCATAAAGGCGCTGTTACTTTAAACAACCCTGCTACTTCGAATATTCTTGACTATTGCGATGAAGGCGACATATTTGGATTACGCCCTCTTTTTGCCAATGAAAATTATAAGCTTGAGGCTAGAGCTCATGAAGAATGCATTCTCTACGGAATTCCTATTGACATATTTAAACCTATTGCAAAGCAGAACGAAGAAGTAACTATTTTTCTAATGGAGAGTTTTGCCTCCAACACCCGTAATCCTTATGCTAAAAGCCAAAAAGGACAACTCTTTGATCATGAAGGTGATGGGGAAGAAGAAATCAATAAAGAAGTCGTATTACCAGATTTACAATTAGCCAGCTATTCTAAAAAATTAGTGACCTGTTCAACAAGAACCACTATAAAAAAGGCTGCTGATATCATGTCTAAAAAGAAAATTGGTTCTATTATAGTGGTAAGCAAAGATTTACCTGTAGGTATTATAACTGATAAAGATTTTAGAAATAAAGTGATATCAGGTGAACAACCTATTACCGCTTCGGTAAAATCAATAATGACAACGCCCGTTATAACTTACCCAAAAAACCTTACTATTACCCAGGCACAAATGGCCATGATGAAGAGTAACATCAGCCATTTGATTATAACTGAAGACGGTACACCTAATTCAACTGCATTAGGTATTTTATCTAAGCATGACGTAATGGTATCCTTGGGCGATAATCCCGCTGTATTGGTAAAAGCGATAAAACGTACCTCTCGTATTAAAAAAATAAAGCAGATTAGAAAGAGCGTGATGGTACTGTTATCTGGATATTTAGAACAAAATATTCCTTTAGGATTAATTGCTAAGATTATTGCAGAACTAAATGATACATGCATTAAACAAATAGTGGAAATTTCTATTGCTAAGATGGATACACCACCACCGGTGAAATTTGCATGGTTGGCTTTAGGAAGTCAAGGTAGAAGTGAGCAGCTCTTGCATACAGACCAAGATAATGCTTTAGTATTTGAAGATGTACCAGAAGAAGATTTACCAAAAACCACCACTTACTTTCTAGAACTTTCAAAACTTATAACCAAAGGATTAAATACTATAGGTTATGAATACTGCCCAGCAGATATGATGGCTTCTAACCCTAAGTGGTGCTTAAGTCTAGAGGAATGGAAAAACAAACTATCGTACTGGATCGGTAATCCAGGACCGAATGAGGTATTGATGTCCTCCATATTTTTCGATTATAGTTTAGCATTTGGTGAGCGCAGTTTGCTAGACAAGATGTCTGACCATATTTTTAGAACCGTTCAGAATTATCCTATTTTCTTAGTGCATTTGGCAAATGGAGCATTACAGAGTCCGTCACCAACAGGATTCTTTAGACAATTTGTTGTAGAACAAGACGGACAACACAAAGATTTTTTCGACCTAAAAAGTAGAGCATTAAGACCATTAATAGATGCTGCTCGCGTTTTAATACTATCGCATTCTGTAAAAGCTATAAGCAACACTTGGGAACGTTATGAGAAATTAGCAGAACTTGAACCCAATAATAAAGAGTTGTACTTGGCGTGCTCTTATGCCACCAAGGCATTATTGAAATTTAGAACAAGACAAGGATTGGCTAACCATGATTCTGGACGCTTTATCAAACTAGAGCAATTGACCAAACAAGAAAAAATGAAATTAAAGCGCACCTTCAAAGCAATTAAAGAAATTCAAGAATTGATCACACTCCGTTTTAAGGTCACTAATTTTTTAGGATAATGGGATTATTCAAAAGAACACCTAAAAATTTACCAGATTACTGGATAAAATATGCCGAACTTTTTAAAGAGTCTCTGAGTAAAAATTTTAATGATTTAGTATTTGTAGTATTAGATACAGAGACAACAGGTTTTAGTTTTGAAGATGACCGTATACTATCAATTGGCGCTGTAAAAATTAATAAAGAAACCATTTCAGTACAAGAAGTATTTGATATCTATTTAGAACAAGAAAAATTTAATAAGGAAACTGTTCATGTACACGGACTCTTAAAAAACGGACAACGAGAATGCATTAGTGAAGTTTTAGCTTTAGAGAAATTTCTTGAATATGTTGGCAATGCTATCATTGTAGCACATCATGCTGGTTTTGATATGGGAATGCTCAATACCGCTTTGCAAAGAAATGGTTTACCTAAACTAAAAAACACAATATTAGATACGGGAGTTATCTATAAAAAAACGCTGATTAAATCTTACTTAGTGCAACCAAAATCTAATTATACATTAGATGAACTTGCCGAAAAATTTTCTATTTCAAAAAAAGACAGGCATACAGCATTAGGCGACGCCTATATTACAGCCGTCGCCTTTTTAAAAATCATTTCTCGCTTAAAGGAAAAGAAAAATTTCTCGCTTAAATATTTACTTAGATAGTCTTAAAGACTCTCCAAATAATTCAAAACATTTCTATTGATACGGTCATTAATATGGGTAGTATCAGCCTTTATAAATGGCTCACCTGTTATGTGCTCGTAAAGTTCAATGTAGCGCTCAGAAACCGATTCGATATACTCATCAGTCATCTCAGGTACAGTTTGCCCTTCTAAACCTTGAAAGTCATTAGCAATCAACCACTGCCTTACAAACTCTTTAGAAAGTTGTTTTTGAGGTTCGTCAGCATCTTGTCTGTTCTGATATCCTTCAGAATAAAAATATCTTGAAGAATCGGGAGTGTGTATTTCATCTATCAATACAATTTTGCCCTCTTTAGTTTTTCCGAATTCATATTTAGTATCTACTAAGATCAATCCTCTATCTGCAGCAATTTCTGTTCCTCTTTGAAAGAGTGCATAAGTGTACTTTTCCAATACGGCATAATCTTCAGCAGAAACTATTCCTTTACTTAAAATATCTTCCTTAGAAATATCTTCATCATGATCTCCCATTTCTGCCTTAGTTGCAGGGGTGATAATCGGACTCGGGAATTTATCATTCTCCTTCATACCGTCGGGCATTGCAACGCCACAAAGTATTCTTTTGCCTAGTTTATACTCTCTAGCTGCATGACCAGATAAATACCCACGAATGACCATTTCAATTTTAAATGGTTCACAAGCTACACCAACAGCAACATTAGGATCAGGAGTAGCAGTTAACCAATTAGGAACAATATCTTCGGTAGAAGCCATCATTTGAGTCGCAATTTGATTTAGAATTTGTCCTTTATAAGGTATACCTTTTGGCATCACTACATCAAAAGCAGACAACCTATCAGTCGCTACCATGACCAACATATCATTATCTAAAGTATATACAGATCTCACTTTGCCTTTATAGACATTCTTCTGACCTGGAAAATTGAATTCTGTTTCGTAAATAGTATTATTTGACATGTATAATTTTAATTGTGGTGTTCAATAGTTTTATAAGCTTCTATCACTTTCTTAACAAGTTTATGGCGAATTACATCTTTATCATCAAGATAGATTACTTCTATACCTTCAACATTCTGTAAAATCAACAAAGCTTCTTTCAATCCTGAAACTGTTCTTCGTGGTAAATCAATTTGCCCAGGATCTCCAGTTATTAAAAACCTTGCATTTCTACCCATCCTGGTTAAAAACATTTTCATTTGAGCATGAGTGGTATTCTGAGCTTCATCTAAAATAACAAAGGCATTATCTAAAGTTCTACCGCGCATAAATGCCATTGGTGCAATTTGTATTGTTCCATTCTCTATATAATGCACCAACTTTTCTGCGGGTATCATATCCCTTAGAGCATCATACAAAGGTTGCATATAAGGATCGAGCTTCTCTTTTAGATCACCTGGTAAAAACCCTAAGTTCTCGCCAGCTTCTACAGCAGGTCTTGTTAATATAATTTTCTTTACTTGCTTTTCTTTTAAAGCCTTTACGGCAAGAGCTACACCTGTATATGTTTTGCCTGTACCAGCTGGTCCAATGACAAAAACCATATCGTTATTTTTGGAAGCATCAACCAAACGCCTTTGGTTGGCAGTTTGGGCTTTAATTAACCTACCGCTTACACCGTGAACTAAAGTTTCTCCACTGTTCTTTGATGATTTAGATTCATCACCCTCGGAACTTGTTAAAATTCTTTCAATGCTGTTTTCGTCTAGTTTATTATACTTTATGAAATGTTGGGTTAGTAAATCGAACCGTTTTTCAAACTCTTCTAAAAGTTCTTCATCTCCAAAGACTTTGATCTTATTACCACGGGCAACAATTTTCAATTTCGGAAAGTACTTTTTTAATAAATCAATATGTTCATTTTGCTGCCCAAAAAACTCTCTCGGGCTAATTTCGGTAAGTTCTAGAATTATCTCGTTCAAACAGTCAGTTTTATTATGATTTATAGTTAGCGAAGATTAGTTTCTAATCGCTGTTTTTTGTTTAATTTTGTATATCAAATTTAAGCAAATTTTAAGTTCGACTAACCAAAAACATATCAACATTGCTGTATGGCAATAATCACCCTAACAACAGATTTCGGATTAAAAGATCACTTTGTAGCCGTATTAAAAGGCTCCATATATACAGAATTGCCCGATGCCAAAATTGTTGATATTTCGCATGACATCATGCCTTTCAACATTCAAGAATGTGCATACATTCTATCTAACTCTTACAATAGCTTTCCAAAAGGGACTATTCATATTGTAGGTATTGATTCTGAAGAGACACCAGATAACAAGCATATTGTAGCACTTGTAAACGGGCATTACTTTATTAGCGCAAATACCGGTGTCATTGGGCTCATTACCTCTGAAATGACTCCAGAAAAAGTATTTGAAATAAATTTACCAGACTCTATTGCTAACTCATTTCCCGTATTAAATGTTTTCATACAAGTTGCGTGTCATATAGCTCGTGGCGGCACATTAGAACTAGTAGGCAAACCATTTACAGAATTAAACGATCTTAGAGAATTTGCTCCAAGAATAGTAGAAGACGGCAAAAAGATTATTGGCAGTGTTATCTATATTGATAACTATGGTAACGTTATCACAAATATTCGTAAAAATTTATTTGACGCCTATCGTAAAGATCGTAATTATACCCTTATTGCACGTAACCATAAATTAAACAAAATTCATAAAGCTTATAATGACTTTATAGATTATAGCTTAGAAAAAAACCAACGTAAAAGTGCAGGTGACCTTTTGGCTATATTTAATTCATCAGAATATATTGAATTGGCAATCTATAAAAGTAATCTTACCACAGTTGGTGGTGCCTCTACCTTATTAGGCCTAGGTTATAGAGATACCATTATGGTAGATTTTGAATAGTGAAGGCAAATTGAATTTCATTAAAATTTAAGCGTATTTTTAAATGATACGAAATCAGCAAAAGTTAATAACTAATGGTCAATTACAAATATTAAAAGCTTAAGTTAGTAATACTTAGTGTTATACACTACCTTGACCGACAACAAACTGTTAATAAGTTTGTTTCCTTAAAAAGGGCAATTAAAATATCTTTGTTGGTAACGAAAACTGCCAACAATAAGGAGTTTAAACCTATTTTTCTTGTGAATTCAAGATTAATATCAATAAAATTTAAAGAATGAAATTTATAGTTTCAAGTACCTATTTGCTAAAGCAACTTCAAATATTAGGAGGTGTAATCAACAACAGTAACACGTTACCAATTTTGGATAATTTTCTGTTCGATTTGCAGAAGGACAAACTGACCGTGTCAGCTTCCGATTTGGAAACCACCATGAGTTCGGTTATAAAAGTAGATTCTGATAATGAAGGTACTATTGCAGTACCGGCAAGATTGCTTTTAGAAACTTTAAAAACTTTCCCTGAGCAACCACTTACTTTTGTTGTTGAGGATAACAATACAGTAGAAATTAGTTCTAACCACGGTAAATATGCCTTAGCATACGCTGATGGTGCAGAATTCCCTAAAGCGGTTGAATTAACTAGTCCAAGTTCTACTACATTACTTGGAGACATTTTAGCAACTGCTATCAACAAAACAATTTTTGCTGCTGGTAATGATGATTTAAGACCTGTAATGAGCGGAGTCTTTTTTCAGTTCTCTCCAGAGAGCTTAACATTCGTTGCTACAGATGCACATAAATTGGTAAAATATCAACGTACAGATGTAAGAGCTTCTCAAGTAGCTGAGTTTATTATGCCTAAAAAACCTTTGACTTTATTAAAAGGTATATTAGCAGGTAGTGAGTCTGATGTACTTATCGAGTACAATGATAGCAATGCAAAGTTCATCTTTGAAGAAACCGAACTAATCTGTAGGTTAATCGATGGTAAATACCCTAATTATGAAGCGGTAATACCAAAAGAGAATCCGAATAAACTTACTATAGCTAGAAATCAATTCTTAAGTTCAGTAAAAAGGGTTTCAATTTTCTCTAATAAAACTACACACCAAATACGTTTAAAAATAGCTGGTGCAGAATTAAATATCTCTGCAGAAGATCTTGATTACTCGAATAAAGCAGAAGAAAGACTAACCTGTTCGTACCAAGGTGATGACATGCAAATAGGGTTTAACTCTAGATTTTTAACTGAAATGTTGAACAATTTAGGGTCTGATGAAGTTTCTCTAGAAATGAGCCTACCAAATCGTGCAGGTATTCTTACCCCAACCGATGGTTTGGATGAAGGTGAATTTGTAACTATGCTAGTAATGCCTGTTATGCTTAACAGCTAGTAATTAAAATCTATTAACTAAAAAGGGTCAGTTATTAAACTGACCCTTTTTTTATTGTTTATTGTGTAATTACTATATAAACCGTATAGTTCCAAAATAGCTTGGCAATTCGCCATTACTAGCTTTTATTGCATTTACTGCAGGCATTACAATTGATAAAATTCCTGCGAATATTAATAATAAGATTCCGAGTCCGAATAATAAGATTCCGGGAATTCCGATTACAAGATATAAGATTAAGGTTAACTGAAAGTTAATTACCGATTTACCGTGCTCATCCATACCTATAACAGAATCTTTAGTCGTTAGCCAAATTACTAGCGGTACTATGAGTCCGCCAAATCCTGTTACAAAATCTAAATATTGAGATAAATGAGTAATGACCAACAAATTACGGTCTTCACGAACAACTACTGCGTTTTTATTAACTAGTTCCATTTTTGATTGATTTAGTGATGAATACTACAAATAAGACGCATAAAGTCGCGAATTGTTACAACTTTTAAAGAAATTATAGTTTTCTATTCAATTTTGTAAGCTTCTCTTGTTCCTTCATAATCCTCATTTGACTCTTTGCAACCTTATCTTCTATTTTCTGAATATTTACAGGAGAAAGCGTTCCTTTTAGTTTTCCTTTTTCAAGCTGACCTTTCAATTTTGTAACTTTATTTTCTTCTTTAGAAATAGATTTTGCTTTAGAATCAATTTGCTTTTGAAGCTTATCTTCCTTCTTTTTAGCTGCATCTTTTTTCTTTTGTTCAGCAGCTTCCTTCTTTTCTTTCTTAGCTTCGGCTTTTGCTTTATCTACTTTCTCTTTCACTTGTTCCATTTCTTTTTCCTGAGCTACAGTAATTTCACCAGTAGTTTCAGGGGCGTCATCTTGAGCAACAGCTAATGAACTAACCAATACAAACGCCAACAATACAAATACTTTTTTCATTTTTTAATTACATTTTATACTATGTAAAATTACTATATAATTATACACTGAAAACAAAATCCAATTAAATTAAGAAAACTACAACAGTTAATAATTGATTATTTTTGCAGCATGATTCAAAACGATACCATAATAGCATTAGCAACTCCGGCAGGTGCAGGAGCCATTGCAATTATTAGACTTTCAGGCGCAGATGCAATTACTATTGCTTCCAAGCATTTTGAATCAGTTTCAGGTAAAATTCTTGTAAACCAAAAAAGCCATACCATTCATTTAGGATATATTAAGGACGGAAAAAATGTATTAGATCAAGCACTAATATCCATTTTTAAGGATCCACATTCGTATACTGGAGAAAATGTGATAGAAATATCTTGCCATGGTTCACCATATATACAACAACAAATTATTCAGCTATTTCTTAGAAATGGATGTAGAACAGCAGATGCAGGTGAATTTACCCTAAGAGCCTTTTTAAATGGTAAAATGGATTTGAGTCAGGCTGAAGCAGTTGCAGATTTAATTTCTAGTGATAATGCCGCTAGCCATCAAATAGCTGTGCAACAAATGCGTGGCGGATTCAGTAATGAAATTAAACAACTTCGAACAGAGTTATTAAATTTCGCATCTTTAATTGAACTAGAACTCGATTTTTCTGAAGAAGATGTAGAATTCGCGGATCGTACTCAGTTTAAAGAACTACTTACACGTATTCAAAAAGTATTGCAGAGCTTAATAGATTCTTTTGCAGTAGGAAATGTAATTAAAAACGGAATTCCAGTTGCTATTGTCGGCGAACCTAACGTGGGCAAATCAACACTTTTAAATGCATTTTTAAATGAAGAGCGCGCATTAGTATCAGATATTGCAGGTACCACACGTGATACCATAGAAGATGAAATTTCTATAGGCGGAATAGGGTTTCGATTTATAGACACCGCAGGAATTCGCGAAACACAAGATGTCGTGGAAGGCATGGGTATTAAGCGGACTTTTGAAAAGATAGAACAAGCCCAAGTAGTTTTGTTATTGGTTGATGGCTCAAAACTATTAGCCGATGACAAAAAACTGAAGAATATCGTCATCGATTTTGAGAAGATAAAAAATCAGAATCCGCTAAAACCATTAGTCTTATTGGTTAATAAAGCAGATACCCTTTCTGAAGATGATAAGAATAAAATTGGCGCATATTTAGACGACGTAAAATATTTATCTGCAAAAACAGGCGAAGGCGTTGAAGAGTTACAGAACAGCCTTTTAGAATTTGTAAATACCGGAGCACTTCGCAATAATGAAACTATTGTAACCAACACCCGTCATTACAATTCATTACTTAAATCACTTGAAGAAATAGAAAAGGTACAGTTCGGAATGAAAGCAAATCTTTCAAGCGACCTTATGGCAATTGACGTTAAAGAAGCATTGTATCATTTGGGAGAAATTACCGGTCAAGTAACCAATGATGAATTGCTAGGAAACATTTTTGCTAATTTTTGTATCGGCAAATAACCACTGTAAAAATATCAACCATGAATGGTCTCATCTTTTCCATAGTTTTTAATCACTTCTGCTTCAAACTCAACTAACTCTTGCCAGCGTTTGTCGACATCAACATCTTGACCATATTTACGAGCAAAGCCAATGAAAGTAGTATAATGACCCGCTTCGCTTACCATTAAATCATAATAAAACTTAGATAATTCTGGATCTTTAATTTCCTCTGAAAGTAGTTTGAAACGTTCGCAGCTTCTGGCTTCTATCATAGCAGAAAATAATAGCCGATCTACCATAGACTGTAATCGACTACCACCTTTATTCATGAATTTGTAAAGCTCATTTACATAACTATCCTTACGTTCTCGACCTAATGTATAACCGCGCTCTTTAATAATATCATGAACCATTTGAAAATGCACCAATTCTTCTTGCGCTAACAAAAGTAAATCAGTAACTAAATCTGGGTATTCAGAATTTAGCGTAATAATAGTAATTGCATTCGTAGCCGCCTTTTGTTCGCACCATGCATGGTCCGTTAAAATCTCTTCTATATTCTTTTCTACAATATTGACCCAACGAGGGTCAGTTGCTAATTTTAAATGAAGCATGGGCTATTTATTTTTGTAAAAATAGGAGTCAATGAAGGATATGCAACCATCAACATCCTATATATTTCAGAAATCAGAAATTATAGCCTGATTTTTATCCTTAAAAAACAACTACATATTTCTACGATACTGCCCTCCAACTTCAAACATGGCGTGTGTAATTTGACCTAATGAACAATATTTAGTTGCTTCCATTAATTGCTCAAAAGTATTCTCATTATTCAGTGCAATATCCTGCAAAGATTTCAAAGATTCTTCTGCGATAGCTGCATTTCTTTTCTGTAAATCTTCAAGATTATGAATCTGTGCTTTCTTTTCATCTTCGGTTGCACGAATAACCTCTTCTGGTATTATAGTAGGAGACCCGTTAGATGACAAGAAAGTATTCACCCCAATTATTGGCAACTCCCCAGTATGCTTCTTCGTTTCATAATACAAACTCTCTTCTTGAATTTTACTGCGTTGGTACATACTTTCCATTGCTCCAAGCACTCCGCCACGATTTGTAATTCTATCAAACTCAACCATAACGGATTCTTCAACCAAATCGGTCAATTCTTCGGTAATAAATGATCCTTGCATCGGATTCTCATTTCTTGCCAACCCAAGCTCTTTATTAATTATCAATTGTATAGCCATTGCCCTTCTTACAGAATGTTCTGTAGGCGTGGTAATTGCTTCATCATATGCATTAGTATGCAAAGAATTACAATTATCATAGATGGCATAAAGCGCTTGTAATGTGGTTCTAATATCATTGAAATCAATCTCTTGCGCATGTAAAGAGCGCCCTGAAGTTTGAATATGATATTTCAGCTTTTGAGAACGTTCATTCCCGTTATATTTCAACTTCATCGCTTTTGCCCAAATTCTTCTTGCGACCCTACCAATTACCGCATATTCGGGATCAAGTCCGTTACTAAAGAAAAAAGAAAGGTTGGGTGCAAATTCATCAATATGCATTCCTCTAGAAAGGTAATATTCTACAAAAGTGAAGCCATTGGCAAGTGTAAAGGCCAACTGACTAATCGGGTTCGCCCCTGCTTCTGCAATGTGATAACCAGAAATAGAGACCGAATAAAAATTACGGACTTTCTGATCTATAAAATACTGTTGTACATCACCCATTAAACGCAAAGAAAATTCCGTAGAAAAAATACAGGTGTTCTGTGCTTGATCTTCTTTTAGTATATCTGCTTGTACCGTACCTCTTACTTTCGATAATGCATCTGCCTTTAGTTTAGCATATACATCTGCTTTTAAAACCTGATCACCAGTCACCCCTAACAGAAATAAACCAAGACCATCATTACCTTCTGGCAACTCACCAGCATAGGTTGGGCGCTTAGCTCCTAACTTCTTATAGATGGCATCAATCTTTTTATTAACTTCAGTAGTTAGTCCGTTCGCCTTAATATACTTCTCACATTGCTGATCAATAGCGGCATTCATAAAAAATGCGGCAATAGTCGCCGCAGGACCATTTATAGTCATAGAAACCGAGGTCGTCGGTGCACATAGATCGAACCCTGAATATAATTTTTTGGCATCGTCCAAACAGCAAATACTAACTCCGGAATTACCAATTTTTCCGTAAATATCTGGTCGATAACCTGGGTCTTCACCATAAAGTGTCACCGAATCAAATGCTGTAGACAAGCGAGCTGCCGGTAATCCTTTAGAAACATAATGAAAACGTTTATTCGTTCTTTCTGGTCCGCCCTCACCAGCAAACATTCTGGTAGGGTCTTCCCCCCGCCTTTTAAAAGGAAATACACCTGCCGTAAAAGGAAATTCCCCTGGTACGTTTTCCTGTAAAGACCATTTCAATATATCTCCCCAGCCTTCGTACTTAGGCAAAATTACTTTTGGTATTTGTGTTTGCGATAAAGATTTGGTCGTTGTTTCTACCTTCACCTCTTTACCCCTAACAATGTAGGTGAAAAAATCTCCTTCATAATTAGCCTTCTTCTCATTCCACCCATCAATTATTTTTTGATTATGTGGATCAAGATCTAATTGCAATTCTTGCTTCGCGGCTTCAATAGCACTTAACACATCTTCCTTATCTCTTAATATTTCAGAAGATTCTTTAAGACTGAATAGTTTTTGGGCGACCGCTTTTTGATATTCAGCCCTTTCATTATAATCACGAATAGTATCAGTTATTTCAGAAAGGTATCTTGTTCTTTTTGGCGGAATGATGTAAATCTTCTCAGACATTTCTCGAGAACTTTCAAAAGTTGATTTGAAGTCCTCAGCGGCAGTTTTATCTACTAAAGTATCAATAACCGCCCTGTACAACTGATTCATGCCCGGGTCATTAAACTGGGATGCAATAGTGCCATAAGCTGGAAGTTCTTCTGCAGGAGTATCCCACAACAGATGATTACGCTGGTATTGCTTTTTCACATCTCGCAATGCATCTAAAGCCCCTCTTTTATCAAACTTGTTTAACGCAATTAAATCGGCAAAATCGAGCATATCAATTTTTTCTAATTGTGTTGCCGCACCGTATTCCGGAGTCATGACATATAAGGACACATCTGAATGCTCTGTAATTTCAGTGTCAGACTGACCTATACCCGAGGTTTCTAGAATAATTAGATTAAAACCGGCAGCTTTAGTAATATCTACGGCATCTTTCACATATTTTGATAAGGCTAAGTTTGACTGGCGTGTAGCCAAAGAACGCATGTATACCCTATCATTAAAAATAGCGTTCATTCTAATACGATCTCCTAATAGTGCTCCACCCGTTTTACGTTTAGATGGATCTACAGAAATTACTGCAATCTTTTTATCCTCAAAATCAACAAGAAAACGACGCACCAATTCATCTACTAACGATGATTTACCAGAGCCACCTGTTCCTGTAATTCCTAATACGGGAGCTACTTTTTTCGTTTCAACCTTTTTTCTGATAGTATTTAAAACCCCTTCATACTTTTCAGAAAAGTTCTCTGCAGCAGAAATCAATCTTGCAATATCGGCGTAACTAAGTTGTTGTAATTCGCTTAATTCTACATTAAGCTGCTCTCCAACTGGAAAATCACTTTTTTGAATCAAGTCATTGATCATACCTTGAAGTCCCATGGCACGACCGTCATCCGGAGAATATATTTTCTCAATACCGTAGGCATGTAATTCTTCTATCTCTTCAGGTAGAATTGTTCCACCACCACCACCGAACAACTTAATTTGCGATGCTCCTCTCTCCTGCAACAAATCATACATATACTTAAAGTATTCTACATGTCCGCCTTGATATGAAGTAATTGCGATTGCCTGCACATCTTCTTGAATTGCACAATCAACAATTTCTTGCACAGATCGGTTATGACCTAAATGAATAACCTCACAACCTGTAGATTGTATAATTCTCCGCATAATATTAATGGCAGCATCGTGACCGTCGAAAAGGGAAGCCGCTGTAACAATACGTATATGGTTTTGAGGTTTATAAGGAGTTTGTGTGATATCGTTCATTTCAAATGCTCAATTTAATCTTTAGTAACCTGATTTTTTCCACGTGATGAATTAATTACGCTTCAATTAATAGTCGTTAAGTACATTAATGACCTTATAAATATTGATGTTACAACAACAATTTTCGGTTGATACGAAAATAAAGATTTTAATTATCATTATTTCAATTTTCTTCAATTCTGAGCTTAAAATTTGATTGATTAACAAATATTTATCTGAAATTTACCGAATTGATATTTTTAAAATCATGTATTGATTTTGTTTACTAAAACTTCACCTAAAAAAAGGGCAGATGTACGACTCTTATTACTGCTGTAATCATGATATATAATGTTCAACTAGGAAATCAAATCAGAATTAATTCTACACCCTCTAGAATAGTTTCTGTTGTTCCCTCTATTACAGAATTATTGTTCGATCTAGGATTAGGCGATAAAGTAATTGGTTGTACCAAATTCTGTGTACATCCCAATAAACCTTATCTCACGAAAAGTATGATTGGTGGCACAAAGGATTTGAATATGGAAAAGATTCTAAAATTAAATCCTGATTTAATACTGGCTAACAAAGAAGAAAACAACAGAGATCAAATTGAATCTCTAGGTGCATCTGCTCCCGTCTGGATTAGTGATGTCAAAACATTTGATGACTGTCTTAAAATGATAGAACAAATTGGGCAAATAACTTCGAGCTCTAAACGAGCGACGGAAATCATTAATCATCTAAATAATACATTAAAACCAAAAAGACCATCAATAAAAGTGGGCTATCTTATTTGGAAAGACCCCTATATGACCGTGGGTGGCGATACCTATATTAGTGAAATGCTAAACAGGTGTGGGTATATAAACGTATTTGCTAACCAAAATCGATACCCGATTGTTACCTTAGAGGAAATAAATGATTATAACCCCGATGTAGTCTTATTATCATCTGAGCCCTACCCTTTTAATGAAGAACATCTAAAAACCATTAAGAGCGTTTTAAAGAATATAGAAGTTAGACTAGCTGACGGAGAATTCTTTTCTTGGTATGGCTCAAGACAGCTAAATGTAAAGCCTATTGAATCTTAATTTATATACTAATGAGCTTAATCTTTTAATTACTATAAATTATTTACAATTTTCTATTTGAGTAGCTCCTTTTAATAATCCAATCCAACTAATAAAGTTTATGAATTTTAAATAGAGCACCATCTTTACCTAGCTACTACTCAAGGCTGAGATAACCCTAGAGGTTTAGACAATTTAAAAACTATTTCTTAGCTAAAATAATAGCGCAATTTTATAGTTATCAAGTTAGAAGATGCTGGTATAGTTCAAAACTAACAGTTCTGTCATTATACCTTGTGCAAGCACTAAAAATTGGTAACCTTAATAAACACTAACTTTGATATACACTGCATCTGCAGTTAAACAAAATCTAATTTTAATTTATGTTCAGCTTTTTCTCTAAAAAACATTTTTTAATAGATCATCTAGAAGGGTTTATCGATATCCATAATCACATATTACCAAGAATAGATGACGGCGCAAAAACTGTTGAAGATTCTATTGAACTAATAAAAGGTTTTAATGAATTTGGAGTAACAGATTTTATCTGTACTCCGCATATCATGGAGAATTACTATCCTAACAATCCTAACACGATTAACGGCTCATTATCGCTACTCAAGAATGCTTTAAAAATGAACAATTTAGAGCATGTAAATGTAGTGGCTGCAGCAGAGCACATGATCGATTCTGGTTTTGAAAAAATATTAGAAGATAAAGATATTATGCCTCTAGCAAAAAACTATCTTTTAATAGAGATGTCATACTTACAGGCTTCTATTAATTTTGACAGTTCGGTTGAAAAAATAAAAAGCGCTGGCTTGTTTCCAATTTTCGCGCATCCAGAGCGGTATGCTTATTTTCACAATAAGTTGAAATCACTAAATAAGATAAAAGATAAAGGTGTATTTTTTCAATTAAACATGCTCTCTTTAAGTAACTATTATGGCAAAGATGTAAATAAAGTAGCAACACATTTGATTAAAGAAAACTTAATTGATTTTATTGCTAGTGACACTCATTCAATCAATCACATAAATCATTTAAAAACGATTACAGTAAACACGGCTTTATTAGATTTATTATTCCCAATTATCACTAAGACAATTTATAGTTTTAAATAGTATTACTTAATTAAAAGTTCTTTCTGATATCTATTTCCATTTACATCTAAAATGTTAACAATATAGAATCCTTCTGTAAAATCATACAAATTGATAATCATATCAAAGTTACTTTGTAATCCATCTGGTAAAATACTTCTTATCAATCTACCTGTTATATCATAAAATTGAATTTCCTTAATTTGAATTTCATCTTTATTATTTAATGTAACAATATCAAAACTAGGATTAGGATATAAATCAAATGATATCGACTTTGTATTCATTAAACTCTTTGAAGTATTTGAGTTTATCTTTTCTAATCTTAAGTTATCATAATATACCGTACCCGCATTCTGCGAGGCGTAGTTCGTAAAGAGCCAGATATCTAGCGTGGTCAGGTTTGCGGGCACTATAAAAGTTCCGCTATAATTGCTCCAACCGCTACTGTACGTATGCGACAACAATGCAGTGTTCGCACCGTTGTTCTGATTGACCTCTATTCTAGGGACTCCCGTGCTCCCTTCCGCATCCAATGACAACGATAGCTCGTCGCCAGCATCTATGCCCAATATATCAAGGTCCAAAGACACCCGGTAACGCCTCCAAGGCTGACCGTTGTCAATATTCGATATCTCAAGGGCACAGTCAGATCCGTTCGTAACTATCGAGGTTCCCAATACCGTATCGGGACCGCCAACCATACTGCCAGATACCAATGTTATTCCTTCAATATCGTTCGTCAGGTAATCTGCGCAAACCAAAGGCGCACTGCCGTCTATCGCCTCGACCTCAAGGGTACTGACAGAGGAATTTCCATCTTCATCGGTTACCGTTAAGCTTGCAGTATAAATACCGGCATCTACATAATTATGTTGAGAATCTGAAAGGTTCGAACCAACACCGTCACCAAAATCCCAGGTATAGCTAACTATACCAACATCGTCGGTAGAATCGCTTCCCGTAAAATTGACGGACAAAGGAATATCTCCGCTCAAAGGGGTTCCCGAGGATAAGGATATAGGGGAATCCGCCGATGGTTCTACAATGATTTCTACCGTATCGGTACTCATCAGTCCTTCGGCATCCGTTACCGTTAGTATCGCATTGAATGTTCCTGCCATAGTATAAATATTTGAAAGCTGGATGCCCGTACCGGTACTGCCATCCCCAAAATCCCAAGAATACGAAACTACACCACTGTCATCTGAAGAGGCCGAGCCGTTAAAGTCGACTGTCAAAGGTGATGCCCCCTGCACAAGCGAAGCTGTAAGTTCAGAAATTGGTGGCAAGTTCACTTCCACCTTGGATAAATTGATTATACTTAGATTGTCGTAATAGACCGTCCCCGCATTTTGTGAGGCGTAGTTCGTAAAGAGCCAGATATCTAGCGTGGTCAGGTTCGAGGGCACTATAAAAGTTCCGCTATAACTGTTCCATCCGCTACCGAACGTATGCGACAACAAGGCAGTGTTCGCAACGTTGTTCTGATTGACCTCTATTCTAGGGACTCCCGTGCTCCCTTCCGCATCCAACGACAACGATAGCTCGTCGCCAGCATCTATGCCCAATACATCAAGGTCCAAAGACACCCGGTAACGCCCCCAAGGCTGACCGTTGTCAATATTCGATATCTCAAGGGCACAGTCAGATCCGTTCGTAACTATCGAGGTTCCCAATACCGTATCGGGACCGCCAACCATACTGCCAGATACCAATGTTATACCTTCAATATCGTTCGTCAGGTAATCTGCGCAAACCAAAGGTGCACTGCCGTCTACCGCCTCGACCTCAAGGGTACTGACAGAGGAATTTCCATCTTCATCGGTTACCGTTAAGGTTGCCGTATAATCGTCCGCATCTACATAATCGTGTTGAGGATCCGAAAAGTTCGAACCAACACCGTCGCCAAAATCCCAGGTATAGCTAACTATACCCACATCGTCGGTAGAGTCACTTCCCGTAAAATTGACGGACAAAGGAATATCTCCGCTCAAAGGGGTTGCCGAGGATAAGGATATAGGGGAATCTGTCGATGGTACTACAATGATCTCTAACGTATCGGTATCCATCAGCCCATCGGCGTCCGTTACAGTCAGCAAGGCATTAAAAGTACCCACGTTCTCATATATATGCGAAGGTTGGATACCAGTACCTGTACTGCCATCGCCGAAGTCCCAATCATAGGAAACTATACCCGTATCGTCAATCGAGGAAGACCCGCTAAAATCAACGGTCAATGGCAATACTCCAGCAATTGCCGAGGCAGTAAGTTCTGATATCGGCGCATCGTTGGCAACGACATCGGATAAATTTATAATCGATAGGTTATCGTAATAGACCGTACCCGCATTCTGTGAGGCATAGTTCGTAAAGAGCCAGATATCCAGCGTGGTCAGGTTTGCAGGCACTACAAAAGTTTCGCTATAAGTAGTCCAACCGCTACCGTACGTATGCGACAGCAATGCAGTATTCGCAACGTTGTCCTGGTTTACCTCGATCCTCGGTACACCAGTACTTCCTTCCGCATCCAATGACAACGAAAGTTCTTCTCCCGCATCTATACCCAATAAATCGAGATCCAAAGATACACGGTAACGACCCCAAGGTTGACCGTTATCAACGTTCGATATCTCAAGCGCACAGTCCGAGCCGTTCGTGACTTCCGATGTGCCCAATACAATATCCGCCCCGCCGGAAACACTACCTAAAGGTAAAGTGATTCCAGGGAAATCGTTCGTTAATCTATCGCCGCATTCCAAAGGGAAATTGCCATCGATAGCCTCAACTTCAAGACTGCTCGTCGAGGAATTACCGTCGTCGTCGGTGACCGTTAAAGTGATCGTGTAAATACCGGCATCGACATATTCATAATGAGGGTCGGTCTGATCAGAGGTACCGCCATCACCGAAATCCCATGCGTAGCTGATTATGGAAACATCGTCGCTCGAACCGCTACCCGTAAAGTCAACAGATAAAGGAACCTCCCCGCTCAAAGCGGAACCGAGGGATATCGATATCGGCGAACCCAACATTGGTTCTACTAAAATCTCCACCTGATCCGTATCCGTCAGCCCACCTTCATCCGTTACAGTCAGCACGGCATTAAAAGTACCCACGTTCTCATATATATGCGAAGGTTGGATACCAGTACCTGTACTGCCATCGCCGAAGTCCCAATCATAGGAAACTATACCCGTATCGTCAATCGAGGAAGACCCGCTAAAATCAACGGTCAATGGCAATACTCCAGCAATTGCCGAGGCAGTCAGTTCTGATATCGGCGCATCGTTGGCAACGACATCGGATAAATTTATAATCGATAGGTTATCGTAATAGACCGTACCCGCATTCTGTGAGGCATAGTTCGTAAAGAGCCAGATATCCAGCGTGGTCAGGTTTGCAGGCACTACAAAAGTTTCGCTATAAGTAGTCCAACCGCTACCGTACGTATGCGACAGCAATGCAGTGTTCGCAACGTTGTCCTGGTTTACCTCGATCCTCGGTACACCAGTACTTCCTTCCGCATCCAATGACAACGAAAGTTCGTCTCCCGCATCTATGCCCAATAAATCGAGATCCAAAGATACACGGTAACGACCCCAAGGTTGACCGTTATCAACGTTCGATATCTCAAGCGCACAGTCCGAGCCGTTCGTGACCTCCGATGTGCCCAATACCGTATCCGGACCGCCGACCATACTGCCAGATGCCAATGTTATACCTTCAATATCGTTCGTCAGGTGATTAGAACACCCATCTGTTTCATCAACAATAATTACCTGTAAATCAAAAACAGCGGTACAACCATTTGCCGTAGTCATTACAAATTGACCTTGATTAGAGATATCAATCAAACCATTGTTTCTTTCAGGATTACTTCCTTGGTACACCCCAGTATCTATTTTATATACATATTCCGAGCTTCCACCTGAATCAAAAGTAGGTCCGTTTTCTTGGGGTGTAGTAATATAATATTGACTATTTGGTGCTATGGCTCTTATATATATATCTCCACCTTCCTCAATAGTTAATGTATTCCCTGTTTGCCAATGACCACTTACCCCAATTCGGTACTGAGCTATAATGTCTTCTGTGGCACAGATTACTACGTCTGGGTTACCTGTATTGATTCCTTGTTGGTAGTATTCTTTAATTTCAGATTCACCCAAAACTTTATTAAAAACCTTAAGCTCATCAATTTTTCCATTGATTTCATCTGTAATACCACTACCGTTGGCATAGCTAGGTAAATTGGCAGCAGTTCTTTTATCATAAAATCCAGAGGAAGTAAAATGTGATTGTAGGCTATTATCATCTTTAAAAGGAATCGTACCGCTCAATGCTTTCCACGATATCAACTTACCATTGGCATATAATTTAGCAGTTTTACCATCATAGGTAGCTGCCATATGCACCCATGTATCCATTGGTGTGCGACCAGCATAAAGGTCTACTGGACCATTATTGGTAACAAAAGCCCATTTGTACATGGTATTGTGAAAACCAAAAAATAGCGTACTCACATAATCATGGCTGAAAATACCAACATTTGGTAATTTCCCCGTAATTGGTGATGAAGTGCCTCCTGTTGAATTTCGATAAGCCCAAGCCATAACTGTAATTTGGTCATCTAATGTTTGCAAAGATGGAGAGCTCTGAATATCAAGGAGTGCATTGCTACTATGTTCAAATCCATTGAACTCTATAGCACCTCCTATTATTCCCGAGTTCCAGCTATAATTGCTTCCACTTGAAATACTATTTCCATTATCATCATGCTCTACAATTGTAGAATTATTATTATACATACTACTATCCACTGCATTGCTTCCACTACCGTCTTCAAACTTCATGTCTACAATTAAATTTTCATTAGTTATTTGTAAAGGAAGCGCTGAACCAATTTTAATTGTAGCTGCCTTACTAGGCACCCCATTATTGTCAATTCCAAAAAGCATATAATTTCCAGGAGGTAATAGTTCACGATTTGGAATAGAAACATCATAAGTACCGTTACCAGTGAAATTCACCGGAATTCTTCTTTGCTCGTTATTTGTACTATGTGTAGCAGCTGAAAAGCGAATAAGACTAAACTGTGTAATTCCTGTACTTGCAATAACAGTAATATTTGAATTGTAATTTGCAGTCTGCGGTGCATTTGAAATAATTGGTCTTGTTGCTAAATTACCAGAAGAATTAAATAAATATGGTGGACTGTAAATTTCAGCACTAAAGTGATTATTGCATCCATTTAAAAGATTATCACAAAGTCCACCCCCACCAACAAAAACACGCCCATCGGTCATTAAAATAGCAACACTATGGTAAGTTCTGGCCTCTTGCATTTGCGCAACAGTTTCCCATGTTCCAGCGCCTCCATCAGTAGCAGGAGTATACAATTCCGCTACATGACGTGCGCCAACATCTGTAAATACCGCACCGCGGTCGAGTCCGCCAGTAACAAGCACTTGACCATTAGGGAGTACCGTACTATTATGCATTGTTCTACTCTCTGATAAATGACCTGCACTAACAACTGTTGGCGAATTAGGATAATCTACATTAATATCAATAACAAAAGCATTATTTTTAGCTGGTGTGGTACTATTAAAACTTTCTCCATAAGAGGTAGCGCCACTTACTTTTAAAATTTTACCAATATCAAACATTACCGTGGTACCTTTCATTGAATAGGTATCATTAGATCTAAATCCTGCCGAAGTTATAGAACCACCAGGCTCATCTAAATTAATCCAATGCATTTCTTCACTAGGTCCAGCATGAAAAAGTTTTCCGTTTGGTGCAGGCCATAACCAGACATGATTATCAACCCTATATAAGGGATTTTGTTGACTTTCAAGATTAAGATCATTCGCTGTATAAATGTCCTCACCTGTTATACCTGGCAAGTTCACCCATCCAGATTCAGGGGTCCATAATTCTGCTGCTTTTCCGCCATTATTACCTGCACCACCACTCCAAGACCCACCAACTGTAAAAACGGCACCACTAGAAAGGGTGACATTACCTTGATAGCCACGAGGAATGTTCATATCCGAAGCACGAGTCCAAACATTAGTTACTGGGTCATAAATACTGGTTCGTTCGCTCGTAGTTCCACCAGCTGAAAGTATACGACCATCTGCAAGGTTGTTAATACCAGGGCAAAACATATCATGATCAGTATCTGTTAAGGTCATACCTAAAGCAGACCCCAATCCTCCATTACCTGATGGATCAAAAAGTTCTGTATACGTGTACCCATCACCTATTTCGTTAAATGTATTTGGAAATTGAGATGACCAGGTCAACAATCGACCATCGGGTAGGTTAGCAACGGCTACTGGCACGATACCAAAAGGTATTGGAAGCCCCCATTCACCATCTTGATGTAAAGCTTGTGAAAAACTTGAAGAAGAAATAAATAAAAAGATGGAGGTAATAAAAAATAGTCCCCAATTTGAATTGAATTTATACATATTGATCTTTTATAATCGGGGAATTACAAAAGAAAGCATAGTATTTAACTAAAGTATTTTTTTAGTATAAAATATCGATGAACTACAACATTACCCGATAAACATAAAAATCCCCGTAGTACAACTACGAGGATTTTATAAATTATAAAATAAAGCTTAATTATAGATTAAATAATCATATTAAACCTAAAACTTCCACCACTTTTTAACTGATTTACCATAGCCATAGCCATATTTACCACCATAACCAAGATTAGATTCTTTAACATCGTTAACAACAAATGCCAACCCTTTCAATTTTCCTTGATCCCAAAGATTAATTGGATATTCTAAAACTTTTGTTTCGGTAACTCCTGCTCTTGTTACATATATAATGTGATCTGCAAGTTCTGTTATTAGCATTGTATCCGTTACTACCATAATAGGCGCCGTATCTACAATAACATAATCATAAATTTCAGATACTTCAGATAACAACGTTTCCATTCTATCACTCATCAATAACTCCGCAGGGTTAGGCGGTATCTTACCAGAGTAAATAACATCAAATGTAGTAGAGTGTACTAACATGGAATTAATAATGTCTTTTGATTGTACTTTAGGATCATGTAGATATTCAGACAGTCCCAAGTCGACATTACCTCTTGAACGACTCCCTATTTTATCTACATCTTTTTGTGCAAAATACGTATACAATTTAGGGTTTCTAACATCACCACCTATTAATAAAACTTTCTTATTTGTATTGGCAAAAATCATGGAAAGGTTAGATGAAATGAATGTTTTTCCTTCGCCCGGCACACTAGAGGTAACAAAAATTATGTTATTCTTTTTATCACTCTTTGATTTTATCAAATAATCTAGATTCGTTCTTAAAATTCTAAGTGATTCGCTTAAAACCGAACGGTCATCAGTTTTAATTAGCATTTCCTCTTTACGACCCATTTTAGGAAGTTCAGCTAAAATAGGCACCTCATTAATTAATTTCTCAAGAGAAACTTTGTTATAAATCTTATTATCCATCAATTGATTTGCATAAATAACCGAAAACGGCAAAAGCAATCCAATAAGTACAAATGCCAAATAAACTTTAGGTCTCTGCGGTGTCACTGGAGAATCCCCTACTTGGTAGGCACTATCAATAATTTTAGACTTAGGCGTACTAGACGCAAATGTAATTTGTGACTCTTCCCTCTTTTGTAATAAATACAAGTAAAGAGATTCGGTAGTTTGTTGCTGCCTAGTTATATCACGAAATTCTCTTTCATTTTTAGGAGCTGAATATATTTTAGAATTTATTCTTGACATTTGACTAGATAAACTATTTACCTGCAGCCCTAAATTCCGCTCCATACCGTTCAAACTAGACTTCATGCTTTGCTTTAAACCATCAAGTTGCTGGTCTAAATTAACAATCATAGGGTTTTGTTCATCAGCACTTTTAAGTAATCTGTTTCTTTCTGAAACCAACTCATTATACTTTGCTGTTGTATTTGCTATTGTAGGATCAGAAAGACCAACATTTGAAGGTAGCACTTCATAGCCTGTTTCAGAATTTACATAATCTTTCATGCCACTAGCAATATTCAGCTGAGTCTTTGCATTCTCCAACTCTTGCCTATTAGCAGCTCCTACATTTAAAGCTATGTTTGCTTCTCCTTGTATATCAGTAACTCCTTTAGAAGTTTTAAAATCTTGTGCTGTTTGATCAACCGATGTTAAATTGGTAGAAATCTCTTTAATTCTGTCATTGATAAACGTCGAAGTTTTATCTGCAATAGCCTTTTTATCAATTATAGCATTTGTGTTATACGTGTAAATTAAATTATTTAAAATATCCTTGGCTTTTTCTTGATTTGCATCTTCCAGAGATATGTTGAGAATATTAGAAAATTCCGTTGCCGGATTCATAACAATCTTTTCTTGATACCCTTCTGCAACAATAAATAATGGATTTACCGATACTTTTATCTGACTGCCTTTGTAGTTTTGAAAATAAGGCAAATTAGGAGTGATTACAATATCACCTAATTCAGTTGGTATGTTTTTACCAAAAGAATATATTTTAGAAGGTGTATCTCTATCCAAACTAAAACCAAATGTGGTTTCATTAGATATTTCAACAAAAAACTCCAACTTAGAATTATTTACAATAGAATCATTTTCTAAAAAATTAACTTTGAAAGGCTTGTTAGAATACACTTCTGTACTCTTTACATTACCTATCTCTGTCAAAACAACATTTAAATCTAAATTATCAACAACCTCAACTAAATTTGACCGAGATCCTAAAATCTCTAATTCGTCTTCAACATTATTTTGACCTTTACCTAAAAAGTCCAAATCAGAGAAAACCGATAATTCAGATGAAGAAGATTTATCTTCTAAAATTTGAATTTTAGCAGCTGCTTTATATTTAGGTGTAGCATAACGTAAATATAAAACCCCAAGCATTAGAAAGAAAATGGCTGATAATAAAAACCATTTCCAATGTTTAGAATATCCTTTAACTAGATCCGATAAATCAGAGCTATCCCCTAGAGAAATTCTTTTTTTATTTTCCATAAAATTAAATAGTAATATTATTATCTAGTAAGTATCAAAACTGTAGATGTAATCAGTACAGATGCTATAGAAACCCAAATTGTTGCACGATTATCTAAGGCTGATGAAGTTATAGCAGATTTATTTGGCTCAACGTAAACAACATCATTTTGTGTTAAATAATAAACAGGTGAGTTTAAAGACTCTTTTTGGGTTAAATCAATTCTTGTATATACCTTGGTTCCATTAAAATCTCTAATTACCATAACGTTTTGGCGTATACCCTTAATGGTCAAATCTCCTGCCAAACCAATGGCTTCAAGTACCGTAATTTGCTCTCCATTTACAGGGTATGTACCTGGTCTTGCAACTTCACCTAACACAGACACCGTAAAGTTTTTTAATCTAATATTAATAATTGGATCCTTTAAAAAATTACTAAGTTTTTCTTTTAATAATTCTTTCGTTTCTTCTGGAGAAAGACCTACAACTTTTATCGTACCTAGAACAGGAAAATCAATATCTCCATTCTTATCAATAATATAATCTAATTGTTCTGGACGAAAACCACCTTCTTCTGCTCCTTTAAAAAGATTAAAAGGCATACTAGCTTGAGGATCCAAAGTAGAAACGTTAATGCTAACAACATCATCAATCTTAAACTTGTTGGTATGAGAATTATCTGAAACTATAGTTTCATAATCGCCTGCATTTTGAAAATATACTACATCTGTTTTTGATGCGCAAGAAACTAAAAGTAACGAACTAATAATAAATAAACTGCAAAGCTTAACTACTGATTTTCTGATCATATCTAAAATTTAAAATAATAAGGTTGATTAACTATTTAGGATTTAACGATTTTTAAGGCCGGAGCAAGTTCTTCATTTGATTTTTTTGCGTCATCATGCTTACATAATTCTGAATTATTGGACACAAATTCCGGTACTATTTTTTTCATAAGAATTACTGGATCACCTGCAAAGAACATATTGGTAATACATAATTCATCTATTCTTGTTCTAATTAGTGGATAATCCAAAGGTCTTACCTTACTAATTTTTATCTTTTTATGATACGTCGGCATAGTACTCTCTCCGTTTGCCAAAAGCTCTTCATATAACTTTTCACCAGGTCTTAAGCCCGTAATTTTAATATCAATATCATCAGGATAATTTAGTCCAGAAAGTTTAATCATGTTTTTAGCCAAATCAAAAATCTTAACTGATTCACCCATATCAAAGATAAAAATCTCTCCACCTTGCCCCATTGATCCTGCTTCCAAAACCAATTGAGAAGCTTCTGGTATCGTCATAAAATACCTAGTAACATCTTTATGAGTCAAAGTAATTGGACCACCTTTTTCAATTTGTTTTCTAAAAAGAGGAATAACAGATCCATTAGAACCTAAAACATTACCAAATCTAGTTGTTATAAATTTAGTTTTACCTTCTTGCTGCATACAGCTAATGTACATTTCGGCTATCCTTTTACTAGCCCCCATTACATTCGTTGGGTTAACTGCCTTATCAGTTGAGACAAAAACAAATTTCTCTACCCCATGCATTATAGATAAGTCAGAAATATTTTTAGTACCTGCAATGTTTATTTTAATTGCTTCATACGAATTATATTCCATTAATGGAACATGCTTATAAGCTGCTGCATGAAACACCATATCAGGCTTATGCTCTTCGAAAATTGAATTTAATCTATTTTTATCCCTTACATCACCAACAATAGGAACAAAATTATGAAAACCATTCTGCTTAAGTTCTTGTTGCAAATCATACAAGGCAGATTCTGCTTGATCAATTACTATTAATGATTTATAATTATATGTACAAATCTGTCTTACCAACTCGCTACCGATAGATCCAGCACCACCTGTCACAAGAACAGTTTTACCATTAAGTTCGTTAGCAATTTTACTATTATCAATATTAATCTGCGCTCTGTCTAATAAATCTTCAATTTGAACTTGCTTAATTTGTGACACTTTAAGTTCACCATTTATCCAATCTTCAACAGGAGGTACTATTTTAACTTCAACAGGATAATCTACCAATCTTTCTACCAAAATTCTTAATTTCTTTGGAGAGATTCCTTTATTGATTGAGAAAATGATTTCAGTAATGTTATTTTTTAGAATGAATTCCTCGGTAAGAATCCTTCTACTAAAAACGTCTATACCATTAATTTGCTTACCAACTTTTTTATTATCATTATCAATATAACCTAACACTCTAACCTTATTTACGGTATTCTGAGTTAAGGCATTGTGCGTTAAAATACCAGATTCGCCTGCACCATATATAATAACATTCTTGTGTGATTTTATATCCTTCGTCAGTATTGCACTATAAATAGATTTAAATACAAAACGCGAAGCTGTCAATCCAATAAAAGAAAGTAAACTGTAAATAATTATAATTGAAAGTGGTATCGTAAAGTTTTCAAAAATATTTAATTCTTTATTAATTAAAACCATGGTTATCAGCAAAATACTTGACAAACAAATAGAATTAAATATATTATACACATCACGAACTCCCGTGTGCCTGATTACTCCTTTATAAGAGCCGATTATCAAAAATGAAATTGCCGTAATCAAACAAACTACTGGTAATTGAACCAATAATTGATTAACATCAAAATTAAAAGTCAAATTAAATCTTATACAATAAGATAATATGAAGCAAATACCAACCATAAATACATCGATAGCCAAAACTATCCATTTAGATGCAAAGCGGTTTATATTATTAGGTAAGTTAAAGTAGGTCATTTTGTTTTGTTTTGGACATTACGAATCACGAATATAAAATGGGTTTATTTCTAAATAAAATTATCCAATTTATATTCGTTCATTTCGCAAATATCATCGTCTAAAAGGTTTTAAATTAGAAAATAACATTTCATTTCCATTAATAACTTTGCTTTATTTACTGACAATCAGGCAAATTTACTAAATCCATTCTATAAACGAATATTCTACAACTATATTTCACTAAAAGCCAAAGCAAGTTTTTTCTATACAATTAGACTAAAAAAAGCCTGACGTATTTAATCGACAATTTAATGGATTTCAGCGTTTTGTTCATTCATTTCGCATATACAAAAGTATCTTTGTTATAAGAAAAGTGTCCCCGGAATGTAACTATTTAGATTCTAACAAAAAATGAAGCGCATACAATTTAACAATTTATATATTTTCCTTTTTGTTTTGCTTTGCTATAATACAATGCAATCACAAACACCAGCACAAGATGGTGAATGGGGAGACCCTATTCCATTTGGCATTGTTCCTGTTGCCGTAGCAAACTTACCAGATGGCCGACTAATTACTTGGTCATCGCAATTCCGCAATACTTTTATAGAAATTGGTGATGGCATGACCTACACTGAAATTTTCGACCCTACTTTAAATGGCGGTCTTGGTCAAGCATTGGGGGAGACTGTTACACAAACAGATCATGACATGTTCTGCCCCGGCATTAATAACTTGGCGGATGGCCGTATACTTTCCGCAGGTGGCTCAACCAGTGAACGTACTAGTATTTATGATCCTATTACAGGTGTTTGGTCTCGTGCTTCAGACATGAATATACCAAGAGGCTATCAAGGAAATACCACTCTTTCAAATGGAGCTGTTTTTACAGTTGGTGGATCTTGGAGTGGTGGTGCAGGAAATAATGGTGGTAAAGCTGCCGAATTATGGACTCCTGAATCAGGGTGGGTAAATTTATCTAATATTACTGGAAATGCCATTTATACATCAAACGATCTTTCGAAAGAAGACCAAGGCGACTACAGGGTAGATAATCATGTTTGGCTTTGGCCGGCACCAAATGGAAAGCTTTTTCATGCTGGTCCAAGTGAAATGATGCACTGGATCGACCCAGATGTTTCTGGAGGAGCGATAGAGGATGCTGGAATTAGAGGAGATGACACCTACTCTATGAAAGGTACAACTGTCATGTTTGATATTGGTAAAATATTAAAAGTTGGAGGAGCAGAATCATATGGGGCTAGCTCAATGACCACTACCCCTGCAAAAGACAATTCTTATGTAATCGATATAAATGTGCCTTATGGGGATACCCCAAGTGTCATCAGTGCCGGCAATTTAGCTTTTAGTAGAACAATGCATAATAGTACGGTACTACCAAATGGTCAAGTATTGGTTACTGGCGGTCTAGATCATGGAGCAGTATTTAGTGATGTAGGTGCTCGTTATGAAGCAGAATTGTACACTCCTTCCCCAGGTAGTGGTCCTGGAACCTGGGAAACCGTTGCAACAATGGAAAAGGCTAGAACTTATCATAGTGTAGCAATATTATTAACCGACGGTCGTGTTTTTGTCGGTGGCGGAGGTCTTTGTGATGGCACTTTAGATTGTGTAAATCATTTCAATGCCGAAATTTATAGTCCTCCATATTTATTTAATCCCTCAGGAGATTTAGCAGTGAGACCTGATATTTTTAATGCTCCCGATACCGCAGATTATGATACCGATATTACCGTTAATGCTACGGCAGGTATTACAGAATTTAGTTTAATTCGCTTTTCAGCAGCTACACATAGCACAAACAATGAGCAAAGAAGAATACCTGTTAATTTTACTGGAAATGGGACTTATAATATTTCCATTCCTAACCGTGAACTTCTACCTCCCGGATATTACATGCTTTTTGCATTAGATACAGATGGAGTACCTAGTGAAGCGGCAACAATAAAAATAGGTAGTGCGCTTCCCTTGCAAATAGAAAATGAAAATTTAATTGTAGATATGAGGTTCGAAGATGGCAGTGGTAACACGGCCTCGGACAGTAGCACATATAATAACGACGGTTTTATCGTAGAACATGACGATAACGGAAACACGATAACCGGCGGAGGGAATTATAATTGGACCACTGGAATCATTGGGGGTGCCATAGAATTTGACGGACTGGAACATAACAGTAATGCGCTTATAGACATGCAGAGCTCTGAATCGCTGCAGACACTTGATAACGAAATCACGGTGATGTCCTGGGCATACAGGAACTCCAATGGGAGCACCATACCGGATACCGGCAAAGTGGCCAACGTAGGTCTACTAAGCCACGATTATACGAGCACCCTTTTCTTCGGCTTTCACAACACCCTGTACAAATGGGCCTTCGTGACCGATAACGGACCTGTGGACCTTTACGCGGGCTTTGCCCCTATGGATACCTGGGTGCATATGGCAGCCACCTACGACGGGGTTACCGCAAAACTCTATGCCAACGGAGAACTGATTTCATGGAAGGCATTGAGCGGAACTATACCGTTCAAGGACGATAGCAGCTTGAGGTCTCATTTCACAACTTCGGGATTTTTCGACGACAGATCGGCGACCAATTTACCGAGCTATGCCAACGGTAGCGGTATTACAGACGAGATCAACGGAAAGATAGACGAGCTAAAAATATTCAACAAAGTATTGGGAGAATCCGAGATATACGAATATTATAAACAGGGTATAGATACAGGAAATACGGAAGTAGTGAATTGTGCACCTGGCACTATAGAAGTAGAATATCGAATAGGAACTGGCGGAACATGGTTATCCGGAAATTCTCTAACTATACAGGAAGGCGGCGACATATACATTAGAGCGGTAACAACGGGAAATCAATATTACGTGACCACTCCTCAAGAAAACGGAACTACCTTCGATTCCGGTGCAAATGCAAATTATGCTTATCAGATAGATACCGATGTGTTTCCATTTGATAACCCTGAAAGAAACAATGGTCTTGTTGACGCATCGAACGCGGGACAGTTCGTACTAACTACTCCAGAAGGTTGTGCAGTGGTATTTGACCTTAAGGTAACTGTAATTGACGAAACTGATGGTTGTCCGAATCAATTGATAAATGAAGATAATGCAATAACATTACCAAAAGGAACATCTAACCAAGTTGAAATAGCGGTTGGCTCACCAGATAATACAAATGGTTCGGACTGCGCGCTTAGATTGGTCAACGCTGATGATAATGAACTTTATGCCAGACATGAAATTGAGCTAGATTTGACCACTTTGGGAATAAATGTAGGAGATGAAATTTTGATTTCTTTAGATGCAGATGGCACAGACGGTGTACCTAGAATTGAGGTAAATCAAGACAACCAAGCGAATAGCGCACTTATCGATTATACCTATGGTACTGGCTGGACAAATTTCGAGGACACATTTATTGTTCCTAGCGGTATTTCTTCATTGAATATTTGGCTTTATACCAATTATGCATCCAATAATGCTGGTACTGTATTTTATGACAACCTGACTATTGTAAATTTATCTCAAAATGGAGGAAACACCCCACCGGTTGCAGCTATTACTGCTGTTCCAACCAACGGAAGCGCTCCATTAGAAGTAAATTTTGATGGTTCTGATTCAACTGATGATTCAGACATTGCCTCATACAGTTGGGACTTTGGAGATGGAACAACTGCCACAGGCATAAATGTTGACAAAACATTCATCTATTCTGGAACTTATAATGTTGTTTTAACCGTTACAGCTAATGACGGTGGCACTGATACCGAGGCAATTGAAATCACTTCTAGTGGCGCTCCTATTGCTAATATTGTTGCGACACCTCAAATAGGAGATACACCATTAGATGTATCATTCGACGCATCTGGTTCCTCTGGAGACAATGCTATCGTCTCTTATGCCTGGGATTATGGAGATGGAACAATGGGTTCTGGAATAACTTCTACCCATACTTATACATTGGTTGGTAATTTTACTGCAAAACTGACTATAACAGATTCCGCTGATTTAACGAATACAGAAAATATTTTAATTACAGTGAGTGCTCCAGACAATACTGCACCAACTGCAGTTGCTGCTGCAACCCCATTAAGTGGTGAAACTCCGTTGTTAATAGATTTTGATGCTTCTGCATCAACAGATGATAACGGAATCTTTTCTTATTCATGGGATTTTGGTGATGGTACTGCAAATGAAACAGGTTCACTTATATCACACACCTATACCGATGAAGGTACTTATAATGCAATATTAACGGTTACAGACGCTGAGGGATTAATGGATACTGAAACAATAGAAATTGTAGTTTCACCAACTACTGTTACTAATTTAGCTCCAACCGCCTTGGCAATCGCAAGCCCATTAACGGGTAGCTCTCCTCTATTGGTAGATTTTGATGCAACGGGGTCTTCTGATGATAACGGTATTTTATCTTATTCATGGGATTTTGGTGACGGTTCTGCAATTGCAACCGGAATATTAATATCACATACCTATACCTCTGAAGGCACTTTTGATGCAGTTCTAACGGTTATTGATAACGAAGGATTAACCGACACCTCTATTATTGAAATTATAGTAACTCCATCTGAATCAGGTAATATAGCTCCTGTAGCTTTGGCTACGGCTACTCCTTTAAGTGGTGAAGCTCCTCTAGTGGTAGAATTTGATGCCATAGGTTCATCAGATGATAATGAAATTATATCATATTCGTGGAATTTTGATGATGGTTCGGCAAGCACTACAGGTATCAATACAACACACACATTTGGTGCCGTTGGTACTTACAATACAATTTTAACAGTAACCGATGCAGAAGGGTTGACTGATACTTTTACTGTAGAAATTACAGTATCCCCATCTACGACTGGTAATCTAGCACCAATTGCAGTTGCAAATGCGACACCTTTAACCGGAGAAGCTCCATTGTTAGTGAATTTCGATGCATCGGATTCTTCGGATGATAATGAAATTGTGACCTATTCATGGAATTTCGATGATGGTTCAACAACTGGCTCGGGCATTGTAGCTTCCCATACGTATACTGAAGAAGGAATATATGAGGTTATACTTACGGTAACCGATGAAGAAGGCTTATCAGACATTACAACATTAGAGATTAATGTTATTGCCGCAGCAGCTGAAAATCAAGCTCCAGTAGCCATAGCTACAGCGGATTTAATTAATGGACAATCTCCATTAGCCGTTAATTTTGATGCTTCTGCTTCTTCAGATGATATTGCAATTACCTCCTATTCATGGAATTTTGGTGATGGATCTTCCATAAGTACTGGTATCGAAACATCGCATACATTTGAAACAGAGGGTATTTATAATGTAGTTTTAACCGTAATCGATGCCGAAGGTCTAACAGATACTGTTGTCATAGAAATTACCGTATCTACAAATGAAACTGCCAATTTAGCACCAGTAGCTTTGGCAACTGCTGACCCATTAAATGGCGAAACACCTTTACTTGTAACTTTTGATGCATCAGGATCTTCAGATGACAAGGGTATTAGCTCATATGCATGGGATTATGGTGATGGTATAAAAGGTAACGGTATAACTACCACACACACCTTCAATGCAATAGGCACGTATGAAGTAACATTAACAGTTACAGATGAAGAAGGGGTAACAGCCACAACTAATCTAACAATAACTGTTATAACAACAAATACAACCCTTAATAATGCTGATTTAAAAGATATTTTAGTGTACCCTAATCCTGTAGGTAATGAAAATCTAAATATTAATCTTTCTGATTTTATGAATGAATCTATAGCGTTAGGGTTTTATGATTCTTATGGAAAGTTAGTATTTCAAAATATTGTGAATGAAGACCATCCTGAAGAAATTGCAATTGATGTATCATTTTTGTCCAATGGTTTATATTTAATAGAAATTACCAGAGTAGAGACAAATGAATTCACGTATAAAAAAATCATAAAAGCTAACTAGAACATTTAACTTCTATTAATCTTGCGGTAACAAAGCATTTTGTTACCGCAATAGTTACATTTGTATCTCTTAAAATTTAAAGGTTTTGAAAATACTTGTAACTGGCGCTGCTGGCTTTATTGGCTATCACTTATCGCTTTCTTTACTAAAATCTGGGCATCATATCACTGGCTTGGACAACATTAATAATTATTATGATGTTGGCTTTAAATTTTCCAGGTTAGCGGAACTAGGTATTCCAAAAGACAATATAAAAGACGACAATAATTATATTCAAAGTACCGCTTACAAAAACTTCAAATTTATCAAATGTAATTTGGAAGATGCGGTTACGATAAGTGATGTATTTAAAGAAAACAAATTTGATATTATTTGTAATCTCGCAGCCCAAGCTGGTGTACGGTATAGTCTAGAACATCCTGATAAATACATAAACAGCAACATTGTAGGTTTCTTCAATATTCTAGAGGGTTGCAAGACTACTAAGGTTCCTCATTTAATATATGCAAGTAGCTCAAGTGTATATGGTAATAGCACCACTACTCCATTTAAAACATCCGATTTTACTGATAGTCCCGTCAGTTTATATGCTGCCACAAAAAAGAGCAATGAACTAATGGCACATACTTATAGTCATTTATACAACTTTAAGACAACCGGATTAAGGTTTTTTACCGTATATGGACCATGGGGTAGACCAGACATGGCCTATTTTAAGTTTACGGAGGCTATTTTGAAAAATGAGAGTATTCCTGTTTTTAATAATGGAAAGCTTGAAAGAGATTTCACCTACATAGATGATGTAATTGGCGGAATCAATAAAATAGTTGAGAAAGGTTTTATAAGCAATTCAGAAAATAACAACAATGCCATCTATAATATAGGAAATGGCAAACCGGTAAAATTGATGAAGTTCATCGATATTTTAGAAAAAGAGTTGCATAAAAAAGCAACTTATACCATGTTGCCGATGCAAGATGGTGATGTGTATAAAACTTGGACAGATATTGAGGAATTAAAAAAGAATTACAATTACCAACCTACAATAGATATTGAATTTGGAATTCATCAGTTTGTAAAGTGGTATACTAATTTTTATAAATAAAAACTTATAAAGTCCGATAAAAATAAAATTCCCCGATTTCAATTGCCGTTATAAATAAAGGATAGAACAGAACATTTATATAAAATTAAGGAATGAAAATAGGAATTATAGGATTAGGATATGTCGGACTTCCCTTAGCTGCACTTTTTGCAAGAAAGTATAAGGTTGTAGGTTTTGATATCAGTCAGAAGAGAGTCGATGAAATAAAGTCAGGAAAAGACACTACTCTTGAACTTTCAGACTTGGACCTTGAAGAAGTTTTAACAACCAACTTTGATAAAAAAGAAAAGGGGTTAATTTGTAGCACATCAATTAATGACTTAGCAGATTGTACCTATTATATCATCACTGTCCCTACCCCTGTAGACGACACTAAGAGACCTGTCTTCACACCTTTAATTAAAGCGAGTGAAACTGTGGGTAAAATTCTTAAAAAAGGTGATATCGTTATCTATGAGTCAACCGTATACCCTGGTGCTACCGAAGAAGTTTGTATTCCTGTAATAGAAAAGACCAGCAATATGGTTTTTAATAAAGATTTCTACGCTGGGTATTCTCCAGAGCGTATAAATCCGGGAGACAAAAAACATACAGTAGAAAAAATATTAAAAGTCACTTCTGGATCTACACCAGAAATTGGTATAAAGGTCGATGAATTATATAAATCTGTAATTACGGCAGGTACCCATCTCGCCCCTACTATTAAAGTTGCAGAAGCATCAAAGGTGATTGAAAACACACAGCGAGATATCAATATCGCTTTCATGAACGAATTGGCTAAAATTTTTGGGTTATTAGATATTGATACTAATGATGTTTTAGCAGCAGCAGGTACGAAATGGAATTTTTTACCGTTTAAACCAGGGCTTGTTGGTGGTCATTGTATTGGAGTTGACCCATATTATTTAGCGCAGAAAGCTCAAGAAAATGGTTATAATCCAGATTTAATTTTGGCTGGTAGAAGAATCAATGACGGTATGGGCGAATATGTTAGCCTTCAAATCATTAAGTTGATGTTGAAACATGACCTACAAGTTAAAGATGCTAAAGTATTAATTCTTGGAGTTACGTTTAAAGAAGATTGTCCTGATGTTAGAAATACAAAAGTTGTTGATTTGGTTAAAAACTTAAATGATTATAGAGTTAACACCACAATATATGATCCTTGGGCAGACCCAGAAGAAGTAAAGCATGAATATGGATTAGAAACATCACAGCAAAAGCCTACTGACACATATGATGTCATTGTATTGGCTGTTGCACATGACAAATTTTTGAAAGAAGACTTATCTTGCTATAAAAACGAAAACACATTGGTTTACGATATAAAAGGAAAACTAACAAGTGGTTATACAGCACGTTTATAAGCCAATAAAACGATATATTTTTCAATTATAAATAGAGTTATTAACTTTAGTGCCAGAAAATAAAATTACCGAATGAATTTAACAGTTATAGGAACAGGATATGTTGGTCTAGTAAGCGGAACTTGTTTTGCTGAAATGGGAAACACAGTAACCTGTGTTGACATTGACCAGAATAAAATAACAAATCTAGAGAAAGGAATAATTCCAATATATGAGCCAGGTTTAACACAGATGGTTTTAAGGAATTATGAAAATAAAACATTGCGTTTTAGTACTGATTTGGCTAAAACACTTAAAAAGTCAGATATTGCATTCATAGCAGTTGGTACCCCAATGGGTGAAGATGGAGCTGCCGACTTACAATATGTTTTACAGGTTGCCTCAGATATTGGTGATCACATGCAGCAAAAACTTATTATTGTAGATAAATCTACTGTACCTGTAGGTACTGCAGATAAGGTAAAGGCCAAAATTCAAGAACGTTTAGATTTACGTGGTATTGACATCCCTTTTGAAGTAGTATCTAATCCTGAATTTTTAAAAGAAGGAGATGCCATCAGCGATTTCATGAAACCTGACAGAGTTGTTATTGGTGTAGAAACACCTGAGGCTGAAGAGCAAATGAGAACATTGTATGCTCCATTCTTCAGAACACAGAACAGAATGATTTCTATGGATGTGCGTTCTGCAGAAATGACAAAATATGTAGCGAATGCTATGTTAGCAACTAAGATTTCATTTATGAACGAAGTTGCCAATATATGCGAATTAGTAGGTGCAGATGTAAATAAAGTAAGAGTTGGTATAGGTTCTGACAGTAGGATCGGATATAGTTTCATTTATCCTGGTAGCGGTTATGGCGGTTCATGTTTTCCAAAAGATGTGAAAGCATTAAAACGCTCTGCTCAACAACACGGATATACTCCTAGATTAATTGACGCTGTAGAAAAAGTAAACAACGATCAAAAATTCGTAATTGCAAATAAGGTTGTAAAACACTTTGGAGAAGATTTATCTGGCAAAACATTCGCTATATGGGGTCTTGCTTTTAAACCAGAGACAGATGATATGAGAGAAGCTCCAGCAATCTATATCATTAAGGATCTTGTTAAAAGAGGTGCTAAAATAAACACCTATGACCCTAAAGCAATGCACGAAGCAAAAAGTCACTATTTAAAGGATGTAGAAAATGTATCTTATTTTGATTCTAAATATGATACGTTAAAAGATGCGGATGCCATGATACTTTTAACAGAGTGGAAAGAATTTAGATCTCCAGATTTTGAAGAATTAAAAGTGAGACTAAAAGAACCTATAATCTTTGATGGCAGAAACCAATATACATCATTGAATATGCCAGAAAAAGGCTTTACGTATTACCAAATAGGTAAGAAATAACAACTTCTTTGTTAAGAAGTATTTGAAGGTCAAGAACACTGTTCTTGACCTTTTTTGTTGATAATCATTTAAAAATTAATAGTATATATAGGCTCTTATCTAGTAATTTTGCGATTCAGCGATTAATGAAATCATTGGGTAAATTGCTACCTATTTTTACTACGTATCTTTTTCTGACCCCTTAGATTGATACGGTTTTTATAAATAACTACTATGCTACACAGAACATTATATTTAGTATTATTTTTTTTATGTTTCTCAACGATCACATTATTTGCTCAAGATAACGACGGTGATTTAGTTTTGGACAACGTAGATTTAGATGATGATAATGATGGTATTTTAGATGTCAATGATTGTCAAATAGCCATTCCAAATTTTAGTTTTGAGGCCCCTGGATTCACCCCTCCATACCCCGCAGCAGACAATTGGACTATAATTGGTGGCAATGGAACTGGACTTCATAATACTGAAGCTAGTAATTATACAGCTGCACCTGATGGAACTTACTTTTTTTACATGAATACTAACCCTGGGGTTGTTGCTCAAGCTACAACAACCAATTTGGTTGGTATTTTTAGTGAAGGAGGATATCTTCTTACAGTAGCAATTGGTGATGGAATTAACAATACAAATGCTTTTAGAAATGATGCGGAAAGTATTATAGAACTGGGTTATTATGATAATTTAGGAACTTTTATAACTGTAAACTCACGTATTATTGATGGCGCTACAGAAACCATCCCTGGCTCATTTAATGATTTTGAGTTACTAACAGTATTGAATGCAGGTGACCCTGCATTAGGTCAAGGTATTTTTATAAGAATTACGCACACAGGAGCGGTTGGAGCTCAAGCTGGTAATTATGATAATATAAGATTAGAACTTGATTCAAATGGAAATGGTATTTCGAATTGTTTTGAAATCGATTCCGATGGAGATGGAATAAACGACGTATTAGAAGCTGGATATACAGATGCAGATAATAATGGCATTTTAGATGGGGTAATAAACTTAGCGGATGGTACTATAACTGGTATAGACGGATATACTGGCAATAGAGATGATGTTGTTGACGACGCTAAAGATGGATCTATCATTTTAGATTATGATGGCGACACCTATTTAAATAAAGATGATTTAGACGATGACAATGACGGTATTCTTGATGACAATGAATGTAATATTGTTATAACCAATAATAGTTTTGAAAATGGAGGTGCTGGTGACCCTATTACCGGGTGGTCTAACTCTAATAATGCAGGCACAATAGCTTGGGGTATTGAAATACCTACCGCCACAAATTATTATTCAATACCTGATGATAATACTATTGCCTTTATTAACGGTAACGCTGTAATCACCTTAAATCAATCAAGTGCTGCATTTGGAATAGGAAATTATATTACTAGTCTAGAAATTGGAGATGGGATAGAAACTGACAATCCATTTAGTAATGATGGTCAGTCGTTAATTGAAATTGGTTATGACAATGGTAGTGGTTTTCAAACTGTAAATAGCCTAACGGTAGAAAGCTATGAGACACCTAATGGTTTATGGACAGACTTTACATTTTCCACAAATATTCCGGCCGGAAGTCCCGCTATAGGCGAAGGTATTCTAATACAAATTACACACACAGAAAATGTAGCATTACGACAACAAGGTGGAGATTATGATCTTGTGCAAGTTCGTCAAGATAGAAACTCAAATGGCATTCCAGATTGTTTTGAAGATGATATTGATAATGATGGCTGTGCTGATGTTATTGAAGCAGGTCATACCGACGGAGGTGGTGGAATTTTAGCAAATTCCGGTCCAAATGGAGATGGTACAGTCACTCCAATAGGAACAGGTTATACTGGAATAAACCAAGCCGTATTAAGTAATAGCATAAATATTTGTACCGAAGATTTAGATTTTGACAATGATGGCGAAGATGACATTGTAGATTTGGACGATGATAATGACGGTATTTTAGATAGGTATGAATGCGAAATTCCTGTACCAAATTTTAGCTTTGAAACTGATAATTTACCTGCAGACCCTATTCAAAGTTGGCAAGTGGTTACAGGAACAAACTATGGAATAGAAACAATAGACGGAACTAATTTTACAGCTGCCCAGGAAGGTAATTCATTTGGCTTTATAAATGGTGATGGTTCCATACAATTAAACGAGGTTTGGGCTACTTATGATAGAGAAGCAACTTATATTTTAGAATTTTCAATTGGAGACCCAATTCCTTTCGCTCCTCAATTTTCCAATGATAGCCGTACTATTGTTGAACTTGGATATTCTAACGGAACAACCTTCACAGCTTTTGCCGCTGGAGATTATACTGTTGAAAGTTACGAAACACCCAACGGTACTTGGTCTAAGTTTAGTATTTCTGTACCAGTTACGACAGCATCAGCTGGTTTTGGACAAGGAGTTACTATCCGAATAACACATGATGACACTTCATTGAATAACACCTCACAGACTACTTTTGATAATTTCATTTTAAAAATTGACACCGACGGCGATGGTGAGCCAGATTGCACAGATTTAGATAGTGATGATGATGGTTGTTTTGATGTTGTAGAAGCTGGGCATACTGATGCTGGTGGAGGCGTCTTAGGTACTACAGTTGATGGTAACGGATTAGTCACTGGGGCAGCTACGGGTTATACAGGTCCAAGAAACCAAATATGGGATAACACAAATAACATTACATGTAATCCCTTAGATACCGATGGAGATTTAGTCGAAGACGGAAATTACTTTCATTATGATGCTGGCAATACTTTACAGACTAATATTGATGAAGATGATGATAATGACGGTATTTTAGATGTTGATGAGGATTGCGAACTTATAAACACAGCTTTTCTACGTCAACCATGGGATTTTGAAATACCGACAAACAATTTTCTATTAGGTGGAACCGACACTCCTTTTACTTCCGTGGTAGATTACTGGTATACGGAAACAGGAGCAGGTGATGCTTTTGTTCATTTAGCAAATGCTGATAATTTCTTAGGACCTAATCCTGACCCCTATAGTGTTAATTATGCAACCGATGGTACATTATTAGAAGATTTTCCTGAACCAGATGGCGCTTACGATGCATTTTTAGCTCTTCATGGTGATGTAACTATTACTCAAACGGAATCTAGAATTACCTTAGAAGAAGGAACTTATATACTTACTTTAGCTGTTGGTGATGGATTAGATTATGAAGATCAATTTAGAAATGACGGGACTAGTTATATTGAAATTGGTTATGCAGATGGTGGCAACAATTTTAATCCATTAGGTTATGATTTAACTATTCTACCGGAAGAAACACCTAATGGATCATGGACAGATTTTTCAATTAGTTACGAAATACCTGTAGGTTCTCCCGCAATAGGAAATGATATAAGAATTAGAATAACGCATACCATAGATGTAGGTTTAAATCAACAAGCAGGAAATTATGATCATTTTAGAATTAGTCGCGACACCGATGGTGATTTAATTCCTGACTGCTTAGATTCAGATTCAGATGATGATGGTTGCCCAGACAGTATCGAGGCAGGTTACTCTGATGATGATCGGGACGGAGTATTAGGAGTTGGTGTTCCCACAGTAGACAATAATAATGGTCGCGTAACAAGTGTGGCTGGATATACTAATCTCCCATTAAACCCAGGGGTAAGAGTAGTTTCTTTACCAGCAGTAATTGACACACAACTAACAGACCCAACTGTAGTTTGTGAAGGAGAAGACGCTGTATTTACAGTGCTGGCATCAAGACCAGCCCCAAACCCAACCATAGTATATGAATGGTACGAAAGTACCGATGGCGGCACCACCTTTGTATTACTTACAGAAGTGGCTCCATACTCGGGCACAGCTACAACAGAACTTACCATTGCTGGGGTAGCAATAGCACAAGACTCTTATCAATATAGGGTTCGTGTCATGGGAGATGATAATCTTTGTTACGAAGAATCTATAGCAACCCTTAATGTAACTGCTGGACCAACAGCTATTACTCCTGTCGCCACAACAGCCAATATTTGTGAGGGTGAAGATGCAGAGTTTACTATTACAGGTACTCCGGGAGATATCATTACATACTCCCTTGATGGCGGCACAACCAATATACCTGTAACTTTAGATGCAACGGGAATTGAAACTATAACATCTGCTGCAGCTACTGTAGATGTGACTATGGAAATAAGTAGTGTTGAAAGTGGCACATGTACTCTTAACCTAGTACCAGTCACTTCTGCTACGGTTACAGTAAATACAATACCTGAATTAGACTTAGCAACAGAGGGAATATGTTCAGCTGACCTTTTAACTTATGATGTTGATATACTTTTAAATGTTGGAAATATAACCGCAGTTAGTGAAGGTACTCTTTCTGGCACTACAGTTACAGGAATAACCGCAGGAAATGATTTAGTAATCACAGTGGACAATAATGGTTGTATCAGAGATTTTACTGTAACGGCTCCAGATTGCTCTTGTCCTACTATTGATATCCCTATAAATGCAAATAACCCCTCTATCTGCTTTGGAGCTGTTACTCCAGATGTTTCTGTAGATTTAGGAACCAATGGTGATGCCATAAATTGGTATGATGCAAGTACGGCAGGTACACTTTTAGGTAATGGAACGATTTACACAACCGGAGAAACTGTGGTTGGCACATACACGTATTATGCAGAAGCTGTTGAAACTGCTTCAGGATGTACAAGTAATAGAATACCAGTTACGTTGGTTATCAACCCAATGCCTATAGCTGATACCAGTTTAAACATTAATGAATGTGCCTTGTATACGCTGCCTGCATTATCTGCAGATAACTTCTACTATACTGGGGCTGGTGCTACTGGAACCAATCTAACCGAAGGCTCAAATATTACAACTACCCAAACAGTCTATATTTATTCAGAATCGGGAACAACACCTAACTGTTTTGATGAAAACAGTTTCTTAGTGACTATTAGCGAAACCCCCGTAATAAATTTACTTTCAGCCACTTGTAGTGCAGATTTAAACACCTATTCTGTTCAATTTTCAAATAGTAATACGACAGCAGTTATAACAACATCTGCTGGTACAGTCAGTGGTAACAGTGTTATTGACATTCCATCAACTACAGGTTCTATTACCATCACTGCAGACAATAATGGTTGTATTGCTACTTTAACAGTTATTGCACCAGATTGTTCGTGTCCTATTATAGATGATGCCGTTAACCCAATAAACCAAACTATATGTGAAGGTTCACCAAACCCTAACTTAGAAGTTTCTTTAGGAGCTACCGGAGATACGATTAATTGGTATACTACGGCTACAGGAGGCGCAAGTATAGCTAGTGGGCTTAACTTTACACCTACCGATTCAGCTATAGGTACGTATACGTATTATGCTGAAGCAAGTGATAGCATTACAGATTGTATTGGTGATAATAGAATTGTAGTAACCTTAACGATTGAACAAGTACCAGTAGCGGATACATTGAGCGACGTTGAAGGTTGCGAATTTTATATACTACCCAACTTAAACGCTAACAATAGCTATTACACAAGCCCAAATGGTACAGGCCAATTACTAGCTGAAGGGAGCCAAATAAATCAAAGTCAGACCATATATATCTTTGCACAATCACCAAATAACACAGATTGTTTTTCAGAATCTGAATTTGATGTTACTATTTTAGAAAAACCAATAATAGACCTTCCTTTCGAAGTGTCACTTTGTCCCAATTCGAATGGGGTAAGCAGCGCTGTTCCTATAGGTACTGACCTAGGTACTGGTTATATTTATGACTGGACACCGAATAACGATAGCAATGGAGATGGAATAGAAGAGGCTATTTTCAATGTTACCGAACCTGGTGAATATAGCCTTAGAATATTTACTATAGGTAATACTATTAATTGTGGTGGAAGTCTGGAGTATGTTGTTAACGTTACAGATGCCCCTTTAGCACAAAATATAGAGGTTGAAATTACAGCCGAAGGTTATGAATTAAACTCTGGTAATCGGGTTAGGGCTATTATCAATGATGATATTTTCGCTTATACCAATTTCGAGTATAGCTTAGATAATCCCGACGGACCATACCAAGCGGATAATTTCTTTCAAAATGTGGTCGGAGGATTGCACACCATATTTGTTAGATCAAATCAAGGATGCGGTAGTACATTAGAAAGTGAGCCTTTTCTTATTGTAAACTATCCTACATACTTCTCACCTAATGGAGACGGATCTAATGACACTTGGTTTCCATTAGGTTTAGCAGACCCTAATTTAACCAGCAATGTAGTTGCTGAAATATATGATAGACATGGTAAACTGGTACATTACTTAGATCCTTTCGGTGCTGGATGGGATGGAACTTATAATGGAGAATCTTTACCTGAATCTGATTATTGGTTCGTTATAGAATATACCGATGCCATAGATGACAATAGAAACATTCAGTTTAAAGGTCATTTTAGTTTGATTCGCTAGGTTTTGACCTATCATTAATAAAAAAAGCATCAGAATTTATCTAAATTCTGATGCTTTTAATTTTTATACTACATTAATTATTTATTATAGAAAACAGCTAGCATATTCTTGACCGCATCTTTAATCGATTTCGGAAAAAACCATGCAAGTGAATTAATCAACGTATTTCTTTCCTTATAAAATAGCTTATCAAATTCAATTTGTGGCAAAATATATTTTGGATGGCGCAGCGGAAAAGAAAGCTCATCTCGCTTATCATAATTCATAAACGGACTTTTAGAACTATGCGTAGCATCTTCTCCATATCCTATATTACTAATTAGATTGACTTCAGGAAAAATACCCAATTGATTTTGCGCAGCCAAACTATAACACCACTGATAATCCCAAGCGTTAACCAAGCCAGTTTCAATAGCTTTTACCCTTCGCTTCCAATACGTATAATCTTTTCCTAAATAGCCACAGTTAGACAAGATAGAATCTTCATATTTTCCAGATTTCCAAACCATATCATAATCCATATTATTCCATGCTCTGCGCCATGTAGCCCAGCCCCAACATACAGAATATTGAGAAAAACAATAAGAATCATCAACCGGTATATTTCCTACTTGATTATAGCCGGAAATTAAACCTATACGTTCATCATCTTTATATTGTTCTAATAATGTTTCGCAGAATGGAAAAAAACTTTCACTGCCTACACAATCATCTTCTAAAATAATACCTTGTTCTTCATGTTCAAAAAACCAATTAATAGCAGTATAGACTCCTGGTCCACAACCAAGATTTTTTTCTTGAAACAAGGTCTTGACCTCGCAATCCCAATCAATCGCTTTAATAACCGCTTCACGGGTATTTTTTACCTTACTATCATCTGCCTCAACAGTCGACCTTGGACCGTCACCACAGATATACATTCTTTTTGGTTTACTTTTTTTAATAGCCTCCAAAGATTTTAAAGCAACCTCAGTTCTATTGAAAATTATAAAAAGTATGGGTGTATCTAACATTACTTAAATTTTAAACTAATGACTTAGGTAAAAAATTGGTATTATAATCAAGTTCTTGGACACCTTTAATTAAAAAGTGTTTTATATGAGATAATTTCCAATCGGCAATTATTTGATCTCTTCTTAAAAAAACAGTACTCTTATCTAGTTGACCATTACCATTTATATGACAACCTCTTGAGGCCGATATACAGGATTCATATCCATTGTCCATAACAAACTCAAACGCAGGTTTGGTAAAATTCTCAAATCTACCATAAGTATAAGCGAAGTGTTTGATAGCACCACACTTTTGAGTTAAAATAGCATCTGCCTTCAAAAAGTCTTCTTCAAACTGTTCTTGAGTCAATTGAGATACCATATCATGCTTAAACGTATGGTTACCAATTTCATGTCCTTGACTTTGTAATAACTCAACTTCTTTCCAACTCAAAAATGCAACAGGTGGCATTTCTAATTTTTCTTTACAGAAATGTTTTATTTTCTCTACATCGGTCAAACCTATACTTGCAGGGTTTACATAAAAGCAACAACTAGCTCCAAACTTATTTAATGCTTTTGCTGCCAACATGTTATTTTGAATACCATCATCAGAACTCCAAGCTATATAAGGCTTATCTACCCTATCCGTAAGCAATCTTTCAACGGCTTCTGAATGACTAATAAACACATGATCTTTAGAAAGATATTCTAATAAGATTTCAAAATTTTCTAACTCATCTTTAAAAATATGATGAAAGTATAAAAATTGAACCCTTGTTTTTTTTAATTTTTCTTCATCACCAAAAATGATATGTTTTAAACTTAATAAATCTAAGGTCGAAGACCTTACACCTGCCCTAAATTTTCCATTTTGACCTTGTTTAATTTGAGCATAAGTATCAATAAGTATAGTATCTTTCATTTAAGACAATTTCATTCTCCAAAGATAGTTTTAATATTATTTTCTCTAGATCATAATTATAAACTAGTTATCGTTTTTAAAATTGTATTAATCCGATGAAATAACATCTAAATGTTAAAAAGTAAGTAGTTTAACGAAAATGCTTAATTGTAAACATCCAAACGGTCTTTTAGAACGTTTAATCTTAAAAGATATATTTTTTGTGCATTTCATCGAATAAAAGAGTTTTTAATCGGCAAATTCAATAAAAAGTTGAATTTTTGAAATGAGAAAGAAAAAACATTAACCCAATTCACCTACTTTACCTATGAATGTAAACCTTAGATTCCCCAAATTGTCTACGGCCCTTTTAATTTCTATTATTTTAACGTCATGTTCAAAAGATGCTGATTTACTATCGGAGTACGTTATTAATGACGATGATCAATCTATAGAAGTTGGTCTATTAATACAAAATGATTTTGTGACCACGCAACCTAATACCAGTATTGTCATTGATGTACTGTCAAATGACAACTATGCTAATTGGGAAGATGTACAAATCATTAGTATTTCTTCTCCTTTAAATGGTGAAGTGATATTAAACGATAACAAAACGCTAACCTATATTCCTGATGGTTTTATAGACACCACAGATACTTCAGAAGAAACTACTGGTACAGAACCGGAAACAACATCTGAGCCAGAAACAACTCCAGAACCGGAAACAACTCCAGAACCAGAGCCAACACCTGAAACCGAACCGACTCCTGAACCAGAGGCAACACCAGAACCTACTCCTGAGCCTGAAACAAATACTGAAGAGGAGACAGAAACTATTGAAGATACATTTACATATACTACAGAGGTTACAAACCCTGAAGACAATACGGTAACCACAGAAGAAGCTACGGTAACTGTAGTTATAACTAATTCTACTTTTGCCACTTCTGGTGAAAATATATATTACGTAACCCCTTATGGTAATGCAAATAATGATGGTAGAACAGAACAAAACGCATGGAACCTACAATATGCTTTAAGCCAGGCAAGTGCAGGTGATATTGTTCATATTAAAGCTGGTAATTATGGTAGTACCGAACTAATTCAAACTAAAAACGGAAGTGAAAATTCACCTATCATCTTTAATGGGTACCAGAACACACCTGGTGACGTTCAGTCAACAACCAGCTCCAGTTTTTCCGATGGTAGTACTATTAATGGTTCGTTTTTGCCTCTTTTACAAGGTAATGTCTCCAATGGCTTATCAATTGGACAAGCTTTACAAATTGATGGTAACTATGTAGAATTAAATAATATTCAAATTACAAATTTTGAATTTGGAATTCTTTCAAGAGGTGAAGGAGTAAAATTGAATAATATATTCATTTATGAGATGGGTGATTTCAGATCAAACATATCTGGTTTTGGGGATTATAGCGGAATAGGAATTAGATTAGAAGGTAACAATTCAGTAGTAACCAAAAGTTACATTCTAGATTGTGGTGCTGAAGCATTAGTACTAAGTAATTGTAATAGTTGTTATGTAAATGATTCCGAAATTTCTTCGAAAAACAATACAAATCCAACAGATTACTACTTACTTTTAACGGGGGGAACAACGAATAGTACAGTTGATAACGTGGTTATTAGAAGACAAAGCGGTATATCTCATTACGGGCATGGTTTGGTAGCTAAGTCAAATGCATTTAGAAATCAAATCATTAACTCTACCGTAATAAACACTACTATAGAAATGTCCTTCTCGAATGTCTATGAAAATACTGTAAGAAATTGCACTATTACTGGAACGTTCTATGAAAATGGAGATACTTCAGGCTCTCTTGAAGTAGCAAATGGAGCCCATCACAACAATTTTGAAAACATTTCTATACAAGGCGTATGGGGTGCTGTAAAATTTAGAGATTGGGTTGATCAATCCGGACAAGCTAATGATGCACAAGATGCAGGTAATAACAACACATATAATAACGTTCAAGTATCTAACTCCCAAATTGGCATTCATTTTGACGAGTTTGACAAACTGGAAGGTGTAGCTTGGAATAACACATTCAATAATTGTTCTTTTAAAGATTTAGAAAGGCTTTTTCAAGTAAATCGACCAAATTCGAATAACGCATTTAAGAACACAACAGTTCAAAATGTTGGACAGTTATCCGCAACTTCTAACGGTTATAATTATTCGTTAAATTCAAATACTGTTTTTGAAAATATGTCATGGATAAATATTAGTTTTACTCCTCCAAACTAAATGTAAGAGTAATAAAAATTAACGAATCCGTGGTAATTAATTTTACTACGGATTTTTTTTAAACAATAACTATAGCATTACTTCATAATCTACTTATTTCAATCAGAAAAGATTCCTCATATAAAATTAAATTGAAGAGAATCACTACTTTTTAAATATTTTGAATAAGTTTTTTCAACTTAATACGTTATTCTTATCAAGCTTAGAAGTTTAAATAAGAATATCAAGTACAAATAAATAAACATAATGAGTAAAGTTGCATTAATTACAGGGGTTACCGGACAAGATGGAGCCTATTTAAGTGAATTTCTTTTAAAGAAAGGATATATCGTTCATGGTTTAAAAAGAAGATCATCTCTTTTTAATACTGACAGAATAGATCATTTATATCAAGATCCTCATGTAGAACATAGAAACTTCATATTACATTATGGTGATATGACTGATAGTACAAACTTGATTAGAATAATTCAAGAAGTGCAACCAGATGAAATTTATAATTTGGCAGCCATGAGTCATGTTCATGTTTCTTTTGAAGTACCTGAATACACAGCTAATGCAGACGGTATTGGTACGCTACGAATTTTAGATGCAGTTAGAATGTTAGGGCTTTCTGAGAAAACTAGAATATATCAGGCGTCAACATCAGAATTATACGGTAAGGTACAAGAAGTACCACAATCAGAAACCACACCATTTTACCCTAGAAGTCCATATGCCGTTGCCAAAATGTACGCCTATTGGATTACTGTAAATTATAGAGAAGCTTATGGTATGTATGCTTGTAATGGAATCTTATTTAACCATGAATCACCTATTAGAGGAGAAACCTTTGTTACACGAAAAATTACACGAGCAACTGCAAGAATTGCTTTAGGTCTACAAGACAAAATTTACCTTGGTAATCTAGACGCCCAAAGAGATTGGGGCCATGCAAAAGATTATGTACGCATGATGTGGATGATTCTACAAGCAGAAGAAGCCGAGGATTGGGTTATTGCTACCGGTAAAACTACTCCTGTAAGAGAATTTGTCCGTATGAGTTTCCAAGAAGTTGGTATTGAATTAGAATTTAAAGGGGAAGGCGTTAACGAAAAAGGATATGTAAAAGCTTGTAACAACCCAGAATTTCAATTAGAAATTGGGAAGGAAGTTCTAGGTGTTGACCCAAAGTACTTTAGACCTACAGAAGTTGAATTGTTAATTGGTGATCCAACTAAAGCCAAAACTAAACTTGGATGGGATACTGAATATGAATTAAAAGATTTAGTTCAAGACATGATGCAAAGCGATGTTAAGCTTATGCAGAAAGATCAATACCTTAAAGATGGGGGATACCGAATTTTAAATTATTTCGAATAATCTAATCAATTAAGTCATATTAAAATAACATCCCCTAAGTTGATAGTTAATTTTTAACAATTAACCCATCACTTAGGGGATTTTTAAATATTATAATGAATAAATATTTTAAATATACATTTTATAACACTGTAATTTTAAAAGTACCATTGTTAAAAAAAGTAACCCAAAGAGGGTATTCCAATTTAGGTTGAAAAAACGCTATAAATACATAAAAAATATTGAAAATATTTTTACTGCTACAAACTAGGATTATATCTATTACCAAAAAAAATAAAATATGAGTATTGGAAATAAGATGTTCAAAGGTGCTATTTGGAGCACAGTTGAACGCCTTTCAGTTCAATTAGTTTCTTTTGCATTGACCATAGTTCTAGCAAGGTTATTAACCCCTAATGAATATGGTACAGTTGGACTACTAATTGTTTTTATCTCATTTTCTCAAGTTTTTATTGATTCAGGCTTTAGCAAGGCATTAATTCAAAAGCAGAATAGAACAAATGAAGATATTTCAACTGTCTTTTATTTTAACTTATTAGTCGCGTTGATATGCTACTTACTATTGTGGGTATGCTCCCCCTATATTTCAAATTTTTATAATATTCCTAAATTAGACAACCTTTTAAAAGTCTTGTCAATTTCATTATTTTTCAATGCCTTGTTTGCAATTCCAAACACCTTATTAAGCATTGAAATGAACTTTAAATCAATTACCAAGGTTAATTTCACTTCTACTGTAATTAGTGGAGTAATAGCAATTTATTTAGCATATAAAGATTTTGGAGAATGGGCATTAGTTTACCAAACGTTAATAAAATCAATGCTAATGGCTTTGTTCTTTTGGTTTGCAACTAAATGGAAACCTATTTTAATTTTCTCTAAAGAATCATTTAAAAGCTTATTCGGGTTTGGATCAAAACTATTAGTTAATAGTATAATGAATAATCTTGTTAATAATTTTGCTTCCTTATTTATAGCAAAAATTATTAATGCTCAACAATTAGGTTTTTATACAAGGGGAACACAAAACGCCGACACTGCTTTTAGTACAATTAATTCTATTATAGACAACGTATTATTACCTGGCTTAGCTCCTTTACAACATCAAATAGAGCAACTTATTGATGGTACAAAAAAAATTATAAAAACTGCCGCATTGTTAGTTATACCAATATTTTTTGGACTTACTATCATATCAAAACCTCTTGTATTATTATTATTGACTGAGAAATGGGCTCCAGCAATTCCAATAATGCAACTAATTTGTCTTTCAAGATTAATAACTATAATATCAGGTATTAATATCAACCTTCTTTATGTTCTTGGGCGAAGTGACCTTGCTTTAAAACAACAATATTTTAAAATAGCAATTAGAATTGTTCTTTTATTTGTAGCATTAAAATATGGCATCGTATGGATTGCAGCAGCAGAATTATTTTCTACAATTATTCATTTTTTCATAAACACTTATTATCCTGGAAAAATGATGAAATATGGCGCAAAGGACCAGATAAAAGACATTTTTCCAATTTTAATAAGTGGTCTTGTAATGGCCATACCCGGGTTATTGATTGTATATTTTACCACTTTCTCTGAAATCATAAAAATTATTTGTACCATAACAGCATGTTTAATAACCTACTATTTCATGATACGAATATTAAAAATTGAAGAATACAAAATGTTAATCAATAGAATTTCATCCTTAATTAAAAAACAGTAAATAACAGACTATCCAGTTATTTAAAATATTGATCATTATGTCTAATAAATTCAAACAGTTCATATTATCAAGTGAAATACTTAAAAGCTTAAGTTTTTATGGCATACGACTATATTTGAAATATGTTAAAAAACATATCATAGGTGAAAATGCTAAAGTGGGATACTCCTCTAAATTAATTGGCAATAATATTATTGGTGAAAACTGCAGTTTTATAGGAAGTAAATTAGGCTTCGCTTCTTACATCTCTAAAGACACTCATCTTCAAGATGTAAAAATTGGCAACTATTGTTCTATAGGTCCGAACGTTCTATCAATTCATGGTACACATCCCACTAAAAAATATGTTAGTACACATCCCGCTTTTTTTTCTACAGATTTTGCATACTCATATACCAAAGAACAATTGTTTAAAGAAAAGCCAGAGCCTTTAGAAAGTAATGAACCCTATAAAACTTTAATAGGAAATGACGTTTGGGTAGGCGCTTCTGTCAATATAATAGAAGGAGTTAAATTAGGAGATGGGTGTATCGTAGCAGCTGGATCATTAGTGAATAAGGATGTAGAACCATATTCAATTGTTGGCGGAGTACCAGCAAAACATATTCGATATAGATTTGAACCAAATGAAATTGTCTTTTTATTAGACTTTAAGTGGTGGCAAAAATCCGAAGAATGGATTAGAACTAATTCTTTACTTTTTTCTGATATAAAAGAGTTTATAAATAATACCGATAAATAATGACATCAAAATATAAATCCCTTCCAGTTATTGTAATTATAGCATTTAACAGACCAGACTCTTTAAGTAGAATATTGCGTTCAATAAGCGAAGCCAAATATCCTAAGGAGAATGTAAATCTTATTATTAGTATTGATAAATCAGATAATAATCAAGATGTACTTGATGTCGCAAATAAGTTTGACTGGAAAAATGGCGATAAAAAAGTCAAGTATCAATCAAAAAATTTAGGTCTAAGAAAACATATCCTAAAGTGTATGTCATTTGCAAGTGAATATGGAAGTATGATTATGCTAGAAGATGATTTGTATGTATCACCAGATTATTATAACTATTCAAAACAAGCACTAGAGTTCTCTGAAAATAATGAAAATATAGCTGGTATTTCACTTTATAATCATCAGTATAATGTTCATAAACAGGAGAACTTTATATCTATAGAAGATGGTTACGACAATTATTATTTTCAACTTGCCTCGTCTTGGGGTCAAGCATGGAATGCCCAACAAATTAAGTTTTTCTTAAATTGGTATAATCAAAAAATTGACATAAATAAATTAGATGGAATACCAACATATGTTAGCAATTGGCCTGAAAAATCGTGGTTGAAACACTTCATAGCATACACGGTAAGTCAAGATAAATTTTTTATATATCCTAAGATTTCGTTGACTACTAATTTTGGTGATGAAGGTGCAAACATGGATGTTTCTAATACCTATTACCAAGTCCCTATACTCTTAAGTTCTGGTAAAAAATATAATTTTAGCACATTAAATGAATCACGTGCTATTTACGACGTATATTTTGAAAATTTATGTATTAGCAACGAACTAAACTTAGATAAAAAAGATATTACAATTGATCTCTATGGCATTAAACCTTTAGAAGGTGGTAAAAGATATCTTCTTACTTCTTTAAATTATAACTATAAAATAATAAAATCATTTGCCCGAAGTTTTAAACCCCATGACTTAAATATTATTTATAATATACACGGTACTGACTTTTTTCTATATGATACTAATGTTAAATCAACTAATAACATAAAAATTAAGTCATTCGATATAATCGATTACAATAAAAAAACTATATCTCTTACTGAGTCATTTGTTATATTTAGGCATAAATTTATACAGAGGCTTCTAATTTTCTTTGGTAAATAATTTAAGTTTTATAAAAAAAACTTGCTGGATAAAAGTAAAAATTACATTTGCAATCTTTTTTAAATCCATAAAACCATGAAGCACTTCTACTAAGTTAATTTCATTTTATAATCAAACCTTAATCCAAACTAGGTAACACTATTTCAATGTCAAATTCAATTATAAATTCTATAGGATATTTAAGAGTTATACTATTTTTAACTTATTTGATTGATCCATTCAATTATGGATATCTTTTTGGTGCCTTATTAATTATAAGTATTATTACAGATAAATTATTGGTTGAAAAATTAGATTTCAATTTCACTTTATTATTATTATTTTCTATCTGTTATGCTATATTTTACATATTTAACCTAGAACTAGGATCTCAATTCATTTTAATTTACGCGCTTTTTCCGGCAGGATTTTACCTTATAGGTAAAACCTTTAATAATAAGAGTTTAAATAATACTCAACTGTATTATTTATTATTTGCAAGTGGTTTCATTTTCTCTCTGCCAGCAATGGTTTCAGTATTGACTTCAATAATTGACAAAGGTTTTGTTGTTATAGAAAGAGATGTACCCATGATATGGGGAGGTAATGTTATCCCAGCAACTAACATGGCCGCATATTTTGTTTTAAACATGAGTATTCCCGCATTCCTAGTAGCAGGTTTTAAAAAATTCAATTTGTCACTGAAAATTTTGATGATTACTACTTTTATTTTATCCGTAGTATGTGTATTAAGATTAGGTAGTAGAACTCAATTATCTATATTTTTCATCACTTTTATTATATCATTAATATTTTTAATACGCCGTCAGACCGTGAAACAAAACGTTACCTTATTTGGTATCTTGTTTCTAATTTTCAATGTGTTTTTAAGCTATGTTTCTTTTGATAAAGATTCGGATATAATGAGTGCATTTGCTGGAAGGATGGAAAGCAAAAAATATGGTGCCGCTACAGCAGGTGGAAGAACAGAACGTTGGACCAAATCTATAATTAACTTATGGGAAAAACCTTTGGGCTGGGATGTAACTGATTTTGGATTTTCTCATAATCTATGGTTTGATATTGCTAGAGTTGGTGGAACTTTATCTTTTATTTTACTTTTGATATTCACCATTAAAAATGCCGTTAACATTAAAAAAGCAATTTTACTTATTCCACAAAATGCCTTATTGAATACAGCATTTATATGTTATGGTCTTTCATTTTATTTATTGTTTTTTGTTGAACCGATATTTGATGGATATTTTCCGCTATTTGTATTTTATTGCTTTTTCTTAGGAATTATTGCTCAATATAATATAAACAATAGAGCAATAAAGAAGGAACAAAATAGTTAAATCTAAATAACTATTAGTTTATTCCATAAATGAAAATTGCCGTATTACTTACTTGCTTTAATAGAAGAGAAAAAACTCTTAAATCATTAAAGTATTTATTTGAATCATACCAAAATGTACAAGAACAAATTTCTTTAAATATCTATTTAACGGATGATGGTTCTACCGATGGTACAGGTGAAGCCGTAAAATTAAATTACCCAGAAGCAACAATACTGCAAGGTAATGGTAACTTATATTGGGCCGGTGGTATGCGTAATTCTTGGCAAGAAGCCGTTAAAGAAGATTACGATGCCTATTTATTGTTAAATGACGATACATTTGTCTATACTAACATGTTTACACAATTATTAGATACACATAGCTATTCGCTTGATAAATATGGTATGGGAGGTATCTACCTTGGGTCAACTAAAGATTTAGAAACTGGTCTTTTAAGTTATGGCGGGGCTAAATTGACTAATAAGTTTTTGTTTAAATATCAGTTTGTAGAGCCTAATGGAAAAATTCAAAACTGTGAATTAGGTAATGCCAACATTATGATGGTCAGTAAAGACGTAGTTTCTAAAATAGGAATATTATCTGAGGGCTATGTACATGGCGTTGCTGATTATGATTATACCCTAAAAGCGGTAGCAAAAAATATTCCAGTATTAATATGTAAAGAATATTGTGGCACATGTACGGATGATCACTCTGATATTTACTTATCATTCCCAACAAAAAATTTTAAAGAAAGACTTAAGTTACTAAAAAGTCCATTAGCATTAGATTTTGGTTCAAACCTTAACTTAATGAAGAGACACTTTCCTTTAAGAGTTCCGTTTGTTTTAATAAGCGCCGGTTTTAAATTATTGCTTCCTAATCTCTATGTAAAATTATCTAACTTAAGATAATTTTATAAATTCAATTTTTAAGATGTCTCAAAAAAAACCTTTAGTTCTATTTCTAAATAATATTGCGCCTCTATACAGACAAAATGTTTGGACTAAATATTTAGAATCTGAAAAAATGGATTTGCATTTTTTTTTCGGAAAAGAATCTTCAACTGGAATAAAGACCATAAATTTTAATGAAAAAAAATTAAAACCTCATACTGGTAAGATTAACATCTTAAAAAATATTTATATTAAACAGTATTTAGTATGGCAGAATTTTAACATATTTAATTGGATTAAAAAAAAACCACAAACCATTATTCTATTAGGAGAGTTTAACATTCTCAGTAATTGGATCATTACCTTTTTCGCAAAAGTTAACAACATAGAAATTGTGTCGAAAGGTCATGGAATGTATGGCAATGAAAAAGGACTTAAATTATTGGCAAGAAAATCTTTTCTTAAAATATGCAACAAACATATTGTTTACGAAAAACATGGAAAAAGCATTTTAAGTAAAAATGGTATTGACCCTGATAATATTCATATTTTGTTTAATTCATTAGATTACGAAAAGCAAAAAAAATATAGAGAATTAATACCAGAGTTAAATAAATCAAAAATTCTTTACTTTTTTGATAAACCTGAGCTCCCAACCCTAATTTTCATCGGTAGATTAACTAAGGTTAAAAAGTTGGAATTAATTATTGATGCCATCAAACTAATGCAAAAAAACACACCCGTTAACTTTTTAATAGTTGGTGACGGAAATGAAAAAAGTAATCTTGAGAAACTAGCATCAGAAAGCCTGAATAATAATTGTTATCATTTCTATGGTGAAAGCTATGACGAAGCTGTTAACAATAATTTGATTGCAGTAAGTGACTTATGCGTTTCACCTGGCAATGTAGGTTTAACAGCCATCCATTCTTTGAGCTACGGAACGCCCGTTTGTACCCATTCCAATCTAATGGAACAAATGCCAGAGGCAGAAGCGATACTAGATGGTATCAACGGTGTTTTATTTGAACAAAACGATGTAGAAAGTCTTAAGGATGCCATAACATCATGGATAAACAAAATACATGACAGACAAAAAGTAAGAGAGAATTGCTATAAAGTCATTGATGAATATTACAATCCAAATTACCAAAAAAAGGTTATTGAGAATCTAATCGAAGGTAACAAGCCATTTATATGAAAATCTATCGCTGATATTAACAGCAATGTTAGATTTACTTTCTTAACATTTTGTAATAGACTTCTCCCCATTTTTTTTGTGATAACATGAGAATTTGCTATTGTATAATACCTCACTGATATGAAGTTAAAACAGCAAATCTAATTAGTATTAAATAATATATTCATTGTAAGAAAATTAATCAATAGATTCTATAAAAGCTTTACATCTATTATATACTCTATATACCGATTAATAATTATTATTAGTCTTTTTTATCTAAAATTTGCTTCAAAATCAAAACATGACAGAGTATATAGCCACCTGGGTTTATTTAGATTCCTCTTCTGAAAAGTCAAAATATCCAAACAATAAAGGAGATTCTACAACGCCTGAATTTCAAGCCGTTTACTGGCGTTGTATTGTATTATTTTTTAAAACTTCATTACGTTTTAATAAAAATGTTACTCATTTAATATTTACAAATACTACTCATATACCAACTATAGATGGTATGGACTTAAATGTATTTTTTAAAAAAAATAATATTGAAGTAGTCACTTTAGATAACAAATACCCACTACCGAATAACTATTTTGGAAAATTCAGAAATCAATATTTCGAGTTTTCCATTATCGACCACATGGCTACCAGAATGCAAAATGAAGATGGTTTTCTTTTGCTTGACTCTGATTGTATCTTCACCCAACCAATGGATAATGCTTTTAAAGAACTAAAAGCAGAAGAAATGGCAATTACCTATGTTGTTGATCATGAAACCGATTACATGATACATGGCGTTAGCGGAGATAATATGAAAGAGATATTCAATGACTTTGGTGTTGTTTTAGATCAAAACCCATATTACAGTGGAGGTGAACTTTTATTCGCTAAAGGAGCTTTTATAAAAAATGTTTCAAACGATTTTCCTCAATTGTTTGAAGATATGCTTAAACGACATAAAGAAGGAAAAATTAAGTTTAACGAAGAAGCCCACGTACTTAGTTATTACTTTTATAAGCATAACGCACTTATGTCCGGAATGGATAAGTATATAAAACGTTTATGGACTAATAGAAACTATTTTAGAAATGTTCAGCCTGATGATGTTAACCTTGCCATTTGGCATTTACCTAATGAAAAAAATACCGGTTTAGATAAATTATTCAGTATGCTTACAAATGGCAATGATTTTACATTATTACCAGAAAAAGAATATTTAGAAACCGTTCATGATACATTATTAAAAAAGTCAAATTACAAGAAAGACTATATTGCTATGTTTAAAGATTTTGGCTCAAAATTTTTAATGATGGTGGGTTTAAAAACTAAATAATTAATTTGACAAGAAATAAAAAAAACATAGTTCAAATAAATGTAGAATCAAATTTTGGATCTACAGGTAAAATTTGTGTGAACATAAGTGATTATTTAGAATCTCATGAAAACGAGCCGCATATCGCACATGGTCCTATTCATAGAGATACCAATAACAGCACCTACCAAATAGGAACTAAATTTGATTATTACCTACATATACTAAACACCAGAATCTTTGACAAACATGGTCTTGGCTCTAAAAAAGCTACCAAGGAATTTTTAAAAAAACTCAAAGATTCTAAACCAGATTTAATTCACCTTCATAATATTCATGGATATTACATTAATTATGAATTGTTATTTCAATTTGTAAAAGATACTGAAATACCTGTGGTATGGACCTTACATGATTGTTGGTCATTTACTGGGCATTGCACACATTTTGAATATATTGATTGTGAGAAATATAAAACAGCCTGTACAAAGTGTCCATTAACGCATACCTATCCTAAAAGCTGGTTAATTGATCGGTCTTTAAAAAATTTTAATCAGAAGAAAGAATCATTTACAGGAGTAAAAAACTTAACATTGGTACCTGTATCTAAATGGCTTGCTACTAAAGTAGAGCAATCCTTCTTAAGCCCCTACCCTATTCATACTATTACCAACGGCATAGATATTAATATATTTAAACCAGTACAAGATTCAAATTATAAAAAAGAAAAAGGATGGGAAGGTTTAAAAATAATTCTTGGCGTTGCCAGTGTATGGGATAAAACCAAAGGATGGGAAGATTTCATCAAAATTGCTCCAAATCTTAAGGAAGATGAAAGAATTATATTAGTTGGCTTGAGTAAACAACAAATTGAAACACTACCAAAAAATATTATAGGTATTAAAAGAACTGATTCAAAAGAAGAATTGATAGAATTGTATTCTCTTGCAGATGTTTTTATGAATTTAACCTATGCTGACACCTACCCTACTACAAATTTAGAAGCACTTGCTTGTGGCACACCAGTAATTACATATAATACCGGTGGTAGTGTAGAAGAGATTACCGATTATAATGGTGCAATTGTTGAACAAGGAAACTATTTAGATGCTTATAAAACTTTTGACAACATGGGTAATATTTTTAAAAAAATACACTCACAAACCATTAGAAATAATGCAATTAAGAAGTTCGACAAAAATTTTCAGTTAAAAAAGTATGACGAACTATACCAATCTCTTTTAAATTAACGTTAGACAATACATATCAACCATATATTAAAAAACTAACATTTTCAAATCAACGATTGAAAATTGAAAAAGTCCCTTTAATGAATTTAATTTTAGATAACATTATATTTTCTTTACAAGATGCTGGAGGTATATCAAATTATTGGTACCAAATCTTAAAAAGAATTAAAAAAGAAGAGGGCTTACACATATACCTATTTGATGATTCTGAAAAATCTTCTAATATTTTCAGACAAGAGCTAAATCTTTCTAATTTTGAACACTTAGGCAAAAGTCCAGGTTTGGTTGGTAGATATACCAATCCGAAGCTTGCCCAACTGAGTGAAAAAGCAATTTTTCATTCCAGTTACTATCGCTATTCTAGAAACTCTAAACATATAAATATCACTACGGTTCATGATTTTACTTATGAACATTATTTCTCTGGCATACAGTTATATGCACATACAAACCAAAAAAGAAAAGCATTAGTAAATTCTGATGGTATAATATGTGTTTCGGAAAATACAAAACGAGATATGCTCTACTTTTTTCCTGAGTTAGCCGATAAAAAAATTATTGTCATTCCTCATGGTGTAGGTACTAATTTTTACCAAATAGATAAAAAAGAATTAAAGGATAAAGTATATTTTGATGGTAGACCATTTATATTATATGTAGGTGACCGAAAGGCTTTATATAAAAACTTTAATCTTACAGTTAGAGCCAGTAAACTAAGTGGACTGCCCTTAGCAATAATTGGAGGTAGCCCTTTAAGCGAAAAAGAACAGACCTATATCAAAGCTAAATTACAAACTGAAGATTATATCCATTTTAATGGTGTTTCTAATGAAGAGCTTAATGAATTTTATAATCAAGCACTTTGTCTGGTCTACCCTTCATCGTACGAAGGTTTTGGTCTTCCGCTTTTAGAAGCCCAAAGTGCAGGTTGTCCAGTTATAGCGATGAATACATCTTCAATACCAGAAGTTGTAGAAGAAAGTGGTATTCTCTTAGAAGAAGAATCACCGCAACTTATTGCTGAACATATTAAGCAATTACTGGTTGAAGAGTACAGAAATGATCTAGTTCAAAAAGGGTTAGAAAATGTCAAAAGGTTTACTTGGAATAATACATTTCAAAAAACATTAGACTTTTATAAAGAATTAATAAACCAATAAGTTTATACCAATTTTGTAATGAGTATAGAAAAGCAAGATATAAAATCATTGGTAAGCATTATAACCGGTACTTATAACAGTTCTAAATTTATTAGTGATTGTGTTAGCAGTATCGATAATCAAGTCTATGACAACATTGAGCATATTATAATTGATGGTAATTCTAAAGACAATACCGTTTCCATCATTGAAGATATGCCTAACAGAGTATCTAAAATCATATCAGAAAAAGATGATGGTATTTATGATGCTATGAACAAAGGTTTGAAATTAGCAGAAGGAGATATATTAGGTATTCTTAACTCTGATGATTTTTATAACTCCAATGAAGTAATACAAAGTGTCGTAAAAGCTTTTGAAGATCCAAACATTGATTGTGTGTATGGAGATTTAGTTTATGTTGAACAATTAAATACTGATAAAGTAGTTAGAAATTGGGTGACAGGACCGTATAAAGAAAATGCGTTTAAGAAAGGTTGGCATCCTGCACATCCATCATTTTTTGTTAGAAATTCTATTTATAAAAAATTAGGATATTTTGATTTGAATTTTGGTCTTGCCGCTGACTTTGAATTAATGCTACGCTTTTTAGAAAAACATAAAATAAAAGGTACCTACCTACCAACGCCCATGGTTAGAATGAGGCTTGGTGGTGCCACTAATAAAAGTTTAAAAAATATTTTACAAGGAAATAAAGAATGTGTTGAAGCGTTTAAAGCAAACGATTTAAAAGTTTCAGCGGCATACCCCTTATATAGACTACTACCCAAATTAAAACAATTTCTTAAATGAAAGTTCTAATAACAGGTGGCAATGGATTTTTAGGTAGCTATTTCGTAAATCATTGGAAAGCGAAAGGAAACGAGGTTTTCACCTTAGGAAGAGGTGAAAAAAGTGATTTAAAATGTAATATCAAAGATGAAATACCTAAAATTAATCAAGACATTGATTATGTTATTCATATAGCAGGAAAAGCACATAGTATTCCTAAAAGTAAAGCAGATGAAGAGGATTTTTACAATGTAAACGTAAAAGGAACAGCTAATCTACTAAAGGGTTTAAACCAAAAAAACATAAAAGGTTTTATGTTTATTAGTAGCGTTGCTGTTTATGGTGCTAAACATGGATCAAATATTACTGAAAAAAACAACTTAGAAGCCACAGATAGTTACGGAAAAACAAAAATTGAAGCTGAAAAAATAATTACAGAATGGGGATTAAAAGAAAATATTACGATTTCAATTATAAGACCCCCATTGATAATAGGTAAAAATGCACCTGGCAATTTAGGTAAGATGATTACCGGAATTGAAAAGGGACGGTATTTTAATATTGCGGACGGAAAAGCAAAACGATCTGTAGTTTTAGCGGAGGATTTGGCAAATTTTTCAACAGATCTAATATCTATTGGTGGAGTATATAATTTAACAGATGGTTTTGATGCTAGTTTCAATCAACTATCAGATGTTATTTCAAAAGCTAAGAATAAACAAAAAGTAAAGAATATGCCTCTTTGGTTAGCCAAAGGAATTGCGAAAACTGGAGATTTCATTGAACTAATATTAAAAAAAGAAGCTCCTTTTTCAACAAAAAAATTAAAACAAATGACAACTGATTTAACGTTCAGTTCAAATAAAGCTAGTGCAATAGGTTGGAAACCGAATGGAGTAGTTACGAACGTTGACTTATGGATTAATTAAGATAAGACCATTTTAAAACTATAAATAATGATAATTTTAGGATTAAACACACATCACGCAGACTCTTCAGCAGCAATATTTGTTGATGGTAAATTAATTGCCGCTACAGAAGAAGAGCGTTTTACAAGAATAAAACATTGGGCAGGCTTCCCTGCCGAGGCTATTAAGTTTTGTTTAAAAGAGGCTAATACTACTTTAGAAGAAGTAGATTATATCACCTTAGGTAGAGATCCTAAAGCTAAAATTGATAAGAAGGCACTTTATGCACTTACCAATTTAAAGACAGGTACTTCATTATTAAAAAATCGTTGGGAAAATAGAAAAGATATTTCTTCTATGGCCGAACAATTTGAAAATGCGTTTAATATTCCTCAAGATATTATCAATGCCAAATTAATTAATGTAGAACATCATAGAGCTCACTTAGCATCAGCTTTCTTTGCTAGCCCATTTGAAGAATCTGCAATAATATCAATTGACGGATCCGGTGATTTTACGACCACAATGTTTGCTTATGGAAAAGGGAATAAAATAGAAGTTTTAGATTCTATCGACTACCCAGTTTCGTTAGGTTTTCTGTACACGGCATTTACTCACTTTTTAGGTTTCCCACATTATGGTGATGAATATAAAGTAATGGGTTTAGCCCCTTATGGAGAACCTAAATATGTAGATAAAGTAAAGAAGTTATTAAAATTTAAGGACAAAGGTCTTTGGACTTGGAAGAAGCAATATTTCGGTGAAATAAAAGCTTTGTATGAGAACAATCAACCTATTGTTGAACCTTTCTTTACTAAAAAGTTCGAAGAGCTTTTTGGTACACCTAGAGATCCAAAAGGAGAGTTAACACAATACCATAAAGATTTAGCAAAATCTGTACAGGTAGCTACAGAAGATGTCATTTTCCATATGGCAAATCATTTACAAAAAGCTACAGGAAGTAAGAATATCTGCATTGCCGGTGGGGTTGCACAAAACTCTGTTGCAAACGGAAAAATAATTGCAAATACAGACTTTGATAATCTTTATATACCATCTGCTGGTCATGATGCTGGTATTTCTATGGGGTCTGCGTTATACCACTATAATCAAACGTTAGACTTCCCAAGGGCAGGTGAACAAAAATCTGCATCAACAGGTTCACATTTCAGTAATGATGAAATTGAGGCTTATTTAAAGAGCAAAGGTGTTTCTTATAAAAAAATGGAAGATGCCGAACTTTACGACTATATTTCAGATAAGTTAATTGTTCCTTCGGTTGTAGGGTGGTATCAAGGTAGAGCTGAATTTGGACCAAGAGCACTTGGTAACAGATCTATTATTGCAGATCCACGTAACGAACAGGCAAAAGAACTCTTAAACTTAAAAATTAAGCGAAGAGAGAGCTTTAGACCTTTTGCACCTTCTATATTGAAAGAATATGTAGGTGAGTATTTTGAATACGACCAAAATGTTCCTTTTATGGAAAAAGTATTTCCTATTAAAAAAGAAAAGCATGCAGAGATACCTGCAGTTACACACGTTGATGGTACTGGAAGATTACAGAGCGTTGATAAAGATGTATCACCTAGGTATTACAACTTAATAGAGGCATTTAGAAAAAAGACAGGGGTACCTATCCTTCTAAATACTTCATTTAACGAAAATGAACCTATAGTAAATACTCCGGCTGAAGCCTATTCTTGTTTTGAAAGAACAGCTATGGATGTTTTAGTAATGGAGAATATCGTTGTTGAACGCTAATCATTGATTTTTAGAAATATACGTTTCTAACTAAAAGAACTTTTAAAAAAGTTAAAATAAATGAGTTCAATTACTCTTTTTGTAATCACATTTTTAATTCTAATTTTTTGTGCCTATTTGTACATACAACTAGCACAGAAATTTGGAATTGAAGATGTGCCTAATCATAGAAGTTCACACACGCTAAAAACTATTAGAGGAGGTGGTATTCTATTTGTTATATCAATATTTATATATTTTTTCAGCCAGTCTTTACCTCTACCCTACCTATTTACTGCTATATTCTTAGTTGCTCTTATTAGTTTTATTGATGATTTAAAAACACTGGGCACGTTGAGTAGATTTGGAACACAAATCATTGCGGTAGCATTGGTTTTTTATCAATTAAACCTTTTTGGGAATTCTATTTTTATAATTATTCCTTTATTAATATTCTGCCTAGGCATTGTAAACATTTACAATTTCATGGATGGCATTAATGGTATAACCGGTTTTTATTCGTTAAGCGTATTATTGACCGTTTTATATTTAAATTACTCAACTAACATTATCGATTATCAAATTTTAGTTTTTGGTATATTAGGTATAGTAGTTTTTGGTTTCTTTAATTTTAGAAAAAAAGCAATTTTCTTTGCAGGTGACATTGGTAGTATATCTATTGGTGTATTCGTTACATTCTTACTCTTGTTGTTTTCGTTTAAAATGAATTCACCACTTCCATTCATGTTTGTCTCGGTTTATTTGGTTGATGGTGGAGTTACTATCATTTCAAGATTATTAAAAAAAGAAAATATTCTTAAACCACATAAGAGTCATCTATATCAAAATCTTGTACATCTAAAATCGGTAAAGCACTTAACTGTTGCAGGCGGCTACGCTATAGTTCAGCTTTTAGTAAATATTATCGTATTAATGGTAATACATGAAAATCTATCACTTCAATTGCTAACTACCATACCTCTTGTTTTAGTACTAATTGTCTTGCATATATTTATTAATAGAAAAATGAAACCTAATCTTATTAAGCAGAGCTCATAAGTTGCTATTCTAAAAGAGTATAATTTTAATTTTTATATGAATTATTAAGATAGGATATTACTAGTAACCTCTTTCAATTTTATTTTAACCGCTTCGAGTAAATTTATTATTTAAATCGCTTTATTTATTACTTTCGCGTAGTTTACTGTTAACCATAGACTAAACCGCAGTAATATTTAATGATTTTAATATCAATTCCCCCGAATATTTCATGGTTAATCACAAGCATTTTTTATTAATATTATTCTTTTGGATATTTTCATACGCCCATAGTCAAGAACTATCATATGAAAATGCCTTTCCTAATCTCTCATTTAATTTTTCGACTGAAATACAAGGTAGCGTTGATGGCACTAACCGAATGTTCGTCGTAGAACAGCAAGGGCTTATAAAAGTATTTCCAAATAAAGCCAATGTTACCCTAGAAGAACAAACTACATTTTTAGATATTTCTTCAATAGTATCCTATAGCGCAGGTCAAGAAATTGGACTTTTAGGTCTTGCCTTTCACCCTAACTATACTACCAACGGTTATGTTTTCGTCTACTATATAGATCAGCCAAGCAATTACAGAATTAATATTGCCCGCTATAAAGTGGATAATTCCAATCCAAACTTGATTGATCCTAATTCAGAAACCATAATTGCACAATTCACCAAAAATCAATCAGACTCCAATCACAATGGTGGTAAAATTGCTTTTGGTCCAGATGGCTATTTATACATCTCTATTGGTGATGGCGGTGGTGGTGGTGACCCACAGGGTAATGGTCAAAACTTGAATACAGTTTTCGGAAGTTTACTTCGAATCGACATTGATCTTGATGGTAATAACCCTACTGAGACAAACCCAGAATTACCAAATGGTAATTATGAAATACCTTCAGATAATCCAAGAGTTGGCCAATCGGGATTAGATGAGTTGTATGCCTGGGGTATTAGAAACACCTGGAAATTTTCTTTTGACCTTACAGGTAATCTATGGGGATCAGATGTGGGTCAAAATTCATACGAAGAAATAAATATTATTACCAGAGGTGGTAACTATGGATGGAACAGATTTGAGGCAAATACAGAACCTAGCTATGGCAGCGAAACAATACTTGCTACCTCACCCGATATTAAGCCCATATTCTTATATGATCACAGTGCATCAGATGTTTCAATTACTGGTGGCTACACCTATAAAGGCTCATTGACCAATAATAATTTAAAGAACAAATATATTTATGGCGATTATGTTTCTGGTCGTGTGTGGGCTTTAGATTATAACACCAGTACAGGAAATACTACTAACGAATTTCTCTTTAAGACCAACGGAGAATTCATTTCCTCATTTGGCGAAGATGAAGCTGGCGAACTTTATTTTTCAGATTATGGTACTGACGCTAAATTATATAAATTAACAGAAAACATTTCAGGTCCGGTTACCACGCCTGTTGACGGTATTGGAGAATGGAAATCACTATCTTCTGGCACCAACGGAATAATACAATCAATTTCAAGCTCAATAGATGGTCTAAATTATATTGCCGGTTCTTTTACTTCTGCAGGTAATATCAATCTATCAGATTTAGCGACTTTAAATACAACCGAAGAGTGGGCTTCACTTGGTGTTGATATTGATGGTACAATATTGGCAACTGCAATAGCTAATAATGGTTCTCTCTACATTGCAGGCGATTTTGCTACCATCAACGGAATTGAGGTAAATAATATCGCTCAATGGAACGGCAGTTCTTGGTCAGCTTTAAGTTCTGGTACCAATGGACCAGTATCTACATTAGCCCTTAATGAAAACGGCGTTTTATTTATAGGTGGTGTGTTTACCTCTGCCGGTGGGTTAAATGCAAATAATATTTCAAAATGGGAAAATAACGCCTGGGGTTTACTTACCGACAATTCCACTAATATTTCTGGAACAAATAATGAGGTACGATCCATACACATAGACGATAATAATACAGTCTATGTAGGTGGAAATTTTGATACTGCAGGTGGCATGTCGGCCTCAAGAATTGCTCAGTGGAACGGCTCTAATTGGTCTGCACTTGGTTCTGGCACTAGTGGATTTGTAGAAGCCATGAATTCTGCAGGTGACTATTTATATGTTGGAGGTAATTTTGCCATTGCCGGAGATAAAACTGTTAATAGAATAGCCCGGTACCATAAAAACAATAACACTTGGGAAGCATTAGGAACTGGAGTAAGTGGAAATGTAAACGCAATTACCAGCAGTGGAACTTATATATATGTTGGTGGTACATTTGATACTGCAAGTGATAACGGTACAGTTGACAAAGTAGTGAACAATATTGCTCGCTGGAGTACGGAAAATGGTTGGCAGGCTTTAGGCACAGCTACAAATGTAGGGGTAAATACTAGAGTTAATGCTATACAGTTTATTAAGAATGAAACCGAGCTATTGGTTGGTGGTAATTTTAGTACTGCAGGAAATATCAATGCGAATAACATTGGAATATGGGGAGAAGTTTTTTGCACTGACGAAAGTGTAACACCCGAATATTTGATTGATGACACATGGGATAGTAAAAGCAACAACGTAACTATAGCTGAAGGAGATGCCATAACCTTAAGCATTTTACCTAATGACATTTCTTTTACCATCACTTTACCTGGAGGTTCCGTCGTAAATAATGATTATGTAATAGAGAACACAAATACTTCACAATCTGGGACATATATTTTTACAACGTCAGAAGGTTGCACTACAGATTTCATATTAACAATAACAGCTGATAACAATGATGATGATTATGATGGCGACGGTATATTAAACGTAGACGATATTTGCTCGAATACTCCTATTGGTGAAATAGTGAATGAAAATGGATGTACGGTAACATCATATCCTGCAAATCAATTTAAAATTACTTCAACTGGTACTTCTTGTATTAGTTCCAATAACGGATCTATATTCATTGAATCATTAAACGATGAAGAATTTAATGCTTCTATTACTGGTGAAGGTGAAAATAGAGCTATTGGCTTCACAGAAACGCTAACTATTTTAGACTTAGCAAAAGGGGAATATAATCTATGTATCTCTTCTACGACATCAACAAATTATCAAAATTGTTCTAAAATAATTATTACCGAGCCTTTACCCTTAAGTGTATTGTTAGAACTCGATGCTTTGACCAATAGTGTAAACTTAAAAATGAGTGGCGCCAATGAATACACCGTTGAAGTAAACGGTAAAATTTTTCAAACTGAAAAAGAACAAATCAACCTACCGTTATTAGATGAAACTAATACTATTAGCGTTAGTACAAATCAACTTTGCCAAGGGAAATTTGAAGAAACGATATATTTAGGAACTACTGCAATAATTTATCCTAATCCGGTAGGTAATAGTCTATCAATAGATTTAAAAACTCTTACAATAGATAAGATTGAAATAGCTATTTTTACAGAAGCAGGAGTTTTAGTACATTCTAACGACTATAAAGTTGAACAATCAATCATTGAAATCAATACTAGCTCACTAGGCTCTGGTATTTATTTTTTAAGATTGAAGAATGATAACTTCAATAAATCCTTCAAATTTTTAAAACAGTGAAAAAAAGCGCATTTTTAGTTTTCCTAATATTAACAATACAATCGTGCGGTGTAGATTCAGATGTTTTGGAATACTCCAAAGATCAAATAAATATCACGCTTATTTTTCCTGAAGATGACTCAGAATGTACAGAAGGTATTATTGTTTCAGATACACAAAGCGAGCTCGTATTTGAATGGTCAGATGAAAATGATAATAGTCCATACACTGTCTATTTAACAAATCTCTTAAGCTCTCGAACAGAATTAATTGCAAGTGATGATACCGATGTTGCTATAACACTAGACCGAGGTGTAGCTTATTCGTGGTATGTAACCGGAAAAATAAATAGCAGCAGTGAAATTTGGAGTTTCTACAACGAAGGTCCAGGCTTAGAATCTACTATTCCATATCCTGCGACGGCTATTTCACCCGTTTCCGGTGCATCAATCTCGCAAACAAGTACATTGGTTAATCTAATCTGGAAATCAGAGGATCCTGACAACGATATCGTGTCTTATGATTTATATTTTGGAGAAGTAAAGGACCCAGAACTTTATGGAATTGATGTGACAGAAACGAGATTTAATGATATACCTGTTGAGGCTGGCAAAATCTATTATTGGAAAATTGTAACCAAAGATAGTATTGGTAATGAATCTACCTCTGAGGTATTCACATTTTCTGTTGGTTAAACTATCTTACCATTTAATTCTGCACTTTTAAATGTTTAAAATAAAAAAGCCCCTATAGTAAAGTAATTACTAAAGGGGCTTTATATAAAATATATTCCTTATTAGAATTCTTGTATAACAAATTCAGATCGTCTATTTACCGCATGCTTCTCTTCTGGACAATAGGTATTGTCATCACATTCATTTAATAACATAGATTCCCCATATGCCTCTGTAGTTAATTTATCTTCAGAAACACCTTTAGAAATCATGTAAGCCTTAGTTTTATCTACTCTTCGTTGAGATAGCCAGTCATTATATTTAGATGTTCCTCGAGAATCGGTATGAGAAGTAATCTTTAATTTTAATGTTGGAATTTTCTTTAATACTTGGGCCAAAGAATCCAAAACTATTTTTGATGAAGAATTTACGTATGATGAATTCAAGTCAAAGTAAACATTACCTAAATTTTCAATTTTAGATTTTATTTCTGCTTTACGTTTATTGATAGCATCAACTTTGGCTTTCTCAGCAGCAGCTAGTGCATCTGCTTCTTGTTGTTTCTTTAGTCTTTCTGCCAGTAAGGCTTCGTCTTTTAAACGATTAACCTCATTAATAGAATCTGTTTGACGTTGTTTCTCTTTTGCAATTGCGGCTAACAATTCTAAATTCTCTTCACCTCTTTTAGAGAGTCCTTTTTCAATACCGAATTGATAAACAGCTCCTGCCCCATACTGTATGTGATTAGAAACACCTTCTGCTTCACTCATAGCCCATTTACCAGTTGCATTAAGGTCTAACCCCCATCTGTCAGAAAACCATGTTCTAAAACCTACTACAGCATTATATGTACCTCTTCCTCGATTGTTTGCATCTGTATAACCAGCGCCTATGCCAACATAAGGATCAAACCAAGCAGTTTCACCAATAATTTTATTTAAATCATACGTTATTCTACCATCTAAGCCAAAATAACTGATGTTTTCCGCTATTATTTCTCCATCAACATTTTTCCCTTCTTTATATTTATTATAAGTTCCAATAGCTTCTAGACCCAAACCACTTTTAAAATACCTTCCAATACTTACTCTCGATGGATAAGGAACAAAATTCCATTCATCTCCAAAATTAAAAAGTCCGTCAAAAACGTTACCCGAATCATCGACAGCATTTAAACCTACACCGAAAATCCATGAACTCTGCACAATACTATCTTTTGCCGTTATTTGAAATTCATCTTGAGCAAAAGTGACAGAAGTAATCAGAAATAGTAATAAAAAACTAAAAACAGTAGTAGTTTTCATAATTATAAATTTGGGGTTATAAAATGTAAAATTAGTTGTAGATGAGGAGGTTGACAAATAATTACCGTGTACAGCAATTAAAATCGTTTGATAGTCGAATGTAGAATTATTATCGACTAATTACTTTATAATTTTGAGATTTTTTGTACTTAAAGGCAACTTATATATGCTGAATGGACTTACAATAAAACTATTTTCTTCTTTAGATGCTGTAGTTTTAAGCTTATGAACTTGTAAATAATCAGCCTTCTCGTTCAATTCTAAATCAGCATAATTAGAAGCTGTACTGTCGCCACACCAAATGAGAATCATTTCGGTACTAAAATCTATTGAAGGCGGAGTCAATCCTGGTTTTCTTGTACGGTTTATTTTACCATAAAAAGCATTTAATTCTTTTTGATTCTTTATTAAAAGATACTCTTCTTGTTCAAATCCGCTATAATTTTCATTTAAGATAAGTTCCATACCTGTATGATTAGTTTCTTGTAAACTACTTTGGGCAGTACCCTTACAAGAATTCAGCTGAATTAAAGCCAATAGAAAAAAACAAGGAAAATATTTAAACATTTTTAAATCTACCTTTATAAGCCCTTTCATATACTTCTTCATAAAGCGGAACCACTTTCTGAATATCAAAACGTTGTGCTTCTTTTAAGGCATTCAGTTTAAACCGTTCTAAAACGTTATCATTCTTTAAAATAGTAATTGCTTTCGCGGCCATATCATTAATATCACCTACATCACTTAAAAATCCGCTAACGCCTTCTGTATTCACTTCTGGTATACCACCCGCGTTACTAGAAATAACAGGAACCTTGTTTATCATAGCTTCTAAAGCTGCTAGTCCGAAACTTTCTGTCTCTGACGGTAATAAGAATAAATCTGAAAAGCATAAAATCTTATCTATCTCATTACTATTACCTAAAAATATAACCTTATCTGCTATACCTAATTCTTCACACAAGCGTTCTGCACCTTCTTTCTCAGGACCTTCGCCGACCATAATTAATTTAGAAGGAATTTGAAGTTGAATTTTACTGAATATCTTGACGACATCAGGTATACGTTTTACTTTTCTAAAATTACTTATGTGCGTAACTATTCGTTCACCTTCAGTTGCCATGTTAGACCTTTGACAATCTGTAAAAGATGTACTATATTTTTTAGCATCTATAAAGTTAGGGATAACTTCTATTTCGCCTTTTATGTCAAAAGTATCTAAAGTACCTTGTTTTAAACTTTCAGAAACCGAAGTAACAACATCAGATTGATTGATACTAAAAGTAACAGCTGGTTTATAAAAAGGATGTTTACCTACTAAAGTAATATCGGTACCATGCAATGTGGTAATCATAGGTACATAAATACCCTCTTCTTCTAGCATTTTCTTTGCCATGTACCCAGCATATGCATGCGGAATAGCATAATGCACATGTAGTAAATCTATTTTATGAAGCTTAATAGTATCAACTAACTTGCTAGATAATGCAAGTTCATAAGGCTGATAGTGAAACAGTGGATATTCTGGCACATGAACTTCATGAAAGAATATTTTATTACTCAACAACTCTAAACGAACAGGTTGCTTATAGGTAATAAAATGAATTTCATGACCTCTGTTAGCCAGTGCAATTCCTAATTCTGTTGCGACAACACCACTACCACCAAAGGTAGGGTAACATACTATTGCTATTTTCATTACAACAAAACTAACTTTTTTAATTCAGAATTGAATCGTAAATAGCCTGTTGAATTCTAGTTCTTAACCCAGATTTAACTAAAAGTGTGTTAGATGCAGATGGATATGTTCTGTTGGATAAAAATACGTAGACAATTTCTTCTTCTGGATCAGCCCAAGTATACGTTCCTGTAAAACCACTGTGCCCAAAACTTTTTCTAGAAACACAACCACAGGTCGGACCACTGTGCTGTAACTGTGGTTTATCAAACCCTACTCCCCTACGCACATTGTTATCACAAAAATAACAGGTATTGAATTTTTTAACCGTTCTAGAATCGAAAAACTTAGTACCTCCATAATATCCATCTTGAAGGTACATTTGCATAATCTTGGCAATGTCATTAGAGTTACTAAAGAGTCCGGCATGCCCACCGACGCCTGCTTGCATTGCAGCACCCATATCATGAACGTAACCTTGTACGGTACCATATCTATAATAGTTATCTTCCTCAGAAGGAACAATCATATTTTTATCAAATTTCTCTAAAGGATTATATGAGGTGTGGTTTGCCCCTATTCTATTATAAAGAAAATTATTTGTTAATCCGTCTAGCCTTTGACCATAACTTTCTTCAACAACCTTTTTCATTACATAATACGGTACGTCACTGTAACGGTATCTATTAGACTTTAAATCTTGTCTACCAATTCTATTATAAATTGAGTCTTTGTACGCATCTGCTAAATACAGGTTATCATATACTTTAGTTGAAAAACCGGGTAATGGCGAATTTCTATAAAATTCACCTGAAGGCTTTTTATTTTCGTCCAATGTATTAATGTAAAAAGGAATCCATGCAGGCAAACGCCCATAATGCGAAAGTGCTTTTAAAACGGTAACATTTTTAATTTCGGTGTTAGAATAATTCGGCACCAATTCTTCAAAAGTATTGTTCAAACCTATTCTGCCTTCTTCCTCCATTTTCATTACCATTGGTAATGTGGCTAATATTTTTGTCAAAGAAGCCAAATCATATATATAATCATTGGTAATCTTTTCTTTGCTGTCGAATGTGGGTTTACCAAAGCTTTTCTGATAGATTACTTTTCCCTTTCGAGCAACTAAAACTTGAGCACCAGGAAACATTAAACTATCTAAACCATGACTCATTAACTCATCTATTTCTCTAAGTCCTTTTGAGCTCATACCAACACGCTCTGGAATACTATATCCCAATCTACTTAAAGATTTAACTTGCACTCCTGTATTTACAGGAAATTCTTGATGGGCACTAACAGGCAATTTACCGGTAGCACTTACCGCTCCAAATAATACTTCTGCAGTTTTTTCTTGTGCTATATCACTATTCTGATAAGACATTACCACAGCATCGATTGTATCATATGATTTGATATCTGATAAAGCATATGGCTTGGCAAAAACACAAAGTATAAGATTAGAAGTACGTTCGCTGCCAATTGCTTGCAGCCAGTTTAATTCTTTAGTAGAAAGTTTATATGATTTCCAGGGACTTTCATTACTCTTATGATGCCCAACAATAATTAAATTGAAATCTTTAAGTTTAGCTTTCAAGGAATTTATATCATTCGCCTCAACCACAGTAACATCGGCATAATTCTTCAATCCTTTTATGAAAGCCTCGTTATCAGAATCGCCTATTTTCACATAAGCAATCTTCTTATTATCTAAATTCTTGATAGATAATATATCTAGCTTATTCTTTACAACGGTAATCGCATTTTCTATAGCTTGCTCATAAATAATATCATCTTCAAGGCTATTTAAATCTTCATATAAGTTTTCTATTTGTACAGGCTTATATTTATTTAAACCAGCCTTATATTTTGCCTGTAATATTTTTTTGACAGAATAAGCCAAACGCTCTTCAGACAACTTACCCTTTTCGAAGGCTTTGGTTAATTTTTCTTTTGCACTTACAATATTCTCTGGCATTAATAACATATCGTTACCTGCCATAAATGCATCTAACTCAACGCTACCGTCTTTTCCTTTTGTAGAAACCCCTTTCATATTTAGGGCATCGGTAAAAATTAATCCCTCGTAACCTAATTCTTCCTTTAAAATTCCGGATATGATTTGCTCCGATAAAGAAGAAGGCATCCCTTTTTTCATTTCAAGTGCAGGAACCTCTAAGTGAGCTACCATTATACTACTTAAACCTGAACTGATTAATTTCTTAAACGGATATAGTTCTAAGCTATCCAGTCTTTTTCTTGAGAAAGGAATTACCGGTAAATTATGATGAGAATCTACTTCTGTATCACCATGACCAGGAAAATGCTTCCCATTTGCCAATACCCCAGCGCTTTCCATACCTCGGACAAAAGCAATTCCCTTATCAACAACATTATCTCTATTCTCACCAAAAGAACGATTTCCAATAATAGGATTTTTCGGATTTGTATTGATATCTAAATCTGGGGCAAAATTAATTTGCACTCCTAAACGTTTAGCATGCTCACCTATTTGATATCCTACTTTTTCTACAATCGAATTATCTTGAATAGCCCCCAAAGTCATATTCCAAGGAAATGCATAGGTAGAATCTAATCTCATAGAAAGTCCCCACTCAGCATCCATTCCAATAAGTAATGGAATTTTTGAAGCAGCTTGATAATCATTTGTAAGTTTTGCTTGTCTAACAGGTCCGCCTTTAGAAAAGATAACACCACCCAGGTTCTCTTTAAGTATTAAATCCTTTATTAGATTCGTAGCTTGCTTACTTTGATTAGAGGCAACACTGACCATAAATAGCTGACCCAACTTTTGATCCAAGCTCATTTGACCATACTGCGCATCTACCCAACGTTGTTGAGCAGTACTGTCTTTGGTTACTAAGGGGTTTTGAGCCAGTAAACTTGAACAGCAAAACAATCCACAAATAAGAATAAAAATATAGCGCATAAAAATATATGTACTGAGATAACTATTATGGATTGAAATTATTGCATTTCATCGATAAAACCCAATAAAATCTGGTACTTAAGAAGAAATTATGTTAAAGGAAACGAGCATGCCAACTCTCTGAAGCAGGTACTTCCCAATGCTCAAGATACTCTCCTTTATTGGTAACCAGATTGTTGAATACAATTGTATTTTTAGAAATCGCCTTTTGTTTCGCCATAGCCTTAAAATCAATTAAACTTTTGTAGGCTACAAACTCACCTTGTTTGTATGAAACGTTCATTTTATCTAATAAAAGGACATCATATTTCTTTTCTAAAGCCTGTATAAAACGCACAGAAGCATCAATAGAGCAACCAGTAGCCCCTTGGGTCGTTTGATCAAGAGCTATTACTATAAATCGTCTATACTTTATTTCATAGCCTGCATTTAAATCATTACCGTGTGCGGTCCATGAAGTTAAAAAAGTATCTAAATCTGAACCAATTTCGGCTATTTCCTTTTCAGAAAATGAACGGTTACATTGATATATCCAAACTCTTGCAGTTTCTGGTAATGTCTTAAATTCTACTAGCAAATTTTAATTTTTTAACTATTATAAATCTTCGGCCGTCGCAATCATCTCTGCAATATCCATTACCTGAACATCACCTTCTTTTTCTTTATTCTTAACCCCATCTGTCATCATCGTGTTACAGAATGGGCAACCTGCCGCAATAATTTCTGGTTTTGTCTCTAATGCTTGCTCTGTACGCTCAATATTTACATCCTTATCACCTTTTTCAGGTTCCTTGAACATTTGTGCGCCACCAGCACCACAACAAAGACCTCTCTGCTTACAGCTTTTCATTTCAATAAGCTCGGCATCTAGTTTTCTAATTAAATCTCTTGGTGCTTCGTATACGCCGTTTGCTCTACCTAAATAACATGGGTCATGAAATGTAATGCGTTTACCCTTAAAGTTACCGCCTTCCATAGAAATTCTGCCATCGTTCAGTAAGTCTTTAAGAAATTGTGTATGGTGTACAACTTCATAATTACCTCCTAAACCAGGGTATTCATTTTTTATCGTATTAAAACAATGCGGGCATGCTGTTACTATTTTTTTTATATCATAAGCGTTCAGCACCTCTATGTTAGTCACTGCTTGCATCTGAAACAAAAACTCATTACCAGCACGTTTTGCAGGGTCACCCGTACAACTTTCTTCTGTACCAAGTACCGCAAAAGACACATTAGCCTTGTTCAAAATCTTTACAAAGGCTTTGGTTATTTTCTTTGCTCTATCATCAAAACTACCAGCACAACCCACCCAAAACAAAACTTCAGGTACGGTTCCCGACGCAAAAAATTCTGCCATTGTAGGCACTTTTAATTCACTTGCCATATCTATCTTTAAGATTCTTTACTCCAATTTAAACGGTCCATTTGGTTAAATGGCCAAGGTGCTCCATTATTCTCTATATTACCCATCATATTATTCAAATCTGTAGGAGCTGCAGATTGTTCCATAACCAAATACTGTCTCATATCCATAATAATAGAAAGAGGATCAATACTAATGGGGCAAGCCTCAACACAGGCATTACAAGATGTACATGCCCATAATTCTTCGGGAGTAATAAAATCGTTCAGTAATTGCTTACCATCATCTTTAAACTCACCATTATTAGCATCTATATTCTTACCCACTTCCTCTAAACGATCACGGGTATCCATCATAATTTTACGCGGAGATAATTTTTTTCCGGTCTGATTTGCAGGGCACTCACTAGTACAACGACCACATTCTGTACATGTGTATGCATTTAGTAATTGTACCCAACTTAAATCCTGTACGTCTGACGCACCAAACTTATCTGGAACAGCAGCATCTTCTGCCGGTTCTGCATAAGGATCTGCATCTGGATCCATCATCATACGAACTTCATCTGTAACAGACTGTAAATTTCTAAACTGACCTTTAGGTGTCAACTTACCGTAATAAGTATTTGGGAAAGCCAAAAGAATATGAAGGTGTTTTGAGTAATATAAATAATTAAGGAAAAATAAAATTCCTGCAATATGTACCCACCAAGCGGTACGTTCTATTAATACTAATGTAGAAATAGACATCCCTTCAAACATAGGAGCAATAAAACTACTAATAGGAAAGGACCCTGCTGCTGCATAATGATCTGCGCCCATCTGTTGCAATTGGTAATCTGCACCGTTCATGGTCAAAAACAAAATCATTAGTACAAGCTCTATATAAAGAATAAGATTCCCGTCTTTTTTAGGCCATCCTTCCATTTCAGGTTTAAAGAATCTCTTTAATTTTATTACATTCCTTCTAATCCAGAAAACTACAACAGCTATTATAACCAACAATGCTAAAACCTCGAATGATCCGATTAAGAAATCATATACAGGTCCTAATACGGCAAACATTCTGTGCGTACCAAAAATACCATCTAAAATAATTTCTAGAACTTCGATGTTTATAATAACAAAACCAACATAAACAATAATATGCAGTGCTCCAGCAATTGGGCGCACCACCATTTTAGATTGCCCGAGAGCAATCTTTGCCATGTTTTTCCAACGTTGTGGTTTATTATCTGTTACCGAAGCATCTTTACCTAAAAAAATATTCCGTTTCAACTTTGAAACATTCTTTACAAAGAAACCAACACCTACTATTAGCAGGATTACAAAAATAATATTAGGGAGATATTGCATATAAATTAATCTTCTTTACTTCTCAATTGAATTTGCCGCTGGATCATCTTCTGGTACTTCGTAATCTTTCTGCTTTTTACCAAAAACAGAAACATTCACATACCTCTTCGGATTTAAACGAAAATCTTGTAATAATAAGTCTAGTTCGCGAGACGCGTTATTTAAGTTACCATACAATTCCTTGTCGTTCATAAGTAATCCAAGTGACCCATCTCCATTCTCAATTCTTTCTGTCACCTTATCTAAACTAGCCATAGTAGATTCTAGACTTGCCAAAGTTCTACCAAGTCCCGCAGAATTTAAAGAATCTGAAAGCTTTGCAAAATTAGCAGTTAACTGTTCAAAGTTTTCGAATGAGCTATTCAGCTTTTCTTTATTACCATCTAAAACAGAATTAATTTGAGTGGCACTAGTATTCAAGTTAGTAATTAAAGTATTTAACCCTCCAATAACCTCTTTCAGTTCTTTCTTAGTTTTTTCATCTAAAACAGAATTTACATTGACCAAAACAGAATCTGCACCAGATATAGCAGATTCTACTTTACGTACTAACGGATTTAGCTTTTGCTGTGCCAAATCTGTAATACCCGGTCTGGTTTCCGTACGTAACGTATCGCCAGATTGTGCCAATGCTTCATCAAAAATTGGTTTAATTTGTAGCCCCTTGCCTCCTATTATACCAGTATCATATAATTCAACGGTACTATTTTTAGAAAATTTAAATTTATTACCAACTGTAAATGTCACTAACAAATTCCCCTTATCATCTAAAAATTTAATATCGTTAACCTTACCGACGCTAAAGCCGTTAATAGAGACAGTAGTACCCGATTGCAAACCGCCAACATTTGGGTATACAGCAAAAAATGTTTTACTATTATCAAAAAGTGGAGTCGACTTTAAATAGCTGAATCCCATGATGAACAGTAATATGCCACCAATAACAATAATTCCTGTTTTTAATTCTCTAGATAGTTTCAAGCAATTATATTTTTAGTACTCTCAAAATTATGAATAATATTTACACTTTATGGTGTAAAATTAGAAACCTCGTCAATAGCATCTTGAATCGGAATTCTCTCACCTAATTTATAGGCGACTATATAAGCAGTTGCATACCCTTTTTCTTGAGCTTGAGACTGCATCATTTTAGCCTCTCTATATGACCTTGTTTCACCATACATATAACGATACAAGTTCTTAAAAGGTTCTTGAGAAAGATTCGAAAGACCTTTAAAATTACTAGAACTTAAAGCTACATTTTTACTGCTTGCCATCAATTGAATTTTGAAAACAATAGAATTCGCCACTTCTTTTTCGTTAATTGCTTCTTTTACCTTTACTACAGGTACTTCTGGAACAGTTTCTTTAACCTCTTCAACTTTAGGTGTCGAAATAATTTCTTTTGGCTCATTTACTTCGGCAACTACCTCTTTGATAGGTTCGGCAACAATTTCCTTTTTTTCTTCAACCTTTTCTTCTACTACCTCCTGTACTGGTGGTGCCTTAGGCTCAGTAACTGCAGTAGCTACAGATTTCACTGTTGGTTGAACACCTTCTTTATAATGTAATATTGCCTTAGCAATTGCCTCGCCCATATCATTCTGCCCCTTAGTCGAGTTTAAATAAGCCCCTTCATCTTTATTGGTTAAGAATCCTGTTTCAACTAAAACACTTGGCATAAAAGTTTGATGTAAAACAATAAAACCCGCTTGCTTCACTTTCCTATCTGTTCTTTTTAACTTACTAGAAAAATTCTCTTGAATCATTGTCGCCAAAGCTACACTTTGATCTAAAAATTCTTCTTGCATAATAGTTAGTCCGATAACAGATTCTGGAGAATTAATGTCGTAATCGGCATATCTATTCTCGTAATTATCCTCTAAATAAATTACCGAGTTTTCTTTCTTCGCTATTTCAAAATTTTGCTTGTTGGCATGAAGACCTAATACAAAGGTACCTGCACCATGCGCATCTGAAGTGTGAGAATCGCAATGCACCGATACAAACAAGTCTGCATTTGCTTTATTTGCTACCTCTCCCCTAACGTATAAATCAATAAACGTATCGTCTTTACGAGTGTATATAACTTTAATATCTTTATTCTTAGAAAGTATTTCACCTACTTTCAAAACGATATTTAAGGCTATTTTTTTCTCTAAATAGCCATTTCCTAAATTACCAGGATCATGACCACCGTGCCCTGCATCAAGCACAACAATAAAAGGATCATCAGATTTGATTTCCTCATCAGACACCGTAAAAGACAGAAGTAATAACGCTGTCGATAATACTAAAGAAATACTAAAGAATTTTATTTTCATATGTGTTAGGGATTATATCGCCCTGATAATGGTTAAATTTATTGTAAGACGCTACATAGGGATTAAAAAATATATGTAAGTTTGACATCTTAAATAACGGCTCATTGGACCGCCAAACCTTTACAAAAATAGGATATATAGCCTTGCAATCAAACAAACATTACTTACTTTTCCTATTCCTGGTCTTTGCCAACGCTTTTTACGTTATTGGTCAAGAAGGTAAAATTACGACTCTTAATATCAAAGCAGAAAGAGATTCAATAATCGCGCCATTGTTTCCGCCAACCGCTATAAGAGACTCAATCGCCAATGATTCGTTAGTTGCCGATTCTCTTAATCAAAAACCTCCTTTACTGTTAGATAAAATAACCTACAAAGCAAAAGACTATGTAAAGTTAAGTCAAAAAGAAAATAAAATTTACCTCTATAACGAAGCAGAAATCTATTATCAAGACACCGAACTAAAAGCAGGCGTTATTATAATGGATTATATAAAAAATGAAGTTTATGCCGGCAGAATGTTAGATTCTTTGGGCAACTATACCCAACTACCCTACTTCAAACAAGGTACCAATATTGTAATACCAGATTCTATACGTTTCAACTTTGACACACAAAAAGCACTTATCTGGAATTCGAGAACAGAACAACAAGCGGCAGCAGGTGCTTTAGGTAGTGATGCTATGAAAGTTTATGCTGAAATCACCAAAAAAGAAAATGACTCGGTCTATTTTTTAAGTGAAGGTAAGCTGACCACATCTACAGATACTATAAATCCAGATTATTACATACGTGTAAGAAAAGCAAAATTTGTACCTAAAAAGAAGGTAATTGCTGGTTTTAGTAATTTATATATTGCAGATGTACCAACGCCTATTGCTATGCCTTTTGCATATTTTCCACTTTCACAAGGTAGATCCGCAGGTATTTTAATGCCCTCTTTTGGTAACGACCCAGATACTGGGTATTTTCTTCAAGACATGGGTTATTATGTACCATTAGGTGATTATGCTGATGTTACCCTCTCAGGAGATTTTTACACGAATGGTAGTTACGCTTTTAGAACAGCTTCCATTTACACCAAACGCTATAAATACCGAGGGAATGTAAATTTAAGATTTGAAAACATTGTCAATAGCCAGAAAGGATTTAGCGACTATAGTTTATCTCGTAACTATAACATTCAATTTTCTCATTCACAAGACACAAAAGCTAGTCCGAATTCTAGATTTTCAGCATCTGTAAACCTAGGTAGTAGCGATTATTACCAAAATTCGCTGCAGCAAAGCAACTTGCCAAACACACAAAACAATACCTTATCCTCTTCAATTTCATATTCTAAAACATTCCCTAATTATCCGTCTGTGAATATGAGTGTAACCGCTACGCATTCGCAACTGACGTCAGCTGCAACAGACGATGACGATGATGATGACAACATCAATATGACCTTACCTACATTTCAAGCAAGTGTTGAACGTATTTATCCATTTGTAAAAAAAGATGGCATAAAAAAGGGAATTATTGATAATATTAATTTTCAATATAGTGTCAATGCCCAAAATAGATTAACAACTAACGACGAAGATTTTTTCACCGCAAAAATGTTCGATAATGCAAGAATTGGAGCAAGCCATAGTATACCGGTTGCCACAAACTTTAAAATTGCTAAATTTTTTAGTGTAAGTGTTGGTGGTAATTATGAAGATGTTTGGTCTTTAGAAACTTACAACAGAAGTTATGACAATGAACTAGAAGAGGTCGTAATAGATACCGTAAGCGGATTTGATCGTTACAACACCTATAATTTTAGTGCAAGTATAGGTACCACACTTTATGGTACATATGTTTTTGGTGAGGACAAAAAATTTCAAGCACTTAGACATACTGTAAGACCATCATTAAGCTATGGCTATGCACCATCTTTTGAACAGTTCTATGATGAGTATCTTGGTGAGGACGGAGTTGAAGTCCAGTACAGCCGATTTACAGGTACATTGAATGGAGCACCATCTTTAGGGCAGTCAAATAGTTTAAGTTTCTCTTTAGCCAATACCTTAGAGGCAAAGGTCAGGGATAAAGATTCTACCAAAACCGAACCCAAGAAAATATCACTTTTAAGTAATTTTAATGTTTCTACGGGATATAATTTTGAATCTGATTCTCTACGTCTTAACCCATTAAGTATAAATGGAGGCACAAACATCCTAGACAATAAAATGTCGATTAACTTTTCTGCCGGACTAGACCCTTATGCAATCGACAATAACGGAACTAGAATAGATACTTGGAATATTGATAATGGCGGAAGTCTTTTTAGACTTACAAGAGCAAACGCCAATGTATCGTATTCTATTAGCAGCGAAATGTTCGGTAAAAAAGACAATAAGGATAGAGATGAAGAAGAAGAGTTAGACCCTTTTGATTATGTTGCACAAAGTGGTGGTAGAGAAGATGATTTATTCGGTCGTGCAGATGATTTCAATTCAAACCCCGTAAAGAAAGACGACAAGAATTCTGATGTAGAGAACCCCATATTTGGCACAAAAATACCTTGGAACTTTAGACTTGCCTATTCAGCCAATTATAGCAATTCGGCACGGCAAAATGAATTTAGCAGTCACTCGCTAATGTTCTCTGGAGACATAGAGCTTGCACCACGTTGGTCAGTTGGCGGATCTTCTGGTTACGATTTCAAAAACCAAGGTTTCACTTTAACCCAATTGCGATTTCAGAGAGATTTAAAGAGTTTTACAATGCGCTTTAATTGGACACCTTTCGGAACCTATAAAAGATGGTACTTCTTTATCGGTATAGATTCTTCGATACTTAAAGATCTTAAGTGGGAAAACAGAAGCCAAAACTAACAGCTAAATTTTATTCAACATGAAAAAAATCATCAATACAGTAAATGCTCCTGCACCTATAGGACCATATAACCAAGCAACTTTAAGCAATGGAACTTTATATATTTCTGGTCAAATTCCTTTAGACCCTAAAAGCGGAGAATTGATTTCTGGAGATATCAAATTAGAGACAAAACAGTCTATGGAAAATTTAAAGGCCATTTTAACCGAAGCTGAAATGACCTTTGAAAATGTTGTTAAGTCGTCTATTTTTCTTAGTGACATGAATCAATTCACTGAAGTAAACGAAGTATATGCTTCTTATTTTAATGCTGAAACTGCACCAGCAAGAGAAACAGTAGAAGTTGCAAATTTACCTAAGTTCGTAAATGTTGAAATCTCTATGATTGCCGTAAAATAAAATTTTACATGTTAGATCGGTGAAAATCGACCAAACCTTCAATCGGTCTTTGCCTAATTACACCAACAATTAAATCATTTCTAAGCAATACAGAAGTTAATTCATCTCTTAGGTAATGCGCAATACTACCTACAAAATTGATTGGCACTTTTGTAGCCAATTCAAATTGCATTACATAGTTATTTATAAATTGCTGAAAGCCTTTATCTATAACACCTTTAGCGTATGGATGTTCTTTGTTTTCGATTAAAAAACGAGCAAAGGTCGCTAAGTACGTATTTGGGTTAGGCTGTTTGTATAAGTTCTCTTTTATTACATCGGCATCCAAATCATGAGAAGCAGCAAATTTATGCGCTAAATCAGACGGCATTTTATGAAAATAGTAATCACGAATAAGTTTACGACCAAAGAAATTTCCACTACCATCATCCATAGGTATATACCCCAATGATGTTACTTTTTGAAATAACTGGTTACCATCATAATAACTACAGTTAGAACCTGTACCTAAAATACACACAATACCTTGATGACCTACTTTTGTTGTAGCAAATATGGCAGCATACGTATCTTCTTTTACATCGGCTTTTGCATTAGGAAAAAAGTCTTTAAAAATTGCTTTTAAAAACAACTTCATACGATCGGTACCACAACCCGCACCATAGAAATAAAGGTGTGAAACCTTTTCTCTATTTTTTGAAAGTTCAAAATTATTCGCTAAGCGATCCTCAATAACATCTTTTGTCAGTACCTCAGGACTTAGACCTAAAGTTTGTGTTAAAAAAAGTTGTTCGCCCTTTTCATCCAAAGCAATCCAATCTGACTTGGTTGCGCCACTATCTACTATTAAAATCATATACCGAATGTCTTTAAAAAATAAACCTGAAAATAAGGAAAAACCGCCTCATTTTCAGGATATATCTTTGTTATACTAAAATGATGGTTATAAGGTATTAACGTGCTGCATTAAGTCTACCATTTTATTGGAGAAACCAGCTTCATTATCATACCAAGAAATTAACTTAAAGAAAGTAGAGTTTAATTCGATACAAGCACCTGCATCAAAAATGCTAGTTCTAGGATCGCCAATAAAATCTTGAGAAACAACGCTCTCTTCCGTATAACCTAATACACCTTTTAACTCACCCTCTGAAGCTGCTTTAAAAGCTTTTTTAATCTCTTCCAAAGAAGTTGCTTTTTTAACTTTCACAGTTAAATCTACCACAGAAACATCAGCAGTTGGCACTCTAAAAGCCATTCCAGTAAGTTTCCCTTTCAATGCAGGTATAACTTTAGTTACTGCAACCGCAGCACCTGTAGAAGCAGGTATTATGTTTAACATTGCACTTCTACCACCTCTCCAGTCTTTTCTAGAAGGACCATCAACAGTCATTTGTGTTGCAGTAGTTGCATGAACCGTTGTCATCAATGCTTCTTCAATACCAAAGTTATCATTAACAACTTTAGCTAAAGGAGCTAAACAGTTTGTAGTACAAGATGCGTTAGAAACAATTGTATCAGTTGCTTTAACATCTTTATGGTTTACACCTACTACGAACATTGGAGCATCTTTAGAAGGTGCAGATATAACAACTTTCTTAGCACCACCATCAATATGATATTGAGCAGTTTCCAAAGTTGTAAAAATACCAGTACATTCTGCAACAGTAGCAGCACCTACTTCATCCCACTTACAATTCTTAGGATCTCTTTCTGCAGTAATACGAACAGTTTTACCGTTTACGATTAAGTGACCATCTTTTACATCAACAGTACCATCGAATTTACCGTGAACTGAATCATACTTCAATAAGTAAGCTAAGTGCTCAACATCTAATAAATCATTGATAGCTACTACATCTACATCACCACGCTTAATTGTAGTTCTGAAGACCAATCTACCTATTCTACCAAAACCGTTAATTCCTATTTTCAAATTTGACATTTTCTCTATTTTTAATTTTTAAAATTATGTAGTCATTATTTCTGAAACTCTAATAAGTTCCTTATCAATTTTTGTATGCCCTTTTATAGCCTTGTTGATAGGCGTCAATGTTAATTGGTTATCTTGAATACCTACCATTAGGTTGGTTTTACCCTCTAACAAAGCCTCTACAGCTTTTACTCCCATTCTACTTGCCAATACACGGTCGTAACATGACGGTGACCCTCCTCTTTGCATATGCCCTAAAACAGATACACGCACATCATAAATTGGTAAATGCTCTTCAACATACTCTTTAAGCTCGAATACGTTTTTACCAGATTTATCACCTTCGGCAACAATTACGATACTTGAAGATTTACCAGACTCTTTACTCCTTTTTAAAGATTCAAGTAATCTATCTAAACCTAAATTCTCTTCTGGTATTAAAATTTCTTCAGCACCTGCACCAACACCTGCGTTCAATGCAATATGTCCAACATCTCTACCCATTACTTCTACGAAGAAAAGCCTATTGTGAGAACTTGCGGTATCCCTAATTTTATCAATACATTCTACTACTGTATTTAACGCAGTATCAAAACCTAATGTAAATGTAGTTCCGAAAATATCGTTATCAATAGTACCAGGTATACCTATAACAGGAAAATTGTATTCTCTGTTAAATATCATAGCACCAGTAAAACTACCATCACCTCCAATTACCACAAATGCATCTATTCCCGCTTTCAGTAACTCCTCATGCGCGGTTTTCCTACCTTCTGGAGTTCTAAAATCATCGCACCTAGCAGATTTAAGTATAGTACCACCTTTATTAATAATATTATTTACACTACGGGCGTCCATAGGTTTAAAATCGCCCTCTATCATACCTTGATACCCTCTATAGATTCCAACACAATCTACCTTCAAGTATGCACAAGTACGAACAACTGATCTTATGGCAGCATTCATTCCCGGAGAATCACCTCCTGAAGTCAGTACTGCTATTTTTTTTATTTCTGAAGACATTGAAAAATTTAAGCCAACGAAAGTAAGAAATCTTAGTCGTAATCGGAATAAAAGTCAGTCGCATTTTAAGAAAAAATCAACGAAAAGGATTTCGTTGTAACAGATTAACAGTCAAATTCTTAAAATTTGTTATTTATTCATAAAGGGAGAAGTATTTATATGTTAATTTAATGATTTTGGCTTATCGTAAAAACGGATTAAGCTATCATTACCCATGACAGAAGATGGGCTTTCAATTTCTTTTACAGGTTCTTTCTTTTCAACTGGCTTAGTTGCCAATATTTTTTGAAAGAGTTCTTTAAAATTATTAAAATCTACTTCATAAGATATACCTGCCCCTTGAGTAGAGCCTTGTTGATCAGATAAATACGCCTGTATTTCACTTTGTCTACTAAAGAAATTAGCACTCAAGGTTCCTTCTTCATTCAACAAAACTTGTATTTCAAAATCACCAGCTACCAATGTTTCACTAGAAGCACCTACCGGAACCCCCACTTTACCATTAAATAAAATTCTATCTGAAATTTGTGTAGACACCGTAACACCTATTCTATCATCAGTTTCTATATCTGCCGATCGATCAAGTATACCTTGTTCATATGAAAGACCTAGATTAAACTTGTCATTACCTCCACTTAGAATTGAGTTTAAAATACTAGATGCACTTTGCACCAAGTTACCCGTTATCGCTTGTTGATTAATTCCGCTTTGCGAATTAACAAATGTACCTTGTGCCAATAAGAATATTGCATTCTTTTCTTCTACCGTTGGATCTTGCAAAGTATATTCTAACTCTGACTTAACAATAGAGCTCGTACCTGGAAATTCAATACCAAAATCAATATCAGGGCTCTCTAGTTCCCCTGTTAAACTAATTATAACATCTGTTGGTATTCTACGTGTAAACCCTGCATCTTCAAGTAATGGAGCTGGGTTGGCGTTTAAAGAATATACCGCTTCCATATCAAGAATAGCTTCTAAGGGCTTTTGATCCCAATTTATAGTTCCTCCGGGTTTCACCTTAAATTTTTTATCAATAATACCTCCGAATTTGTAATTAAAATCTCCTGTAACTACAACATAATCACCATACATTTCAAACTTACCATTAGTATTTATCTGTATTAAAATAATACCTACTCCGGTACCTTTTAAAGAACTTCCTGTTTTAGTATCAGTTACAATTTCAACCTCGGCATCTGGTGTTATATCTAAATTGAACTCTAACTCTAACCCTTGGTAATCTTTTAATTGACGTTGACTTTCAATTCTTTGTTTGTCCTTCTTTTCTAAAAAATTAATAAAAGAGTAATCACCTACACTAGCGACATCACTTAAAGGTATTTTTAATGAAGTACCTTTTGCCGTAGACCCGTCAACAGTTATATTCAAAGCAGTTGTTGGTCCGTAAATACGACCTGTACCATTTAAATAACCTGTACCATAGTATAATTCTCCTTCTTTAAATTCTGTATTCAGAATTAAAAATTTGTCTTTCTTGGTATCAACATTTAAATCTAAGACCCAATCCCTAAAGAAACTATGGGTAATAGTACCATCTAAATTTGCCCGTGTGCCTTTTGCTACGTCTTCTAATGCTATATTTTCAAAATCAAAAGTCTGGTCTTTAAGTAGTACTCTTGAACGTGGGGCAAATGTATAATCTACATTCAAATAAGGCACTGCTATACCTGCATTATCTAAAGTCAGCAAACCATTAAAACTCGGGTTATCTACATTACCCTCTATCTTTACCCTACCATCAATATCTCCCCGTATATTATCAATTACCCCCTCACCTAACGGGCTAAATGGCTCTAAACCAAAGTTGTTAAAATTGGCAATTAAGTTTGCTTTTGGTATCTCACCCTTATTTTCTATACTACCTACTACACTAAATTTTTCAACATTATTATCAGATAATTGAGAGTTGACCTGAAACTCAGATAAATCTTTATTCCCAATAATATTAATTGCTAAATCTCCCAAGGGTATATTGTTAATTCCGAATTTTTCTATATTCAAGTTAGATGATGGTAAATAAATACCATCTTTTTGAAGCACGTTTAAAGTACCATTAACTTCTCCTTGCAGCTTTAGGCTATCAATTACCGGTGTTATTTTATCCAAGGATACAATTTTGAACTGAAGCTGAAGATCTTTATATGTAGAATCTGCCAACTGCCCTCTCAGCCGTATTTGTTCTTTTTCTTCATTGTTCATTACAATTTCTTGAATTGTAATACTATCTAAAGCCCTATTTAAAATAACTTTATTCTTTGTATCGCCATCTTTGTTTAAAACCCATTTATTGCCTTTAAAATTGACATCAGAAGTTTTAAGACCAATAACAGATTTATTGTCTTTATTAAACGTGTGGTAAAAATTTAGGTTATAAGAATCGTCAAAATCGCTTCCTCCTTTGAATTCAGACCTAAAGAATAAAGTATCTTTTAAGGTTGTATTAATAAGGTTAAAATCTTTAAAATTATAATACGGCGTATCTAGCTCACCTACAGAAACGAATGTATTAAAGAGCGGATTCTTATTATCAATTCTAACTTCGATATTGTCTGCAGCCGTACCAAACGCCTCAATACTAGGAGATTCAAAATTTAACTTAAAATCACCTTCATCTGCAACTATATTACCTTTAATAAAAGTATTAGGATCGAAGCGAACTTCAGGAAAAAATACATCTACAATCTTATTATAAATTTTAAAATTGAAAGAAAGATTTTGACCGTCAGAAATTTGAAAAGGTCTGTAGTTTGTATAAATACTACCCAAAGAATTTTGCACAAGTTTACCTAATTCTCGTACTTTAAAATTACCCTTCATAAAACCAGTAATAATATCTGGAGAGTTTATATTAATAGTACGCTCACGATCTTCTCCAAAATTAGAGGTCACCGCAAAATCTTCAAAATAATAGGTATCGTTTACATTTTGATAGCTCGTTTGTGTAAAGTTTATATCACCTACAATGTTATCTAAGGTTGTACCCGTAATATCCATACTTACATTTCCTTTAAAAATAGAAACGCTATCATTAATGATATTCAATTTTTTTAGATCTGCATAATCAACAGAGGCTATAAAATTGAAATTATTTCTGGCTTCGGCAACGTTTGCAAGACCCTTAAAGTTAAATTTAAAATTTTCATCATTACTAATTAAAGAACCATCAAATAGTTGATCTTTAATTATACCAGAAACCCGTAAATCTTGATAGTTGTAATTATTAAATTCTATAGAATATATTTGACCTATAACCTCTGTATTCAGTTTCTCCTTAACAAAACCTTTTCCTTCTACATTAAAATCTAAAGTAGTTTTGCCCAAATTTTTATTTTCAGTAAAATCACCTAAATCAAAATCAATTAAAGAGATGAACCCCTTATAGGTCGCATTATCAATATTATTAAAATCACTTAAAACGATATCTGCATAGCTACTACCAACAGCAGTATTTAAGTTCACTTTCGCATCTACCGAAGAATTGGTAATAAAGGCATTACCACGAATAGTAAATTGCCCCAATTTACTAAAAGAGGACGGCAAAGATTTACCAATTAGATTAGGCAACAAAGCATTTAATTGGTAATAACTACTGGTAACATTTTTCATTTCAGCATTTAAACTGAATGGCTTTTGTTTACTGAATAAGTTTTTGAAATTAAAATCGCCACGTATGCCGGTGTCATCAGAAAATAAGAAAAGGTCATCTGTATTCAAGTCATTTAAAACTCCGTTTAAATTGGCATTAAAGGTTACCTCTTTTCCCTTACCAAATTCATTATACAGCAAATTAACCTCGTCAAAAGCGACTTTAGACTCCTTAAATTCTGCAACAACATTTACTTTATTTAAAAAATCTTTGAAATCTTCACGATTATAATTAAATACTAGATTACCATCTAAAGCAGAAAGAGGTGTTTTTATTTTCAAAGAATCGAAACGCATTTGCTGCTTCGTATACTTAAAATTTGTGGCTAACCTTTCTACTTTTAGTCCACGATTACTAAAGAAAGACATTTCTTGAATATCTGTAGAAACCTCTGGACCTAGAATTAAAAAATCCGCTGCACCAATATTAAGGCTATCAAAATTTAAAATAGTAGTGTTATTTAAATTTTCATCAATATACTTGAACCTACTGTTTTCAATATCTACATACGATGAAGAAAGTCTAAAAGATGGTGTACCTGGCGCCCTAGGTTTACCATCATCAAGTTTATCCACAAAAACTTCGAGATTGGTATTCGTTTCTCCGAAATATGTTTTAAGCTTAAAGTTTAACTTATCAACCGAAATATCTCCAAATTCCAAGTTGCCCTGCACCAAATTATTAATACTTAAAATAGAAGTTTTAAGCTCATTGACATAGAATAAAGTGTCTTGTTTGTAGTCTTCAATAAAGATACCTTCCAAACCTGTATTCCAAGAAATTAACGAAACTTTTAAGCGTTCAATATTGATATGTGTACCGTATTGATCGTTAATTTTTTTCGTAGCAAACTGCGCCAATAAGGTCTGTACCACTGGCAATGAAAAAATGATAGTACCCAAAACACATATCAGCAAAAGCACCAATAATGTTCGAACCAATATTTTTCTCAGTTTTTTGATAGGTCTTTATGTTTTACCTTTGTTATTCAAATTTTATTCCAAATATGTCGAAACACGATACAATTTATATACTTGCTATAGAATCTTCTTGTGATGACACTTCTGCGGCAGTTTTAATGAACGATAAAGTGCTCAGTAATGTTGTCGCCACCCAGGCTATTCATAAAGAATATGGAGGGGTTGTACCAGAACTTGCATCAAGAGCACATCAACAAAATATAGTCCCTGTTGTTCATCAAGCCATAGCCAAAGCAAATATCGATAAAAAACAATTATCAGCCATAGCATTTACACGCGGACCTGGACTAATGGGTTCTTTACTTGTAGGCACATCGTTTGCAAAATCTTTATCATTAGGTTTACAAATACCGCTTATTGAAGTTAACCACATGAAAGCCCATATTTTAGCTCATTTTATAGATGACGAAACTATGAAGGCACCATCATTTCCGTTTTTAGCTCTTACGATAAGCGGAGGTCACACCCAGATTGTTCAAGTGAACGATTTCTTTGATATGAAAATTATAGGACAAACTTTAGATGATGCCGTTGGGGAAGCATTTGATAAGAGCGCAAAAATTCTAGGACTTCCCTACCCTGGTGGACCTTTAATTGACAAATATGCAGCAACAGGTGATCCTCATAAATTTGAATTTACCATACCGAATGTAAAAGATTTGGATTTTAGTTTTAGCGGATTAAAAACGAACATACTCTATTTCATTCAGCGACAAACGAAAGAAAATCCAGATTTTATCAAAAATAACCTAGAAGATATCTGCGCATCAATACAGTATACCATTATCACCATATTGATGAAAAAACTAAAAAAAGCTGTAAAGCAAACTGGTATAAAAGAAATTGCCATTGGCGGCGGAGTATCAGCAAACTCGGGTATTCGAAAAGTTTTAACAGAAGCCCAGACAAAATACCAGTGGAAAACCTATATACCCAAATTTGAATACTGCACAGATAATGCTGCTATGATTGGTATTGTAGGATATCAGAAATATAAAGACGAGCAATTTTCTCAACAAGATGTTACGGCTAAAGCTAGATACGTTATATCATAGTCTATAAAATAAACCACATGCAATTATTTTACAATCCTGATATTAAAGACACTGACACTACTTTCATTTTCGACAGCAATGAAAGCAAGCATATCGTTAAGGTTTTAAGAAAGAAAAACGGTGATGAATTATGGATTACCAATGGCAGCGGTTACTTATTTGAGGCTAAAATAAGTAACGACAATATTAAAAAATGCGAGGTTGAGCTTATATCCTCCAAAAAAACGCATCCAAAATCTCATTGGTTACACATAGCTGTAGCCCCAACAAAAATGAATGATCGGTTTGAATGGTTTTTAGAAAAAGCTACTGAAATAGGGGTAGATGAAATAACACCTATAATTTGTAATAGATCAGAACGTAAAGTATTAAAACTTGATCGAATGCAACGCTTGCTAGAGTCTGCAATGAAGCAATCGCTGCAAACATATTTACCAAAATTAAATGAACCTATTAGTATCTCTGAGTTTTTAGAGAAACCTGTATCTGATCTTCAATTTATTGCGCATTGTGAAGACACAGAGCGCCATGAACTAAAAAGAAGAGTTGCGGCAGATAAAGATGTAACCATATTAATTGGTCCTGAAGGTGATTTTTCACCAGAAGAAATAAAAAATGCCATGCAAAAAGGCTTTGCACCAGTTGCCATGGGTAAAACAAGATTAAGAACCGAAACAGCGGCAATTGTAGCCTGCACTATCGTAGCGACGATTAACAATGGGTAATATTATATTGCTGCTTTCACTGCACCCGTAATATCAGCATTATCGTTTTCTACCAACAACATCAAAATAAGCTTTTCATCTTTCTTGACAATCTTAGGAATAGTAATAGAACCTACAACAGAATTTTCCCCAAGCTCTAAGTATTTCTCAGCCACAACTATATTTGAATTTTTCAATGTTCTATGACTATTTTCTCCTCTTTTTACTTCTGTAGTTCTTTCATTCAACAATAGAACGGCACGTATTATTTTACCTTTTGTAGCCCCTTCGATTTTGTAATTAAAATTCACTTTGTCAGCTACTCTATCCAATTGCTGAGACATCAAACGGTTAGGTGAGTCTTTTGCTGCATATTTTTTGATAGCACCTTCTACTTTAGCTCTATTTGAACCTACCAAATGTTCCTTACCATTCACTACTAATTCTGGAGTGTAATTACCTCTATAACCAAGCTTCTTATTATATTTACTTTGTTTGACGGTGAAGTTTTTATTACTAAAAGGATCTGCCCAACCTATATAATCCCAATAATCAACATGATAACTCAATGCAAAAACATTTTCAGGGTACTCATTCTTTGCTTTTTCTAACAATACATCTGCAGGCGGGCAGCTTGAGCAACCTTGAGACGTAAATAGTTCAAGAACCACTACACCATTAACTTTATTTTCTATTGTATTAAAAGAAAAAGCAGCATCAACTTTATTATCTTTACTTGATTCTGACACGTAAAAAGAAGCAAACAAAAGCCCTCCAAATAAAAAGACGCTACCAATGATTTTATTAAAAAGCATATTATTTAATTTTAGATAGTATCTTATTCGAAATAAAATGAAAAAACTTACAATATATTTTGCTTTTACTATGTTGTTCTGCGGATTTCATATGAAATCTCAAGAAATAGCTATTTTAAAATATCAAGGTGGTGGCGATTGGTATGCCAACCCAACGGCATTACCTAACTTAATTAAATACTGCAATAATAATATTGATACAACCATTGACAGCAAACCTGAAACTGTAGAAGTTAGTAGCAGCTCTATTTTTCAGTACCCATTTTTACATATGACGGGGCATGGCAATGTGGTGTTTTCAGATGAAGAAATAGAAAATTTAAGAACCTATCTTTTGTCTGGCGGCTTTTTACATATTGATGACAACTATGGTATGAAACCCTATGTTACACGAGAAATAAAAAGACTTTTCCCTAATAAGGAATTAGAAGAATTGGGATCTGAACATCCTATTTTTTCAAACAAGTATACATTCCCAAAGGGATTACCAAAAATACACGAGCATGATGGGCAGCGACCACAAGCATTTTCCATTTTACACAATAACAGAATTGTCTTGCTATTTACTTCAGAATCAGATTTAGGTGATGGCTGGGAAGACCCTACTGTACATAACGATACCGCAGAGGTTAGAGAAAAAGCACTACAAATGGGTGCAAATATCATAACCTACGTTTTTAAAAATTAATCAATGACCTCAAAAACCATCTCACAAGGCATATTAAGAGCTATAGGTGTATTAATTGGCATCGCACTTTTACTCTATTTTTTATATACGATACAATCCGTAATAGCATATTTAGCAATTGCAGCCGTCACCGCATTAATCGGCAGCCCATTAGTACGCTTTTTTAGATTGCGCCTTAAACTACCAAATATACTTGCGGTAATTATTACCATGCTCTTAATGGTTGGGTTATTGGTAGGTATTATTGCCTTATTTATTCCTTTATTATCAGAGCAAGGCAAAAATCTATCTTTACTTGACATTGATGATTTACAGACAAGTCTAAATACATTATATCATCAAATTACTAATTATTTAGGGCTTTCTTCTCATATAGTTGAAGATGTTATTGACGATGCTGGATTAGAAAAAAATATATTACAAGGTCTAGATATTGGCTTTATACCTGACTTTTTAAATTCTTTTTTAAATGTTTTAAGCACGGCCAGTATCGGCTTATTTTCTGTTCTTTTTATATCCTTTTTCTTCTTAAAGGACAGTAAATTATTCGAGCATGGTTTATTGATATTTATACCAGTAGACAAAAAGAAAGGCACAACAAATTCAATTGGCAAAATCAATGGACTATTATCAAGATACTTTGTTGGTCTTCTACTTCAAATATTCATTCTATTCGTCATTTACACCATAGTTTTACTGATAGTGGGTATTGAAAATGCTGTAGTGATAGCATTTCTTTGCGCCCTATTCAACATTATACCATATATAGGGCCCATAATTGGTGGCGTAATTATGTTGACACTGACTATGACCAGTAACTTAGGTTCTGATTTCAGTGAAGTAATATTACCAAAAACAGGATATGTATTTATCGGCTTATTAATTGGTCAACTGGTAGACAATTTTTTTTCTCAACCTTTTATATTTTCAAATAGTGTAAAATCACATCCATTAGAAATTTTCTTAGTGATTATTATTGCTGGATTATTATTTGGAACCGTAGGTATGATTGTTGCCGTACCAGGCTACACTGCAATTAAGGTTATTTTGAAGGAGTTTCTATCTGACAACCAAATTGTGAAATCTTTGACCCATAATCTCTAGGTATTCGTGAATTCTGAAATACTAGCCAACGATGTACAAGAGTTTATCAATGATAATTTAAACAATGATATTCATAAAATCCTTTTATCTAAATCTAAATTTCCAGAAGTATCATCAAGAGAACTAGTCGAACAAATAGAATCAAAACTAAAAGCAAAATCAAAATTACCTACTTGGTTTAGTACAGATAATATATACTATCCAAATAAATTAAATCTTTCGCAAACATCTTCAGAAATTACAGCTGACTATAAAACCACATTAGTTAATGGTAATATCATAATTGATTTAACTGCCGGGTTCGGTGTAGACTCACTTGCCTTTAGCAAGAAAATGAACCATGTTATTCATATTGATAAAAATGAGGATTTATCAAAAATTGCACAACATAACTTTAAACAACTAGGCGCTGTCAATATAGAATGTATAGCAGCTGATGGATTAGAGTTCATTAAAAAGATCAATAACCCTATTGATTGGATATTCATTGACCCTTCAAGAAGAGATAAGGATAACAAAAAAGTCTATTACTTATCTGACTGCGAACCAAATGTTGTTAGCAATATGGACCTTTTATTAGAAAAATCTACAAACATTCTAATAAAAACCGGACCATTATTAGACCTTAAAAGCGGATTAAAAGAACTGACACATGTAAAAGAAATTCATGTTGTGGCAGTAAATAATGATGTAAAAGAAATTCTTTGGTTAATTGAGAAAAAATACAAAAATGAACCATTGATCAAAACACTTAACTACAAAACAGAAACGGTTCAAGAATTTGAATTTCATTTGAGAGAAGAACAGATTACCGATACGCATTACTCAAAACCACTTGGGTACATCTATGAACCAAATGCAGCGATTTTAAAATCTGGAGCATTTAAAACTATAGCAAAAAAATTCAATCTTTACAAAATACATGCAAATTCACATCTTTATACTAATGATCAATTAATTGATTTTCCTGGTCGTATTTTCAAAGTAGAAAACATACATGACTATTCTAAGAAATCATTCAAAAAATTAGGTATAAAAAAAGCAAATATAACAATAAGAAATTTTCCAGATTCAGTACTAAAAATTAGAAAAAAATTAGACATTAAAGATGGAGGAGAAATCTATCTTTTTTGCACTACGGATATGGAGCAAAATTTGGTCATAATTTCCTGTCTACAGATCTTTCAAGATCATTAGAATATCAAAATTAGGCTCAAATTTTTATATTTTAACATTAGTTTAATTTTTCTTTAAACTAAAAACTACAACGTTGTAAATTACCTTTTAACGTAATTTTTATTTACATATTAAATTGAAAATGTTAAAAATTTAACGTGTTAAATTCCAAATTCAACAAGAGCTAAATTATTGATATCCTAATAATTACGCCTATTAATACAGATTATTACAATAACAATAGTAACAAATGGTATTATGAAGCTCGTAAAAAATCATTAATGAATTATCGGTAATTGAAGTAAAAGTGCTATTATTATACCGGATTTTGATTTTTTTAACATTTAACAACTGCAACTTTAAATTTTAAAAGGTCAAATTCTACACAATTAATTTAAACTAACAAACAACAATGATTATGAGTCAAAAACGTGATTACACGTTGATGAAATCCAGAAAAAGGTCTTCCTTTATTAAGTCTGGAGTTTTATCAATGCTTGTTTGCTTAGGAGCCCAACTGGCCCAAGCAAATGAAGACACAAGTACTTCAAATGAAGTTGAAGTAAAAATACTTCAATCTACTATTACAGGAACCGTTCTAGATGACTCTGGCCAACCACTACCTGGTGCTAATGTCGTAGAAAAAGGTACTACTAATGGTACACAAACAGATTTTGATGGTAACTATAGCTTAAATGTAAATGATGGTGCTACATTAGTATTTAGCTATATAGGATTTAAAAGCACAGAAATTGCCGTAAACGGCCAATCAAGTGTTAACGCAACTTTAGCTGAAGATGCTGCTGCACTTGATGAAGTTGTTGTATTAGGTTACTCAACTCAAACAAGAGGTGATATTACCGGTTCTGTAGCATCTGTAGATGTATCAGAAGCAACAAAAGCACCAGTTGTAAATGCTGCTTCTGCATTACAAGGTCGTGTAAGTGGTGTAACTGTAGTTCAAAATGCTACACCAGGTAGCCCACCAAAAATTAACATTCGTGGTTTTGGTACTAGTAACAATACCAACCCATTGTTTATTATAGATGGTCTACAAACAGATGATCCATTTGTATTAAACAGCATTAACCCTAACGACATTGATCAGATGAATGTTTTAAAAGATGGGGCCGCTGCAATTTATGGAGCTAGAGCATCTAACGGGGTAGTAATTATCACAACTAAAGGTGGTGGTTATAATATGGACAAACCAATTGTATCTGTTGATACATACACTGGGTTTTCATCAATAGCTAACACTCCTGAATTTTTAAATGCACAACAGTTAGGAGATGTATTGTTTCAAAGTTCAGCAAACGATGGAACAGCATTTGATCACCCTCAATATGGTAATGGATCATCTGCAGTTGTTCCTTCATCATTAAATGGTTATACTAGAGTAGTTTCTTATGACCCTATCGTAAGAGGTGATGCTTCTGCTTCTGTAGATCCTAATGGTACAGATTGGATAGATGCTATCACAAGAACTTCAATCATTCAAAGTGTTGCATTCTCTATTGCCAATGGTGAGGAAAACAGTAAGTATTCACTTTCTGCAAATTTCTTGAACAATCCAAGTAACCTTGTAAACACATTTTATAAAATAGGTCAAATTCGATTAAACTCTGAATTTAAACTAGGAGACAAAGTTCGTATTGGTCAACACTTTAGCACAGCCTATTCTAACGGAAACCAAGGTGGTGCCGGAGCTAGATATGAAGAAGCTGTTAGAAGTAGTCCGTTAATACCATTATATGATGATAACGGTAATTTTGCAGGTACTGGTGCTCAAGGCACAGGTAACTCAAGAAGCCCATTAGCTCAATTAAGTAGAGCAAGCGATAACTTTAATAAGACCCTGAGGGTTTTAGGAGATGTTTATGCCTCAGCTGAGATTTGGGAAGGTCTTACTTTTAAAACCAATTTCGGTGGTACAATCAATTCATTCAACACTCGTAGTTTTCAAGCGTTAGATCCTGAACATAGTGAACCATTAGGTACAAATCAACTTACCGAACTAAACCAAGATGGTTATTCATGGACTTTCACAAATACCTTAAACTATAAAAAAAGTTTTGAAAACAGTAAAATTGATGCTTTAGTAGGTATTGAGTCTGTTGAAGATGGTGTTAAAGGAAAACAAGTTAGTAGAACCGGTTTCTTATTTGAAACACCAGACTTTTACTTATTAAACAATGGTAGCGGAACTCCTAACATTGACAATGCATATGACGCAACTACAAGCTTATATTCTTTGTTTGGATCAGCGACATACTCTTATGCTGATAAATATTTTATTACTGGTACTTTACGTAATGATACATCTTCACGTTTTGCTGGAGATAATAAAAGTGACACGTTCCCTTCAATTAGTGGTGCTTGGGTAGTTAGTAAAGAAGATTTTATTTCTTCTGACTCAGCTTTAAGCTGGTTAAAACTAAAAGGATCATGGGGTCAATTAGGTAACCAATCTTTACCGGCTAGTAACCCTACAATCAATATTTCTTCACTAAATGAAAGTTTATCTAACTATGCTATTGACGGTAGCTCTATAGCAACAGGAGCGTTATTATCTGCTGTTGGTAACCCAAATTTAAAATGGGAAACCAGTGAAGCGATTAATGCAGGTATTGAACTTGGGTTTTTCAATGACAAATTGAACTTAGATTTTGAATGGTTCAACATTAAAACCAAAGATTTAATTGTTCAAGATAACAGTTTAATTAGTACAACAGCTATCGATGCAGGCGCACCTTATGTAAATGCAGGTAATGTAACGAATACTGGTTTTGATATCAACCTTCGCTATAAAGATGAAACTACATCTGGATGGAAATATGGTTTCGATGTAAACTTTTCTAAATACAAGAATGAAGTAACTGATTGGATCAGTGACTTCCAAACTGGTGATGACAGCTTCCGTGGTGGTGCTGTTTCCAGAACACAAGTTGGTCAGCCTATTTCTTCTTTCTTTGGTAGAGAAGTAATTGGTTTTACAGATGAAGGTAGATTTGAATACAGAGATGTAAACGGTGACACGGTAATTGACGATGACGACAGAACTTTTATTGGTTCTCCTCACCCAGATTTCACTTATGGATTCAACTTTAACTTAGGGTACAAAGCTTTTGACTTGTCATTGTTCTTACAAGGTTCTCAAGGAAATGACATTTACAATTACACTAAAATATTTACCGATTTCCCAACTTTCGTTGATGGTAATAGAAGTGTAAGAGTTTTGGATTCTTGGACACCAACAAATACGAATGCTACATTACCAGCATTAAGTAATTCTATTCAAAATAGTGAAACACAACCAAATTCATACTTTGTTGAAGACGGTTCTTACTTACGTTTAAAAAATGTTCAATTAGGTTATGCTTTCCCTGATAAAGTAGCTAATAAGATTGGTCTTGACTTATTACGTGTTTACGTACAAGCCACAAATTTACTTACTGTTACGGGTTACGATGGTTTTGACCCAGAGATCATTTCATCGGTTACCGGTAATAACTTAACATTAGGTGTAGATAGTCAGGTTGTACCACAATCTAGAATTCTTACACTTGGATTTAATTTAAAATTGTAAAAAAATGAAAAAGAAATTAATTTATTTATTCTCACTATTCGCTGTTATAAGCGCATGTAGTGATGATTTTACAGAGCAGCCTGCAGTTGGTGCTCTTAGTGACGCTGCAGTACAAAATGAAGATGGTGTTGAACTCCTTTTAATTGGAGCATATTCCACTCTTGATGGTATCCGTAATAACCTTTCTGGAAATGGTTTTGCCGCAAGTGGTGATAACTGGTGGTTTGACGTTGTAGCAGATGACGCACATAAGGGAAGTACAGATGGTGATCAAGCGGATCTTTTTGAAATGGAAGTTTATAACTGGACTACAGGTAACCCTTACGTTTTAGGAAAATGGTCATCAATTTTTGCTGGTGTAAACAGAGCTAATGCAGTAATTGCTTTAATAGCAACTATTGAAGATGCTGATTTAACTGGAAAATTAGCAGAAGCTCGTTTTTTAAGAGGTCATTTTAATTTTGAATTGCAAAGAATTTATGGAAATGTGCCTTACATTTCTGAAGAGAATTACGCAAATACAGAATTTAATCAACCAAATCCTGGTCCTATCTGGGATGAAATTGAAGCAGATTTACAATTCGCTATGGATAATTTACCTGCAACACAAGCACAATCAGGTAGACCAACTTCATGGGCTGCTCAAGCATATTTGGGTAAAGTTCATTTACAACAATCTGAATGGGCTGCTGCTTTTGATTTATTGGAAGATGTAATCAACAATGGTCCTTACAGTTTAAATCCTGAATTTGTAGCTAACTTCGAAAGCACAGGAGAAAATAGTTCTGAAGCAGTTTTTGCAATTCAATTTACTGCTGATGATGGTCAGTCATTTAACGGTAATATTGGCGGGGTATTAAATTTCCCTAATCCAGGACCATTCGGTTCTTGTTGTGGTTTTTACCAACCTTCTCAGGATTTGGTAAATGCTTTTCAAACAGACGATACAACTGGTCTTCCATTGCTGGATACTTTCAACCAGTCTGATGTAACTAATGATTATGGAATTGAAGATGAAGATGCATTTACACCGCACACTGGTCCTTTAGATCCAAGATTAGATTATACCGTTGGTAGAAGAGGTGTTGATTATAACCGTTATGGTACTTTCCCTGGTCACTCTTGGATTCGTGCAACATTTGCTGATATCTCAGGTCCTTATTTACCTGCTAAAAACGTTTATCAAAGTGGAGATACTGACAATCAAGGAACAGGTGCTTGGGGTCAACAACATGCAGGTATCAACTATCACATCATTCGTTTTGCAGATGTTTTATTAATGGGTGCTGAAGCTGCTGTAGAAACCAATGATTTGGCATCAGCCTTAACATGGGTAAACTTAGTACGTAACAGAGCTAAGAATATGACATATGTTCAAAATGAAGCAGGTGATGCAGATGCTGCGAACTATGTAATCGAACCTTACACAAGTTTTGCTGATCAAGCTTTCGCAAGAAAAGCTGTTCGTCATGAACGTCGTTTAGAACTAGGTATGGAAGGTCATCGTTTATTTGACCTATACAGATGGGGTAACGGAGTTGAAGTAATCAATGAGTATATTTCTAATGAAAGCCGTACCATTGCAAACTTCGGCACAAAAGCTAATGCTTTTGATGCCAAGAATGAAGTTTTACCAATTCCATTGACCGCTATAGATTTAAGTGGTGGTATTCTAGAACAGAACCCTGGTTATTAATAACTAGTTTTTAAATTCATAATAAGCGGGACATTTAATTGATGTCCCGCTTTTTTTATACTTATTTTTATTAATTAAATTAATCAATTCTGGTAATACCATAAATAAAAAATCAAAAGTATATCCAAAACTAAATTCTTTATTTTTCTAATCAATATTGATCAAAAAAGTTAAACATCAAAAAAGTAGTTTCAATTGACTCTGAATATTCAATCTAAAACACTATTTTGCTACTAGTAAAAAGGTTGCATTATGGGCATTTTATTTTGATACCAAATACCACAATGAAGTAACATTTTTAATTAAAATAAAATCAGTCTATCTATAAACTGATAATACCATCTTAAACTAACACATATGCGTATTATTTCTGCATTAACAATAATGCTTATTACTTTTAGCATTATTTCTTGTAATGAAAAAAAATCCACCCTATTTCAAGTTGTACCAAGTAACAAATCTGGAATAGATTTTAACAACAAAATTGTTGAAACCGATAGCTTCAATATTTTAACCAGTGAATACATATTTAATGGTGGTGGTGTTGCAATAGGTGATTTCAACAATGACAATATGCCTGATATTTTTTTTAGCGGAAATCAAGTAACTAACAAACTATACTTAAATCAAGGGGATTTTAAATTTATGGATGTCTCTAAAGAATCTGGAATAGAAGCTTTAAACAAATGGAATACCGGTGTTGCCCTTGCAGACATCAACAACGATGGTTTTTTAGACATTTACGTATGCTCGGCCATGTTAAATAGTGATGAAGAAAAGAAAAATATTCTATACATAAATCAAGGTTTAAATAAAAACAACATACCAACCTTTACAGATAAAGCTTCAGAATTTGGAGTAGAAGAATCTGGCAACAGCATGGGAGCTACCTTCTTTGACTACAATAAAGATGGTCTTTTAGATCTATATGTCTTGAATAATGTTGATATACATATTTTACCTTCTAATTTCAGAAAGAAAATTACAGATGGTTCTGCGCTAAGCAACGATAAATTATACAAAAACAATGGGGACGGTACTTTCAAAGATGTCACGTTAGAAGCTGGCATAACTATAGAAGGTTATGGTTTAGGGCTCTCTATTGCCGATTTAAACTACGATGGGTGGCCGGACATCTACGTAAGTAACGATTACCTCTCTAACGACATTCTTTATATCAACAATCAAGATGGTACTTTCTCCAATAAGATAAAAGAGAATATCAAACACCAAAGTAAATTCTCTATGGGTAATGATATCTCTGACTTTAATAACGATGGCTATTTAGATATTATAACCCTAGATATGCTAGGCGAAACTAACCGAAGATTAAAAACTACCCTATCTGGTCATAAGTATACCGAATATATTCTAAATGAACGTTTTGATTATGAATACCAGCACACCAGAAACATGTTACAAAAAGGTAATGGAAACAATGTACCATTTAGTGAAATAGGCTTAATGGCAGGTATAGCTAAAACAGACTGGAGCTGGTCTCCCCTATTTGCAGATATGGATAACGACGGGTATCAAGACTTACTTATTACCAACGGATTCCCAAGAGATATTACCGATTTAGATTTTGGCGATTTTAAGTTCAATGTTAGTAGATACTTAAGTCCTGCACAAATTCTAGACTCTATTCCAAAAATTAAGATTCCTAATTACGCTTTTAAAAATAATAAAAACAATCAGTTTACTGACGCTAGCGAAGATTGGGGAATAGGCATATCTTCTTTCTCCAATGGTGCTGCATTTGCTGATTTAGATAATGACGGAGATTTAGATTATATCGTAAATAACATTAACGATGAAGCCCTACTTTTTAAAAACAATATCGACCCTAAAGATGGCGAGCACAATTTTCTAAGTATTGATTTAATTGACAGCTCTTTTAAATCACTTAAAACAGGTGCAAAAATTGTTTTAAGATTCAATGACGATACTTTTCAATACCATGAACATCATACCTATAGGGGGTATATGTCTACTATTGAAGACATTGCACATTTTGGGCTTGGCAATAAAAAAGAGATTGAATCAGTTGAAATTTTATGGGCTGACGACCAATTTCAAAAATTAAGCGATATCAAAAGCAATCAAAGAATTACTCTTACATACGAAGAAGCCGTGCCCGTTAATGAAGGTGATTTAAGCTTTCCCTTTGTTTCTAAAAAAGAAAAAACAATTTTCAAGGAAGTTTCAAGTGACATAGGAGTTACATATCTTCATGAGGAAAAAGATATGATTGATTACAATATTCAACGAACCATACCTCATAAATTAACACAAAACGGTCCTACTACCGCAGTTGGTGATATCAATGGCGATGGAATAGAAGATTTTATTGTTGGTAGTTCTGCAGGTTTTTCTCCCCAATTATTTTTGCAAGATACAAACGGTAATTTTTCACAACAAGCCCTATTCGAAGATGAAGACAATATAAAATATGAAGAAGAAAGTATAGCACTATTCGATCTTGAAAATGACGGTGATCTAGATATGTATTTGGTTTCAGGCAGTAATGAATTTAACCTTGAAACCATTTATTACACAGATAGACTTTTGCTAAATGATGGCCAGGGAAATTTTACGCTTTCAATAGGAATATTACCCAAAGTTAATGCTAGTGGATCAGTAGTTACCACTTCAGATTTTAACAAAGATGGATTCATAGATCTTTTTATAGGTGGCAGAACGCCATATTCAAAATACCCCAATGCTGAAAAAAGCTTCTTATTAAAAAACGAAAACGGCATATTAAAGGATGTGACAGATACTCTTGCTCCAGAATTAAGAAACTTAGGTATGGTAACCGATGCTATTTGGGCCGACATTGATTTAGACGGTAATGACGATTTGGTAATTATAGGTGAATTCATGCCGATAACCATTTTAAAAAATAATATTACAAGTTTTACAAAATTAAATAACTCAGGAATCGAAAAACATTCTGGTTGGTGGGAAAGTATTACTAAGACCGATATAGATAATGATGGTGATGTTGATTTTATAGTTGGTAATTTAGGAATGAATAATTTTTACCAACCTTCCACAGAAAGACCTGTTACAGTAATTGCTAAAGATTTTGATAATAACGGTACTTTAGATCCTGTAATGTTTGCATACTTTAAGGAGAGTTTTGAAAATCCTATTTACAAATCATTCCCAGTAAACTTCTGGGGAGACTTGAATGGTCAAAGTCCAATATTTAGAGCAAAATTCAACACTTACAAAGCATATTCTATGGCAACTATATCTAGCCTATTTAATGATGAAGAATTAGAAGAATCAACTAAGCTAGTTGGAAACTATGATAAGAGTATAGTTCTAAAGAATAAAGGTGATGGGTCGTTTAACTACGAACCACTTCCTATAGAAGCACAAGTTGCTCCAATTAATGGAATAGCGACATTGGACTATAACAATGATGGCAATGAAGATATATTGCTAATAGGTAATGATTTTGGAAATGAAGTCTTTGTTGGAAGAAATGATGCTTTAAATGGCTTACTTTTAAAAAATGATGGAGAAGGAAACTTTAACACCGTCAATACTTCTGAAAGTGGATTTTTAGTGCCAGGTGATTCTAAAAGTATTATAAAAATTAACAGCAATAAAAAAGATCGTCCTTACTTTATTGTAACTCAAAACAGAGATTCTATTCGAGTATTTCAGAAGAATTAACTAGCATTTTTTCTACTTTAACTCCTGATTTATAAACCAATCATACAAAGCTTCTGTTTCGTAAGCTTTGATCCAAGCGCTATGACCTACATTAGGGTATCTGGTAAATATAACTTCGTACCCCATTTCTTTTAATTTAGCAACCATAGTTTCTGATTCGGAAAAAGGAATAGATTTATCTTTCTCTCCATGAAAAACCCAAATTGGCATTTCGCGATTAATCCATGAAGCATAAGGTAATGGTGCCATGCCACATACTACTGCCATAGCTGCAAAAGTATCAGGATACTGAACTGCTAATTCCCAAGCAGCACCGCCTCCTCGACTTAATCCTGTTAAATAAATTCTACGTTTATCAATTCTATTATTATCTACAATGGAGTCCAGTAATTGTTTTACCGCTCTTGTATTCCACCATTTTTTAGCATTAGGATTCTGCGGAGCTAATATTAAAAACGGAAATTTCTTACCCTGAACTATTAGTTTTGGAGGTCCATTTCTTTTCACCGTAACCAAACTATCGCCCGATTCGCCACCGCCATGTAAAAACAGTAATATCGGAAAATCTTCTTCAGGTTCATCCTCATAGTCCTCTGGATAATATAAGTAATAGGCTAGATTCTCTTTTACATTCGTTTCCATTTCCGAATCTATCAGAATAGGTTTTGCTTGCGATGCGCAACTTTGAAAAATAACCAGTAAAATAATATATAAAATTGACCTCATCTGTAAATGCAAAATTTTCTTTCAAATGTACCTTAAAAACAAGCTTTTATAAAGTTAAAGTAGTTTAAGGTTCATTCGTGTTCAAAATGTTAGACGATAAAGAACTAAAAACTTATTTAAAATTTGATAAAAAAAAGAGGATGCAATGTGCATCCTCTTTTTTAAATCTATGTTCTCTTATTTATCTATATAATGTAAAGTGACCTACATACTTAAGTTCATCACCATTGGCATTTACTACATACCAATAATCACCTGTTGGCACTTCTTTACCTTCATAGGTACCGTCCCAACCACTTACTTCATCTAATACAGCTACTACTCTACCATAACGGTCATAAATTCTAACCTCAACGCCATCAAAAAGGTCTCTATTCTTAGGTGACCAGATATCATTTAAGTTATCTCCATCGGGAGTAAAGAAATTAGGGAATTCTAACATACCTGTAAATTCAAACGGTACACTAAGCTCTAACTCACAACCTCTTGCATCTCTTACACGAACATTAACTATTCCGCTTTCATTGGTTGTAAATGTAGTTTCCTCACCAAAAGACTGTCCGTTGAAAAAGAACTCATATTCACCATATCCGCCAGCTGCAGTCGCAAGAACTTCATTTGGTCCGGTTTTATCTACTACTAGGCTTAAAGGCTCATATCCATCGATACTAAACTCTACCGTATTGGTACAGCCATTTTCATGATAAATATAAACAATGTGATCACCAGCAGGCAAATCTCCCCAAACATACTCATCATTTGCATTTGCAGTAATTGCATCTGTAGGATCAATAGGATCAAGAGCAAACATTAGCTCAGACAATAAATTATTATTCTCTAATTGAATGTTTGTTGTACTCGTTGGGAATATACCTTCACAACCATATTGTACAATTGGCTCTGCAGTAAGATCTACTCCTATTTCAATTGTAAACAACTCTGATACCGCACAAAGATTAACATCTTGAACGTAAATAACATACGACGCTCCACCTTGCAAATCTTCTATAATAGCACCTGTATAAGGAGCAAATACTGCTGTACCTGATTCATCTATTGGATCGACCATTTCAATTTTATACTCAAAATACGGAGTAGGGTTTATTGTAACATCATTGAACGGAGTACCACCGATAACATCAAAAACAACTGAACCATTATTAGCGCCAATACATAACTCAGGTGTGGTATCGATATTTATTATTTGTAATTCATCTGGCTCTTCAACAGTGATAAAATCTTTTTCAAAACAACCGTTGTCATCTTTTATTAAAATCTCATATGTACCTGCTGCAAGCTCATCAAAAGTATATGTGCCAGGATTATCAGAATCGCTAAAGAACTCATTAAAGTTAGGTGCAATTGCAAACTGAATTAAGCCTTCACCACCAGCACTAACAGAAACTGTTATAGTACCATCTTCTTCTCCATTACAAGTTACATTAGTTGGCACAGCATCGAAAATTATAGGATCTGGTCTAACTATTTCAAAAGGACCAGCAATGTCCATACAAGTATCGCCACTAGTTACAGCAATGTAATATTCTGTACCTGCAGGAAGACCTTCAAAAGTACCATTATCTTGAGGACCTCTTATTACTGTTGCAGTCACTGCTGGATTAAAGGCATCTACAGGATCCCCTTCATATAAATAAAATAAATCTGCACCTACACCACCGTTAACAAATGACTCTATTCTACCATCTAACTCAGAAGCACAAGAAATATCATCTGGTAAGTTTGGAAGTAAAGTAATACCCGTAGCATCAGTCATGGTAATTCCATTAGAACGTATTGCCGGACAAACACCTGCCCCATTCACCTTTCTAACGTCAAATTGATATGTAATCCCTTGAACACCTGTAATAGTTACAGAATTACCAGTCATAGGCACATAAGCCCCTATGGTTACTCCGTTTTCAACTCTCAAGTATTCATAGGTAAATAAAGGATCAGGATTCTCAATCGTCATTCGCATCTCTCCATCACCTCCACAACCAGGTACCCTTGTTTGTACTAAAACTGGTTGAACTGGTGGTGGTGGATCAACATAGTAAGCTTCAGTTACAAATGAACATCCAAAACTAGAAGAAACTTCTATTGCATACCAACCTGCACTAATATATCCGCCACTATCACCTATGAAAGTAGGTGTGTTCTGTAATCCACTTTCAGACACAACAGCTGTGTTATCATCACCACTTAGGTATAATAATGTGTAATTGTAACCTGCACCGGCAAAACCTCCGCTTGCACCTGCTGTAGCTGTAATGGCATCACCCGTTGTAGTGTCATAAGCTTCAAGCACCGCATTGTTACCATTAGGGCAATCTAGTGTTTGTGGCTCTCTAATACCTGCAATAATTTGAGGTACTTCTTCTAATTCTATTTCTACTGTATTTGTACATCCTTCAACATCTGTAATTTCTACTTCATAGAATCCGAAAGACAAACCTGTAAATTCATTATTATTAGAGAATGCAGCAATTTCAGTAGTATACGTAGCACCGCCATCTGCACTCATTAATAATCTATATTCATACGGAGTTGTATCCCAGCCACCAGTACCAGTAGCAATTATCTCACCTGTATCATTTGTACAACTAACATTACCTATAGATTCTGCAGTTACTTGAAGTTCCCCATTAGGAGTTCTAATATTCGTTACATTACTTGTACCTGAACAAAAAGGGGTATCAATAGAAACCACATCAACAATTAAGTTTCCACCAATCAAATTATCTACTCTAGCCTCATCTCCATTTACGTCTGGATAATCATTTGTATTAAAGGTTTGAGAAGCTAAAAGCGTAGACCTTGTTATGTCTGTTGCTTCATAAACAAATACTTCATACTCACCTGTGTAATTACCTACAGTTATGAATAACGCACCATCATCGCCTGGCACTGCACAACTAACAGGTTTTGCCTCACTAATTAAAACCGTTGGAATTTCTGGGGTATTCACTGTATGCACTGGCATTGGATATGTACAACCCACTGTATTATCTGTTACTTCGAACAAGTAATCACCAGTGTCAGGTAAGAATATATCAACATAGTTATTACCTGAAGAATTGGTTACTGGAGCTATAGTCGTAACCGATACCGTGTTTACCGTAAAATCATTGGTACCTATAACTTGTATACGTACACGTTCATCATCTCTACAGTTTAAAATATCTACATCAACAATTGTTGGAACAACATCGGTCGGCGGATTGATAGTAGGAACGTCAAATGTAGTCTGACAACCGTTACCGTCTATAGCATATACCGTAATATCTTGTGCGCTACCGTCATCGATAATTTCAAAAGTATTCCCTGGCTGATAGTTTTCAAAGCCGGTGATACTATACTGATATCCCGAACCTACAGTACCTGCATCAACAACTGTTACGGTAATAATAGTTGAGCTATATCTATTAGCGCCTGGCTCGCAAGCGAAATCTGGAGCAGTTGCAGTAATACTAAATGCATCAGGATTATTGATCGTATGTACCGCAGACAACACCTCACAATTACGTGCCGTTACTACCTGAACTTGATAATCACCTGCTGGTAAATTTGAAAAAGCACCAGTATTATTTCTATCATGTTCTAAACTAGTAGTTAGATTATTTAAAATATACGTTATCGGAGTATCTTGAGATGTAAATGGCACCAATCCATTTGCCGGACCAACTACTACCTCTATAGAGCCATCATTTTCATCTCTACAGCTAATATCAATTGCTTCTTCTGAAACGATTACTGGTTGCGCTGCTTGATTTAGAATAATGTTTGTTACCGTAGTTTCACAGAAACCAGCACCATCGTTCACAACACGATCAATTATTCGGACTTCATATGCACCAGGAGTTAATCCTGTAAATATTGGATTATTAGTTTGAGTTATTAAACCTACCGCACTAGAGTTGTAATCTGTACCTGTTAATTCATAGGTAAAATCTCCACTACCACCTGTAGTTGAAATGGTTATTTCTCCATCGGCATCATTACAAGTACTATCTGTTGAAAATCTACCTGTTGCAGATAAGAAGTCATATACCGTAGCAGTACCTTCACTAATACAACCATTAGCATCTACTACATCTACTACATAATCACCAGGACTACTTACAATATATGTATACTCCCAAAAACCACCAACTACGGTTGGTAATTGCTCATCACCACCTAAAGTAAATCTTGGTGTATTTACAGAACTAGGTACTCTTACCGTAATATCAAAGGCAGTTGAAGTAGGATCACATTGATTTACTACTGCAAATGTCGGAACTGGTAAATCTGGATCTAGAGATATAATAGTCGCAATATCAAATGATGTACAACCACTTGCATCTCTTACATATACATCATAGGTACCATCAGCTGCCGAAAACGTTGTATCCGTAGTCCAACCTGAAGGAGCTACACCACTATCCATAAAAGCAAATTCATATGGTCCACCAGAACCACCTCTACCTTGTACGGTTACTTGACCAAAAGCATTACAATTTGCAGGAACTTCTTGTAAGATATCAATATCAGGTAAATTTTGAAGTATCGTAACGGGAGCGGCATCAGTACATGTATCGGTTAAATTTTCAACCAATATCTGATAGCTACCCGGTAATTCTGCATATGTACCAGTATATGGCAATACTGATGTTGTTATCGAATTTTCAAGAATTATACTTGAGCCATCTGAATTATCTATCAATTCAATTCTTAAAGCATCACCAATTGTATAACCTATTATTTCATAAGCTATTTCCCCATTTCTATTTAAATCACATGCCCCAGGAGTTGAAGTTGCCGTAACATCTAAAGTAGAAGGTGCATCTATAGGAGGAATTTCTTGCTCATACGTACAATTTGTAACCACATCTAGAACAACAACAGTATAAGCCACCCCATATTGAATGCCGTCAGCAGTATTACTAAAAGTATGATCATTGACTGCCGGTGTATTATTCAAAGCGTAAAAACTAGGCTGATCTATTAATCTTATTTGATATGAACCAGAACCTCCACTTACGGTTACTGCATAAGTAAATGACGTATCATCACAATCTGCTGGCGCTGGTGGTGGAATTGGTGTAATTACTACTTCATTTGAAGTAATAGAAACCGTATCAATATCTGTACAACCATTTGCATCTATAGTAATTACAGTGTAATCGCCGGTTACTAAAAGTGGGTCTAAGATTTGTATTGGCAAAGAGATAGGGTCTACATCTTCCATTCTTGTAATTTCTACCCCTGTATTATCTTCGATTATAAATGTATAATTAGCAGTACCATCTGTTACGGCGTCAATATTGATACCTCCACTTACAGGACCACTACCACCACACACTGCCTGAACTTCAGAAACAGTAGTTGCTGGTGGTGCTGTATTATCCAATACGATATCAAAGGTATCCGCTATAGTTTCACAACCTCTAGCATCTCTTACCAAGTAAGAATAGGTACCAACGGTTAAGTTTGAGTATACAGTTTCTGAAGCCCATCCCGTTCCATTGAAATTAACTTCATATGGTGGGACACCGCTTGTAGCATCAGGAGTAATCGTAACAGAACCATTATTTGTTGAACTACAACTAACCGGTCTAGCAACATAAGATGCAGCCGCAATATTTTGAGGCGGATTTAAGGTAATTGAAACAGACTCTGCTACACAACCACTACTTGTAGTATTGTTATCTGTAATTCTGAAAACATAATCTCCAGGTGTATTTGTATCATAATCAAAAGTATCCGTTATTAATGGAACCGCAGCACTAAAAGTTGCTCCTCCATCAGAACTTACTTCATATTGTTTTGCACCAGCACCAGAAGTATATCCTCCGTTTACACTTACGTTAATTCTACCATCTGCTCCACCACAAGGTATTTCAGCTTCAATACTAGTATTCACTCTTAATTGAGGAGCAATAGTAATCGGTAAACTATCTGAACAGTCATTACCATCTACTACCTCAATTGTGTAATTACCAGGGGAAAGTCCCGCAAAAGTTGGAATTGGTTGTAACGTACCACCATTAATTCTATATTGATGTGTTCCAATAGCCGCAGTACCTGCAGTAGAAGTTACTGCAACCGTAGCACCAGTACCTGCAACGAAACAGAAATCTGACGACGGACCATCTAATGCTATACTAGGTGCATCGATAGGATTTAAATCGAATGAAAACGTATCTGTACAACCTTCTGCATCTTCAACAGTTAAAGTATATGTTCCCGCTGCAGAAAGGTTACTAAAGGTTCTTCCCGATTTTGGACCAATTTGTGGTCCTACTGGCTGTGTTAGGGTATATCTAAATGTACCCCAACCACCAGTTGCATCTGCTCTTACGGCTCCTAAATTTCCATTTGCACAGCTCATATCGGTAACCGTACTTGTTGCCAAATCTAAAACAGGAGCATCTTGAATATCAAAAGAAGTTGTATCAGTACAACCAGTATCAGCATCAGTAACTGTAATTGTATACGTACCTGCACCTGATAATGGTAAAACTACTTCATTAGTGCTTTGTGGTCCGCCTGTAAACAAGCCTCCGTTAATATCATACGTATAATTATTTGCAAAACCGTCAATAATAAATGTTCCTGTACCATCGGTAGCTCCATTACAAACTCTTAAATCTCCTCCTGATTTTACACGAGCACGAATAGAACTTATAACTACAGGTCTAAAACCTTCAGTATAAGAACAGCCGTTTACATCTGTAATTTGAAAAATATAAGCTTGAGATGTTAGTAAACCTGTAAACGTATCATTATTACCATTATCAAAATAAGCGGGACTAATAATTTCATATCTATTGATTGCAGCGTTGCTTGTTGGAGTCAATTGAACATCAGATGTACCAGCAGCACAACTAATATTACTTTGTGCAAAATCTAAATTTGTTGGAGGATCAACATCTAAAATTTCTATTGATGTAAGGTCTAAACGACAACCACCTGCGTCTCTAATAATAGGCGTATACGTACCAGTTGCTAAATCTGTATATGATGTAGTACCTGAAAAGTTAACACCATCAATACTAAATTCATAACCACTACCTGATCCACCAGAGAATGGACCAACAAAATCAATTTGCCCACCATCAGTACCAGAACTTGTACATGTTACATCAGCTACTTTTGTAGCCGACCCAGTTAAAGACCCTACCGTGTCTACAGTCACTGAGGGTAAAGCAAGCATACATTCGAATCCTCCCTGTTGGTATCTCACTTCAACATCAGCATAAGTACCGGCAGCTACTGAAATTTGTGGTGTATTTACCCAAGGTTCAGAAGCACTTTCTCTATAAGAGATATTATAACCTCTACCGTTATTAATTGTAAACTCTAATTTTGCACCACCATTACTACAAGTACCATCAACACCCACAACAGTTATATCTGGCGGCAATAAATCTTCAACATCAGAAGAAGCATTTATAATACAACCATTACTATCGGTAATTACGAAATCATAAGTTCCTGCAGATGATACCGTATATGTAGTTGTACCAGAATCTGTAGTCGCATCTCCAAATGAAGGTTGAACAGTGCCACCATTAACTGTAAATGTATAAGGTGCTGAACCTCCTGTTGTGTTTAAAGTAATATCTACACTAGAGATATCTGAACAACCGAAACTACTATTAACTTCAGTTGAGGCATCTAAAGCCGAAGCACCTGCCCCAATAGTTAAAGGATTACCGCTGGTATCAACATCCTGTCTTGGAGCGGTAATTCCGTTTAAAGGATCACCTGTACATTGTTGTGTCTCTACCTGAACAGTATATGTACCAAAACCTACCGCAGAAAACGTATAAGGGTTTGTTGCTATAAAAGCAGTAAACTCTTGGGCTACACCACTAGAGTTCAATAGAGTATATTTATAAGGTCCTGGTACGTTAGAGGCAGTAACAGTAATACTACCAGTATCTCCACTACATAATGCATCTGTAAAAGTAGCGGCTATTTGAATTTCCTTTTCTTCTATAACAATAGGTTCATAAGGATATTCACATGTATTAGCTGTATTTCCTAATCTCGCTAAAATATTATAGGTACCTGGTGTTAGGTTAGAAAATATAGCACCTTGCCAAGAAGTACCACCATCAATACTAAACTCATAGGCACTAGATAAATTGGTAATCTGTATTCTACCATCGACTCCACAGATATAATCTTGTTTTACATACGTTTGGGTTATAGTACTTTTCTTTACTTTAAAGTAATAGGGTTGACCATCTACCAATACTCTATATTCAGCACCTGAAGTTGCAGGAACAGAACTAGCGTCTAAATTAAATGTTTGTCCAGAACTAATTGTAGAATAACAAGATGCGGTAGTATTCGGGCATTCTGTATTTACGTTCGCTGAGCAAGAGCCACCCAATACCTGCCATGAAACTGAACTATAAGGACCACCTGTTAGACTTATAATACGATCGTCAAAATCACCACATAAATTAAAACGTGCAATTGTAAATCCGTTATCATTACAAGTCTCCGTAGCATCTGCACCCACAATCAGTGTAGTAAACATTGCTGAAGTAGCTAAGTTAGACTTACGTGCAACTTGATTTTTCTTTTCTAAAGTAGATGTGTTTTTGGTAGAAACCGAAACAGCCTTTTCGATTACATGAGCCACCTCTTCGTATAAAGTAGTTACTTTAGAGTTGGCTAAAGCCGTAGTACCAATTACTGAAATAACAATCAGAAGAAGTACATACAGCGCATACCGCTGTTGTTTTGGAAGCATAGGTTAAGATTCGTTTTTAAGAACAAAGTTGATTTGGGATCTAATTAGTTCTTTGGTGTAATTTTTATACTTATATTTTATCTTATTAAATAATCATGTATTCTCTAATATATTTCTAACGCTTGTATATGAAAAATAGTATCATCTTCAACCTTTTATTCGTTGTATCACTAAATTTTTATTGCGCGCAAAATACTGATAACAAAGCAACTACACCAAAAGAGTCTGTTTTTACAGCTGAGCTGTTCGTCGATGAGGTACAGATTCCATGGGGGTTCACCTTCTTTCCTGACAATAGTATTTTAATCACCGAAAAAGAAGGTAAATTGATTCATTTTAACAATGGAAAAAAAACGATAATCGGCAATTCACCTGAAGTATATAACAGAGGTCAAGGCGGATTATTGGATGTTGCCCTTCATCCGAAGTACAAAGAAAACAGATGGATCTACCTCACTTATTCATCAACAGACGGAAATGAAAAGGGCGGACATACCGCATTAATGAGGGCAAAATTGAAGAATAATTCTTTGACTGAGACTCAAGTGCTTTATAAGGCCGTACCGAATACTACAAAAGGACAACATTTTGGATCTCGAATTGCTTTTGATAATGACGGTTACCTATACTTTTCAATCGGTGAACGTGGGGATAGGGACATCAACCCTCAAGATATCAAAAGAGATGGTGGTAAAATTTATCGTTTACATGATGATGGGCGTATACCGAAAGACAATCCATTTATAAATGAAAAAGGCGCTAAGACTGCAATTTACAGTTACGGACACCGAAATCCGCAAGGGTTAATAAAGCATCCAATAACCGGAGAAATTTGGGATAACGAACATGGACCGAGAGGTGGCGATGAAATAAATATTATTAAAAAAGGAGCTAATTATGGATGGCCTTTAGTTACTTACGGAATCAATTATGGCGGCACTCCCATTACCGATAAAACAGAGATGAGCGGTATGGAGCAACCTATTCATTATTGGGTACCTTCAATAGCACCAAGTGGAATGGAATTTATAACCTCGGATAAGTACAAAAAATGGAAAGGAAGCATCTTGGTTGGGTCTTTAGCTTTTCAATACTTAGAACGTTTGGTCTTAGACGGAAACAAAGTAATTGCAAGAGAAAAATTAATGGATGGTTTAGGCCGGGTACGTGCCGTAAAGCAAGGTCTCGATGGTCTTATTTATGTAGCAGTTGAAGGAAAAGGAATCTATAAACTAATTCCGAAGAAGTAGAATAATAGCAAGTTCACAAAATCAAAAAAGGTCTGTAATCAAATATGTTACAGACCTTTTTTTTATTAACCTAAAATATAGAAGAGCTACTTACCCCCTACCGGCATCAATAGCCAGCTTAACAGAACCATGCTCTTTCAATAATGCTTCAGCTGCGGCGTATTCAATATTCAGTCCTTCCATGATATAGCGAGTTCCACGATCAACCAACTTATCGTTGCTTAATTGCATGTTTACCATCTTATTCCCTTTAACCCTACCTATTTTAATCATTAAAGCAGTAGATATCATATTTAATACCAGTTTTTGAGATGTACCACTTTTCATTCTAGTACTGCCGGTAAGAAATTCTGGACCTACATTTATTTCAATAGGAATATCTGCAATTCTAGCAATCGGTGCACCAGGGTTATTGGTAATTGCAGCCGTTAATATTCCATTTTTCTTAGCATCTTCCAAACCACCAATTACATATGGCGTACTACCAGAGGCAGCAATACCTACAACTACATCGTTCGAATTAATATCATGAGCTTTCAAATCTAACCAAGCCTGTTTAGTTGCATCTTCAGCATTTTCAACAGCCTTTCTAATAGCAGTATCACCACCAGCGATTAAACCAACTACACGCTCATGTGGCATACCAAAAGTTGGCGGAATTTCAGAAGCATCTAAAATTCCCAATCTACCACTGGTACCAGCACCGATGTAAAATAATCTTCCACCTTTATTAAATCTTTCGGTTAAGGCATCTACAAGTTTTGTTACTGGCGGAATCGTTTTTTCTACTGCATCGGCAATCTTCTTATCTTCCTCATTCATTTTTTGAAGAATAGTAGTAGTATCCATCAACTCTAAATTGTCGTGGTTAGACGGAGTCTCGGTAATTTTCTTGTAATCCATATAATTATAAAATTTTTATATCGTGGTTTCTAAAAGCCTTTAACAATGTATCATCAGGCTTTAATTCTGTAATCATCGTATTAATAGAATTAATATCGCACGTTTTATATCTGTGTTGAGAATTCAGTTTTTCTGAAATAGATAAAAGCACTGTTTTCTTTGAAGCTTTAATCACCGCTTTTTTGATTTGTACAATATCCCAATCGAATTCTGTTAATCCGTAGGTAGCATCAACATAACCTGTACCGATAAAGCTATAATCGAATCGTATTTCAGATATATGATGAATGGCATTTGCGCCTATAGCAATCTGTGCTTCCTTAGAAATTTGTCCTCCTATAGAAATTACGTTGATATTGGCTTTATGAGACAATTCCATAGCCACCGGTAAACTGATTGTAAAACAGGTAAGGTTTAGATTTTCAGGTATAATTCTGGCAAGTTCCATACAAGTAGTTCCCCCATCCAAAAAAATAACGGCACCATCTCGTAACATACTAACCGCCTTCAACGCAATTGCCGCTTTATCTTCTATCTTATATATATTGGTGTTTCTAGCACTATTGGTCATGTAACCCATAGAGATTGCACCACCATGAACTTTTCTCAGTTTATTTTCTGCATCAAGCTCTTTTACGTCGCGCCTTATAGTATCAATTGATACGTCTAAAGCCTCGGCTATATCTGTTATTAGTATTCTATTATGTAAGTCAACTTCGCTTAAAATGGTTTGATGACGTTCTTCTTTTAGCATGTAATAGCAACTTTATTACTTATCAATACGTCAAAGATAACGATTTTTACAATATGCCGTTTTATGACGTTAATGTGAAATAAACTTAAACATAAGATTAATTAACGGCACAATACAGCATTATTTCTTGCAAAAAACTGCATTTAATAAAAATAACGCATATATTTGCATGATTTAAAAATCCAAAAATCTACCATTACCTCATGAAAACAACCGTTAAAAGTTCTAAAATAGATATCACCCACAAGCCTATTGGTCAATTTGAAGAAACGCGATTCGAAAAAATACATAATGTCATTTTCGAAGACTCCAATGAAGCTTCAATAGTAGTAGCTCATGAAATTGCTGCTTTAATAAAAAAGAGACAAGGGCAAAAGAGAAATTGCGTTTTAGGTTTAGCAACTGGTTCTTCACCAATAAGAGTTTATGAAGAACTGGTTCGTATGCACAAAGAAGAAGGTTTGAGCTTCAAAAATGTTATCACCTTCAACTTAGATGAATACTTACCGATGGAGCCGAATAATATACAGAGTTATTTCTACTTCATGCATGAACATCTTTTTAATCATGTAGATATACCTGAAAAGAATATTCACATACCTGATGGTACGGTAAGTAATGAAGAGACCACGGCATACTGCTTAAGCTACGATCGCAAAATAAAAGAGCATGGCGGTTTAGACTTTCAATTATTGGGTATTGGTAGAACTGGGCATGTTGGTTTTAATGAGCCAGGATCACATTTTAATTCTGGAACACGGGTAATTACTTTAGATCACATCACAAGAGTAGATGCAGCACCTTCATTCTTAGGAATAGCCAATGTGCCTAGAAAAGCAATTACTATGGGGATAGCCACAGTAAGAAAAGCCAAGAGAATTGTTTTATTAGGTTGGGGTGAAAACAAAGCGGGTATCATTAAAAAAACTATTGAAGGTGATATTTCATCTCATGTACCGGCAACATATCTACAACAACATGACAACTGTACTTTTGTTTTAGATACAGGTGCAGGCAATCAATTAACAAGAAACAAAACGCCGTGGTTGGTCGATGCTTGCGAATGGACAGAAGAGCTAAAAGCAAAAGCAATGGTTTGGCTGTGCGAAAACACAAGCAAGACCATATTAAGTTTGACAGACAAAGATTATAACGATAACGGTATGGCTGATCTTTTAGCCTTAGATGATTCTTATGACCTGAATATTGAAATGTTCAATAAATTACAACATACCATTACGGGTTGGCCAGGCGGAAAGCCAAATGCTGATGATAACCACAGACCAGAACGTGCCACACCGGCTAAAAAACGAGTAATCATATTTAGTCCACACCCAGATGATGATGTTATTTCTATGGGCGGCACTTTTGACAGGTTAGTCGAGCAAGGTCATGATGTACATATTGTGTATCAAACTTCTGGAAACATTGCAGTTTCAGATACCGATGCTAGAAAATATGCAGAAATAGCCATGCAAATTAATCCGTCTGATGAGGCTGAAAATATTATAAAATCTATAGCAGAGAAAAACGAAACACGCATAGATGCTCCAGAGGTTAGAAATCTGAAAGGAAAAATAAGAAGAGGAGAATCATATGCCGCAACCAGGTATATGGGACTTGATGATAAAAACGTACACTTTTTAGATCTTCCGTTTTATGAAACAGGTACGATAAAGAAGAAAAACTTATCTGAAGAAGATATTAAGATAGTAGTAGATATTATCAAACAGATAAAACCTCATCAAATTTATGCAGCTGGCGATTTAGCTGATCCGCATGGTACACACAAGGTTTGTTTAGATGCTGTATTTGCAGCGTGCGAAGAATTAAAATCAGAATCATTTATGAAAGATTGCTGGGTATGGCTATACCGAGGTGCTTGGCATGAGTGGGATATCAATGAAATTGAAATGACAGTACCTATGAGTCCGGGGCAAGTGTTGAAAAAGCGATATGCTATTTTCTGTCACCAATCTCAAAAAGACGGAGTAATGTTTCAAGGAGATGATTCTAGAGAATTCTGGATGCGTGCAGAAGAAAGAAACCGCGATACCGCCAATAAATACAAAGCAATGGGCTTATCATCATACGCTGCTATGGAGGCCTTTGTAAGACATAAATTTAACTAACAACTAAATTGAATTAAAAGGACTATTTTTAGTTTTAAAATGGGCCTTTTTTACATTTATGACAAAACAACTAACACTAATCACCCTACTACTTTTACTTCTTAATTCTTGCGGAGTTTTTCAATCGTACGAAAAACACCCGAAGAGAGAATTCAGAGGTGTATGGATCGCTACGGTCGTCAATATCGATTGGCCAAAAAATGGCAATGATACTTCTGAGAAGCAAAAAGCTGACTATCTTAAAATTTTAGACTTTTACGAAAAAGAAAATTACAATGCAGTAATCGTACAAGTTCGTGCTGCAGGTGATGCTTTTTATGAATCTGATTTCGCACCCTATTCCCGATTTCTGACCGGTAAAGAAGGTAAGGCACCAAAGTGGAACACAGATGTTCTTGAATGGATGATTAACGAAGCTCACCAACGTGGTATGGAGTTCCACGCATGGCTGAATCCGTACAGAGCAACTTTCGATGAAAATTTCGAAGTCCTTTCTGAGAATCATGACTACTGTACTCACCCAGAGTGGATAGTGCATTATGGCAAAAAGAACTACTACAACCCTGGGCTACCAGAGGTACGCAAGCATTTTTCTAATATCATTGCAGAATTAGTTACTACATATGATATAGATGCCATTCATTTCGATGATTATTTTTATCCGTACACCATTAAAGATGAAGTTTTTAATGACTCTTTAACTTTTGAAACTTACGCACAAAAAGATCAGACTATTGATGACTGGCGACGTAGCAATATAGATTCTCTTGTAAGTCAATCTCACAAAACTATAAAATCGATTAAGCCATGGGTACAGTTCGGTATTAGTCCGTTCGGGGTTTGGAAAAACAATTCCACCGACCCAAAAGGATCAGATACTAAAGCAGGGCAAACCACTTACGAAGATTTATACGCAGACCCTTTACTTTGGATGGAAAAAGGATGGATCGATTACCTAGCTCCCCAAGTATATTGGAGTATGGATTTACCTGTAGCCTCTCATACAAAAATTGTAGACTGGTGGTCTAAAAACAATTATGGCACTAACCTATATGTAGGTAACGGTCCGTATAAAATCAGAAACAACAGCGATAAAGCTTGGGATGATATTAAAGAAATACCTAATCAATTAGAACTCGTACGAGAAACTCCACAAATAAAAGGAAACATCATGTTCAGTGCTAAATCTTTAATGAGCAATAATGATGATGTAGTTGAATATATTCATAAGAAATATTACAAGTTACCAGCTTTGAATCCTGTTTCTTCACTGGCAAAAAATCATATTTCAACATCACCTAAACTATTAGATGTTTCATTAGATGGTGATGAGGTCATTCTAGAATATGATGATTTAAGAAGCTATCGTTATGTACTTCTTTACAGGGCTGGTAGAAAGGTAAAAGAAGAATATCCTATTAAAAAATTACTATCTAAAAATTTAGTGGCAGCGAATTCTAATTCCATCCGCATATCAAAATCAGATTACCGTAAATCATTTTACAGCATCAGCTTTATTGATTTTTATAGTGCAGAAACGAAACCAACAGTTATCAACCTAAAGAATAATCTTAAAAATGATTCAAAAAGATAAGGGTGCCTGGGCATGGGTTCCGGTTTTATATTTCACACAAGGATTGCCTTATGTTTTGGTGGTTACCGTTTCGGTAATTATGTACAAAAAACTAGGTGTCAGCAATGAAGACATTGGGTTATATACCAGTTTATTGTATTTACCATGGGTATTGAAACCATTATGGAGTCCGTTTGTGGATTTAAAAAGCACGAAGCGTAAATGGTTTTTAGCCATGCAACTATTAATTGCCATTTCGTTATTGGGCGTTGGTTTGACTTTACCGACCAATATGTTTTTCATATCATCATTAGCCTGTTTTTGGATGGCGGCATTTGCATCGGCAACTAACGACATTGCCTCAGATGGATATTACATGTTGGGTTTAACCGAAAAGAAACAATCTTTCTTCGTAGGTATGCGAAGTACTTTCTATCGACTAGCAATGGTAACTGGCGAAGGATTAATCGTTGTTTTAGCAGGATTTTTAGAAAACAAATATGGTGACAATACAAAAGCTTGGAGCGTAACCATGTCGGCAGCAGCATTTTTAATGTTGATCATGACAGTTGCCAACTTCTTTGTAACTCCAAAATATGAATCTGAAAGCACGGAAGAAAAAGAAAAGCCTGCAGGGTTCTTAGAAGTATTTGCCACTTTTTTCAAAAAACCAGGTATCGGTATTGCGCTGGCGTTTATACTCACCTACCGATTAGGCGAATCCCAATTAGTAAAAATGACATCACCCTTTCTTCTTGATTCTCCCGATAAAGGCGGATTAGGATATTCCACAGAACAGCTAGGAACTATTTTCGGTACAGCAGGTGTTATTTTTCTTTCCATAGGCGGAATTTTAGGAGGTGTTTTAATTTCTAGAGATGGGTTAAAAAAATGGATGCTACCAATGGTGCTTTCATTAAACCTACCGAATATTTTATATGCGATACTGGCGGTGACAAATACCACTAATATATATGCAGTAACGGCAACGGTGATTTTTGAAAAATTTGGCTACGGATTCGGCTTTGCTGCCTTTTTAATGTACCTCATCTACATTGCAGATGGCAAGTCGAAAACTTCGCATTATGCCATAGCTACTGGTTTTATGGCGCTGGGCATGATGCTACCAGGTATGGTAAGCGGCTATATTCAACAATGGCTGGGTTATGATGGCTTCTTTGTTTGGGTAGTAATTGCTGCCTTGCCCGCACTATTCCTTTTAAAATTCATTTCTTATCCGGCAGATTTCGGCAAAAAAACAACACTTCCCAATGAATAATATGATACCTACAAAAGAAGCTATAGAAAAACTCTCTTTGATTGAAAAAGTTGGACAGTTTTTTATGCCTGCAGCTTTTATAAATGACACCGAGGAGGAAATTCAGCAATTGGAAAAACTGATTTCTGAGCACCATGTCGGCGGACTCTGCTTCTTTCACTCCAGAGCGAGTGCTGCGACCAATTTTGAAGCCAAGAAAAAAATAGTTGTCAATGAAAATAGTTTTGACACCTTAAAAAACCTCATCAAGAGATATCAAAAAGCAGCTACTTATCCCCTACTGATTTCTATTGACGCCGAATGGGGATTGGCCATGCGAATAGAAAATACTCCGCAATACCCATATGCTATAACTCTTGGCTCAAATGCTGATAACGAAGCATTAGTTTTTGAAGTTGGCAAGCAGATTGCAAAAGACTGCAAAGCAGCAGGTATTCATTGGAATCTTTCGCCTGTAGTAGATATCAATACGAACCCTAATAACCCTGTAATCGGTTATCGCTCTTTTGGCGATGACAAAAACAATGTAGTTAACATGGCAACTGCATTTGTAAAAGGTACCCAAAGTGAAGGTGTACTTACTAGCATTAAACATTTCCCAGGTCACGGAGATACCGCTACAGATTCGCATTTGGGTTTACCCGTTATTGATAAATCGAAAGAAGAACTTATTGAAAATGAATTGTATCCTTTTCAAAAATTAATAGATGAAGGTGTCGATTCTGTTATGGTAGGGCATTTATCCGTTCCCGCTTTAACTACTACTCCACAATTACCTTCAAGCATTAATAAAGACATTATAACCGGTGTACTAAGAAACGAAATGGGATTTGACGGTGTAGTTATTTCAGATGCGCTAAATATGCACGCGGTGTCAAAACATTACCCTATTAAAGGAGAATTAGAATGGTTGGCTTTTGACGCTGGTAATGACATATTATGTTTTGCTGAACATATAGAAGAAGGTATTCAGCATATCTTAAAAAATGCTACTGAAACTCAAATTAACAAAAGCATTGAACGCATTTGGCAGCTGAAAGAAAAAGTAATTTTAAAAGAAGATTTAACGCTTGAACTGACCGATCCAAGTTCTTTAAATAGAAAAATAGCAGAAAACTCTTTGACTTTACATCATGGTACAGCTGCAGATATTGCAGCATTTAAAACTACAGATTTTTGCACGTTGACCATGAAGCGATTTGGAGCCGACCAAACGAAACAAGATATTTTAGATAATATCTTAGAAATGAAAAAGGAAGTTGAACAAGAAACAGAAATTCTACTACTCCTTACTCCCCCACAAATAAAACCAACCAACAATTTCGGATTCTTTGATGCCGAAATCGATTTTATAAATGAACTGATAGCCTCTAAAAATGTTGTTCTGTATCACTTCGGTAATCCGTATGCATTGAAATTTTTCAATACCCATAAAACAGCGGCAACTGTAATTGCATATCAGAATTTCAAGGAGTTTCAAGATGTTGCAACTGAGCATTTTTTAGACAACCTTGAAGCAAAAGGAAAATTGCCAGTTTTATTAAACTAATTCATTGTATTATAAAACATCCAAATGAAAATATATAAAATTATTGGTCTCATGTCGGGTACATCTTTAGATGGTCTTGATCTAGCTTATTGCCACATTTGGGAGAAAAATGGGGTTTGGGAATTTGATATTAAAGAAACTAAAAGTATTACGTATTCATCAGATATGCTAAATACCCTTAAAGATGCTATTAGTCTATCTGCAGAAAAACTTATAGAACTGCATAACACATACGGTACTTGGCTAGGTGAGCAAACCTCGATATTTATAAACGAGAATAAATTAGATGTAGAATACATAGCAAGTCACGGTCACACCACCCATCACCGACCAGAAATGGGTCTTACGTTTCAAGTAGGTTCAGGGCAACATTTGGCAAACGCTACAGGCATTAAAGTAATTACAGATTTCAGAACAAACGATTTGGCACTTGGCGGACAAGGTGCTCCACTAGTACCTATAGGTGACCGTATGTTTTTCAATGAATATGATTATTGTTTAAATCTTGGCGGTATCAGCAATGTGTCTTTTGAAGTAAAGGACAAGAGAATAGCATATGATATTGGTTTGGCAAATATGATTCTAAACTATATCACCAGAAAAGTTGACTTAGAATACGACGAGGATGGCAAACTAGCACGTTCTGGCAGCATTAACACTAAAATGTTAAAGCAATTAAACAATCTAAAATATTATTTATTACCACACCCGAAATCGATTGGCTATGAATGGTTTTTAGAAGAAGTTGTACCTATAGTTGAAAATACCGATGATACCATAGAAAATCTACTTTATACAAGCATTAACCATATATGCGATAAGGTAACACAACAAATCAATCTCAATTTCAAACACGACAAGCAACAATTATTGGTTACAGGTGGTGGTGCATTGAACGGCTTTTTAATGGATACCTTACAACAAAAGTTAGGTAGCACTACCAAGCTAGTTGTGCCAGAAAAAATAATCATAGAATTTAAAGAAGCATTGGTATTTGCTTTAATGGGTGTTTTAAGAGTAGAACAATTAACAAATGTACTTTCATCCGTTACCGGGGCAAAAAAAGATTCTTCGAGTGGAGTATTGTTCATACCCAATTAAACTTTTTTACCTAATTTACTCGATAATCGAGATTTAAATACAAAGCGATTTACCGCTGTAGCATATTATTTTTTACTTGAAGTTTCCCTCGATGAATTCTTAGGATATTCACTTCATAAAACCAAAAAAGACATGTCAGAAAAACAAAAGAAAGCAACCGCTTACTGGAAAGAAAATGTTAGTTACTTATTCATTTTATTAGCTATATGGTTCGTTGTTTCCTTTGGGGCAGGCATTTTATTTAAAGAAGCTTTAGATACCATTAAAATCGGAGGTTTCAAACTGGGCTTTTGGTTTGCGCAGCAAGGATCCATTTATGTATTTGTAATTCTGATTTTTGTTTATGTAAGGCTCATGAACAAATTGGATAAAAAATACGGCTACAACGAATAACAGCATAACCATCCACCACCAAAAAACCACATTATGAGTGTTCAAACCTGGACGTATATTTTAGTAGGAGCTACCTTCGCCCTTTACATAGGAATCGCGATCTATTCAAGAGCTGGATCCACAAAAGATTTTTATGTTGCCGGTGGCGGAGTTTCACCACTTGCAAACGGAATGGCAACTGCAGCCGATTGGATGTCTGCCGCCTCGTTCATTTCAATGGCAGGTATAATTTCTTTCGCTGGTTATGACGGCTCAGTATACCTAATGGGCTGGACAGGGGGTTATGTATTACTAGCATTACTTTTAGCACCTTATTTACGTAAATTCGGAAAATTCACAGTACCTGATTTTATAGGTGACAGATACTACTCAAAAACAGCACGTATTGTAGCTGTAATTTGCGCACTTATTGTATCATTTACTTATGTCGCAGGGCAAATGCGCGGTGTAGGGGTCGTTTTCTCTAGATTCCTTCAAGTAGATATCGATACAGGTGTTATCATTGGTATGATTATCGTTTTGTTTTATGCCGTTCTAGGCGGAATGAAAGGTATCACTTATACACAAGTAGCTCAGTATTGTGTGTTGATTTTTGCCTTTATGGTTCCTGCAATTTTCATTTCTATTCAAATGACCGGAAACCCGATTCCTCAATTAGGTATGGGATCAACATTAAATGATGGCTCTGGAACATTTTTACTAGATAAGTTAGACGGATTATCAACAGAACTCGGGTTCAATGAATACACCGATGGATCTAAATCAGTAACAGATATTTTTGCTATTACTTTAGCTTTGATGGTAGGTACCGCAGGATTACCTCATGTAATCGTTAGATTCTTTACCGTTAAAAAAGTAAAAGATGCGCGTAAATCTGCCGGGTTGGCACTACTACTAATTGCTATTCTATATACTACGGCACCAGCTGTTTCTGTATTTGCCAAAACCAATCTTATTAACACAGTAAGTAACGAAGAATACTCAAGCATGCCAGTTTGGTTTAAAAACTGGGAAGAAACCGGATTACTTTCTTTTGATGATAAGAATGAAGATGGCAAAATTCAATATGTAGCTGATAAAACCAAAAATGAGTTAACCATAGATAATGACATTATGGTATTGGCGAATCCTGAAATTGCAGATTTACCAGCTTGGGTAATTGCCTTAGTAGCCGCTGGTGGATTAGCTGCAGCGCTTTCAACAGCAGCAGGGTTATTGCTAGTTATTTCGGCATCGGTTTCTCATGATTTAGTGAAGAAAGTATTTAAACCAAATATTTCTGACAAAGCAGAATTATGGGTCGCTAGAGGCGCAGCAACAGTAGCTGTAGTAATTGCCGGTTATTTTGGAATAAATCCGCCTGGATTTGTAGCTGCGGTAGTAGCACTGGCATTTGGTTTGGCAGCGGCATCTTTCTTCCCAGCAATTGTTCTAGGTATATTTTATAAAAAAATGAATAAAGAAGGAGCCATTAGCGGAATGGTAGTCGGTATCATTCTTATGCTGTTCTATATGACTAAGTTTAAATTCGGCTGGTTTGGTGGTGGAACTCCTGAAGATTGGTGGTTTGGTATTTCACCAGAAGGGTTTGGTAGTATCGCTATGATTGCTAACTTTATTGTAGCAATTATTGTTTTACAATTTACCCCAGAGCCACCTGAAGATGTTCAAGAAATTGTAGAAAACATAAGAATACCCAGTGGTGCAGGTGAAGTCACAGGTCATTAATTTTAAACAAATCAACATTCAACAACAACCAAAGGATTTCAACACCCTTTGCATACTAAATTAACGCATACCATGAGTAATTACCACATTAAACATCTGGAGGAGTATTATCAAGTCTATCGAAAATCGGTCCGTAATCCTGAAGCGTTTTGGGAAGAAATTGCCGAAGAACATTTTGTTTGGCGTAAGCGCTGGGACAGTGTTCTTAGTTGGGATTTTAAAAAACCCGAAATAAAATGGTTCGAAGGTGCTAAATTAAACATTACCGAAAACTGTTTAGATCGTCATTTACCTACAAGAGGTGAAAAAACGGCTATCATATTCGAACCTAACAATCCTGATGAAGAAGCAATTCATATTACCTATAGACAATTACATGAACGTGTGTGTCGTATGGCAAATGTGTTATTGGACCATGGCGTAAAGAAAGGGGACCGTGTTTGTATTTATTTACCAATGATTCCAGAACTTTCGGTAGCCCTCTTGGCATGTGCTCGTATTGGAGCAATACACTCTGTAGTGTTCGCAGGCTTCTCTTCACATGCTGTTGCAACGCGTATTAATGATTCTGACTGTAAACTTGTAATCACATCAGATGGATCGTTTCGAGGTAATAAATCAATTGACCTAAAAGGAATCGTTGACAAAGCTTTAGAAGCGTGCCCAGGTGTTGTAAATGTTTTAGTAGTAAAACGTACAGGCTCCAAGATTCACATGGAAGAAAAGCGAGATAAATGGTTACAACCATTGCTAGATGAAGCCTATGCAGATTGTGTTGCAGAAATCATGGATGCTGAGGACCCATTGTTTATTCTATACACTTCAGGATCTACAGGTACCCCTAAAGGAATGGTACATACCACTGCGGGTTATATGGTTTATACAGCCTATACTTTTAAAAACGTATTTCAATACAAAGAACATGATGTGTATTGGTGTACGGCCGATATCGGGTGGATAACCGGTCATTCTTATATCGTTTATGGACCGTTAGCCAACGGAGCAACCACATTGATGTTTGAAGGAGTACCCTCCTATCCAGATTTTGGACGTTTTTGGGAGGTGATTGAAAAACATAAGGTAAATCAGTTTTACACCGCTCCAACAGCTATTAGAGCTTTGGCTAAAGAAAATTTAGAATATGTTGAAAAGCACGACCTATCTAGTCTAAAAGTTTTAGGTTCTGTGGGTGAACCTATTAATGAGGAAGCTTGGCATTGGTACAATAACAACGTAGGCAAAAAGAACAGCCCCATTGTTGATACTTGGTGGCAAACTGAAACTGGCGGTATAATGATTACCCCTATTCCGTATGTAACCCCTACCACTCCGACTTACGCAACCCTACCATTTATTGGTATTCAACCTGCCTTAATGGATGAGAACGCCAAAGAGATAAAAGGAAATCAAGTAGAAGGTCGCTTATGTATTAAATTCCCTTGGCCATCGATAGCAAGAACTATCTGGGGAAATCATGACCGATATAGAGACACTTATTTTTCAGCATATGAAAATATGTACTTTACGGGTGATGGTGCTTTAAGAGATGCCGTAGGATATTACAGAATAACAGGTCGTGTTGATGATGTCATCATTGTATCTGGTCATAATTTAGGTACTGCACCAATTGAAGATGCTATCAATGAACACCCAGCAGTAGCAGAATCTGCGATTGTAGGTTTCCCACATGATGTAAAAGGAAATGCACTCTACGGATATGTTATTTTAAAGGAAACAGGAGAGAGCAGAGATCGCGATAACCTAAGAAAAGAAATCAATCAACAGATTACAGAACATGTAGGCCCCATTGCAAAACTGGATAAGATTCAGTTTGTAAACGGACTTCCTAAAACACGTAGTGGTAAAATTATGCGTAGAATTCTTCGTAAAATAGCTAGTAACGACACTAGTAATTTAGGGGATACAAGTACATTATTGAACCCAGAGGTTGTTCAAGAAATTATGGATAATTCGCTTTAAATTCTATTTAATAAAACCGATATTTAAAAATTCACCAACTCTTATACATCTCGAGCTTGGTGAATGTTTATTTAATACGAGAAGTAGATAATTGAATATCTGCTGTAAACCAACTTTCTGCTCTTTGTCCCTCAATTTTTTTGACCATATTTTGATTATCAAGTTTCTTATAAGCCAGTTTCAAACCATGTAATGCCCATCCATTTTTAGGTAATCTAACCAAATCTTCTTCATAGGTAATGATCGCATCTTTATACAATTCTGCTTCAATTTGAATTGCACCTAGATAATGACGAACAGAAAAAAACCAATCTGGTGGCTCATTATAATTCAAACTATCTTCGAGATTTATAGCTTCTTTCAATAAAAAAATACTTTCTTGGTATTTGAATTCTCTAGCCAAAATTTCAGCTTTCAGAACTCGTTCAGCTATCTGAATTAAAACATCCACAGAATTGATTTCCCAAATAGAGATTTCTTTCAAACTATCATCCATTGCAATTACTTCTAATGAAAGCAATTCTTTTTTAGCATTTTCTACCTGGTTCAACCCCAAAAAAGCCATTCCTCTTGCATAATTTAAAACTGCCGAAGGATATTTCAAAGTTGGTACTTCATTTTGCATTTTCAATATCTCTCTCCATTTACCGAATTTTACATTTACATAATATGGTATTGTATAAAAATGCTGTAACGTACCCCAACCAGACTCTTTCATAAGTATTGTACTAGAATGTTTAGCTACATTTTTTGAAGCTTTTAAAGCCCATTCACTATTACCCTCTAAAGTTGCAGTAGCCGACATGAAATGATAATTATGTGGAAAATATGCAAGAGGATATGCGCCCTGAGCATTACAAGCAGCAACATAACTGCTATCTACAGATATAGCTCGCATATTTGACAATGTTCCTTTATGATAATCACCTGTTCTAATGTATACATGAGATGGCATATGAATGAGATGTCCTGCTCCAGGTACTAAATCATCATCAAAAACTTGAGCACTTTTAAGTGCAACTTCTGGAGTAGGAGAAGCTTCTAACAAATGTATATTTAGGTGGTGTGCGCCTGGATGCTTTGAATCTATTACCAAAGTTTCATTTATGACAGACATTATTTCAGTAGTCCATTCTTTGGGGCTCCCACTTTTATCCCAAAGATCCCATGGATGCATATCCATTATAGATTCTGCAAACATTGTTGCCACATCTGCATCATTTGGATAGTTTTTATAAACCTCGCGCATAGCATTTGAATATTCCAAATCTAGCTCGCTCCTCTCTTCCAATGGAAATTGCACATATCTTTTGGATAGTGCATTAATTAGAGCCTTCTCTTTCTGAGACACATCAGCGTTAGACAATACAAGTGCTTTTTGAATTGCCACATAAGCCCTGTAATAATTGTCCGGTTCCATTCCTGCGTTATAATTAGGTCCCAAGACATATGCAAACCCCCAATATGCCATCGCACAGTTTGGATCCAATTTTGTTGCATAGTAAAAAGATCTTGCCGCCTCTGCATGGTTGAATCCGTACGCCAAAACCATTCCCTGGTTTACATATTTTTGTGCTAGCCTGTTATTGGTAGTTACAGGAAATTCCATAACATCCAACCCTTCGATAAGTGGAGCGATATTATCAGATTGATACCATGTTATATCTGTTTTGATGGGGGCACAAGCTATAAAGGGTCTGTTTGAAATATCGTGTGTATTACCCTTATTCTTACAACCAGTTAATGTAACAAGAGAAATAATTAAGTATAAAAAAATGAATTTCATTTTATATGATTTTTTTTGTAAAATGTTTCCTATTTTGAGCCAGTAAGGGTTCTTAAATCTTGAATTAAACGAAGTATCTCTTCATCTTCAGTACCATTATAAATTCCTCTAATTTGCCGTTTTTTATCCACTAAAATAAAATTGGGGGTATGTATAAAATCCTGTAATCCGCCATCACCTTGTTCTACTACAGCAAAATAACTTTTACGTGCCAATGCGTAAATGTGACTTTTCTTTCCTGTTGTAATATTCCATTTTGAATCTACGGCACCTTTATCATCGGCATATTTTCGAAGTACGGGAATACTATCAATTTCTGGACTTACAGAAAGTGATAGTAACATTACTTCTTTATTTTCGATAAATTCGTTCTGAATTTTAATCATATTATTTGCCATTGCTGGGCAAATACTTGGACACCTTGTAAAAAAGAAATCAACCACATATACCTTATCCTCATAATCTTCTTGGGTTACTAGTTCACCATTTTGATTCAATAACTCAAAATCTGAAACGGTGTGGTTCGTTTCCGTATTCCTTAAACTAACATCTACCAAGTTCTCATTAAAATCTTTGGGTTGATAAATAGGTAAATCACCCTTCATTTTATTAGCACATGAATATAATAAGATTGAAATTATACCCGCAAAAAAGTATATACGCATCATAATAAAACCTTTTTACCCAAAAATTCTTTTGCTTGAAGGATTTCTTTTCTTTCGCTATTACTATTCGCCGTAGAATTCAATAGCTCCTTGTAATAAAAAATAGCTTTATCCATATCACCCAACTGTTGGGCAGAAGAAGCTGCACCAAATAACCCGTTAAATCTATTGGGTCTTCTTTTTAAATTCAGTTCATAAACATCTAAAGCTTCTTTAGGTCTTTTTGCAAGTAATAACATATCTGCCAACAACTCATCTGCTGGTAAAATCTCGCCAGGAGTTACCGGATGTTTTGCTGTTAGGCTTTCTAGTTGAGTAGCATTCTCCATTAACTCTAAAGCCAGATCAACATTCCCCCTTTTAAATTGTAACCATGCTTTAATAGTTTCTATCTGGATTTCAACCTGATTAGCTTTGTAAGGATCATTAGCGACAATCAACTCCTCTTTAAAAGAATTTAGCATAGCAAGTTCTTTTTCGGTTTCCTTGAGATTATCTGTATGTATCGTACCTAAAGCCTTTGCAAAATGAAGTAGGGATTGTTGCCATGGAAATTTTTCCCAATCCAGTTCTGGTAATTGTGGCAATGTAAGATTAGATGCCTCCTGCCAGTTTTTATTTTCTACTGCTATACGAGCCGGTATAGCTGCTGCTGTATATGCAATTTTAAAATTTGGTGGAAATATTTTCTTGAACGATTTAAGATATTCATATTGTTCATTTGCTTTTTCGTTTTCTCCTTGTTGCAAATAAGTATATACCAAATAGCCCATTGCATGCACTTCTTCGTCCCAATGTTCCCCAGGCGCTATAATTTCCGCATAACATATTGCCGATGATGCAGAATTTAAGTTGGTAGCGACACTTTCCTTCCAAAGGCCTAACCTCGTAAAAATATGAGAAGGCATATGTTGTGCATGCGCTGAATTTGGTGCAATATTCGCATACCGCCGTGCGGTGCTTAAACCAAGATCTGCCAATTCTGGATAATCGTAAGAATGAATTATATAATGGGCAATTCCTGGATGATTAGGTTCTTTAACAAATAACGCATCCAATATTTTGCCAGCCTCCCGTTGTTTGGCATAACTTTTATCTGTTGGTATCGCTGATGCCCTTAGTGCTAATGCATAAAAAATAGCCACTTCGGCATCATCCTTATACGTTGTATACATACTATACATTGCATTGGCATAATTTTCTTTCCTTAATTGGTTGTCCAAGGTATCCCAATCCTTATAAAAAGTACCAATGGCATTTAAGTAATCTTCTGCTTTTTTAGACTTAGGTAATTTTTCTGCAATATCGAGTAGTTTCATTCCTTTTTTTAATACAATAGTTTCTGGTGGCGCCCATAAACCATGATAAATACTCATAGCTACACCCCAATAAGCCATAGCACAATTGGGATCTGCATCAAGCACCTGTGCAAAAGCCTTTTCGGCTTCTCCGTATTCAAAAGAATGCAATAATGAAATGGCTAAATTAAAAGTCTTTCGCGTCTCATAACTACAGGATTCTGAAAAATTGACATCACCAAACTGCCCATTTCCACACAATTTCAAATCACCTCTTAAAAGATTTAAAGATGCTATCTCTGCATTCGACACCTGTTGTTTACAACCATAAAAAAGAAGTGCTACAAAAATCCCAAATACTATTCTTAACTCTTGCCGAAATTTCAAACAAAATTAATTTTAAACTTTAAAGAACATTTTCTAAAGTTCAAATTAATGGTATAACATTTAAAATCAAAACATTATAGTGTATTCTGTAATATAGCATGTATAAATTGCAATGGATAAATTTAAAATTGTCCTAATAAAGGAAAAGACATTTTATAATAAAAAATTGCCCATCTAAGTCTAGGTGGTAAATGCACGATTGCTAGCAAAAAGAGGTCGCGTTTTAAAGGTCATAAATAGTGCGACAGATATGAGTCCGCATACACCTAAGCCTGCAAAAAGTGCCCAGACAGAATCTTCGATAAAACTACCTACAAAAATTGATATCGGTATAGAAAGAATGGTAGAGATGAATCCGGTAATCGCAGCACCAATACCTGCAATATGACCAATAGGCTCCATTGCAATAGATCGCATATTACCCCAAATAAATCCTAAACACAAAAACTGTAGCGAAAGAAATATCAATAAGATAGTAATGCTAGGGTCCTTAGACCCAAAAAATAACACACTATATAACAAGGCTATAAAAGTAAAAGCCACTAAAGCTACAAAAGATAAATTTCGCATACCAAAACGCAATACCAAGGTTCCGTTCATTAAAGTTGAAAAACCAACCGATAGTGCCAAACCTGCAAATACATAAGGGAATGTTTCCGTCAACCCATAAAGCTCCTCAAAAACATGTTGAGCAGAACTTAAATACACCAAAAAAGAACCAGTAATAAATCCTGATATCATGGTGCATGAAACCGTTTCTTTATGTCTAATAATTTCTTTAGTTCCTCTAACAAATACGTGAAAAGAGAAAGGTACTTTGTATTCTGGATGTAATGTTTCTGCCTGTCTTTTATAAAACCAAATCCCCACTAACAAAGCAAAAAATAGCTGCAAATAAAAGATACCTTGCCAACCTGTAATACCCATTACGGCTTTACCAATTGCAGGCGCCACAACAGGAACTAAAATAAAAAAGGCAGTTACAAAAGACATAATTTTTGCCATATAATCCCCACGATACGTATCACGTATGATAGAAATACTTATAGTTCTTGGTGCTGATAAACCAATACCCTGTAACACACGCCCTACAAGCATAATTTCAAGATTTGGCGCTAACAAACAAATGATACTAGCTATCAAAAAAACAGTAAACCCTATATAAACAATTGGTTTTCTACCAAGACTATCTGAAAGCGGACCAAAGAACAACTGCCCCACCCCCAAACCTAAAAAAATCATGGTTACCAGCAATTGATTCTGTGTAGGATCAAGACTATTGATAGATATACCAATATCTGCCATTGCCGGTAAAATTGCGTCAATAGTTAACGCAACAATTGACATTAAAGAAGCCATTAACGCGACAAACTCAAAATTCGGTTTTACCTGTTCATTCTGCATCCTGCAAAAATAAGGCTTAACAATTCATGCAATGTTATTAAAAGTTGATTTTTGAGTTTATGCATTTTTGAAATTCAAATATGTACTTTTGCATTAAATTACAATGTATGCTGATTATAGGTATTGCCGGTGGAACAGGTTGTGGAAAAACCACAGTAGTAAATCAAATTATAAATGAATTACCTAATGAAGAAGTTGGGGTAATTTCACAAGATTCGTACTATAACGACCTATCTCATTTATCTCTTGAAGAGAGACGCAAAACTAACTTTGACCACCCTAGTTCTATAGATTTTGCACTACTTGAGCAGCATTTAATTGCTTTAAAAAACGGAGAATCTATCGAACAACCTGTATACTCATTTTTAGAATGTAACAGAACGGCAAAGACTATACTTACGCACCCTACAAAGGTTATTATCGTAGAAGGTATTTTAATTATGACCAATTCTGCTATTCGCAAAATGTTCGATATTAAAATATTCGTGCATGCTGACACAGATGAAAGATTGATTAGAAGATTAAAAAGAGATGTCAATGAAAGAGGTTGGGATTTAGATGAAACTATAGAAAAATACCAATCTGTAATTAAGCCAATGCATGAGCAGTTCATTGAGCCAACAAAAGAATATGCAGATATTATTATTCCGAATAATAAATATAATACTGTTGCCGTTGAAATAGTTAAGAGTATTATTAATGAAAAAATAATGCAAGAGTAATGGCATTCAAAGATTTAAAACAAAAAAAATGGTTTAAAGTCATGACTAATATGTATGTATTAGTATTGTCCGTTTTTCTTGTTTGGATGCTTTTTTTTGACACAAATTCACTTCTAATTCATTTAGAATTGAGAAAGGAAATAAAAAAACTAGAAAAAACCCAAGATTTCTTGAAAGATGAAATTGCTCGGGATAAAAAAATTATCGAAAAATTATCTGACGAAGATGAGCTTGAGCGCTTTGCTCGAGAAGAGTATTATTTGAAGAAAAAAAATGAAGAAATCTATCTTATTGAATACGAGGATAGTTTAAAAATCAAGGATAAAGAATAGTTTTTGATATCCTTTTAATAAGTTTTAGTCTTTCTACATACTACACAATAATCAGCGGCTTAACCATTTCATAATTAAAAGTTTAACGCTTTATTAAAGAAAAGTAAGTGCTTATTCACTTAGTGTTAACAAAAAGCTTTCATTAGCCCCATAAATAATTGTATTTTTACCACCTAACTTACTTTGAACATGGGCAAGATTATTGCTATAGCCAATCAAAAAGGAGGCGTAGGTAAAACTACCACCACAGTTAACTTAGCTGCCTCTCTTGGTGTAATGGAAAAAAAGGTTTTATTAATTGATGCTGACCCCCAAGCAAATGCAACTTCTGGGTTAGGTATTGATGTAGATGGTGTTGAACTAGGTTCATACCAGCTAATGGAACATACCAAAACTGCGAGAGAAACTATTATCCCTACAACCTCCCCTAATGTAGACCTTATTCCTGCACACATCGATCTAGTCGCCATTGAAATAGAATTGGTTGACAAAGAAGAGCGTGAGTACATGATGAAAAAGGCTATTACAGACCTTAAAAACGATTACGATTATATCTTAATTGATTGTGCGCCATCATTAGGGTTACTAACCTTGAATGCATTAACCGCAGCAGATTCTGTAATAATACCTATTCAATGCGAATATTTTGCTTTAGAAGGGCTAGGTAAATTATTGAATACTATAAAAAGTGTTCAAAAATTACATAATCCAGATTTAGATATCGAGGGTATGTTGTTGACCATGTACGATTCTAGGTTACGTTTATCTAACCAAGTAGTAGATGAAGTAAGAAAGCATTTCGGCGATATGGTTTTCGAAACTGTAATTCAACGTAATGTTAGATTAAGTGAAGCTCCTAGTTATGGAGAAAGTATAATCAAATATGATGCTGCCAGTAAAGGAGCAACAAATTATTTGAACATGGCTAACGAGATAGTCAAAAAAAATAAGCAGACGGTTTAAGTATGGCAAAAGCGACAAAAAAACAAGCTTTAGGTAGAGGACTTTCGGCTCTTTTAAAAGATCCGGAGAATGATATAAATACAGCATCAGATAAGAATGCAGATAAAGTTGTAGGTAATATTATCGAGCTAGATTTAGAACATATTGAAGTAAACCCATTTCAACCACGTTCTAATTTCAATGATGAATCTATAAAAGAATTAGCAGCTTCTATTAAAGAATTAGGGGTAATTCAGCCAATTACGGTTAGAAAATTAGGTTTCAACGAGTACCAACTTGTATCTGGAGAACGCAGGTATCGTGCTTCTAAACTTTTAGGCTTAGACACCATACCAGCTTATATACGAATCGCTAACGACCAAGAGTCTTTAGAGATGGCGTTGGTTGAAAATATACAACGTCAAGATTTAGACCCAATAGAAATAGCACTTTCTTACCAACGCCTTATAGACGAAATTAATCTTACTCAAGAAAGATTAAGCGAGCGCGTGGGTAAAAAACGTTCTACTATTGCCAACTATTTGCGCCTTTTAAAATTAGACCCAATCATACAAACAGGTATGCGAGATGGCTTTTTAACTATGGGTCACGGTAGAGCGTTAGTCAATATTGACAAAAAGCAGGATCAGATATCACTTTACGAAAAAATTATTTTTGACAACCTGTCTGTTAGAGAAACCGAAAGTGCCGTTAAAGCTTATCATTCGGATGATGTGCCTACTGACGATGTAGTAAAAACAGTAAAAAAAGAAGCTTCTGTTTTTGTACGAAAGGGTATTAAAGAGCTTACAGATGCCTTATCGGTAAAAGTGGATATAAAATCTACTGATAACGAAAGAGGAAAAATAACCATACCATTTAAGTCTCAAGAGGAATTTGACCGTATCAAAAAATTGATAACAGGTGCGTAGCTATCTTTCATTATTAAGTACATTATTGTTATTCATTAATTTTTCCTTTTCTCAAGAAGAGCAGGATTCTATTCCTAAAACTGAAATAGATAGCGTACAATCTAACCTTGCAAAAAATGGCATTGTTATAAAAGATTCTGTATCGCTCAAGAAAACTAAAAAAGAATTTAATCCATTAGCACCAAGTAAAGCCGCATTTTACTCCGCAGTTCTACCAGGAATGGGACAAATTTACAATAAGCGGTATTGGAAAGCCCCTATTGTCTGGGGTGCTATTGGTGGTAGTGCTTACATGTATGCATGGAACAATAATCAATATCAAAGATTTAGAACCGCTTTTATAAGAAGACAAGCCGGGTTTACGGATGACGAGTATTATGATATAAATGGTGATAATGCCGTTGGTGATGATCCCGATTTAGATACAGATGACCTTGAATCTCAACAAGAACGTTTTCAAAGTGATCGTGATCTTTGGCTGGTTGCAGCTATAGGATTATATGCTCTTAATATAGTTGACGCCAATGTTGACGCACATTTAAAACAGTTTAATATTGACGATGACCTAAGTATAGACTTTGAGCCATATCTTGATTTTAATCAAGTAACCAATAGTCCGAATTACGGAATGGCATTAATTATAAAATTTTAAGAATGAGAATCGCACTTTTCGGATACGGAAAAATGGGTCAAATGATTGAGCAAATTGCATTAAATCGTGGTCATGAAATTGTAGCCAAAATTGATAATAATACGCAAGATATTGACTTCAACTCAATGGATGTTGCTATTGATTTTAGTATGCCCGAAGCAGCTTTCGGGAATATAACAAAATGCTTAAGTAACAATATCCCTATTATATCTGGCACAACTGGTTGGTTAGATAAATATGAAGATGCAACTACCTTATGCCAAGAAAAGAAAGGTGCATTTATTTACGCCTCTAATTTTAGTTTAGGAGTGAATATTTTTTTCGAGTTAAATAATTACTTGGCAAAAATGATGCAAAATCTTCCTGAGTATAGCGTTGAATTAGAAGAAATACATCACACTCAAAAACTAGACGCCCCCAGCGGAACAGCAATTACTTTAGCTGAAGGTGTTATCGCAAACTCTAATTACAAGCAATGGAAGTTAGACAGTGCATCTAAAGAAACTTTGAAAATCACATCTAAAAGAATAGGTTCGGTACCCGGTACACATACCGTTGCCTACGATAGTATTGTTGACAGTATTGAGATTAAACATACTGCTCACAACAGAGAAGGTTTTGCCCTAGGTGCAGTAACCGCAGCAGAATGGATTATTGGTAAAACAGGTGTTTTCTCTATGCGAGATGTGTTAAACCTAGGTTAAAAACGTAACAAAAAACAATCTCAAAGACTTATGAATTATTGATGACATATTAGCATCAAAAGAATTCATCCTATTTCAATAAAAATTAAAGAATATGAACGGCACTCAATGGATTATTTTTATTCTCATTGTACAAGTAATACATTTTTTAGGTACTTGGAAACTTTACGTAAAAGCAGGAAGAAAAGCTTGGGAAGCAGCAATACCTGTTTACAACGCTATAGTTTTAATGCAAATTATCAATAGACCAAAATGGTGGGTAATATTATTATTTATCCCTATAATCAATCTATTGATGTTCCCGGTTATATGGGTAGAAACCATAAGAAGCTTTGGCAGAAACAGTAAATTAGAAACATGGATCGTTGTATTAACACTTGGTCTGTACATTTACTACGTAAACTACACACTAGATGTTAAATACGTTGAAGACCGATCTCTACACCCAACAACTGCGGCTGGAGAATGGGTAAGTTCCATTTTATTCGCAGTGGTAGCAGCAACATTAGTTCACACCTATTTTATTCAACCTTATGTGATACCAACAGGATCATTAGAGCGTACATTAAGAGTAGGAGATTTTCTTTTCGTAAGTAAGTTTCACTATGGCGCCAGAACGCCGATGACAACCGTTGCAGCACCAATGGTGCATGATACGTTACCAGGCTTAGGAATTCCTTCTTATTTAAAGAAACCACAACTACCCTATTTTAGATTACCTGGTTTCTCAAAAGTAGAGCGAAATGACATTGTAGTATTTAGCTGGCCAGCAGATACCGTTCGTGTATTTTTCAAGAAAGAAAAAGGCGTTGACAAGCCCATAGATAAAAAATCAAATTATGTTAAGCGTTGTGTTGGTGTACCTGGCGATTCGTTAGAGGTCCGCGATGGTTATGTATTTATTAATGGAAAACAATTAGAATTACCAAAAAGCGCCAAACCACAATTCGATTACGACATCTATAGCTCTAAAGGCGTATCGTCTAGAACTCTTGATAATTTAGGTATTACAGATTTTACTAGAAAATACCAATCAAATCCGCTGAACCAAGATCAAGTAAATGGATTGAGGTCTTATATAATGGGCTTTAATCAAACCGAAAACGGACAACTAGAACTTTACACAAAGGCATCTGGTATTCCTGCGAATGTGATATCTAAATATAGATTAGCATTAAAAGAAGTTACCGATCGTAAACGTACAGTACCTTTAACTGCAGACATGGTAAGTTCGTTAAGAAATGACTCAAATATAGATTCTGTAGTTCAAAAAGTTACAGCAAAAGGAAGAAGAGGCATCAACTTATTTCCTCAAAGTCCTGATTATCCTTGGAACTATAGTCAATTAGGACCTATTTACATTCCTCAAAAAGGGGCAACGGTAGAATTGAATTTAAAAGTACTTCCACTTTACAAAAAGATTATTAAGGAGTACGAAAAGAATGAAATTTCTGTATCTGGAAATCAAATTAGCATTAATGGATCGCCAGCCACTACATATACTTTCAAACAAGATTATTTTTGGATGATGGGTGACAACAGAGATCACTCTGAAGACAGTAGAGCTTGGGGTTATGTTCCAGATAATCATATTGTTGGAACACCAATTTTCATCTGGATGAGTTTTGATAATTTCACAGAAGGTATTAGCAACTGGAGACCAAGATGGGATCGTATATTCACTACAGTGAATGGGGATGGAGAACCACAATCTTATTTCAAATATTTCTTAATATTACTAGTAGCTTATTTCGTTGGAAATTGGTTCTGGAAACGTAAAAAGGATAAAAAGTGAAATTAATTCATCCCTCTTATTTTCCGAATATAGTAACGTTCAGCTATATTATGCACCACCCAATTTGCTGGGAGGTAAATGATAATTACCAAAAACAGACGTTTAGAAATAGAACATATATTTCTAATGACCGAGGCAAGCATATATTGAGCATACCAATAATTCATGCTGGTAGAGCAAATGGCAGACAAAAATATAAGGATGTTTTAATAGACAATTCTTATCCGTGGCAACGGCAACATTGGCGCACCTTAGAAACAGCCTATAGAACATCTCCATTCTTTGAGTTTTACGAAGATGATATTAGACCACTTTACCATCAAACTTATGAAAGCCTTCTTGACTTTAATTTAAAGACTATAGAGACGATATTTGAATGTCTTCAACTAGAAATGCCTACAGAAAAAACTCTTGCATATGAGACCACCCCTGAAGGTAAAATAGATCTGAGATTTTTAATAAGTGCTAAGTTTACCCCTCAATTGAATATAGAACCCTATACGCAAGTATTTGGTGATAGACATGGGTTTACTCCTAATTTAAGCATATTGGATCTCTTGTTCAACCTAGGTCCCAATAGTATACAGTATCTAAAACACGATTTCATAGCCACTAATAATGATTAGATTCATAGCACATTATGGAATACATTTTATTGTACCCATTATAATTGCTATTTATTTCTATAAAGAAAACAAGCTCTGGTCTGCGGTTATATTATTATCTGCAATTGTAATTGATGTTGATCACCTTTTGGCTACACCAATGTTTGATCCATATCGATGCAGTATAAACTTTCACCCTTTACATACCTATTGGGCAATCGGCGTATACACGCTGTTATTTGCATATAAGAAGACACGAATTATCGGCTTGGCTTTGCTTATACATATTTTAGCCGATACCGTAGACTGTTACTTTATTCGCCAGACAATTTAAAAGTTGCCATTATAGGTTCATGATCAGAAATATCGATTTTGTAATTTTTATGAGATAAGAAAGTAAAACTTGGATCTCCCAAAATCATATCTATTCTAAATGGGAATTTCCAAAACTTAATGGTTTTCCCATATCCGTGTCCCGATTCTAAGAAGCTATCCTTTAAATCTCCTTTAACATTAAAATACACTTTAGAAAATTGTGTATTATTAAAATCGCCTCCCACAATAACAGGATAGGCACTTGTTTTAATATGCTCTCTTACAATATCAGATTGTCTTTCTTGTTTATCAAAAGAATCTCTTAGCCTAACAAACAGTTTATCTGAACGTTCTCTTTTAAAGTAATTAGGTCTTATACTTAAAGATTCCAGGTGCAAATTATAAAAACGAATAGTATCCTTTTTAAATACAATATCAGCAAATACCCCACCATTAAAAGTATTAGGAAAATCTAATTCTCCATTATTAATAATCTGAAACTTTGAAAATATGGCTAGATTTTTACTTGACTCCCCATCTTTTATCTGAAACTTATTCGCTTTAAATGGGTAGCTCTTGAGCATATCACCCTTTACATAATGAGGTTCAAACTCTTGAAAATAAATAATATCAGGATTCTCACCTTCAACGAATTCTACGACTTCTGGACTAGTGATGTTTTCCCAATCCCCATGATACTTACTATGAAAACCCAATGCGTTATAAGTTAACAGAGAAATAGTATCAGAATCAGCAATAGTTTTTGACTTACCATTAAAAGCAATAAAAGAACCAAGTGTGAAGTATCCAAAAACTAAAATGGAAAGAGATAGCATCATATAAATTTTCTTGCCAAATAACCAGTATAGAAAAAACAACATGTTTATTATAACCAATGCAGGCACCGTTAAACTAATAAATGCCAAACTAGCTATAGATGTATACGGTACTATGCAAGCCAAAACCAAACAAATCGACGCAATCACATTTAAAAACAACATGAACTTTTTAAAGAAAGACATTCTTTTCATGCTTAATTTTCTTTACCAGCTTTAAACAAAAAGTCTTTTTCTGCCTTTGAAAGGCTTTCATAACCAGACTTGCTTATTTTATCTAGAATAGCATCAATCTTTTTTTGATGTGTTTTCTTATCGTAATCTACCGCAGAATTGCTGTTACTACGGGTTGCGCTTTTATTCTTATAAACTGTTTTCATTGGAGCCTTCTTCTCTGAACCTTTGAACAAATTGGCAATACTATCCATAAACCTAGAAAAGCCAGAACCAATATCATTGCCTTTCGTTAATTGACTAGCATATAAGTACCCTAAAAAGGCACCTCCTAAATGCGCTAAATGTCCGCCAGAGTTACTTATAGGTAGTTGAATTAAATCACTTAAAACCAGTACAGCACCAACCATCCAAAGCTTTACGTTGAAAAATATGATTCTAACTTCTTGATTAGGCAGATAGGTGCAAATAAATATTAAAACGGCACTAGCACCCGCTGAGGCTCCTATTAAAGAAGCATTCGTGTCAAAAAATGCAGGAAAGATATTATATCCTAAAACAAAGAATAGTCCGCCTAAAATAACTCCGAGTAAATAAACATTTAAAAATCGTTTTGCATCAAAGAGATTTAAAAATATTCTACCCACAAAATAAATCATCAACATGTTCCAAAACAAGTGTCCAATACCACCATGAAAAAATGAATAGGTAACTATAGACCAAGGTTGAAAAGCGATATCGACAATATCATTTGGCAGCTCAAACCATTGAACAATGGTATCTTTTTGTAAACCAAGTAAGAATGGTATTAAAGCATTTACAATAAAAACCACTACATTGACTGCAATGAGCTTCTCTGCAATATTTAATCTACTAAATTGATATTTTAAATCTGGTTGAGCCATAGCTTAGTTCCACCTTTTATCATTAAACTGATTTTTTTTCCAATACCACATCATTAAGAAACCAAATAAAGCTCCACCAACGTGTGCAAAATGGGCAATACCTTGACCAAACAAACTGTAACCCGTAACGCCAGAGAACAAATCCAAGCCAATTAAAACAGGAATAAAGAATTTTGCTTTTATAGGAACAGGTAGAAAAATAAGAAACAACTCGCTATTAGGATAAGACATTCCAAATGCTACCAAAATACCATAAATAGCCCCAGATGCACCAACTACTGGAGTATTAAAAGCACCTAAAAAGTTATCGATAGTTGCTTTCCCTGCAATGCTATACCACTCCGTATTATACTGCCCACTATTAATAATCTCTAGAATACTACTTTCAGAAATTCCTGAATCTATCAGAGCACTCATGCCGGCATTATAGTAGTAATAGTTAACACCTATATGAATTAAAGCTGCACCTAAACCCGCTGAGATATAGAAAAACAAAAACTTATTTCTGCCCCACATACGCTCTAAAGGTGTACCGAAAGCCCATAATGCATACATATTAAAAAGTATATGCATAAAGCCACCATGCATGAACATATGTGTTATAATCTGCCATAGTTCAAAGTGTTCATTCTTTGGGAAATATAACGAGAACCACTCGTACATTTGCTCGCCATACATTTGTGTAGCGATAAAAAACAGAACATTGATAATCAGTAAATGTTTTATAGTATCTGTAATTCTTCCCATTTATATAAATTTTCGTTCAATATCATTCTCTGTAACTGTAATGTAAACTTTTTTGTTAAACGGACTCAAAGTGGTTTCCTTACAAGCGAATAGATCATTAACCAATTTCACTTGAGACAACTCGTCTAAAGTTTCCCCTGTTTTAACCGAGAGAGTTTTTGCTAATGTTTTCGCCAACATATCACTTTGAGAAAAACTATCGCCAGGTACTTCTTGTTGGAAATCTGAAATCAATTGCTCCATTATCATTTGCACTTCGCTTTCTACTACTAAAACAGGCACACCAGAAATCTCTACTCCATCTTCAGTTATTTCTCCGAATACAAAACCGACAGTACATAAATTCTCTTTTATCTCTTTTAAGATATTTATTTCACTAGTAGAAAAAGATAAAGTCAATGGAAAAAGCAATTGTTGACTTACAGCTTCTTTTATAGTAATGTTCTTTAAGAAATTCTCGTATAGCACGCGTTGGTGCGCCCTACTTTGATTAATTACTACCATACCAGATTTTATGGTCGTAATAATATACTTTTTACGCATTTGAAAAGTAGTGGTCGTATAATCAAGTACTTCTCTTTCATCATCAAAAATACTACTAATTACAACCTCTGACTCAAATTCTAAATGGCTTGCTCCATTATCAACTGTATTCTCTAAACCCACATATAAATTCTCCCAACCGTCAACTTTTGGTTTTGAATAGCTACCACCTCCAGAATTTCCTTTAGACGGTTGCACAGTTTCAAAAGGGTTAAAAGAAGAATCTACCACCACTTGAGGTATACCCACCTGTTTATTTTTATAGGAATACGGAGTATCTAAATTTTGATCTTGCTCAAAGTCTAGCGCAGGCACAACATTAAATTGACCTAGACTATGCTTTACCGTAGATTTGAGCATTGCATACAATGTATGCTCGTCGTCAAACTTCACTTCCGTTTTCGTTGGGTGTATGTTTATATCAATAGTACCTGGATCAACCTCTAAATTCAAAAAATAACCCGGATGTGTACCCGGACGAATTAATCCTTCAAAAGCACCCAATATGGCATGATGCAAATACGGACTCTTAATAAACCTATTATTGGCAAAGAAAAATTGCTCTCCCCTACTCTTTTTAGCGAACTCAGGTTTTTGAATATACCCTGAAATTTTTACTACATGAGTTTCCTCTTCAACGGGTACAAGCTTCTCATCGGTCTTTCTACCAAAAATATGTACAATACGTTTTCTAAAATCGGTATCTGGTAACTGAAATACATCGCTACCGTTATTATAAAAGTTAAATGCTACTTGCGGATGCGCTAATGAGATCCTATGAAACTCATCTGCTATATGTCGATATTCGACTTGATCAGATTTTAAAAAATTACGTCTAGCAGGAATATTAAAAAACAGATTCTTTACTAACATTGAAGTTCCCTTGGGGGCAACAACAACTTCTTGGGTTACTATTTTACTGCCTTCAATTTTAATTTTAGTACCAATCTCGTCATCTTCAGTTTTGGTAAGCATTTCTACATGTGCAATTGCAGCAATAGATGCTAGTGCCTCTCCCCTAAAACCTTTGGTATTTAAATTGAACAAATCTTCTGCCTTTTGAATTTTAGATGTGGCATGCCGCTCAAAGCTTAAACGAGCATCTGTACCGCTCATGCCCTTACCGTTGTCAACTACTTGAATTAGTGTTTTACCACCATCTTTTATGATAAGTTGAATTTCGGTAGCACCCGCATCAATGGCATTCTCCATTAATTCTTTTACCACAGAAGATGGGCGTTGCACCACTTCACCAGCAGCTATTTGGTTTGCTACATGGTCAGGTAATAATCTAATAATATCTGCCATTATGAAGTAAAGAAAATTGTGAGGTCAAAATCGATTATGTAAAGAAAAATAAGAAGCAATACCGCAATAATAATTACCATTCTAATTTTTAAATTGCGATCTCCTTGTCTTTTGGTATCTTCTATAGCACTATTAATCTTTCTTTTTAATCCTCGAGATGTATTTAACGTACTACGAAATTGGTCGAATTTAGGTTCCATTTTAAACGGATTCCCTTTTCCTTTGCCATCATAATACCTAGGATTGTATTCAAATGACCTATTTTTTCGTAACCGCGTTATTTTGCTCAACATCCCCATAACCTCAAAGTTACTTAAAATAGAAAAATAGGGCATGTTACCAATGCCAAAATTTGTTAACATCTTACGATACTAACCTAATACACTAAACTTATAAGAAAATAGAGCTATAAAAAAGACTACTAACTACCTAAAATTGCCATTTTAATAGCAGCAATAGCGGCTTCAGTACCTTTATTACCATGCTTACCACCACTGCGATCTATGGCTTGTTGCATGTTATTATCTGTAAGAACACAAAATATAACAGGCACATTTGTAGTGATATTCAAGTCTTTAATACCTTGAGCCGTAGCATCACAAACAAAATCAAAATGTTTGGTCTCGCCTTGTATTACACTACCAATAGCAATTACGGCATCAACCTTATGGCTATTAATCATTTTTTTTGAACCAAAAGTAAGTTCAAAACTACCAGGAACGTTCCATCTTATAATATCAGATTCGTCCGCTCCACAATCAATTAATGCTTCAATTGCTCCTGAATACAAACCCTCTGTTATTTCTGAATTCCATTCAGAAACAACAATCCCAAACCGAAGTCCGTTCGCGTTTGGGATTGTTGCCTTATCGTAAATCGATAAATTTCTATTTACTGTAGCCATTACTCACCACTTTTAGCCATACCTATAAAAGCATCTATAGAATTGGCGTTTTCTGATTTTGGAAACTCGTCTTTTATTTTCTGAAAAAAGCCTAAAGCTTTATCCTTATCTCCCATTTCTAAAGCAGTAACACCTGCTTTATATAAAAATTTAGGAGCAGTATATTCGTTACCACTATGCTTTACAGCAGCTTCATAATAACCTAAAGCATCTGAAGCTTGGTCTAATTGCATAAAAGCATCACCCAAACCACCTTTTGCCAAAGCACCTAAAACAGCATCATCAGAGCTAAAATCCTCTAAATAGGTAATGGCTTCTTGGTATTTGTTCATATTCAAATATGCCATACCTGCGCTATAATTTGCAAGGTTAGCAGCTTTGGTACCATTGTATTCTTCAATAATATCTAAAAAACCATATTTACCTTCAGCGCCTTCTAATGCCAACGTAAACAATGAATCTTTTGCAGTTGTAGCAACCAATGCTTGGTCGAAATATTGTTGTGGGTAGTACATCTCATTCGCTGCACTAGCCTCTTTCGGTTTCTCTACGAATTGGTCATAAGCTAAATAGCCTAAAACACTGATAGCAATAACACCAATGACACCTAATATGATATTCTGATTTTTAGAAACCCACTCTTCTGATCTAGAAGCGCCTTCATCTAAAGAACTAAAAACCTCAGCCGTTGTGCTTTCCTGTTCGTCAAACTCTTGCTGTTCAGCTTTCGTTTCAGGTTTATATCCTCTTTTCTTATATGTTGCCATCTTTAAATTTATTGGTCGCGCAAAAATAATGGTTTTATTGAAATCGCAAAGTGTATTTATTCGTTATTTTTGGATATTTTAAGTGAGTATACATTCTTCCAAATTTAAAATCCGATTTTATTAATGCTTCTGAGACAATTATCATTGATTAATTACAAAAATTTTGAGTCAAAAGAACTGACTTTCGATGCTAAAATAAATTGTATTGTAGGTGATAACGGAATTGGAAAAACAAACATTCTTGACGCTATCTATCATTTGTCATTTGGCAAGAGTTATTTTAACCCGGTATCATCTCAAAACATTCGTCACGGATCAGATTTTTTTGTGATTGACGGTACTTTTGAAAAAGAAGGTAGAGAAGAAAAAATTGTTTGTAGTCTTAAAAAGAATAACAAGAAGATTATTAAACGTAACGGAAAAGCATATGACCGCTTTGCCGACCATATAGGTCTTCTACCCTTGGTAATAATTTCCCCAGCAGATAGAGACCTTATTATAGAAGGTAGTGATACCCGTAGAAAATTCATTGATGGTGTTATCTCTCAATCAGACAAAAGCTATTTACAAAACCTTATCAACTATAATAAGGTAGTTTCTCAGAGAAATGCACTTTTAAAGTATTTCGCAGCCAACAGAACATTTAATAAAGACACTTTAGCGGTCTATAACGAACAGATGAACACCTATGGCACCGAAATATTTAAAAAGAGAACATCATTCTTAGAAGCTTTTATTCCTATTTTTCAAGAACAATATAAATCTATCACAGGCAACACAGAAGATGTTTCCCTTTCTTACGATAGCAAATTGAAAGATTATGACCTGAGTACGCTTTTAAATAAAAATTTAGATAAAGACCGCGCGCTACAATATACCAGCGTTGGTGTTCATAAAGATGACCTTAGCTTTGAAATTAGCAATTACCCTATAAAGAAATTTGGTAGTCAGGGGCAGCAAAAATCTTTTTTGATAGCCTTAAAATTCGCTCAATTTCATTTTATGAAATCGCAAAGTGGCACTACGCCAATATTAATTTTAGATGATATTTTTGATAAGTTGGATGAGCATCGTGTATCTCATATTATAACTCTGGTAAATGATGAGAATTTCGGACAAATTTTTATTAGTGACACACATGCAGATAGAACTGAAAGTGTTGTTAAAAAAATTCATCAATCATATAAAATCTTTAAATTGTAGTGATGAAAAAATTACTTATTATTTGCTTCCTAATTCTTGCTTCATGTAGTTCTAAAGTTGATAAAAATCAATTACACCTATTAAATGGCTATTGGGAAATAAAAGAAGTTACCTTTAAATACGGAGCAAAAAAAGAGTATTCCATAAATAGTACGGTAGACTATATAAAACTAGATTCTTTAACAGGATTTCGAAAAAAAGTAGTCCCAAAATTCAATGGTACATTTGAAACGTCTAATGATGCAGAACCTTTTCATATTAGCATATCTAACGATTCTATTTTTATGAGTTACACCAATAATTCTAATACTTGGGAAGAAGTCTTGACCAAACTAACAGAGGATAGTTTCTCGGTAAAAAACAAAGAAGGACTTACCTATGAATATAACAGATTTGAACCTATAAACATAACCCCATAATGGCAAGCAGAGGCAACGATAATACTTCAATGAAAGATGCACTTTCTGCATTTATTCAGAAAAATAAATTAGAAAAAGGAATAGATAAAGTAGATGCAAGAACTGCATGGGCTAAACTTATGGGTAACGGTGTTAATAATTACACTACAGAAATTGAATTAAAATTCGGTACGCTTTACGTAGCATTAAGCTCTTCTGTATTACGCGATGAATTAAGCATGGGCAAATCGAAAATAATTCGCATGCTCAATGAAGAAATTGGAAAAGAAGTCGTAAAAAAATTAGTACTTAGATAGCCGTTAGTTGTTGGAAAATACTATATAAAAAAAGCCAGTTCTTTCGAACTGGCTTTTTTAAATTCTATAATTTGTCTTAGTAAATTTCTCTACCAGAAAAATGGAATGAACCTTCAATAGCTGCATTCTCATCACTATCAGAACCATGTACTGCATTCTCACCAATACTAGTAGCAAACATTTTACGAATAGTACCTTCAGCTGCATCTGCAGGGTTAGTAGCACCGATCAATGCTCTAAAATCTTCAACAGCATTTTCTTTTTCTAAGATAGCTGCTACAATTGTACCGCTTGTCATGAATTCAACTAATTCACCAAAGAAAGGACGCTCTCTATGTACACCATAAAATTCTTGTGCATCTCTTAAGCTCAATTGTGTATATTTCATTGCTACGATTTTAAAACCAGCAGCAGTAATTTTTTCTAAAATAGCCCCAATATGTCCGTTTTTAACAGCATCTGGTTTAATCATTGTAAACGTTCTATTCGTACTCATATCTTAATTTTTGCGCAAAAATACGTTTTTCCACATATCTCACAACTATTCGTAGACTTGTTCTAATTTCTCTAACACTATTCCGTTATCTCCAACTATTTTAAAATCAACCTTTTTGGCGTCAAAATCAAACTCTAAAATTCCGAAACTTTCTGTAAAAACAACTTCCCCTACTCTATATTTATTAGGCTCACCGGTAAATCCTCTATAAGCATGTGTTAGTCCGCTACTCGTAAAATCTATTAACGGATAGTTCATACCATTAATTTCTCTCTTTGAAAATTCAGAAATATGTCGATCACCAGATAATACAATTACTCCCGCCGCATTAGAATCTGCAATTACCTTCGCCAATTTATCAACCTCATGCGGGAAATTACCCCAAGCTTCAAATCCGTGTTCATCAGACAGGTATTGAACACTACTTACAATAATATTAAAATCAGATTTTGATGTATTCAGTTCATTTTCTAACCATGCCCACTGCACGTCACCTAACATAGTACCGTCGCCATATGCATTTGGTTTAACTCTTTTAGAGGTTTCAGTATCAGGCGTCAATTTTGTTCTAAAATAACGTGTATCAAGTATGATAAAATTAATAGAATGACCATTTACTTCATATTTCTTAGAATTATAAACCCCTTTACGTTTTCTTAGCGGACTATCATCTGGAACATTCATAAAATTCAAAAACTCTTGCTGACTGGCATCTTTGGCTTCAAATTCTACTCCGCCATCATTTAGACCATAATCATGATCATCCCAAGTACCTAAAATATCAGTGGTTTCTACTAGCTTTTTATATTTAGATTGCTCATTCTGCTTATTATACATGGCTCTTAAAGCAACCATATCATCAGTATCCGCATAAATATTATCGCCGCCCCACACCCATACATCTGGCTTGGTATTTAAAATATCATCCCACAAAAGATTGGGTAAATCAATTCTATTGCAAGAACCAAAAGCTAAAACAAAATCGCTGTTTGTAGCTTTATTATCAACTTGTTTTTTGCTCGACGAACATGACGCTAAAAGAAGCGCGCAAATAAAAAAGTATGTAATTTTCATATGAGATAGTTAAGTCTGGGTAAAATTAAGGCTTTCGCTTTAAAGCCTATATTATTAAATTGTATCTTTGCCGCCATGAATTTAGAGCACCTAAACGAGCTTAAAAAGCTACTTTCTTCACCAAAGAAAATAGCCATTATCCCACATAAGAATCCTGATGGAGATGCCATTGGATCAACATTGGCACTTTGGCATTATTTAGTTAATACCGGTCATACAGCTAGTATTGTTGCACCAAACGACTATCCGAAGTTTTTAAAATGGATGCCAGGCTCAGATAAAATTTTGAATTTTGAAAAAGAAAATTTACAATCCAAATCATGCATTAATAAGGCAGATATTATATTCACTTTAGACTTTAACCACCTTGGGCGTGTTGGTCAAATGAGCGATATACTAGAATCTGCAAAGGCAACCTTTGTAATGGTAGACCATCACCAAGAGCCATCAGATTATGCTAAAATCATGTACTCAGATGTAAAAATGAGTTCTACTTGCGAAATGGTATATGTACTGATCAATCAATTAGGTGATGAGAACAGTATTACTCCAGAAATGGCTAATTGCATATATACCGGTATTATGACAGACACCGGTTCTTTTAAATTTGCAGCTACTACAAGTAATACGCATAGAGTTATTGCCGAACTTATGGATAAAGGTGCTGAAGGAACAGAAATTCATCACCGCATTTATGACACTAATTCTCCTAGTAGATTACATTTATTAGGTTGCGCATTAAAGAATATGGTCATATTAGAAGAATATTCTACGGCATATATTACAATGAGTCAAGACGAATTAGACACCTATAACTATCAAAAAGGAGACACCGAAGGTTTTGTAAACTACGGCTTAACTTTAGATGGTATTAAATTTGCAGTCATATTCATAGAAAATAAAGAAGAAGGTATTTATAAAATATCTTTTAGATCAGTCGGAGAGTTTTCGGTAAATGATTTCGCAAGAAAACATTTTAGCGGCGGCGGACATACAAATGCTGCAGGCGGAAAAAGTGATGATAATTTAGAAGAAACCATTTCAAAATTTACTTCGCTTCTACCTTTATATAAGAATCAATTACAATCATGAGATTAGTTTCATTTCTATTTTTAGTCATATTGGTAATAGCCTGTGATGGACCTGAACCCAGAAAACCGATCCAAACAAAAAGCGGTAGTTTCTTTAAGGCGTCTATAGAGCGAAGCCGAAAACTACTTGAAGCCGAAGAAAATAAAATTCAAGAAATTATCAAGTTAGATTCTTTAAAACACTACTCGCACAGTAATTCTGGATCATGGTATCATTATTTAACAGTTAATGAAGAAGGTGACTATAAACCTAAAACAGGCGATTTAGTAGCATTCAGCTATGATATATTAACTCTGGACAACGACACAATCTACTCAAAAGAAGAAATTGGTGTTGTTACCTACAAAGTTGATAAGCAAGAGTTATTCTTAGGTCTTAGGGATGCTGTTAAAATGTTAAAGGAAAATGAGCGCGCTACATTTCTTTTTCCATCATCAATTGCCTTTGGTTACCATGGCGATGAAAATAAAATAGGAAGCAATGTGCCTATAAAATCTACAATTACAATTTTACAAATAGAAAAACAACAAGACAACACAGTAAATTAAAATGACCATTATGATTAAAAAAATGTACTTGCTTGCAGTTATAACCTTAGTTTTAGCCAGCTGCAAAACCGGCAAAAGAGCTGATTTAGGAGACGGTTTGTTTGCCGACATCAAAACATCTAAAGGCGATATTATAGTTCGTCTAGAACAAGATAAAACTCCTGTTACAGTTGCTAACTTTATTTCTTTAGCAGAAGGAACAAATACTTTTGTTAGCGAAGAATACAAAGGCAAAAAATATTATGACGGACTAACATTTCACAGAATTATGAAAGATTTCATGATTCAAGGTGGTGATCCATTAGGTCAAGGAACAGGAAACCCAGGTTATAAGTTCATGGATGAATTCAATGATTCATTAGTTCATGACAAAAAGGGTATTCTTTCAATGGCCAATTCTGGTCCAACAACTAACGGTAGCCAGTTTTTCATCACACATAAAGAGACACCTTGGTTAAATAACAAGCACACCGTTTTCGGTGAGGTTGTAGAAGGTATGGATGTTGTTGATTCTATTGCAAATATTGCAGTAGGTGCTGGCAATAAGCCGGTAGAACCAGTTTTAATGAATACTGTAGAAATCATTAGAAACGGAAAAGAAGCACGTAAGTTCGATGCTGTTCAAATTATGACAGATTATTTTGATGGTGAAGAAGATAGACTTGCTGCCATTGAAAAAGAAAAAGCTGAAAAATTAGCTGAAGTTCAAAAAATAAAAGCTGAGTTTGCTTCTACTACCGAAGCTCAAAAAGCAAAAGCTCAGACTTTACCTTCTGGTCTTAAAGTTTTAACCTTAGAAAGCGGTAGTGGTGAAAAACCAAAGGTTGGTCAGAAAGTTAATGTGATGTACGCTGGTTATTTAATGGACGGTACATTGTTCGATAGTAACTACGAAGAAATTGCTCAAAAATATGGTATGTTCGATATTAAAAGACAGCAAGGTGGTGGTTATATGCCAGTACCAATGGACTATTCTCCTGAATCTCGTTTAATTGCAGGATTTAGAGAAGGACTTTTAACAATGAAAGTTGGCGATAAAGTTCGTTTGTTCATCCCTTCTCATTTAGGATATGGACCACAAGGTGGCGGTCCAATTCCACCAGATGCAGATTTAGTATTTGATTTAGAAATTACGGGAATAACCCAATAAAAATAACAAATAAAAAAGCCCTTTAGTTTTCACTAAAGGGCTTTTTTTATACCTATAATTCTAATTAGTATTCTTCAAAACTTCTAGAAGCAAACTCCAGAATTTCTGAACAGATGAAATACTTACACGCTCATCTGGTGAGTGTGCCCCTAAAATTGTTGGTCCGAAACTTACCATATCCACATCAGGATAATTCTGTCCTAATATACCACATTCCAAACCTGCATGACAAGCAACAACCCTTGGCTCTTCTTTAAACAGATTTACATAAGCATTCTTTGCAATCGTTAAAATCTCAGAATTCGGATTCGGATTCCAACCTGGGTAAGAGCCACTAAGCTCTACATTAAAACCACTGATCTCAAAAGCAGAACGTAAAGAATTTGCTAAATCTAATTTTGCAGTATCTACTGATGACCGTGTCAAACAGCCAATAGTTATTTCTCCCTTTTCAACTTTTACAATTGCTATGTTATTTGAAGTTTCTACCAAATCATCGATAGCACCACTCATGGCATAAACTCCGTTATGAGCAGCATAAACAGCCTTAACCAATTTTTCTTGAGCACCTAAACCCATTACTTTTTTAGCAGGCTTAATTTCAGGTAATTCAATTTGTAAATTAGGCTCTTGAACACTCAACTCTGCTTTAATAGCTTCAGAAAGCTTATTTACTTTCTTTAAGAATTTATCAACGTGTTTTTCACCTACATTTATTTTACAAACACTTTCCCTAGGTATCGCATTTCTTAAACTGCCACCGTTCAAAGAACTAATACGAACATTAAAATCAAGTCCTAAATAAAGTAATCTATTCATAATCTTATTGGCATTACCCAAACCTTTATGAATATCCATACCACTATGACCACCTTTTAAACCTTTAACCGTTATCTCTATACCAGCATCACCATGGGTATCATCTTTTTCATTGTAGGTTCTAGTTGCAGTAACATCAATACCACCTGCACAACCTATATCAATTTCGTCATCTTCCTCCGTATCTAGATTCAAAAGAATTTCACCTTGCAAAACTCCTGCTTTCAATTCAAAAGCTCCAGTCATTCCAGTTTCTTCATCAATTGTAAATAAAGCTTCAAGAGCAGGATGCTGTATATCTGTACTTTCTAAAAGCGCCATAATTGCAGCTACTCCCATACCATTATCAGCCCCTAATGTTGTTCCGTTTGCCTTTACCCAATCTTCGTCGACATACATTTCTATACCTTGGGTATCAAAATCAAATACAGTATCTGCATTTTTTTGATGTACCATATCTAAATGACTCTGCAGCGTTATCATCTTTTTATCTTCCATGCCTTTTGTGGCAGGCTTTCTTATAATAACATTACCTATTTCATCAGAGAAAGTTTCTAGACCAAGAGCATTGCCAAACTCCAACATAAAGCTAATGACCCTTTCCTCTTTTTTAGAAGGTCTGGGCACCGCATTCAATCTAGAAAAATTGTTCCAAACTGAGATTGGCTCTAATTTATTTATATCCATACTATTATTTTCATGGTTAGTGCCTGCAAAAATACTGATAGAAAAAGGATTTCGCTATTTTTGAGATAATGAAGATATCTTTAAAGAATGCCATTGTAATTTCATTGATTCCCCAAATCATTATTGTAAAATGGCTAGGTACGCGGTCAAACTTAGTTGACAAATACTTTAGTAACGGATTATATCCTATAATTTCTAAATTCTTTAGACTCCTATTTGGATGGATACCCTTTTCAGTAGGTGATATCATTTACTTCGTGTTAATAGTACTTGCAATCCTTTACCTAATTAAAAACAGAAAATACATTTGGCGAAATAAACTAAAATTTTTACAGAATGTAGCCATGGTACTATCCGTCGCTTATTTCACATTTCATGTCATGTGGGGCATGAATTATTATAGAGAACCATTAGCTAAAAAATTAGAATTAGTACCAAATAAAGATTATCAAGACCTACTTGAATTTACAGAACGGTTAATTCAAAAAACGAACGAAACACAAGTAACTATCACAAATGACTCAAGTTTAGCAGTCAAAATTCCATATTCTCAAAAGGAGATTTTCAATAAAACAATTCAAGGTTACGACCATTTAAAAACGATACATCCATTTTTAGCTTACGATAGACCAAGTATAAAAACATCCTTATTTAGTACAGGCTTAACATATATGGGCTACGCCGGATATTTAAACCCATTTACGAACGAAGCTCAGGTAAATGACCTACTGCCCAACTTTAGATTCCCTTTTGTTGCCGGTCATGAAATTGGTCACCAGTTGGGGTATTCTGCAGAAAACGAAACAAACTTTATAGGTTATCTGGTTACTTCTAATAACGAAGATGAATATTTTAAATATGCAGCTTATGCCTATGGTTTAGGGTATTGCTTAAATGATATTAGACGATCGGATAAAGAAGATTTCGACAGATTAATGCTTCAACTAAACGCTGGGGTTAAAAGTAATTTTCAAGAAATGGCAATTTTCTGGAACTCTTATGAAAATCCTATGGAACCCGTATTTAAATCTATTTTTGATACGTTCTTAAAAGCTAATAACCAAAAAGAAGGGATTAAAAGTTATAGTGCTGTAGTACTCTTTTTAGTCGCTTATCACAAAGATCATCAACTTTAAAATAGGATTAGAACTTCGCGATCCTAAAGCAATATATTAGTCTTTCCATTAATATTTTAAGAAAATAATGGCTATTCTCAATTACTGCCTATTCAACTGTTAAAGAAAAGTGAAACAGACCGAATTTACTGTAGAATCCGAGTATTTTTAAAACACTAATTCAAACCAAACGTAATGAAAAAACTATTCTTTGCGCTATGCCTACTCGGGTATGGCTCATTTTTAACTGCACAAGATTATTTCCCAGAAAATGCTGGGGTAAAAGTCAACAATAACAACTACACGGCTTTTACAAATGCAAAAATCTTCGTAACCCCTACACAAGTAATTGAAAAGGGAACATTATTAATTCAACACGGCAAAGTCGTAAGTGCTTCAAACTCTGTTAGCATTCCAAAAAATGCTGTTGTAATTGATGTAGAAGGCAAATCTATTTATCCTTCCTTCATTGACGTGTATTCCAAATTTGGCGTAGAACAGGCAAAGAAAAAACCAGGTAGAGGCAGATCTACCCAATATGAACCATCAAGAGAAGGGTATTACTGGAACGATCATATAATGCCAGAAAACAAAGCAATTGAAAAATTCACTTATGATGACAAGGAAGCCAAAATACTTCGTGAAGCTGGTTTCGGTGTCGTTAACTCTCACATTCAAGATGGTATTGCCAGAGGTACTGGTGTTCTTATTGCTTTAAACGGAAACGGAACTAATGCGAATAGAATTTTAGATGACCGTTCTGCGCAATATTTTTCTTTAAGCAGAAGTATTGCCAAAGGGCAATCTTACCCAGGTTCATTAATGGGAACATTGGCGCTGTTGAGACAAATGTATAGTGATGCCGACTGGTACGGTAAAGGCAATGCCTCTACTACAGATTTATCATTAGAAGCATTGAACAATAATAAGAACTTAGTTCAAATTTTCGAAGCTAAAGATAAGTCTCATGATTTACGTGCCGATAAAATTGGAGATGCTAACGGAATACAGTACACCATACTAGGTGGTGGTAATGAGTTTGAACGTATTGAAGAAATAAAGGCTACGAATGCCAAATACATTCTACCGCTAAATTTTCCAGATGTGTATGATGTTTCTAATCCGTATGCTGTTGGTTATGTTTCTTTACAAGATATGCGTTATTGGAACCAGGCTCCATCAAATCCTAAAGTTTTGGCTGATAACGGAATTCAATTCTCTCTTACTACACATGACCTAAAATCAGCTGCAAACTTCAAAGAAAAGCTAATGAAAGCCATTGAATACGGTCTTTCATCTACAAAGGCTTTAGAAGCATTGACTACAGTACCTGCTCAGATTTTGGGAAAATCAAATAAAATTGGTTCTTTAAAAACAGGAACTCTTGCCAACTTCTTAATCACATCAGGTGATGTTTTTGATAAATCTACCACACTTTACGAAAACTGGGTTCAGGGTACAAAAAGTGTTGTTAATTCAATGGACTCAAAAGATATTCGTGGAGATTACAACTTAACCGTTCAAAGAAAATCTTATGATGTTTCTATAACTGGAGAAATCTCTAAACCTAAAATTGAGGTAAAACAAGACACTTCAAAATTGTCTTCTAAAATTGCCTATAAAGACAATTGGGTAACTATTTCATTTGCTACAGATAAAGGTGAAAAAACATATAGAATGATTGGTGCTATAACCACAGCATCAGACAATTTATCAGGTCGTTTGGTTTTACCAGATGGTACTGAATCTCAATTCACGGCAACTAAATCTAAATCTTTCACAGAAAAAGAAGCAGAGAAAAGCAAAACCGCAGAAGCGATAAAAGTAATGCCAGTAACTTTCCCTAATGTAGGATATGGATTCGCATCAAAACCAAAAGCACAAAACACATTGTTCAAAAATGCTACGGTATGGACAAGTGAAGATGCTGGTGTTTTAGAAAATACCGATGTTCTAATTAAGAATGGAAAAATTGTTAAAATAGGAAATGACTTAAGCGCTGGTGGCGCAACAGTAATCGATGCTACTGGTAAACACTTAACAGCCGGTATTATTGACGAACATAGTCATATTGCAGCTTTAGCAGTTAACGAAGCTGGTCAAAATAGCTCCGCAGAGGTAAAAATGGAAGACGTTGTTGACCCAGAACACATGGGTATTTATAGATCTCTTGCAGGTGGGGTAACTTCATTACAATTACTGCACGGTTCCGCAAACCCAATCGGTGGTCGATCTGCCATATTGAAATTAAAATGGGGCGAAGAAGCAGACGGACTAATTTATGATAACTCGCCAAAGTTTATCAAATTCGCCCTTGGTGAAAATGTAAAACAAAGTAACTGGGGAAGCGTCTCTCGTTTTCCACAAACACGTATGGGTGTTGAACAGATGTACATGAACTATTTCCAAAGAGCTAAAGAATATGACACCAAAAAGAAAAATGGTGAGTCATATAGATATGATGAAGAAATGGAAGTTTTGGCAGAAATTATAAACGGAGAACGTTTTATTTCTTGTCACTCTTATGTTCAGAGCGAGATAAATATGATGATGAAAGTTGCCGAGCATTTCGGATTCAGAATTAATACGTTCACTCATATCTTAGAAGGTTATAAAGTAGCCGATAAAATGGCAGAACATGGGGCTGGTGCTGGCACCTTCAGTGACTGGTGGGCATACAAGTTTGAAGTAAACGATGCTATACCTTTCAATGCTGCAATAATGCAAAAACAAGGTGTTGTTACAGCTATTAATAGTGATGACCGTGAAATGATCAGAAGGTTAAACCAAGAAGCTGCCAAAACTATTAAGTATGGTGGCATGACAGAATTAGAAGCTTGGAAAATGGTAACTATCAACCCTGCGAAATTATTACACTTAGATGATCGTGTAGGTAGTATTAAAGAAGGCAAAGATGCCGATTTGGTATTATGGTCAGGTAGTCCGTTATCAATTTATTCTAAAGCCGAAAAAACCATGATTGAAGGTGTTACTTATTTTGATTTAGAAACCGACAAGAAGAACCGCGAAACTATTAAGAAGGAAAGAAACGAGTTGGTCACTATGATGCTTAAAGAAAAAAGTGGCGGTAAAAAGACGCAAGGTCCAAAACAAAGTGTAAAAAGAGATTTTACTTGCGAAAGCCTTTAATTCACCAAGCTATAGTTCAAAAAATAAAAAACATACAAATGAAAAAATTTATAACCTTAATCATAGCCTTAGGTCTGGTCATACCAACTATGGCACAACAAACGCCCGGTTCTAAACAAACCGAAGCCATTACCATTGAAGGCGCTACTGCCCACTTGGGAAACGGTGAAGTAATTGAAAGTTCTTTGATTATGTTCGAAGACGGAAAAATAACTTTCGTAGGCGATTCTAAAATGAAAATTGCCAGAAAAGGAAAAGTAATCGATGCTACAGGCAAACACGTCTACCCAGGCTTCATTGCACCTGCCAAAACACTAGGTTTAGTAGAAATAGACGCGGTTAGAGCATCTAAAGATGAAGATGAAATAGGAGATTTCATATCGCATGTTAGAAGCTTGATTGCCTATAACGCTGAATCTAAAGTAGTAGAGAGCATGCGCCCAAACGGAGTTTTGATTGGACAAATTGCTCCATCTGGAGGTCGTATTTCAGGTACATCAAGTATTGTACAATTTGACGCCTGGAATTGGGAAGATGCCGCTATAAAAGTAGATGACGGAATTCATTTAAACTGGCCAACTACCTTTAAGCAAGGTCGCTGGTGGGCTGGTGAAGACCCAGGATATCACCCAAACAAAGATTATGCTAAACAAGCGGAAGAAGTCGTTACATTTTTCAAAAATGCTGAAGCTTATGGTCAATCAACTCCGAAAGAAGTAAATCCTGCCTATGCTGCCATGCAAGGTGTATTTGATGGTAGTCAAAAACTATATGTTCATGCAGATGATGAAAAGCAAATCATAGATGCAATCAACACTTTAAAGTCTAATGGCGCCAAAGAAGTCGTATTAATTGGTGGTTATCATGCCTATAAAATTCCTGAGTTTTTAAAGAGCAATAACATTCCTGTTTTGGTTCAGTACACACACAACCTACCTGTATTTGATGATGATGATTATGATCTACCTTATAAATTACCTAAGTTGTTAGTAGATGCGGGTTTATTAGTAGGAATTCAAAATTCAGATGCGGTGAACTTTCAAACTAGAAACTTACCTTTCTATGCGGGTCAAGCAGCACAACAAGGTTTGAACAAAGAAGTAGCCGTTCAATTATTAACAGGTAATACTGCCAAGATTTTAGGCATAGATGATCTTTACGGAACATTAGAGAATGGCAAAAGTGCCACACTTTTCATATCGGAAGGTGATGCTTTAGAAATGGCCGGAAATCAATTAACACATGTTTTTATTGATGGTAGAACAGTTTCATTAGAAACACACCAAACTGAGCTTTGGAAACGCTATATGGGCAAGTACGAAGGAGAATAGTGATTTTAATAAGTTGATATATCAAAAGAGGCTGTCTACAATTGTAGACAGCCTCTTTTGATTTAAAATAAATTAGCTATTTTTTTTAGCAAGCATATATCCTAGATATCCCATAGGCATATAAGCTACTATAATATCTAAGGCAGTAAACCACATTGGTCCGCCGAGCATTGCAATATTTGCTGTTCCACCAATTAAGAAAAACAAACCAACAAGTAATGCCATAGTCATTTTTCTTGTAGCTGCGATTTTCGTTGCTATAACTGCACCCACCAACGTTCCTAAGGCATGGGCAAGAAACGGAAAAATAAAATGTTTAGGTTCAAATAAGTGCATAGAAGCCTTTAGCCCTTCCATAGTTGTAATATCCCCGCCTTCTGGTGGCGGAATAATAGAACCACTGACCATAATAATTCCCATATTAACAATGCTACCAACAACAATTCCGGCTACGACTGCCAAAATATTCTTTAGAACAGGATTCATATATAAAAATTTAATTGGTTACTATCTGGTCTTTACAAAAGGTACTACCTCACCTACTACATATATCTCATCTCTTGGTTCTAAATTAATAAACCCGTCAGCTTTTGCCAAACTGGTTAAATCTCCTGAACCATTTTCAACAACAGGTGTTGCACAAAATATACCGTCTTTTGATTCTGTATTAACTTGAATAAATCGGGTTAGCGGCTGTGTTAGTTTAATTGCCGCACTTAGCTTAATATACGAATTTTCTAATGGAAGCCCCCAAGAGGTCTGTAACCATGGTAAAAAATAGAGGTGATAATTGGCAAATGTAGAAACTGGGTTTCCTGGAAAAGAAAAAATAACCGTTTTCAATTTTGGGTGAATACCGAACCAAAATGGTTTTCCTGGTCTTTGTAACACTCTATGAAACACTTTTTGAACTCCCAAAGACTCCATTACCTCAGGAATAAAATCGAACTTACCTTTAGACACTCCACCACTTAGTAAAAGCACATCGTTTTCAGTTAAAGCTTTCTTCAACTCCTTTTTTATTATCTCTTTCTCATCTAATAAATGAAGAGAACTGGCTTCAATTTTAGAATTCAATAATGCCGCTTCAATAGTCAACATATTAGATTTTCTAATTTGATATGGCTTGGGAATGTCCTTTACCTCTACCAATTCATTACCTGTAGCAATAGTGCAAATTTTAGGATTACCCATAACCTTTACTGTAGCTTTCCCGACCGTAGCCATTATTCCGATTTCCGCTGGAGTAATTTTTTTTCCTTTTGATAAAAGAAGAGCACCCGCTTTTTCATCGCTACCTTGATAATGTATATTCTGACCTTTTTTGACCTTCTCGTTAATTGTAACCTTGCTATCTACAATAGTGATGTGTTCATACATAACAACAGTATCGCAATTCGTTGGTACTACAGCACCCGTCATCACTTCCAAACAATTACTTTTATCTTTTAAAACTTGTTGAACTTCACCAGCGGCAGCTACTCCTTCAACTACAAAAGACTGACCATTATTTACAAAATCTGAGAACTGAATTGCTATACCATCTTTGGTTGCACGATCAAACGGAGGAAAATCTCTATCGGCATAAATATCTTCTGCCAATACTCTATTCAAGCTACCCATAAGTGAAACAGCCTCAACACCTAAGTCTAGAGGATGGTCTAATACTTTTTGAAATGCTTCTTTAAATGTTATCATAGAGTTAAAGATAAAACGATTATAATATTTACTCTTGAAGATTTACTGCAATATTAATTTGAGCTTTTAAAACAAGTCAAGCCCATTGACCAATAATACTCTAACACCCACTACAAATACAAGTAATGCTGTTACTCTTTTTATGCCATTTGCCGATAGTTTTTTGAGACTGATACGAATACCTAACTGTCCGCCAAGTAAAACTGCTATAACCAAGCAAATGGTTTCTCGCCATGGCAGTGATAGCGAATCACTAGTAATCAATCCGAATAAACCGGATATCGAATTAACCAAAATAAAGAAACTTGCTAAGGCTGCTATTTTTATGGCTTTGTTCCATCGTAAATGATTTAGAACCGGAGCTAAAAATATACCTCCACCGATGCCTACTAATCCTGATAGGAATCCAATTCCTGCTCCTAACGCATAACTTAAATAGTTAGGGTAATCTTCCACTTCCTTTTTTGATTTGTTAATCTCAAAAGTCTGAACAGCCAAGAACAGGGCGGAAAGAATAAGTGAGCATCCTAAAATTATAAAAAAGACGCTTTCTTTTAATCGGAATGTTGCACCTATATATGCTAACGCAATACTCGCCAAAACAAAAGGAAGAAAATCTTTTAGTCTTGCATGACCATTTTTAAAATACAGATACGTGCTACCTGAAACTACCACCAAATTACAAACCAATGCAATAGAGCGGATGGCAAAAAAACTAGTTAAAAAAAGTGTCAATATAGCCAAATAACTAGAGCCACCGCCAAAACCTACAGAAGAATACAAGGTGGCTATGATAAAAAACCCGATGCATAAAAACACCAATTGCTCAATAGGTATCAACATAATTTTTTATCTGGTTCATACCACCGGTAACATTGACAAAATCTTTACCTGGGAATAATTCTTGTAACTGAACAATCGCCTTTTTACTTCGTACACCAGACTGACAAATAACATAAACGGTAGTTTCTAGATCAACCTCAGCTACTCTATCTGTTAATTCACCTAAAGGAATATGTTTGGCTTCTTTTAAATGTTGTCTTTGAAATTCTTTTACCGTGCGCACATCAATTAGTTCAACAGTCTGTTCAACTAGAATAGTACTAAATTCCTCAGCTTCTACTGATTTTAATGGAAGTTCACAATCAAACTCATAACTAGTTGCGAGTGTTTTAATTTCGTTGTTACCTGGTTGTAACTTAAACTTCATTCGTTGTGTTCGTTGAGTAAGCGTATCAAAAAGCAATAGAACACCTGATAACACATCTCCTATTTCTGCAAGTAATTTTACTGCTTCTAAAGCTTGTAAATTACCAACAATACCAGGCAAAATACCCAACACGCCATTTTCGTTACAATTAGGCACCGCATCTGCTGCAGGCATAGTCGGGAACAAACAACGATATGTTGGTCCGCCTTTATAATTAAAAACACTTACCTGACCTTCAAAAGAATGTAACGCACCATAAACAAAAGGTTTATTTGCAATTACACAGGCATCATTAATTAAATATCTAGCGGGGAAATTATCGGTAGCATCAATAACGATATCATAATTTATAATAATATCAAGTGCGTTAGCGACCGATAAAAAAGTTTGATACGTATGTATTTGTGTACTAGAATTCTGTGCAGCCAATTGATTTTTAGCAGCAATCACTTTCGGAATGCCCACCATATCTTCGGTAAACAAAACCTGACGATGAAGGTTAGATAATGAAACTACATCAGCATCAACAATACCTAAAGTACCCACGCCCATGGCATTTAAATAGGTTAGAACCGGAACTCCTAGTCCGCCAGCACCAACCACAAGCACTTTTGCCTGACTTAATTTCTGTTGACCTTCAGTTCCAAATCCGTCTAAAGTAATTTGTCTTTGGTAACGATTTTGGTTCATGGTGCTATTTTAAGTAGCGCTTCTTCATATTCTGCTTTTGAATTGGCGTTTAGCAATACTTCTTTCTGTTTTGGAAAAACCAAATTGACATCTGCATTAATTAAGAATTTTCTTGGGCAAGATCCGTTACCTGCTTTCAAGTATTCAACAGATTGTTTTAAAGCTTCTGGTTCCCAAATAGCGCAAAGCGGCTCTGGTAAAGGATCATCAGCATCGGCATAGGCACTTGCTAACTTATCTGAGTTTCTTGCAGCAATTAATTCTTGAAGTGCCTTTTTATCCATTAACGGTAAATCGCACGCCAAAACTAACCAAGCAGCTTCTGGATATGCTTTATGAGCTGACAATAGTCCGTTGTAAGGACCACGAAACTCATCGTTATCTAGTATAGTTTTAAATGAATTTGAAATATCTTTCTCTTGATCTTTACGGATACTCAGAAATGTTTGATTACAGACTTCATTTAATAAATGGTATAAATGTTCACGTTGCGGAAGGTTATGATATTTAATCAAACCCTTATCCTCTCCCATTCTAGTGCTTTTACCACCTGAAAGCACCAATCCGTATAACTTAGCGTTGGAAATCATTCTTCCCTCCTGTTTTTTGTTCTAATTGAATAGCACCAATCACTATATCTTGTGAAAGTGCCTTACACATATCGTAAATAGTTAGTGCTGCAATTGAAACTCCTGTTAAGGCTTCCATTTCAACACCTGTTTTTTCATTGCATTTAACAGTACAAGTAATCTGAAATGAATCTAATGTCGGTTCAATTTCAACATTGATTTTAGACAGATTTATTTGATGGCACAAGGGTATCAACTCCGCCGTTTTCTTTACACCTTGTATACCTGCAATAACCGCCGTTTGCACTATACTTCCTTTTTTACCAACAAAATCTTGATCAGATAGCGATTTAAATACTTCTGATGGAAATTTTATAGTTCCACTAGCAATTGCGGTACGTACTGAAGCTGTTTTTTGAGAAACGTCTACCATAGTAGCATTCCCAGATTCATCTATATGCGATAATTTCTTCTGCATTATCCTCCTATTGAAGTCATTGAATTACTAAATACATCTTTATATTTTTCTTGTGCTTCAAAACCTGTTTTAGCACGATTGCCTACAGCCTTTAAAATTTCTTTTTTAATATTTTCTTCCACATCATCAGCTCTCATTATATCTCTTAGATTCTCACTTGCTTTAGCATACAAACATGTAATAACATCACCTGTTGCGGAAATTCTTAATCTATTACAACTTCCACAGAAAGTTCTACTGAAAGAAGGAATTACTCCGAAAGTCCCTTTGAAACCAGGAATTTTATAATTAATGGAAGTCGATGTTTTTGGAGATTCTAATTTGTAATAATCTGGATGCTCACTTCGAATATGTTCAAGAATAGTCTTAAAATCCCATTTTATGGTTTGAAATTCTTTTGACCCACCATTAAAAGGCATTTCTTCCAAATAACGAACCGATACATTGTAGTGCTTTGTCAGTTCTAACATTGGCAGAATATCATCGGTATTCTGACCTTCCAAAGCAATGAAATTAATACGAACATTAAACCCTTCGGTTATTAAACGAATCATATTATTATACACCACATCATAATGATCCCGACGCGTAATACGTTCAAAAGTCTCACGATTAATGGCATCCATACTCACATTAATATTGTTAATGCCCAATTCTTTCAACTCATCTATATGCGGACCAATCAAAGTTGCATTCGTAGTCACAGAAATATCGTTTAATCCGTCTAATTTTGACAAGCTACGTAATAGCACCATTAAGTCTTTACGAACAAAAGGTTCGCCACCGGTAATACGTATTTTGTCTATACCTTGAGAAACCACAATCTCACTTAATTTCACCAGTTCATCTATGGTAAACAATTTGTCATTTTTAGCAAAATTGATTCCTTCCTCTGGCATGCAATAATTACAACGCAGATTGCAACGATCTGTAACCGCTAATCTCAAGTAATTTATTGCTCTATTATGGTTGTCTACTAACATACTTTAAGTACAAATTCAAAAAAAAAACAAGCTCAAGTTCAAACTCAAAAAACAAATACAAATTAAAGTTCAAATATCAAGTTCAAATTCTCTAACTTCTCTTCTCTATTTGCTATTTTCTTTACTCTTTTATCTCTTTTCTATATTCTATTCTCTCTCTTCTAACTTCTCTTTTCCAAAAAATCAAGGATGGGCGGAAACCCAAATCGTCTTATTCTTGAACTTCTCTTTTTTCCAAATAGGAACTGTTTCTTTTAAAGTATCTATTAAAAACCTGCATGCTTCAAAACAATCATCTCTATGAGCAGATGATGCACCTACAATCACAACGGGTTCTTCAACACCTTTTTCACCAACCGCATGTCTCATGACCACTTTATTCAATGACCATTTTTGCATTGCGGCATCGGCAATCTTCTCCATTTCCTTTAACGCCATTGCCTTATACGTTTCAAACTCTAGAGCAACTACTTCTTCATTGTTCGTAAACTCACGTACAGCACCTACAAAAACACAGATTCCGCCACTATTGGCATCGCTTAATTCAGCATACACCTTAGCAGTATCAATTTCATCAACTATCTCAATTACTTTCTTCATTAGCCTCCGCTTACTGGTGGTATAATAGCAATTTCTTCATTGCCGTTCAATGGTAAATCATCATTAGCATATTCACTATTTACAGCTACTGCCAAAGAATTTAGTTTTAAAAATTCAGGATATGATTTAATAAGTTGTTTTTTTAGTTCGGCAACATTTACAGGTTTAAATTCATCAGAAAAATTGATTTCAGAACTACCTACAATATCTTTTGTAATGCCAAAAAAAAGTACATTCATATCGCTTTAAAGTTAGATAAATTCCAAGTTAGGTATAAAAAATAAGGTGCCATAAAAATGGCACCTATTTTAAAAAAAATATATGATTTTGAAAAAAGCCTTACTCCACAATTACTGCATTCTCAGGTTTTGAATAAAAATCTTTTGACTTAGCTTCTGTAGATAAAGTAGCATTTTCAAACTTTACAGTTTTAGCTGCTTCTTTAACTTCACCTTCTTCAACTTTATGCCATGTAATAGATTTTGGCAATAAAATGGCATCAACCTTTACCCAATCAGCATAATTTATCCAATTTATTTTAGTAGAAGGCTCACCACTAAAATAAGTCATTGTATAACCCAACCATCTCATTTCAAAGGTTTTTGCATCATAATGAATATAATACTCATCAGTAGAAGAAGCTCCTACTCCGCTATTATATGAAATTTTGTACCCGGGGTATGAAACTCCGTCATACACCAAAGCATCAACTTCTTCATATTTAATACCGTCATCTGACAATACAAATGGCATCGCATAGAAATAGAACATTAAATTATGATAGAATTTTGGCTTGCCTTCATAATTACCGGTGTTGTCTAAAAGCCAAACTTCTCCATTATAACCAAGCGTGTAATCTGGTGTAGAAATTTTATCGAACCTTTTTTGAAGATCAATGGTTTGAATTTCGTTAAATTTCTCATTAGGCATTTCAAAACTTAATGTTTTGTATCCTTTCCAAGCATTTAATCCGCCATGAGCTTCAAATACTTTATTTAACTCCGCAGGATATTTATCTAAATTTACTTTTGCAGCCACTTCTTCAACAGCATCGGTAATCATTTCTTTCTTAGGTGCTTCTTTACATGAAAATATAGCTAAGGCTAAAACTAAAAGGTAAAATTTACTCATCATCTCAATTGGTTATTTATTGTTTTTTGAGCTCGCTTAGTCGAGAAACTATAGAAGACTTACTAAATTGAACTATTTTTGTATTTCATGCAAGCAACAAAACACATTAGCAGCGCTCAAAACCCACTAATAAAGAAGATCTTACTCTTAAAAGAAAAATCTAGGGAGCGCAAAAAAACAGGACTTTTTATTTTAGAAGGGCTGCTTGAATTACAGCTATCAATTGGCGCGCAGTATGAGATAGAAACGGTGTTATATTGTGAAGACATTTTAGAAAATTCTGAAAGTAGCGGTATTTTAAAATCATTTCATTCATATCAACTTATTTCGGTAACCACAGAAATCTATAAGAAATTAGCCTACAGAGACACTACCGAGGGAGTAATAGCCATTGCTAAAAGCAAAGACCATCAACTTTCAACATTGAAATTCGAGACTAAAAATCCGTTGGTACTTATTGCTGAAACACCCGAGAAACCTGGTAATATTGGCGCATTATTAAGAACGGCAGATGCAGCAAATTTAGATGCTGTTTTAATTGCCAACCCAAAAACAGATTTATACAATCCGAATATCATTAGATCAAGTGTTGGTTGTGTGTTCTCTAGAAATGTAAAAATGGGCAACACTACTGAAATTATATCTTTTTTGAAGAACGAAGGATTTCAAATATTCTGTGCAGCTCTTTCAGCATCTAAAGATTATACGACAGTTGACTTTAAAGAACCTACAGCAATAGTTGTAGGCACCGAACATTCTGGTCTTAGTGATGAATGGTTAGAAAACAGTACTCAGAACATCATTATACCAATGGAAGGTCAAATAGATTCTATGAACGTATCTGTATCTGCAGCAATACTTATCTTTGAAGCGAAACGTCAACGAAAAATAAACAAGTAACATTTATACTTTTTATAGTACCGTATTCGTTTGGAACAACACTATATGGATAATACACTTGTCTTTTACTGCATACTTTTCATTCTGATTGCAGAATTCATACTTGCAACAGTTATGAATTATTTGAATGCAAAACGTTTTAAAGACCCTATTCCAGAAGATTTAAATGACGTTTACAATGCTGAAGAATATGAAAAATCACAAGCATATAAATTAACCAATTACAAGTTCGGTGTTTTTACCTCTGTTTTTTCGTTAGTATTAATCTTAGCCTTTTTATTTTTCGGCGGATTTGCTTGGGTAGATAATGTTGCTCAAAATATCAGCGAAAACATTATTGCACAAGCATTAGTTTTCTTCGGTATTATTATGATCGGAAGCGATATTCTCAACATTCCGTTTGCATACTACCAAATATTTGTAATCGAAGAAAAATTCGGATTCAACAAAACCACAAAAGCTACATTTTTAGTTGATAAGTTAAAACAATGGGCAATGACCATTATTTTTGGTGGCGCAATTCTATCGCTAGTAATATGGTTCTTTCAATGGGCAGGCACTAACTTTTGGATATATACCTGGGCATTTGTAGCGATTTTTACCTTGTTCATGAATTTATTCTACAGTAAATTAATTGTGCCATTGTTTAATAAACAAGAGCCTTTAGAAGCCGGTAGCTTAAAAGAGAAAATTGAAAATTACGCAGCTCAAGTTGGTTTCGATCTACAAAACATATTTGTCATTAATGGATCTAAACGCTCTACAAAAGCAAATGCCTATTTCTCAGGATTTGGAAAAGAGAAGCGCGTAACCCTATATGACACCCTAATCAACGATTTAGAAGAAGAAGAAATTGTCGCTGTTTTAGCCCATGAAATAGGGCATTATAAAAGAAAACACATCATATTTAATCTAGCCACATCAATAGTCCTTACAGGAGTAATGCTATTTATACTTTCAATATTCATTAACAACCCTGAAGTTTCATTGGCAATAGGTGTAGCCAGACCAAGTTTTCATGCAGCATTGATTGGATTCGGGATTTTATATAGTCCCATCTCAGAAATCACAGGCTTGCTAATGAATCATTTTTCAAGAAAATTTGAATATCAGGCAGATGACTATGCAAAGAACACTTACGCAGCCTTGCCTTTAGTGACTTCTTTAAAAAAACTGTCAAAAAACAGTCTTAGCAACTTAACTCCCCATCCTGCATATGTTTTTATGCATTATTCACATCCACCACTTATTGATCGCATACGTAATTTAAAGGCATAATTTTTGTTGCCCATCATATAAGATTATCTTATTTTTAATCTAGTATGACACAGGTAGAAATAGAAGAGGAAAATAAGCTTATAGCTCACGAGTATAAAGAATTACTACGTATTAGTTATCAAACCTTAACAGATGAGGATAAAAAACTAATACGAAGTGCTTTTGAGATAGCTGTTGATGCGCACAAAACTCAACGAAGAAAATCGGGCGAAGCCTATATTTTTCACCCTATAGCTGTAGCCAAAATTGTGGCATCAGAAATTGGTCTAGATGCTGTATCTATTGCTTCTGCCCTACTACATGATGTTGTTGAAGATACCGAATACACACTTGATGATATTGACCGCATGTTTGGTGAAACCGTGGCACGTATTGTTGACGGACTCACAAAAATATCGCATTTAAAGAAAGACATGAACATCTCTCAACAGGCAGAGAATTTCAGAAAAATGCTCTTGACTTTAAATGATGATGTAAGGGTTATTATTATCAAAATTGCCGATCGTTATCACAATATGCTCACTATGGATTCTATGCCAGAGCATAAGCAAGTGAAAATTGCTTCTGAAACCTTATACATATATGCACCTTTAGCACATAGAATAGGGCTTTACAATATTAAAACAGAATTAGAAGACTTAAGTTTAAAGTACACTGAACCTGAGGTCTATAAGTCTATTAAAGATAAAATAGAAGATAGCAAGGAAGATCAGCAAGCGTATATCGATGCCTTTTCGGACACTATTGACAATTCCCTTAAAAAAGAAGGACTCAACTATATTATAAAAGGGAGGATGAAGTCTATCTTCTCTATGCGTAAAAAAATGATTGCTCAGAATGTAACTTTTGAGGAAATCTATGACAAATTCGCCATTAGAATCATTTACAAATCCGACGCACAGAACGAAAAATTTCTTGCCTGGAAAATTTACTCCATAGTTACCGATCACTTCACTCCTAACCCGGTTAGATTAAGAGATTGGATATCCTCGCCAAAATCTACAGGTTATGAAGCCTTACACATTACCGTAATGGGACCTAAAGGCAAATGGGTAGAAGTACAGATTAGAAGTGAGCGCATGCATGAAATAGCTGAAAAAGGCTATGCAGCCCATTATAAATATAAACACGGAAATCAAAAAGAGCAGGGTATAGAAGTTTGGTTAAATAAACTTCAAGAAGCTTTAGAAAATGCCAATACCAATGCTGTTGATTTTGTAGAAGAGTTTAAACTAAACTTATACTCAAAAGAGATTTTTGTATTCACCCCAAAAGGGGAATTAAAGTCATTACCAAAAGGCGCTACTCCATTAGATTTTGCTTTTAACATACATACCGAAGTCGGTATGCGAACCAGAGGAGCCAAAGTCAACGGTAAGTTAGTTCCGCTAAACACCACATTATCAAGCGGTGACCAAGTTGAAATCGTTACCTCTGATCAAGCAAAACCAAATCAAAACTGGTTAGATTATGCTACAACAGCAAGGGCTCGAGCAAAAATCAAATCTGTTTTAAGGGAAGAGAAAAAATCTGTTGCCGAAGACGGAAAAGAGATTTTACGTCGTAAGTTAAAATCACAAAAAATTACATTGAATGAAGATTCCATCAACAAAATGGTCTCCTTCTTTAAACTTAAAACAAGTCTAGATTTATTTTATAGAATTGGTATTGGCTCTATTGACAATGCCATGATCAAAGATTTTGCTTCGTCTTACAGCAATGCGTTCATAAGTTTCTTTAAAAACAGAATCCGTAAAACACCTATACCAGAAGACATCAACAAAGATGAGATCACATCTAAGTACGATATGTTGGTTTTTGGTAAGGAAGAAGAAAAATTAGAATATAAACTTTCGCAATGTTGTAACCCAATACCTGGTGACGAAGTATTTGGTTTTGTAAGTGTATCTGAAGGAATTAAGGTTCATAAAAAGAATTGTCCTAATGCCATTTCATTACAATCTAATTATGCATACCGTATAATTAGTGCAAAATGGATAGATTCTTCGCAACAAGAATACCAAGCAGATATTGTTATGACTGGTATTGATAACCTTGGACTTGTAAGTGATATTACAGAAGTTATATCTGATATCATGCACGTAAATATGCGTAATTTAAATTTTAGCACCGATGGCGGCACCTTTAAAGGTAAGATTACAGTAGTGGTTAAAAATAAGGCAGTATTAAAAAAGCTGACCGATAATCTTATGAACATCAACGGTATTGATAAAGTTACACGTATTTAGAAAAAGGAAATTAAAATTTAACTGTACCTTTGTGTATTAATGTAGCATATATGTCTTCTGATAAAAATCAAGAAATTGTAAAAAACGTCTTCACAACCTTTTTGGAGGACAAAGGACATAGAAAAACCCCTGAACGTTACGCTATTCTTCAAGAAATTTACGAAAGTGAAGAGCATTTTGATATAGAATCACTCTATATTAAAATGAAGAATAAAAATTATCGCGTTAGTAGGGCTACCTTATACAACACTATAGAACTTCTTTTAGATTGTAAGTTGGTACGTAAGCACCAGTTCGGAAAAAATCAGGCACAATACGAAAAGTCATATTTTGACCGTCAGCATGATCATGTTATTCTTACTGATACAGGTGAAGTAATGGAATTCTGTGATCCTAGAATTCAATCTATAAAGAAAACGATAGAAGAAGTTTTTGACATTACAATAAATACACATTCCCTTTATTTTTATGGGACTAAAAATACTCCTGTAAAAGATGCAGGCAAAAAAGAAATTAAATAGAACTAACCAAGTATATAATATTTAGATGGCAGTAGATTTATTGTTAGGCCTACAATGGGGTGACGAAGGAAAAGGAAAAATTGTTGATGTATTAACTAGAGATTACGACATTATTGCGCGTTTTCAAGGTGGTCCAAATGCTGGTCATACCTTAGAATTTGACGGTATTAAACACGTACTTAGAACTATTCCTTCAGGAATTTTTCATAAAAAAGCAATGAATGTTATTGGTAACGGTGTTGTTATCGATCCAGTTGTTTTTGTAAAAGAACTAGAAGGTTTAGACCAGTTTAATATAGACTACAAGGCAAAACTTATTATTTCTAGAAAGGCACATTTAATATTACCAACACACCGTTTGTTAGACGCAGCTTCTGAAGCATCTAAAGGAAAAGCAAAAATTGGCTCTACGTTGAAAGGTATTGGTCCTACTTATATGGACAAGACCGGTAGAAACGGTATGCGTATTGGAGATTTAGAATTAGAATCTTGGAAAGAAAAATACCGTCATTTAGCAGATAAGCATGAAACAATGATTAGTTTCTACAATGTAGATGTGCAATATGATTTGGACGAAATGGAAGTAGAATTCTTTGAAGCCGTAGAGCGTTTAAAAGAATTAACTTTTATTGATAGTGAAGAGTATTTAAACCAAGCTATTAAAGCAGGTAAGACTATTTTAGCAGAAGGTGCTCAAGGATCTTTATTAGATATCGATTTTGGTACATATCCATTTGTCACATCATCTAATACAACAGCAGCAGGTGCTTGTACAGGTTTAGGTATTGCACCTAATAAAGTAAAAGAAGTATATGGTATTTTCAAAGCATATACTACACGTGTAGGTTCTGGTCCTTTCCCAACAGAATTGTTCGATGAAATTGGTGCAGAAATGGCTAAAGTAGGTCACGAATTTGGTGCAGTAACAGGTAGACCTCGTCGTTGTGGTTGGTTAGACCTTGTAGCATTAAAATATGCTTGTCAAGTAAATGGTGTTACACAATTAAATATGATGAAGGGCGATGTACTTTCTGGTTTTGATAGCCTTCAAGTATGTACTGCTTATAAATATAAAGGTGAAACTATAACTCATTTCCCTTATAATATAGAACCAGAAAATGTAACTCCTATTTACACTGAGTTCGCTTGTTGGAAAGAAGATTTAACAAAAATGACTTCAGCAGACCAACTGCCGAAAGAACTTAACGAGTATATTGACTTTCTTGAAAAAGAATTAGAAGTGCCAATTAAGATTGTTTCTGTTGGTCCAGATAGAACTCAAACAATTTCAAGATAGACATCTAACGACCAAGAGAGGTTGTTCAACTTACAGGAATGGCGATATAGGGAAATACCTTTATCGCCATTCTTTTTTTTTGTAATTTCAATATCGTGTAAAATGTAAATTTTACAACTTTCAACTACAACTCGATATATGAAAAAAACCACCTTCTCTATCCTATTTATATTTGTTGCTTTAGCCCTTTCTTGTAAAACAGAAAAAAAACAAACAACCGAAGAGCAAACTACAACTGAAGAGTCATCTAAAGGAGAATGGATTACCTTGTTCGATGGTACCACCACCAAAGGTTGGCGCGCTTATAACGGCAAAGAACTACCACCAGGATGGATTGCAAAAGATGGAGAATTACAATTCGATACTGAATTAGGAAAAGAACAAGACTACACCGGTGGGACTGATATTATATACGGTGCAGAAGAGTTTGATAATTTTGTACTATATGTTGAATGGAAGTTACCTAAAGGAGGAAACAGCGGTATCTTTTATCACTTAAAAGAAGGCTATAATAGTCCGCCAGAAGTTTCACCAGAGTATCAATTAATCGATGATAAAAATTACGCTAGCATTCACGACTTAACAGATTACAACTTAAGTTTAGGGTATACAGACAAACCAGAAGAACTGAAACCGCTTCAACAAACGGCTTCTGACTATGCCATGCATGCGGCTAATCCAGAAGGAAAAATCCTAAATCCGGTTGGAGAATGGAACACTACCAAAATCATTTTCACTACTGAGCAAGTTGAGCATTGGCTGAACGGTAAAAAAGTAGTATCATTTGTACCTTGGGATGAAGCTTGGTATGCAAAAAAGAATTCAGACAAATGGAAGAACAGTGAAGATTATGGTAAGTTTAAAACTGGCTATATAGGCTTCCAAGATCATTCTAGCCCCATCTGGTTTAGAAATATAAAAATCAAAAAACTTTAACGACCACACCAATGAACAAAAGAGACTTTATTAAAAACGCAGCTGCACTTTCTACATTTGTATTATTACCATCAGGACTTTGGTCTTGCAAAAAGGAAGAAAAGAATCTAACAAGATTACGTACTGCGCACATTGGTGTCGGTAATATGGGAGCTGAAGACTTAAAAGCGATTTCTTCGCATAGTAAAGTTGATGTAACCGTATTGTGCGATGTTGACGCAAATAACTTAGCAGAAGCAAAAAAACTGCATCCAAATGCAAAAACATACAGCGACTACAGAGTAATGCTGAAAGAAATGGGTGATGAAATTGATGCTGTTGTAGTTTCAACTCCAGATCACACACATGCTCCCGCTTCAATGATGGCAATGGAGATGGATAAACCTGTTTACTGTCAAAAACCATTGACTCATTATGTGTCTGAAGCTAGAGCAATGAATAAACTAGCGGCAGAAAAGGGGCTGGTAACCCAAATGGGAATTCAAGTACATTCCTTTTACGATTATAAATTAGCAACCTTATTAATACAATCTGGTATTATTGGAAAAGTACATACAGTACGTGCTTGGTCACCAAAAGATTGGGGTTATGACGGAACCGAACCAACAGGTTCTGACCCAATACCACAATCATTAGATTGGAATTTATGGTTAGGGACTTCAGCTGAGAGACCGTATAAAGAAGGATTCTATCACCCAGGCAATTGGAGAAAATTAGTCGATTATGGTTGTGGTACTTTAGGTGATATGGGCGTTCATATTTTTGATACTCCATATAATGCTTTAGACCTACAAGTTCCTATGACCATTAAAAATGAATGTAGAGAACCAAACGGATTTGGATTTCCTCAAAACAATGTTGTGACTTACGAGTTTCCCCAGACGGCTTATACAGCAGAAACCTTAAAATGGGTTTGGTATGATGGTCCGGGTGCACCGCACGATCATGAAGATTTAATACTTCCTGGAGCTAAGAAAGTGAAAGGTTTAGAAGAAACTGCGGAAGATACTATGGAAGACAAAATGTCTTTAGAAACAAAAACCGCAGGTGAAGGTACCTTACCTGATCAAGGTGCTATGTTCATTGGCGAAAAAGGAAGACTATTACTACCGCATTTTATGCAACTACCAAAGAAGATAGTAAATGGTGAATACGTAGATATTACTGCAGAAATAGAAGCTGTAGAAAAAGCGAATAGTATGGGTAAACCAATTCGCGATTATGATTTGGAAGGACCTAAACATTATCACCAATTCGTAGATGCTTGTTTAGGTACAGATAAGACTACCGCACCATTTTCATATGCGTCAAGGCTTACAGAAACCATATTACTTGGTGTAATTGCCGGCAGGTTCCCAAATCAGGTTTTACATTGGGACAGTGACAATGCAAAATTCGCAGAAGATGAGGCAAATGCTTATTTAGAAGGGGATTATAGAAAATTCTAAAACATATTTAAAATAGCAAAAACCACTTTCGAGTGGTTTTTTTATGCCGTATTTCACTGTATTGACAAAAACACATTTAAAAATAATAGTAATTTTTCTAATCCAATTACCCATAAACAAATAAAATAAACAATAGTACTTTTCGCATTAATCTCCCAAAAGTATCTTAAGCATGACAAGGCTCTTTTAAAATGTTCTATTTTTGGAAAAATTTTTAGGTTGAAAAAGATTTATTCAGTTTTTCTTATATTCTTTGCATGTACTCTTTTTGGTTATGCCCAACAAGATGCCGCAGAAGAAGAATCCAAACAAATTAATATTGTCTATGGTGCCAACTTCACAAAAAATGAAGCTAAATACCCCGGCGCCTCAATTTTCAGTAAAGATGACCGACAAGTACAATTTGAACACCAAGGCGCTGACCTATGGTGCGACGTTGCCATTTACTACCAGTTAGAGAATCGCTTAGAAGCCATTGGCAATGTTATACTAAAACAAGGCGATTCGGTTGAAATGACCAGTAAAAAAATCAACTATTTAGGTGATGTAAAATTAGCGAAGGCCTGGGGAAATGTTGTTTTGACAAATTCAGACATGACCTTAAGAACAGACACCTTGCGTTTAGATCGCGAAAAACAAGAAGCTTTTTATCAAGATAATGGTACCGTAATAGATTCTGCAAATACATTGACCAGTAAAATTGGCAAGTATTTCATGGAGCTTAAAAAGTATCAATTTTTAGATAGTGTTCATATAAAGAACCCTAAATACACAGTAGATTCTGAGCAATTAGACTATTATCAAACATCTAAAAATGCTTACATGTACGGTCCGTCCACCATTAATGGAGACACCTATAAGATATATTGCGAAAGAGGGTTTTATGACACCAAAGTAGAAACTGGCTACGGAATTAAAAACACGCGTATAGATTATAACAACAGAATTATTGAAGGTGATAGCGTGTACTTTAATAAGGCAAAAGAATTTGCATCTGCGACCAACAACATTACTGTAACAGATACTATCAATAACGGTATAATTAGAGCACATTACGCCGAAGTTTACAAGGCAAAAGATTCTGTTTTTGCCACGCGCAGAGCGGTTTCTATCTCGGTACAAGAAAGAGATTCACTTTACGTACATGGCGATACCTTAATGGTAACCGGTAAACCAGAAGATAGAATTCTACGAGCTTTTAGAAATGCCAAATTTTACAAAACCGATTTAAGCGGAAAATGTGATAGTATACACTCTGCACAAAAGACAGGTATTACTCAGTTAATTAAAAATCCGATTATTTGGAACGGCGCTAACCAAATGACAGGTGATAGTATTCACCTAAAATCTAATTTAGAAACTGAAAAATTAGATTCTTTAAAAGTATTGAACAATGCTTTTATTATCTCTCTAGACAGTGTTAGCATGACAGGCTACAACCAAGCCAAAGGGATTAATTTGTATGGGAAGTTTATTGAAAACGAATTAAAACTCATAGACTTAGTTCAGAATACTGAAGTAGTTTACTATATGTATAATGATGATGATGAACTTATAGGGATAGATAAAACCGTTTGCAGTAAAATTAGAATTACTATGGCGGAAAATGATATAGAAGATCTTACATTTTACACAGATCCTGATGGAGATATATTTCCGGAAAAAGATTTACCTAAAAATAGCAGAATATTAAAAGGCTTCGTTTGGCGTGGCGATGAGCGTATACTCACCAAAGATGATATTTTTGACGAAGATGATAACAACTTAGAACTTGTGGTTATTAACGGTATTGACAACCCCATTGATATTGATGCCGAAGAGCAACAAAGAAGTAAAAACGATACCGACCCAATCAACAATATTTCGGGTCAAGACAAAGCAACAGATCCTAAAAAATCTGTGAAGCCAAAAAAGATAAAATAGGTCTTTGAAATGAATAAAGACTTTCTACAATATCAAGCACAAACTTCCCCCAATCCTTTAGGTATGGAAGTATCTCACGCCAAAGGCAGTTATATTTATGATACCGATGGCAATGCGCATTTAGACTTTGTTGCAGGTGTTTCAGCTTGTACACTTGGTCATTGCCACCCAGAGATTGTTGAAGCAATTAAAAATCAGGTAGAAAAGTACATGCATGTAATGGTGTATGGCGAATATTCCCAATCACCAGCGACTACGTATACCAAATTATTGGCAGATAATTTACCTGCACCTTTAGAGGTTACCTATTTGGTGAATTCTGGAACAGAAGCTATAGAAGGTGCTTTAAAATTAGCACGTAGATATACAGGTCGTTCTGAAATTATTTCAGCTAAATCTGCCTATCATGGTAATACCATGGGTAGTTTAAGCCTTATGGATTTCGAAGAGCGTAAAAGTGTATTTAGACCCTTGTTGCCAGATATTTATCATATCGAATTCAACAACGATAAAGATTTAGAGAAAATAACCACCAAAACTGCATGTGTAATATTGGAGACAATTCAAGGTGGTGCTGGTTTTATACTTCCAAAAAATGGCTATCTAAAAAAAGTAAAAGAGCGTTGTACAGAAATGGGTGCATTACTTATACTAGATGAAATACAGCCAGGTTTCGGCAGAACAGGAAAGCTATTCGCATTTGAACATTTCAATTGCGTTCCCGATATTTTAGTTATCGGCAAGGGCATGGCATCAGGTTTACCTGTTGGTGCATTTACAGCCAGTAAAGATATTATGCATACGTTAAGTGAGAATCCGAAAATGGGTCATATTACTACGTTTGGCGGTAATCCTGTAATCGCAGCATCAAGTTTAGCAACTCTGAATGTATTATTAAACTCGAATTTGATAACTGAAACGCTAAAGAAAGAGACACTTTTTAAATCGCTATTAAAGCATTCTAAGATAAAAGAAATTAGAGGTAGAGGTTTAATGCTTGCCCTAATAATGGATACGCCAGAAACAGCTAATGAACTAGTATTGCAAGCCAAGGAAAAGAACCTAATTCTCTTCTGGTTATTATTCGAAAATAGAGCTGTAAGAATTTCTCCGCCATTAACTATTTCAGAAAAAGAAATTAAAGAAGGTTGTGCAATAATTTTAGAACTTCTTAACTCTATGTAAATCAACGTTGTTAACTAATTTGTTAATAATATCGATTCGTACAGTGGCTGAAACCCCGCACAATCACTTACTTTTAAAATATCTTGTAAAACCAAAAAGTTCCTATGGCGTTAGAATCTAACGAGAGACCGGACAAGCCAATTACAAAATTCGAATCAATGTTGAAGACAGACGATGTCTATTTCTTTGATGCTGAGGATTTTGAAGATATTGTGCACCACTACCTAAACCATGGGAAGGTTTCTTTGGCTAAAAAAGGAATTAAAATTGGTCTACAGCAACATCCAGCTTCAATAGAATTAAAATTACTTCACGTAGAAGTCATGGTTTTTGAAAACCAGATGGAAAAAGCTGAGGCACTTTTAGATGAGCTACAAAGACTAGATAATTACAACGATGAAATTTATATTCAACGTGCAAATATATTTTCGAAGCGAGATGATCACGAAGGTGCTATAGAATTACTACAAAAGGCATTAAGCTTTACCAATAATAGTTTTGACATCTATAGTCTTTTGGGTATGGAATATTTGTTCATGGACAATTTCGATAATGCCAAAGAGAGCTTTATGAAATGTGTGGAATTTGACGAACAAGATTATTCTTCGCTTTATAATGTGGTGTATTGTTTTGAGTTTCTTGAAGATTATGATGGCGCCATTATTTACTTGAATAATTATTTAGAAAAGAACCCATATTGCGAAGTAGCATGGCATCAATTGGGTAAACAATACTATTACAAAGAAATGTTTACAGAGGCCTTGGGCGCTTTTGATTTTGCTGTTATTTCAGATGACACTTTTATAGGTGCATATTTCGAAAAAGCCAAAGTACTTGAAAAATTAGGCCGACATAAAGAGGCCATCGAAAATTACGAGACTACCATTGCTATTGAAGATCCTACATCTCATGCATTTTTAAGAATAGGAAAATGTTATGAACAACTGAAGGATACCGAAATGGCCAAATACTATTTCTACCAAACGGTTCATGAAGATCCATTGTTAGACAAAGGTTGGTTAGCTATTACAAATCTATATTTTAATACTAGAGATTTTGAAAAAGCCATCTTTTACATCAATAAGGCCTTGAATATTGATGGTGAGAATCCTCAATACTGGAAAAAATGTGCACATATTAATATGGCATTAAAGAATTATGACCAAGCTGATTTTGCATTTAAACAAGCAGTAGAATTAGGTAATTATGAATTGGACACTTGGTTGAATTGGGCGGAAGTAGTTCATATAAACGGAGATGAATCATCTGCTGTAGAAATTCTATCTCAAGGAAGAGAGTTTTATCCTGAAAGTTTAAAACTTTTATATAGGTCTGTAGGTTATCTGTTGCTTGCTGAAGACCCAATTAATGCACGTATTATGTTTATGGATGCATTAAAAATTGATAAAAAGCAGAAAAAACTACATTTGTTCACTGAAAATTTTCCGGAATACGGCAAGTCTGAATGGACACAAGAAATTGTAAGAAAATACAATAAAACCTCATAGAATAGGTTCTACATTTCATGGACAATAGAAAACTAAAAGATTATACATTCATATCTCTAAAAGGTATGGCAATGGGTATTGCAGAATTAGTACCAGGCGTTTCTGGTGGCACAATAGCTTTTGTAACAGGCATCTACGAAGAATTCATTACTTCGATCAATAACGTTAACCTAACTACTTTAAAAGTTTTAAAAGAAGAAGGTTTTAAAAAGTTCTGGGAGAAATTAAATGGCAACTTCCTGTTGGCATTGGCAATTGGTATGATGATTAGTATTTTAACATTATCTAAAGCGATTGCCTGGTTATTAGAAGAGCACACTATAGTTACATGGGCATTTTTTTTCGGTTTGGTATTAGCAAGTGTCATTTTCGTAGCCAAATCGATTAAAAAGTGGAATGTGTTAGCGATTGTATTGTTCATAATAGGTACTGCAAGTGCTTTCTATATTACTACCCTACCCCCTTCCACTAGTTCTGGTAGTCTGCCTTACATTTTTTTATCAGGAGCTGTAGCCATTTGTGCAATGGTAATGCCCGGGATTTCAGGAGCATTCATTTTAGTTCTAATGGGATCATTCAAAACTGTTTTAGGGGCTTTAAATGAAAAAGATTTTGGTATTCTAATAACTTTCATTTTCGGAATAGTTTTTGGAATTCTAAGCTTTGCTCGAGTTTTAAAGTGGATGTTTACCAATTATAAAGATGCAACACTTGCTATTTTAACAGGGTTTATCTTAGGATCATTGAATAAAATATGGCCTTGGAAGAATATTATCGAGATTATTCAGATTGGTAAAAAAGAAATTATAATCGACGAAAATATCTCGCCTTTCGCTTTTCAAGGTGATAATCAATTAACTTTTGCTATTGTAGCCGCTGTAATAGGTTTTTCTCTTATTTTTATATTAGAAAAATCAGCTTTTAAGAAGTAAAGCGAAAACCTACATGAGCGAACCCCGATCCTTTACCGATAAATTTTTCTTGGTCGTAAAGGGACTTTGTATGGGTGCTGCCAATAAAGTACCAGGTGTATCTGGCGGTATTGTTGCATTTGTGGGTGGTTTTTACGAAGAATTTATTTATTCACTTCAAAAGGTAAATGGCAAAGCCTTTAAACTTCTTGTCAACGGAAGACTTAAAAGCTTCTACAGGTATATTAACGGTTCTTTTCTAACACTACTGATTTTTGGTATGCTAGTAAGCTATTTTAGCATTTCAAAAATTTTAGACTATTTTTTAGTAAAGCAAGAGCTGTATGTGTGGTCTGCATTTTTCGGTATGATCTTAGGTTCTATCTACTACATAGGTAAAGATTTCGATTATTGGAAAAAGAAAACATTTACCGCTGCCATTATAGGTTTAAGTGTTGGTGTAGCCATTAGTTTTCTTAGTCCGGCGAAAGAAAATGACAACTTACTGTTCATCTTTTTATGTGGTATGATCAGTGTATCGGGAATGACATTACCCGGACTTTCGGGTTCCTTCATATTAATACTTTTAGGTAATTATGTGTTGTTACTGGTAGACTCTGTAAACGCATTATATGATACGTTCTCAGAATTACTAGTAGGTGATTTTAGTTTTACTTCTAATACAGAAAGATTACACACCCTTAAAATCTTAGCCGTATTTACCTTAGGTTCGGCAACAGGTCTAGTTACCCTTTCGCATGTATTGACCTTCGTATTAAAACACTACAAGCATGTTACTACCGCAACCATATTGGGGTTTATAACAGGGTCGCTGGGCGTTGTTTGGCCATGGAAAAAGACAATTTTTAAAACGGGAATAGATGGTGAAGGCATTTTAGATTCTAACGGAAAACAAATAATAATGAACTACGAACGGTTTCTGCCAGATATGACCACCGTAGAAAATTGGATAGCTATTATCTGTATTATATTTGGTATTAGTATTTTGCTACTTTTAGATTGGTATGGAAAAAACAGAAAAACAGAAAGCTAATTACGGCTTAATAGGTAAAGATATTTCTTATTCATTTTCAAGAGGATATTTCAAAAAAAAATTCGAAGATATGGGCTTGGACAATTGTTCGTATCAAAACTTTGATCTGCAAGCTATTTCAGAATTTCCGACCATCTTCAAAAACACTGAAAATGTACAAGGGCTGAATATTACTATTCCGTATAAAGAAGAAGTAATGGCTTTCTTAGACGATATAGATATTGCGGCCAAAAAGATAGGTGCCGTAAATACCATAAAATTTACTAAGAATGGTTTAATTGGCTTCAATACTGATGCCTACGGATTTCAAAAATCACTGGAACCACATTTAAAAGAACACCATAGAAAAGCACTAATATTAGGTACTGGCGGAGCGTCAAAAGCTGTAGCATTTGTACTTGAAGAGCTAGGCATAGCATTTTCTTTTGTTTCAAGAAGTGGTAAAAATAATGGTTATACCTATAATGAGCTGACCGATGATATTATAGCCGAACATACCTTAATCATAAACTGCTCTCCAGTAGGCACTTTTCCTAAAATTGAAGAAAAACCTGCAATTCCGTATTCAAAAATCGGCAAAGAACATCTTCTTTTTGATCTAATATATAATCCCGAAGAAACTGCATTTTTATCTGCAGGCAAAGCTAATGAAGCTACTATTTGTAACGGACATAGAATGCTAGAGTTCCAAGCAGAAAAATCTTGGGAAATCTGGAACCGTTAACCGCCTATCCTTTAAATTATTTATTAACAAGACATTGTAAATTATAGGTTTCTACCAGATTACTCTTTTACCTTTTAACTAAAAAGACGAATCAATACTTTGCCAGTCGTAGTGTTGTCACTATCTTGTAAGCATATAATTTAGGAATATGTCTGAGGATAAAGAACAACAATTACCAGAGAATTCAATAGAGGAAAATACTGTAATAGAATCTGCTGAAAATATAGCAGAAGAAACAGTTAATACTACTGAAGAATCAACAGAATTACCAGCAGAACCTTCAACTGATGCTAAAGAAGCTAAAGAAGAAACTGATGTAATCAATGAGATTGACGATTCTAATGCTGAAGACGCAGAAGATACCGATACCGAAAAAAGACATGAAATACCTATGCCAGATTACCATGAAATGAGCATGGAAAATTTGGTAGGTGAATTACAACGCTTGGTGAAGAACGAAAAAGTTCAAGCGATAAGAAAACATGTTGACACTATTAAAGACGAATTCAATCAGAAATTTGATGAGTTTTTAGAAGAAAAGAAAGAAGAATTTATTGCTAACGGTGGTAATGAAATTGATTTCAGATATAATTCTGTAGATAAACAACAATTCAACGAAGTATACTCAGAATACAGAGACAAGCGTAACCAACATTATAAAAGTTTAGAAAAAAGTCATAAAGAAAATCTTGCCTATAGATTAGATCTTATTGAACAGCTAAAAGCCTTGGTTAATGTTGAAGAAGATATAAATACTACGTATAACAATTTCAAAGACATACAAGCTAAATGGCGCCATGCAGGGGCTATACCACGTGCAGATTATAACAATGTTTGGAAAACATACCACCACCACATAGAAATCTTTTATGATTTTTTAAATATCAATAGAGACTTAAGAGATTTAGATTTTAAGCATAACCTTGAGGAAAAAGGTAAAATAGTTGCTAGAGCCGAAGAACTTTCAAAAGAACCAGATTTAAATAGAGCCTTTAGAGAATTACAGGTTTTACACAAAATTTGGAAAGAAGATTTGGGTCCGGTTAGTAAAGATCATAGAGAAGAAATCTGGGACCGTTTTAGTGCGGCTACAAAAATCATTCATGAAAGAAGACAAGATTATTTTAAGAATCTTGATAAAATTAAAGAAGAAAATTTAGAACGTAAACATGCAATTATTGCCGAAATAAGTGCACTCAGTGAAAATGTATCTAGCAATCATGGTACGCTACAGCAACAGATAAAAAAATTAGAGGAACTTAGAGAAGCCTTTTTCAAAGCAGGTCAAGTACCACAAAAAGTAAATTCTAAAACTTGGAACAGTTTTAAGGGTGCAGTACGTGTGTTCAATCAAAATAAAAATGCCTTTTACAAGAACCTTAAAAAAGACCAACAAGAGAATTTAGACAAAAAAAGAGCTTTACTAGAAATTGCAGTTTCAATAAAGGATAGTGACGATTTTGATGCCACTACTGCAGAAATGAAGCGTATACAAGGTCAGTGGAAAAAAATTGGGCATGTTCCTAGAAAGTATTCCGACAAATTATGGAAAGATTTTAAAACTACCTGCAATCACTACTTTGACAGATTAAATGCGCTTAAAAATGATGCATTTAAAGAAGAGGAAGCTAATTTTAAACTAAAAGATGAATTCCTTAACCGTCTTAAGGCATTTGAGTTAAGCGGCGACAAAGCTAAAGATCTAGAGGCAATCGAGAAATTTTCTGAAGAATGGAAAACTTATGGAAGAGTTCCTTTCAAAAAGAAAAACATCAATCAGAAGTTCGATAAAATTATAGATGCGCTTTATCAAAAATGTGGTGTTAGCAAACAAGAATCTGAACTGTTGAAATATGGTAACAAGATTCAACAACTTAGCAATAACGACAATCAAGAACGTGCTATACAGAATGAACGTGCATTTATCAGAAAAAAGATAGATGAAAGCAACGACGAAATTAGACAGTTAGAAAATAACTTACAGTTTTTCTCTAACGCCTCTGAAACTAATCCGTTAGTACAAGATGTTATCAAAAGAGTCAACCAACACAAAGAATCATTGGCTGCTTGGAAAGCTAAATTGAAAAAATTAAACATTTTAAAAAATACACTTCTTAAAGAAGACGAAGATGTTGAAGAATCTGAAGAAACTAAAACGGAAGAATAGTTTTAGCATCACAATACAGTTTTAAAACTATATCGATTTGTTGAAAATAATTTGATGTAATTGAAAATAGGAACATATATACCAATCAGGTAATTTGCACGTTTTATACGTACAAAAATACCTACTTAAAAAAGGGTTTTAGTTATCGATTCTATATGGTTAAACCAGAAATACCAGCAAACGAACAACAACGTCTAAAAGCTTTGAAGAGCTTTAACGTTCTTGACACGTTAGAAGAAAAAGAATACGATGCCATAACCCGTATTGCAGCAGATATTTGCGATACGCCTATGGCATTAGTTTCTTTAATAGATGAAGGCAGGCAATGGTTTAAATCGCATTATGGTATAGATGCTACAGAAACTCCCCGAGATTTTGCATTTTGTGCTCACGCCATAAACACACCAGATTCTTTATTCGTTGTCAACGATGCAAATAAAGATGAACGTTTTATTGACAACCCATTAGTAACCGGAAGTCCATCAGTGCAGTTTTATGCAGGTGCCCCTTTAAACACCAAAGATGGTGAATCTATAGGTACGTTATGTGTGATAGACACCAAACCACGAAATGAATTTACCGAAAGACAAAAAGCTTCATTAAAGGATCTTGCCGATCAAGTGATGGCTCAACTAGAGCTTAGAAGGCAGAATATTAAGGAAAAGATTGTAAATGAAGAATTACGAATAAAGAATAATCAACTAAAACAGTTATCATATCGAATGGCACATGATATGAAAACCCCATTATTAGGTATTAGTTCTGTTGTTGGGTTTATTAAAGAAGATTACGCCGAATTCGTTAAGGATACTGAAATACCGAATTACTTAGGTATTATAGACAATAGAGTTGAATATATGGAATCTTTAATTAATGGGATTATCAATTACAACGCTATAACCAATGCAGATATAAGAGTTGAAAATTTTAATGTTTCAAAAGAATTACAGCATGTGTTCAACACACAATCTGGTCACGATACAGTACAATTACATTTAGAAAATTGCGATCACAACATAAAACATTCTTTAAATAGTTTTGACCAAATATTTAGAGATTTAATATCTAACAGTATCAAGTTTACTGATAAATCAGATATTAAAATAAACGTATCATTCAGTGAATATCAAAACTTTTATTCTTTCACTTTTGAAGATAACGGTCCAGGAATACCTGAAAAATACTGGGAAAAGGTTTTCGTCTTATTTGAAAAGCTAGGTACAGAAGACACTAAAGATACCGGTATTGGATTGACAACAATAAAAGAGCTCATAGAAAAACTTGGAGGCAGCATTACTATAGGCAAACGTAAAGACAATAAAGAAGGCGTACATTTTAGTTTTACGGTTTCCAAAAACCTTTCCTAAATGTTAGTTAGTATATGAAATCAGTAATTTGGATTGTTTTAGTAATTACCAATTTCATTTCTCAACCATCTATTAACGAACAACAAGTACTAGAACCTCAAACTAATACGACAAAACAAAGCGCTTATTTAGTGTTGCATACAAAATGTAATTTTTGTCATTCCGTAAAAAAGAACAGAACCATCTTTTCATTACAAAATATGGATGGCTTAGCTAAAGCAATAGAATATCAAGTTTTTATAAAGAAGAAGATGCCAAAAGGCAGAAAGAACAACTTATCAAGTTTAGAAGAAGAAAAGTTATTAAAATGGATTAATTCTCTGGATAAAACATAAAAAAAGCCTCTATAAATAGAGGCTTTAATTTAATACTATAAACTAAAATTACTTTGCTACATTGACAGCTCTTGTCTCACGTATTACAGTAACTTTCACCTGACCAGGATAAGTCATATCTGTCTGTATTTTCTGAGAAATCTCAAAAGATAATTGAGCAGCTCTATCATCATTAACCTTCTCGCTCTCAACGATTACACGAAGCTCTCTACCCGCTTGAATCGCGTAAGCCTTCTGTACACCACTAAAACCGAATGCAACCTCTTCAAGGTCTTTTAAACGCTGAATATAAGAATCTAATACCTGTCTTCTTGCTCCTGGTCTTGCACCACTAATGGCATCACAAACCTGTACTATTGGTGCTATTAAAGTTTTCATTTCAATTTCATCGTGGTGAGCACCGATGGCATTACATACCTCTGGTTTTTCACCAAACTTCTCGGCCCACTGCATACCTAAAATAGCGTGTGGCGTTTCAATTTCATTTTCAGTATTCGGCACTTTACCAATATCATGTAAAAGTCCGGCACGTTTAGCGATTTTAGGATTCAATCCTAATTCAGAAGCCATAACACCACAAAGTTTTGCTACTTCTCTTGAGTGTTGCAACAAGTTTTGACCGTAAGATGACCTGTACTTCATTCTACCAACTGCACGTATTAATTCAGGGTGCAAACCATGAATACCTAAGTCAATAACAGTACGTTTACCTATTTCTACGATTTCTGCCTCTATTTGTTTTTCGGTCTTCTTAACAATCTCTTCTATTCTTGCAGGGTGAATTCTACCATCTGTTACTAACTTATGAAGCGAAAGTCTTGCAACCTCTCTTCTAACAGAATCAAAACAAGAAAGTATAATTGCTTCTGGTGTATCATCAACAATAATCTCAACGCCTGTAGCAGCTTCTAAAGCTCTAATGTTTCTACCTTCTCTACCAATAATTCTACCTTTAACATCATCAGACTCAATATTAAATACAGAAACACAGTTCTCTACTGCTTCTTCTGTACCAATTCTCTGTATTGTGTTAATTATAATTTTACGTGCTTCTTGTTGTGCTGTAAGTTTAGATTCTTCAACAGTAGATTGAATGTAAGCCATGGCATCAGTCTTAGCCGTTTCTTTCAAACTTTGTACTAATTGATTTTTAGCTTCATCTGCAGAAAGACCAGAGATAACTTCTAATTGTTGAATTTGGCTTTTATGCATTTTATCCAACTCCTCATGACGTTTGTCAAAAAGTTCTTTTTTCTGCTCTACGTCTTTCAGTTTATTATCTAACTGAGAGTTCATGTTCTTGTTTTTGGCAAGTTCACTACTCACTTGAGACTCCTTATCTCTAGTACGCTTCTCTGCTTCGTTTATCTTTCTGTCTTTACTATTAATAACCTTCTCATGCTCAGCTTTTAATTCTAAAAACTTCTCTTTCGCTTGTAAAATCTTTTCTTTCTTGACACTCTCTCCCTCTGCATTTGCATCTTTTAATATGCGTTCAGCGTCTTTTTTTGCGTTTATTATGGTTTTAGAGGCTTTCCCTTTTTCCAAAAACTTTGCTATTGCAAAACCGATTGCCAGCCCAACTATTGCGGCAATAATTATCATTGTACTATCCATAGTGTAATTTATTAATAAAAAAAAAGCCCACATTGGAGAAGTTTTGATCAAACTCCGGTAAACAGGTTTAGGGCTAACAGACTGATCAAGGATCCCTATACAAGTAGGGCTTGCTTTTACAATCTAAACTCACCCTTTTTAAAAAAAATAAATGTTGAGTTTGTCAAAAGGTATTACCAATGTGGGCAGTAACTTAATGTATTTAAAAGAACGTTTTTATTTCAAAGCTAATTTAGATGTTACCAAATCTTCTAGCGCTTGTAAACGCTCTTCAGCTTCTTTGGTACCTTCTGTTTGCTCTATGCCATTTTGTTCAATTTTAGACGCAAATTGTAAGGCACACATAGCCAAAACATCTTGTTTGTCTCTAACTGCATAATTCTTCTCAAATTTTTTAGCCAACTGTTCTATATTCTTAGCCGCTTTACGCAAGCCTTCTTCCTGAGCAGGGTCAATAGTCAATGGGTAGACCCTATCAGCAATAGAAAGTTTTATTTTGAGCTTTTCTGACATATTATTATAAACATTACTCCGACAATTGAGCTATACAATGGTCCAACTCTCGTATTAATGTATTTATTTTAAGCTTAGCTTCTGTTTTATTTGTATTACTGCCAAGCATTGAATTTGCAAGTTTGAGTGAATTATATTTGTCTTCCCATTCAGACACCGTTTTACTGGCATTTTCTTGTGAAGATTTTATATTCATTAATTCTTTTTCCAATTCAATATTAGCATTGTTTAAAACCTCAAGTTTATGCAACAATTTGCTAATTTTATTTTCTAAAGAATCAACAATTTTAATTAACTCGCCCATACATTACAATCAATGCGATTTACACAAAGTTAACATACATTACATGACTTAGCAATAGTTTTATGAAATATTCGTAAAACTGTCGTTCTAAATTTCAGAATACATTACAATAAACTCTTTATAATAATTTTAGCGTCCTCAACTTCACCGAATTGTTATTGATTAATTATTTTCGCACTATTGCTATCTACCTATGAAAAAAATATCCCTTGGTCTTTTATTATTATTTTGTTTTAGTCTATTCGCTCAAGAAAATTATCCGAAAGATGCTTTTGGACCACCAATGGACATCCCCATTATTTTAGCGGGTACTTTTGGCGAGCTACGTTCAAACCACTTTCATTCTGGTGTTGATATCAAAACACAGCAGCGAGAAGGTATTCCAATAAATGCTATTGGCGATGGCACCATTACCCGTATTAAGGTTTCTCTTTGGGGCTACGGTAAAGTTCTTTACATAGCTCACCCAAATGGCTATACTTCGGTTTATGGCCATCTTCAGAAGTTCTCACCTACTATTGAAGCGTATATCAAAAAATTACAATACAATAAAAAGTCGTTTGAAGTAGAGGTTTTTCCTGATTACGGAGAATTGAAGGTATCAAAAGGTGAATTAATTGCATATAGCGGTAATACTGGTGGTTCTGCTGGTCCGCATTTACATTTTGAAATTAGAAGTAGTATTTCTGAAAAACCGACCAACCCTTTAATGTATGGTTTAGATGTTGCCGATGCTACAAATCCTATCCTAGAAAAATTATTTGTTTATCCTTTGACAGATAAATCTCATGTCAATAATAATTACGAAAGAACACAAATAAATTTCAGTAAACAGACTGATGGTTCATTTTTAGCGGATAAAGTTACCGCGCTAGGTGATATTGGAGTCGGTTTTATTGGTTTTGATAGGCTAGATATGGCCGCTAATAAAAACGGAGTATATAGTGTTGAACTTAGTGTCAATGGAAAAATATATTCCTTGTACGATTTTGAGTCATTTTCTTTTGGTGAGACTAGATATATAAATACGCTCGTTGACTATGATTATTATGGTAGAAATAGACAAAAAATTCAGAAAAGTTTTAAATCACCGGGCAATAACCTGAGTATTTATAAAGATTTATATAATGACGGTAAAATAAAAATAAACGAAGGTTTAAGTTATACTGCCAAATTATTGATCAAAGATTACGCTGGTAATAAGGTAGAGCTTCATATACCCGTTGAAGGCGTAAAGAATTTATTGGGTAACAAAAAAGTAATAGCGAAAACCGACAATTACGTGATTGCAAAAAAACCTAATAATTTTGATTTAGGTGGTGCGAAAGTTTATTTTCCAACTAATACTTTTTATGAAGATTTTTACATCGATTTAAAGAAGGGAAAAGACACCGTAACCATTCATCGTAACACAGTACCGGCACATAGAAATTTTACAATAACTTTTGATGTTTCTAAATATACAAAAGAAGAACAAAAACAATTATTCATAGCTAGGTTAGATTCTAAACTTAGACCAAACCATGCGAACACCTATAAACGTGGCAATGAATTTACAACGCGAACACGTAATTTAGGTACATACACTTTAGCTAAAGATTCTGTTGCACCCACTATTAGAACTAAGAATTTTAAAGACAAGCAATGGTTAAACAATTATAAATATCTGAGTGTACAGATAGCTGATGACTTAAGTGGTGTCGATAAATATTCTGCTACATTAAATGGCGAATGGATTTTGATGGAATACGAGCCTAAACGCAATACCTTGACCTATAATTTTGATGATAAGATTGCAGACCAAACGCAATGTGTTCTTGAAGTTACCGTTACAGATAATGTAGGGAATACCAACACCCTAACCACCTCTTTTTATAGAAAATAATACATTTGAAACTACCTAACGTTCTAAGCCTGATACTACTGCTGTGCAGCGCCATTGGTTTTGCACAGAACGCTACTATTTCAGGTGTAGTACTAGGAGAAGGTAATGAGCCCTTACCAAATGTAAATATTACGAGTAAAGGCTTAGGTACCACAACAAATTCTGACGGTTTTTACATTTTAGAGATTACCTCAGATGAAGAGAACACTATAGTTTTCTCTCATATTGCTTATTTAGATGTTGTTTTGGAAAATATCATATTAAACACGAATGAAACATTTGAGTTCAATCCTGTTTTAAAAAGTAATGTTACCCAGATAGACGGAGTTACCGTTTCTGCCACTGGCGAAAAAGAAGTCAGCAATATTTTAAACATATCTCCAGAAAAAATCAGAAAGATACCAGGTGCAAATTCCGGAGTAGAAACGATATTGAAGCTATTACCCGGTGTATCTTCTAACAACGAATTAAGTACACAATATGCTGTACGTGGTGGCAATTACGATGAAAATTTGGTATATGTAAACGAAATAGAAGTGTACAGACCATTTTTAATTCGTTCAGCACAACAAGAAGGTTTGAGCTTTGTAAATAGCGACCTAGTACAGAATGTCAAGTTTTCAGCCGGTGGTTTTCAAGCGAAGTATGGCGATAAGTTAGCTTCCGTATTAGATATTAAATATAAGACCCCTACCCTATTTTCTCTTAGGGCAGATGCAAGTTTTCTTGGCGCAAGTGCTAGCTTAGAAACGGTTTCTAAAAATCAAAAGTTAAGTTCTGTATCTGGTGTTCGTTATAGAAATAACTCCCTTTTGGTTAATAGTCAGCAAACGCAAAGCAATTTTAATCCGGCATTTACAGATGTTCAAAGTTATTTGACGTACCGCTTTTCGCCAAAGTTTCAACTTAATTTTCTAGGTAATTTAGCTGTTAACGATTATAAAAATGAACCGTTAAATAGACAGACTAATTTTGGCACCATAGACAACCCGCAGGCATTAGTAGTGTATTATGAAGGGCAAGAAAACAACAAATACACTACCGCATTAGGTGCTTTAAAAGGCAGTTACTTTTTAAATGAAAAGACCACTTTAAAACTTATATCTTCTATTTACCATACCATTGAAGAAGAATATTCAGATGTTGTAGCAGCCTATGAGCTTGGTCATGTTGATAGCAATTTAGGGAGCGATACGGCTGGCGAGGTATTAACATCTCGCGGAATAGGCTCTCAATTTAATCGAACAAGAAATGATTTAGATGCACTAATCTTCAATTTAGAACACAAAGGTTCTCACACCATGAATAATTCTGTATTAGAATGGGGAGCAAAATATACCCATGAAGACATACGAGATCAGTTGCGAGAATCTGAGTTTATTGACTCCGCCGGATTTTCTATTAGACCCCCACGACCAGAATTCATAAACAATCAGCCTTCTGAACCTTTTGTTGCACCATTAGAAGCATATACTGGTTTAAATGCTCTAAACTTTGTAAAAACGAATCGGTTTTCTGGCTTTGTTCAATTGGGCACCCAAAAAACATGGAAAAATGCAGATGTATACTATAATATTGGTGTTCGATCTCATCATTGGACGGTGAGCGGTACTGGCGTAGAAAAAGTATCACAAACCGTATTTAGTCCGCGTGCACAATTCGCTATAAAGCCCGAATGGGATAAGGATATGCTATTTCGACTATCTGCCGGAGTTTATCATCAACCTCCTTTTTACCGAGAATTACGTGATAACACAGGTACTATACAACCTAACGTAAGGGCACAAAAAGCTTTTCATCTAGTTGCGGGAAATGAGTATAGTTTTCTGCTATGGGATAGACCTTTTACACTTATTAGCGAAGCATATTACAAGAAATTAGAAAATGTAAATCCATATACCTTAGAAGATGTTCGCATTCGTTACGCTGCTAATAATGATACAGAAGCGTATGTCTATGGTGCAGAAGTTAGATTAAACGGTGCCTTTGTACCTGGCACAGAATCTTGGGTAAGTCTAGGGTATTTAAAAACCGAGGAGAATAGAAATAATAGAGGCTACATACCTCGGCCTACAGATCAACGCGTAAAATTCGCTATTCTTTTTCAAGATTACATACCTACAATACCAAATGTAAAAATGTATTTAAATTTGGTTTATCAAACGGGTGTGCCTGGTGGTTCGCCCAGTTATGCAGACCCGTACATTTTTCAGAATAGATTAAGAGATTATAAACGTGCAGATTTAGGAATTTCCTATATTTTTGCAAATAAGGATAAACAATTTTCAAGAACACATTGGCTTTATAATTTTAAAGAATTGAGTTTAGGTTTTGAAATTTTCAATTTATTCAACAATCAGAATTCAATTACCAATACTTGGGTGAGAGATGCAGACAGCAAAAATGAATATGCTGTACCAAATTACCTTACGTCTAGAGTATTAAATTTAAAATTAGGATTACGCCTTTAAAAATTACAAATGAAAAGAATACTTTTCTTACTAGCACTTATTTCTTCTTTCGCCGTTATGGCTCAGAAAAACATTTATGAAAGTCCAAGTTTTGATGCCTTGAGCGCTGATCATAATATTTTAGCCATTATACCTTTCTTGACCAATTTAGACTTGAATGAAAAAGTCTCTAAGTCTGAGCAAAAAAGGCTGGAAGAGAACGAAGGTTATGCTGTACAAAATGCATTAGAAACGTATTTCTCTAAACGTAGTAAAAAGAAAAAGTTACCGGTAACCTTTCAAAACATTGAAAATACAACTGCTATACTAGCAAAGAATAATATTAGCTATGACAATATTGATGTGTATACCACCAAAGAGCTAAGTGAAATTTTAGGGGTAGATGGTATTATCAGTGGTACTTTAGATTTAAACATATTACTATCTAACGGTGTACCTACAGAATTCAGTTTTACAGATTACTTTTCTGGTGGTGCTAATTATGGTCGTATTGGTATTAAAATAAGCGATGGTGATTCTGGTAAATTACTATGGAAATACGAAAAGGAAATTAATAAGAAAACCGGCAAAAACACCACCGACCTTATTGATCGTATGATGAAGCTGGCCATAAGAAAATTCCCTTATGAGAGAGAGCGCAAACGTGACCGTAAAAATTAATTACGCCTCTATAATATCTTTTAAAACACCAATCGTATAATCGATATCTTCTTTGGTATTATACGTAGAAAATGAAAAGCGTACAGACGGCTTTTTCATATCTTCTGCAGATAACACTTGTGTAAGTACGTGAGAACCTGCATCACTACCAGACTGGCATGCACTACCCTTAGAACACGCAATACCTTTCATATCTAAATTGAACAAAAGCAGCATTGATTTAGCTTCAGAAATAGGCAAACAAACATTCACTAAAGTATACGTACTTTTAACTAAATCACCCGAATGTCCATTAAATTTGGCTTCTGGTATTTCTATATTAATCTGCTCGATAAAGTAAGATTTTAACCCCTCAACAAATTTCTTGTCTTCATCTAAATTCTCGTAAGCATGTATAAAAGCTTCTTCAAGACCAACGATATTATGAAAAGACTCGGTACCTGCTCTAAGTCCACGTTCTTGCGAACCACCAGATATCATACAGCTTAAGCCTGAATTCTTACGAATAAAAGCAAAACCAATTCCTTTAGGTCCATGAAATTTATGTGCTGCAGCTGCTAAGAAATCAATAGGAAATTCTTTTACATCCCAATTATAATGTCCTAGAGATTGTACGGTATCTGAATGTACTAAAGCTCCGTATTTCTTAGACAACAGTGTAATCTCTTCTAGGTCTATTTTATTTCCAATTTCATTATTTACATGCATTAAGCTAACCAACTTCTTAGAATCGTCTTTCTGTAAAAGGATTTCTAGATGCGCTATATCTGGATTACCATACTCATCCAAATCCACATATAATAATTGAATTAAACCCTTTTGTTCTAATTCTTCTACGGTATGTAAAACTGCATGGTGCTCAATTCTAGTAGTAATAATAGTTTTTACATCTAAATCTCGAACGGCACATCTAATAATCATATTATCTGCCTCGGTACCACCAGAGGTGAAAATAATTTCTGAAGGTTGTGCATTAATATACTTAGCTATAGTTTTACGCGCACTTTCAATAGCTGTCTTTGCTGTTCTACCAAAACTATGGGTAGAAGAAGGGTTACCATAAGTGCCTAATGCATCTTGCATTTTTGCAATAACATTAGGGTGAATTTGCGTAGTGGCTGCATTATCTAAATATACATGTTTCATATAAGCCTACTCTTAAAATAAATAATGAACAAAAATAGTTAATTAACCCATAATTGACAGTGATGCTAGAGACAGATTTCCAATTTTTAAATTAAATTTGAATTATGAAAAAATACCTCTTAATTGGTTGTTCGATTTTGTTCTTTGGATGTAACGATGGTGACCTACAAATAGAAACCGTAGATTTTGATAGTATAGAAACAGTCCAAAGTTGTAATGATGTTTCTGCCACGACCGAAAATGTATTGTTCAAAATAAACGACGACGAAGCCTTAATATTAAATCTTCCTAGTGAACTATTAAAAAATGAAGTTTCATCTACTGAAATTGAAAGTCTAGTTCCTGGAAGTTCTCAAATTACCTATCGTATTTTCTCTGAGACCGTTAGTAGTAGTTATTTTTGTGATTCACCACCACCACTTACACCAACTGTTTTAGAAGAAATTGAGGCAGAGGCAGGTACTATTTTTGTAACGACCACTACTGAAGACAATATTACATACAGCCATACCATTCAACTAAGTGGTATTACTTTTTTAAATGAAAACGGCAGTAGAATTACAGATTTACAAATAAGTGAGTTTGGTACTGTAACTACAAGTATAGAGTAATTTAAAAATTCTGAAAAATATAGACTTCGGTAGCCCCTAATCCATATTTTTGATAATCGGCATCGTAATATTTAACGTTGTCGTACTTTCGAAATAGATAACCTAGTTCTTCTTTTAATACACCCTCACCTACACCATGTATAAATACAATTTTCTGTATTCTTTTACTAATGGCAAAATCTAACTGACGTTTAGCAGTATCTAACTGTAAGTTGAGCATATCATACTTACTTACCGATTTAGGGTTTTTCATTAGTTGATTGATATGCAAATCAACTTCCATTTTGGGCGCTGTACGTTCTTTAGCCCTTAATACTGTTGCCTTTCTACGTTTAGGTATTTCCTTTTCCTTTTTTATTTGAGCGATTTCATAATTAGAAACTCTAATATCATCAGCAATTAAAACGAGTTCATGAGCTGCGAATGTTAATGGAAAACCATCGTCACTTAACATTGTAATATTAGTACCATTAATAGATTCAACAACGCCTTTAATGACATCATCAATTGTTTCTACGGTATCGCCAATATTAAAATGAGACATGTTTTTGTTTTGAATACACAAAAATAATGGTAATTTTCGGACTATTAATTTATTTACAGATGCGCGTTAAAGCATTAATTATTTTTCTGGGATTAGAAAGTTTCATGCTACCCTGTTTTACCAAACAGTTATTAGGGGTAGATTGCCCTGGCTGTGGGTTACAGCGTTCACTATTATTTTTAATAAAGGGCGAGTTTATTTCAGCTTTTTTAATGTACCCAGCTATCTACCCAATGTTGTTGCTTTTTGGCTTTTTAGGACTTAATAAGCTATACCCTATTAAACATTCGAACACAATTACAATTACGCTTATGGTAAGTACCGTAGGTTTTATATTAACCAATTATATATTAAAATTTATCTAATAACTAAACCTTTAAATTATGGAACAACAAAAATTACCCAATGTAACGATAGCATTAGTGCTGGCTATTTTAGGATTTGTATGCTGCTGCTTTGGTGGATTACCTGGAATCATCTTTGGTGGTATTGCTTATTTCTTAACTACGAAAGACGAAAAATCATATAAAGAGAATCCTGAAAATTATTCTAATTATAGCACCTTAAAAACAACTAAAACAGTTTCAATAATAGTATTAGTTATTGGTATTCTTTATTTAGCATATTCAATCTACGGTATCATGAGTATTGGTGGATGGGAAGCATATATGGAACAAGTTCAAATAATGACTGAACAATACTCTCAATAATTAAATGAACAATTTAGAGTACCAACAAATACCAGGTTCTAGTAACGCATTAACTTTTGGCATTTTATCTATTGTACTAACCCTTTTCTGCTGTGGTCCTTTCGGTGCCATATTCAGTTTTATCGGTTTAAGCAATGCTAAAACAGCAAAGAGACATTATGAGGCTAATCCTGGTAATTATAGAGGATATGAAAATATTAGTACGGGAAGAATTCTCTCTTATGTAGGTCTAGCTTTAGCCCTAATATATTTAGTGTTTTGTATTCTATATTTCGGATTGATAATGGCTTTCTTTATGACCGCCGATTTTCAATAAGAAAACAATAATCAAAAAAAATCCCCGATTTACATCGGGGATTTTTTATTCCTAGTTTTTAAACTCTTTTAGTGTTTTTACAATAATAGAAACACAATCTAAAAGCTGTTCTTTTGTCATCACCAATGGTGGCGCAAATCTTATAATATTACCGTGCGTTGGTTTTGCTAGTAATCCGTTTTCTTTTAACGCCATACAAATATCCCATGCAGTAGAACTATCTTCACTGTCATTAATAAGTATTGCATTTAAAAGACCTTTACCACGAACACTATTTACCAAATCTGTAGTCACTATAAACTTATTTAGTTCTGCTCTAAAAAGCTCTCCCAATTCAAAAGCATTTTCTGCAAGCTTCTCGTCTTTTACAACTTCTAAAGCAGCCATACCAACAGCTGCAGCAATTGGGTTACCCCCAAAAGTACTACCATGGTTTCCTGGTCGTATCACATTCATAATGGTATCATTCGCCAAAACAGCAGAAACCGGGTAAGCACCACCAGACAATGCTTTACCTAATATTAAAATATCAGGTTTTATCTCAGGTGTACCACTACAATGCTTATCAGAACAAGAACAATTACCACAAGTTGCCAGTAAACGACCTGTTCTAGCAATACCTGTTTGTACTTCATCTGCAATAAACAATACATTATACTTTTCACATAATGCTTTAGCTCCGCTTAAATAACCTTCAGAAGGCACATAAACTCCTGCTTCACCTTGAATAGGTTCCACTAAAAAGCCTGCAACATTGCTATTAGACTTTAAAACATCTTCTAATGCCTTAAGGTTATCATATTCTATTTTTATGAATCCGTCAGTATAAGGACCAAAATTCTTACGGGCAACAGGATCATTTGAAAAAGAAATAATGGTAGTTGTACGACCATGAAAATTATTTTCACAAACAACTATTTCAGCAGCATTCTCTGCAATACCTTTCTTTTCATACGCCCATTTTCTACAAATTTTTAGAGCGGTCTCAACAGCCTCTGCACCAGTGTTCATTGGTAAAAGCTTATCGAAATGAAAAGTTTCTGTAGCATATTTCTCATACTTCCCCAGCATATCATTATAAAATGCTCTAGAGGTCAAAGACAACGTTTTTGCCTGTTCCGTCATAGCATTTACAATTTTCGGGTGACAATGACCTTGGTTTACTGCGGAGTATGCAGAAAGAAAATCATAATACTTTTTCCCTTCCACATCCCAAACATAAACACCTTCGCCTTTGCTTAATACAACAGGTAATGGGTGGTAATTGTGAGCTCCGTGTTTTTCTTCTAATGCGATTGCATCTTTAGAAGTGATGTTTTCTAAAATTGACATGATAAAAATTACTTTAAATAAAACTTTAGCAATTCCTTCTATACCTTTTTCCTTTCAAATCCCGAAAAGTTATCGGGGCGAAAATTCAGCGTGGGAGAGAAATCATCCTGTAGAATTACAAACATAATAAATATTTTTTTTGAACTACTATAAAACCTAAAAGAACCTATGAACTACGATAAAATGTGACCTTTAACAAAAATTTGTGTCCTAATAAATACAACCAATTTATTATAAAAAGAACACTATGAATTATTTAGAGAACATGATGTCTAGCCTTTCAAATTCAGTTGGCGATTTTTTACCCACTACAATCGGCGCAATACTAATCCTTCTTATAGGATGGTTTATTGCCGGATTTCTAAAAAGGCTTATTACCAAATTAATTAAACGAACCAATATCGATAGTAAACTAGGCTCGGGCAAAGTTGTACTTTCTTCCTTTATAGGAAAACTTGTATACTTCTTTATCATGATTTTTGTTTTCATGCTTGCTTTAGAAAAATTGGGCATGACAAGTGTATTAGACCCAGTCAAAAATTTATTAAATGGCTTTACAGATTACATACCTAATATAGTTGGTGCAGGTTTAGTAGGCTATATCGGTTATATGCTAGCTACCATAGTTTCTGAACTAGTTGGTCTTTCTGGCGAAACAATACAAAGCTTTGTACCTAAATTAAAACTACCAGAGAATTTAGATTTAGTGAACATACTTAAAAAAGTTGTTTTCATTTTTATATTTATACCATTATTGATAACGGCTCTAAATATTTTAAATATGGATGCAATTTCTGTACCAGCTACTCATATGCTAGAACAGTTCTTTAATGCTATTCCAAAAATAATTGTTGCTGTACTTATTCTTTTAATCTTCGTTATCGGAGGTAAATTTGTTGCAGGCTTGGTTACAGACTTATTAGAGAGTTTAAATTTAGATGGTATTGTTAGTAGAATGAATTTAAGTAGCTTATCGTCGAATACAAACCTTGCTAAACTTTTAGGTAATGTTGTTTACTTTTTCATTGTTCTTTTCGGAATTACCACTGCATTAGAAAAATTAGAATTTGAAAAACTTACCAATGTACTAGACACTTTAGTAGGTGTTTCTGGAAATATTCTTTTCGGATTAATAATTTTAATCATAGGAAATTGGATAGCCTCTACAGCCCACAAAGCAATGGCTAAAGATGAAAACAGTCTTTTTGTTGCTTCAATTGTAAGAATGTGCATTTTAGCTATTTTCTTGGCAATGGGTCTTAAAACAATGGGTATTGGCGATGAAATTATAAATATGGCTTTTGGTATTACATTAGGTACCATTGCTGTAACGATTGCTTTATCATTTGGACTTGGTGGTAGAGAAGCTGCTGGTAAACAAATGGAAAGAATTTTAAATAAATTCAATAAAACTAAATAGTAGCAAAAACTATTTAACTTTTTAAAGTCCGGAAATCTTAAATCAAAGGTTTCCGGACTTTTTTATTTTCATAAAACAAATCACTCCTCCACTACCTTAATAAACTAACTTTTTTAACTAAATATAACAGGTCTACTATGTTTAATAGTTATTATAAATGCCAACGGATGCTTACTTTTGCCACATGCGAAAAAAGACAAAGCGAGTAGTTTTTGAAAATGTAATGGTAACCGATGCTGCTGCAAAAGGTAAAACTATTGGTAAAGCTCCTGATGGTAGGGTTATTTTCTTAAATAACACCGTACCTGGCGACGTGGTAGATGTACAAACTACAAAAAAAAGAAAAGCATATTTTGAAGGAACTGCTATCAACTTTCATAGTCTTTCAGATAAAAGAGTAGATCCGGTTTGTCAGCATTTTAATGTTTGTGGAGGCTGCAAGTGGCAAGATATGGGCTATGAACACCAACTTTTTTACAAGCAAAAAGAAGTAGAGAATAATCTAAAAAGAATAGGTCATTTAGATTTGCCCGAGCTTACACCTATTCTTGGCTCAGAACAACAATACTTCTACAGAAATAAAATGGAATTTTCTTTTTCTGATAGTCGTTGGTTAACCCTTGAAGAAGTTAAGTCTGATAATCAAATTGAAGATAGAAATGCCTTAGGTTTTCATATACCAGGCATGTGGGACAAGATTTTGGACATTAAAAAATGTCACTTGCAAAAAGACCCATCAAACGCAATACGATTAGAAACCAAAAGATTTGCTACGGAGAACGGATTAACCTTTTTTAATCCAAGAAATCAATATGGCATGCTGCGTACTTTAATGATACGTACATCATCTATTGGTGAAATAATGATATTGGTACAGTTTTTTGAAAACGACAAAGAGAAAAGGGAATTACTCTTAAATCATCTTTCGACAACTTTCCCAGAGATTACTTCTTTATTATACGTTATCAACCCAAAACAGAACGATACTATTTACGATCAAGAAATTATCTGTTTTGCTGGTAGAGACCATATTTTTGAAGAAATGGAAGGGTTGAAATTCAAGATCAATGCAAAATCCTTTTATCAAACAAATTCAGAACAAGCATATGAGTTGTATAAAATTACCAGAAATTTTGCCGATTTAAAAGGTGATGAATTAGTGTATGATTTGTACACAGGTACAGGTACTATTGCACAATTCGTTTCTAAAAAAGCTAAAAAAGTAGTAGGTATAGAATCGGTACCTGAAGCAATTTTAGATGCCAAGGCAAATGCAGAGCGAAACGAAATTGAAAACGTTGATTTCTTTGTTGGCGATATGAAAAATGTTTTCAACGAACAGTTTATTGCGCAGAATGGTGTACCAGATGTTATTATTACCGATCCTCCACGCGATGGCATGCATAAAGATGTAGTACAGCAAATATTAAATATCGCTCCTAAAAAAGTAGTCTACGTGAGCTGCAATAGTGCAACACAGGCAAGAGATTTAGAGCTAATGAAAGAGATGTATGATATTACCAAAGTTCAGCCTGTAGATATGTTTCCGCAGACCCATCACGTAGAAAATATTGTACTTTTAGAAAAGAAAGTTTAAAATGAGGAGATTTCAAATCGGATTATTAATTTTTCTGGGGATTATGTTCGCATCATCATGCGAAAAAGATGATATATGCGTAGAAGGTGACACTCCCCTACTGGTCATAGAATTTTATGATATTGCAGATACAGCTACCTTAAAAGAGGTTCCAACTTTAAGAGTTGTAGGTGTTGGGCAAACAGTTACCGTTAATACAGTTACAGACCGCAGCATTTTAAGTACTATATCAATACCGTTAAAAACAGACGAGAACACTACTAGCTTTATATTGATAAAGAACTCTGCTGCCAATGATGACGGAGCAGAAACAGGTAACGTTGACACCATTAATTTTTCATATTCAAGAATTGAAGACTTTCTATCTCGTGGTTGTGGTTTTGTAGTTAACTATGATGAATTAGATGCAAATGCAACCGCAGATTCCGATAATTGGATTCAAGATATCGAAATAACACAATCGTTAGTCACTAACTCAGATTCTACACATGTCAAGATATTTCATTAATCTTTTATTCCTTTTAATTACTTGTTCGGTATTTAGCCAAAGCAAGCCTATTGATCTAAACCCAAAAGATACTGTTGAGTACAAACAGTCATATGGCTTAGGTTTGGGTATTGATTTAAGTAGAATTATCACCGGTGCTTTAGATGACAATTACAAAGGTTTTGAAATAGTAGCTGATTATAGATTGACCCAAAATTTATATTTGGCTGCAGAATTAGGTACAGAAGAGAAAACGAGACAAGAAGACCTATATAACTTCACCACCTCGGGTAATTATATAAAATTAGGTGTAAACAAAAATACATATGCAAACTGGTACGGTGAGCAAAACTTAATTTATATGGGTGGGCGATTGGCATTTAGTACTTTCGACAATACACTTAATAATTATCAATACTTCGATACAAATAGGTATTGGAGTCCAGACGGATTCTCTAACGGTTCTGATGTACCTGAGAAATTCTCAGGTCTTTCAGCCACATGGTTAGAAGCCATTTTTGGTACTAAATTTGAAATAGTATCTAATTTATATATGGGAGCAAGTATTCGCTTAGGTCTTATTTTAAGTCAAAAAGAAGACGAACGCTTTCCAAATCTCTGGGTACCTGGTTTTAACAAAGTAACTTGGGATAGTAATTTCGGGATTGGATATAACTACAGTATTTCATATTTCTTACCGCTTTATAAAAAGAAAAATAAGATTAAGAAAAAGACTGAATTATCTAGTGAACCACAAGGTCCACCAAAACCAAAAGAACGCCTATAAAATTTTAAAGCCCTTTATAAAAATCCATTTCATTACAATTTTCTCCACACCGTCTATTTTAGTTACAGCAAATTTAGGTGCTAAAAAAGAAGCGCTAATAGCGGCGATAGCAGATAAATAAAGAGAATTCATAGTTACAGTAACGTATAAAATGTAACGAAATAAAACAAACAACACTGCAAAACTTAGAAAATTATAGATTAGAACTTTGTGCTTTAGTTTCATTCTTCTGTATTTTTTTGATACTTCGCTTTCTTACTACCTTCATACATTTCATACTTAACTAAGCGAGACTCTAAATGGCTGTTAAATACTTTTATTTTTCGAGAAGGTCTTAATCCTACAAACTTTAAAGCTGGCAGATTACTGGTTATAAACCAAGCATTGGTACCCGGGTAACCTTGTTTTAAAGTATCACCAATAGCACTATAAAAGTTTTCCAAATCAATATCCAAACGTTCTCCATAAGGCGGGTTAAAGCACATATGCAAAGTACCTTCTGTTTGTTTATCAGTTTTAAAAAAGTCTTTTCTTTCTACAGTAATATAATCTTCAAGATTTGCATTTTCTATATTGTCTTGAGCCTTTCTAACAGCAGAAGGCGCTTTATCATACCCAATAATTTTATAATGAAACTCTCTAGTTTTCTTTAAGCTAGAATCAATAATTTTCTCAAATAAATCGGCATCAAAATCTGTCCATTTCTCAAAGGCAAAACTCTTTCTATTAATATTCGCTGGTATATTACACGCAATCATAGCTGCCTCTGTTAACATTGTACCACTACCACACATAGGATCTAGAAAGTCAGATTGACCGTCCCATCCACTCAACAATAACAACCCTGAAGCTAAAACTTCATTTATAGGTGCAATATTCGTAGCTGTACGGTAACCTCTTTTATGTAATGAATAACCAGAACTATCTAGCGACACATTACACTCATTATTATGAATATGAATATTTATACGAAGATCTGGATCCTTAACGTCTACATCTGGTCTTGTACCATCAGTTTCTCTAAATTTATCAACTATCGCATCTTTGGTCTTTTGAGATACATATAAAGAATGTGTAAACTGCTCAGAGTTCACGGTAGCATCTATAGCAAAGGTTTCGCTAACAGAAAGATATTCTGTCCAATCCATTGCATAAATTTTCTTGTACAAATCATTTTCATCTCTAACACGAAACGAATGTATAGGTTTTATAATTTTAATTGCTGTTCTTAAACACAGATTAGCTTTGTACATAAAACCAGTATCTCCTTCAAATGATACATTTCTGGTTCCCTCTACTACATTACTAGCTCCTAAATTTCTAAGTTCTTTAGAAAGTAGTTCCTCAAAACCAAATAAGGTCTTAGCAACCATTTTAAAATTATTACCCATATTCATCTTTTCTCGTACCGCAAAAATACGCTAATTTTGACGCCTGTTTAATTAATGACCTATTTCCTTTTTTAAAAGGTTTATCAGCATCTACATGATTTATATTTTACCTATTCTGGGAGTGCTAATTAGTTTTCTTTTTGTCTTAATCACTAAGCCACAAAAAAATGAATCCTTTAAACTTTTACTAGCATTCAGTGGCGCATTTCTTTTAGCGCTTACAATTTTTGAAATGCTACCTGAAGTTTATTCAACTATTAATTCAAAGTCCATTGGAGTTTTTATAATGTTAGGGATATTGTTTCAAATATTTTTAGAATTCTTCTCTAAAGGAGCTGAACACGGTCATGTTCATATATCAAAAGAGAGTCAAAATTTTCCGTGGTTACTATTTATCAGTCTATGTATTCATTCACTACTCGAAGGTATTCCTATAGGCACTAATGATACTATCATATATGGTATTCTAATTCACAAGATTCCTATAGCTATTATATTAAGTATTTTCCTTTTAGGCTCTAATATTAAGCCAATACATGCTGGGCTGTTTATGGTTTTATTTTCCATAATGACACCCTTAGGCACCTATTTATCACATGCTATTGATTTATTATCCACGTACGGAGTCTATTTACACGCTTTAGTAATAGGAGTGTTTTTGCATATTTCCACCGTGATATTATTTGAAAGCTCTGAAGATCATAAATTCAATTTAAGAAAGTTACTAGTAATTATACTAGGGATAACAATCGCATATTTTTTATAAATGTTCAGTAAAGAAGACTCAAGAAAATTACGTGAAGAATTTTGGATTGCTTTTGGAAAATCATTTCCAAATAAATGGACCTTATATAAAACCAAAGTAAAAGGACTGTCCTTTAAGTTTCATTTTGATTTAAAAATGGCAATGGTTTCTATTGATGTAGATTCAGATATTGAACAACGTGTTAAGGTTTGGAACAAACTTGTAGCTCTAAAATCAATATTAATAGATGAATATCTTCCTGAAGCCATTTATGAAGACTTCTTTATACTAGATAACCAAAAAGATATTTCAAGGGTTTACGTTCACATCAAAAATGTTTCTATTCACAATAAAAACACTTGGAGAGAAACCATGCAGTTCTTAAATACTTCTATGTATAAAATAGAATCATTTTACGAAGAATATAAAGATATTATAGATTGTTAGTTCACAAAACAACGAAAACCCCTTAAACAACGTCCAAATAGATAAAAAACCAATGACAAATTGCACCAGCTAGAACAAAAAGATGCCAAATAAAATGGTTGTAGGGTATTCTTCTTACCACATAGAATATAATACCTATAGTATAGAAAGCTCCGCCTAACATCAGCAATTGAATTCCTAACTCAGAAGTATTATCTACTAAGTTTTGAAAATCAAATACTATTAACCATCCCATTGCCAGATAAAGTAATAATGAAATAATTTCAAATTTACCTGTAAAAAAAAGCTTTAAAATAGTCCCTACACTAGCAATACCCCACACAGCAAAGAAAATTAACCATCCATTTCCATTTATAAGTGTTATTAAAGCAACAGGTGTATACGTCCCTGCTATTAAATAATAGATATTTATGTGGTCTAGAATTCTCATTCTAAGTTTCCATACTTTATTATCGACTGCATGATATATCGTCGATACTGATAACATGCTAATTAATGACAAACTATATATAACTATTCCCCAGGTTGCATACTCAGATTTATGATTATTTTCCTGAATCAGCAACACCATACCTACAATAGCTAATAATGCACCAATACCATGAGAAATGGTATTGAACTTTTCTTCTTTCTCTAATGACATGAAATAAGGCATTTAAATATGTACTTAATATATCGAACAATTGATTAATCAACCATTCAATTAAATGATTATACTTATGAAGTTTAGTACAAAAATAGAACAAGAGATTTGAGTATTAATCCCAACCTTGATTTTATGGTATAAAAAAAGCCCCTTACATTACTGTAAAGGGCTTTCGAAAAAGGCGGCTACCTACTCTCCCACTTGGTATAGCAGTACCATCGGCGCAAACGGTCTTAACTTCCCTGTTCGGAATGGTAAGGGGTGGGCCCCGTCGCCATGGCCACCTAAGTTTTAGATCGGGCTATCCCGACCGCGGCCTCCGCCGCAATATCGTTGACATCAATGGAACAGGATCCTATAAAGGAAAGAAGCACTTATAATATTAAATATATTTCGTAATAAAAAGAAAGAAGTAAAGATCGTCGTCCGCCCCGTTCCAAAGAACGGGACGTACGTATGCGCAAGCCT
>NZ_CANMTX010000007.1 GCF_947500985.1 uncultured Maribacter sp.
TTTGCGCCGATGGTACTGCTATACCAAGTGGGAGAGTAGGTAGCCGCCTTTTTCGAAAGCCCTTTACAGTAATGTAAAGGGCTTTTTTTATACCATAAAATCAACAAAACTATACCTGATATACACGCTATAAATGAGTGTGGTAGCATTATTACCACCACTACTACTACTAGAATTAAGTTATATAGATAAGTCTGTTAGGATAGTTAATATTGTACCAATCTTTAGAATAACTTAATAACTGAGATAGGATTATATGCATTAGTGCATTCTTTCTTAGCTTGAGTTCATTCCCATTTTGTTCATACTCAAAAACGTTAGTTTAAAACCAGACTTGAATGGAAGTATACTCATTCATCTATTTAATTGGTTCAGCAAAACTAAACTTGGCCAGAACTTATTAGGTAAAACTGTTCTTGGTCTAAATGAAAAAAGCCCCAACTAAATGAATAGTCGGGGCTTTTAATGCTATTTGTAGGAATATTATACTCTTGGTAAATCACCTTCTCCTTTAAGAGGTAAAGCAGTTTCACCCATTAAGAATTTATCTACATGATGCGCAGCTTGTCGACCTTCAGATATAGCCCAAACAATTAGTGATTGACCTCTTCTTTGGTCACCTGCAGCAAATACGCCTGCTACATTAGTTTTATAATCATTTTCAGATGCTTTAATATTTGTTCTAGCATCCATTTCTAAGCCTAATTGACCGGCAACTGTATTTTCAGATCCTGTGAAGCCTAAAGCTAATAGTGCTAATTCACATTTCCATTCCTTTTCTGTGCCAGGAACTTCTTTAAGTTGTGGACGTTGCCCAGGAGTTTTTATCCATTCTACCTCTGAAGTTATTAATCCTGTTAAATTTCCATTGGCATCACCAATAAATTTCTTTGTAGATATGCTGAAGAAACGTTCAGCTCCTTCTTTATGTGAAGAGCTTGTTCTTAATCTCATAGGCCAAAATGGCCAAGGTTGACCTTCTGGTCTTTCTGCTGTAGCCATTGGCATAATTTCGAAATTGGATACAGAAGTAGCCCCATGGCGAAACGAAGTACCGATACAATCAGATCCTGTATCACCGCCACCTATAACAACTACATCTTTACCTGTTGCTTTGATTTCTTTGCCTAAATCTTTAATGCCGTCTACACGTCTATTGTTTTGACCAAGAAAGTCCATTGCTTGAACCACTCCTTTTAAATCTGAACCTTCAATTGGTAAATTTCTTCTGATAGTTGCACCACCAGTTAATACAATCGCGTCATATTCTTCTTTTAGTGTATCCGCTTTAATATCCACGCCTATATGAACTCCACATTTGAAAGTTATACCTTCTTCTTTAAGAACATCTAAACGTCTGTCGATTACGTTTTTCTCCATTTTGAAATCTGGAATACCATAACGCATTAATCCGCCAGGTTTTTCATCACGTTCAAATACGGTAACATCATGACCCGCTCTGTTCAATTGTTGTGCAGTTGCTAAACCTGCAGGTCCTGAACCTACTACTGCAACTTTTTTACCTGTTTTGTTCAAAGGTAACTTAGCAGTAATCCACCCTTTCTTAAAAGCAGTTTCAACAATATTTTTCTCGATATTTTCAATAGTTACTGGGTCTTCATTAATGCCAAGTACACAAGCTTCTTCGCATGGTGCAGGGCACAATCTTCCTGTAAATTCCGGAAAGTTGTTTGTTGAATGTAAAATTTCACTCGCTTTTTCCCATTTAGAGCGGTATACTGCATCGTTGAAATCAGGAATTAAATTTCCTAAAGGGCAACCACTATGACAAAAAGGTATACCACAATCCATGCAACGAGCACCTTGCTCTTTCATTTCCTTTTCAGGTAATGGTATTGTAAATTCTTTATAATCTTTTAAACGTTCCTCAACCGGTTCGTATGCTTCAATTTTTCTATCGAATTCCAAAAATCCTGTAATCTTTCCCATATTCCGATCTTAAATAGTTTGTAAATTTTCTTCCTCTAATCTAATTAAAGCTTGTCTGTATTCTTCAGGTAAGACCTTAACGAATTTAGGTAAGTACGATTCCCAATTTTCTAAAATACGTTGAGCTAATGGACTTGATGTAGAGTTATAATGGCTTTCAATTAAATCTTTTAATTGCTCGATATCATTGGTCTCAGTTACTTCTAAAAGATTAAGACCTTCTGTACTGCATCGCTTTTTAAAAGTTTTGTTACTATCTAATACAAATGCAATACCGCCACTCATACCTGCACCAAAGTTTCTACCTACTTCACCAAGAATAACAGCAACACCACCAGTCATATATTCACAACCGTGATCTCCAATACCCTCCACTACAGCTTTGGCTCCAGAATTACGGACACAAAAACGTTCTCCAGCTTTTCCGTTAATATAAGCTCTACCAGCGGTAGCTCCATATAAAGTAACATTACCAGTAATTACATTGTCTTCAGGTACTATCGTTGATTTCTCAGGTACTTTGATAACTAGTTTCGCGCCTGAAAGTCCTTTTCCTAAATAATCATTGGTATTTCCATTAACAATCATTGTAAGTCCCCTTGTTGCAAATGCTCCAAAACTTTGTCCTGCAGACCCTGTGAAATTAAGGCGTAGTGTGTTTATTGGTAATCCTTCTGCGCCATAAGTCTTAGATATCTCATTACTAATGATTGCACCAACGGCACGATCAGTATTACAAATAGGGTAATCTAAGATTAATTTCTCTTTTCTAAATAAAGAAGGATTAGCTTTTGCTATAATATCAAACTCTATAGATTTATCTATATCGTGTTTTTGTTTTTCTGTATTGTAGAATTTAGTTCCTTTAGGTACATCTACTTGATGTAGTATTGGAGTTAAATCTATACCAGCTGATTTGTAATGGTCAATTGCTTTTTTACGATCTAGTTTTTGAACCTGACCTACCATTTCATTTATAGTCTTAAAGCCTAATTGCGCCATGATTTCTCGTAACTCTTGTGCTACAAAATACATGTAGTTAACTACATGTTCTGGCTTACCGTTGAATTTCTTTCTTAACTCAGGGTTTTGAGTAGCGATACCTACTGGGCAAGTGTTTAAGTGACATACTCGCATCATGATACAACCAGATGCTACAAGTGGTGCGGTGGCGAAACCGAATTCTTCGGCACCTAAGAGGCAGGCTATGGCAACATCTCTACCAGTTTTTAATTGCCCGTCACATTCAAGAACAATTCTATTTCTTAAATCATTTAATACTAGTGTTTGTTGTGCTTCGGCAATACCAAGTTCCCATGGTAAACCACAATGTTTTAATGAGGTTAAAGGAGAAGCTCCTGTACCACCATCAAAACCAGAAACTAATACTACATCAGCTTTAGCTTTAGCAACACCAGCTGCAACGGTACCTACACCAACTTCAGAAACTAATTTTACATTAATTCTAGCTTTTCTATTAGCAGATTTTAAATCATAAATTAGTTGAGATAAATCTTCAATAGAATAGATGTCGTGATGTGGTGGTGGAGATATTAACCCTACATAAGGCGTAGAATTTCTTGTTTTTGCAATTTCAGGATTTACTTTTGGTCCTGGTAATTGACCACCCTCACCTGGTTTGGCACCTTGTGCCATTTTTATTTGAATTTCTTTAGCATTAGTCAAGTAGTTAGAAGTAACACCGAACCTACCTGATGCAACTTGTTTTATAGCACTATTTCTCCAGTCTCCAGTAGAGTTTTTATAGAATCTATTTTGATCTTCCCCACCTTCGCCTGAGTTACTTTTACCACCAATACGGTTCATCGCAATCGCTAAATTCTCATGCGCTTCTTTACTGATAGATCCATAAGACATTGCACCAGTTTTGAATCTTTTTACAATTTCTGTCCATGGTTCAACATCTTCTAATGGAATTGGGTCATAATTAGAGAATTCAAAAAGACCTCTAATCGTCATAAGGTTTTTAGATTGCTCATTAACCATACTCGAGTACTCCTTGTATGTGTCTGGCTCATTATTACGCACAGACTTTTGAAGTTTTGCTATGGATAGTGGATTGAACATGTGTTTTTCACCATCTCTTCTCCATCTGTATTCTCCGCCAATTTCTAAATCTAAATTAGCATCGATATGTTTTTTGCTAAATGTTTTATGATGACGTAGTGCAATCTCTTTTTCAATTTGATAAAGACCAATTCCTTGAATACGTGTTGGTGTATTCGGAAAATATTTTTCAACAACCTTAGTATTGATACCAATACATTCAAAAAGTTGAGATCCACGGTAAGAATTCAGTGTTGAAATACCGATTTTGTTCATCACTTTTAAAATGCCTTTTCCGACAGCCTTATTGTAATTTTTAATAGCATCGTCAAACGATATTTCTGTAATATCATGTTCCTCTATTTGCTCTGCAATAATTTCATTAACCAAATAAGGATTTATAGCACTTGCACCAAAGCCAAATAATAACGCGAAATGATGTACTTCGCGTGGCTCTGCAGATTCTATTATAACACTAAGTTTAGAACGTTTGCCTAGTTTCTGTAATCCACTATTTACAAATGAGCAAGCCAAAAGTGCTGGAATAGGAGCCATTTCTTCTGTAACATTTCTATCTGAAAGAATAATAATATTTGCTCCCTCGTCTACAGCTTTAGATGCTTGATTTAATAATGCTTGTAAAGCATCTTCTAGTCCGTTATGCCCTTGTTTGATAGCATATAACATCGTAATTGAGACTACTTTGTAATCTGGACTTACATCGTAATTTTTAATTTTATCCAAATCCTCTTTAGAAATTACAGGATTTTGAATTTTAAGTTTTCTACAGTGTAATTCTGAAAACTCGAATATATTATGGTCGCTACCCAAAGTTAAACTAATATCTGTAATCAATTCTTCACGAATACCATCTAGAGGAGGGTTCGTTACTTGGGCGAATAATTGCTTAAAATAATTGTATATTAATTGAGGTCGTTGAGATAAAACAGCAATTGGCGTATCTGAACCCATTGAGCCAATTGGTTCTTTGCCGGCTTTTGCCATAGGAAGAACTATTGTATTGATATCTTCTAATGTATATCCAAATACAGATTTTCTTTTCTCTAAAGTTTCTTCGCCTAGAAATAAAGGGCAATCATTATAAGGAATGTCTTTTAAATGAACTAGGTTGTCATTTAGCCATTTCTTGTAAGGGAATTTTTGAGCTATGTTCTCCTTAATTTCTTCATCGTTAATAATTCTGCCTTCTTCCATATTCACCAAGAACATCTTGCCTGGTTGTAATCTTCCGTGGAATTCTACATTGTCAGGGGCGATGTCAACAACACCCGTTTCAGATGACATAACCACATAATCATCTTTTGTTACCGTGTATCTGGAAGGTCTTAATCCGTTTCTATCTAATACTGCTCCAATAAAGTTACCGTCGGTAAAAGGAATAGAAGCTGGTCCGTCCCAAGGTTCCATCATACAAGAGTGATACTCGTAAAAAGCTCTTTTAGCTTCAGACATTTCTGCATTTTTCTCCCATGCTTCAGGTACTAATATCATCATTACCTCAGGTAAAGATCTACCTGTCATTAATAAAAGTTCAACAACCATATCCATGGTAGCAGAATCAGACTTTCCTGGTAATATTATAGGGAGAATATTTTTTATTTCATCTCCGAACATCTCGCTCTCCAATAATTCTTCTCTAGAGAACATGCGTGTAACATTACCTCTAAGAGTGTTTATTTCACCGTTATGACACATGTATCTAAAAGGTTGTGCCAAATCCCAAGTAGGGAAAGTATTCGTAGAAAAACGTTGGTGAACCAATGCTAATCTAGTTACTACTCTAGAATCCATTAGGTCTGAGTAATATAGGCTAATGTCTAAAGGCATCAATAAACCTTTAAAAATAATTATCTTGGTAGATAAGCTAGGTACATAAAAGAACTTGCTTTCAGATAATTTTGATTTTATAATCGTATGCTCAGTTACTTTGCGTGCAATAAAAAGTTTCAGATTAAAATCGAAGTAATCTTGATCTTCGTTCTCTTTTGCTACGAATATTTGTTTTACAAAAGGTTCGGTTTCAGCGGCGATTCTACCAGGTATGGATCTGTTTACCGGTACATCTCTCCATCCTAATAGTTTTAAGCCTTGTTTTTTTATATTTTCCTCAAAAACCGAGATACAAAAATCGCGTTGATTCTCTTTACGAGGGAAAAAGATGTTACCAACCGCATAGTCACCAGCTTTTGGTAATTCGAAACTACAAACAGCCTGAAAAAAATCATGTGGTATATCTATTAAAATACCTGCTCCATCTCCTGTCTTACCGTCGGCACTAACCGCACCTCTGTGTTCTAAACGTTCAAGTATCTCTAACGCTTTATGTATAATGTCGTTAGATTTTTTTCCTTTAAGACTGCATATAAATCCAGCCCCACAGTTATCATGTTCAAATTCCGGTAGATATAATCCTTGCTTCTTCAGTGTCATCCTTTGTGGTATTTCTTCAAAAATATCAATTTAATTGAATTATATTCAATGATTGAAACAAATTCAAGTAAAAAATTCAACAGAATAAATAAAAGCTTAAAAAATCGATAATTATGGATTTTTAAAACCTTCAATTTATCAGATTGATAAATTTAAGTTAATATTATCGAAAAGGATAGGTGAAGTAGGGGGTAAATTCTAGTTTTTGCAACTTTCTAACAATTGAGCATAACTTTATTGAGAGGTTAACAAAGTAAGATTACAGTTTAATAAAATTCACCCCTATTTTTTATAGGGGTGAATGAAGAATAATCTAATTTTACTTCAAAATACTTCTTGAAATAACGATTTTTTGAATTTCTGAAGTGCCTTCGTATATCTGTGTTATTTTGGCATCTCTCATTAATCTCTCTACGTGGTAGTCTTTTACAAATCCGTTTCCACCATGAATTTGTACGGCTTCAACGGTAGTTTCCATAGCGACTTTAGACGCATATAATTTAGCCATAGCGCCAGAAAGGTCATAATCGTTACCGTTATCTTTATCTATTGCAGATTGATATACTAATAATCGTGCAGCTTGAATTTCGGTATGCATATCTGCAAGTTTAAATGCAATAGCCTGGTGATTGCTGATTTCAGTACCAAAAGCCTTACGTTCTTTAGAATATTTCAAAGCTAGTTCGTAAGCACCTGCGGCAATACCCAATGCTTGCGCGGCAATACCAATACGACCCCCTGCTAAAGTTTTCATAGCAAACTTGAATCCGAAGCCATCTTCGCCGATTCTATTTTCTTTCGGAACTTTTACATCGTTAAATATTAATGAATGGGTGTCGCTACCTCTGATTCCTAATTTATTTTCTTTAGGACCAATTTCAAATCCGGGAGCACCTTTTTCTATGATTAAAGCATTTATTCCTCTGTGCTTTTTGTCTTTATCGGTTTGTGCAATTACAATATATGTACTTGCAGTACCGCCATTTGTAATCCAGTTTTTAGTGCCGTTTACAATATAATGGTCGCCCATATCTATTGCAGTTGTTTTTTGAGATGTAGCATCACTACCAGCTTCTGGTTCAGAAAGGCAAAACGCACCTATTTGCTCTCCTGTAGAAAGTTTAGTAAGATACTTTTCCTTTTGAGCTTCAGAGCCAAATTTTTCTAATCCCCAGCATACAAGAGAATTATTTACTGACATTATAACTGAAGTCGAAGCGTCAATTTTAGAAATTTCTTCCATGGCTATTACATATGATAGCGTATCAAGACCGCTTCCGCCATACTTTGGGTCTACCATCATTCCTAGGAATCCAAGTTCACCCAATTTTTTAATTTCCTCTGTGGGGAATCTTTGGGCGTCGTCACGTTCAATTACTTCTGCTAAAAGTTCAGTTTCGGCAAAATCACGGGCAGCTTGTTTTATAAGTTTTTGTTCTTCATTTAATGAAAAATCCATCTAATTATATATAAAGGTTAACAAATCAAAGATAAAGATATAGTAGTTAAATATTACACTTAAACACCTCCTTTTGACCGATTTTGTAACAATAGTATTATCGTAATATAGCATCAGTTCATATTTAACATTTTCTTATGCGTTAAAATGTGGTCATTAAAAACCTGTTAAATTTATAATAGTGTCGATTTAAGTATTTGGAAGTCAAATAACTTCGGTATTATTGTCAATTCATTAGGAATTCACAGACAATTTTAAATATATTTGGAAGATTTATTTTTTAGAATTAGAACCTATATTTACAACTAATAACTAGTTACTTTAAAAAACCAACGAAAATGGAAACCATCATTGTTATTGTTTTTTTGGCCGGATATCTTGCCATTACCTTAGAACACAATCTTAAAATAGATAAATTAATTCCAGCATTAGCTATGATGGCTATACTTTGGGCGCTAATAGCTCTTGGTATAGATGGCTATGAAAACTGGTTTGATTCTGCTCATCAAAGTCTTGTTGAAGGATTTGATAAATTTGGGCATTTGGATCGAATGCATATGATGGAGGAATCTCTTTTGCATCATTTGGGTAAAACTGCTGAAATCTTATTTTTCTTATTAGGGGCAATGACCATTGTAGAAATAATCGATTATTTCGATGGTTTTGCAACCATAAAAGGCTTTATAAAAACAAAGCAAAAAAGTAAATTACTTTGGTTGTTTTCAATATTGGCTTTCGTGTTATCTGCTATCATAGATAATTTAACGGCGACAATAGTTTTGATTACCATACTTCAAAAAGTAATTAAGGATAGGGAAACAAAATTGTGGTTTGCTGGTATGATAGTTATTACAGCAAATGCTGGTGGTGCTTGGTCACCAATTGGCGATGTTACCACTACCATGCTGTGGATTGCTAATAGAGTAAGTGCCGGTCAGTTAGTACTTCATGTTCTTTTACCTTCATTGGTTTGTATGATTGTTCCTGTTGTAATAGCAAGTAGGTTTAAGGTGTTTAAGGGTTTGATCGATGGGGAATTAGAAGAAGAAAAATCTAAGTCTAAGTATAGTGGAGTAATGTTGTACTTAGGTCTAGGAGCCATTTTATTCGTTCCTATTTTTAAGACGGTAACTCATTTACCACCTTATGTTGGTATGATGTTGTCATTGGCTGTTGTAGCAACTTTCGCTGAAATATATAGTAATAAGAAATTTAGCATTTCTTCAGTAGACCCAGAAGGTCAAGATAGTGAAGGTCACCATAGTCCTGTTCACCATTCTTTATCTAAAATAGAATTGCCAAGTATATTGTTCTTCTTAGGAATTTTGTTAGCGGTAGCTGCTATGGAATCATTAGGTATACTATTTAATGCTGCAGGTGCACTAAATGAAGCAATACCAAATACTGATGTTGTAGTATTGTTGTTTGGTTTGGGATCTGCGGTTATTGATAACGTACCTTTGGTTGCTGCAAGTATGGGTATGTTTAGCGAACCTTTAGATAATCCGTTATGGCATTTTATTGCTTATTCTGCTGGTACTGGTGGTAGTATGTTGATAATTGGTTCTGCCGCAGGTGTTGTTGCAATGGGTATGGAGAAAATTGATTTTTTCTGGTATCTTAAAAAGATTGCATGGTTGGCTTTTGCAGGTTTTATTAGTGGGGCTGTTGTTTTTATCCTATTAAGAGATTTTGTACTTAACGCATAATTTAATTCGCAATTCATCGTTATAAAGGCAAATTCAATACTTAAAGAATACTATGTTATTATTCCAGGATTTGGCTCAAGATGCGAGCGAAGAATTATTGTCTGAAGAGAAAACTCTTTCGGTTATAGATTTAATATTTAATGGCGGTACAGGTAGTGTCATTATTATATCGGTATTATTTATAATGTTGGGCGTAGCTCTATATATCTATTTTGAGCGTTTACTTGCTGTAAATGCTGCATCTAAAATAGATAAGAATTTTATGAATCAAATACGAGATTATGTTACTACGGGTAAATTAGATGCTGCAAAGCTTTTATGTGCTCAGACAGATTCGCCGGTAGCTAGATTGACTGAGAAAGGTGTTTCTCGTATAGGAAAGCCGTTGGATGATATAAATACCGCTATAGAAAACGCTGGTACTCTTGAAGTTTATAAGCTTGAAAAGAATGTAAGTATTCTAGCAACAGTAGCAGGTGCTGCCCCAATGATTGGTTTCTTGGGGACGGTTATCGGTATGATTCTTGCTTTTCATGAAATGGCCAGTAGTGGTGGTCAAGCAGAAATGGGTTCATTGGCATCTGGTATTTATACAGCAATGACAACAACAGTTGCAGGTCTTATTGTAGGTATTATTGCTTACGTGGGGTATAATCATTTAGTGAACAGAACTGATAAGGTGGTTCATAAAATGGAAGCTAACGCTGTAGAATTCTTAGATTTATTAAACGAACCTCTTTAATTTTATACTATGAAATTAAAAGGAAGAAATAAAGTCAGTCCAGACTTTAGCATGTCTTCAATGACAGATATTGTATTCTTGTTATTGGTATTTTTCATGCTAACCGCAAATTCACCGAACGCTTTAGATTTATTACTTCCTAAAGCGAAAGGGAAATCTACAAATACTCAGAATGTATCTGTAAGTATAGATAAGAACCTTCAATACTTCGTTAATGATGAACGTATTAATGGTGAATATATAGAGATAGAGTTGAAGAAAGCTTTAGCTGGTCAAGATAGTCCTACTATCATACTTAGAACAGAAGAAAGTGTTGCGATTAAAGAAGCTGTATATGTTATGGACATCGCAAATAGAAATAATTATAAGGTTATTTTGGCAGTACGCCCGAACTAAATGGCATTTTTAGATACGAAACATAAAAAGAAATCATTGACACTTACCACATTGTTGTTAAGTGCGTTATTGTTGGTTTTATTTTATATCGGTCTAAATTATATGGATCCGCCAGAAGAAAACGGAATCTCTGTTAATTTTGGCACAATGGAATTTGGTAGCGGTAAAGTACAGCCAAAAGAAAAGATACAGTCAGAGCCTTTAGATACTCCTCCCGTTGAGCCAACAATACAAGAAGTTGCAGAAACTGTTGAGGAACCTTTAGAAGAAGTCGAAGAAGCTGTGGCCGAGAAAGAGGCGCCTGCAGAAAAGTTATTGACTCAAGATAATGAAGAGGCTATAAAAATCAATCAGGCAAAAGAAGCTAAAAGAAAGGCTGATGAAGCCGCTGCAGATGCAAAAAGAAAAGCAGAAGCAGTAGAGAATAAGAAAAAGGCTGAAGCAGCAAAAATTGCTAAGCAAAAGAAAGATGCCGAAGATCAGGCACGCCAAGAGCAAGAAGCTAAAAAGAAAGCTTTAGACGCAATGATGGGTGGTCTTAATAAATCTGACGGCACAGCATCTGGTAGCGAAGGTGATGATAATAAGGTAGGAGATAAAGGTCAACCAGACGGTGATCCATATGCAACTAGTTATTATGGAAGTCCCGGTAGTGGTAGTGGAACTGGTGGTTATGGCTTAAATGGTCGATCATTAGTAAACAAAGGGCAAGTGCAGCAGGAATGTAACGAGTCAGGTAGAGTAGTGGTCAAAATTATTGTAGATCGTAATGGTAAAGTGATAAGTGCTGAGCCAGGTGTAAGAGGTACAACTAATAATAATCGATGTTTGTTAGAGCCGGCCAAGAAAACCGCATTCATGCATAAGTGGAATTTAGATAGCAATGCCCCAAATCAACAAGTTGGTTTTGTAGTTGTTAACTTCAAATTAGGAGAGTGACCTATAAAGAAACATTAGATTGGATGTTTGCACAACTTCCAATGTATCAAAATAAAGGTAATAGTGCATTTAATTCAAAACTTGATGGCATTACATCATTTGCCAATCATTTAAACAACCCTCATACACAGTTTAAGAGTATTCATGTAGCTGGCACCAACGGTAAAGGGTCAAGTAGTCATCTATTGGCTTCTATTCTTCAAGAAGCTGGCTATAAAGTAGGTTTGTATACCTCGCCTCATTTAAAAGATTTTAGAGAACGTATTCGTATTAATGGGCATAAGGTAGCTAAGCGTTGGGTAGTTGATTTTATTCAAGAGAATCAAGTATACTTTTCTGAAAATAAGCTGTCATTTTTTGAAATGACTGTTGGTATGGCATTTTCATATTTTGCTCAAGAAAAGGTTGATATAGCAATTATTGAAGTGGGCTTGGGCGGTAGGCTCGATTCTACGAATATTATTAAGCCAGAGGTTAGTCTGATAACAAATATTGGTTTAGACCATGTTGATATGCTCGGCGATACTATCGTTAAAATTGCAGGCGAGAAAGCAGGTATTATAAAATCGGGGGTTCCAGTGGTAATAAGTGAGTATAATATTGAAACAGCACAGGTATTTAATTTAGTCGCAAAAGATAATAATGCTAAAATAATTTTTGCTGAAGATGCGGATTATCCTGATTATGAAATCGGTTTGTTAGGTTCTTATCAGAAGAAAAATATAAAAGGAGTACTTGCAACTTTAAATACCTTATCTGGTTTCGTAATAACCGAAAGTAATATAGTTCAAGGATTGATAGGTGTCGTAGATAATACACAACTTATGGGGCGATGGCAGCAAATTGGTTCAGACCCTATAATAATTTGTGATACAGCACATAATAAAGAAGGTATTTCGCTTGTCATGGAACAAGTAAAGAAACAGAAATATGACGACTTACATATTGTAATCGGCTTTGTAAAGGATAAGGATATTAATAAAATATCACCCCTTTTTCCTAAAAAGGCTACATATTATTATTGTAAGCCAAAAAATTTTAGGGGACTTGATGAAAATAAATTAGCAAGTGTATTTTCTGATTTAGGTTATAAGGGTGAAGTTTATAAGTCTGTAAATAAGGCTTTTAAAGCGGCAAAAAAACGAGCTAAAAAGAATGGTTTCATTTATGTTGGCGGTAGTAATTTTGTAGTAGCAGAAGTTCTTTAAATTTTTATTGATTTTTCTTTTGTGAAATGTAAAAGTATTATATATTTGCACCCCCATTGGGGCTCTTAGCTCAGTTGGTTCAGAGCACCTGCCTTACAAGCAGGGGGTCACTGGTTCGAATCCAGTAGGGCCCACAGGTTAAAAGGCTTTCATGAAAATGAAAGCCTTTTTTTAGTTTTAGCCTGTTTTTGGAATTACTTTTTCTTTCCTTCAAGTAGTAACCTTATTACATTTAATTAAGATTTTACAAAGTGATTAAGAGCTACTTATTAATAAAACAAATCAGTTAAAATTTTGATGTTGGCTGTTTTATTTGGACTTAAGATTTTTCGCTGATTTTACTGTAATTATTAGAGCATTTATCGTTGATGTTTATGAAGTTGTTTTATGTTTTCAAATCATTTATTAAGGTGTATTTTGAAATAATATCCTTGAAAGGATATAAAATATGTTAAATTTTTAAGAGTTCTGGTTGTTTATGGTTTTTGACCTTATTCTATGGAATAGTTTTGTTTTTGATAATGGTAAAACCCTTTCTAACCATCATATATACTGCGGTTTTTGGTCTAATTATGTATTTCTGAAAATGTGCTCAAAATTTTGACAATTATGTAATATTAGGAAGTAGAAACTTGTTTAATCTCAAAAAACACCACCCTAAATCATTAATGTAATTTTTTTTAACAATATAATAACATATATTTGGTAAACCAGTTTGACGAACCAATTTGGTAAACCAGTTAAAATATTGAAATTAAAGAACCTTTATAAACTAAAAAAAATGACGTGAAACTTTAGAGCAGAATTGCATAAAAAAAGGACGGGTGCTCGCCCATCCTTTTAGTAAAAAAAATTACTTCATTTCGAAGGGAAGTAATACACAAACATGTAAATATTACTATAAACACATTTCCTGGTAAAAATAGGAATTTTCATTGATTTAAGATGAAAGGGTGTGTATAGGAATATTGAAGATTATGATGCGAGATATATAATCGCATTTTAAGTAGATCAAAAAGATGGTACAAGCCAATTCAATAGAACTAACTTAATATAACACAGATGAATTTTAAATTAAAAATTTTTATGGTTGTAATGTTGCTTGTCAACATTCAATTATTTGCACAAGACACCTATGATCTATCAGGTACGGTAGTAGATGCAAACAATGTACCAATACCTGGTGCAAATATCGTTGTAGCAAATACAACAAGAGGAACTCAAAGTGATTTTGATGGTAACTACACTATAAAGGTTAGCAGCGGTGATGTTTTGAGATTTTCCTATATCGGTTATAGTACACAAAATGTCACTATAGGTACTCAGCAAACGGTAAATATAACATTGGCGGAAGATGCAAGTCAGCTTGATGAAGTAGTTGTAGTAGGGTATGGTACTCAGAAAAAATCATCCGTTACAGGATCGGTTTCTAAGGTAGTTAATGAAACTTTAGATCAGATTGCGGTATCTAGGGTGGATGATGCCCTTATCGGTCAAGTATCCGGTGTAAATATCCAATCTACGAATGCTGAAGCTGGTGGGGCACCAACTATCACTATTAGAGGGGTTGGTTCGGTAACTGCCGATTCAGGACCAGCTTTGGTTGTTGATGGTATTGTAGTAAGTTCTGATTTCTTGGGGAACATTGATATGAACGATGTTGAATCCTTTGAGGTTTTAAAAGATGCAGCTTCAGCTTCCATTTATGGTAGTGAAGGTGCAAACGGTGTCATCTTGATTACGACTAAAAAGGGTAAGGCAGGAAAAACAAAATTTAGTTACCAGACCTACACAGGCTTTAAGCAGGCTCATGGTAGCGATGATTATCGTAAGAATACTGCTGATTGGGCTCGTAGAGAACAAGCAGAAACTGGAACGATTTCAGGGGAAACTCTTTACGCCCTGGCGATAACAGAGGCTACTGGTATAGACAGGGACTGGCAAGATGTCTTTTTTGATGGTGGTACTGTAACTAGTCACTCGTTATCTGCAAGAGGTGGTTCTGAGGATTCAACGTTTAGTGCTTCTTTGCGTTCACTTAGTGATGAGGGGGTGATTATTACGGATGATTACAAATTATATACGGCAAGCTTAAAATTTGATACTAAAATTGGTAAGAAATTAAGATTTGGACTTTCGGCATCTCCTTCTTATACGGAGCAAAGGGTTCTTCCTACATCTATTCATAATCCACTACGTCAGTCACCATGGTTGCCAATATACCATACTGAAGAATCTTTACAGTTTATCAATCGTGACGTATATCCTGACGTTGGAGTTGGAGATTACTTTTTGGAGAATCATTTGGATAATAGAAATTTTGACAATGATTTAAATGCTGATGGAAGTCAGAATACAGAACGTCCTAGAACTTCTGGTGATTCAAATCCTTTTCAACAATATGTTGAACGCCAACATACTGAAATTAATCAAAAATTGTTCGGTTCAACTTATTTAAGCTATTTGTTGGCAGATGGCCTAACGCTTAAAACTTCGTTAGGTGTAACTATTGAGCAGCGAAAAAGAGATCGCTATGATGGTGTAAATTACCATGCTTCAGGTGCTAGTAGATCAAACTATGTTTTAAATAACAGATTTCGTACAAGACTTATTAATGATAATACTATAAATTACAATAAAACATTTGGAAATCATGACCTTAGTTTATTAGGTGGTCTTACAGTACAACAACGTACAAGTGAAACTAGTGAGATAGAGGGTAATGGTTTTACAGATGACCGCCTAAGAAATATACAAGGTGCTAATCCTGATAACACAACTGTATTTCAATCCAATACGGAACTTAAGAAGATAGGTATGTTCGCTAGGTTGAATTATGCATATAAGGACAAATACTTGTTCAATGCTTCTTTTAGACGAGATGGTAGTTCTGTTTTTGGTTTAGATAATAAATGGGGTAACTTCCCTTCTGTATCTGTGGGTTGGAATGTTGCTAAAGAGAATTTCTTATTAGATAGTGAGACGATTAGTAATCTAAAATTTAGAGCTAGTTACGGTCTTACAGGGGCAGAGAACTTTAATGTTGGCTCAGAAATAGTAAATAATTGGCCTTACTTGGCTTTATTGCAAAATTCCAACGCTATTGTAGATGGTTCTTTGGTGACAGGTGTATCTCCGTTGAATATTGCCAATGCACTTTTGCAATGGGAGGCTTCAAAAGAATTTACGGTCGGTTTAGATTATGGGTTTTTAAATAATAGAATTACCGGTTCTCTTGATTTTTACCAAAGAACAAGTGATGAATTATTATTGGAAAATCCTGTTTCTTATGTAACTGGATTTAATAGTGGTGTTGTTAATTTAGGAGAAGTTCAAAATCGAGGTGTTGAATTTGAACTGAGAACCAAGAATATTTCTAAAGAGAAATTTAGATGGAACTCTACTTTTATAGCTTCAACCAACAAAAATGAATTATTAAGTTTTGGAGATTCTAATAATGCACTGATTCAAGATACTTACGGTAGAAATTCGCTATGGATCAATAGAATTGGTCAGCCAATTTCTTCATACTACGGTTTTGTGGTTGATACTGAAAAATTTGATGAAGTCTCATTTAGAACATCTTATGTTGATAATCCTTACAATAGGATTAATGGACAATCAGAAGATACTATCGTTAAGGATTTAAACGGTGATGGTATTATTACGGATGAGGATAAGACTATATTGGGTAATCCTTATCCAGATTTAATTTATAGTTTCACAAATGAATTTCAGGTTGGTAATGTTGATTTTTCTTTTCAGTTACAGGGTAGTTTAGGTGCGCAGATAAATAATATCGGTGACCAATACTTCTATAACTGGTTTGGAAACTCCACGAGAGATCCTAATGAAATAGTTGCAGATGGTTTAGTTTCAGATACATCTTTTATTCAAGAGAAAGTATTGACTAACGAAGTAATTGCTAGCGCAGATTATTTCTCTTTACGAAATGTAAATATTGGTTATAATTTTGATAAACAAACGCTTTCAACTATTGGTTTATCGGGTCTTAGGGTCTATGCTACGGGACAGAACCTTCTTTATATTACGGCAAATGATTATCATGGTTTCAATCCTGAACATGATGATAACGGTGATCCAAGAGCATTTGGTTCTCAAAGAGCTGGTACACCGGTTTTCAGCACGATAACATTTGGCCTAAATATTGATTTTTAAATATAAAAAAGAGAATTATGAGATATATAAAATATTTAGCATTTTCACTGGCGGCAATAATGACGTCATGTGATGCAGATGAATTTTTAAATCCATTACCGGATACCGTAATCGTAGAGGATACTTTCTTTCAGACTGATGCGGATGTGGAGAGTGGTCTATTTGGAATTTATGATGCTCTTCAGGGAGTAAATTCAAATACGGAATCTAGTGATACCGATTTTAATAGAGGTGTTCAATTTGAGCATCTGTTGACCGAGCATCGATCGGATAATACAAGAAATCAGACTTTAGAGGGTTCTAAAGCCGATTTTCATAGATATTTAATACAACCAACGAATACGGAATCAGAAGATTATTATGCTTCTATGTACTCGATTATATTCAGGGCCAATAATATGTTAAGTTTTATTGATATTGCTGATGAAAGCAATCAAGCTCGATATACAGCTGAAGCCAAATTTTTAAGAGCTTATGCGTATTTTAACTTGGTAAGATTATATGGTGATGTACCTTTGGTTACCGATGTAGTCTTGGCATCGGATACCGAGTCAACTTTTACTAGGGTTTCAGAGGAATTGATATATGCGCAGATTGTAGAAGATTTACAAGAAGCTGCAGGTGTATTGGATAATACTTTTAAGTCTAGAGCTTCAAGAGCTGCAGCACAAGCTTTGTTGGCAAAGGTTTATTTGACGCAACCGACAAGAAATTATGCAGCTGCACAGCAACTATGTGAAGCCATAATTAATAGTGGCGAATTTAGCTTACAAGAAAATTTTTCTGATGTATTTTACGACGAATTGAATAGTGAAATAATTTTTGCCATTGAATATGCGTTCGGTAATCCTAATGAAAGCCAAAGTTTTTCTGCTGAATTTACATCAACTGTTCGTGCTGGTTCAGATGATGGACAGAATATTGTAGAAAATAATTTGATTGCTGATCTTCAAGCCTTTGGTGGAACACGCTCAGAAGTATCTTTTATTACGTTCCCTACTAGAAGTGAGGTTACTAAGTTTTTACCTGAAGGTTCCGATATATCTGTATTTCCGCCTACCTATGGTGATAATGCGCGTAACGCTGGCAACGATTATATTGCCTTGCGTTATGCTGATGTATTGTTAATGCATGTTGAAGCAGCTATAGGCGCTGGTACGAGTACTTCTAATGCGAGTGTTATCAGTTCTTTTCAGCAAGTAAGAGATAGAGCTTTTCCAGATACGGCACCTAATACAATAAGTAGTGTTTCAAAAGATGAGTTGTTATTAGAGAGACGTGTAGAATTAGCTTTTGAAAACCAACGTTTCTTTGATTTAATAAGATTTGGTGTTGCTGAAGAGGTTTTGAGTGCATATGCTGCCGACAATGAATACTCGTTTACTGCGACAGATTTATTATTGCCAATTCCTTCAAGGGAAATTAATTTAAGTGGAGGGCTATTAACACAAAACCCAGGGTATTAATTTTAAATAAAAACTATGAAATTTAAAATAAACTTTTTTAGTAAAAGCAAATTTTTACTAATGGCCATTATTACGGCCAGTTTAGTAGTAAGCTGTGTCAATGATGGGCTTTTTAGAGATGATTTGCCAGATGCAAATTCTAAGGTGGATACCGTATTTCCGGCTGCCAGTTTTTCATTTGCTTCTTCTTCTGAAGATTTTAGAATAGTAAGTTTTAGTAATTTATCAACTGAAGCGGCAACATATTCTTGGGATTTTGGAGATGGAAATACATCCACCGAGCAAAATCCTACTTTTACATTTGAAGACGGTGAAGGCACTTATCCGGTAACGCTTACTGCTACTGATGGTAATGGTGTAACAGGTTCAAATACTGTAGATGTTATTGTTCAAGAAGGACCATTTCAACCTATAATACTTGAGGCTGGTTTCGAAGATAATGAGATAGAAAATGGTGATGGAAGGGATTCTTGGAGAAATAGTGATTTAGGCGGTGTAATACAAATAACAGGTAGTCCCGTATCATTTGGAGATCAGGGTGCTAAGTTACCTACTCCAGCAGGTGATCGTGTTGGTTATCAGGAAATAACCGTTGATGCTGATTCCAATTATGATTTGTTCTTTTACTATACCATGTTAGCTAATTCCGGTGATCCCTCTATTACGGTCTCTGTACTTGGTGTAACTGAAAATGGTGGTACGTTTACTACTGATGAAGAAGTAGCCAATGGTACAATAGCTTCGGTAACGGTAACAGATGACGAAGATCCTGAAGTTTATATTCAGCAACAACTTTCTTTTAATTCAGGTAGTAATAATACAGTGGCAATCTACTTCACCAATGGTGAGGTTGAGGCAAGGCTTGATAATTTTACGATTGATATAGGAACTGCCGGTGCAGTGCCACCTTCTGCAGGATTTACTGTGGAACAAAGTGAAGTTGATTTCTTAGAGTATACTTTTACGAATTCATCCACAGGAGGTGTTAGTTTCGAGTGGGATTTTGGTGATGGTAATACTTCTATAGAGGAGTCTCCTATACATACCTATGCGACTGCTGGTATGTATGATGTGACATTGACTGCTACTAACGACGTAAATCTAACGGCGGATCTTACAAGATCAATTAACATTCTATCTCCAGTATCGGCAGCCTTTACTTCAATGGTTGATGCAGGTGACTATAGAACTTTTAGTTTTATGGACGCTTCAGAAGGAGCTGAAACTTTATTATGGGAGTTTGGAGATGGTTTCCAATTTACAGGAATGAACCCTACGCATACTTATGATGAGGATGGAATTTATACTGTAGTTTTAACTGCCACAAGTATAACTGGAAATATCAGTTCGGCTACAGAAGAACTTGTGGTTTCTGATGGATTTGTTGTTCAGGTTATAAATGGAAATTTTGATCTTTATGGGACAACTGCTGGATGTACAGGAGAAAGCACTGGTGATAATGCAGATCCTTGGGATATGACTACTAACTCAACTATTAAGGATTGTGATGGTACTGATATACCTAGTCCATATGCTGATCTTTGGGATAATGGTGCATTAGATTCTTGGCTTGATGGTTTTTATGGTGATGGTAGTGAGCAAGCGGGTTCTACCAGTGATGGAAACAATGATACAAGAGGAGCTAAACTTGAAGAGGCTGGTCGACGTTTGTATCAAGTGGTTACCGTTCAACAAGGACAAACATATACGTTCTCAATAGATTCTCGTACCTCTGGTGCAGGAGCAAATTCTGATGTATTTATATTAAATACACAAATTGAAGATGAGACTGGTATTAATGCATCTACTTCAGATGCTGCTGTCGATGCGTATTTTGAAATCACGAATGATTTAAATGCTGATTCAAGTGCATTTGTAACAAGTACATTTACATTTACAGCATCAACAAATCAAGTAGTGATATATGTTAGGAATGTAAACGTTGAAGATAATGTTACTGAAGCTTTCTACGATAACATAACGATTACTCAATAATATTAATTAATTAAAAGTGAAACTACCCAGACCTTTATTTTGGGACTGGGTAGTTTTTATAACAGAACAGAAAATAGCAAAAACTATTATATATCTCTTTGATTAAGATGATTATACTTTACGCTTAATTTATAAAATGAAATTACCTCTAAATAATTTTTTACTTTTTATATTAATTTCGCTTTCTTTTATTTGTGTCTCTGCTCAAAATATAACAAGTGGTAATGCAGAATCTGAAGTTGTAATTGAAAAGCAGAAAAAGAAAAAAAATAAGAAAGTAAGACTGGCAAATATTGATTTAAGCCATTGGAAGGTTACTATACCTGAGGGTACAGGAAAAGGAGGGGCAATTAGTGTTGAGCCGCCAGAAATTTTAGATTATGCTACAAATGAGATATTGAAACCTTATATGTATAATGATTCTACTAAAGGGGCATTAACGTTTTACGCTTACCCAACTACAGCGACCACAGCAAATACTAAATATTCTAGGTCAGAACTAAGGGAACAAATGGTTCCGGGGGATGACAATGTCAATTGGACATTTAAGCAAGGTGGTACTTTAAAAGCAAAACTTTCAGTTGATGATGTTTCTAGAGATAAGAATGGAAAATATCATAAAGTGATTATTTTGCAAATACATGGTCGATTGACCAATGATCAAAAAGAATTAATTAAACAAAAAGACAATAATGCACCGCCTGTATTAAAAATATATTGGCAGAATGGTAAAATTAGGGTTAAAACAAAAAAACTAAAATACACCGATGTAAATGCTATAGGCATATTACATGAAGAAGCCTGGACAGATGATGAAGGCTTTAATTTTGAGGAAGAAGTAGGCTTCGGTAAGTTTCAAATTGAAGTGAAAGTTACAGATGGTAAAATGGTAGTCTCATTAAATAAAACAGAATTCGCCGTTTACGATGATTTCAATATGAAAAGATGGGGTGTATTTGAAAATTACTTTAAGGCAGGTAATTATTTTCAAAGTAGAGATGAAGGTTCATTTGCCAAGGTCAGTTTTTATGAACTTGAAGTGAAGCATTAATAAGAATTATATGATTTTAAATAATATTTTATGGTTTTGTAAACTAACCAAAGCAAAGTGTTTTTTTGCCATCGTTATAGCAATAGCCATTTCGAGTTGTAGTAATGATGCAGAAGCAGACGAAGAAGAGATTGCACAAGAAGAAGTAGTTGAAAAGGAAATAGTAGAGACTCCTGAGCCAGAAGAAGAAGTTGTAGTTGAAGAGGAAATGGTAGAGGGTGTTGATTTCTTTTTGCCAAATATAAACTTGAGTAATTGGAAAGTAACATTACCAATCGGTAGTCCAGATGAAGTGGAGCCGCCAGAGATTTTAGATTATGCAACAGATGAAAGGTTGATACCTTATATGTATAATGATTCTACTGATGGTTCTTTGGTATTTTACACAACACCTGGTTCGTCTACCGCTAATTCTTCCTATTCAAGAACAGAGCTAAGAGAGCAAATGGTACCTGGTAGTAATAGTACTAATTGGACTTTTACAGAAGGTGGTCGAATGAAGGGAACATTGTCAGTACCAGAAATCACGATTGATGCAGGAGGTGATTTTCATAGGACTTTGGTGATGCAAATTCATGGAAGATTAACAAATGAACAGCGAGATTTAATAGGGGAGGATGATAATAATGCTCCCCCAATGTTGAAAATATACTGGCAGAAAGGTAAAGTAAGGGTGCTTACTAAAAAGCTTAAAGATCTTAATGCCACAGACGAAGCGATTTTACATACAGATGCATGGGAAGATAATGAAGGGCATACGTTTTCAGAGGATATAGGTGCAAATACATTCAATCTAGAGATTATAGCTTCAGATGGTAGGTTAGAAATTATTTTAAACGAAACTGATTCTGTAGTTTATGAAGATATTCATATGCAAAAGTGGAGTGTGTTTGAAAACTATTTTAAAGCGGGGAACTATTTGCAAACCCTTGATGCGGGGGCATCTGCCAAAGTTAAATATTACGAATTAGAAGTCACGCATTAGTGATATACGATTAATATACCTAGTATAAATAAGAGAGTTGTTTGAGTTAGATTTTGTTGAAATGAATTTACCAGTCTTTTTTAGGCTGGTAAATTTCATGAACAATTGCTGCTTTGTAGAGTGTAATTATTGTTGGGAATAAAACTTCTTATTTTAGTATATAAGAATTATAGTTTTAGGTGAACAATTTTGGCAACCAATTTTCCTTAAAAGCAAGTTATATATGAAATTAGAAATCCTCACAAGGACTGAAAATCAGGAAATACAAAATGAGATTATAGTTCAGCTTAGAGATTTAATGAATAATAAAAATCTTGAACCTGGTGATAAATTGCCGTCAGAAAGAATGCTTTCAGATAAATTCGGAGTTAGTCGAAGCAGTGTTAGAGAAGCAATTCAGAAATTAGAATTTTATGGAATTTTAATTTCAAAGCCTCAAAGTGGAACTTTTGTAGCAGATATAGGTCAGATTGCCGTAAACGGAATGGTGAATGATATTCTTCGTCTAGAAGAACCTGATTTTAAATCATTGGTAGAAACTAGAATTCTTCTTGAACTAAAAACTGTAAGGTTTGCGGCTAGAAGAAGAACAGATGCAGATTTAAAGCAATTGAAAAGTGCTTTGGATGCTTATCGTAAAAAGGTCGAGAATGGTGAAGATGCAGTACAGGAAGATTTGCTATTTCATTTGGCTATAGCAAAAGCTAGCGGAAACAGTACTATGAACACTTTCATGCTTATTATTACACCAGAAATACTAACAAATTTTGAGAAGTACCATGTTTGTGATAAAAATATGGCATTTAGAGGCATAGAAGAGCATCAAGATATTTTTGACGCTATAGAGGAACAGAATCCGCAATTGGCGAAAGCAAAAATGAAAGTGCATTTTAAGAACTTATATCAATTTTGCTATAACATTTAGAAGAATAAGTCAAATAGTTATTGCCAACTAAACTTCGAAATCATTTTTATAATAATCTACCTAAAGAATAAATAAAATGAGTAATTCAGCCAAACTATCAATTTGGAAAAAAATATTGGCTTTAGTTTTGGCATTTGGTCCTGGAATATTCGCTATTGGGTATACTATTGGTACTGGTAGTGTAACGTCAATGATCGTGGCAGGTAGTACATATGGTATGCAACTTTTATGGGTGCTACTTTTAAGTTGTATTTTTTCAGGTTTGTTAATGTATGCTTACGGTAATTTCGCTTTAGTCACGGGTGAAACTGCACTTTATGCTTTTAAAAAACATTTAAAGTGGGGTAAGTTAATTGCTATTCTTATAATTCTTGGAATTTCTTTTGGTCAGTGGAATTCATTAATGGGTATTCTTGGTATTTCCGCGAATGTCATCTATGAGATATTTTTAATTTATTTCCCAAATTTGGTAGATTTCAAATATGAGTCTGTTTTAATAATAGCAATAACTGTTATTGTTATATTTTATGGATTGTTAATGGTAGGTAAGTATGCCTTTTTTGAAAAAATATTGGTCATTTTTGTAACTATCATGGGGCTTTCATTCATAATTTCCTTATTTATGGTGTACCCATTACCTGTTGAAGTTGTAAAAGGTTTGATGCCAACAATACCAAAAGTTGAAGGTGGTCAGATGATGGTAGCAGCCTTTGTAGGTACGACCATGGCTGCAGCTACGTTTCTTTCAAGACCACTTTTTGTGAAGGGAAAAGGTTGGACAATAAAAAATCGCTCGCAACAAAAGAAAGATGCAATAATTGCAGCTTCGCTTGTGTTTTTTATTAGTGGATCTGTAATGGCTGTAGCTTGTGGAGCTTTATTTCATCAAGGAAAACCGGTAACTCAAGTATTGGATATGGTGAATACATTAGAACCGGTTGCTGGTAAATTTGCTCTAACACTTTTCTTTTTTGGAACGTTAAGTGCAGGATTATCATCAATTTTTCCATGTCTACTAATTGCTCCAATATTATTGGCAGATTATCAATCAGGGGAGTTAGATACTAGTTCAAAACAATTTAGAATAATTACAGCAATAGCCTCATTATTTGCGCTGATAGTTCCTGTATATGGAGCTAATCCTATTCAAATGCAAATACTATCTCAAGTATTCAATGTATTTGTTTTGCCATTGGTCATATTAGGAATAATACTTCTTATAAATAACAAGAATTTAATGGTCAAGTATAAGGCGGGAGTTTGGCTTAATTTAGGACTCTTTGCTGCACTTTTCTTTTCTTGCGTAATTTCTTATAATGGCGTTGTAGCATTGCTGGATTATTTCTAGTTCAAAACAATTTTATAGTCACCCTTCTAATTAAAATAGGATAAGTAGTATCTTTGTTGACTTGTTTAGAGTTTTAACGGGATATTAGCTCAGTTGGTTTAGAGCGCTGCCTTGACAGGGCAGAGGTCACCGGTTCGAATCCAGTATATCCCACAAATTTTTATCTAGTATATTTAAATTTATAGAAGGTCATTTTTTGTTTAGATTCTAGATAAATACTTATCCTCTTTCTACAATCTATACTTGTTTCCTACGTTTATTGTCAGAGGCTTGTAGTTTATAGTAAACAAGTAGGTTTATAAGTTTTATGCTAAACGGATTAATTAAATATGTTGTGCAGAATAAACTAATTGCATTTGTAATGTTATTAGTTCTTTTGGCATGGGGTTTAATGAGTGTTCCAATTACTGTAGACAATGTATTGGTTGGGTCAAATCCGGTTTCGGTAGATGCTATTCCTAATCTTGGTGATAATCAACAAATAGTTTATACAGAATGGGAGGGACAATCACCTCAAGATATAGAAGATCAGGTTACCTATCCTCTTACTTCTAATCTATTAGGGCTTCCGGGTGTAAAATCTGTACGTAGCTCTTCTATGTTTGGTTTTTCGACTATTTATTTGATTTTTGAAGATGATGTAGAGTTTTATTGGAGCCGTAGCCGAATCTTAGAAAAACTTAGTAGTCTACCATCAGATTTATTGCCTAAAGGCGTTTCTCCAAAACTGGGTCCTGATGCTACAGCTTTAGGTCAGTTATTTTGGTATACGCTTGAAGGTAGAGATGAAAATGGAAAGGTTACTGGTGGGTGGGATCTGCATGAGTTAAGAAAAGTACAAGATTTTTATATTAAAAATGCACTTTCTTCTGCACGAGATGTTGCAGAGGTAGCCTCAATAGGTGGTCATATTCAAGAGTATCAAATTGAGGTCAATCCTCAACTTATGCGCCAATATCAAATTGCATTAAAAGATGTTGTTAAGGCAGTTGGAGAAACGAATAAGAATGTTGGTGCAAAGACCATTGAGATTAATAATGCAGAGTACTTAATACGGGGCTTGGGTCTGGTTAGAAAAATCGATGATATCGAAAGTACCGTGGTGGTTTCAAATGATTTTGTTCCTATTAGAGTAAAAGATATTGCCAATGTAACCTTAGGTCCAAAAGAGCGTAGAGGTATTTTAGATAAAGAAGGAGCTGAGGTCGCAGGTGGTGTGGTGGTAAGTAGATATGGTTCAAATCCTCAAAAAGTAATAGAATCTGTCAAGCTCAAGATAAAAGAGTTGGGGAAGGGTATGCCTTCTAAAAAATTAAATGATGGTTCTATTTCTAAATTGACCATTGTTCCGTTTTATGATAGAACCGAACTAATAAAAAGTACTTTGGGTACTTTAAGTTCGGCACTGTATTTAGAGATATTAATAGCAATATTAGTTGTCCTAATAATGCTACGTAACTTAAAAATATCAATTATAATATCTGCATTATTACCTGTAGCGGTGCTAATGGTTTTTATTGCTATGAAGTTATTTGGTGTCGAAGCTAATATTGTTGCATTGTCAGGTATAGCCATCGCAATAGGTACAATGGTCGATTTAGGTATTATTTTGTCAGAAAATATTGTTAGAAAACTGGAGCAAGATAAAAGTGATAAGTCAATTGACGATGTGGTAATTGAAGGTGTTAATGAGGTGTCTGGTGCAATAGTTACAGCTGGTTTAACAACAATTTTAAGTTTTGTTCCTGTTTTTGCTTTAACTGGTGAAGAAGGTAGGTTGTTTACACCTCTTGCTTTTACCAAAACAGCTGCATTGCTTGCCGCCATGTTGTTGTCTTTATTTGTTATACCTCCAATAATTGCAAAATGGTATAGTATTGACTTCAAGAAATTTAAAGTAAAAAATATTGGTTCTTATCTAATAGGTTTACTCGGCTTACTATTAATATTGTCTGGTTTTTGGATAGGTCTGGTACTATTAGGTTTAATGATTTTGAACTTATTAAAAGAATATGGGGTAGTCGATAAAAAGTATTTTAAACGAATAAGAGTTTTATATCTAGTATCATCAATACTGCTCATTCTAACGTATTATTGGAATCCGTTAGGGTACGATAATAATTATTTTTCAGACTTAATGTTTGTACTATTGGCAGCCTTCTCTATTTTGGGAGTACTTTATGCTTTTTATAAATTTTATGAAAGTATATTGCTTTGGGCAATGTCTCATAAATCATATTTTTTAAGCTTGCCTGTATTTTTACTGCTATTGGGTTCATTGGTATATACATCTATTGGTAAAGAGTTTATGCCGAAATTAAATGAGGGGTCTTTTTTGTTAATGCCTACGTCTACAGCTCATTCTGGTATTTCTGAAAATAAAAAAATATTACAACAGTTAGATATGGCAGTTGCATCTATTCCTGAAATAGAAACAGTTGTTGGTAAAGCAGGTCGTGTTAGTTCGGCACTAGATCCAGCTCCATTGTCAATGTTTGAAAACGTAATAATTTATAAAACTGAATTTATGTTAAACGAAAGTGGAAAGCCTCTTTCGTTTAAGGTTTCAGAAGACGGAAAGTTTGAGACTAAGGGTGGAGAATTCGTTTCTGCCGGATCGGGTATTTCTCAAAATAATTTAATTGTTGATAACAACGGTGAATATTATAGAAATTGGCGTTCACATGTAAATAGTGCCGATGATATTTGGAATGAAATTGTAAAAGTCACAAGTATACCAGGTGTTACCTCTGCTCCTAAATTACAGCCAATTGAGACTAGGTTAGTAATGCTTCAAACGGGTATGCGTTCATCAATGGGTATTAAAATTTTCGGTCCCGATTTAGAATCTATTGAAAAGTTTGGTTACGAGTTGGAGAGGGAATTAAAACAAATAATAGAAATAGATGATGCATCGGTTTTTTCCGATAGAATTGTGGCAAAACCTTACATCAATGTTGTATTTGATAGAGATAGGGCGGCGAGATATGGAGTGACTATAAATGAATTGCAAGAAATATTGGAGTCTGCAATAGGGGGCAAAGTATTGACCCAGACCATTGAAGGTAGAGAGCGGTTCGATGTAACTATCCGGTATCCTAGAGAATTAAGGTCTGATCCTAAAGACTTAAAAAATATAATTGTCTCATTACCAGATGGCAGTTCTGTGCCTTTTTCAGAATTTGCGAGTATTAAATTCGAAAAAGGTCCTCAAATGATTAAAAGTGAGGATGGTTTTTTAACAGGTTATGTTTTGTTTGATAAAGCAGACGGGGTTGCAGAAGTTACCGCTGTGGAAAAGGTAAAAGAAATTATTGAAAACAAAATAACAGAAGGTGATTTGATTGTTCCTGATGGTGTTCGTTATAGATTTGCTGGTACCTACGAGAATAACATTCATGCTGAGAAAACCTTATCTTTAATTATTCCTTTAGTACTAATAGCTATATTATTTATATTATATCTACAATTCAGGTCTTTAGCAGTTTCTTTAATGATATTTTCAGGAGTAGCTGTAGCCTTCGCGGGTGGTTTTATGATGTTATGGCTTTATGGGCAAGACTGGTTTTTAAACCTTTCTTTTTTAGGAAATGATTTAAGAAGTGTATTTAATGTTAGAGCCATAAATATCAGTGTCGCAGTCTGGGTCGGTTTTATTGCATTGTTTGGTATTGCAACAGATGATGGTGTAGTTATTGCTACGTATTTAAAACAAAGTTTTGAAGATAAAAAGCCCAATTCAGTGAAAGAAATAAGAATAGCAGTATTGAATGCGGGTAAAAAGAGAATTCGACCATGTTTAATGACTACGGCGACTACTTTATTGGCGCTCTTGCCGGTATTAACAGCAAAAGGTCATGGTAAAGATATACTTATACCTATGGCTATACCTGCTTTTGGTGGAATGTTGGTAGCTCTAGTGACGTTATTGATTGTACCTGTTTTATATAGTCTTTGGCAAGAATTAAAATTAGAAAAAAAAATTAGGTAATGGAAAGCTTAGCAAAGTATACAAAATACGCGGTCTATTTGGCAGTATTGCTTTTTGGCTTATTATTAGGGTATTTATTCTTTGGTGAATCAAAAAATGATAAACCTATTGATGTTGAGTCACATATTGATAAAGTCACATACACCTGTTCTATGCATCCAAATGTTGTTAGTGACCAACTAGGATCATGTCCAATTTGTGGAATGGATCTTGTGAAAATGAGTGTTGAAGCTGGTATGGAATCTGATAATCGTTTTGAGATGAGCGAGCGTGCAATGGCTTTAGCTAATGTACAAACAAGTGTTATTGGTTTTAATACACAAAATGGGCAAGTGACCTTGTCTGGGGAGATTACTTCTAATGACAAAACAAATGCGACACAGACTACTTTATTCGATGGTCGATTAGATAAATTAGAAATAAATTATATTGGTGAGTATGTTAGAAAAGGTCAAGTTATAGGAACAATTTATAGTCCAGATTTGTATTTGGCACAAGATAAATTATTAACATCTGCATCGTATAAAGATACCCATGAAAAATTATATTCTGCAGCAAGAAACACTTTGGGTCTTTGGAAGTTAACTGATGAACAGATAGATGATTTGTTAAAGACAGGTAAACCTATTCAGAATTTTCCTTTAGTTGCTGATGTTGCTGGTACAGTGGTAGAAATTATAGCTTCTGAAGGTAATTATTTTAAACAAGGCGATCCTTTGTTTAAGGTATCTCGTTTATCAACAGTTTGGGCGGTATTTCAAGCATACGAAAATCAAATGCCGCTATTGAAAATAGGACAGCAAATTGAAATTAGCTCAGAAGCATTTAGGGGAGCTCCGCTTAAAGCAACTATATCTTTCATAGAACCTATTTTGGATAGAGGTAGCAGGGTAGTTTCTGTCAGAGCTGATATTTCTAATAAGGAAGGGAAATGGAAGCCGGGTATGTTCGTTGAGGGTAAGGTAAACGTAGATAGCGAGGATGATAATTTATTGATGGTGCCAAAGAGTGCTGTTCTTTGGACGGGCGAACGGTCTGTGGTCTACAAAAAAGTAAATGCTGTTAAACCTGAATTTGAACTTTTAAGAGTTCAGTTGGGAGAATCTGTTGGTGAAAATTACATAGTATTAGAAGGTTTGCAAACCGGTGATGAAATTGTCACCAATGGTACTTTTGTTATTGATGCTGCAGCTCAGTTGCAAGGAAAGAATTCTATGATGTATTCTAATGATAATGAATTGAAGCAAAATAAAAAGCAGCAAGAACATCTAAATAAATTGACTTCAGAACAAAATCAGAAGTTGAAGGAAGTTTTAAAGGTTTATTTTGATTTTAAGGATGAATTAGTTGCATCGAATTCTGATAAGTCAATAATATTCGCCGAGAAGCTGAATAAGGTATTGGTCTCAGTAGATCAAACAGGAATGGATAATAATCTTCAAGGTAATATTAAATCTGCCATCGCATCTCTTGTTATTATTGAAAAGAGTAAGGATTTGGAGAAGAATCGTTTAGAATTTAAGAATTTATCAAAGGCTATTATTTTTGTGTCTTCTCAAATAACTGATTACGGCAATCCAATTTATATTCAACATTGCCCTATGGCAGATAACAATACTGGTGGTGACTGGCTAAGTTTAGATAAGGCTATTAAAAATCCATATTTCGGCGATAAAATGTTGACCTGTGGTAGTGTAGTGAAGGTCATAAAGTAATATTATAGATAGTCTAAAACGCGTTCTAGAGCCATGCCTCTTGAGCCTTTAATCAAGAAAGAAGATTCCGTTTGTTTAGGCTTGTTAACTAAGTAAGCTTTCAATTCTTCAAAACTCTTTAGTCTAATAGCAGTAGAGTTAGTAGAGTAAAAATTCTCTCCAACCAATATCACTTGTTCAAAATTTAAGCTCGTTGCTAAATCTGAAACATTTTGATGTTCTTCTTTTGCAGACTCTCCTAATTCGAACATGTCGCCTAGAATCAAAACTTTTCGTTCTTTTTTTAACGAATTGAAATTTTCTAATGCCACTTTCATACTCGAAGGATTGGCGTTATAAGCATCAAGAATAATATAGTGTCCGTTATTATTTAATATCTGAGATCTATTATTGTCTGGAGTATATTCTTCAAGTGCCTTTTTTATTTCGCTTAACTCAACATTGAAATATTTTGCCATAATAATAGCTGCGCAGCAGTTCGAAAAATTATAAGCACCAATTAAATTCGTTTCTATATTGATGTTTTCTACTTTTAGATTGACAAATGGTTGAGCTTCTAGCAATTTAATAGTATAGTATTTAGAATCATCAGAACTAAAACCGAATTTTTTAGTATACGTACTTAGCTTATCTTTTTGAATGGGGTCATCAGCATTTATGAAAATCGATTTTTTGTGAGAAATCAGGTAATCATATAATTCGCTTTTCCCTTTTCTAACACCTTCAATTCCGCCAAAGCCTTCTAAGTGTGCCTTTCCAAAATTAGTGATATAGCCAAAATCTGGCTCTGCAATTTCACATAAAAACTCAATTTCCTTTAGGTGATTTGCGCCCATTTCAACAATAGCGATTTCAGTGTTAGGTTGAATGGTTAACAAGGTTAAAGGGACACCAATATGATTGTTGAGGTTTCCTTTGGTGGCTATTGTTCTATAAGTTTTGCGAAGTACAGCGTTAATTAATTCTTTAGTAGTTGTTTTACCATTACTGCCAGTTAGGCTTATAACCTGCGCTTTAGATTGTCTTCTATGAAAATTAGCTAATTGTTGTAATGTTGTTAAAACATCTTTAACTAGTATAGTTCTTTCATCAATTAGATATTTCTCTTCATCAATGACAACTATGCTAGCTCCTTTGTCTAAAGCTTTTTGAGCATAGATGTTACCGTTAAAGTTATCTCCTTTTAGCGCAAAGAAAATATCGTTTTCTTTAATTTTTCTAGTATCAGTGCTGATAGAAGGGCTGGCTAGAAAAGCGGAATGTAAATCTTGAATTTTCATAAAATCGAAGATAAAAAAAAGCCCCTTAAGAAAGGAGCTTTTTTTAGTTCGTAAAGGGAAAAATTATTTAGCTTTTTTTCCTCTAACTGTCTTGTTTTTTGTTTTTGATTTAGAACCAACTCTAGACATTGCACATCTAAAACCGATGTAATCAGTAGCCATATATTGTGGCAGGTATCTTCTTTGTGCTGGATCTAACCAATAAGCTCTATCTCTCCAAGAACCACCTTTGTATACTCTAACTTCATCATTAATTAATGTAGTTCTGTTGTTTGAAGCATCATAGCCTTTAACAAGGTTTCCTAATGAATCTCTTTCAACAGAATGCTTAGGAGAGTTGTACATTTTCTTGTTTGGATCTTCTTCTTCACCGTCATCAAATCTGTCGTAAAATCTTGAAGAACCAGAATCACCATCTCTATAACCTCTGTTATCACTAGAAGAGAAGTTAGTTCTTAAATACGTTTCTTCCTCGTCAACAGGTACCATTTTAATTTCACCTGGTAAGTTTACTGCAACTACTTTTCCATTCGGTAAAGTGTCATAAACAATAGAATCTCTTAAGATGTTTACTTTTCCATCTTCACCTATTGCGCTTTTCATATAAATGTTACCTCTATAGTAGTTAAAATCACTTACTTCGTCATCAACTATTGGTCGGTAAACATCAGCAGTCCACTCGGCAACGTTACCAGCCATATCATAAAGACCTAAATCATTCGGCTTGTATGACATTACTTGAGCTGTAATATCTGCGCCATCATCAGACCATCCTGCAATTCCACCATAATCACCCTTACCTTGTTTAAAGTTTGCTAATTGATCACCTCTACCTACACGTTGTCCGTTACGAGTGTAATCACCTTCCCAAGGGTATTTTTTTCTACCTCTGTAGTTGTTATATTCTCTTTGTCCTACTTGTGCCTGCGCAGCATATTCCCACTCAGTTTCGGTAGGCAACCTATATTCTGGCATAATGATACCACTACTTCTTTTAGCGAAAGTAGAGGTGCTATCTTTTTTCTGCTTCCCTTGCAAAGAATCAATTTGACCATTATAAACAGATTCTGGTCTATTTAGGTAAGCTTCAGTGCTGAAGGTGCCTTGAACCTCACCTGTAGCTGCTTGGTATTTAGCGTCTTCAGATAAGTAACCTTCTCTTTCAAGCATAACTTCGTTTACACGGTCAGTTCTCCATTCTGCAAATTGTGTAGCCTGAATCCAGTTTACACCAACAACAGGGTATTCTGCGTATGCTGGATGTCTCAGGTAGTTATTTGTCATTGTCTCATTGAAGCCTAATCTGTTTCTCCATACCAAAGTATCTGGCAATGCACCTACATATATGTTAGTGTATTTAGGATTTTCTGGTGGATAAACACTTTTTAAGTAATCAAGGTATTCTAAGTACATAACATTAGTTACCTCAGTTTCGTCCATGTAAAAAGACTGAACATGTTGTGCGGTAGGAGTGTTATTCCAGTCATGCATCACATCATCTTGTACTTTACCTTTGGTAAATGTACCACCTTCAACAAACACCAATCCAGGAGCGGTTTCTTGCTCTTTAAAGTCGGTGTTGTATTGAAAACCGCCTTCTTTGGCATTTATCTTCCAGCCTGTAGCTCTAGACGTGTTTTTTCCAGAGGAGGATTTAGAACAGCTTGTTACTGTAAAACCTCCTACTAATACCGTGCATGAGAGTACAACTTTTATTAAATGTTTTTTCATAATTAGGACTTGAGTTCAATTTTCATATACTATAGTAGTTTGGTCGCTATAGTATATGGTGCTATAATTTCTTTTAATTTGTTTGTCACTTTCGCTCAATAGAACGGTGTTTTCATGAGATTATTTTACAATTCAAAATAATTTTAAAAATCTCATAGCGAACTGTCAATAAATTTAGGCTCGCTTTTATAAGTAAACGCTTAAAACAACTAATTAGTATGGTTTTGAATAATTCTTTTAGAAAGGATAAACAAGTATTGTTATATAGGATAAAACAACCTGTAAAAACGATAGTTGAATGCTATGTTGGCAAATTCTTACAAAATTCTTGTTGCTTATGCAAGATAACGGGAAAAACAGCGTTTACAAGTAAAATAATAATAGTAAATATATTTAAAAGGTATATTTCATCCTTTTTACTAAAAGAACTATTTAAGATGAGAAAAATTTCAATAATTTTCTTTGTATTGATTGTCGGTAAGGTTTTTGCCCAAGATGATCAACGCGTGATTACTACTGCAGTGCCATTTCTAACTATAGCCGCAGATGCAAGATCTGCTGGTATGGGTGATATGGGTGTTGCAACTTCAACAGATGCTTTTTCTCAACAATGGAATGCTGCTAAATTCGCTTTTGCAGAACGTAAAATGGGTATAGGAGTTAGTTATACTCCTTATTTAGAAAGTATTATTACTGATATTTCTTTATTGAATGCTAGTTATTATAATAAACTAGACGACCAAAGTGCTTTTGCGGTAAGTTTAAGATATTTTACATTGGGTGAAATAGAACTTAGACAATTTGCAAATGATCCAGGTACTATTGCGAAGCCTAATGAATTAGCGTTAGATGGTTCGTATTCTTTAAAGTTGAGTCCGACTTTCTCAATGGCTGTTGGTGGTAGATATATTAGGTCGAACTTAAAATTACCACAAAACGGAACTGAAGATTCTCAAGCTGCAAGTTCTTTTGCAGTAGATGTGTCTGGTTATTACAGGTCTAACGAGATTGCTTATAATAACTTTGATGGTCGATGGAGAGCAGGTTTTAACCTTTCTAATATTGGAGGTAAAATCCAGTATGATGCAGGTGGACAAGAAAACTTCTTACCAAGTAAGTTAAGCTTTGGTGGTGGTTTTGATTTTATTTTGGATCAAGACAATGTCATAGGTGTAACAACAGAATTCACGAAATTATTAGTACCAACACCTCAAGACTTTGATAATGATGGAGATGTTGATTCCGCAGATAATGATATTTACCAGAACGAAAGTGGGTTCAGTGGTATATTTAATTCATTCTCTGATGCACCAGATGGTTTTAGTGAAGAGTTAAAAGAATTTACCTGGGCTTTAGGGGCAGAGTACACGTATCAAGATGCTTTTATGCTTAGAACAGGTTATTTTAATGAAAGTGAAGAGAAAGGTTCTAGAAAGTTTTTTACGCTTGGAGCAGGTTTTAAATTTAAAGCGGCACAAGTAGATTTATCTTATTTGTTCTCAACATCTCAAGTAAGAAATCCTTTAGAAAATACATTACGTTTTTCACTTACTTTTAATCTAGGTGAAGAATTTTATAATGATTAATACTTAACACAGATAACGCATAAAAAAGCCTGCTATAAGCAGGTTTTTTTATGCGTTATCTTTATATTCTCATTAATTATTAGAGTCGAGTATATATTTGTAGATTGAAAAAAAATAAAAAAATGATCAACCAAAAAAAGATAAGTTTTGATATAACGGTTTACGATTCGTTAAACGAACTTAAAAATGATGATCAAAATCTAATGTCAGCTGCTGTAAAGGCCAGGCAAAGAGCTTATGCTCCCTATTCTAGTTTTAATGTTGGAGCTTCGGTTTTATTGGAGAACGGAGAAATTATAGAAGGTAATAATCAAGAAAACGCATCATATCCATCTGGGTTATGTGCAGAACGGGTAGCTGTTTTTTATGCCGGTTCAAAGTATCCAGGTATGAAAATAAAAGCGATTGCGATAACGGCGGCATCCATAAATCATGAGGTAAGTGAGCCCGCTGCGCCTTGCGGTAATTGTAGACAGGCTATTTCTGAATATGAATTTAGACAACAAGAACCTATAAAAATTCTATTAATGGGTGAAACGGGTAGTGTTATAGAATGCAATTCTTTGGCAGATTTATTGCCACTTGGCTTTAATAGTAGTTTTTTAAATTAAGAAAATTTGCAAAAAGTATTGTAAATAAACACGTTATATACTTTATTTGTTAAGCATATAATTTCTGAATGGATTTGCTTCTATTATTTTTATCGATTCATTTATATGTGTATTTTTGCTCTTTTGAGATACCTAGGTCATTCTGCCTTTGTTATCAATAAAGAATTTTAAACCTTTAGTTAAAATTGATGAAAAAAATCACCAAGGAAACGTATTTGAAGTGGTATGCAGACATGCTATTTTGGAGAAAATTTGAGGATAAATTAGCTGCTGTTTACATTCAGCAAAAGGTAAGAGGATTTTTACATTTGTATAATGGGCAAGAAGCCGTATTGGCTGGTGCACTTCATGCAATGGATCTTTCTAAAGACCGTATGATAACTGCTTATAGAAATCATGTTCAGCCAATTGGTATGGGCGTAGATCCTAAAATGGTTATGGCTGAGCTATTCGGTAAAGTAACTGGTACCTCAAAGGGTATGGGAGGTTCAATGCATATTTTTTCAAAAGAACATCGTTTTCATGGAGGTCATGGTATCGTTGGAGGTCAAATTCCATTAGGTGCAGGTATGGCTTTTGGCGATAAGTATGCAGGTAGAGATAATGTTACCTTATGTTATATGGGTGATGGTGCTGTAAGGCAAGGGTCTTTGCATGAAACTTTCAACTTGGCTATGTTATGGCAGTTACCTGTTGTCTTTATTTGTGAAAATAATGGCTATGCAATGGGGACTTCAGTAGCGAGAACATCTTTTTCTACAGAAATATGGAAGTTAGGTTTAGGTTACGAAATGCCATGTGGACCTGTCGATGGGATGAATCCAGTAACGGTTGCTCAAGAAATGAGCAAAGCTATTGATAGAGCTCGTAGTGGTGGTGGACCAACTTTTCTTGAAATGAAGACCTATAGATATAGAGGTCATTCAATGTCAGATGCTCAGCATTATAGAACTAAAGATGAAGTCGAAGAGTATAAGAAAATAGATCCAATTACTCAGGTGTTGGATATTATCAAAGAAAACAATTACGCAACTGACGCTGAAATTAAAGACATTGACAAGAATGTCAAGGTTATGGTTAAGGAATGTGAAAAGTTCGCAGAAGAATCAGATTATCCACCTATAAACCAATTGTATGATATGGTTTACGAACAAGAGGATTTTCCATTTGTTGAACATAAATTTTAATTAGATGGCTATAGTAGTAAATATGCCCCGTTTAAGCGATACCATGGAAGAGGGTACCGTAGCTAAATGGTTGAAAAGCGTTGGAGATAAAATTGAAGAAGGAGATATATTAGCTGAAATCGAAACAGATAAGGCGACGATGGAGTTTGAATCATTTAATGAAGGAACTCTGTTGCATATAGGTATTCAAGAAGGTGATAGTGCGCCTGTAGATAGTCTTTTGGCTATTATTGGTGATGAAGGTGAAGATATTTCTGCTTTAATAAGTGGTGGTAGCGCGTCAGCTTCAACAGAAGAGTCATCTGATGATAGTCCGGTTGCTGAAGATGCTTCAGAAGAAGTAGAAGCGCAAGGCGGTGGTGAAATTCCTGAGGGAGTTGAAATTATAAAAATGCCTCGTTTAAGTGACACCATGGAAGAAGGTACTGTGGCGACATGGTTAAAGAAAGTTGGTGATGATGTTGAGGAAGGTGACATATTAGCAGAGATCGAAACCGATAAGGCTACTATGGAATTCGAGTCTTTCTATAATGGTAAGTTATTGTACGTTGGTATACAAGAAGGAGAATCTTCTCCTGTAGATGCTGTCTTGGCAGTTATTGGTCCGGAAGGTACCGATGTAGATGCTGTTTTAAGTAGCGGATCTGGTAGTAGTAAAAAAAGTGCTGCAACAGAAACCAAAAAAGAAGCACCAAAATCTTCAGATTCATCTGATAATAAAGAAGTTTCTAAGCCAGTTGCGGATGGAGCAAGAATTTTTGCATCTCCTTTGGCTAAGAAAATAGCTGCAGATAAAGGTGTAGATTTAGCTAATGTTTCGGGTTCTGGTGATAACGGTAGAATTACTAAGAAAGATATAGAGAATTATACGCCAAGTAAAACGGCTGCACCAGTTGCTGCTTCTAACGTAAAGGCAGATAATGCAATAGTATCTCAACCAGTTTCTATGGCATTGCCATCTGGTGAAGAAGGTACTGAAGAAGTTAAGAATTCTAATATGCGTAAAGCAATTGCTAAAGCATTAGGTAATTCTAAATTTAACGCACCACATTTCTATTTGACTATTGAAGTTGATATGGATAATGCTAAAGCGTCACGTGCTCAGATAAATAGTTTGCCAGATACCAAAGTGTCATTTAATGATATGGTTTTAAAGGCTTGTGCTATGGCACTTAGAAAGCATCCTCAAGTAAATACTTCTTGGAGTGCAGACGCTACTAAATATCATAAGCATATACATATGGGTGTTGCGGTAGCTGTTGATGAAGGTTTAGTTGTACCTGTTGTAAAACATGCAGATTTACTAGGTTTAACACAAATAGGTAGCGCCGTTAAAGATTTAGCAGGTAAAGCACGTAATAAGAAAATAGCCCCTTCAGAGATGGAAGGTAGTACCTTTACGGTATCAAATTTAGGAATGTTCGGTATACTTGAGTTTACAAGTATTATCAATCAGCCAAACTCAGCTATACTTTCGGTTGGTGCAATTGTTGAAAAACCAGTTGTTAAAAACGGAGAAATAGTTGTAGGTAATACAATGAAGTTGACACTTGCTTGTGATCACAGAACTGTTGATGGTGCTGTCGGAGCTCAGTTCCTTCAGACATTAAGATATTTTGTAGAGAATCCGGTTACTATGTTAGCGTAGAACTTGATTCTAAAATAGAATTGCTAAAGCATCCTTTTATCGGGATGCTTTTTTTTTATCTTTATATTCTAAATTTGATGTTGTTATGAAATATATAAGTATTGTACTCCTAAGTACTTTGATTCTAGGTTGTGGTGGCGCGAAAGTTGATCAATCAACAGTTTTGAACCCAACGAATCCAAAAGGTGTTAAGGGTTCGGTTCTGCCTGCATCGAAAAATGCTCAATTGGAAAGTGTAAAGTCAAAAGTTTCTACTAAGGCTTTATCCGTTGATATAGAAGCAACCATGACTTTCTTGACGTCAGATGAATTACAGGGTAGAGATACTGGAAGTGAGGGAATTGAAAAGGCTGCAGATTATATTCAAAATATATTCAAGAACAACAATGTTCTACCTTATTTTGCATCATATAGAGATACATTGGAAAACTATAGTGACGGTATAGCTTATAACGTAGTAGGTTTTTTACCGGGTACTGATGAAAAACTAAAAAATGAATTTGTTCTAATAGGAGCACACTATGATCATATAGGTTTGATTAGCGGAGATAGTAACGATAAAATTGCGAACGGAGCCAATGATAATGCTTCAGGCACTACAACTGTTCTAGAATTTGCTAAATATTTTGGTGAACATAAAAACAACAAACGGAGCGTAATTTTTACCCTATTCACCGCAGAAGAAAAAGGATTGGTAGGTTCTAAGCATTTGGCTAAAAAATTAAAGGCTGAAAATATTGATTTGTACACTATGTTGAATTTCGAAATGGTAGGGGTGCCAATGGTAGGTAAAGATCATAGTCTTTATTTAACCGGGTATGAATTATCGAATTTAGCAGAGTTGAGTAATGGTTATGCAAATAAAAATTTAGTAGGATTTCTTCCTAAAGCAAAAGAGTTTAATTTGTTTAGACGATCAGATAATGCTCCTTTTCACGATGAGTTTAATGTGCCATCTCAGACTTATAGTTCTTTTGATTTCACCAATTTTGGAGAGTACCATAAAGTAGGTGATGAGGCATCGTTGATGGATTATGAATTTATGGCAACAATTGTAAATGAAACAGTACCGATGTTAGAAGGTATTATTAATGCACCGGTAAAAGAAGTAAAGTATAATTAATGGAATACGTAATTGTAACAGGTACCAGTAGAGGAATTGGTTTTGAATTAAGTAAGTTATTAGCTAATGCCGGTTATAAGGTCTTGGCGCTATCTAGAAATGAAAAACCGATTAAAAGTCTTAATCATAAAAATATTGAAGCTTTTTCTTTTGATGTGTCATCGGTAGAAGATAGAGATAACTTGTCTAATTATTTAAAAGATAAAAAGGGAAATGTTATTGCGCTAGTAAATAATGCAGGCAAGCTTATAAATAAACCTTTTTTAGAATTGACAGAAGAAGAATTTAAGGCGGTATATGAAGTGAATGTTTTTGGAGTTGCTGCTATGACTAGGCTTATTATTCCATTTATGGATAAAGACGCTCATGTGCTTACCATTAGCTCAATGGGCGGTATTCAAGGTAGTGCTAAATTCCCAGGTCTTTCAGCTTACAGTTCAAGTAAAGGAGCGGTATTGACTTTGACGGAATTATTGGCTGAAGAATTTAAAGAAACTGGTCCGTCATTTAACGCATTGGCTTTGGGGGCAGTACAAACAGAAATGTTAGAAGAAGCATTTCCGGGTTATGAGGCTCCTGTGAGCGCCAAAGAGATGGCAGAATATATAATGGACTTTGCTTTAAAAGGTCAAAAAATGTATAACGGTAAAATATTACAGGTTAGTAGTAGTACACCTTAAGAATGCAAGAAACGTTAGCTAAATATCTTCCTGAATTAGCGGTTGGTCCATGTTATGCACTAATTAAAGATAGTCAGGTGCATTTGAAAATCGTGAATGAACGTGTTACTAGGCATGGAGATTATAGAATGCGAAAAGATGGTAACCATCAGATTACCGTTAATGCATCTTTGAATAAGTATAGATTCTTAATTACGTTAATTCATGAAATTGCGCACTTAATAGCATTTGAGAAATATGGGCGTACTATTAAGCCACATGGTTTAGAATGGAAAAAAACATTTCAATATTTAATGCTTCCATTCATTCGTCCAGAGATATTTCCTTCACAGCTTTTACCTTTATTGGCTAGACATTTTAAGAATCCGAAGGCAAGCAGTAGTACTGATGCACAATTATCTATTGCCTTAAAACAATTCGATGAACAACAATCAGATAAAACTTACGTTTACGAATTACCAATAGGGTGTGTGTTTCGCATCTATAATGGCAAATTATTTAAAAAAGGAAATAAACGAACTAAGCGTTATGAGTGTATAGAATTATCCTCAGGAAGGATGTTTCTTTTTCAACCAAATGCTGAAGTAGAATTAATAAAGAGCTGACATGAACAAAAATTATTATGCCGTTTTAATGGCAGGTGGAGTAGGGTCTAGATTCTGGCCAATAAGTACAAGTGAGAATCCGAAGCAATTTCATGATATGTTGGGTACAGGTGATACCCTTATTCAAAAAACGTTTCAAAGATTAAACAAATTCATACCTACCGAGAATATTTTAATTCTTACCAATGAACGTTATAATGATTTGGTGTTAGAGCAATTGCCAATGGTAAAACAAGAACAGGTAGTTCTTGAGCCTGCAATGAGAAATACAGCACCGTGTATTCTATATGCTGCGATGAAGATTCAGAAGATGAATGAAAATGCGGTAATGATTGTTGCCCCAAGTGACCATTGGATAGAAGATGAAGATGCATTTGCAAAAGACGTTACAGCATGTTTTACAAAGTGCGAGACCGAAGATGTTTTATGTACTTTAGGTATAAAACCTTCTTTCCCTAATACAGGTTTTGGTTATATAGAATATAATAAGGCAGATAAGGCAGATAAAGCAGAAATAAAAAAGGTAAATCAGTTTAGAGAGAAGCCAGATTATGAAACTGCTAAAAACTTTCTAGCGCAGGGTAATTTTTTGTGGAACGCAGGTATATTTATGTGGAGTGCAAAAACTATTGTCGACGCTTTTCAGAATTTTCAGCCAAAACAATATGCTTTGTTTAGAGATGGCTTAGTATGTTATAATACAGACGATGAAAAGAAATTTATATCTGAAAACTATCCTAAAGCTGAAAATATATCTATTGATTACGCTATTTTAGAAAATTCGGAAGCGATATACGTGAAGGAAGCAACATTCGATTGGAATGATTTAGGTACTTGGGGATCGTTGTACGACAAGTTAGATAAAGATGAGAATAATAATGCTATAGTAAATGCTAAAGTACTGACGGAAGATGCTAATGGTAATATGATTAGGTCTAAAGCTGGTAAAGTAGTGGTTGTAGACGGACTTAGCGATTATATTATTGTTGATAAAGATGAAGTACTTTTGATCTATCCTAAGACCAAAGAACAAGATATTAAACAAGTTTTAAATAAGGTAAAGGATACCTTTGGTGATGAATTCGCTTAAATATGGAGAACAATCTTAATCAAGATAACATTACCCCTAACAGTAATGAGGGTAGTGGTAGTGAAGAAGTAAAAAAAGATTTTCAAGGTCTTTTAGGTAGTGTTAAAATGTTTCTTTCTGAGCTGTTGGATATTAGAACCAATACCGATCAGCAGGCGACGAAAGAAGCTATTATTGCCGATATTCCTTTTAAGGGGCATACTTCTTGGATTTTGATTTGTTCTATTTTTATTGCATCTATAGGTCTTAATGCCAATTCTACAGCTGTAGTAATCGGTGCGATGTTAATTTCGCCTCTAATGGGTCCTATTTTAGGTATAGGTATGTCTGTGGCTATAAATGACATTGATACCTTAAAAAGATCATTGAAGAACTTTGCTGTAATGGTAGTTTTAAGTGTGATAACGGCGTACTTATTCTATCGTTTTTTTCCCCTTAGAGATGAGTCTTCAGAGCTTTTAGCTAGAACTGAGCCTGATATTAGAGATGTTTTAATAGCATTTTTTGGTGGTTTGGCATTGGTGATTGCACGTGCTAAGAAAGGTACAATTGCTAGTGTAATTTTCGGTGTTGCAATTGCCACAGCGTTAATGCCACCTTTGTGTACGGTAGGTTTTGGTTTGGCAATCGGAAACTGGGAGTATGCGAGGGGTGCAATGTATCTGTTCATTATAAATACTATTTTCATAGCCTTAGCGACTTTCTTGGTAATAAAGCTCTTGAAATTCCCCATGGTTCGTTACGTGAATTCGCAACGAAGAAAATTAATAGCTAGGCTAGCTTCTTTATTGGCTGTTTTGGTTATGATACCTGCAGGTTTTACATTCTATAGTGTTTTTAAAAAATCGTTATTCAATAGAGATGCCGAAACTTTCATTACAGAGAAAATAGTGCCTTACCAATTTGCGGGTGAAGGCAAGTTTTTAAAAGATTTTAGTGAGGTAGATTATGATGATGAAGGTAAGTCAAAAATTGAACTGGTTTTCATGGGAAATGACGGTATACCTGATAATGTGATTGCCACTTGGCGTGCTCAAATGGCGGAGTACAAACAGCTAAAAGGTACTGAGCTAGCCGTTGTTCAGGGTTCTAAAAGTGACGAGGCAAATGAACTAAAATATGTGAATGAGCTTTATGAGTCTCAGAAAACTATTCTAACTAGTAAAGACGAGAAAATTCAGCTTTTAGAAAGTGAATTGGTAAGGTTGAATCAGATTTCATCAAATCAAATTCCTTTCAAAGAAATTAGTCTTGAGGCGAAAACGAATTATGAAAATTTAGAGCGAATAGGTTATGCTTATTTAATTTCAACAGATTTTGCTAAAACCGATAGCATACCATTATTTGAAGTCACTTGGAAAAAGGAAGCCAAAAGAGCAGAAACGGTTAAAGATATGAGCAAGCTGCAAGATTGGTTGCGTCTAAGATTGAGTAATAAGAATATTCAGATTAAAGAAGTGCCTACAGAGTAGGGTTAGTTTTGCTCTTGAATATACATTTGGCGCACCTTTTTGAAAAGATCAGATGAATAAACAAAATTAGTTACCGCTTCATTATCGGTTTTAAAGATTTCGTTTTTAGTCCCTTCCCATTCTAGAAGTCCGTCTTTTAGGAAAATTATTTTTTCCCCAATTTGCATTACCGAGTTCATATCATGAGTATTTATTACGGTAGTAATATTATACTCTTCGGTGATTTCTTTGATAAGGTCATCAATAAGAATAGCCGTCTTAGGGTCCAGACCAGAATTTGGTTCATCGCAAAAAAGATATTTCGGATTCATAACTATAGCACGAGCAATAGCGACACGTTTTTGCATACCGCCAGAAATTTCAGAAGGAAATTTATGATGTGCATCAATTAGATTCACTCTTTTTAAAACCGCATCTACACGGTCTTTCATTTCAGATTTAGACTGCTTTGTAAACATTTCTAAAGGGAACATTACATTGCCTTCGACCGTCATACTATCAAAGAGGGCACTACCTTGAAATACCATGCCCATTTCTTGTCTTAAATCTCGTTTCTCGTTATCGGTAAGGTCAGCATATAATTTTCCGTCATAGACAATACCGCCTTCCTCTGGGATAAATAATCCTAAAAGACATTTAAGAAAAACAGTTTTACCTGATCCACTTTGTCCAATGATTAAATTAGTTTTTCCTTTTTCGAAAGTAGTCGTAACCCCTTTAAGGATATGAGCATCGCCAAAAGATTTATGTATGTCTCGTACTTCTATCATTATCCTAGCAAAAGTTGGGTTAATATGTAGTTGAGTATGATAATTGCAACACTCGTCCAAACGAACGCTGTTGTACTTGCTTTACCAACCTCTAAAGCTCCGCCTCGCATATAAAATCCATGAAATGAAGGTATAGTCGCAATCACAAAAGCAAAAATCAAGGTCTTCACAAATGCATATGCAATATGAAAAGGAACAAAATCTGATTGCAATCCTGTAATAAAATCTTCGCTAGTTAGAAATCCGCCGAAAACTCCGGCCATCCATCCACCGAATATTCCAACATACATAGAAATTGCAATTGCGAAAGGGTAAAAAAGCATTGCAATAATCTTAGGAAAAACTAAGTAATTTAATGAATTTACACCCATTACTTCTAAAGCATCTATTTGTTCGGTTACACGCATGGTGCCAATACTAGATGTAATGTAAGATCCTACTTTACCAGCCATTATAATAGATACGAAAGTAGGTGCAAATTCTAATATTACAGATTGGCGAGTTGCAAAACCAATTAGATTTCGCGGTATTAATGGGTTGGTTAGATTAAGCGCTGTTTGTATGGCTACAACCGCACCAATAAAAAAGGAAATGAATATGATAATACCCAGTGAGCTAAAAATCAACTCATCTATTTCCTTGAATATAAGGGACTTCATTATTCTCCATTTCGTAGGTTTTTTAAAAACCTCGCGGATCATAATTGCATAGCTCCCTACAGATGCTAAATAGTTCATTGATTGAAAATATATTTCTTACCGTAAAAATAACAATAAAGGACCTGATTTAACCTCCGTTTAATCTTTAAAGATGTAAATTATTTTACATTTGTGTTACAATCCTATCCGTATGAAAATGAAAAAATATTTTGTGGCTTCTTTATTTGTAAGCACGATGTTATTGGTTAACGCTTTAAACGCTCAAAAGAAAAATAAGGAAAATTCAAATGATAACCTTTTAAGAGTGAAACCGAAATTGGTAGTTGGTATTGTAGTAGATCAAATGCGCTATGATTATATAACACGTTTTTACAATCATTTTGGTAATGATGGATTCAAAAGACTTGTAGAACAAGGATTTAATTGTAAAAACAACCATTTCAATTATGCACCAACAAGCACGGGACCGGGGCACACATCTGTATATACCGGTACAACACCTGCAGTACACGGTATAATCGGTAATAATTGGTATGATAAAGAGATTGATGAAAGTGTGTATTGTGCCAGTGATGATACGTATACATCTGTAGGAACTATGGCAGACGCAGGAAAAATGTCACCACACCGTATGGGCGTTACCACGATAACAGACGAAGTTCGTTTAAATAGTCAAATGCAAGGCAAAACTATTGCTATTGCATTAAAGGATAGAGGTGCAGTTTTACCTGGTGGTCATACGGCTAACGCGGCTTATTGGTTTCATGGTGCAGATGAAGCAAAATGGATAACAAGTTCTTATTACATGAATCAACTTCCGAAATGGGTTAATGATTTTAATTCATCTGGAACAGCACAATCTTATAAAAGAGAATGGAATACGTTAAAAGATATTAAGGAGTACAAAGAGAGCGGAACTGATAATAATCTTTTTGAAGGAAAATTTGAAGGGGAGTCAACAACTTCATTTCCTCACAATACTCCTGTTTTACTAGATAAGACAAAAGATTTTGATATTATAAAGGCAACGCCATTTGGTAATTCTTTAACTGCGGATTTTGCTATAGAGGCATTGAAGCAAGAGGGTTTGGGTAAAGACGATATAACAGATTTTCTAGCGGTAAGTTTTTCAAGTACTGATTATGTTGGGCATATGTATGGCGTAAATTCTAAAGAAGTTCAAGATACTTATTTAAGGTTAGATGCAGATTTAGAAAGGTTTTTTAAAGCTTTGGATAAAAACGTAGGAGAAGGAGAGTATACGTTATTCTTAACTGCAGATCATGGAGCAGTTGAGGTGCCAACGTATTTAAAAAGTGAAAAAATACCGTCAGGTTATATTGACACAGCTGCGAACAAAAAAAGGTTGGCGGAGTTTTTACAGTATAAGTATGGTACAGAAGATATTATTAAAAACTATTCTAATGATCAAATATTTTTAGATCATAAAATTGTTAAAAACCTAGACCTTAGCTTGGCTGACGTGCAAGTTGAAATAGCTCAAGAGGTTTTAGGTTACGATGCAATAGATAGGGTATACACTGCAAATCAAATGTGGAGTACTAATTACACCCATGGTATTCCTTATATCTTGCAAAATGGCTATAACCAAAAAAGATCAGGTGATGTATTGGTAGTTTTAAAACCAGGATTTATTTCTTATAATACTACAGGATCTACACATGGCTCACCACAAATTTATGATACACATGCGCCATTATTGTTTTATGGTATGGGTGTAAAACCAGGTTCGACAGTTAACAGAACAGAGATTCCTGATATTGCACCAACCATTTCGGCGTTGTTAGGTATCTCTTTTCCAAACGGAGCAACTGGTAAGCCTATAACAGAAGTGTTTAAATAATATGGACGACAGGCAAATAGGTATTTTTGATTCTGGTATTGGCGGCACATCTATCTGGGGCGAAATTCAAGAGCTTATGCCTAATGAAGATTGTATTTATTTAGCAGATAGTAAGAATGCTCCTTATGGTGAAAAATCTGAAGAGCGAATTCTAGAACTGAGTATAAAGAATACTGAATATTTATTAAGCCAGGGTTGCAAGATTATAGTCGTTGCCTGTAATACGGCAACGACAAACGCCATAGACTATTTAAGGGCAAACTATACTGTTCCTTTTATAGGTATTGAGCCAGCATTAAAACCTGCGGCTATAAATACCAAATCTAAGATTGTGGGCGTTTTAGCTACTAAAGGAACTTTGTCGAGTAGTCTGTTTCATAGTACCTCAAAAAATCATGCTGCAGGTATAACTGTCTTAGAGCAACGAGGCACTGGTTTGGTCGAAATGATAGAAAACGGAAATCTTCAAAGCGATGAATTATACCATTTATTAGAGGGTTATATAAAACCTATGCTTGAAAAGGGAATGGATTATCTTGTTTTAGGCTGTACGCATTACCCATATTTAATTCCGCTATTGAAAAAAATGCTACCAGAGAATGTAACTATAATAGACTCTGGTCAAGCAGTGGCTCGACAAACTAAAACAGTTTTAGAGAAAAATGAATTGTTGACCAATTCTACAAATGTTGGCATTCATCAATTTTATACAAATGGTGATGTAAAAGTACTTGCTTCAATTTTAGAATCGGCTAAACCTAAATACACGGTATCGTTTAAAGACTTTTAAGGGCATTTTCTTTTTTAACGTAGGTTAAATAAGTGAATGATAAATTATGTTTTTCGTCTGTTGGGTGAAACTCTTGGTTTGTTAGCATCCAATACTTCTCGTCAATTTCTGGAAAAAAGGTATCGGCATCTTCAAAAGTGGCATGCACACGGGTAAGTTCTATTTTGTCAGAAAAATTTTCACCTTGCTTGTAAATTTCTCCACCACCAATTATAAAGGCAATTTCATTGTTTACTAAATCTATAGCTTCATCTAAAGAGTGCACTACAATACATTCATCATAGTCTACCGAGTAATTTTTATTTCTGGTAATGATGATGTGAGTTCTGTTTGGTAAAGGTTTTGGGAAACTTTCATATGTTTTTCTACCCATTATAATTTTATGACCAGACGTTAATTTCTTGAATCTTTTAAAGTCATCTGGCAAATGCCAAAGCAAATCGTTGTCTTTGCCAAGCGCGTTGTTTTCTGCTGCCGCAGCAATCATTATAAGTGTACTCAAAGTAGTTTTTTTTTAGGTTCAGGTTCAATTGAAGTAGGTAGCTTAATTTCCTCTTCAATTTCTTTTTCCATTTCGGCAATTCGTTGCTTCTGCTTGGCTACTAATTTTTCACGTTGCGAACGTTCCCAATCATTGCCCATGAATTTATTGGTAATAAAAACATTGAAAATATGTAGAACAAACAGAAATCCCCAAAAGGTAATTGCCCAAACGAACCAATTATATTCTTGCCCGTATTTTAATATTTTATTGATAAGCACTAAGAAAACACTACCAACTAAAAATACTACGAAATGCGTATAAAGGCGTTTTTTTTGTTTAACCCTTTTTTGAGCATTCTCTAATAGCTCATGTTGCTCTAAATCTAATTTGGAGGTATTTTTATTTCTAGAAAACATACTCTTCCTATCTTTGGTATAAAGATACAGGAAATGTATTATACGCTATAATCAATGGAAAAATTTAGAAAAGAATTCCCAGTTTTAAGAAAAGGTATTTATGCGAACACCGCAGTGTATGGTTTGCTGTATGATTCATTGTTAGAATGGCGACAAGAGCATGATCTAGACTTTTTAATAGATGGTAGCGATATGCGCGAGCAATCTTTAAAGGTAATTTCAGATACGCGCACTAGCGTTGGTAGGTTTTTTAATTGTAAAAGAGAGAACGTAGCATTAGTTAGCAATTTTTCATCTGGGCTTAATGTGTTATTAGAGGGGTTGAATTCTAAGAAAAAGGTGCTACTTGTAAAGAATGATTATCCTTCTCTTAATTGGAGTTTTGAGAATAGAGATTTTGAGGTTTCTTATATATCTATGACAACCGATTTAGAAGTGCGTATTCAAGAAACAATATCAAGTCAGAAAATAGATGTACTGGCATTAAGCCTTGTGCAATGGCTAGATGGTTTTGCTATTGATCTAGATTTTTTGAAAGATTTGAAAAAGCAGCATCCGAATTTAATAATCATGGTAGATGGTACTCAGTTTTGTGGTAGTGCTAGCTTTGATTTTGATAGCTCAGGTATTGATGTTTTGGGTGCTAGTGCCTATAAATGGTTATTGGCTGGTTATGGTAACGGATTTATGTTATTTTCTGATCAAGTTAAAAATGAGTTCGCGATAAATAATATTGGCTTTAATGCTGCCGACGGAGATTTTGATAAAAAAGATGAAATTAGATTTGCTAAGAAATTTGAGCCTGGTCATTTGTCATCACTGATTTTTGGAAGTTTAAAGTTTTCTTTAGATTTTTTTGAAAGAATAGGGGTGGATAAAATAGCAGAACAAAACCGCAAGTTATCAGAGAAGGCAAAGGCAGAATTTCAAAAGCTAGGACTGTTATCTGATGAGGTTTCAGGAAGAAAGCAGCATAGTACCATTTTTAATATAAAAGCAAACGAAGCTACTTATCAAAAACTAATAGACAATGATGTATTTTGTGCTCAAAGAGGCGACGGTGTGCGTTTAAGTTTTCATTTTTATAATACCGAATCAGAAATAGATGCAATTGTAAAAATTTTAAAAGCAGGAAAGTAGCTATTCACAATAAAGTAATTTTGTAGGGTTATATTTCGTTGTATATCTATAATGAGCATAAATATTAAGGATTTGATAAAAATATCTTAAGTGTTGTAAATGAGTGTTTTATTGTGCTAATTTTGCTTTGAATATTAAATCTAATATCATGGCAATTGCAAAAAAATATTTAAAAACTAAGCCAGTATGTAAGGTTACTTTTACGGTACCTACAGACGATGCAAAAAAAGTAGCTGTTGTAGGCGATTTCAATAATTGGAACGCAAAAAAGAGCGCATTGAAGAAACAAAAGAATGGCTCTTTTAAAGGAACTTTTGATCTTCCAAAAGAGAACTCATTTGAATTCAAATACATTGTTGACGGAGAATATGTAACCGATGGTGAGGCTGATCGTTACCAATGGAATGATTTTGCTGGTTCTGAGAATGCTGTATTAGAATTATAAAAAAAATAATACTGAAATATAGAAAGCCTGCTATTTAAAATAGCAGGCTTTTTTTTCCATTTATAAGTAGAATCTAAGCTTTTTTAAAGACACAGTTTTTATAACCATATGTTGTTGATTCATACGAAGTGGTCATTTTTAAACCAGATTCTTTCGCGAGCCAAGTGATAATTTCATTATCGTACTTCTGTGAAATTTCGGTGTGTATGGTCTCCCATTGCTTAAAATCGACGGTTAATTCTAAATTTTCAATTTGTACAGTCTGTTCAATTTTCGAAACTAAATAGCTCTTTGCAGTGCCTGTTTCGGGGTTATACACCTCCCAATGTAAAAATTGATCTAAATCAAAATTTGCATTTAATTCGGTGTTTATTCTTGCAAGAACATTTTTATTGAATGCAGCTGTAATGCCTTCTTGATCATTATAGGCATCTAATATGGTTTGCGGATTTTTCTTTTGGTCAAACCCCATAAACAGTAAATCTTCAGGTTGCATTAGCTGTTGAATCTTGTTCATGAAGACAACCGCCTGCTCATGCTCTAAGTTGCCAATATTAGAACCTAAAAATAAAATAATTTTTCTATTCTTACGACTGTTTATTTCTTTAAGAGCTTCAAAATATGTTCCTTGAAAAGGCTGTACTTGTACCTCTGGCAATTCTTTTTCAATAGAATTCTGTAGTTGATTTAATGCGTTGTCACTAATATCGATAGGTACATATGTAAAATCGATTTTTTGGTCGCTGAATTCTTTTAATAAAATTTTGGTCTTTTTGCCATCTCCAGCACCAAGTTCAATTAAGTCAAATGACCCAAAACCGGTAAACAGATTTGAAATCTCTTCTTTATTGTTCTCAAGAATTTCATACTCAGAATCGGTAAGATAGTAAGTTGGCATTGCCATAATATCTTGAAAAAGCTTATCTCCTTTTTTATCGTAAAAATACATTGAAGACAAGTGCTTGGGGTTGTCGGTCAAACCTTGGGAAACTTCTTTTTCAAATTCACTTGTATTGGTGAGCGTAGTTTTTGTGTCTTGCATACGTTATCTGTCGTATTTATTTGGCTAACCTTATACCGGTATACTGCCATTTTAAATCTGTTTGAAAAAAATTGCGATAAGTGTGCCTGGCATGTTTGTTCGGAGTAGCAATAGAATTACCTCTTAGTACTTTCTGGTTCACCATAAATTTACCATTGTATTCACCTAAAGCTCCATCGACTTTTTTATAATTAGGGTAGGGTAGGTAGGCGCTTTCTGTCCATTCCCAACGTTGTCCCCAATTAAATTGATCTTGTGCTGCTTCCCACTCAAATTCAGTAGGCAATCTGCAACCTTTAAACTGGGCAAAGGCAAATGCTTCAAAATATGATATATGTGTAACAGGTGCTTCTAAATCAATTTCTGTTAATCCGTTAAGGCTATAATAATGCCAAACACCTTCTATCTGGTGCCAATATAACGGTGATTTAACTTGGTTTTGCTGTACCCAATCCCATCCAGCTGCATGCCAAAGGTCGAAACGTTTATATCCGTCAGCCTTTATAAATTCAAGATATTCGGAATTGGTAACGAGTTTGTTCGATATTTGATAATCATGTAGGTATACTTTATGTCTACCTAATTCATTGTCAAAACAGAAGTCGGTAGAATTATGACCTATTTCATAAATTCCTTCACTCATACCTATCCAGTGTTGAGCCCCTTTATCAATGCTATATTCTTTAAATGACTCTGAGTATTTTGGTAAAAGCGGATTATTACCTAAAATATATTTAATATCTGTAAGCAATAATTCTTGATGTTGTTTTTCATGATGAATACCAATTTCAAGAACGGCTAATAACGTGCTATCTTCATTAGATTCCAGAAGTCTTTTCATTGCTTGAGTCACATAGTCTCTATATTCGTAAACCTTCTTTACTGAAGGTCTAGACAGATTACCGCGATCGGCACGTACAACACGTTTGCCTACGGCTTCGTAGTAACTGTTAAATACAAATGAAAAATCTTCATCAAAAACCGTATATGACTTGTCGTATGTTTTGAGAATAAACTCTTCGAAAAACCAAGTTGTATGACCTAAATGCCATTTTGGAGGAGAGACATCTATGATAGGTTGTACCACATAATCTTCAATTTCAAGAGGCTTGCAAATAGCCTCGGTGTGCTCTCTTGTTTCTAAAAAGAAATCTAAGAACGTATCAGTACTAACCATGAAAACAATTTTTATGGAAAGTTAATTAAAAATGATCAATTGAGTTTGACCTGATAAATTAAGAAATTGATACTATTAAAGCTTGAAGTTAATGGGAATGGAGTATGGGATCTTTTTTGGGGCGCCATTTTGACGACCAGGTTGTAGCATTGGTAGTAGAGAAATAATTCTTCGAGCTTCATTTTCTAAAATAGGTGCAGGACCTTTTGTTTTAATATTACCAACATTTCCTTCTTTATCAACCAAAAACATAATACTTACTCTTCCACTGATCTTTTTTGCTATAGCTTCTTTTGGATAAACAAAGTTAGAACCAATATGAAGTTGCATTAGGGAATTAAAGGTTCTTCTATCTGTTAGGGCATTAACTCTTGGTTGATTTGGAAACAGTGGTGTTTCTTCGATAGTACCACCTTTAAAAGTACTATTACTATCTAAGGGAATTTTGTTTAATTTATTATTGCTAGTTGAATAATCGTAATTCAAAAAGTAATTTGGTTTGTAATTATCGGGTTTTTTATTATCGACTCTTAAAACATGCAATTCAGCAATTCTTTGATTAAGCTCTCTAGTAAATTTTTTATTCAGTTTTTTATCGTTGATGTAAGAATGAATTCTTTCATCATTGATCTGATTTAAATCATTTAATTCAAAAGTGATTCTTGTTTTTAACGTATCAATTTCTTGATTCCTTTTTTTGAATAAATCTTCAAGAATAACAAGTACCTCTTCCTCAATTTTAAGACTTAAGCATTCATTTTTATCTAAAGCATCTGCACACTCATCAATTATTATTTCTTCTTGTGGAAAATAAATAGAATCGTCTTGAGAAAAACAATTCATTGAAATGAAAGTACAAACGATAAGTAAAATGGATGCTTTTATTTTCATAGTTTAAATTGCTACTTTTCCTTTTATATGAGGATGCGGGTTGTAATCTACCAATTCAAAATCTTCGAACTTGAAATCAAAAATATCTTTCACATTCGGATTCATTTTCATTTTCGGCAATGCTCTTGGCTCTCTGCTTAGTTGTAATTCAACCTGTTCCATATGATTATTGTAAATATGGGCATCACCGAAAGTATGAATAAAATCGCCGGCTTCATAACCGCAAACTTGAGCCATCATCATGGTAAACAATGCGTAAGATGCAATATTGAATGGTACACCTAAAAATATATCTGCACTACGCTGGTACAACTGGCAAGATAATTTGCCATCGGCAACATAAAACTGAAAGAATGCATGGCAAGGAGGTAAAGCAGCTTTGCCGTTAGATACATTCTCAGAAAATGATTTAGAAGTATCTGGCAACACGCTAGGGTTCCAAGCAGATACTAACATTCTTCTACTATTGGGATTCGTTTTTAAAGAGTTTACTACTTCTTTGATTTGATCGATTTCATCATCGTTCCAATTACGCCATTGATGACCATAAACAGGTCCTAAATCTCCATTATCATCAGCCCATTCGTTCCAGATTCGAACACCGTTTTCTTGTAAATACTTGATGTTGGTATCACCTTTTAAAAACCAAAGTAATTCATATACAATAGATTTTAAATGTAATTTTTTGGTGGTAACCATGGGGAAACCTTCGCTGAGGTCAAATCTCATCTGATACCCAAAAACACTTTTAGTTCCGGTTCCTGTACGGTCACCTTTTTGGTTTCCTTCATTAAGAACATGTTTTAAAAGGTCATGGTATTGTTTCATAGCAATAGAATTATGTATACGCCAAATTGATTCATCAGCGTATTACAAAAATACTATTTAGATGAATTTTTGAGTGGAATTTAAAGAATGGGTTATGAAGATCTTATTAACTAAATTAAAGTTGGAAATGTTATTACCCTAAAATCATACCTGCAATAGTAGCAGAAAGTAATGAAGCTAGAGAGCCACCAAGAACAGCTTTCATTCCAAATTCAGATAATGTCTTTCTTTGTCCTGGTGCTAGTGATCCAATACCGCCAATTTGAATACCAATAGAAGCAAAGTTTGCAAAGCCACATAACATATAGGTAGCCATAATAACAGACTTGTTAAACTTTAAATGTGGTAAGGTGCTAAGATCTTTAAGTTCTGCTAATTGTATATAGCCTACAAATTCACTCGCCACTAATTTAATGCCTAGCAATTGACCCATAAGCATGATGTCTTCATTGGCTACCCCGATTAACCACATTAAAGGGGCAAATATAGTCCCTAGAATTGCTTCAAGAGAGAATTTAGAATACGAGGTATTTTCAGCTATCCAGCTATTTAAATGAGTAAAATCTCCGGTCCATTCTAGAATACCGTTGACCATCGCAATAATGGCTACGAAAACTAAAAGCATAGCACCTACATTAACAGCTAGCCTTAGTCCTTCTGTAGTACCATTTGCTATAGCATCTAATACGTTGGCGCCAATCTTTTCAGAAGAGACATGAACTTCAGTATTTACTTCTTCTGTCTGTGGATATAGTATTTTGGAAATTACAATCGCTCCAGGAGCAGCCATAACGGAGGCAGCTAATAAATGTTTCGCAAATACCAACTGTAGCAATTCATCTTCACCACCTAAAAACCCAATGTAGGCAGCTAAAACAGCACCGGCAACGGTTGCCATACCACCAATCATAACCAGCAGAATCTCTGATTTGGTCATTTTTTCTAAGTATGCTTTTATTAAAAGAGGTGCTTCTGTCTGCCCAAGAAAGATGTTTCCGGCAACAGAAAGACTTTCAGGTCCTGAAATACCCAAGGTTTTAGAAAGTGCCCAAGCAAGCCATTTTACTACTTTTTGTATTAATCCTAAATAAAATAGTAAGGATGTAAGAGCTGAGAAAAATATGATTGTTGGTAGTACTTGAAAAGCAAAAATATATCCAAAAGTACCGGTATCAACGACTAAACCTTCAAAAAGAAATTTACTACCCGCACGTGTAAATTCTAGTATGCTGACAAAGATTCTTCCTATTTGTTCAAAAACTAATTGTACGAAAGGTATTTTTAGTACACCAACGGCAATAACCAATTGAAGCGCCAGACCTATACCTACAGTTTTCCAATTAATGGCTCTTCTGTTAGAGCTGAATAAAAAGGCTAAAAATAATAAGACTACCATGCCTAAAACTCCTCTGCCGAGACTGTTGAAAGAAAATCCTTCATTGATTTCCATTCCCATAACACCAGCAGTAGCAACATCTTCAGCCAAAGTGGTGTCAGTTGTACTTTGTAAAGGTTGAGTTACGTCTACGTCTTGAGCAAAAGTAATTGTGGTAAGAATCAGTGCAAAAAATAGCAACCATTTGCCCTTTTTCATAAACTATAATTTAATGTTTAGTTGCGTTTAGAGATTTCATCTCTCAGTTTTGCCGCCTTTTCGTAGTCTTCGTTGGTGACTGCCTTTTTTAATTCTGCTTCTAATTCATCTATAGTAAGTTCTGTGTAGCCATCGCTTGCACCAGATTCTATTTCTATAGTTTCCCCTTCTTGCAAAATCTCATCGACCATAATACTATCGTCGTTATCTTTTTGATCTTTCTCTTTAGATGAGAATTTCAAGAAAATACCAGCTTTGTCCAATATAGTCTTATAGGTGAATATAGGGGCATTGAAACGCAATGCCAAGGCAATTGCATCACTAGTTCTTGCGTCAATGATTTCTTCAATACCGTCTCTTTCGCAAATGATGCTAGAGTAAAATACGCCATCCACCAATTTATGTATAATCACCTGTTTGATTACAATATCAAATCTGTCGGAGAAATTTTTAAATAGGTCGTGTGTAAGTGGTCTTGGAGGCTTTATCTCTTTCTCCAAAGCAATTGCTATGGATTGAGCTTCAAAAGCGCCAATGACAATAGGTAATTTTCTATCGCCTTCAACTTCGTTCAAAATGAGAGCGTATGCCCCGTTCTGAGTTTGGCTGTAAGAGATACCTTTTATTTTTAATCGTACTAGACTCATAGGTTTTTAACTAAAAAAGGCTGTTCATATACTTGGGGTTCCAACTATACGAACAGCCCTTTAAGGGGCACAAAATAACAAAAATTTAGCCGTTTTGTGCTTTAAAATCCTTTAATTTTTCAATCAATTGAGGAACTACTTCAAAGGCGTCTCCAACAATACCGTAATCAGCAGCTTTAAAGAAAGGCGCTTCAGGGTCATTATTGATTACAACTTTTGTTTTGGAAGCACTTACACCTGCTAAATGTTGGATTGCTCCAGAAATACCAATAGCAATGTAAAGATTACTTGCAACAGGCTTTCCTGTTTGTCCAACATGTTCACCGTGCGGTCTCCATCCAAGATCAGACACTGGTTTGGAGCAAGCTGTTGCAGCACCTAAGATATCTGCAAGTTCTTCTATCATTCCCCAGTTTTCTGGTCCTTTCATTCCTCTTCCTGCAGATACGACAATATCAGCATCGGCTATAGTAGCTTTACCAACAACTTTATCTATTTCAATAGATTTGGTATCATTTGTCGCAGCATCGGCAGCACCACTTATTTCTTCAACAGAAACTTCTGTTTTGTTTTCGTGAGCACCAAAAGCATTATTAGATACACCTACTATTTTAATATCTGTATCTATTTGAGTGTGTGCAAAGCCTTTATTACTGAAAGCGGTTCTTTTAACCATAAATGGAGCAGTGCTATCTGGCGCCTGAACTACATTTGGTGCGTAACCAGCAGATAGTTTGGCAGCCAATAAAGGAGCTAAATACTTTGTATCTGTGCTTGAACTTAAAATAACAACCTTTGCATCTGTGCTTTTTACTGCTTCAGCGATAGATGCTGAGAAAGCACCAGCATTAAATGTTTCTAATGAGCCGTCTTTAACGTTCATTACTTTAGAAACTCCGTACTCGCCAAGAGATTCACCCTCGGTAGTATTGAAAGCTATTGCGGTAACAGTTGTACCCATCATTTTGGCAACTGCAGAAGCATAAGAGGCGACCTCGAACGCATTCTTCTTAAATTTTCCTTGTTCTGATTCTGTATATACTAAAACTGACATCTTTTTTGTTTTTAATTATTACCTAATAAATAGGTTATTAAATGACTTTGGCCTCATTATGTAATAGGTCAATCAATTGATCTACACTATCGGCAAGTTTAACTTGACCTTTTGGAGCCGGTTTGTCGAATTTTTTGTCTTCGGTAGCTTTGATAGCCTCAACCGGTTCAAGAACAGAAAGACTTTTCTTTCTTGCCATCATAATTCCACGCATATTAGGTATACGTAAATCACTTTCTTCAACAAGACCTTTTTGTCCACCTACTACTAAAGGTAGTGAACTACTTAATTTTTCTTTTCCGCCATCTATTTCTCTAACAGCAGTAACATTGGTTCCGTCAATTTCAAGACTAATACAAGAATTGATGAAATTCATATTTGTTAAAGAAGCCAGAATACCTGGTACCATACCACCATTATAATCAATAGATTCTCTACCGCCGATTACTAAGTCATAACCTCCATTCTTAACAACTTCTGCAAGTTGTTGAGCAACAGAAAATCCGTCAGTAGGTTCTGTGTTAATTCTAAAAGCTTCATCTGCGCCAATGGCAAGTGCCTTACGCATTGTAGGTTCAACTGTAGGACCGCCAACAGTAGCAATATGCACTGTAGCACCTTGTTTTTCTTTGAACCACATAGCTCTTGTTAAACCGAATTCGTCATTCGGATTAATTACAAACTGTACACCGTTGGTGTCAAATTTGGTATCGCCATCTGTGAAATTTATCTTAGACGTAGTGTCTGGAACATTACTTATGCAAACTAGTATCTTCATGTTTAAAAAACTTTATATCAATGAAGACGAAGATAGCTATTTAAATCCTATTTTACTATGCATGCATAGTAAATTTTATAACTTTTTTTAAATCTGGCATTCTATTTTTTGATATTATATTTCATATTTTTGCTTGCTTTCTAGCATATAACAAAGAATAATATTTACCATACATGAAAACACTACAATTTAGGCAAGCAATAGCCGAGGCCATGTCCGAAGAAATGAGGAAGGATGAATCTATCTATTTGATGGGTGAAGAGGTAGCGGAATATAATGGCGCTTATAAAGCTTCCAAGGGTATGTTGGATGAGTTTGGCCCAAAGAGGGTTATTGATACTCCAATATCAGAACTTGGTTTTGCGGGTATAGGCGTTGGTTCTACTATGACCGGTAATAGACCTATTATAGAGTTCATGACCTTCAACTTTGCGTTGGTAGGTATTGATCAAATTATAAATAACGCTGCTAAGATCAGACAAATGTCTGGCGGACAATTTCCTTGTCCTATAGTATTTAGAGGTCCTACAGGTTCTGCAGGTCAATTGGCGGCGACGCACTCACAGGCTTTTGAGAGTTGGTATGCCAACTGTCCGGGTTTAAAAGTAGTTGTACCATCTAACCCGGCAGATGCAAAAGGATTGTTGAAAGCTGCAATTCGCGATAATGACCCTGTAATATTTATGGAGTCTGAGCAGATGTATGGTGATAAAGGTGAAGTGCCAGAAGGTGATTACACTATTCCATTAGGTGTTGCGGATATTCGTAGAGAAGGTAAAGATGTAACTATCGTTTCTTTTGGTAAGATTATTAAGGAAGCTGATAAAGCTGCCGATGAATTAGAAAAAGAAGGTATTAGTTGTGAGATTATAGATTTACGTACTGTAAAGCCTTTAGATTACGAAGCTATTTTGAAATCTGTTAAAAAGACAAACCGTTTGGTGATTTTAGAAGAAGCTTGGCCATTTGGTAATGTAGCAACAGAAATTACATATCATATACAAGCACATGCATTTGATTATTTAGATGCACCAGTTGTTAAAATTAACACCGCAGATACGCCAGCACCATATTCTCCAGTATTATTGGCAGAGTGGTTACCTAATCATAAAGATGTAGTTGAAGCTGTTAAAAGAGTTTTATACAAATAAAAGATTTACTTTTGTAAAGTACTTTAGCTTCTCCGACCAAGTCTGGAGAAGCTTTTTTTATTAGTATGTTATTTGCAACAAAATTTTTTATTGAACGACGAATTTTAATGAGAGGGATAATTTTCACATTCTTAAGTCTATGCGTTTTCATAGCTCAAGGTCAGACCAAAATTGGTGGTATTGTCATTGATGAGCAGGGTGAGCCTGTATCCTTCGCTAATGTATTCTTTAAAAATTCGACTGAAGGTACCATTACAAACGATGATGGTAGGTTTTATTTAGAGTCTGAAAATGAATATCCTACAGTAATTATATCTTTTATCGGTTATACAGATTACGAACTTCAGTTAGATTCTAAAGTTGCCTATGATTTAAAAATAACCATGATAGAAGCTGCAGAGCAGTTGAACGAAGTGGTGTTGATAGCGGGCAAGCAATCTAAAAAGAATAATCCTGCGGTAGATATTCTTCGAAAAATCTGGTCGAAAAAGCGTCAGAACGGTGTTAGGCAGTTTGATCAATATGCTTTTGATAAGTATGAAAAGGTAGAGTTCGATTTAAATACAATAGATAGTGCACTTATAAAAAGTAAGGTTTTTAAGGGGCTCGAGTTTGTTTTTCAAGATTTAGATACTTCTCGTATAACAGGTAAAACATACTTACCGATTTTTTTAAACGAGACTTTTTCTAAAGTTTACGGTGATAATAAAATCAAAGAGGAAAAAGAGGAAGTTTTAGGTAATAAGAATTCCGGATTCGAAAATAATCAAGCAATCATAGCTTTCGTACAAGACTTATATCAAGAGTACGATGTCTATAATAATTACCTGAAATTTTTCGATAAAAGTTTCACTAGCCCGCTATCAAAAACCGGGGTAGATGTGTATAATTATGCGCTTAGAGATAGTGCTTTTATTGATAATAAGTGGTGTTATAATATTGTATACTATCCACGCCGTAAAAATGAATTGACCTTTAAAGGAGATTTTTGGGTAAATGATTCTACTTGGGCGGTGAAAAATATTAATCTTCAAGTAACCAAAAGTGCCAATATTAACTGGGTAAAAGAAATCTACATAGAGCAAGATTTTGAAGTAATGAATGATTCAGTGTTTCTTTTGAAACGCGATTATATGTTGAGTGATTTCAGTTTCAACAAAAAAGAAGAATCAAAAGGATTGTATGGTAAGCGAACAAGTGTTTATGATAATTACGAGTTCAATAAGGTTAAACCAAAAGAGGTTTATAAAAAAGATAGAAACCCTTTAGATGTTACGCAGATTATTAAAGACGATGCCTTTTGGGAACAGAACAGATTAGAAAGTCTAAATAAAGATGAGCAGGGTATTTATAAGTTGCTAGACACCCTTAAAACCGTTCCCAAATTTAAGACCTATTATAATTTTGTAAGTATTTTAGGATCTGGTTATGTCGAGGTCGATAAATGGAATTTAGATTTAGGCTCTGTTTATGATTTCTTTGGATACAATACTGCAGAAGGCGCGAGAGTGCGACTTGGAGCAAGAACATACTATGGTCAAAATGATCTTTGGCGAGTAGAAGGATACACGGCATACGGATTCAAAGATCATAAATTTAAACACGGCTTGGCGGGTAAAATGCTATTAGATAAAAATATCAGATTAATCGTTTCTGGTGGTAACCGTAGAGACATAGAGCAACTTGGTGTTAGTCTAACGGCAACTAATGACGTTTTGGGTCGAAGTATTGCATCTTCCTCATTATTAACGGTAGGTGCCAATAATAGATTAACGAATATTAATTTAAGTGCGCTTAATTTTGAAATTGAACCGCTAACCAATTTAAAATTATCTGTAGGTGGTACGTTTAGAACCTTGAGTTCTGCTTTACCCGGTGATTTTAGTTTAGATTATGTAAATCCAGAATCTCCAACAGGGGTTTCATCAGAAATACGTCAATTCGATTTTAATGCATTGGTACTGTATACTCCGGGTAAGAAAACGATAGGTTTCGGTGTTGAACGCAGAGATGTCAATGATACTTATAGTACTATATTATTGAATTATACAAAGGGAACAAAAGGAGTAATGAATAGTGATTTTGATTATAGCAAGCTTCAATTTTCATATAGTCAACCATGGCAATTAGGTGGTTTTGGTAGATTATTGAGTACGGTAGAGCTTGGAAAAACATTTGGTGAGGTTCCTTTAGGATTGTTGAGCGTAGTGCCTGGTAACCAAACCTTTTTCTCTAATTATGGTACGTTTCCAAATTTAGATTTTTACGAATTTGTTACAGATACTTATGCCGCTGTTCATTTACAACATAACTTTAATGGTCGGTTTTTCTCTAGAATTCCGTTCTTAAGAAAATATAATTTAAGAGAAATAGTAGCTCTGCGTGGAGTATGGGGAGATTTGTCTGATGAAAATATAGCCCTAAGTGCACCCGCAACAGTAAATACGCCGTTACGTGCGCCATCAGAAAAAATTTATTATGAGTATTCTTTCGGAATTGGTAATATCTTTAAGGTATTTAGATTAGATTTCAATTTTAGAGGAAATTATTTAGAAAATCCCGATGCAAGAAAGTTCGGTGTAACCGGTACGTTTGGATTTGTCTTTTAATTCGATTAATTTTTACAATTATAACAACTTAGTAACGTTTCATAAGAAACTATAAATTAAACAATTTTTAATATGGCAGCAGCAAAAGGCTTAACCTTTGATGTTTTAATAGAGATTCCGAAAGGAAGCAGAAACAAATACGAATACGATTTTGATTTACATAAAATTCGTTTTGACCGTATGTTGTTTTCTTCAATGATGTATCCTGGTGATTATGGATTCATACCTGAAACTTTAGCGTTAGATAAAGATCCATTAGACGTTTTAGTAATGGGAACAGAACCTACATATCCAATGACGGTGATGGAAGTAAAACCTATAGGTGTATTTCACATGACAGATGAGAAAGGTCCAGATGAGAAAATTATCTGTGTACCAGTTTCAGATCCAATCTGGAGCAATAACAATGATATTAGTGATTTGAATCCGCATAGATTAAAAGAAATCGAACATTTCTTTCAAGTATATAAAGATTTAGAAGAGAAAAAAGTTGATACAGGCGGGTGGAGCGATGCTGCTAAAGCAATCGAAATATACCACGAATGTGTTAAGAGATATGATGATAGTGAGCACAAAGCAAAGCGCACTTTTGTGATATAAATAATATTTTACATCATTTGAGCCACTTTTTTTAATAAAAAGTGGCTTTTTTTATTCTATTCTAATTTACTACATTAGTCGAACTAACAACTAACAAATAGATTAAATGGAGTCAATGATGATTTACATGCCAATTCTTATGGCAGTATTAGGCCTAATTTACATGGGCATTAAAAGATCTTGGGTGATGAAACAACACGCCGGAGATGGAAAAATGAAAGAAATATCAGATCACATTTATGAAGGCGCCCTAGCCTTTTTAAGTGCGGAATATAGACTTCTGGCTATATTCGTGGTCGTTGTAAGTATTCTGCTTGCAATCGTTTCTTTCGTAGTGCCAACAACACATTGGCTAATTGTAATAGCATTTATTTTTGGTGCTGTATTTTCTGCCTACGCAGGTAATATAGGTATGAAAATAGCAACTAAGACCAATGTAAGAACTACACAGGCAGCACGTACAAGTTTGCCTAATGCATTAAAAATATCTTTTGGTGGTGGTACTGTTATGGGACTTGGTGTTGCTGGTTTAGCAGTATTAGGACTTACGATATTCTTTATAGTATTCTTTCAGTTTTTTATGGGCGGTGTTTGGACATCGACTATGGATATGACAATAGTTTTAGAAACCCTTGCAGGTTTCTCTTTAGGTGCAGAGTCTATTGCGTTATTTGCTCGTGTAGGTGGCGGTATTTATACCAAAGCAGCCGATGTAGGTGCAGATTTAGTAGGTAAGGTAGAAGCTGGTATACCAGAAGATGATCCTCGAAACCCAGCTACAATTGCCGATAATGTTGGTGATAACGTAGGTGACGTTGCTGGTATGGGTGCAGATTTATTTGGGTCATATGTAGCAACTGTTTTGGCAGCTATGGTTTTGGGTAACTATGTAATTAAAGATATGGGTGGTAATATTACCGATGCCTTTGGTGGTATCGGACCGATATTATTGCCAATGGCAATTGCAGGTGCAGGTATTATTATATCTATCATCGGTACCATGTTGGTAAAAATAAAAAGCAACGATGCCAAAGAAGCTGAGGTAATGGGTGCTTTGAATATTGGTAACTGGACATCAATTGTTCTGGTTGCAATCTCATGTTTTGGTTTGGTTACTTGGATGTTGCCTGAAACCATGAAAATGGAATTCTTTGGTGAAGGACTTTTAGAAATATCTTCAATGCGTGTATTCTATGCCACTTTGGTAGGTTTAGTAGTAGGTGCAGTGATTTCTTCAGTAACAGAATATTATACAGGATTAGGGAAGTCTCCTATCCTAAAAATTGTACAGCAATCTTCAACAGGTGCGGGTACGAATATTATCGCAGGTTTGGCAACGGGTATGATTTCTACATTCCCATCAGTTTTATTGTTTGCAGGTGCTATTTGGGCATCTTATGCATTTGCAGGTTTTTACGGTGTTGCTTTGGCCGCCTCTGCAATGATGGCAACTACAGCTATGCAATTGGCGATTGATGCCTTCGGGCCAATTTCTGATAACGCAGGTGGTATTGCCGAAATGAGTGAGCAAGAACCTATCGTAAGAGAAAGAACGGATATATTAGATTCTGTAGGTAATACAACTGCGGCTACAGGTAAAGGTTTCGCTATTGCTTCTGCAGCATTAACATCTTTGGCATTATTTGCAGCCTATGTGACTTTCACGGGTATTGATGGTATCAACATATTTAAAGCTCCGGTGTTGGCAATGTTATTTGTTGGTGGTATGGTGCCGGTAGTATTCTCTGCATTGGCAATGAATGCTGTTGGTAAAGCGGCGATGGAAATGGTACAAGAAGTTAGACGTCAGTTTAAAGATATACCTGGTATTATGGAAGGTACAGGTAAGCCTGAATATGATAAATGTGTGGCTATCTCTACAAAAGCTTCTTTGAAAGAAATGATGTTACCTGGTTTATTAACTATCGGTTTTCCGTTGGTCATTGCATTCGTTCCTATGTTATTCGGAATGAACAAATTGGCGATTGCAGAAATGTTAGGTGGTTATATGGCTGGTGTTACCGTATCTGGTGTATTATGGGCAATCTTTCAAAACAATGCCGGTGGTGCTTGGGATAATGCCAAGAAATCATTTGAAGCAGGGGTTGAGATCAATGGTGAAATGACGTATAAAGGTTCAGAAGCGCATAAAGCAGCTGTAACTGGTGATACTGTTGGTGATCCTTTTAAAGATACTTCAGGTCCTTCAATGAACATATTAATTAAATTGACTTGCTTAATAGGGTTGGTAATTGCACCAATATTAGGTGGTCATGCAGAAGAAGGTGTTGCATCGCTAAGTGATACAAAAGAGGTTGCTATAGAAATGAATGTAGAAAGTGCAGATTTGGCAGAAGCTATTGTTACCTATTCTACTACGGTAAATGGTGAGTCAATTACTGAAGAGGTAGTTTATAACGGTACCAAAGCTGAGGTTGAGGCACAATTGCAAGCATTTGAAAATGCAACAATTAAAAAGAAAGGAACCGCTACAGAAATTACTATAGAAAAAGTGGAGATTAATAAACAGTAATTTCATATTTAGAATATAAAAAACCATCAGCATTGCTGATGGTTTTTTGTTTTTCTAGTTCTGTAGTTTGAATGTGATTGGAATAGCAAAAGAAACTTTTACAGCAGAACCTCTTTGTTTACCCGGAGTCATTTTTGGTAATTTAGATAAAATTCTTACGGCTTCTTTTTCTAGTATATCATGCGGACCTCTTTTTCGAATAGCTCCAATAGTACCATCATTGTTAATCATAAATGTAGTATTTACTCTACCTTGAATGTTCATTTCTTGAGCCATTTCTGGGTAACGAAAGTTTTTACGAATATGCTTTTGCATCATGTCATTAAAGCAAGCTCTTTTGTCTTTTTCATTTTCACAACCTGGGAAAACAGGAACTTCTTCAATGGTAATCCAATTTACTTTTACTTCTTCCTCTTCTTCTATAACCTCGAAATCTGATGCGTCTACAACCTCGGTTTCAGTGTTTACTTCAATAGAAATAACTTTAGTTTCTTCAATAGGGTCATCATCCTCGACGATTTCTATTTCAGTTGGTAAAGCTGGTGGTTTAGGTGGTGGGGTAGCTTCTAGTTCGAAAACCGGAATTTCTTCATCTATCGATTCGTCAGTTATGTTAAAAGCTACTTCGTATTCTTTAAGTGGGTCAAATGATTTCCATTCTAAGGCGGTGTATACCATACCTAATACTAATAGTAGTCCGATTACAAAGAACATTCCGCTCTTTTTGTTCAGGTCTTTCTGTGGATTCTTTTTTGGTCTCATAATGTTTGAATTTTAGACTTGCATAAACAAGTAGAGTTATTATTTATTTACTTACTTGTCTAAAACTATAGTAAACCTAAAGGCTGTGAAACGAGTAATGAGTTAACGCTGCTTTTGGGTGAGTGAAAGAGACATTCATTTGAAACAGACGCACAGAATAATTGCTTGTAGGTGGTAAAATCAATAATTCTTGAAATAAAAATTTTAAAGGTTGTTGAAAGACCGTAATTTTAACGTCATGGGTATTTTTAAAAAAGATAAACTTCAAATCATTAATTTTCAGTCCTACGGTAGTGCTAATCGTTTGTATGTAAGGGGTAGGGCAATTGAAGATGAAAATATCGATTTAGATCAAAAAGGTTTTTTCAATTTGATTAAAAATACATGGAAGCGTTTTGAAACCGATGAAATTAAAAATGCTCCTTTAAAAATTACATTTTCTAACGGTGAAACAGTAGAAGGTACTACTGATGGTGATGGTTATTATCTAATTGATGAGAATATAGAGGGGCTTCAAGATTTGGCAAATGATGAAGGTTGGGTAAAATTTGAGCTATCGTTTGGCAATACAAATTTAAAAAGGGAGATACTTCTGCAAAATCGTTTTCCCGGTGAAATGCTAATACCATGTAAGCAAGCCAAATTTGGGGTTATCAGTGATATTGATGATACAATTTTACATACGGGAGTAGTGTCTTCTTTAAAATGGAAGGTCATTATAAACACAATGTTTAAAAGAGCTACTAAGCGGGCTCAGTTAGAAGGAGCATCGGATTTTTATACAAAACTACATCAGGGTAAAACAGGAAACGACGCAAATCCTATTTTTTATGTGAGTCATAGTCCTTGGAATTTGTATAGATATCTTGAACTTTTCTTGAAGACTAATAATTTTCCTAAAGGTCCGGTTTTGTTGCGTAGTATGGCAAGTTTCAAAAGAAGAAAAAAGAGTGATGAAAAGCCGCAGAAGCAAAAAGAAATCAGTAATTTATTAAAATCCTATCCAGAATTACCTTTTATATTAATTGGTGATAGCGGTGAAAAAGATGGTGATATTTATCAAGAGATATCTATGCTTTTTCCGGGTAGAATAAAAGCTATTTATTTACGTAGTGTCAACCACAGCAAACGTATGGCACGTATTGAAAATCTATTTGCAGACTTTAAAGACATACCCTTTCTAATGGTCAATAAAACAGCTGAAGCTATTGATCACGCAAAGAAAAACGGTTTTATATGATTTTATCCCTTACTAATATTTGTAATAGGTACCCATCTGGTTTTATCAAAATCATTTAGGGCATTGATCAATTGAAAGCTTTCAAAATTTTGTAGGTCATCTACAGAAATTCTTTTTTCCGTAATCTTATTTTCATTCAATAATCTGGCTCTACACGTGCCTTCAAGTAGTGGAGTTGATGGAGTTACAATCTGTTTACTATCCTTAAGTAGAATGTTGGCATAAGAAGTGTCTGTAACAAGTCCGTTTTTAATAATTAAAACATCATCAAAGTCTCCTTTTTGCTTATAGAGGTTGTTCAATTTTTTACGGTTGTTCCTTTTTACGTTGTAAGATATGGTGTCATCGCTTACTAGTTTGAGCGAGGAAGGTATGCTGTTTTCATATTTAGAAAAGGAAAATCGCGTACCATGTTGTTTGTAGCCAATTCGCAATTTGTATTTTAAAGTAGGGTCTAAATTGGTCAAATGTATGCCATCGAACAAAGAATAGGTAGGGTGGGTTTTATACTGCTGCATATAAGACCTATTGAATCTAGCCTCATGGTATGCTGCATTCTTGATTTGGCTATTCTCAATACAAACAGATTCAAATAATGGGTACATATATTTTTTCTAAAAGTTCTTGGTATTCCTCTTCCATCTCGCTCAAGTGAGTAATGCCACCGCCACTTTTGTAAAAAAGCTTTTTATTAATTTTTTCAATAAATCGAATGCTAACTGCACTGTCAATTTGGTGTCCGTCAAATACGCCAAAGATTCCGGTATAGAAACCACGTGGTTCAATTTCCGCTTTAGAAATAATTTCTAAAGTTTTCTTTTTTGGCGCTCCGCTTATCGATCCTGCCGGTAATGTTTTTAATAATAAAGAGGCGAAGTTATCTTTCCAGTTCTCAGGTAATTCTCCTTGAATTTCGGTACTGGTCTGTAATAGTTCTTGATCTCCTTTTTTAATTTTATCTACGAATCTAAATTTATTGACCCTTACTTTTTTGGCAATCATAGAAAGATCGTTTCGTATAAGGTCAACGATAGTATTATGCTCGTAAAGTTCTTTTTTATTCGACAATAATAGTTCTTCAGCATTTGGCACATCACTGTTGATAGTACCTTTCATTGGGTACGAGAAAATACTTCCGTTCTTTATTTTGAGATAGCATTCTGGTGAGAAAACAACGAATTTCTCTTTGTAAAGAAGCCTATATGGGGCATGGGCTTTTTGATAAATCTCATTTAAATCTACCGCTGTATTGAGGGCAGTAGGGAACGTAAGATTTAGCAAAAAGCTATTGCCATTATTCAATTCTTGTTTGACGGTGTTGAAAGCTCTTTCGTAAATTTCTTTAGAAACCAATTTTGGTTTTAAATCAAAATCTACACCATCAAGATTAGTTTTAGCAAGATTTTTATCATTACCATTGCCTTTGATGTTGAAGAAGATATTTTCTTTTGCAGCTTCTTCAAAAGTAAAAACCTGTTTTATTGAATTTTCAAAATCAATAATGAATAAAAACGGAATTCTATCTTGAAGAAAGCGAGTAGCTTTTTTTTCAAAATTTTCCATTGGTTTCGAGCTTTGCGAAAGTGAACTTAAAATAGACCGTTAATTTGAGCGTCAATTTTGTTAAGTATGCTACCTAAATCTTCAGGGTTGTCAACAAAATCTAAATCGTCTACATCGATAATCAATAAGTTTCCTTTTTCATATCCATGAATCCAAGCTTCGTAACGTTCGTTCAATCGACTTAAATAGTCAATTGAAATTGTGTTTTCATATTCTCTACCTCTCTTATGAATTTGCTTCACCAAGTTAGGGATTGAACTACGCAGGTAAATTAAAAGATCTGGCGGGTCCACTAAGGTCTCCATCAAATCAAATAAACTAGAATAGTTCTGAAAATCTCTATTAGTCATTAGACCCATAGCATGTAGGTTGGGTGCAAAAATATGTGCATCCTCATAAATAGTTCTATCCTGAATTATTTCTTTACCACTTTCTTTAATTTGAAGAATTTGGCGGTACCTACTGTTTAAAAAGTATATCTGAAGATTAAAACTCCAGCGTTCCATCTGATTGTAAAAATCATCTAAATACGGGTTCTCAACAACATCTTCATAATGAGCTTCCCATTTATAATGTTTTGAAAGTAATCTAGTTAGGGTTGTTTTTCCGGCACCGATATTTCCGGCAACTGCTATGTGCATAGAATTAAATTAATTAATGGTTGTGTTCTTATTTTCAAACAATGTTCGATGGTACAAGATACAAGATAACTACAGGAAGTAAAAACATATTTGTTGTATGGCATAAAAATAATTACCTCAATTCATTTATTAACAGAAAATGATTAAACCAAAACCAAAAAATGGTGTCATACTACGGAATTTAATTTTGGAACATGATAAAATATAAGTGGTTAATAGGTTTTATAATGGTTTTTATGGGCGTTACCATTCAAGCGCAAGATTTTCAAGGTAAAGCGGTATATCAGAGTAAAACACAGGTAAATTTCGATTTTGGGAACAGAAATATTCCTGAGGATAGAAAAAAAGAAATGATGGAGCGTATTAAAAAGGCAAATGAAAAAACCTTTGTACTCAATTTCAATCAAACAGCATCAATTTACGAAGAAGAAGAAAAATTAGAACAACCAGGTGAAAGAGGTGGAGGTCGAGGTCCAAGATTTGGTGCAATGGCAGGTACTGATGGAGATTTATATAAAAATATAAAAGATCAGCGGTACTTGATAAAGAATGAGCTTCTAGGTAAAATTTTCTTGATTGATGATGAATTAGAGGCGCTAGAGTGGAAAATGGGTACCGAATCTAAGAAGATAGGTAATTATACTGCGTCTAAAGCTACTGCTACAAAAACGATAAAGCGACCGAATATGAGTGCGATTTTCAGAAGACCAGGTAGGGAAGACGAAAATAAGGATGAGGCGAAAAAAGAAGATGAATTTACTATAAAAGAGGTAGAGATTGTAGCGTGGTATACGCCTGAAGTTCCAATAAATCAAGGTCCGGGATTATACTGGGGATTACCTGGTTTAATATTAGCGGTAAACGATGATATCACAACGATTGTATGTTCTGAGATTACCATGAATCCTTCTGAGAAAATTGAAATAAAAGCACCAAGTAAAGGTAAAAAGGTAACTCAATCTGAGTATGATGAAATCTCTCAAGAAAAGATGAAAGAGATGCGTGAGAATTTTAGAAACCGTGGCGGTCGTGGTGGCGGTAGACCAAACTAAATAAGTACTTCATAATTCATTCTTTTTTATAGCTTTCACATGAAAAATAAAGTGCTTTTTATACTATTACTACTAGTGGCAACAATTGGTTCATCTCAAGAAATATCGTTGTCAGGTTCCGTAAAAGATAGCTTGGGAGTTGGTGTAGATATGGCAAATGTAATTGCTATAAATACAGCGACACAAGGATTGGAATCTTACGGAATTACCAACCATGCGGGACTCTTTAAATTGAAATTGAAAACAGGGGAACAGTATACGGTAAAAGTGACTTACTTAGGCTTTAAACCAGAATCGTTCACATTTACTGCTGGTGAGCAAGATGCTGTCAAAGATATTGTAATGCAAGAGCAAGCGGCACAATTAGATGAGGTAGATGTTACTTATGAGATGCCGGTTTCGGTTAAGGGGGATACCATTGTGTATGATACAGATGCCTTTGTTTCCGGTACAGAAAAGAAGTTGAAAGATGTTTTAGAAAACCTTCCGGGAATTGAAATAAACGATGATGGCCAAATAGAGGTAGAAGGTAAGACCGTGAGTAAGATCATGGTAGAAGGTAAAGATTTTTTCGATGGTGATACGAAGTTGGCGGTAGAGAATATTCCGGCGAATGCTTTAAGTAAAGTAGAGGTATTGCGAAATTTTAATGAAGTTTCCCAAATGAAAGGGCTTACCAATGATGACGATAATGTGGCTTTAAATATAAAGTTGAAAGAGGGGAAAAAGAATTTTTGGTTCGGAGAAATAACGGCAGGCTATGGACCTGATGATCGATATTTAGCATATCCTAAGTTATTCTACTACAGTCCTAAATACAGCATAAATATCATAACAGATTTAAACAATATAGGTGAAGTGCCATTTACCCGTAACGATTATCGAAATTTTACAGGCGGATTCAGAAATTTGAATTCAAGAGGAGGAAGTTCCATTTCTACCGGTGCGGATGCATTAGGACTTTCTTCAGCACAGAACAATAGAGCTAATGATATTGATACCAAATTTGCAGCAGCTAATTTTAGTTATGCGCCAATGGATGGTTTGGATTTAAGCGGATTTGGAATATACTCGTACACTGGTACACTCATGAAATCTGAAGGAACTACTTCTTATATTGCCAGTAACGATATTGAAAGTACAACTACGAATACAGACCAGACCATACATTTAGGTTTGGCAAAGTTGAGCGCTAAATACAAACCTAATGAAGATTTTCAGTTAGATTATGATGCATTGCTAAAACAGTCAGACGATACAGAGGAAGTCAATGTACTTTCCATTTCCTCTATTACCGATGAAATTGACGAAGTAAAAAAGCAAAAACCCTTATCTGTAAATCAGAATTTAAATATCTACTACACTTTAAACGAAAAAAATATATTTGCGATAGAGGCGCAATATTTATATGCCGATGAAGATCCTTTTTATGAAGCAATACGAAACGAATTTGCCTTTGTTGATATTTTTCCGGTAGATGAAACGCAAGACTTATATAATATCAATCAAGCAAAAACCGTAGTAACCAATAAGGTCGATGCCAAGGTAGATTATTATAGGGTTCTAGGTACAAAGAGTAACATCAATCTAACATTAGGTACTACACAAAGCAATCAGAACTTTAATTCTAACATTTTTCAGATATTAGATAATGAAGATGTGTTAAATATGAGCGGAGATGAATTTGTTAATAAAGTAGCGTTTCATGTTTCTGATATTTATGCGGGTCTACATTATAAAGTTATTTCGGGCATATTTACTTTTAATCCCGGTATAACCTTGCATCAGTTCAATGTTAAGAATGAACAATTAGGTACTGTGGTAGAAGATAATTTAACGTCTTTGTTGCCTGATTTGTATATTAATGCGCAACTGAAGAAATCAGAAAACCTTCGCTTTAATTATCGTGTAACCCGTTCGTTTACAGATGTCAGTAATTTTGCACAAGGTTATGTGCTCAACAATTACAATTCGTTGTATAGCGGTAATCGAGATTTAGAAAGTGCGTTGAACCATAATGTATCGCTTAATTTTTTTAGCTTTAATATGTTCAATTTCACTAATATTTTTGCTAACGTAGCATATACCAAAAGAATAGATGCCTTAAAAAGTGGAGTGAATATTATAGGTATTAATAGGGTGAGTAGTACTATTAATTCAAATTTTGACGATGAGTCTTTAACCGCAAGCGGAAAGTATGAACGTATCTTTGGTAAAATAAAAGCATCTGTTCAAGGTAATTTGGGTTGGTCAACTACTAATAATCTGGTTGATGATACGCAACGTACCTCAAACTCATTGACGCAGAATTATAATGCAGCTCTTTCTACTAATTTTAAAGACGCTCCTAATTTAGAATTAGGCTATAGGTACACTGTAAATAATTATGAGAATGGAGATTTAGAAACCACATTTTATACGAGCAGACCCTATGCTCGTTTTGATGCCAGTTTTTTAAAGAACTTCATATTTACGGTAGATTATGATTATTATAATTATACCGATGACGCAGATACTATTTCTAATACCTATAGTTTTTTAGAATCTGACTTAACATACCAGAAAAAAGATAGCCGCTGGGAATACGGAATAAAAGGCACTAATTTATTAAACACTACTACATTAAATAGAGATAGTACCAACGAATTATTCTTTAGTACACAAGCCTATTTTGTACAACCTAGATATCTATTAATGTCTGTGAAGTATGATCTTTAATTCTAGCAGATTTATACTTAGAATTATCAATTCATTTAATTGAGTCAATAAATAACATCATATTAAGAATTGAACAGAACATTTTTTCTATTTTTGCATCTGAATTAAAAAAGTGAGGAGGGATTTGACTGATTGCAACCTCTGTTTTAGCCTTAGGGTATAAAGCGAAAAAAATGCTAAAGCAGTTGATGTTGATATCACTTCACATCATACTTCTTTTCGGCATTCATTCAAATCCTTTGAAAAAAAAAGATTGTTATGCCATATTTATTTACATCAGAATCTGTTAGTGAAGGACATCCGGACAAAGTTGCGGATCAAATTAGTGACGCGTTATTAGATAATTTTCTTGCCTTTGATCCAGAAAGTAAAGTTGCTTGCGAGACATTAGTAACAACTGGTCAAGTAGTATTAGCGGGAGAAGTGAAAAGTGATACCTATTTAGATGTACAGAACATTGCCCGTGAAGTCATCAATAAAATAGGATATACAAAAGGAGAATACCAATTTAGCGGCGATTCTTGCGGAGTGATATCGTTGATACATGAGCAGTCTCAAGACATTAACCAAGGTGTAGACCGTGGTTCAAAAGAAGAGCAAGGTGCCGGTGATCAAGGTATGATGTTTGGTTATGCAACTAGCGAGACCGAGAACTACATGCCATTAGCTTTGGATATTTCGCACAAAATTCTACATACTTTGGCAGAAATGCGTCGCGAGAATAAAGAGATTTCTTATCTAAGGCCAGATGCAAAAGCACAGGTTACTATAGAATATTCAGATGCCAATGAGCCAATACGTATAGATACTATTGTAGTTTCTACCCAGCACGATGCTTTTGATGCAGATGATGAAAAAATGTTAGCGAAAATTAAGTCTGACATTATTTCAATTTTAATACCTAGAGTAAAAGCACAATTACCTGTAGATACTCAGAAATTGTTTGATGATCAGATCAAATATCATATAAACCCAACAGGTAAGTTCGTTATTGGTGGTCCACATGGCGATACCGGTTTAACAGGTCGTAAGATCATTGTTGATACATACGGTGGTAAAGGAGCTCACGGTGGTGGTGCTTTTAGTGGCAAAGACCCAAGTAAAGTAGACCGTAGTGCAGCTTATGCAGCACGTCATGCAGCGAAGAATTTGGTAGCTGCAGGTGTAGCAACTGAGATTTTGGTACAAGTTAGTTATGCTATTGGTGTTGTAGAACCTACATCTATTTATGTGGATACCTACGGGACATCTAAAGTTGGGTTGAGTGATGGAGACATTGCCAAGAAAGTAGCGCAGTTGTTTGACATGAGACCCTTTGCTATTGAAGATCGATTAAAACTTAGAAACCCAATTTACCTAGAAACCGCAGCATACGGGCACATGGGTAAACAGCCAACAACTGTTACAAAGGTTTTTGAATCGCCATATAATGGTCGTATCGAAAAAGAAGTGGAATTATTCACTTGGGAAAAATTAGATAAAGTAGCAGAGATAAAGTCGGCATTTAATTTATAGATTTTACTGCGAGTGCAGCGAATCTATTTATTTGTAATGGAGATGAATACTTTGTTGTTGTTTACATTTTGATTTTCAAATTATTAAAGGGTGAAGTCAAGTTAATATGTTTTCTCAAATAAAATTAAGTATTTAAAAATGCCTCGTGTTTCACGGGGCATTTTTTTGTCTCAAAATTACCTCACAAGCCAATTAACACCCATTCACAACAAGTTGGCATACTTTGACCACATAATCTATTTTGTAAGAAAAGGATTACATATATTTGAAATGTAATAATTAGAGAATCCCAAATCTCGCCACCTACAAAGATGAAATATATACTAGTTGTACAAACAAAAAACGGACAGAAACAAGTTTAGTTGAAGCCCCAAAAGTCAGCTTAATTTTAAATCTGTTTAAGGTATTGAATCTTTGAAAACCTATTAAAGTAATAACTTAACCTACGAATGCCATGTCATTACCCCACAGAATCTCTCTTGCAATTTTAGCTTGCATCATATTACAATCTTGCTCAAAAGAAACCGACCTAATTTCTGAGTATGTTGTTTTAGATGCAGACAAAACCGAATATCGTTCGGTGAAAATTTATTCGGATTTTGAAATTCAAAAATCTGAAAAAACAGTTGCATTAATTCCTTTTTCTGATTAAATTCCAACACACTAAACATTAACCAAATGAAAAAACAACTACTCCAAGAAACTACTGTTCAAGAATATAAAAGCGATTTTTTTACGGGCATACTTATGCTTGTTAGAAAGTTGTTCATGGTATAATCTTGTTTACAATTGTTTCATAAATGCTATCGTCTGATAGTATTTATGAAACAATTTTTCCTTCTAAATAACACTGCTTGTTTTTTAAATTATATTGAGTCTGCCTAGTAATCGGTATTATGTAGTTGATAGACTATGACGTAATTTGGTATACTTCAACTTAGGTATTCAGATAAGTCAAAATTTTCCTGCGTCTACCTGTCCATAAATCTTCAAAAATCGAGTAAACTTTCTTAGCTTTAAGAATTCAAATTCTTAAGACATGCCGAAGATTACCATCAAACACTTTTTTACCTTTATTTTACTAGCTACAGTGCTTGTTTCCTGTAGAAAAACAGCACCTAAAGTAGCAGACACAGAAGTATCTGATACCTACGTTGCAGACAATTACACTAAAAAGGAAGTCGATATCACCATGCGTGACGGCATTAAACTGCACACTACGGTGTATTCGCCAAAAGATACTTCAAAAGAATACCCGATTATCATGCAACGAACTCCCTATAGTTCACAACCATACGGAGAAGGTGAATTCAAGACAAAAATTGCTCCGAATATTCACATGATGCAAGATGGCTATATTGTCGTTTACCAAGATGTTCGTGGGCGATGGTTAAGCGAAGGTCATTATGAAAACATGCGTGCTTTTAATCCGAATAAAAAATCAGAAAAAGATATTGATGAAAGCTCTGATACCTATGATACGATAGACTGGCTGGTAAACAATGTAGAAAATAATAATGGTAATGTGGGTATATGGGGAATTTCATATCCTGGTTACTATTCTACGTATGCCGTTGTAGATGCACACCCGGCATTAAAAGCAGCGTCTCCACAGGCAAGTATTGCAGATTTCTTTTTCGATGATTTTCACCATAACGGAGCATATTTGTTGAGTTATTTTAGGGCAACATCATTATTCGGTACTCCTAGACCAGATGGCGATAAGCCTATTGATACGGCATGGTATACACTACCAGATTTACCGACCGAAGATCAGTACCAATTCTTTTTAGATGAAGGTCCGTTGAAAAATTTAGATCGCTTTTTTGAATATGAAACTACAGATACGCCACGTATGGCAAAAGAAGGTGTAACCGACGATTATTTCTGGAACGAGCTAAAGCAACATCCTAATTATGATGATATGTGGCAGAGTAAGGGCTTAATTCAGCATTTAAAGAATGTAAAACCAACGGTAGCGACTATGGTTGTTGCGGGGGAGTTTGATGCCGAAGATTTATACGGACCGTTAGAGACCTACAAGAATATTGAAAAGTACAATGTCGATAATTACAACACTTTAGTTTTCGGACCATGGGATCATGGGGCTTGGGCACGAAGAAAAGGGCAGAATATTGTAGGTAATTATTACTTCGGTGATGGTATTTCAGAGTTTTTTCAAGAGAATATAGAAGCCAAATTCTTTGACCATTTTTTAAAAGGAAGCGGAGATAAAAATAGCGGATTACCGGAAGCCTACGTTTTCGATACAGGAAGAAAAGATTGGAAAACTTACGATACCTGGCCACCAGCAGATGTAGTCAAAAAAGATATGTATTTATCTCCAAATCAAGAACTGGCCTTTGAGCCAAAAGCAGTTGAAGAAGTGAAGTTTATAAGTGATATTAAAAAACCAGTGCCTTATTCAGAAGATATTAAAACGGTATTTACCCCAAGAAAATACATGACAGACGATCAGCGTTTTGCGGCTCGCCGTGGCGATGTATTGGTTTTTGAAACGGAAGTGATGGAAAATGATTTGACTTTGGCAGGCGATATTCTTGCGAAGCTAAAAGTGGCCACCACAGGTACTGCAGCAGATTGGATTGTAAAAATCATTGACGTACACCCAGCCGATGAGCCAGCGTATGAAGGAATGCAAGACCACTTAAAAATGAGTAACTATCATTTAATGGTTCGTAGCGAAGTATTGCGTGGGCGTTTTAGAAATAGCTTTGCGGACCCAGAGCCATTTGTAGCCAACCAAAAGACAGATGTTACTATTAAGTTGCAAGATGTATTCCATACCATCAAAAAAGGGCATAAGCTACAAGTGCAAGTACAAAGCACCTGGTTTCCGTTGATAGATTTAAATCCGCAGACCTATGTAGATAATATTTTCAACGCAGATGAGTCAGATTTTAAAACTCAAACACATACGGTTTTTACAGATTCTAGTATTGAGTTTTCTGTGTTGGAGTAGGGTGTAATATATAATAAAAGCATATCGATTTTAATAGTTTAGATTATTTGCTCAAATGGCGTATCTAAATATTCTTCTAAATCGGGATTGTCATCTATTATAAGTTTGCATTCTTTTGATAACTTTCTAGAGAATGATCTAATTGCAGTATTAGGGGACTCGTCTCCTTTTACAGCTGGATTTTTATAAATTAAATCGGAATGTGATGGGTTCCCTTTTGAGTCTACGTTGACCTCGATGTAAGGGGCAAGATATAAGTTGTTTTCGTCAAGAGGAGTTGAGAATAATTTAGCTTCGAATTCACTCCTGTCATTTAATACATAATTTTTTTTTACTTTTTCGAAAGTAGATTTTCTGAAAATGACAAAACCAATATAAGCTCTATTTATAGCTACTTTTTTAGCAAATGATTTACATGTTTTTTCATTGCAATATAAACTTCGCTGAAGTGAAACGCCACCTTGGTTTGGTAAGAATATATCCTTCGAAATCAATTTATGTTCATTAGCTATTTTATTTTTAAAATTACGGTCAAAAATAAAATGGACTAAGATTTCATCGTCATCAATGTTTTTTGGTATTAATATTGGCATTTAAGCAGATAAAAAACTTGATAAATCTTTCAATAATTCATTTTTTGATTCTTGGAAATTTAAGGAATCAACTTGCTTGTTATCAGTTCCATTTACTTCAATAAAGTAACCCAATTCTTTAGCGCCAATTTCTAATGAAAATGCATTGTCAACATCTTTTTCCCAATCAAAAACAACCGTGCCATATGGAGTGCTATAGACGTTGTCAAAATCTAATTGTTCTATAACGCTTGGGTAAAGATTATCAATGAATAAATAGCATTGAGAAAGAACATCAGAAGATATTCTTGTTGTTTTGTCAGGGGAATTGAATAAATGAAATATTTGAATCTTTAATAAATCTGATTTATCATTTTTTTCTATTCCTGTAAAATGATAAGTACTTTTTAAATCTATTAATTCTTCTTCGTAAAGCAAGGTTTCAACTTTAATACTGTTTTTATTTAGAGAACTGTATTTTTCTATTTCTGGATTTAAAGCAAGTAGACTAGTTAATAATGCCATAATTATTTTAATTTAATTAAATCCTGACAATCTTTGGTCAAAATATCTCTAAGGATTTTTTTGTTTTCTTGATGTGCCAAATCAAATAAGCTACTGAATTTATTATTTAATTTTAAATCACTAAACAATTTAATATCTCCAAATAAACTAGCATATTGATGATCTACAATAATTCTTTTAATATCATTATTAAAAGATATTTCAGTTTTTTCTTCGTAAGGTATACCATTTAGGTCGTTACCTTGTGAAATTAAAACTAACGTTCCATTTTTTGAAGCTAAAAATTTTTTATTTAAAAGTTCGGAATCAATATTGAAAATAACATCAACAGGAATTTTTTCATTTCGGTTAGTCCAAATAAACTCGTCTCTATAGTTAAGACTTATAGCTTCAACATAAAAGTCATTTGTAGTTGAGAATGCATCTAAATCCGAATCTAATGTATTTTTAAACGACTCCCAATTGATATATTTTCTATTCTCTAAAGAAATTATGGATTGGTTTTCTTTATTGTTTTCTAGTTTAAAAATATTATTAATTGAACCTATATCATCATAATTTTCAAAAACAAATCCTTTAATTTGTTCATTTGTAATGCCAAGACTATTATTATTTATATTAATAGTTGTAGCTTTCATTAACCCTTTTTTTGGATAATTTTCAAAACCTTTATTAATTTTTGTTTTTTCAAAAATATCTTGAGGTTTCAAAAATGCTTGAGGGATAAAAACAGATGCTACAGCTTTACTGATTGCATGGTTTTCAGAAATAGGTTTTAAAAACTCTATCATTAATTTGGAATAAAATTGAGTGCGAATTTAACTATTTATTTAAAATTAAATAAAATTGATTAATTTTTTAAGATGAGAATAAAATTTTAAGGTATTTAACATGTTTTGATAACTTGTTTTTTTAAAGATAAGTAATAATCAAATTCCATTAATAACAATAACGAAAGTTTAGTGATTTAATTTTTTTAATTAGAGATTTTGGGAATTTCCCAGTAATTTTTTATTAGAATACTATTTGACTTCTGTGTTGATGAAATTTATAGATACAAACAATTTAAGCATTTTTAATACCATTCAATCTCACCAAACAACAACCAAAATGAATAAACTAATCTTAATCATAGCAGGTGTACTTTTCCTGTTGCCAATTAGTAGCGAAGCTCAAAAAAACAAAAAGAAAAAGCCCAATATCATTTTCATTATGTCGGATGATCATGCGTATCAGGCAATTAGCGCGTATGATGATAAACTGTTGAACACACCCAATATTGATCGTTTAGCAAAAGAAGGTATGTTGTTTACGAATGCGAGTGTTACCAACTCCATTTGTGCACCATCACGAGCAACAATATTAACAGGTAAGCATACGCATATTAATGGAAAAGTAGATAATTACTTTCCGTTCGATACCACGCAAGTCACCTTTCCGCAAATATTTAAAGAGAATGGGTACAAGACAGCTATGTTCGGCAAACTTCACTTTGGGAACAATCCGAAAGGGGTAGATGAATTCATGATCCTGCCAGGGCAGGGACATTATATTAATCCCGATTTTATTGTAACCAATGGCGATACCATTACCAAGCAAGGGTATGTAACCGATATTATTACAGATGTATCTTTAGATTGGTTAAAGAAAGAAGCGTCTAACGACGAACCGTTTATGATGATGTATTTGCATAAAGCACCGCATCGCCCTTGGTGGCCAAGACCAGATAAGTTTAAGGAATTCACTAAGAAAACATTCCCCGAGCCAGAAACACTTTTTGATGATTATAGCAATAGAGGTTCTGCTGCAAAAACAGCAGAAATGAATTTGTTGACTCACATGATGTATAGTCATGATAGTAAAATAAGACCGGAGACTTTAGCTAAAATGGAAGGCAAGGTTTTTCCTGTGGTAGAAGAATATCCGAATAGTTTTTATGGTCCGTATGACCGTGCTACGGCTGAGCAAAAAGCATTGTATGATCCAATCTTAGATTCTATCAATGACTTTTTCTATGAGAATTGGCCGAAAATGAACGATACCGAGAAAATGAAATGGAAGTACCAGAGATATATGCAAGATTACCTAGGTAGCATTTCTTCGGTAGATGATAACGTAGGTCGATTGTTAGATTATTTAGATGAAACTGGATTGGCAGAAAATACTATTGTTATCTACACATCTGACCAAGGTTTTTACTTAGGCGAGCATGGTTGGTTCGATAAGCGATTTATTTATGACGAATCTTTTAAGACTCCGTTATTGGTGCGTTGGCCAAATGTGGTGAAGCCAGGATCTGTAGAAAATGAAATGGTACAGAATTTAGACTTTGCACAAACCATGTTAGAAGCAGTGGGTATTAAACCTCCAAGTGATATGCAGGGGGAAAGTTTAATTCCGTTATTAAAAGGTAAGAAAGACAAGTGGACACGTGATGCTGTGTATTATCAGTATTATGAATATCCGTCTGTACATATGGTAAAACGTCATTACGGATTGGTTAACAAAGAATTTAAGCTTGTGCATTTCTACTATGATGTTGACGAATGGGAATTGTACGATAGGTTAAATGATCCCAATGAAATGAACAATGTCTACCATGATCCTGCATACGCAGCTACCGTTAAAAAGTTGACAGCAGATTTAATAGAAATGAGAAAGTACTATAAAGATTCTCCTGAGCAAGATCAGAAATACATAGATATGTACAAGAGTGCTGGGATGATTGAATAGTTGTTGGTTGTTAGTTGTCGGTTGTTGGAAAAAATGTCAGTTCGAGTGCTTTTGACCTAATTTTTCATTAGGACAAAAGTGTATCGAGAACCAGGTAGTTGATAAGTTTGCTAGTTGCCTTGAAGCCCACAGAAAACTAACAACAAAACCTCAAATTATATATTTTTCATAAAATACTAGGTTTTTAAAATCTTCTGCCCTTATATTTGCTAATTCAAAGTTCAAACACTTATTGAATAGTTATCAAGAAAGGTGGAGGGATTAGACCCTTTGAAACCTTAGCAACCCTTTGTTCGCACAAAGAAGGTGCTACATTCTACCCTTAGGGGATGGATAACAGTAATCGAATTTTCTTCGATATTACTTTCTTATAACTTTTTGATTTTACCTACCCGCAATTTTTGCAGGTCGAGGTTGAGCTTTTTAATTATTTAAACAATTTTTAAAAACAACAAAATCATGAGTAATTACAAATTAGCAACAAACGCATTACACGCAGGTCACGACACAACTACCAATGGTGGTACAAGAGCGGTGCCTATTTATCAGACATCATCGTATGTATTTAATAATACAGACCATGCATCAAACTTATTTTCTTTAAAAGAACTTGGTTTCATATACACACGTTTAAACAACCCAACCAATCAAATTTTACAAGATAGATTAGCTGCTGTAGAAGGTGGTATTGGTGCGGTAGTATTTGCATCGGGTACAGCTGCAATTTCTACAGGATTATTAACTTTATTGAAAGCTGGTGATCACATTGTAGCATCTAGCAGTTTATATGGTGGTACGTTTAACTTATTGAACGTAACCTTACCAAGATTCGGAATCACAACAACATTCGTTGATGCATCAGATTCTGAAAATTTTGGAAAAGCTGTACAGGACAATACAAGAGCATTCTTTGTGGAGTCTTTAGGGAATCCGAAGTTAGATGTGTTGGATCTGAAAGGAATTTCAAAAGAATCAAAAGCAGCAGGTGTTCCATTTATAGTAGATAATACTGTGGCTACTCCGTCATTATTGAATCCTATTGAACACGGAGCTAACCTAGTAATACATTCACTGACAAAATATATCGGCGGACAAGGAACTTCGTTAGGTGGAGCAATTATTGATGCTGGTACTTTTGACTGGACCAACGGAAAATTCCCAGAGTTTACTGAGCCATCTGCCGGGTATCATGGTTTGGTATATAGCAAAGCATTAGGTGCAGCAGCATTTACCTTTAAATTAATATTAGAAGGCTTACGCGATTTTGGTGGAGCATTGAGTCCGTTTAACGCATTCCAAATTATTCAAGGTTTAGAAACATTACCGGTACGTATCAAGCAGCATAGTGCAAATGCATTAGAACTTGCTACATGGTTAGAAGGTAGGTCAGAAGTGGAATGGGTGAATTACCCAGGACTTAAAAGCAATGAATACAACGAGTTGGCAAAAGAATACTTGCCAAAAGGACAGAGTGGATTAGTTACCTTTGGCGTTAAAGGCGGATTTGAAGCTGCTAAAAAAGTGACCGATGCGACTAAGATATTTTCGTTGTTAGCGAATATTGGTGATACCAAATCATTAATAATTCACCCAGCAAGTACCACACACCAACAATTAACTGCAGAGCAGCAAGAAAGCGCTGGTGTAGGTCAAGATTTAATTCGTTTGTCTGTTGGTCTAGAAGATATTGAAGATTTAAAAGCCGATTTAGAACAGGCATTTGCAAGTCTTTAATCTCGGTTGCCGATATAAAGCAAAATTGAAATAATTGGTCATTGAGCTAAAACTAAGTGACCGGTTATTTAAAATAGGAAAATAGTACTGGCTGAGTGAAGTTGAAGCCATAAATTGATTTTGAAATAGATGCTACATCAATTACAGATTAAAAAATACAAGACCTTAAGTGGTGCCTCTCAAGATATTCAATTGTCTTATCAGGTGTTTGGTAAAGAGCTACATACAGCGCCTATTATTTTGGTGAACCATGCTTTGACCGGAAACTCTAATGTTACTGGAGAAGATGGCTGGTGGTCGGCACTTATCGGTGATGAAAAATGTATCGATACCCAAAAGTATACCATTCTGGCATTCAATATTCCGGGTAACGGACATGATAAATTCGTGATTGAAAACTATAAGGATTTTGTAGCTGGCGATGTAGCTAGAATGTTTTTATTGGGTTTGCAGCAGTTGAAAGTAAACCGTTTATTTGCTTTGATCGGCGGTTCTTTAGGTGGTGGTATTGCTTGGGAAATGGCAGCATTGCAACCAGATTTAACCGAGCATTTAATACCTGTAGCATCCGACTGGAAATCGACCGACTGGTTAATTGCCAATTGTCAAATTCAAGAGCAGTTTTTGGTGAATTCTAAGCAACCTGTTCACGATGCACGTATGCATGCAATGTTGTGTTATAGAACTCCGGCTTCCTTTAAAGAGCGCTTCAAAAGAAGTACAAATGAAGAGCTAAAGGTTTTTAATGTAGAAAGTTGGTTAATGCATCATGGCGATAAGTTGCAAGAGCGTTTTCAATTATCTGCCTATAAATTGATGAATCAGTTATTGAAAACGATTGATGTCACTAGAGGTGGAGATGAGAATTTCATCAGACTGCAAAATAGTGATACCAATATTCATATTATAGGTGTAGATTCTGATATGTTCTTTACCGCTCAAGAAAATAAAGATACGTTTAAGCAGTTGGCGCAAGCGAAGAGTAATGTTACTTATGGTGAAGTACAGTCGCTACATGGGCATGATGCCTTTTTGATCGAGTTTGATCAAATGGAGAAATTGCTTGATGGTATTTTTAATACCAACGGTAATATCAAGAAAATAAAGATTCTGAAGTTTGGTGGTAAGTCCCTGAGCAATGGAGAAGGACTAGAGCGTGTTTTAGATATCGTTGCTAATAAGGTAAAGAACGATGAGAACATTGCTATTGTTTTATCCGCTAGGGAAAGAGCTACGGATCAGCTAGATGAGATGCTGGAGAAAGCCGCAAAAGGTAAAGACTATAAATCTCAGTTTGAGGCTTTAGAAAAATATCAAAAGCATACCTATAAGAATATCAATTTATCCGCGGAGTTTAAAGGCTTGGCAAAGTTGTACGAAGGTGTTTCTTTGTTGGGAGATTATAGTGCTAAAATTAAAGATGAGGTACTGGCTTATGGTGAATTAATTTCTGCCAAGTTGGTTACCAAATTATTGATAGGTAAAGGCATCAATGCAGCGCTAGTGGATACGCGAAAGGTGATAAAGACCGATAATACATTTGGTGATGCCAAAGTATTAGAGGCAGTGTCAAAAGAGCAGGTATTACTAAAGTTTGCAGATATACCCAAAGATACTGTCGCTGTAGTTACCGGTTTTATTTCATCGACTCTAGATGGAGAAACAACAACATTGGGTAGAAACGGCAGTAATTATTCCGCAGCGCTTTTAGCCAACTTTTTAGATGCTGAAGAATTGCAGAATTATACACATGTGGACGGAATATATACTGCAAACCCTGATTATGTACCGGAAGCTAAAAAGCTAGAGAATCTCTCGTATGAAGAGGCAAATGAGTTGGCTAATTTCGGAGCAACAATTTTACATGCGAAAACGATAATACCATTAATTGAAAAGAACATTCCGCTGCGTATTTTAAATACGTATAATGATGATAGTGAAGGAACATTGATCAGTGCAAAATCAAGTGAAGAAGGAATAAAATCACTTTCTGTTATTGAAGATGTAGCGATGATTAATATTGAAGGTCGCGGTTTGTTAGGTAAAGTAGGTGTAGATGCACGAATATTTAAGGCTTTAGAAGCAAGTAATATTAGTGTTAGTATAATATCTCAAGGTTCTTCAGAGAGAGGTATTGGTCTTGTAGTGAAGAAAGACAAGGCTAAAAGAGCAAAATTGGCTTTAGAGAATGAATTTAGTAATGATTTTGAATCTAAAGATGTGAATATGATTACAGTGATAGATGATGTTTCGATCATATCTATTGTAGGTCAAGATTTAAGCACATTCCATAATCCCTTTAACGCACTGATCAAAAACCAGATTGTACCACTATTATTCAATAATACGGTGTCGGGTAAGAATGTGAGTTTGGTGGTGAAGAAAGCAGATTTACACAAGGCGGTAAACGTCATGCACGGACAAGTATTTGGTATCAGTAAAAGAATAAATATTTTTGTCTTCGGACACGGGAATGTAGGAGGAACGCTGATCGATCAAATTCTAAAATCTGCCAAAACAATTAAGGATCGTAAGAAATTAGATTTGCGAGTATTTGGTATCGCGAATTCTAAGAAGATTTTGTTGAATGAAAAGGGAATTACTAAAAGCTGGAAAACGAATTTAAAACAAAAAGGCAAGGCGTATAAAGTAGAAGATGTTTTTGATTTTGCAAAACGTCATCATTTAGAGAACCTAATTGTTATTGATAATACGGCAAGTAAAGACTTTGTAGCAAACTATTTTGAATTCGTAGAACATGGTTTCGATATTGTGTCTTCAAATAAAATAGCCAATACATTACGTTACGATTTTTATCAGTTGCTACGAGAAGAGCTACAAAAGAATCAAAAGCAATATTTGTATGAAACCAATGTAGGTGCGGGATTACCATTAATAGATACAATTAAGTTATTGCATTTATCCGGTGAGAATATAACCAGAATTAAAGGAGTGTTCTCTGGTTCATTAAGTTATATTTTCAATACTTTTTCAGAAAGCGATGTACCATTCTCATCTATTTTAAAAGATGCGATGCAACAAGGGTTTACAGAACCAGATCCTCGTGAAGATTTATCAGGAAATGATGTAGGTAGAAAGTTGTTGATTTTAGCACGTGAACTAGATTTGCATAATGAGTTTGCAGATATAAATATTGATAACCTTATCCCGAAGAAATTACAAGACGGAGAAGTGGCTTTCTTTTTAGAGAATTTAGATGTATTGGATGCTAAATTCAGTGAAATTAAAAAGAATCAGAAGCCAAATCATGTATTGCGATATGTTGGTGATTTACATGGAAACCTTCAAAAGGAAAAAGGAGTATTAGATGTGAAGTTGATATCCGTTCCAAAAGAAAGTGCCTTGGGACAGGTAAAGGGGTCAGATTCTATCATAGAAATATACACAGAATCTTACGGGGAAAATCCGTTAGTAATTCAAGGTGCAGGTGCTGGCGCAGCAGTTACGGCAAGAGGTGTTTTTGGAGATATATTGAGGATTGCGGAGAAAGGATAATGCTAGGTACAAGGGTAAAAGTACAAGGTAATAGAAAAGTGAATTTAGAATTGATTTAAAAAATGAACGAGAACAACAATAAATTTGAAACGAACGCGATTCGTACGCAACTAAAAAGAAGTGAAAACTTGGAGCATTCGGTACCGTTGTACTTGACTTCAAGTTTTGTGTTTGAAGATGCAGAAGATATGCGTGCATCGTTTGCGGAGGAGAAAGAGCGGAATATATATTCTAGATATTCGAACCCAAATTCATCTGAGTTTATAGATAAAGTATGCCAGATGGAAGGCGCAGAGAGTGGCTTTGCATTTGCATCGGGTATGGCGGCAGTCTTTTCTACTTTAGCGGCATTATTAGATAGTGGTGATCATGTACTTTCGGCAAGAAGCATATTTGGTTCAACGCATTCGTTGTTTACGAACTTCTTCCCGAAGTGGAATATTGACCATACCTATTTCAAGATAGATGCATTAGAAGAAATAGAAAGTTTGATCACTCCGAAAACAAAAATTATTTATGCAGAGACTCCGACGAATCCTGGTGTTGATGTATTAGATTTAGAGGAGTTGGGTAAGATTGCGAAAAAGAATAATTTGATCCTTGTAATCGATAATTGTTTTGCATCGCCTTATTTACAGCAACCAATAAAGTTTGGTGCAGATTTGGTAATTCATTCAGGTACGAAACTGATGGATGGTCAAGGTAGAGTATTAGCAGGTATTACAGTGGGTAGTGCGGAGTTGATGGATAAGGTATATCGTTTTTCAAGAATTACAGGTCCCGCTTTATCACCATTTAATGCATGGGTGTTGTCTAAAAGTTTAGAGACATTGGCAATACGAGTAGATAGGCATTGTGAAAACGCATTGAAATTAGCGGAGTATCTAGAGGGGAACGATAAAGTGAATTGGGTGAAGTATCCGTTCTTAAAATCGCATCCAAAATATGAGATAGCCATTAAGCAAATGAAAGCGGGTGGCTGTGTAGTAGCTTTTGAAGTTAAAGGAGGATTAGATGCAGGTAGAGAGTTTTTCGATTCCATTAAGCTGTTGTCTCTTTCTGCCAATTTAGGAGATTCAAGAACTATAGTTACGCACCCAGCATCTACAACGCATAGTAAGTTGAGTGTAGAAGAACGTGCTGCAGTAGGTATCTCTGATGGCACAGTTCGTATTTCTGTAGGGTTAGAACATATAGATGATATTATCGCAGATATTGCTCAGGCATTAGGATAGTCGAATAATAGTAGAAACAAAAAAAGCCCGGTATGTACCGGGCTTTTTTTTTATACGATAAATTAAAGTGTTTATTTACTTAAAGTCATATTGTAGGTCGCGCTAACACTAGTTTCAAACCCTAAAAAATCTACAGTTTCATCTAACTCATATCGTAATGACATTTGAGAATCTGTTAATTCTGTAATCGTAAAACCAATTTCTTCTTCGCCAGAGCCAAAATAAAGGATGCTTCCATCCAATCTCCATTCATTACTTTCGAAAAAGTCTTCGCCGGTTTCTTCTTCTGTTGAGGTTTCACCCATAACTGTAGTGGTTACCACGGTTGTATATGATCCTTCACTCGTTACTATTTGTGGGTCTTCAGAAAAAATAACAATAGTATCAAAATCTTCACCAACAGCCGTAAACGTAGTGGGTATTGATGTTCCGTCAAAATTAGTGTCAGACTTTCCATCTCTTGTTTCAAGAGCGGTAAGGTTCCATGTACCGATAATTTGTGATTCACTTGCGTTGGAAACGCCGACGCTGTCGTCATCTGAACAAGAGATAAAAACTAGCGTAAATACGCTAATAAGCGAAAATAAAAATACTTTTTTCATAAATAGGTAGAATTGATTTGGAACCCTATAACGTAAAAAAGGTCTATTCAAGTATTTTGCTTATATTTTTATTATTTGGCTATCTTAGCAACATGCTCTCGAAAAAGACAAAATACGGTTTAAAAGCGCTAGCCTACTTGGCGGCACAACCCGATAAAAAACCTGTTCAAATATCAGAAATAGCTGAAAAGGAGAACATCTCCCAAAAATTCTTGGAGAGTATACTTCTTAGTTTAAGAAAAACAGGATTCTTAGGTTCTAAAAAAGGTAAAGGTGGCGGTTACTATTTGTTAAGAACACCTGAAGAGATTTCGATGACCGATGTTATGAGAGTTTTAGAAGGTCCAATTGCCATGGTGCCTTGTGTAAGTCTAAATTTTTATGAAACCTGTGATGATTGTCCCGATGAAAACACCTGTTCTGTTCATAAGCTAATGCTGCAAGTGCGTGATAGTGCGTTAGATGTATACCGTAATAATACACTGAAGGATATCATTTCGTAAATCCCTTTATTTTAACAAATCTTCATTTTGCAGTAATCCACTACATTGCGAAATATTAATTTTTCACGCCCTTTTGTTAATAATCTACTAAATCTATAGGGTAAATGAAATTTATCTGAAATTAGGGCGACTACTTTGGAAAATAATACTATTTTTGAAAACTCTATTAAATTAGTAGGGTAATAAAAATTGAGTAAAAGATGATTGCAGATCAACTTATTTTAAATAAAAAAGAGTCTAAAACGACCTATAAAGAAGATAAAACTTCTGAAAAGCCAATGCGTAGTATTGCAAAAGCTTTTAGCTGGAGGGTAATAGGTACGTTAGATACTTTAATTATTTCATACTTACTTACAGGCAAAATATCACTTGCTGCCTCAATTGCATCTATAGATTTTGTAACGAAGATGGTGTTGTACTTTTTTCACGAAAGAATCTGGAATTTAGTAAAGTGGGGTAAATAATAAAGAATAGGATTATGGCATTGACAGAAGCACAAGTTCAGAAGTTAAACATACAATTTAAAGGTATACCGCCAGAAGAAATTATTTCTTGGGCTGTAAAGCATGCAGTAACTCCAGTAGTAACTACAAACTTCAGACCATATGAAGTAGCTATTTTACATGCGGTATCTGGGGTAAGAAAAGATATTCCTGTGGTTTGGTGCGATACGGGTTATAACACCCCGAAAACATACAAACATGCAGATGAAATAATCAGCAAGTTGAATTTGAACGTAAAGTTATTTGTGCCAAAGCAGACTACTGCGCATAGAGATGCTGTAATGGGTATTCCACAAATCGATGATCCAAGACATGCATTATTTACCGAGCAAGTAAAGTTGGAGCCTTTTAAAAGGGCAATGGCAGAATTTAAACCAGATGTTTGGTTTACGAACCTAAGAAAAGGGCAGACTGCACACCGCGATAGTCTAGATATTTTAAGTCTAAGCAAAGACGGTGTTTTAAAGGTGAGTCCGTTTTACCACTGGAACGACACACAGCTAGACACGTATTTAAAGAAATATAATCTGCCTAATGAGCATAACTATTTCGACCCAACTAAGGTATTAGAAAATAGAGAATGCGGGTTACATAGTTAATCTAAGAGCGTAGAAAAGAATAAGATAATTTATCTAAGAAAATATAGAATGAGTAATAGCAGTACGGAATTGGAAGTAACCCCATCCATAGAACTTTTAAAAGATACCTCTCACATAAATGCACTTGAAAATGAGGCAATTTATATCATTAGAGAAGTAGCAGCTCAGTTCGAGAAGCCAGTTCTTTTATTCTCAGGAGGAAAAGATTCGATTACATTGGTTCGTTTGGCTCAAAAAGCATTTTGGCCATCGAAAATTCCTTTCCCTTTAATGCATATTGATACAGGGCATAACTTCCCAGAGACTATCGAATTTAGAGATAGGTTGGTAGAAGAATTAGGTTTAGAGTTGATTGTGCGTAATGTGCAAGATTCAATCGATCAAGGTAAAGTAAAAGAAGAGTCAGGTAGATATTCTAGTAGAAATAGCTTGCAGACAACAACATTGTTAGATGCAATCGAAGAATTTAAGTTTGATGCCTGTATAGGTGGAGCGCGAAGAGATGAAGAAAAGGCTCGTGCTAAAGAACGTATTTTCTCAGTTCGTGATGATTTTGGACAGTGGGATGAGCGTAACCAACGCCCAGAGTTGTTTGATATGTTAAACGGACAAATAGAATTGGGTCAGAATGTAAGAGTTTTTCCTATTTCTAACTGGACAGAATTAGATGTGTGGTCTTATATCAAAGAAGAGCAAATTGAAATTCCGTCAATATACTTCGCACACAAACGTAAGACATTCTTAAGAGATGGTATGATATGGTCTGCAGAAGACGGTATCGTGTTTAGAGAAGAAGATGAGGTGGTAGAAGAAAGATTAGTTCGTTTTCGTACAGTAGGCGATATGTCTTGTACGGCAGCAGTACTTTCAGATGCAGAGTCAATTGATAAAGTAGTAGAAGAAATTAGAGATTCATCTATTTCAGAGCGTGGTGCGCGTATAGATGATAAGCGTTCAGAAGCAGCGATGGAGAAAAGAAAACAACAAGGATATTTTTAGAATTTTCTTTTGAAAATTCTGCCTTTAGCTTTTGGCTATCGGCAACAAGCAATAACAATAATATTAAAAGCCAATAGCGAATAGCGAAGGGCTAATAGCTTTAAAATGGAAGTACTAAAAATAGCAACGGCAGGTAGTGTAGATGATGGTAAAAGTACCTTGATAGGGAGAATGCTTTACGATACAAAATCTTTGACCAGCGATAAGTTAGAAGCGATTGAAAAGACCAGTAAGCAAAAGGGATACGATTATTTAGATTTCTCTTTGGCAACAGATGGTTTGGTAGCAGAACGCGAGCAGGGTATAACTATAGATGTTGCCCATATCTATTTCTCTACGGCAAAGAAAAGTTACATTATTGCAGATACTCCCGGTCACGTAGAATATACCCGTAACATGGTTACCGGAGCATCTACTTCACAAGCAGCGATTATATTGATCGATGCACGTAAGGGTGTAATCGAACAAACGAACAGACATTTTTTTATTAATAATTTACTACGCATTAAAGATGTTGTAGTAGCCATTAATAAAATGGATTTGGTAGATTATTCTGAGGAAACTTACAATGCTATCAAAGCAGACTTTGAAGAGTTGATGGCGAAAAGAGACTACCAAGATCAGAAAATAACTTTTATTCCTGTTAGCGCTTTGAAAGGAGATAACGTGGTAAATAAAACAGATAAGACACCTTGGTATACCGGTCCTACTTTGTTAGAACATTTTGAAGCCTTAGATAGAAAAGATATTTTCAATGCAGGTACACCACGTTTCCCGGTACAGTATGTTATTCGTCCAAAAACAGATGAACACCATGATTTTAGAGGATTTGCTGGTAAGGTTTACGGTGGTGAGCTAAGTGTTGGTGATGAGGTTGTAGCGCTTCCATCGCAAACACGTTCAAAAATAAAAGAAATTTATTTCCACGATAAAAAGTACAAAACAGCATCAAGACGTTCTTCGGTAACGATTACGTTAGACGATGAAATAAACTTGAGTCGTGGCGACATGTTAGTTAGAGCTAATGATTTACCAACAGTTGATAAGCAATTTACTGCTACAATCTCTTGGATGGATTCATTACCGTTGGCTGCAGGAAACAAATATATAGTACAACACGGTGTCAATAAAGTATTGGCAAAAGTGGAGCAGGTACATCATAAAATTGCTCCTGATTATTCGGGTATCGATACAGAAACAGATTCGTTGGGTATGAATGATATTGCCCAGGTAAGTTTACGTTTAAATAAACCAATTTTCTACGATCAATTTAAAGATCATAGAACTAACGGTTCATTTATCTTAATAGACACCAAATCTAATAGTACCGTAGGAGCGGGATTCATTAGTTAAATAGAAAAAGTCAATTTTAATATTGGCTGTTTTAATTAAGTCTATAAAATCTATAGGCAAAATAGAGTAAAAGTTAATTTTAGTACTGAATATTTAATACCGAACGATGCAGAGTTTTAGAACAGAAATAGAGAATCAAGTAGTTGCGAATGATATTTTAGAATTGGAACGCAAGATTCATGAGTTCCATGGCGGCAATTTAGATGAAGAGAAATTTAGAAGCCTTCGTTTGGCTCGTGGCGTATACGGTCAGCGTCAAGAAGGCGTTCAAATGATCCGTATAAAATTGCCGTATGGTAAGGTGACTTCTCAGCAATTGCTGCGTATTTGCGATGTGTCTGACGAGTATTCTACTGGTAGATTGCACATAACTACACGTCAAGATATTCAGATTCACTATGTAGATTTGAACAGGACTCCTGAGTTATGGTCAGAACTTGAGAAAGACGATATCACATTAAGAGAAGCTTGTGGTAACACGGTACGTAATGTTACCGCTAGTGAAACAGCGGGTGTTGATATAGATGAACCTTTTGATGTTTCGCCTTATGCACATGCATTATTTCAGTATTTCCTTAGAAATCCTGTGAGTCAAGAAATGGGGCGTAAATTCAAAGTTTCTTTCTCGGCAAGTGATGCAGATACTGGTTTATCATACATGCACGATTTAGGTTTTATCGCCAAAATAGAAAATGGAGAAGTAGGTTTTAAAGTGATGTTGGGTGGTGGTTTAGGTTCTCAACCAAGACATGCAGATGAGTTATATAGCTTTTTGCCAGCGGACCAGATTATTCCTTTAATGGAAACAGTTATACGTGTTTTTGACCGTTACGGTGAGCGTAAAAGTAGAGCTAAAGCTAGAATGAAATTCTTGTTGAAAGATTTAGGTCTTGATGGATTCAAAGAGTTATTGGCTGCTGAGAAAACGGCTGTGCCTTTTGATACTTTTCCTATTGATCCAGAAGACTATCCGAAAACCAAAGTATCAGATTTAAAAGTTCCTGCAGTTGAAATAGCAGATTCAAAGGAATTTGAAAAGTGGAAAGTAACGAACGTTGTTCCTCAGAAACAACCTGGTTATGTTGCTTTGGGTATTAAAGTATTGTTAGGCGATTTCTATACCGACAAGGCACGTTTATTAGCCAACTTGGTGCAGAAGTATGCAGCAGGTGAGCTTCGTTTATCACTTCGTCAAAACATTTTGATTCCGTTTGTAAAAGAAGAAAGCATTGAATTTTTCTATACGGAATTGAAAAAATTAGGATTTGCCGAAGCAGGATATAATAAAGCATTAGATATTACAGCTTGCCCAGGTACAGATACTTGTAATTTAGGTATTGCAAGTAGTACAGGTATTGCAGAAGAATTAGAAAGAGTTATAAAAACAGAATATCCTGATTATATCAATAACGAAGATGTTGTAATAAAAATCAGTGGTTGTATGAACGCATGTGGTCAACACAATATGGCAAATATTGGTTTCCAGGGCATGTCTGTTCGTACAAAAGATAAATTGGTAGCACCTGCATTACAAGTATTATTAGGTGGTAGCACAGATGGTAACGGTCAAGGTCGTTTTGCAGATAAAGTGGTAAAAGTTCCAAGTAAAAGAGGTCCTGAAGCATTACGCTTAATCTTAAATGATTACGATGCTAATGGTGGGGATTTATCATTTCCGGATTACTATGCTGAAAAAGGGCAAATGTATTTCTATGATTTTCTAACGCCATTATCATCTGTAGATGATTTAACGCCAGAAGATTTCATTGACTGGGGAAATACAGAACGTTATGAAAAAGCAATTGGTGTAGGTGAGTGTGCAGGTGTGGTTATCGACTTAATTGCTACGCTTCTTTTCGAGAGTGAAGAGAAGATACAGAATGCACAAAATATGTTCGATGCAGAGAAATGGTCTGCAAGTATCTATCACGCATATTCTTCAATGGTGAATTCAGCGAAAGCGATGTTAACCTCAGAGAATACGAAAGTAAATACACATGTAAGTATCATTAAAGATTTTGATGAGAAGTTTGTTGCCGATGGAAGAATTGCTGTTGCAGGCGGATTCGAAAAATTGGTACTTCAATTGAATCAGAATGAACCAACAAAAGAATTTGCCGAGTCTTATATAAAGGATGCTAAAGTATTCTTAGAGACGGTTGCAAAGTTTAGAGAACAAGAATTAGCAGAAGCATAACATGCATACTAATAATCTATCCAATCAAAAAACAATCAATTCAATAGTTGATACTCCCTCGCAGAGTCAAGGGAGGTTGACTGTTGTTGGTGCAGGCCCTGGCGATATAGGGCTCATCACTTTAAAAGCAATTAAAACTCTTGAAAATGCCGATGTGGTTTTGTATGATGCTTTGGTTAACGAAGAGTTGCTGAAGTATGCCAATAATGCAGAGTTGATTTTTGTGGGTAAGCGCAAAGGATGCTATGCATATCAGCAGGAACAAATAAATGAGTTGATTGTTAGCAGGGCAAAATCTGACGGACACGTGGTAAGATTAAAAGGCGGAGATCCTTTTGTATTTGGTCGTGGTTCAGAAGAGATGGAATATGCAGCGTCACATGGTTTAGAAGTGGCCATGGTGCCAGGTATTTCTTCAAGTTTAAGTGTGCCGGCTTATCAGAATATTCCAGTAACAAAAAGAGGGGCATCAGAAAGTTTTTGGGTAATAACAGGCACTACCAAAGAACATAGGCTATCAACAGATATTGCTTTAGCGGCAAAGAGTAGTGCAACAGTGGTGATATTAATGGGAATGTCCAAATTACCCCAAATAGTAGAGCTGTTTAAAGGTGAGGGCAAAGCAGAAATGCCAATAGCTATTATTCAAAACGGAACTCGTAAAAATGAAAAAGTAGGTATAGCGACTATTGAAACTATAGCTGAGGTTGTAGAAAAAGAAGAATTATCGAACCCTGCAATCATTATTATAGGTGAAGTGATAAAACATCGCGAAGCATTAGTAGCAGCGAAAAATCAGTATTCAAAAGAGAATGTTAGTTTGAGCGAAGTCAAAACCTCATAATAATAAGTATATAGTACATAAACTAAGTGAAATAAAAGAAGCTAAAAAGTAGTGTGTAGTATGATGTCAACTTTGTACTAATTACTTTTTACTAAAAAGAAGATTATGATTAAAACAGATATGCTCATTATAGGAGCGGGACCAACCGGTTTATTTACGGTGTTTGAAGCAGGATTATTAAAGTTAAAAACGCATTTAATAGATGCATTGCCACAACCAGGTGGTCAGTGTTCAGAGATATATCCTAAGAAGCCTATCTACGATATTCCTGCATTTCCAGAAATTTTGGCGGGTACTTTGGTAGATAATTTAATGGAGCAGATCAAACCTTTTGAACCCGGGTTTACATTGGGTGAAAGAGCTGAAACCTTAGATAAGTTAGAAGATGGTTCTTTTGTAGTAACTACAAATAAAGGAACTCAGCACAATGCGCCAGTTGTTGTTATAGCAGGCGGGTTAGGTTCTTTTGAACCAAGAAAACCACCTATCTCAAATATTGTAAATTTTGAAGATACCGGTGTTTCTTATATGATTAAGGATCCAGAAGTATATCGAAATAAAAAAGTGGTGATTGCCGGTGGTGGAGATTCAGCTTTAGACTGGGCTATATTTTTAACCGATGTAGCTTCAGAAGTAACTTTGGTGCATAGAAGAGATGAATTTAGAGGAGCTTTAGATTCTGTTGAAAAAGCTGCTGAGTTAGCCAAGTTGGGTAAAATCAAATTGATTACGAAAGCTGAGGTTAAAGAATTGCATGGCAAAGATCATCTTGAGGCTGTTGTTATCAAACATACAGATAAAGAGAAAGATGATACCTATTTAGAAGTTGATAATTTTATTCCGTTGTTTGGTTTATCACCTAAATTAGGTCCGATAGGTGATTGGGGCTTAGATATTCATAAAAATGCGATTAAGGTAAACAATGCAAAAGATTATCAAACAAACATACCTGGTGTATATGCAATTGGCGATGTAAATACATACGAAGGTAAATTGAAATTGATATTATCAGGTTTTCATGAAGCTGCGGTAATGTGTCAGTTTGCATACCAACAAATTAATCCAGGTAAGCGATATGTAATGAAGTATACTACTGTTGGTGGTGTCGAAGGATTTGATGGTTCTAAGAAAGAAGCTAAGAAAGAAGTAGTACAGAGTATAGCATAAAATACTTAAGTAATATGGCAGAAACCTCTGGTTCTTTAATGATTCAGAGGTTTTTTTATGACAATTCCCCAGAATTTCGTTAACTAAATAACCTATTGAAGTTTTGGATAAGAGCATACTGTGCCGTTACTTTGCAATTAGTTCATAAATATATTGAAACGTTATCAAGAAAGGTGGAGGGACTAGACCCATTGAAACCTTGGCAACCCTTTCCAATATGGAAAAGAAGGTGCTACATTCTATCTTTATTCTGCCTACTTCTGCAGAATGTGTTATTCTAAATAACATTTCCAAAGACAGATAACTTAAGAAAAGGCATCTAGCCTAACTTTCCTTACTTGATTTCGAATTAATTTTTTATTGGACGTAGAATCTTTTTACAACGTAAAATGAAGGATATAAAAGAAATTTTAAAAGAGCGAATTCTCATATTAGATGGTGCCATGGGTACGATGCTACAACGCTATAAATTTACTGAGGAAGATTTTAGGGGAGAACGTTTTAAAGAATGGGAACACCCTTTACAAGGCAATAATGATTTATTGTCTCTAACTCAGCCTGAAGCAATTGCTGAGGTTCATCGTAAATATTTCGCTGCAGGTGCCGATATCGTAGAGACCAATACATTTTCAGGTACTACTATTGCTATGGCAGATTATTACATGGAAGACCTGGTGTACGAGCTAAATTATGAGTCTGCACGTATCGCTAAAATGGTAGCAGATGAATTCACAGCTAAAGAACCGCATAAGCCAAGATTCGTAGCCGGTAGTATAGGACCTACGAACAAAACGGCAAGTATGTCTCCTGATGTAAACGATCCGGGATATAGAGCAGTTTCTTTTGATGAGTTACGTGTAGCATATAAACAACAAGTGGAAGCCTTGTTAGATGGTGGTTCAGATTTACTTTTGGTAGAAACTATTTTTGACACGTTAAATGCAAAAGCGGCATTGTTCGCTATTGAAGAGGTCAAGGAAGAAAGAAATATAGATGTGCCAATCATGGTGAGTGGCACCATTACCGATGCGTCAGGTAGAACGTTATCTGGTCAAACGGCAGAAGCATTTCTAATATCGATATCTCATATTCCGATTTTATCAGTCGGGTTTAATTGTGCTTTAGGTGCGAATCAATTGGTTCCGCATCTAGAGGTACTGTCAACCAAAAGTGAGCATGCGGTTTCGGCACACCCCAATGCAGGACTACCAAATGCATTCGGAGAGTACGATGAGACTCCTGATCAAATGGCAGAACAAATTAAAGAATACGCAGAAAAAGGATTAGTTAATATAGTAGGTGGTTGTTGTGGAACAACCCCTGAGCATATTACGGCGATAGCGAAGATTGTGGAAAATTTTGCTCCGCGTCAATTTTAGTTGTTGGTTGTCGGTTGTTAGTTGTTGGATAAAAAAATAGTAATACTATGAAAGTCTATACAGAATTGGATGTTTGGAAGGAGTCAAGAATTCTTGTGAAGGATATTTATACTTTGACCAAGTCGTTTCCAAAAGAAGAGACTTATGGACTTACTAATCAACTTAGACGATGTGCTGTATCTATTCCTTCTAACATAGCAGAAGGATGCGGAAGAAGGACAGCTGCTGACACGATACAGTTTTTACATATTTCAAGAGGTTCATTGTATGAGTTGGAAACTCAAATTTATATAGCCCTTGATTTGAATTATATTGAGAATGATGATTTTGAAGCTATTAATAAGAGAATTATTAGCTGTAAGAAATTGGTAAATGGATTTATCAATTATTTTAAAAAGTGATATAGATTAAATGAGCAATAGGTCTGAAATACTAACAACCAACAATCAACAACCAACAACCAGATATCTACGGTTGAGCGGATTAGAACCCCTGATAGTCACTCCCGAAACTAACTTTATCAACGTTGGTGAACGGACAAACGTTGCTGGTTCAAAAAAGTTTCTACGTCTTGTAAAAGAAGAGAAGTTTGAAGAGGCATTAGCTGTTGCTAGAGAGCAGGTAGAGAATGGAGCCCAAGTTATTGATATTAATATGGATGATGGTTTGATCGATGGTAAGGAAGCCATGGTCAAATTTTTGAATCTTGTTATTGCCGAGCCAGATATTTCTCGTGTTCCCATTATGATTGATAGCTCTAAATGGGAAATTATTGAGGCGGGTTTACAAGTAGTTCAGGGTAAGTGTGTGGTAAACTCTATCAGTTTAAAAGAAGGAGAAGAACAGTTTTTACACCATGCCAAATTGATAAAGCGATATGGTGCGGCGGTTATTGTCATGGCGTTCGATGAGGTAGGTCAAGCAGATAATTATGACCGACGTATTGAGATAGCCAAGCGTTCGTATGATGTTTTAGTGAACAAAGTAAATTTTGCGCCAGAAGATATTATTTTCGATTTAAATATTTTCCCTGTTGCTACAGGTATGGATGAGCATAAACTGAATGCCATCGATTTTATTGAAGCAACAAGATGGGTGCGTGAAAACTTGCCACATGCCAGTGTTAGTGGTGGTGTAAGTAATGTTTCTTTCTCTTTTAGGGGTAACAACCCGGTTCGTGAGGCAATGCACTCGGTATTTTTATATCATGCTATAAAAGCAGGTATGAACATGGGTATCGTAAATCCTAGTATGCTTGAGGTTTATGATGATATTCCTAAAGATTTATTAGAACGTGTTGAAGATGTTATTCTGAATAGAAGAGACGATGCAACAGAGCGTTTGCTTGATTTTGCAGAATCTGTAGTTGGGAAAACTAAGGAAAGTAAGGTAGACTTATCATGGAGAGAAGAACCATTACAAAATAGAATAACACGAGCCTTGGTAAAAGGTATAGATCAATATATAATTGAAGATATAGAAGAAGCTAGGCTTGCCGCAAGTAAGCCAATTGAGGTTATTGAAGGTAATTTAATGACCGGTATGAATGTAGTGGGTGATTTATTCGGTAGCGGAAAAATGTTCTTGCCACAGGTGGTAAAATCTGCCCGTGTAATGAAAAAAGCGGTAGCCTATTTATTACCATATATTGAAGAAGAGAAATTGCTTAATCCACAGGAAGGTGATGATAAGGGTGCAGGTAAAATTTTAATGGCAACCGTAAAGGGCGACGTTCATGATATTGGTAAAAATATTGTAAGTGTAGTGCTTGCGTGTAATAATTATGAGATTGTTGATTTAGGGGTAATGGTACCGCCTGAAAAAATAATTGCAGCTGCTATTGAGCATAATGTAGATATAATAGGACTTAGCGGATTGATTACGCCATCTCTAGATGAAATGGTTCATTTAGCAAAAGAAATGGAGCGTAAGAAATTTAAATTTCCACTGTTAATTGGTGGTGCTACAACAAGTAAAGCGCATACAGCCGTAAAGATAGATACCCAGTACAGTGAAGCGGTAGTTCATGTAAACGATGCCTCTAGGGCGGTAACCGTTGTGGGAGATTTACTTAAAGAAGAAACATCACAAGGTTACAAAAAGAGTATTAAAGATGATTATGATGTATTTAGGGAGAAGTTCTTAAATCGTTCATCAAGCAAAACATATAAGCCTATTTCTGCGGCACGTAGAAACAAGTTTAAAATAGATTGGAAAACGTCTGAGATAGTTAAACCGAATACCTTAGGTATTCAAGTAATTGATGATTTAGATTTAAATCTTTTGCTGCCTTTTATAGATTGGACTCCATTTTTTAGAAGTTGGGAATTACATGGTAAATACCCCGCAATATTAACTGATGATGTTGTAGGTGTTCAAGCAACTGAGTTATTTGCAGATGCTCAAGAAATGCTAAATACCATTATTTCTGAGAAGAAATTAAAGGCAAAAGGTATTTTTGGACTCTTTCCTGCAAACTCCGTCAACGATGACGATATTGATGTCACCTTGAACGCAGTCCAAGGGCGAGATAAAGAGCAGTATACTTTTAGAACCTTACGCCAACAATTAGAGCGTAGAGAAGGTGTAGCAGATTATGCTCTAGCAGATTTTATAGCACCGAAAGAATCAGGGAAACAAGATTATATGGGTTGCTTCTGTGTGTCTACAGGTTTTGGTACTGCAGAATTAGCGGCGAAATATGAAGCGGATTTAGACGATTATAATTCCATTATGGTAAAAGCTCTTGCAGATAGGTTGGCAGAAGCTTTTGCAGAATATTTACATAAGGAAGTCCGGCTGAAACACTGGGGCTATGCTTCAAATGAGGAGTTGAGTAATGAAGATTTAATTAAGGAATCTTACAAGGGAATTCGTCCTGCACCAGGATATCCTGCTTGTCCTGATCACTTAGAGAAATTGACTATTTGGGATATTTTAAATGTGAAAGAGACTATTGGTGTTGAACTGACGGATAGTTTGGCTATGTGGCCAGCAGCATCTGTAAGTGGGTATTATTTTGGAAATCCGCAGGCACGTTATTTCGGATTAGGAAAAATAAAAGATGATCAGGTTAAAGATTTTGCCGAACGTAAGGGAATACCTTTAGAGAAAGCCGAAAGATGGTTGGCACCGAATATAGTTGACTAGTGCGTTAGGGATTGAAGCGGCATCTTTTTCTATTTAAACTGATGTTCACCAAGATGAATGAAATATAAATAGAAAAAATAGAGCTGAAAGCTCGCTCGAACGCCAAAATAATTAAATTATAACTAATAATGCCTCATTGAGGTCTGCTCACAAAAAGAGTAATAGTATAGCATATGAAAGTAACAGACCATATCATTAATGCAAACGGAAAGACACTTTTTTCATTTGAAATAGTGCCTCCGGTAAAGGGTAAAAATATTCAAGAATTGTATAATAATATTGACCCATTAATGGAATTTAAACCTCCGTTTATTGATGTGACCACATCTCGTGAAGAAACTATTTATATTAAAAAAGAAGGGCTTTTAGATAAGAAGACTACACGTATGAGGCCAGGTACGGTGGGTATTTGTGCCTCTATACAGCATAAATATGACGTTGATACGGTACCTCACGTAATTTGTGGTGGTTTTACAAAAGAAGAGACCGAGTACATGTTGGTAGATTGTCATTATTTAGGTATACAAAATGTAATGGCTTTACGTGGTGATGCCCGTAGCGAGCAAAAATATTTTGAACCTACCGATGGCGGACACCCTTTTGCGATTGACTTGGTAAAACAAATTCAAGAATTAAATTGTGGTAAGTATCTGCATGAAACCATAGAAAGCGAACACTGTAGCGATTTTTGTATAGGTGTAGCGGGCTACCCAGAAAAGCACTTAGAATCACCTTCATTACAATCAGATTTGAAACGATTGAAAGAGAAAGTAGATGCAGGTGCCGATTATGTGGTAACACAAATGTTCTTCGATAATAAAAAGTATTTTGAGTTTGTAGAAGCTGCAAAAAGTATGGGAATTACCGTACCAATTATTCCGGGTATAAAACCAATTGCAGTTAAAAGACATATGCAATTATTACCACAGGTATTTAGAATTGATATGCCACAAGATTTAATAGAAGCGGTAGATGGTTGTGCAACCAATAGAGATGTGCGTAAAGTAGGTATTGAATGGGCAATTCAGCAATCTAAAGAGCTGAAAGCTGCTGGTGTGCCTGTGTTGCATTACTACTCTATGGGAAAATCTGATAATATTAAGTCGATAGCGGAGGCACTGTTTTAGTTTCCGTGAAGCTAGTTTGTAAGTTCTAGTGTTTTAATATCGTAGAGTAACGGAGATGTAAAAATGTTTCGAGAACCTTTGGAACATGACAGCTTCTCGATAAAAATTTATTCGTACCTCATAAATTCACTCGAAGTGACATTGTTGCTTTTGAAATTACATAATTTGTAAGAAAGAACTTTGTATTTTGTACATGGTACTTCGTACTTAGTACTTATTTTTGCCTTCAATGAATTTTAAGTTTCTATCCATTTTACTGATTTCAGTAAGTTGTTGTTTCGCACAAGAATCTGGTGAGCAAAAAAAGTATACCCTTGATGCTAGTCAGTTTTACGGGTCTATAATTTTACATAATCCAGATATTTCACATTTAATCACATCTCACCCTGCGGGCGTAATTTTGAGTTACAATAGAAAAACCTATGGCTTAAATGCATGGGAGGAGTTATATAACTATCCTGATTTTGGATATTCTTTCATATATCAGAATTCTAATAATAGTACATTAGGTGATAATTACGGACTTTACGCTCATTACAATTTTTATCTTTTTAAGCGTAACGTGCAGCTTCGCGTTGGGCAAGGGGTCTCTTATGCTACTAACCCGTATGATAAAGTAACAAATTTTAGAAATAACGCATACGGATCAGATGTATTAAGTTCTACGTATTTAATGTTCAATTATCATAAGGAGAATATTATTAAAGGACTAGGATTCAAAGCTGGTATCTCTTTAATACATTATTCAAATGCTAATTTTAGGGCTCCAAATACCTCGACCAATACCTTGGCTTTTAATGCTGGTGTTGTCTATGATTTAGATGGTGGCAAAGAAATAGAATATATACATAGAGATAAGGAAAAGGTAACAGAGCCGTTGCGTTACAATTTTGCTTTAAGAACAGGCATAAATGAAAGTGATGTTATTGATTCTGGTCAGTATGGTTTTGTTGTACTTTCTGCCTATGCTGATAAAAGGATAGGAAGAAAAAGCGCATTACAATTTGGGGTAGACGCTTATTTTTCGAATTTTTTAAAGGAGTTGATTCGCTATCAAAGTATTGCTTTTCCAGAAAATGGAGTCGCTGCAGATGACGATTATAAAAGAGTAGGTGTGTTTGCTGGGCATGAGTTGTTTATCAATAAAGTATCGATGATTTCTCAATTCGGTTATTACGTATATTATCCGTTTGATTTTGAAGGGCGTACATATCTGCGTGTAGGACTAAAACGTTATTTTGGCGATAAGATATATGGTGCAGTTACCTTAAAATCTCACGGTGCAAAAGCAGAAGCGGTAGAATTCGGAATAGGAATAAGATTGTAGAAATATGATGTTAGAAAATAGAAATCAGAAAATAGACTTTAAAGGAAGAGGTGTTAGTAGAAACCTTTTTGCCGTGTCGGCTATTCTAGTTTTGATACTATCCTTTATTTCTTGCGATTCGGAAAATGCATCTGATTGTTTTCAAAGTGCTGGTGAGATTACGAGACAAGAAGTTTCGGTTGCCGAGTTCTCTTCAATAACAGTTTTTGAGAATGTAGCTCTAGTTATTAAACAAGGAGATACACAAAAGGTAGAAATTGAAACCGGTGAAAATTTGCGTAATGAAGTAGCTGCAGTTGTGGAAGATGGGCGATTGCTGCTTACAGATACAAATGACTGTAATTATGTACGTGATTATGGTACCACGGTAGTTTATGTGACCACTCCAAATTTAACCAGTATTCGTAGTAGTACCGGTTTTCCTATTCAAAGTGACGGAGTTCTGGCTTTTGAAAGTTTAAGCTTGCTATCAGAAAGTTTTACAGATCCAGAAGCAGAAACTACAGATGGGGAATTTAATTTAGAATTAGAGGTTTCTAGTTTAAGTATGACAAGCAACGGAATATCATATTTCAAGTTAAAGGGCAGAGCAGAAAGCTTCAATATTAGCATTGCAGCAGGCGATTCTAGGGTAGAGGCAGAAGAATTGATAACCCAGCGGGTAAATTTTAACCATAGGGGTTCAAATGATATTTTAGTAAATCCGCAAGAAAGTTTAACCGGAGTTTTAAGAGGTACGGGAGACTTGCAGAGTTATAACCGACCGGCAACAGTGGATGTTGAAGAATTGTATAACGGACGCTTGATCTTTGTGGAATGAACCCTATACTCAAATATCTAAAAAAAGTATTTGCTGCTAAACGTATTTTGGTGGATGATACAGAATTAACAGGATTGGTAAAAGCAGATTACCTACTTCAGCAATTTATAAAACAAGATAAAGTACCCGGAATTGCAATTACCGTATTAAAAGACGGGAAAACCATCTTTCAAAAAGGATATGGTTATGCTAATGTTGAGCGTAAACAGTTTGTACATCCTAAAAAATCTATTTTTAGAATAGCCAGTGTCTCAAAGCCTATTGCAGCAACAGCGTTAGCACATATGGTACAAGATGGGATGATTGATTTAGAGGAGTCTTTCTATACTTATCTTCCAGATTACCCTAAGAAAGAATGGGATTTCACTATTAGACAATTAGCGAGCCATACCGCAGGTATACGAGTTTATAAAGGCAAGGAATATGGATTGAATAAACCTTTGTCCATCAAAGAAGGATTAGAGGTATTCAAGAATGATTCTTTAGTTTATGAACCAGGTACCGAATATTTGTACAATAGTTTTGATTGGGCAATGATTTCTGCTGCAATGCAAGAAGCAAGCGGAATTCCGTTTGAAGAATATGTACAAGAGAAGGTGCTGAATACGCTAGGGATGAATTCTACTTTTTGTCCCGAATGTCATTATGAGTCAGACTCACAGAGCAGTAGTAAAAATCCTGATGCTCTTGAGGTAAATGATATTTCTACATCCAAAGAACAAAACAACGTTGCTACATTTTACACAAAGAGTATGTCAGGATTTAGAAAAGCAATTCCTGTAGATAATTTTTACAAATTAGCAGGTGGAGGTTATTTATCTACGTCAGAGAATATCGCAAAATTCGGACAAGCATTCTTAGACAAGAAAGTTAAAGTCAAAGAGGCTATTCTAGATCAATTTTTAACAGCTCAGCAAGTAGATGGTAATTCAACGTACTACGGTTTAGGTTGGCAGGTAAGCGAAGATGCAAAAGGTAGAAAGTTCTTTGGACATGTTGGTAACGGAGTAGGAGGGTATGCTAATTTCTTTGTCTACCCCAAAGAGCAGCTTGTTTTTTCAATTCTTATTAATTGTACCGACCCTAAAATACAGGAAGATTTGGATGCAATCATTGATTGTTTTTTTTTTTTTTAAGGATGGTAACGCTTAATGGTCTAAACATTTTTTAAGTTTTAAAGAAAGGGTATATTAGACTCGACAACCATTGAGATTATAATAAACAATGAGCTTACCACCAGAAACAACTCCCGTTTTAGAAAATAAAAAGAATATAAAATGGCTTCAACGACTAAAAGAAGAAAGTTGGGAAGCAGAATTGCTAGTTTCTGCAATTGCTATTTTTGGTACATTTCAACTTTTCGGGTTGATTGAATGGGTCACCAATAAATACATAGATTTATTACCTATTGAGCAATATTTTTACGGATATATGATTGTTTTTTTAGGCTTGCTGGCTATTAGTATTCTGGTATCGATGTTTGTCATCCACTTTATTTTACGAGCTTATTGGATTGGTTTGGTAGGCTTGAACTCGGTCTTTCCTGATTATAGTGTTGAAGATAAGGTATACTCTAAAATTTATACAGAAAAGATTTTATCGATACTGCCAAAGCAAGAAAATACTATTCATAAGGTAGATGAATTATGTAGTGTAATTTTTTCTTCGGCATTTACTATACTATTGATTTACTCCTACATGTCTTTGTTTTAAGTATTTATATGCTGATTTATAATTTGTTATTAGATTATGTCCCGAGTTACATACTGTTAATACCTTTATTTATAATTTCAGGTCTTCTTGTGTTACAAATGATTTTTAGTGTCATTGGAAATTTAAAAAAGTATAAGGCGAATGTATGGGTACAAACTTGGATGTTTAAATTAGTTAAATTAACATCAATGGTCACCTATGGCCCTTTATACCGTAATTTACTTCAAGTGTCCATGGTTTTTGGATCAAACTTTAAAAAGAAAAAATCTTTAGTATATCTCGTGCTATCGTTTTTTGCATCAGGAATATTTTTGTCCTTGATGAAAATTCAAGACACAAATATTCCTCATTTGGTTTTTCCAAAAGATTATGATGTTAATCTGATGTACTTAAGTTATTACGGTGACCAAAACCCTGATGAATCATTTTTACTGACTCCACAAATACAGTCCGATATTATTGAGGGTGAAACAGTCAAATTATTTATTCCCGTATTTCATCATGAACGTAATTACCAAGATGCTATATGTGGAGATTATCAGGAAGATGATAGTTGGTCAAATCAAGAAGAAAGAACTAAATCAAGGAAGTTTTATCTCGATTGCTATAATAAATATCATAAGGTTACTTTAAACGGTCAATTACTGAATGTTGGTTTTCTAAAGAAGGACCATGCAGTGTCTGAGCAATTTGGTATTGTCGGTTTTATAGATAGAGAGTTCTTAAAGAAAGGAGAGAATACTTTAGTGGTAACAAAAACGCTAGGCGATGTAAAAGAGTTTAAGTGGACTATTCCCTTTTATTATCAGCCCAATACACAATTAAAATAACTTTTAAACGCTATTAAGATTATCAAATTTAAAGTAATTGTTATGAGGGTAAAATGTTGTTTAATTATACTGTTGATAATGGCTGTAAATGTTTCAGCACAAGAGATTACTACTTTTACGGGCATATGGGGTATGGAGTATTATCAAGACGATAAGGAAATTACCAAGAAGGAAGTAAAAGATCTATTTTCTAAAAATGATCACATTTATAGCGACTGGAAGAAAGCTGATGCAAAAAAGACTATTGCGACTATTGCTGTGGTCGGAGAAATTGTTGGAGTAGCTTGGGGGTCGGCAGAATTATTTAATAATGACCCTTTTGTAAGTGATCGAGATAAAGGTAGAAAGGCAATTGGTCCTTTGTTAGGTGGTATTGGCTCTGGTATAATTGCAATTATATTTTTAAATGGCTCTTATAAGGCAAGAAAACAAGCTATACTTGCTTACAACAAGCAATTTGATGAAAAAACGGTTTTTAAACTAAAGCCGGTAGCTAATGAGAATGGACTAGGTATAGCACTTAGATGGTAAGAAGTTTAAAAATTTAACACAAAACCTTCGCTTTTTGAGATAGAAATTGAATTTTTTAAAAAAATAAAACGGAAAACGACCATTTTTAAATTTAATTACTATTTTAGCCAAAGTTTACAAACACAATGACAAAACAATATTTCTGGAACGGTTTTTATTTTTACTTCTTTTTTAAGAGAGGTACGGGACTGTTGTAGTATATTTTAAATATAAAATAGAATCTAAGTTCCGATATATATCGGAACTTTTTTTTTGTTCAAAAATTGAAATCACCTAAACGTAGTAGAAGGATTTTGCAGTAAGTTGAAATGTGAATTATGAGTTTAAAAATAGCCATACAGGGAATTAAAGGAAGCAACCATCATCAGGTAGCAAAAGATTGTTTTGGTGATGATATCGAGTTGGTAGAATGCCTTTCTTTCGATGCTTTGGTAGACAAGTTAATATCTAATGAAGCGGATCAAGGTGTTATGGCTATAGAGAATAGCATCGCAGGTTCAATAATACCGAATTATGCATTGGTCAATCATAATGACTTGCACATTATAGGTGAGTATTACTTAAATATTCATCATAATTTAATGATGTTGAAGGGGCAGAAAATTGAAGATATAACTGAGGTCAGTTCTCACCCGATGGCTTTGTTGCAGTGTAAAGAATATTTTAGACAATATCCACATATAAAACTGGTAGAAGATGTTGATACAGCAGAGACGGCTAAACGTATTCAAGAGAAGAAATTAAAGCATGTAGCCGCTATTGCACCTCAAGTCGCGGCAGAATTATATGGGTTGGACATCGTAGCGAACGACATACAGACCATTAAAAATAATGCCACTCGTTTTATCATTGTAAAAACAAAAAATAATGTGTTGCCAGAAGCTGAAATTACAAAGGCTTCATTACGGTTCATAACCGACCATAAACGGGGAAGTTTAGCTGCTGTGCTTAATGTCATGAGTGATTGTAGATTGAATTTGACAAAGATTCAGTCATTACCGGTAATAGAAACTCCGTGGAAATATGCCTTTTTTGTTGATGTTACTTTTACTGAATATAAAGACTTTGTGAAAGCAAAAAGTCTATTGGACATCATGGCAGAAGACTTTAAAGTTTTAGGTGAATATAAAAATGTAAGACAATGATACGTACCGCTGAAAGGTTAAATACCATACAGGAATATTACTTCTCGAAAAAGTTGAGAGAGGTGCGTGGCTTAATGGCGCAAGGTAAACCAATCATAAATATGGGTATTGGTAGTCCGGATCTGACTCCGTCTCAAGAAGTATTGAATGCAATACAGAACGCGGTATTAGAAAATGGTGCACATCAATATCAAAGTTACCAAGGGCTACCTCAGTTAAGAGGTGCAATTGCTAATTTTTATAAGAAGAGGTTTAATGTTGACGCCAATCCTGAGTCTGAGATTTTACCATTAATGGGCTCAAAAGAAGGTATAATGCATATTAGCCTTTCTTTTTTGAACGAAGGAGATGAGGTTTTAATTCCTAATCCGGGATACCCAACGTACACTTCAGTTACTAATTTGGTAGGCGCAGTGCCTACGTACTATGACTTGACTGAAGATAATGGCTGGTTTCCAGATTTAGAAGCATTGGCGAAGCAAGATTTGTCTAAGGTAAAGATCATGTGGTTGAGTTACCCGCATATGCCAACAGGTGCTTCGGCAACTAAAGAGCAGTTTGTGAAAATAGTAGACTTTGCGAAGCAGCATGATATTCTGTTAGTAAACGACAATCCGTATAGTTTTGTCTTAAATGACGAACCTGCTAGTATATTGAGTATACCGAATGCAAAAGAGGTGTGTTTAGAATTGAATTCATTGAGCAAAACCTTTAATATGGCCGGTTGGCGTGTAGGTTTTGTATTAGGTAGCGAAGAGCATATCAAAGCTATTTTAAAGGTAAAGAGTAATATGGACTCTGGTATGTTTTACGGAATTCAGAAAGGAGCCATAGCAGCATTAGAAAGTACCGATGAATGGTTCGAGAACTTGAATGCCGTATATAGTGAGCGTAGAGAGTTGATTTTTGAATTGGCAGACACGCTTAAATGTACTTATGATAGAAATGCCGTTGGCTTGTTCGTATGGGCAAAATTACCAGAAGGCAGTGTGTCATCAGAAGAATTTATAGATAATGTATTGTATACAAAAGATTTGTTCATAACTCCAGGAACCATATTTGGTAGTAATGGCGAAGGTTATATTCGCTTTTCTCTTTGTATCACAAAAGACAAAATAAAAGAAGCAATTAAAAGATTTGATTAGTTAAAAGAAAAATAACTAAAGCGTAGCTTTAATAATGAATGTATTTGTAATAGGTATCGGTTTAATAGGAGGTTCTTTAGCGAAAGACATAAAGTCGGCAGTCGACAATGTTACCGTTTATGGCATAGAATCTAATGAAGCAAATTTAGCTGAGGCATTGTCTTTGGGTATAATCGATAAGACGGCAACCTATCAAGATTTACAATTAGCAGATATGGTCATTGTAAGTATACCTGTTGATGTTATGGTTAGCGAGCTTCCGGTAATATTAGATGCTGTTCATGAAGACTGCGTCGTTTTTGATGTGGGGTCGACCAAATCTTTAATCTGTAAGGTTTTAGAGAATCATCCTAAGAGAAGAAACTTTTTGGCATGCCATCCCATTGCAGGAACAGAATTTTCTGGTCCGTCTGCAGCAATAAATAATTTATTCAAAGACAAAACTAATATTATTTGCGAGGTAGAATTAACAGCATTTAAGCTTCAAGAAAGAGCTTTGAAAGTTTTTCAGGCAGTTGGTATGCGAATCAGGTATATGAATCCTATTGCTCATGATAAGCACATTGCTTACGTTTCTCATTTATCGCACATAAGTTCATTTATGTTAGGTAAAACAGTGATTGAAAAAGAGAAGAACGAGCGCGATATTTTTGATATGGCGGGTAGTGGATTTGAAAGTACGGTACGTTTAGCAAAGAGTTCGCCAGCCATGTGGACTCCAATTTTTAAACAGAATAAAGAGAATGTAGTTGAGACATTAGAAGAGTACATTCAAAATCTTACGGCATTTAAAGAAATGTTGCAGAAAGATGATTACGAGGGCATTTATAATGAAATGAATAATACGAATAAGATTAAAGGAATATTAAAAAGAAATACCGTTAAACAAGAAATAGAATAAGTAAAAATGGAAAATTCAAAACAAATGAGAACATGGTTGGATGATTTACACCTAGACCATCCACTAGTAATAGCAGGGCCATGTAGTGCGGAAACAGAGGAACAAGTGTTAGGTATAGCACATTCTTTAAAAGATACCGATGTAAATTATTACAGAGCAGGTATTTGGAAACCTCGTACTCGCCCAGGAAATTTTGAAGGTGTAGGCGCTTTGGGTCTTAAATGGCTTCAAAAGGTAAAGGCTGAAACAGGTATGAAAACTGCGACAGAGGTTGCAAACCGTGCGCATGTTGAGTTAGCATTAGAGCATGATATTGATTTATTATGGATTGGTGCAAGATCAACTGTTAGTCCGTTTATCATGCAAGAATTAGCAGATGCTTTAAAAGGTACTGATAAGATCGTATTGGTGAAGAATCCAGTGAATCCAGATTTAGCTTTATGGTTAGGTGGTATCGAAAGATTGCATACTGCAGGTATAAAGAAATTAGGCGCAATACACAGAGGGTTCTCAACGTATGAGAAAACAAAGTATAGAAATATACCAGAGTGGCAAATGGCGATTGATTTCAAAAACAAATTTCCAGATTTACCATTAATCAACGATCCATCGCATATTACAGGTAAGCGTGATATGATTTTTGATGTATCTCAAACAGCTTTAGATTTGAATTTTGACGGATTGATGATTGAAACTCACCATGATCCAGATAACGCATGGAGTGATGCTGCACAGCAGGTTACACCAGAGAAATTGATTCAAATCATGAGAGATCTTAAAATTAGAAAAGAAAGTGATCCAGAAGCAGAATACAATTCAGAATTAAGTAACCTAAGAGCTCAGATTGATGTTATTGACAATCAAATAATAGAGACATTAGGTAAAAGAATGAAAGTATCTGATGGTATTGGAGCACTTAAAAAGCAAAAAAACGTTGCGGTTCTTCAGTCTAATAGATGGAATCAAATTCTAGGTGCTATGATTTTAGAAGGGGAAAGCAAAGGACTAAGTGAAGAGTTTGTTCTTCGTATGTTCAAAGCTATTCACCAAGAGTCTATTAATCACCAAGAGAAGATAGTAAACGCTTAAGATTCGCTTAACATTATAAAAACAAAACATCCGTATTATGCGGATGTTTTTTTATGTCAAATTTTTAAACAGTAAGAAAAGTATTACTTTTTTACAATATCCTTAATTGTGTGTCGTTAGGCATGTGTAGAACCAATTTAACCAAACCTAGTGTATGAAGAAAGTAGTATTATTTGCCATTATGTTCGTAGCTTCACTATCAGTAAAAGCACAATCTTATATTGGCTATTTAACCGATAATTATAGTGGGGTAAATGGGGTAATTTCTAACCCAGCGAATATTGCTGATTCCCGTTTTAAAACAGATATCAATTTAGTTGGTATAAGTGGTTTTCTTGCCAATGACTATGTTGGTGTAGGGTATTCAGATTTAATATCTAGTGATTTTGAGTATGATGATGACGCTATATTATCGCTTTCAGACAATAACAATTTTTCGGGTAATGTAGATATATTAGGTCCTTCATTTATGTTCAACGTAGGTAGAACATCATCGATAGCGGTATTTACCAGAGCACGAAGTTTTGTTACCGGTAATGAATTTAATGGCGAAAGTATTGATAATCTAGATGATAGTATTGATGAAAGTCAAGATTTTATAGTAAATGAAGGAGATTTCTTTGCGGCTGGTCACGGCTGGGCAGAAGTAGGTATTACTTACGCTCAAGAATTAATGAATAAAGACGAGCACTTTTTAAAAGGTGGTCTTTCGTTAAAATATTTAAAAGGATTTGGTAATGCGTATGTTACCGGTAGAAATGTAACTATTGATTATGATGCAGATGGTGCAACATTGCCAAATAGCTCTACTATTGGAACATTAGAATCTACTGGCGACTTAATTTATGGTCGTGCAGATGATTATGATAATGACAACTATGACTATGAGGTGCCAGATGCAAACGGATTTGGGTTTGATTTAGGTTTCGTTTATGAGTGGAGACCAGACTATAAAGATTATGAGGTAACTGGTGCTGACGGTGAGAAAACAGTAATGAAAGATAAGAATAAGTACAAGCTTAAATTTGGCTTGTCACTGACAGATATTGGGTCGGTAAATTACAAAGGTAGTTTGGTAGATACGTACAATATTAATAATACCATTACCCAAGATGATTATGATAATATTGAAGATTCTGATGATTTGCAAAATCTATATACGTTTACTCAAGCTTCTGAAGATTTAAAAGCTGGTTTGCCAACTGCACTACATTTTAATGCAGATTGGAATATCAAGAATCATTTTTATTTAAACTTCAATACCGATTTATCTATGCGTTCTGCAGGCGAGAATAACCTTAGAACTGCAAATGTATTTTCTTTGACCCCTCGTTTTGAAAGCAAGTGGTTTAGCTTCTATTTACCGGTAAGTAGCTATCAGTATAGCGGTCTACAAGTAGGTGCAGGTTTACGAGCGGGTCCACTTTATATAGGTTCAGGTTCATTGATTTCTACATTTACAAAAAATGAAATTCAAGGTGCAGATGTATATGCAGGTTTAAAAGTGCCGGTATATTACGGTCAGCCTAAAGATTCTGATGGTGATGGAATACCAAATAAAGAAGATGGTTGTCCTAAAAAAGCAGGTCCAATAGAAAACAACGGTTGCCCTTGGGGAGATACTGATGGAGATACTGTTTTAGATAATGAAGATCAATGTCCAGATGAAGCAGGACCAGCAGAAAACAACGGATGTCCATGGATGGATACCGACGGAGATACTTTAATGGATAATGAAGATCAATGTCCAGACGAAGCAGGGCCGGTAGAAAACAGCGGTTGCCCTTGGGCAGATTCAGATGGTGATTCAGTTATAGATAAAGATGATGAATGCCCTAATGAAATGGGAACTGTGGCAAATAAGGGTTGTCCTGAGCCAGTAGTTACCGCTGAGGTTCAAAAGTCATTGAACGAGTATGCCAAAACAATTTTATTTACGACAGGTAAATCGACTCTTAAAGATGAATCTACACCTGTTTTAGTTGATATTATTAGTATTTTGAATGAATACCCAAATGCTAATTTTACCATAGAAGGTCATACTGATAGTGTAGGTTCTGAAGCTACGAATCAAAAATTATCAGAGAAAAGAGCGAAAGCTGTTTTGCAATTCTTAGTAGATGGCGGTATCTCGGCAGCTAGATTAACATCTGTAGGATATGGAGAAAGCAAGCCTATTGCTACGAACATGTATAAAGACGGAAGACAGAAAAACAGACGCGTTGAGATTAACTTAGCGCAATAGTTTTACAAATATAAATTAGAAAGCCTGGTGAATACCAGGCTTTTTTTTATGCTATTTTTTATCTTTTAAATATGTATCGGGTAATGAAAATACCTTGTCCGTCAGTGTTTCCAGCATCTGCTTCAACACCACTGGTGACAAAAACAAGTTCCCATCCATTCGTAGCCATATCACTTAGTTTAGAGGAGATAAGTGCATCATTGGCTGCAATATTCTGAAAACGAATACCAGCAATATTATAAAAGTTCAATAATTTGGTTTCTTCAAAATCCTTAACTCTAATATCGCCACGTTTAGATTTGTTTCGGGTATTATCTTCCTCGGTTTGCTCAGATGTAAATTCCTTAAAATCTCTATCAGCATTTGCATCTATAATTCGAGATCGACCTAGTCCACTAGGTACAATAGATTCTACACTCGTAATAACTTTATATTCTTGTGCGGTCAATGAAGTTATACTTATGCTAGATAAAAAGCAGAATAAAATAATATTTTTCATGATAATGGTTTTTTAAAATGATTGAATTTTGTGCTGTGAAAGTAGCAGGTAAAGCATAAGTAGCAAAGCAATACCCTTTATGTCATTGTAAAATGATACTTAACCATTACAAAAATCTAGTAGAAAACCAGTAGCCAAAAAAAAGACCCGACGCTAAAAGCATCGGGTCTAATTATATTATATGTTTTTGTTTTCTATTGAACAGAAAAATCAAATACAGATTGGTTCTCTCTACCTTGAGGTACTTGACCTTGATAAATAAAGCAATATTCACCTGGCTCTAAAGAATCTGGAGTTACTTTAAATTTGTGACCTTCAATCTCCTCAATAGCAAAGTTAAGTGCATATTTAGGGTCAATACCTGTACTGCTAGTAATCCAGCTACTTTTTCCTGTAATAACTTCTCTAAGATTCTTTTTCTCTTTTACGGTAAGTTTTACCAAAACAAACTCATTTGGGTTACTTGCCATTCTAAACCACCAGTTAAAGATACCTGTATCGCCACCTTGGTTGTTTTGCATGTTATCAACTTGAGTTACACTAGGGTCAAAGATGAAAGTGAATTCAGGCTGACTTTGACGAATAACGTTGTTAGATTGTGTTTTTGGTAATTGTGCTTTTTTCTTCGCATTGATTAAACCAGAAACTAATTTCTGTGCAACTTGGTTAGAATTAGAACCAGAGAATACACTTGGTTGTACTAATTTATCTTCACCATTAGCATCGGTATAATAAATACCAGTTTTAGACATGGTGTTTTGTTTAGACTTGTCCATGATTAAAGACAATACTTCAGAAGAAACACCGGCATTTTTCATTTGCCCAAGAGCTGTAATAGAGGCATCAAACTTAACATCAGAAGTATTTATTTTATCGATGATCATGTAGTCGTCAAAACCAAGTTCGACCATTTGTACTACAGATTCGTTAGTGATAGTTTCTTGGGCAGCCCCAAAAGTAAATACTGATAATGTTAGCATCAGCAATGATTTTTTAATGAATTTCATTTTCTTGTATTTGGTTATTATTTAATGCTATAGTTCTAATTTCAAATTTATGTTAATTTTTATATTTAAAGCAGTTACTTTGTATAAAAGGAAGGTATTTTGGATAAATGGTAGGAATTGTTTATAAATCTACGGGAAGTTGGTACACTGTCAAGGCAGAAAATGGTGATTTCTATGAATGTAGAATAAAAGGGAAGTTTAGAATAAAGGGAATAAAAAGTACGAATCCCGTTGCTGTTGGCGATAGCGTTCACTTTGAAGTGGAGACAATTGGCGATGATACCATCGGTATTATCAATGAAATTGAAACACGCAAGAACTATATTATTCGTAAGTCTGTAAACTTATCAAAACAGACACATATCATAGCTGCAAATTTAGACCAGGTATTTTTATTGGTTACATTAAATAATCCGCCTACGTACCCAGTTTTTATAGATCGCTTTTTGATAACGGCAGAAGCATACGAAATACCTGCGGTTTTACTTTTTAATAAGGTAGATACTTACTCCCCAGAAGAGCTAGATGAAATTAAATTCTTGGCTGCATTATATCGTAATATCGGTTATACCTGTTTAGGTATTTCGGCAGCCACAGGTAAAAATGTAGATAAGGTCAAAGAAATGATGGTAGGTAAGACCTCTATGTTTTCTGGTCATTCTGGGGTAGGTAAATCGACACTGGTAAATGCCATAGAGCCTAATTTAGATATTAAAACAAAACAAATTTCTCAGCAGCATGCACAAGGTCAGCATACCACTACGTTTGCAGAAATGTTCGATTTAAGTTTTAATGCTAGAATAATAGATACACCCGGCATAAAAGGATTTGGAATTGTAGATATGGAAAAGGAGGAAATAGGGAACTATTTTCCAGAGTTCTTTAAGCTGAAACAACATTGTAAATTTAATAACTGTATTCATGTAGACGAACCAAAATGTGCTGTAAAAGATGCTTTAGAAACTGGCGATATTGCATGGAGTAGGTATAATAGTTATTTGCAGATGATAAAAGGCGAGGATGAGCATTATAGGGTAGATATACATGACGAGAAAAAATGAGAGCAGTAATACAGCGCGTTTCCAAAGCTAGTGTAACGGTTAATGGAAAACAGATTAGCTCCATCGAACAAGGTGTTTTAATACTCATCGGCATTGAAAATGAAGATACACAAGACGATATAGATTGGCTTACAAACAAAATAGTCAACCTTCGTATTTTTAATGACGACGAAGGAGTAATGAATATGTCACTTTTAGCTACAAAAGGCGATGCAATTGTGGTTAGTCAATTTACGCTACACGCAAGTACTAAAAAAGGAAATCGCCCATCTTATATAAAAGCTGCACGACCAGAAGTAGCTATTCCACTATACGAAGCTTTTATTGCTACTATGGAATCTAAAATGGATAAGAAAGTTGGTACAGGTATCTTTGGGGCAGATATGAAGGTAGAATTGTTGAATGATGGACCTGTGACTATACTTATTGATACAAAAAATAAAGATTAATGAATATCGAAAACGCACAACTAGAAGTAGATAACTGGATCAAAGAGCATGGCGTTCGTTACTTTAATGAGCTGACCAATATGGCGCAGTTGACAGAAGAAGTAGGCGAGGTCGCTAGAATTATTGCTAGACGGTATGGTGAGCAAAGCGAAAAGGAATCTGATAAGAACAAAGATCTGGGCGAAGAATTGGCAGATGTAATGTTTGTGGTATTATGTTTGGCAAATCAGACAGGTATCGATTTACAACAAGCTTTTGATAAAAAGTTAGATTTAAAAACAAAGCGTGATCATGACCGTCATCACAACAATAAAAAGTTGAAATAGGCGTATATTTGGCGTTCTATTTTTAAAACCATACGCTTTGAAACTTCACTTAACTGGTCCGTCAAATCACAAATTAAAAGATACTATAACTATTACAGGTTCTAAAAGTGAATCTAACCGTAGTTTATTATTGGCGGCATTATATCCAGATATTAAAATTGAAAATATTTCAAATTCTGATGATGCCCAGGTAATGGCAAAAGGTTTGAAAATTTCAGAGGGTACGGTAGATATTCATCATGCTGGTACGGCAATGCGTTTCTTAACAGGGTATTTCTCTTCTCAAGAAGGTAAAGATGTAATTCTTACCGGATCTAAAAGAATGACCGAAAGACCTATTAAAATTCTTGTGGAAGCTTTAAGGACATTAGGGGCAGAAATCTCTTATGTACAAGATGAAGGGTATCCGCCTATAAAAATTAAAGGTCAACGAATTGTAAAAGATAAAGTAAGTCTGCCTGCTAATGTGAGCAGTCAGTACATTTCTTCTTTGTTATTAATTGCACCAAGTTTAGAAAACGGACTAGAATTAGAACTGGTCGGTAAAATTACTTCGGTACCATATATTAAAATGACTTTAGCATTGCTTGAAGAAATTGGTGTAGAAACCTCTTTTGAAGGTAATATGATTAAAGTTTCACCGAAAGCAAAAGTAGTACCTACAACTTTGGTGGTAGAATCTGACTGGAGTTCGGCATCTTACTTCTATGGTATTTGTGCACTTGCAGCATCAGGTACTGAAATTACCTTATCTGCATATAAAAAGAAAAGTTTACAAGGTGATAGCGTGCTTGCAGATATTTATACTGCATTTGGTGTAGAAACTACCTTTGGTGAGAATAAAGTCACCTTAAAAAAGACCGATAAAAAAGTATTGGCAGCAAATGAATTCGATTTAGCCAATGCTCCGGATATTGCACAAACTATTGCAGTTACTTGTTTCGGATTAGGAGTTGGTTGTCATTTAATTGGTCTACACACTCTAAAAATCAAAGAAACTGATCGATTGGAAGCATTACATACAGAGCTTTCTAAATTAGGTGCGAATATTTCGGTAACTGATAAAACACTTACTATAGAGCCAACGACTGAAATTAACGCAGATGTAGCTATAGATACCTATAACGATCATAGAATGGCAATGGCTTTTGCACCGTTGGCAATGAAAACTACTCTTTTTGTGAATGATGCAGAAGTGGTTTCTAAGTCATATCCTGATTTTTGGAATGACCTAAAGCAACTAGATTTCAGTATAAAAGAATTATAATTAACGTTTTACTTGACAAGGCCTATCTGCAGATTGTATATTTGCAGCCGCAATTTGCTACAATAAATATAACAGCTACATGAAATTATCAAATTTTAGTTTTGAGCTTCCAGACGAATTATTGGCGGAGCATCCATCTGAAAATAGAGATGAGTCTAAATTAATGGTTATCCACAGAGAGACCGGAAAAATTGAGCACAAGATGTTCAAAGACATGATCGACTATTTTGATGAAGGTGATGTTATGGTTCTTAATAACACTAAAGTTTTTCCTGCTCGTTTATACGGTAACAAGGAAAAAACTGGTGCGCGTATAGAGGTTTTTCTTTTACGTGAGTTGAACGAAGAGCAACGTCTATGGGATGTTCTTGTAGATCCTGCACGTAAAATACGTATTGGTAACAAGCTATATTTTGGTGATGATGAAACATTGGTAGCTGAGGTTATTGATAACACTACTTCTAGAGGTAGAACATTACGTTTCTTATATGATGGTGCTTACGTAGATTTCAGAAGAAAACTAAGAGAGCTAGGGGAAACTCCGTTACCTAAGTATATTAAAAGAGATGTTGAGCCAGAAGATGAAGGTCGTTACCAAACTATTTATGCAAAGCATGAAGGTGCGGTTGCTGCTCCTACAGCTGGTCTTCACTTCTCTAAACACTTATTAAAGCGTTTAGAAATTAAAGGTGTTGATTTTGCTGAATTAACTTTACATGTTGGTTTAGGTACATTTAACCCAGTAGAAGTTGAAGATCTTTCTAAGCATAAAATGGATAGCGAAGAGCTATTTATTGATGAGAAAGCTACAGATATTGTTAATAATGCTAAGAGAGAAAAGCGTCGTATTTGTGCTGTAGGTACAACTGCAATGAGAGGTTTAGAAAGTGCGGTTTCATCGAAGCATACTTTGAATACTTATGAAGGTTGGACAAATAAGTTCATTTTCCCTCCATATGATTTTAGTATCGCTAATGCAATGATTACTAATTTCCACTTACCAAAATCTACATTATTGATGATGGTATCTGCATTTATGGGTCATGATTTAATGAACAAAGCATATAAAGAAGCAATACTGGAAAACTATAAGTTCTATTCTTATGGTGATGCCATGTTGATTATATAAGTTCAAAATATATCCTTTTTAAAAAGGACAAAATAATAAAATCCCGCTTTATCACATATTGAGAAAGCGGGATTTTTATCACTAGTAATACCTACCTTTAAAAAGATGGAAGAAATAAAGAAAAAAGATATTCGGGCACTAACGCGAGAGCAGCTTAGAGAATTCTTTGTTTCTAACGGTGACAAAGCTTTTCGTGGTAACCAGGTTTATGAATGGTTATGGCAGAAAGCAGCTTATTCTTTTGATGTGATGACTAATCTATCAAAGGAAACTAGAGAAATGCTAGAGGCTAATTTTGTAATCAACCATATTAAGGTAGATTTAATGCAGCGTAGTAGTGATGGTACCATTAAAAATGCCGTTCGTTTACATGACGATTTAATTGTAGAGTCGGTCTTGATTCCTACGAAGTCAAGAACCACTGCCTGTGTATCTAGTCAGGTAGGTTGTAGTTTAGACTGTAGGTTCTGTGCAACGTCTCGTTTAAAACGTATGCGAAATCTGAATCCTGATGAGATTTATGATCAAGTTGTTGCTATAGACAATGAAAGTCGCTTGTATTTTGAAAGACCATTGAGCAACATTGTTTTTATGGGGATGGGAGAGCCTTTAATGAACTATAACAATGTCTTGAAGGCAATTGATAAGATTACTTCTCCTGACGGATTGGGGATGTCTCCAAAACGAATTACGGTTTCAACTTCTGGTGTGCCTAAGTTAATTAAGAAAATGGCAGATGATGAGGTGAAATTCAAATTGGCTGTTTCATTACATTCCGCGATCGATGAAATTAGAACATCTATTATGCCGTTTAATGCCAAGTTTACATTGAGTGACTTGCGAGAGTCTTTAGTGTATTGGTATGAGAAAACAAGAAGTAGAATTACTTACGAATATGTAGTTTGGGACGGAATCAACGACGCCCAAAAAGATGTTGATGCATTGGTAGAATTCTGCCGTTTCGCACCATCTAAAGTAAATCTAATAGAATATAACCCTATTGATGATGGCGAGTTTAAACAAGCTTCTAACGCGGCCATAGACCGCTATGTTAATACATTAGAAAAGAATAATATAGTTGTAACCGTTCGTCGTTCTAGAGGAAAGGATATTGATGCCGCATGCGGACAGTTAGCGAATAAAAGTTAGAAGTACAAAGTATTAAGTGCGTGGTACGAAGTGGAAAGTACAAAGTAAAGAGTACAAAGTATTAAGTAGGAAGTCTGAAGTTAGAAAAGAGAAAATAGAGTTTAGAAAATAGACTTGTTGCGAGGTGTTGTATTTGGTAAAGCTAAATGTTGTTGCTATAAGCAAAAACCAGACTTAAGAAATACGAAATGCTATGTAAATAATACCAAGGTGAAATTGAGAAATAGAGTATTTAGAAAAATGAACTATTAGGGAAATTGCTTACATAATATCTTATTACTTAATACTAAAAAATGCGAAGCGTTAAAGCCAAAAGCCAAAAGCCAAAAGCCAAAAGCATTTTTGAACTTGAACTTGAACTTGAACTTGAACTTGAATTTTGAACTTGAACTTATTTTTTTCCAGCAACCAACAACCAACAACCAACAACCAACAACCAATCCCTTTAAACCATTATCTCCTCTCGTAGTACTGTTAACTGCTTGCTTTTGACTAATTTTGCCGTTCTAATAAAGAGCAACTGAAAATAGTAGCACAAATAAAGGAACCTGTTTATCAGGAAATGGAGCTGTTTGAATCTAAGTTTAGAGATTCAATGACCTCTAAGGTTGCGCTACTCAATAGAATCACCCATTACATCGTAAATCGCAAAGGGAAGCAAATGCGCCCTATGTTCGTTTTTCTAACAGCAAAACTGTTGAATGACGGAGAGGTGAACGAGCGTACCTACCGTGGTGCTTCGGTTATAGAATTGATACATACCGCAACATTGGTTCATGATGATGTGGTCGATGAAAGCAATAAACGCAGGGGATTCTTCTCAATAAATGCCCTTTGGAAAAATAAGATTGCCGTTTTGGTTGGCGATTATTTATTGTCTAAAGGTCTATTATTATCCATAGATAATGAAGATTTTGATTTGCTCAAAATTATCTCTGTTGCCGTTCGCGAAATGAGCGAGGGCGAATTATTGCAGATAGAGAAAGCAAGGCGTCTAGATATCACCGAAGATGTCTATTACGATATTATCAGACAAAAAACTGCAACATTGATAGCAGCATGCTGTTCTCTCGGTGCTTGTTCAGTAAAGCCCGAAAGCGAAGATGTAGAAACTTTCAGGAAATTCGGAGAACTCTGCGGTATGGCATTTCAGATCAAAGATGATCTTTTTGATTATGGAACCAAACAAATAGGAAAGCCAACCGGTATTGATATTAAAGAGCAAAAAATGACTTTGCCATTAATATATGCGCTAAACCACTGTACCAAAAAAGAGAAAAGCTGGGTCATCAATTCTATCAAAAACCATAACCAGGATAAAAAGCGCGTTAAAGAAGTTATCGCTTTTGTAAAGGATAAAGGCGGATTGGATTATGCGGTAACTAAAATGCTGCAGTATAGAGATGAGGCGTTAAATCTGCTAAGCACGTATCCTGATTCTGAGTATAAAAGTGCTTTAGAGTTGATGGTGAATTACGTGGTGGATCGTAAAAAGTAAATCCGTCAAAAAATATTTCTCTTTTTATTATTTCTAAATAACTGTATGTCAGTATTTTAGAAATTAATTTTATTTTTTGTTTATCTTCAGGCAACTATAGCTACTTCTTCTGCGTCTATGCTAATAGAAGACCAAACCAATATTTTGAAAATTATACCTTTTTATAAAAACGAGAAGCAGCTCATTAAAAAAGCAACATCGGGTAACCGTGATGCGCAAGAGCGTTTGTATAAAAAACATGCTCCAAAAATGTTGAGTGTCTGCCGTCAGTATATAAAGGATATTCATTTTGCGGAGGATGTCATGGTACAAGGTTTTCTGAAAATGTTCAACAAGCTAAATTCATTTAAGTTCGAAGGTAGTTTTGAAGGATGGTTAAGGCGTATAATGATTCGAGAAAGTATCTCTTATTTACGAAAGCAGCAGTTTGTGGTGTATGATGATGAGGTGTACGAAAAAAATCAATCTGAAAAAATATCGCAAAGTACCGATTTAGATACCGAGCATATTCAACAATTGATAGATGCTTTACCACAAGGCTATAAAATGGTGTTTGTATTATATACCGTAGAAGGGTATAAGCATAAAGAAATCGCAGAAATGCTTTCCATAACCGAAAGCACTTCAAAAACACAGTTATTAAAAGCCCGAAAATTGCTTCAAGAACAATTAAGGAAACAAAATATTATAGGGTATGGAAACCGATAAATTTGAAAAACATATTAAATCCAAGTTGCAAGAGCGAGAGATTAATCCCTCAGAAAATGCTTGGTCAAAAATATCATCAAAGTTAAATAATGATGATACAAAAAAGAAACCAGTGTATTTGTGGTTGGGCGTTGCGGCTAGTATTGTAGTGTTGTTAGGTGTTGCTTTATTTTATTTTAATAGTGCTAATGAGTTAAACGAATCACCAATAGAATTGGTAGATGTAGAAGACAAAAATAAGGTTGAAGATGTAATCACTAAAGACCCAGCTCAGCTTGAAGAAGAACACGTAGTTGTTCTGCAAACAGAAACAAAACCGAAGAGTATAGCTTTAGAAGAGGTAGAAATTGAAGTACCTAAGGCAAAAGAGAATATCATTTTAGATGATGCTATTGAAGTAGCAGTTGTAGAGAAAGTATCTGTAGACGAATTTAATTTTAGATTAAAAGTATCAGATGAAATCATTAATTCTAAAATAGCGGATATTGTGGCACAAGTAGATATATTAGAGCAAAGTAGCGCAGTTACTGATGCCGAAGTAGATTCGTTGTTGAAACGCGCACAAGATGAAATTTTAAGAGAACGAATATTTAGTACAGATAATACTGTCGATGCAATGGCTTTGTTGACAGAGGTTGAAGAAGAACTTGATCAATCTTTCCGAGACCAAATTTTTAATTCTTTAAAAGCCGGTTTTATAAAAGTGCGAACTGCAGTGGCAGACCGCAATAATTAATCGAACACAAATAGTTTTATTCTACACCTCTATAAAATGCTATAGGGACAGGGAGCGGAGTTTTATTCATCAAAAAATCAAAATCGAAATGAGAACAATTACAATGTATTTAATAGTGGTGTTGACACTTTTTATGGTGCAATATTCAGCAGCACAAGAAGATTATCAAAAGAAAATTGAAACTTTAAAAGAACAAAAAGCTAAAATTACCCAGCAAGAAAAGGAAGCTTTAAAATACGAAGTTGAAAACATTAATGAACGACTCCAAAACGGAAGTATAACGGTTGACGAAGCAAATTCAAAAAAACAAGAGGCGGCTGAAAAAAGGGCTTTGAATATTGAAAATAGAATTTCAATCATAGAGAATCAAATTAATCTTTTAGAACGTAATGAAGGTAAAACACTAGTTTTAATTGAGTTTGATACGATTTCAGATAAAGGTCTTCGTTTGGGTGTAGATATTAACGGAAAACCTGCGGTATTTTTCAAATCTAAGAATTGGAAAAGTGAAATACGATATGACAGAAGAACGTATTCGGATTTTGTAATGGCCGTAGGTCTTAATAACGCAATTGTAGAAGGTCAATCTCTTAACGATTCACCTTACAAGATAGGTGGTAGTAGATTTTTTGAAATGGGATGGCAATGGCGAACTAGGGTGTTTAAAAACACCAATTTTCTTAGATTTAATTACGGATTTTCATTTCAGTTTAACGGATTAAAACCTAAGGATAATCAGTATTTAGTTTCGCTAGAGAATGGACAGTCTGAACTTCAAGAGTTTGAATATGAGTTAAATAAATCTAAGTTTAGAATGGATAACCTGGTTTTTCCTATTCATTTTGAATTTGGACCTTCCAAGCTAAAAACCACAGAGAAGACAATTCGCTACTCATTAAAAGATCAATTTAGGTTGGGTCTTGGAGGGTACGGTGGGTTTAATTTGGGTACACGTCAAAAATTAAAATATAGTCTTGATGGTGATAATGTAAAAGATAAGTTGAAGCGAAGCTATAATACGAATGACCTCATTTATGGTTTAAGTGCTTATGCAGGTGTAGATGGTGTTTTACTGTATGTGAAATATGATTTAAACCCAATATTTAAAGATGCCGTTGTAGAGCAGCACAACATTTCACTAGGTCTCCGTTTCGACCTTTAATAAAATATTCATCAATCAAATTAGCTGTGGTGCCGTGTGTTAAAACCGGTTACTACAGCTAATTATTTGTTTAAGAAAGTTCTCGATTCATCTCTTCGGTAAACTCATTCTCATAATAACCACGTTTACATTGACTACATTCTATCGCAGTAGTACTAGAGATTTTAAATAGCTTTATCCAAAAGATATGAAAATAGTTCTTTTGGGTAATAGCACTTAAAGTTCCGCGTTGCTGGCAATACGAACATGTACTGTTAAAAAGTTTTTTAGTTTCTGGCTTTCCTGATCTAGTGCCAAAGAATAGAATCATTATTACTATTTTTGATAGTTCTAATTTACCAAAATTATTTATCTCCTTCAGAGGGATTAAGGTCGAAATATGATTTCAAAAATTACCATCGATAAAGTATATGAATCTGCTCGACTAGAAGAGGTTATTGGTGATTTTGTACAGCTAAAAAAATCAGGGTCTAACTTTAAAGGACTTAGCCCTTTTTCTGATGAGAGGTCGCCAAGTTTTATGGTATCGCCGGTAAAACAGATTTGGAAAGATTTTAGTAGTGGTAAAGGCGGTAATGTGGTAGCTTTTTTAATGGAGCATGAGCATTTTACCTATCCTGAGGCTATTAAATACTTAGCAAAGAAATATAATATTGAAGTAGAGGAGACTGAGCAATCTAACGAACAAAAAGAACAGGCCAGTGAGCGCGAAAGCATGTACTTGGTGTCTGAATTTGCCCAAACGCATTTTAAAGAAATGTTGTGGGAATCTGAGTTGGGTAAGGCAATAGGACTTAGCTATTTTAAAGAACGTGGTTTTACAGATGAAACCATCAAGAAATTTGAGTTAGGGTATTGCCTAGATCAATGGGACGGATTTACAACTGCAGCACTAGATAAAGGGTATAAACTAGAATACCTTTCAAAAACGGGATTGACCATAGTAAAGGAAGATCCAAATAACCCGAATGGATCACGAAAGTTCGACCGATTTAAAGGTAGGGTGATGTTTCCTATCCATTCTTTAAGTGGTCGTGTACTTGGTTTTGGCGGTCGTATTTTAACGAACGATAAAAAGGCAGCCAAGTACCTAAACTCCCCTGAAAGTGACATCTACCATAAGAGTAAGGTGTTGTATGGTATTTACCATGCTAAGCAATCTATCGCTAAAGAAGACAATTGTTATTTGGTAGAAGGGTATACCGATGTTATTCAATTTGTACAACGCGGTATTGATAACGTAGTATCATCTAGTGGTACTGCCTTGACACCAGAGCAGATTAGGCTTATTAATAGATTGACCAAAAATATTACGGTATTATTTGATGGTGATGCGGCAGGTTTACGAGCGTCGCTACGTGGTATAGATCTTATTTTGGAGCAAGGTATGAATGTGCGTGTTTGTACATTTCCAGAAGGAGAAGATCCAGACAGTTTTGCTAAGAATAATGAGTTAGAAGATGTCATGACCTATCTTAATGACAACTCTAAAGATTTTATTCAGTTCAAGGCGTCGCTTCTGGTAAAAGAAGCAGATAACGATCCAATAAAGAGAGCAGATACAGTAAGGGATATAGTGAATAGTATAGCTAAGATTCCCGATCGCATTCAAAAAGAGATTTATATTCAAGAGTGTGCCCAGATCATGAATATATCTGAAGCGGTATTATTTAATACCCTGGCGCAGATAGAAAAGAAAGAAGATAAGGATGTAAAGAATCAACCTAAAGAAGAGCAGAAAGCTTTTGATGTAGTTCGTGGTAAAGATGTAGATGAGCAAAAGCAAGAGAAAGTTGATGTACAATATGTTTTAGAGCGAAAAATTATAGAATCGCTTATGCTTTATGGTAATCTTAAAGAGCAGTTTGAAGATTTGGTATTAAAGGAAAATGATGCCGGAGATTTGGTATTAGAGCCAGAATTATCAGAGATTAAGGTATACGAGAAAATTTATTTAGATCTACAAGAGGATGAAATAGAATTAGCCAATGAAGATTTTCGTAAAATGTATGCTAGATTGATTGAAGCTTTAAATGAAAAAGAAGAATTTTCAATTACCACTTTCGTTAATGGTCTAGAGCAAGAAATGGCAAATCAGATTTCTTCTATTTTAATGGAAGAAGAGCGTTATATGTTGCATGATTGGGAGCGTAAAGAGATTTTTCCGAAGAGTAAAGAAATAGGTGTTGCACAATTGGTAAGCGAAACTATTCTTACGCTACGTTGTTTTTTAATTAAAAAGAGAATGAATACCCTGCAAAATACAACGCAAGATTCTACTACAGATCATAGAGAAGTTCTTGAAGAAATTATGAATTACATTCAGTTGAATAAATTACTGAATAAGAAATTAAATAGGGTATTGTCTTGATGTTCAGAAAGTATCATAAATAAAAAAGACCCGCTAAAAGCAGGTCTTTTTATATTTTATTCAGTTGTAAGAATTTAGTACAATTCTAAGGCTTTTGCCTGTTGTAATAAATCTACCATATTATCTACATTTAATTTTTTCATTAAACGAGCTTTATAGGTACTAACTGTTTTTTCATTTAGGTTCAAGCCTAATGCAACTTCTTTGTTGCGTTTACCACTAGCTAAAAGTTTTAATACTTCTATTTCTCTAGTTGATAGTTTTCTAAAGAACCTTCTTGGTTTTTTAGTTCCTTCATCGAAAGCAAGACGTTGTGCAAGTTCGTTTGTAATGAACATGCTACCTTCACTTACTTTAGTTACTGCTGCAGTTATGTATTCTACACCAGAAGATTTTGATAAATAACCGAAAGCTCCTGCTCTAATGGCACTAAGGGCATATACATCTTCAGATTGACCGCTGTACATAAGTACTTTTACGTCTGCATAATCTTTCTTGATCTTGCGTAATGCTGCTATTCCATTTATATCTGGAATATCCATTTCTAACATGACCACATCGGGGGTTGTGTTTTTGAGTTTTTCAAACAGTTCTTCGGTAGTAGCTACCTCATCGATCAGTTCAAATCCCTCAGCGGCTTCTAAAACCTTTCTTACTCCCATTCTTATGATAGGGTGGTTGTCCGCTATTAAAACTTTGATCATTAATTAATTTTTTATATAGATTTTAGAACCTATTTTGTCTGAAAAGACTACATGCAATGTAAGGCTTAAAATTCTAAATTAGAAGTCAAAGTTGCATTATTTTATTAGGAACGTATAATTTTGGACTTTATTTTCGATTTAATACCTTGATTCTTAGTTGAGTTGTTATTTTAACTCTTTTGGGATCTCACAAACGGGTATTGGCAACATTTTGTGTTGGTTCATGGTATTCAATCTTGTAAAGATAGTAAAAACTTCCTTTTTCCTTCCTTCAAAATCATCAACTGTTTTGCCTTCGTCCTTCATATCCATTGCCCATTCTAGCTCAGGGTAAGAAGCACCTATTTGGTCTGCATCTGTTCTATCGTCGCCCCACAAACCGTCAGTTGGTGCAGCACCGATTATCTCTTCATTGATTCCTAAAACCTTCGCAATGGCATATACTTCAGTTTTCATTAAATCTGCTATCGGACTCAAATCTACTCCGCCATCACCGTATTTGGTGTAAAATCCAACTCCGAAATCCTCTACTTTATTTCCTGTTCCTGCTACCAGGTAACGTTCAAGTGCGGCAAAGTAATACAGACTGGTCATACGTAATCTAGCTCTTGTATTGGCCAAAGACATAAAACGCTCTTCTTCATTTTCTACAGATGGTAAAGAAGCTACCAAGCTATCGAATACTGGTGTAAGATTCACAGGTAGCCTTTTTACATTAGGGAAATTAGCTATCAACCAGTCAATATGTCTAGATGCACGGTCACTTTGATTCTCGGCTTGGTGAATCGGCATTTCTAAACAAAGAAGTTCTAAACCTGTCTTTGCGCATAGGGTAGAAGTGACAGCAGAATCAATTCCGCCAGATATACCAATGACAAAACCTTTCTGTTTTGCGTTCGTGGCATAATCCTTTAACCAATTAACAATGTGCTCAATTACCTTTTCCGTTTGCATACCGCTCTAATTATTTAGTAAAATCAATTAACTTTGCCATAAAAATAAGTTGAACACTGTGAATAATAAAATGTATTGTAAAATACTTACCAAGGTCAAACCTATTTTTATACTATTATCAGTTTTTTTCATTCTTTCTAGCTGTAATGATAGTGATAAGGTAGCTGAAGAGATTTCTGCCATACCGATGGACCTAAAGATTTCGCGATTTGATCGTGAGTTTGCCGCTTCCGGTGAAAAAGGTTTACCGGCATTGCGTAAAATGTACCCGTATTTGTTTCCGGCACCAGATAGCGTTTGGATCGCCAAGATGCAAGATTCGCTTCAAATAGAACTGTTTCAAGAAGTGGGTAATGCCTTTCGTAGTTTTGAAGATGAAGAAGAAGGGTTAGTGCAATTGTTCAAACACATCAAATATTATTTTCCGCAGTATAAAGTTCCAAAGGTACTTACGGTTACCAATGATGTAGATTATAATAACAGAATCATTTTAACCGATAGTTTATTATTTATTAGCCTTGATAATTATTTAGGTTCTGAGCATAAGTATTATGGCGGATTTCAGCGATACATAGCACAATCTTTAAATCGCAATTATTTAGTGAGTGATGTAGCAAGTGCATTTGCCAAGCAAGTAGTGCCAAGACCTAGAGACCGTACATATCTTGCTCGAATGATTTATTTCGGTAAAGAATTATACTTGAAAGATAAATTAATGCCAGAGGCTACCGATGGTAAAAAGATAGGCTATTCTGAAGCTGAAATGGATTGGGCAATAGCAAATGAAGAGCCTATGTGGAGAAATTTTATAGAGAACGAATATCTATATAGTACCGATAACAAATTAAATCAACGATTTTTAGAACCTGCTCCGTTTTCTAAATTCGGATTAGAGTTGGATAATGAATCGCCGGGGAGACTAGGTCGTTATATAGGGTGGCAAATAGTACGTGCCTTTATGGAGAACAATGACGTAAGCATGATGCAATTAATGCCAATGCCTGCGGAAGAAATATTTAAGAAATCAAATTACAAACCGAGAAATTAGATGGCAGATTTACATACTTCAGAAATTACACTGCGCGTAGGATTAGATGAGAATAGAATTCCGGAAACATTAAACTGGTCTGCACAAGACGGTGGAATAGAAAATGAAGCGGCCAAGGCAATGTTATTATCCGTTTGGGATAGTAAGAACCAAGAGTCGTTAAAAATTGACTTGTGGACAAAAGATATGCCTGTTGATGAAATGAAAACATTCTTTCATCAGACTTTAGTTTCTTTGACCGACACTTTCTTAAAGGCGACACAAGACGATAAAATGACTGCTACGATGAAAGATTTCTGTGATTACTTTGCAGAAAACCTAAATCTTAAAGAAAAAGATTAAGCTGTTTTTAACTTCTTTTTTCCTTTAGTTTTTTTAATCCAGTAGATAATATAGGCAGTCCCAAAAACGGATGGAGTAATCCATGCCCAATGGGTATCTTGGTGCATACCTGCAACTATAAATGCGGTAACCGAGGCTATAAGAGCACCTAACATTCTACTAAGGTGATTTATGAGCCAAAGCTTCCTGTTTTCTAAAGTGGTCTTAAATAGTTTATAATCTCCGTAAGGTAGAAATAGACCAATTATTCCGAAGAACACAAAAAGAATACTTTGCGAATAGCCATTAATGAGTCCGCTGATACCAAAACCAATCATTATCAGAGCCGAGAACGCCATTGTACCCGAAACCAATTGATCGGTCAAATTTGCCTTTGTTTTTTTGACAGATTTAAATGTAAGTGCTCTGTTACCCGCTAGCACCATATAAATTGTAAAAATACCGATCAAGAATAAAAAAATATTAATGTGGTTGGGCATTCTCGCAATCATCAAAGAAATCGCAGAACTAATAATCATAGACCATGAAAACCATTTGCCCAATCGCTTATGGTTTAACCTTCCTTTTTTAACAATGATACTTGCGATACCGGTAATAAGCCCCACACCACCAAAAAAGGCATGTATGTAAATAAAGATTTCAATGATATTTTCCATGGTCGGTTGGTTTTATATTACTCAAAGATGGAGTAATCACAATCATGAAACTAAACAATATAACCGAATTGTAGGTTTTGGATGCTGAGTTGTATTGGGAGGTTTTAAGTACAAGGTACAAGGTACAAGGTACAAGGTAAGAAGTACAAAGTCTTAAGTAAAAAGTTTATGTCATATAGAAGAGTTTTTCCCGACGTGGCAATCTGAGGAATTGACAGATGTTGTTGAATTTATCAATGTCAGTTCGAGTGGTTTTATGATGTAGCATAGCGGAAGCATAAAATTGTATCGAGAACAGGTTTGGAACATGCAAAGGTTCTCGATACAACTTTTCTCATACTTCGAAAATTAACTCGAACTGACAATACGTTTTGTAATAGTAAAGAGTACTAAGTATGAAGTCTTAAGTAAAAAAGTATATGTCATTGCGAGGAGAATTTCGCGACATTGAAATCTGGTTGCTAGAAGAACAAAACTATTCTAACAGAAATTTCATTTTTCATTTTTCATTTTTCATTTTTTAACTTTTGCTAATTGCTAATTGCTAATTGCTAATTGCTAATTGCTAATTGCTAATTGCTAATTGCTAATTGCTAATTGCTAATTCATTTCCTATTCTTCTTAGGCTTGCACGTCATACAAAAATCAGATAGCGAATTAATTTCGTTGATGACTCTACCGTGTTCTTTTTGAAGTAATTCGGCATCTTTCCCAAAATCGGTTGCTTTAAAGACTTGGGCACTTACGGTGTTCATTTCCTCTTGTAGCTCATTGAAAATAGGTTGAAATAAACTAGCGTCGCTAAAAGCACCTTTTTCTTCGTAGATTTTCTTGCGTATTTTTCTAGAATACAGCTCTACCAAATCAAAATCATAGCGTCCAAATTGTAGCAGCTGATTTGCGGTTAACGAATCTGGAGCAACCAAAACAGCTACGTTCTTTTGAAAAATAGCTTTTACTTTGTTGTTAAAATTTTTGGTGAACATGAAAGAAACCGAGTTCATATTAAAACTGAAATCTATTTTAGAGCCTGAATAGATGGAATAAGAGGTAAGCGTAGAGTCGATTTCCGATTCGGGAGATTGGTAGTCACTCAGTTGTAATTCGTAATCTGGCGTCCATTGCATTGGTTCTTGGGAAAAGACCAATGAAGATGAGAATGCTATAAATAAAGTAAAAATGAATTTTTTCAAGGGAATTGTATTTTCCATCGAATGTACTATAAAAAATAATCTGTAAAGTAGATTGGCGAAGTTTTGAATATTAAAGTTTGTTAAAACCTACAGTTGAAACTCCGTCTGGTTGGTTCCGGTATCAAAAATATTGGGGTAATGCTCGCGTGCATTCCGTTCCATAAATTCCATAGGTACATCTTCAAAATGACCGTAGTCTTCTAGATACTCCATAAATTGTGTTCCGTCTGTGCTGAACTCTTGTAAAACAGCATCATTTTCACCGTCAAAATCTAAAGGAGCCACATTAAGCATTTCACATAACGATGCATTGAATGTAGGGGAGAGCTTCAGCCATTTATCATTTATAAAAGCATCTACCATGCCATGGGGCGTAAGTTCGTTGGACCCGAATTTCTCTATTAATCGTTCTACGCCAATATGGTTTTTAACTTTCGCCAAATGAATTCTAGCGGGTATACCTAGGGCACGAAGTCCTGCGATTAAGATAATAGACTTATCGATACAATGGCCTTTTGGGCGTTTTGCTATTTCACTGGCTCGGTATTTTTCTTTGTTGAAGCTTAAGCTATATGGGTCATATCGCCATGTATCGCGTACTTTGTTGTAAAGTGCGATAGTAATTTCTTTTTCGGAAAGTGAAGTGTTTTTAAATTCAGAAACCAAATCTTGAATCTCGTCACTTTCATAATCAAAAAAATAGGTAGGGGATAGGTAGTCCATAGTAGTAATAATTAGAAAATTATTTCATGTTCAATTTACGAAATAGATTTGGCATATTTGCTTCGTCAATGGTAGAGGGTTAAATTAAGTATTAAGTAAAGAGTACAAAGTATGAAGTACGTATTGTAAGTTAGAAGTTAGAAGTTAGAAAATAGAGTATAGATGTTAGACTTATTTTTAATTTGTATTTAGCTAAGCTAAATTGTTTACATAGCCAATAGCCAATAGCTAGAACTAGCTAAACACTAACCCACTGTCAACTGAACACTGAACACTGAACACTGATACTGCCAACTGATACTGCCAACTGATACTGAACACTGCCTACTAAATTCAAAAACCTAGTTCCTAAATTCTTCCGGTCTACTCTGCCAAATGTGAATATACTGCCCTGTAGACATTCTACGAGCCATGTCTTTAGCTCTCGTGGCCAATTCACCCTCGTAAAGTACGTCAATCGTTTCGAACCAAAGTTGTAGCCATTGTGCGAAATGGTCTTGTGATATGGAATGATGAAGATTTTTATCGACCTTGACATGAGCCTTAGACGGACTTCCCCTAAACGTGCGGACACCAAAAAGATTAGACTCCCAGAAATCGGTGAGTTTGCTTAAATGTGTAGGCCATTGCTCATCCGTAATATGTCCGTTGAAAATGGGTCCTAGCATTTCGTTTTGCCGTATTTTATCGTAAAAGGTATGTACCAATACACGCACATCTTCTCTATTGGTAATTTGGGTCATAGTTTCTTTTTATGAATCGGCAACAACTTTTTCAACTCGTTCAGCGGCATCTTGTTTAGAAAGGGTAAGACGCACAATACTGTCGGATTTTGCTAAAAGGTCATGCGGAACATTGGCAGCTAAGGTAATGATATCTCCTTGTTTTAGCATATGAACTTTGCCTTCAACACCAAAGTCAATACTCCCTTCAACCATATGTATGATAATGGAAAAAGGAGCCTTGTGCTCTTTCATAAGTTGCCCTTTCTTTAAAAGAATTCTAATCTCTTTTGAGAAAGAAGTTTCTAAAAGAACTTTGGTGACAATTTTATCATCGTTGAAATCTAAATTTTCAGTGAAAGATACCTTTTGCATGTTCGTGTTTTTACAATAGTATAAAATATTGGTATGCTAAACTATGACACTCCTCAGGTAATTATAAACTCTCGGCATCAATACCTAAGGCAATCATTTCATTGAACACGGCATCTTCGGCATAGCATAAAGTGGCTTTTTTTAGATTGGGAAATTGTTTTGCATCTACAGCACTTTTAATATCCCAGTAATCTTCAGTACCACTTCCAAATCGTAGTAGGTTCATATAAACTTCATTTCCGCCATCTTGGTAAATTTCGGTCAAAAGAGGTGCCATATTTTTCGGTATTTTAATATCTCTAAAGAACTGGGTTACTTCTGCAATAGGTTCATAGCCCTCTTTTTCAATATCTATTTCTCGTTCGGTATACCATTCCATAAATTCGTACAATTCAAATTTAGGCTGAAGTATCTCTTGGGTGTACATCAATTCTTCAATAACCGCTAATTTAAACCCGAAGTCCGTGAATTCAATATGCTCATCTTCTAGCGGTCGTAGTATATATTTATCTTTCGGTATTTCTTTTTTGTCTTCTAAATTGGCACCTAACGAAAGCGCATATGGTTCTTCTTGACCTTTATAGATGAGTTTACTGACTATATAGTTGGAGTGCTTGATTTTTGAAAAATCATTGAACTGCACTTCTTTATTATTTATGATGATAGTTCCTGAAAATTTATTTTTAGGAGGCAGATCAAGTTCATGTTTCTTAGAAAGTATAAGGCTAAAACTAAATATGTTGCCATAACTACCACATGAGCAGTATACACCTTCATTATCCCAACAAATTACAGGACTTTTAGAAAGTTTAGTTTTTCCGGTACGTGAAGGTTCCCCAAAAGCCGAAACTAACGTCTCGTAGTTTGTTGGGAAAGTTACGGCAATGTCATTTATAAGGAGTTGCTCATCAGTACCTAAAATATGTATAGGTTTCGGTTTTTTCTTTAAGAAAGAGAACATAAGCTATTTAAATATAAGTCCGTTTTCAGCATCAAATTGTGCTTGTTCTTCAGGGGATAATCCGTCGCGGATGGCACGAATGGTAAATCCGCCAACTACTTTGCCTTCTTCATAATACATCCAATCACTAATATTAGCACGGTTTACGGTAATAGTATCACCTAATTGAACTTGGTTGGTGTACATGGGTTCATTGGCAATGATACCCATAAAGTCATCATCTATTAATTGAATGTCACCTACCCAAATATGTTCCGCACCACCATCCGCATCAAATTTCTGTTTAATGGTAAAAAATGAATGATCAGGATTCTCGCTGGCTAATGCCTCTTTAAATTCATCAATAGAATTTTTAGCATCTATAATGGCTTGGTTCATTTTGGCATCGTCATCTTCCACATTGTACACATCAGGTTCGCCAGAGCGTTCTGTTTTATCAGCTGAGCCTTCTTTACAAGAAGTTAGCATAAAAAGTAGTGATGCGATAAAAATTAGCGATTTCTTCATAGGATAAGTTTCTGTATTATTTAATGTGAATTGTGGTACTATCAAGCACAACGGAATATTCTTTCTATTGTTTCACTTAATCAACAAGAATTCCATTAGTTCTAAACCAAGTGAGGTTACTTCGGGTTTTTGCCGTTCCGTGGGTCTTGCTTAAGCACCTTGGCGGTGGTACGGTAAAAGGTGGGCGAATAAGAATAAAACTCATGAGGTTGCTCAAAAAAGGTCTCTAATGCAATGGCAAAAAGCTCCATTAAATTAGTGCCACCATAGTCTCTGAAAATGGTGTATTTACCTTCACGTATAAGCGGTATTTTTTTAGTCGCTAGTTCTTTCCAAGCGTTGAGGTCCGCATCTTTAAATGCTTTCGAAAAATAGAATCCTTTAGCATTCTCAATAATTAAACAATGACTGAATTCATGTATGGCAATATTTAATCCGTCATCTGTAATAACGAATCCTTTTTCTACAGCAGGCCATGATAAGTTTACACGCTTGGTCACCGTATTTACATCACCATCATAAAGCACATCTCTACCAGTGTATGCATATGAAGTGGGAGTGACAAATATGGTTTTGAAGACACTCAGCACATCTTGTTTCAATCCAAAGGTAATCTGAACGAATGCACTAGAAATAACCAATTTCATCTCGGTAGTAAGTTCAAAACCTTCTGTAGCATCAAAATCTGTAGTATTTAAAAACAGCAAAGTTCTCACCACAAAAGACTGTTGATGCTTCTCTGATAATGCAGCGTAATAGGAGTTCCATTTGCTAAGTACCTCGTGGCATTCTTGCTTGCTACGGGTCTTAAGAAATAAATTGACAAAAGTATGTTTGGCGTTCAAGTAATTGGTTTGGTTGAAAGTGAGGTTCAGTAAATAATTATCACAAAAAAATGCGGAGGGTAAAATTAGTGTTATTCGGTGATAACAACACTACCAATAAGTTCATTTTCGGTAGGTTTTTCAAACCAAGTTTCCATAAAGTCAAAATTCTCTTTACTGACCTCAAACTCAAAAGTTGCTCCTTTTTCATTGTTGCGCTGTTGTACACGTTGCCATCTGGTTTCTTTAGAAATATCTAAAAAGTGAATTTGAATTGTATAACCATGAGATGCGGCAAAATTTCTGAATTTTTCTCGGTGTTTAAATTTCGATAAACCCAGGTCTAAAATAGCATCTGTATGAGACTCTTCTAATTGTGCAACCACATTTAAAATTATACTTTCTGCTCTTTCTATACGCTCTAAAAACCATTCTAAACCATCGGTTTCTTTCTTGTCGGGTAGAAACAACGTATTGTTCCAAGTGTCAATAGAAAAGAGTACTCCTTTGTTTTTCTTTTTCAGTTCGTTTGAGTAGGTAGTTTTACCTGATCCTGTATTACCGACGATGAGGTGTAGCATAATTATAGTTCTAAAATTTATAAATATGTAATAATTTATTCAACCTTAAAACCCTTCTCAATCAAATCAAAACCAGGTTTATTAGTCATATTATCTTCCGTAGCTTCTTGTATTAGAATTGCAAAAGTTTTATCGCCTTTATAAAAGAAGTGGATATTACCTTCATGATCTAAGCCTAGAATACTTGCGGTAAACCTTATGGAAGAAGTATCAATGTCGTTATAGGTATCGTCAACGGCATCTTCAAATTGAATATTAGAATTTCTATAGATAATATTATTGACCAATTCTTCTTGAAAAAGATACGCCCATTCACCAAGGTCAATTTCGCCATTGATCCATGTCATAGTTACAATGCCACTAGAATCAAAACCATCTTTTTCAATAGAAAGGTAATACCCTTGGTCATCAATATTTTCTTGATCCGTAATTTCCCAACCTGTTGGGCTGGTCATTGAAACCCCGTCTCTTTCAAATTTAATAGGTTTACTCTCGCTACAAGAAGTTAAGAATAGAAATATTGATGCAATTAATAATAGTGGTTTTTTCATGAGGTTTTAGTCAGTTTTATTATAGAAGATTTAATAATGAAAACTATTTCATAGGTGCTGGAGGCGGGGGCGGTAGGGATTCTTGATAATTTGTTGTTTGTAAAATAGCACCATTTTCCAAAAAAGAAATAAGCTCCGTTGCTTTGCTTACTACCTTTTCAATACTACCATTTTTATTGACGACTATATGGGTAGGATAGGCATTTACAAAAAGTTTATTTTCAATAAAATCTTCTTGGTTAGGCACAGTATTGTATTTAAAAATTTTCTTAGTGAAGAATCTATCTAATTCTGCCTTATCGTCTAATGCCAAACTTATAAATTCAACATCTTCTCTTTTTGAATATTCGTCGGCGAACTCATTGAGCTCAGGAAATTCAGCTACGCAAGGTTTACAATTAATAAACCAACATTTAAAAATTAGAGTTTTTCCTTTGGTGTTATCATTAGTGTAAACCTTTCCGTTTAAATCGGTAAAATTGAAATCAGGAAATGGAGTTCCTTCCATTTTAAATTTAGTGTAGATACCCTCTGAAGTGTTTTTAATAATATTTCCAATTTGTTTGTCTGCAGAGTTAGGTAATTTGTAGAGTTGGTATTGCTTTACATTATCTGGAGAAACAAGTTTTACGGCTATATAATCTCCAGTAGTCAAAGATTTTAGAAAATCATCTTTACTAATGGTTTCAGACTTATCGTTTATAGCAATAAATTCTGAAGATAAAATGATGTTATTTTCATGATAATCCCACCACTTTTCCCAGTCTGATTCTAAAACATTTATGTCAACATCGACATCTAATTTGAGTGCTTCATTTTCAATACTTCTTTTTTGTGAAGTTTTGTTTTCCTTGCAAGATGTAAAACCGATAACTAGTAATAGAATGAGTAGATTTTTCATAGATATATAGTGGTTTAAAAAGAAGCTTAATTGGTTTTGGTACAATTAAAATGAAATTAATACTCGCTTAATTTAAGTTAATTATATCAAATTTGTAAATAAAATCTTACCAATTAGCTTTGTCCAATACTATCTATAAAATTTAAGTATGACACTTTGTATTCGTTAACAGTTTAGAGAACTTATTCCATTTGTCAATTTCAAGTTTTCTAATGCTTGATTCTTGAGTGATTAAAAGCTTTATATCAAATTTAGATTGGCTTTTTTTTAATCATTAAACTAATAGGTTTGGCAATAAAAAAGGTCGGTTTATATTTACCCATTCGCCTCTTTAGCCTGCTCTTCTAAATCAGCAATATTTTCAAATTTTTGAAGCGGTAGTTCTTTATTGGTCGCTTTTATTTCAGCAACTAAGGCAAGAATTAAATCTAGGGGTTTGGCTTCATAGCCAAACATATTTTGGTCGAATTCAATACCAGCTAGTATTCCGTCATTTTCCATACCTACACCCCAATTTTCTATAAAATCTACTAATGCTATTTCGGTAATCTGGTAGTTGTTCCAATGGTTTATGGTGCAAGATTTAGCTCTGGCACCTTCTGCCCAAAAACAAAGTACACCAACAGGTCTGTCATTTTCATCATCATACTGCACAGAAGCTGAGGTAGCAAAACCTTCATGATTTTGAAGCGCATATACAATGTATGTTTCGCAAACCGTTTTTATAAATTTCTTGTATCTATTTTTAATTAAATCTGAGCCTTGTTGTTCCATGTTTTGTGTTTTGAAAAAGATGTTTTTTATTTATCGAATTGAAAGTAAAGTATTGTAGACCAATTATCAATACCTAACAGAGCTCTTTTTTCTATTCTTTTATGTTGTATTGCTTTTTCAATTTCTACTTTTTCTTTCTCAGTCAAAAGAGGTGCTGATTTCTTGAACCAAGATTTCTTTGTCATTTGGTCTTTTTGAGCTTCAAGACTCAATATTTCCTTATTTAAAGAAGCCACATCTTTTATAAAGTTTTCAATAGTGTTTTCTATTTGATTTACTTCATTGAAAACTTCAAGATTTTGTTTTTCAAAGGGTTCATTTACCATTTCATACAATTCACCACATTCAAGAAAGAAGTATTTTAAATCGAATTTGTTGTCGTTGAAAAACTGTTTTGTTTTTTCAATTTCAGATTTAAGATACTCGGGTTCAAATAAATTTAAGGTTTGCAATCTGTCCAAGAATTTAAATAGATTGTCCTTCCCTTTATTGGCATCTCCGCTTATGGTTATGGGGTGTTCGTAATCCCAAAGAACAGATTTGCTATTTAGTGTATTGTTGCTTAATAGTATCTTGTAAGACAACGGAATCTCATAAGCATATTCAGAAACACTTAACACAGAATCTTCTGGAGTCTTGGGTCTGTCTAGTCTATTGAAATCAAGATTATATAAATAACTTCTATTTGCCATTTTTTTATACTTTTTTGAATTATAGCTAACGTAATTGCAATTGATTAGTTGTCTTGTGAAAAAAATGAAATATGAATATACTTGAAATTAAAAGTTCAAAGTCAACACTTAGTTTAGGTTTATCGGCTAAAGTTGGCTTACCGTATTAATTGCAAAGACTTCTGGCAACGTAACTTTTATTACCGTTTGAATTTATATAATAACAACCTCCTCTTGAACCTCGATAATAATTTCTAGAACTTTTATATCTCTTTGGTTTATAAGAAGAGCTACCTGAATTTGTATTTTTGGTTGAAGAGCTATAGGATGAGGATTTATAGGATGATGTGCTAACCTCTAAACTGTTATAAAGTTTTTTTTCTGTTTCAATTGATTTAATGAATTCAGAAATTGAGTCATTACTTTTAATCCAAATTTCGCTAATATAACCACAAAGTGAGCCTTGGCAGACTTCAAAGTAACTGTCGTGATATTCTAGAATAATAACTTCCTTGTTTTCTTTAAAAGTTGAAATAATGTCAGCATATAAACTAGGTCTGTTTTTTAGTTTAGCTCCTTTTCTCGCAATAGCAATAAGTGAAGAGTCTTTTATTTTGTCCAAGAATTTTTGGGACCTTATTTGTGCTATTTTTAAATCAATACTTCTTATTGAGTCGGTTAAGTTTTCAATCTCTAGTTCAATATTTTTCTTTTGATTTTCTAATTCATTTAATTTTTTATCTGTTTGTGAGAAAGAATATAAGGATAATAGAAGAGCTAAAAATGTTATGTAGTAATTCTTCATTATAATAATTGTTAGCGTTAATGGTTTGAAGTGTTTTTTTATTATTAGATAAATAAAATTGTAGATATTGTATGGTCATTTAATCTTTTCTGCTTCCATAAATTTTCCGGAATCATCATACAAACCTAAGTTTCCATTCTTTTCAATTAGGTAGTATTCTCCGTGATTATTTTTGTAATCGAACCTTGTTGTCCCGTTTTTTAATTTATTTATAAAAACCTCTTCTTTCATTTCTCCACCATCTCCGACTAACTTGCTTTTTGCATAAATCGATTTCATATATAGTTTGTCATTTTCTTTGACCAAGTACTTTTTGTTTGGAAGCATTGGGTCATTTTCAAACCAAGAATGTAATATTTCGCCCGTAACTTTAGATGTATTCATTTTGACCGAGGCTTCTTTAGTTGCTCCGAGAATTTTTACATTTAGTTCTGGTTTAAAATGCGTAGTTGCCCAAGCTCCATTTCCAGGTTCTTGATTAGGTAGAAAATAAAAAATCCAAATTTTATCAAAATCATCTCTACTGTCTTTTATTTCTAGAGCAATATTTTTTAAGTCTACTTCGCTTATCTCTTCTTTTAATTGGATTTCAATTCTCGTTTTATTAAACGCTCTGTCAGTATCTTCGTTGATTATTGTGTAATTATAGTTTGACTTGTTACTGCAAGAAATTAATAAAGTCAAAAAGAGAATTTGGATTATTTTTTTCATCTGTTTTCTTATGGTATTGTGTGTTCTTAATTTGCGTACAACATTTTGTTCATGACTAGTGTTTCGTATGGTATATACTATACATTTGGTTATGTAATAAAACTAATTTATGCTAATCCATTTCATTATTTGTGAGGTCTGGGCTTTTTAGCGTCCAAGCGCATTAAGCTGCTTGGCAAAGGTAAGCTAGTCGGTTATGTGGTGTTCTCATTTGGCTTCTTCTGTTTCGTAGGTTTTCAATAGCAACTTCCCAAATACAACTAAGTCATCGTAAGTAATAATTTTTATTGATTGTAGATTAGAGTTTAACATTCTTAAACAGTCCCTTTGGTCATGATTAAAATCAATGTTCCTGCCTACAATAATCTTAATTCTTGGCATAATTATTTTGAGCCCGTATTCAGCTTCTAGGTTCAATTTATATTCTGAAAGTTTCTGAAGGTAGAAAAGAGATTGCCCTATAACCTGCGATAGATTAGGATGGGGATAATAGCAACTATGACTATCATCATATTTTAAAATCGAATGAGTTGGACGCTTAAGCTCTATTAAATCTAAATACCCATCAACTGATTCCATTAAAATATCTCCTTCACTAAATAATGCAATTTTCCTTACATCATGTTTGGTAATATACTCAATTCCAAAAACCCACAAATTTGCTTCAATCCAATTCTGGAAAATCTTTTCAGGTTGACCTGCAGAATATTTAAGAAGTTCTTCATGATTCCTAATGGTTTTTGTTATACTACCTCCAATTTCCAAGGTAATTAGCTTTTCAAGATTTTCTATTTCAGTGGAAATAAGCTTATGATGATATGCGCCATGTAAATTTTCAATCTCCAAGCTAGATAAAGAATCTAGGAGGCCTTTTATTTTTTCTTGGGATTCAAATTTTTCTAATAGACTTAGAATTGTTTGTAAATCACTTTCTTTTAATTGATTCAGTATCAAATCTATTTCATCTGATGTTTCTATGAATTTAGCAGATTGACTGGTTTCATCCTTAATTACAGAAATTGCATTTAAGTGCCTATACAAATTCCTGATTTCATCAATTGCCAAAGTTTCTGTGAAAATTGGTAAACCATTGGAATCGGTTGCATAAAAGTGCATCGTCATGGTTTCATCCGCAACATCATCTTTGATGTTTGATAAGTTGACGAATAGTCTAACTTTACCGCTGTTAAACAGCTCTTTATGATAAGGAACACTCATTATACTTTTGCTATTACGTCTTTATAACCTTCCCAACTTGGGTTGTATTTTTCACTATTTGCTTTAAACGTTGTATCCAATAAGATAATATTAGAAAGCTCTTGAATATTGAACATTCTAAAATCAGGAAATGGGCTAATGTCTTTACTGTCTGAAACCCCTGCCGTTTGTACAAGATGTACTTTTGTACTTTGAGCTCCTGATTTTGCAGTTAAAATAAATATAGCATATGGGTTGCCTATTCTTTGTCCTGGAGTTTTACCTGGTTTGTTGTACTCAAAAGAAATTTGTCTTTTTTCTCTAATTGCTTGTGTTAATAAATCTAAATTATTCATATTCTATTTATTTTAGTTTCAACTGAGTTGCACATAAACGTTTAACTGTAACAGAATTCGTTTATTTCCTGTTTTAGTGAATAAAGCTTACCTATAATATATACCACTAAAGAATAAACCTACAATTTACATTTCACACTCCATTACGGGAAACCATAACTGGTTAAAAATTATGTATGGTTTGGGTATTTTTACGACAAAAAAAGCATGTCAAAGAAAATTCTATTTATCTATAATGCCAATAGCGATGCTGGTAGTAAAATGCTAGATTTTGCCCATAAAATTATCAACCCAGCTACCTATAACTGCAATCTCTGCAGTTTAACCTATGGCAGTTTTACCGAGAACAAACAGTGGAAAGGGTTTAGGGAAAGTTTGTTAGCCAAAGGCTACGAGCTAGAATTCTTTCATAAAGACGAATTCCAAGAAAATTATAAAAGTAAGTTTGGGCATAAGTATACCTATCCTATTATATTGGTTGAAACAGACCATGATTTAGAGGTGTTGGTATCTGCCGAGAAGTTGAACGCTATGGAAACGGTGGAAGATCTTATTGGTGAAGTAGGCAGTTTTCAGTAGGCAGTAAGCAGTTTCAGTTTTCAGTTGTTTTCGTTAGTGAGTACCACTGTCAGTTCGAGTGAATTTCGAGGTACGAGAAAATTTGTATCGAGAACAGGTTCGGTAAACGAGAGGGTTCTCGATACAAATTTTTCACTTCCGCTATGCTTCAGTAAAAAATCCACTCGAACTGACATTTCGTTTTTAAAGAGTAAAAACTACAGCGTAATAAGTACAAAGTACAAAGTAAGAGGTACAAAGTATTAAGTAAAGAGAATCAAGTAGGAGGTACAACGTATTAAGTCGTAGATAGCGAAAAGTAAAAAGTAAGAATTACCAAGAACTAACACGAACAGCTTAGTATTTTGTACTTAATACAAATAACGCGCAGCGTTAAAAAAACTGCCAACTGTTACTGCCAACTGTTACTGCCAACTGTTACTGCCAACTGTTACTGCCAACTGTTACTGCCAACTGTTACTGCCAACTGT
>NZ_CANMTX010000008.1 GCF_947500985.1 uncultured Maribacter sp.
AATTCTTCATCAAACCTGACCTAAATAATAATTATTTATCGAATTTAGAGGTGTCCTAATAAGGGGAAGCCTACATTGAACAATTAGGTTCTGGCATCCCTCGTATTTTAGAACACTATGGGAAAGAGAGCTTCAGGTTTTCAGATAATTTCCTTAGAATGACTTTTAGTGTTAAAGAAGTTGCTGATGAATCTACTATTAGAGATGATGATAAAGAAAGTGGTGTAACAGGTGGTGCAATGGGTGGTGTAACAGGTGGTGCAATAGATGCTATAGATGCACTTACTAAAAGACAAAAAGAAGTACTTAAACTTATTGCAACCAATACTACTATTACTTATACTGAAATAGCTGAAGCTTTAGGCATCAATGAATCCCCTGTGGGCAAACATATAAACGCACTAAAAAAATAAAGGCTTTTTAATACGTCACGGTGGCACGCAAGGCTATTGGGAAATTAAGTTATCGAAAACCTAAAAAACAACTTTCATCAAAAAGGCGCTTTGTTATTTCATTACATCGGTATTGAGCAAAGGCTTCCTCTTTAATAAGTAACAGCATTTAAGATGGAATCGTCGATCTCAGTTATGAAATATAGAAACAGGAAGCCTTTATCTTAATTAAACCTGCCCAAAAACTCATCCTTACGCCTCACGGCTATGGGAACTTGATTGCCATTGGTCATAACCACATAGGCTTGTTTTCCTTTATGGTAATTTTTTACTTGGTCTAACTTGATGAGATGCGATTTGTGACATTTAAAAAATAAATCTTTATCAAGTAGGTCTTGGTAGAACTTTATGGGTTTGGTGACCGTTTTTTTGGTGTCATCGGTATGGATATACGTATAATTTCCACTCGCTTCTAAATGAACAATGTTCGCTACAGGAATGGTTTCAAAACCTTCTACCGAAGAAATGGTCAGTAGATTAGGTTGCTTCTGTTCAACATTTTCAAGCAAGCCTTTCACCTGAATGTTTTTCTGACTTTTAGCTGATGTTTTGCTAAGGCGTTCTATAGATTCGTTGAACTCATCCACATCGATAGGCTTCATTAGATAATCAAAGGCACTGTACTTAAAAGCCTTGATAGCATAGTTATCAAAGGCAGTTGTAAATATGGTATTGAAGTAAATATGTTCTACTTGGCGAAGAAAATCAAATCCTGTTTTGTCCTTGATTTCGATATCCAAAAACACCAAATCCACTTGATTGTTTTTCACCACGTCAATAGCAGCTTCAACTGTTCGGCAAGTACTGATAACTTCAAAGGTGTTTGGTCGTCTTTCAATTAAGTGCAATAGTCTATTGATGCAATGGGTTTCATCATCAACAATCAAGGTTTTTATCATAGTAATTTTCAAGTCAAAGTAAATCGCGTTCCGTCCATAAAGATAAAAAAAACTTCAAATTGAATTTAGGATAAACACTAGGCCAATTGTAACGGTAATGTTACAATCACCTTAGTGCCAGTATCCTTGTCAATAATCCTCACGGAACCATTGGTGTTTTTTGTCCTGTTGAGTACATCAATACGGTTTTGTGTAATAGTGATTCCTTTAGAACTTTTTCCAACCATACGTGTTGATGCTTTAGTGGACGTTCGCCCTACACCATTATCGTCCACCGAACAAACCAACTGGTTGTTTTGACTTTCAAATGTGATTTCAATTTTCCCACCTTTTTCCATTGTGGACAAACCGTGGATGATACTGTTCTCTACAAAAGGCTGCAAAAGCATTGGTGGTAACAGTACTTCATCTATATCCAAATCATCATCTACCTGAATTTCAAAATTAAAGGCATTTTCAAAACGTTTTTGCTCTATGGTAAGATAGGTGTTTAGCAGTGCAGTATCTTCTGCCAAAGTAATCTCTTTCTTATCCGAATTTTCTAAGGTCATACGCATCAACATGGCGAATTTACCTAAATAATCGCTAGCAGCTTGACTGTCATTTCTGAGAATGTAATCGCCAATTGAGTTTAAACTATTGAATATAAAATGAGGATTCATTTGCGCTCGCAGTACTTTCAATTCAACATCGGCAACCGTGGCTTTGAACTGGGCTTCCTTTTTGTCCATATCTGCCTTTTGCTTTCTGCGGTAAAGTACAAAAGCAAATAAAGATACTAGAATAATACCGCTTCCACCAAGTATGGATGCATTTTTAATGGTACGTTGTCGTTCCGCGTCAGCCAATGCCAAGGCTTCCTTTTTATCGGCTTCATATTGAATTTCCTTACGAGAAATTTCCACTTTGCGATCCGTGTTTATAAGACTGTCGTTTAAAATAGTATAGGCTTTAAAGTTTTCAAGTGCCTCATGGTAGTCGCCCTTTTTTTCTTGAATCTTCGCCAAGGTTTGAAGCGATTTGGTCTCAGTATATAAATTGTTCAATGATTTGACCGCATTAAGGCTTACCCGTGCATAGGATTCGGCTTTTTCCAAATCATTGCTGTGCATATATACTTCTGCAGCATTGATATAGACAGGAACTCGTAATATTTCAAGATTAAGGGAATCCAACATTTGAAGGCTGGTCGAAGTATTTTCCAAACCTTCATTTAGCTGTCCGCCCTGTGCCTGCACCAAACCTAAGTTGCTTTTTACATTGACAATCTGCAATACGTCACCAATACGTTCTGCTTCAATAATGGAAGCTTTGAAATAGTAGGTGGCAGAGTCTGTTTGTTGCCGAAGACCAAAGATGTTGCCAATATTGGAAAGCGTATTACTTTTGCGCTGTGGAAACGTCAACAATTTTTTGAATATAGGCAATGCCTTATCAAAATCCTCCTGTTCGTAATGGATAAGTCCTATATTGGTAAGCAAAGCAAATTGATATCGCTTGAATAAGGAATCTGTTTCACTAATAGTATAGGCCTTTTGATAGTAATCCAACGCGGTGAGTGGGTCAGATAGGAAATAGTGATATACTACACCGACATTATTACTCGCAAGCAACTTTCCTTTTTCATAGTCCAATTCTTCGGCAAGCGATAAGGTCTTTAAGTTGTATGACAGCCAAGATGAGTCAGAAGGTGTTTGTAACATCTTCTTGGCGGTATAACTCTGTCTCAGATTCACAAAAGTAGTATCAATCCAATTATAGTTTTTGATGACATTTTCCAGAGAGTCCGCAACTTTAAACTGCCCAAACGACATCAAATAGCATAAGCATAATAATAATGTGAAAAGTGGTTTCATTAAAATTTGGTTTGGGCATTTAAAATAATCATTAAAAACGGAAAAACAATTAATCTTATACGTTAAGCTAAAAATTAACTACGATCATACATTTTCTATGGATAATTTAGAAATATTTACACATATTGCTTTTAAATTAAACAAGGACTTATGAGATATTTTATTCCATTTTTACTTTCAATGCTATTAATTGCTTGTAGTAGCGACGATGACTCAGTAACATCGGATGATAATAACGGTGAGTTGGGCGCTACATTTATCACTGCAAAAATCAACGGAAATGATTTTGAGGCCATACCCATTGACAGAGGTGTGCCCACAATTTCAGCTGAACTCGATGAAAACGCTGCCTTCTTCTCATTGGTAATAGCAGGCATTGACCTATTTGAAAATATTACCGAAGGTGAAGCTATCATCATTGCGATGGCAGGGGCAAGTTTTGATCTGGTATTTGAAGGTGCTCAGGTAAATAATCCAGTCGATAACCCGTTAGAACTAACATTCGGTGGCGGGTATGCACCCTATGAAACTGGTGGTCCTAATGTGGATTTTGATACGGATGGTAGTTCTGGGTTTTTAAGAATTACCGCTATTGATAAAGAGGCACAAACTATTTCAGGTGAGTTTGAATACAATGTAGAAAACTCGGATACTGGTGAAACCCTTCAGATTACCGAGGGTGTATTCAACAATATTAATTATCAATGATTAGATTGTATGCTTCACAAATGATTATATATTTATAGAAACTGATTCAAAACCATACCAATAATACTATCTAACCAATGCTGACCAAAAAAGTTCTATGTCTTATGATTTTCACGTTAAGTGCTGTTCTAATAAATGCACAGAACTGTAAGGATTTGGTGAGTTGGATGAATTTGGTAAAACAAGAATATCCGGAAACGGCTTCTTTGCGCTATATGCAACGAGGGAAGATTGAAAAATTGGCCACTAATTATTTCTCAAAAGCCTATTTTGAACCGTATCGAGGGAAAGCATACTCAGAACTTTCGCAAAAAACAGCAGTAAAGGATTTTCGAAAGGTTCAAGTTTGTTTTGTCAAAGGAAATTATAGGAACGACCCACATTACAATTGGGTGTTCCAAAATGTTATTTCCAACTACTATCTGGCGGCTGGCAACCCAGATATTATCAGCAAAGTTGCAACAGTAGATGCCAAACGCAATCAACTAAAAAAAGAACTGGCTACCTTGTCGGGAAACAGCGTTTCCAAAACCCGACTGTCGCAATTTAAACAGTGTTTGGTTCGTGATTACGCTGTGCTTCTGGATAGTGAACTAAAGCGAACCAGCATAGAAATTAATGCCCTAATTGCTAAAAAAGTGGACACACAGCTCGACGGGATTCTGGCTTCCATTGAGAAACTAAATAACGAAAAACAGTCGCTTGCGAGGTTAGCAGAACTTATGCAACAGGCACAACAACTATATCTTGAAGCTTCCCAGTCAAAGCAAACCGAACTTCAATATCAATTAGATACCAAAGCGAAGGTATTGCTTCAGAATACTATTAAAAGTGATTTAGCCTCGGTCAATCAGATTTTGGATATAGCACAAATCAATCGGAAAATCAGGGATTTCAAACAGGATTACGGGCCATTTTCGAGATACGAGGAAGTAAAAAATGGTGAGATAACCCTAGTATCAGCAAAAGAAAGCTTAATCAATAGTCAGATAAGCAATATTGAGAGCCAAATAGCAGAGGCAGATGATAATGCATTTCAACGTTTGCAAAATGAGTTTAAGGATTATTTACCTTCGCAATCTGCTCAATATCAGAAACTTAACAGGCTTTTCGATTCCAGAAAAAAGGATTTGGTAGAACAGCAACGAGCGGCACAACAACAGCAAAAATTAGCTAAAAGCCAGGATCGTATTACCTATCTAAACACCAACGGAAAGGATGAGGGCACAATGCAGTTCAAGACTTTAGGGCTTAACAATGCTGCGTTTTTTGATTACATCTACCGTGGTCATTTCGAGAATATTGAATTAGATGTCAACGGTAGTCATTTTCTAATGATTTTAAGTACCTATTTAAACACTTTTGGTAGCCTTTGTCCAAATCAGCTTCCAGAAGATAAGGTAGAAATAATGACCGAAGTTTGCTCGCGTGAAAATGTGACTACAGATGGCTGGGGTGTAGAAATTAGCAGGTATTGCATTGCTTGGAAAACAGTAGGTACGGATATTTACGCTGATCCTAAATTGTATGCCGCAAAAATGCGTTTGGTCGCACAGCAAGATCAGAACGCCTTGCGGACTGTTATCGATATGTATACCAATCCCGATGCGATGGGCAATTCGGTAGATCAGATACACAAAGCCAAAGCGTTACAGAGTGATATGTCCAATTTCTTTAGATTGAACCAATGTGACTCAAAAAGTATAGTACAATTCGCCAATAACCTATTGGCCTTCGCCAACCAGCAGCAACCCGTTCGTTTAAAGGGAATGAGCAATTATGAAAAAATCAAGATACTAGGTGGGCCCGGTGGTGACCAAAACTATGATAAATTGTTAAATGACATATTGAAAAATCAATCCAAAACTTGGGCGATGAATAGATATGTTGGTAATAGTATTGCTAATGTGCGCGAGTTTAAATCACAAGATAAAACCCAAACGATTGCATTGAAGGCCAATTATGATTTTAGCGGATTGTTAGGAAAACAAACAGGTGTCGTAACTGTAAAATTTAAGGATGGTCTTCCGGATTGCATCTACTTTTCCGACTTTCCAGAAAACTGTAAAAAGCCTAATGGCGCATTGGTAACCAAGTATGTAATGGGACAGTATGGAAAGTAGTCAATTATGGGGATAACTAAAAAGGCGATTTATCCTTTGAGCCTCTCGCATCTGCCAGCCACTTGCCATTTTGCTTAACCAGTTTAAAAAGGCCTGGTGTCTTATCATAGGCTGTTGTATATTTTACCCAAGCCACGTCACCCATAATTGTATCTTGCAAAACAGTAAAGTTTGAATCATCCTTTACCGTCGCATTAAACATATTTATAGTATTCATATAATTAGAATATGCCTGTGGTGTTGAGTTGGCTTTTAAAGCTTCCTTATCTTTCTCATAAAAGCTTTCGATGACGATTTGGGCTGTGGCACTTGGTCCCGAAATTTTAGTTTCAGAATCAGCACAAGAAAGGAACAGCAGTACGAGCGAGAAAACAACAATTTTTTTCATAATATTATTAATTTGGGTTATTAATATATCTATGTGATATTTTCAGTTCAATATTGCGTTCGCCATCTTTCTCGTTCAATTCTAAAATCGCCCTACGGTCATTAGATAATGAAAATTTGGGCAATACATAAACGAAACGCACAGTTTCACTTTCTGCAATTTTTGAAGGCAGATTGTGTTTGTACGTTGGTTCTTGATACAGGCGTTGTAACGATTTTCTTTTCCCTTTTTGTCTTGTTTCAATCGAAAGGTTCAAAAAATTTAAATCGTAATCCAAAGTAGAATTATTCTCAATCTGGATAACGAAGTAGAGTTCTTCCTTATCAAAAACAATATTCTCAACACTCAAAACGATACCTTCATTTCGCTTTTTAATTCGACCAATATGCTGATTTCTATTAAGAAGATAAGAACAGAATTTTTGATAGTAATACGTTCTATTATCTACACGTTCTTCAGTAGATTCAGCAAGAATCGAATCGACCATAATTGGTTTCTCATTTCCGATACTATTGGATAGCGGAATGAAATAATTGAGCTTAGATAGCTGTTTTTTATATCTTACAATATACGAAAAATTTGAACCATTTCTATTGACTACCAGTAGATTACTTTCTTTGCCAGGCTTTGCTTGTAGAAGTCCAAAATACTGTTCTTTTTCACGATTGTAGGTAAAAACAAAATTATCTGAACCGGTTATACCTTGCCGAATAGGTTCAGGGAAGAATAACGCAACGTTTTTGGTGTCGTTGGCATAAATGGTATCGAGGACTGTAGATGTTTGCGCTTTCGCGAAAGCGAAACTTAAAACAAGAGTGGAAATTATGATATACTTTTTCATAAGAGTGTGTTTTTAAATGCCCATTATGGGCTCATAATTTAGGTTTTAGAATTAATTTATAATTGTTCAATACCGTAACTTTTACGTTTCGGTTGTTACGTCTGAGTACTTTGGATATACCACCAACTTGTGGAACGGTAGGGATATTAATGTCGCCAATTATATCGTCCAAAACTTCGGTGGTGGCTTCTGCTCGAAAGTTATTCTGTACATAGATACCCTCACTACCATCCGATAAATCGAAGGCTTTGAGTTTGGTTGGATGATGCTTTATATTTTCAATTTCAATTAAAGCCCGATTGGGCTGAAAACTAATAAATCCAAAAACTGGCGTATTCTTTAGCATCAGCTTACCATTGATAGTTGCCGATTTGGTAAGGCGCATTCTTAATCTAGTATTTGCCGTTACGATTTGGTCACCATCGACGATGACATAGATACTTTCATCTGTATTGCCTATAATTGAAACGGCATTGGGTTTAGGCGAAGCGGCAAAGAACAATTGATGTTCCAAACCCAATTCTTTCGCTTCAATTTTTTGTTCTCTCTTGATATCGGTTGAATCAACTTGTTGCGTATTTTTTTGAACGACTTTTTTTGTCCAAAGTTTTGATATCGCTTTTCAGAATATTGAATTTTGCCAGCTTCATAAATACTATCTACAATGCGTTCTTTTTCTTGTTCTGGTAAATCAGGATTGTAAAGACCTGTTGAATCCAAAAATTTTTCGTCGTAGATGCTAGGCGCATTATTTTCGCGTACTTCCTTTAAGTCATTAATAGCATCTAATTTTGAATCGTATTCTTTTTGGTTTTCCTCTAAATCTGGAACTAAGGTCTGTTCAAGATTTTCATTCTCACTTTTATCATCGCCCATAACCATCATAGAATAGGAAATTAGGAATATGAAAATCACAACTAGCACCGCTGCAAAGACTATTTTATTTTTTTCTACTTTCATAATCGTGGTATTTTAAATGCCGATTATCGGCTCAATTTTCATCGTTTAATTTTTTTAAGGTGTTCTCGAAATAGTTTGTAACCAACAATCCGTGCGGATTGTTTGGAAAATTTCTATCAACTGGAATTAAGTTTCCACTAGAAACAAGTTCGTAAGTGTCTATTATTGAACCTCTATTTATTTCAAAGACGGTAACAGTCCTAAAAACATACGTTCCGTTTTGTTCTTCGATTTGTGAATCAATGCTTAGTACTTTCTGAACTAGCGAGTATTGCAGCAATCGGTTATAGACACCATCAGCTTTTTTCTGACGATATAAATTATCCACAGAACTATTACCTAGCCAAAGTGCCTTTTCAAGATTCCGTTCATAATTACTGGCATCAATGTTATAGAAATACTTGTGGAACAGGTCTAAATGCGCCAAAGCTTCAACTCTAAAATTTTCTTTTTGGGTAACGAGCTTCAACGGAATAATGCTGCCATCGGTATTAATGGCAAATGCACTATTGAGCGCATTTTTATTCGTAGTAAAAGCCATCCATACTGAAAAAGTGCTGGATAACATTGCAAAAATGACAACTGCTAACACGATAAACCTGTTCAATTTTAAGACTGCATAGATATTTTTATAAGGTGTTTTCATTTTTATTGGAATTAGCTAGTAAACAATCTGAGCGTGAAAGATGTAGCACGTTTATATAATTTGAATTTCAGAAAAACAATGAAACCAACCGACCCAAGCTGAACCACAGGTGCAAAAAAGCCTTGGCCAACATCTGTTCCAAAAAGGTTTGTCCAGAAATTAGTGTTGATTTCAGTATAGAGTGCGTTTACAAATACATTGACCAAAAAGAAGGCTGGTACCCACATATAGACCGCAGCGTACAACTTGAAAAATGTATAAGCAAGCGAACGGAATTTTTCAAAAACTGCTAGACTTATAACCAAGGGGAAGAAGGCTTGCATTATGCCCAATAAGAAATAGCGTTCTGCAAGAAATAGCGGGTAGATGAACAAATCCAAAATCCAGAGAAAAAGACTTATGATGAATGCAAGTATTTTGAATCCGTAAAGCGGTGTCACTAGAGCTTCATATAAGAGCGTCATAGCAGCTTGTGCAACTTCGATTATACTAACGTCCTCTTCAATGGGAATATCTTGCATCTGTAAGGGTAATAAGGCGGGTGCTGTACCACGATATTGCCCTTCTATGGATACCAAGATGCTATCAAAGAAACCGAGTACCTGTGTCGAGAATATGACCAGAATAACAATCGCAAAATTCTTCATAAGTTCCCCTGGACTTAATCCCCAAGTGTAACCATCTTTATCCGCAATACCTTCATTATATTTTTTAAGGATATTAACCAGAAAAAACAGTACTGCAAGCGTTTTCATTCCGGCAATAGTGTATTGCGAGAAACTGCTATTTTGTATTGTTTGAAATACTGCGTCGATGTATTCCAGTCCAATTCCTAAAATGATGGTTGCGGTCATTTTCAGTATTCTGTTTCGCGATTATTTACTTTATCCTGCATTTTCCTGAAGGAAATAATATCCCTGTAGCGTTTGGTTCTCGTGTTGATATTGGAAACCATTTCCTTAGATTCCTGTTTTTTCTGTTCTAACACTTCAGCACGTTCTGCATCAGACATTTTTAGATTATCACTGGATAAGATTTCGCCCATAAAATCAGCCGTGTCCAAAGAGTTTTGGACTATGGCATCAAATGATTCCGCAACCCGAGTGACTTCCTCTGGTTTGATGTAAGGCGAGTTTAAAATATCCTGTAAATCGTTTTGCATTACATTGATAAGGCGTTGATTATTTTGTGCAATTTCCTGAACCGCTCTGAGCTGTTGCACCACACTTGATACTTTCTCAATGCTTTCCTTTGCATCTTTTAAGAACTGTACTGACTTAATCATTTGAGCCGTCTGCTTTCCAGATTCTACAAGTTGTTTTATCAAACTGACAAAATTGGTGTTGTCATAAGTGGGCATTCCCTGTGCTTTGATATTTAAGCTGAACAGTAATGCCATTGCGAGTACTAAGATTTTTACTTTCATATTATTATGTTTTAGATGTGAATTGAATTATTGCTTTTTCCATATCGTGATACTCATCGTAGAGCTTCATTATTTCTTCATTTTCCTGTCCATCGGTCAAATAAGCCGCATATACTTCCTTGGGAACTTCAAGACGAAAAATGTTGCTTTCCTTCCCAATTTTGATAAACATTTCGGTGTACTTGCGTGGTCCCGATAGATTGTTTTTGATGGACTTTAATTGGTTAGGGTCGTGGCTTGATAGGTTGAGCCTTTTGACTAGTTCCTCATAGCCCTTTTCATTGTTCAAGCTATATATGACCTGTGTGTTTTCTAGTATACTGGCGGAAGTCGAATTGTTCGGAAGCTGATTTATGGATTGAAGAATAATACCAATCGCACCATTTTGTTTACGAATGGCTTGGTAGTAGAACTCGACGCTTTCCAGTACGTTGTCAAACTTGAGTTGTTTAGCAAACTCATCAAATAGGATAATGCCTTTTTCAGCTCTGTTTTTCCAAATGGTTCTTTGGATGGCTGACTTAATCAGCTTCAACATTACGGACAGGATTTCCTTATTGTCCTTAACTTCATCCAGTTCAAAAACAATCAATCGTTTGTCTTCAATTTTATAGGTCTGGTCTTCACTCACTTCAAACAGAAAGCTATATAGACCATCGCCGACATATTCGGACATTACGTGCAAGAAGCTTGTCACATTGAAGTAGTCGGGATGGATTTTTAATGTATTCAGAAGGTCTTTTTGATTTATTTCAATGAATTGATAGAAACCATCCAACGAGTGATTTTCAGAAGTGCTATCGTAATAATGACGCAATATCTTTTTGACCGAAACCGATTGTGCTTTTGTAACCTTTAAATCTGAAGCAAACAGTTCAAACAAGAAAACAGACAAGTCTTCCAAACGCTCAGGTGTTAGGTCATTTGTATCACTTATATAAAAAGGATTAATACCTAAGTTCTTTCCACTCTCATACCGAAGTACCGTATATTGTTCGGGATAGAGTTTGGCAAATTTGGTGTACGAGCCACCCAAATCTATAATAACTAGACGTACACCACTTTCAAAATATTGGCGTAGAATATTATTGGCCAAAAAAGATTTGCCTTCGCCAGTTGGCGCAAAAATGGCAAAGTTTCGTGCCTTAATGCGTTTCTTGCGTTCGTCCCAAACATCTTTTAAAACAGGAACATTATGTTCCCTATCATTAAAGATAATTCCGGTGGCATCTGAATTATAATTTGTGTTATTAATTAACAGGCATAAAGCGTGTTTCAAATCCGTTACATATAAATCGTTATTTGAGAAGTTTGAAGAAAAACAGCAGTAACTGTTTAGTATATAATTTTTCCGTTCTTCACCTCTTGGATAATATGGAATGATATCCAATTCCTTAAATTCGGTTTTGATTTTAGAACCTATTTGGCTTAGGTTTTTTGGGTTTTTATCCCAGTAAATGATGTTTAAATGACCACGAATAATACGAGCATTGTCATCGGCATTAATTTGGTCTAAAATGTGTTGAATTTTGCCAAGTACTACTTTATTCTGTGAACCAAAATTTGAACTTTTATTGAGTTCTTCAACTTTTTTATCTAACATCTTACGCCACTTCTGTTTGTCATCCAAATACAAAATCTGGTTAACGATGTGGTTTTCGTTAAGCGTAAGCCCTAAGCCATCAATAAACCCTTGATGAAATACAAAATCGTCAGAAGTGAATTTCTCATTGGTCTTGCTACTCTGTACACTTTCGCCAAAGCACAGTTCGCTATTGATGGCAAGGGCATCAAAATGGTTTTCGCCAATATTGACGCTTTTTTTATCTAGTATTATGTCTGTATCAAAACCTTCATTGAAGCCATTGAAATATCCATTAGTAAGATGCTGTATCTCTTCCGCTTTAAGCGAAATAAACTTCATTTTTCGGCTATTGTTTATGAAGGAAATGGAATCAATCACTAATCGAACCTATGAAGCTCTTAATAGTATCATCTAATTCTTGAACAATCCCTTTAGAAATTTCACGAAAAGGATTAACATATTTTGAATTATTTAAGGCTTTATTCTTAGTGAGCGTGAAGAACAAAAAGCAACGATGTTCCATATAGTCACGCCCTTTGAAGTGGTCGTGAGTTGCTTTTTCTAAAAACGTTTTATTAGGAAGCTGTTCTGAAGAATATACCTTTTTAAGGTATATATCTTGTTTTTGTACTACTGTACCAATGGGTAATGATTTTAAAGCCTGAAACCAAGCACCGTGTATATCTTCAAAGTCTTTTTCGGATAGTGAATAGATTTCTGGTAGCGTTCCTTCATAGCATAGGACGACATTGCCATTATTGGCAAATATGATATTGTCTTGAATATCCGTAATAGGGTTATATGCTGAAAGATTAATCTTGTTCATAATCGAATCCAGAATTTCTTTTGTTACTTATTATTTTAGGGAAGCCTACATCTGTAGCTTTTCGTCCCAAGTGGTAACATCGATTTTCTTTTTAAGACTGATGTTGACACGTTGACCGTTAAGGGTAACCCTTAAGTAAAGATTTGCTTTGTTGTTTATGGCACGTTTACCGTATATCCAAAATAGGATAGAAAATGTTGAAGAAGTTCGCATAGTTGTCGTCTTTAATGGTTAAACATTGTTGGACGAAAGTCAAATCAACTATATTAATTATGAGTAAGTTACATAATCTGTCAACATAGATAATGAAAAATAAAAGATGTTGACGATTTGTGACCTTTTAGAATCAAATAGAACCAAATTCTATGATTGTCCTAAAAACATAAAACCTTGTAAATCATATGATTTACAAGGTTTTGAGGGATTTTGATTTCCCATTTAGCGGTCTGGACGGGACTCGAACCCGCGACCCCCTGCGTGACAGGCAGGTATTCTAACCAACTGAACTACCAGACCGTGGCGTTTAGCGAGTGCAAATATATGTAGTTATTTGTATTGCGCAAACATTTTTTTTACTTTTTTTTTCAGTCTAGAGAAATTTATTTCTTTCTACGAGAAAAGTATTGAGCACGGTAGAGAAATCTCGCTGTATATCAATGTCAACATATTTGATTTTATACTGGGCACATTTCATTTTTATATCAGATAAATAAGCGGTAATGCGTTCATTATAAGCTTCTTTGATATTGTCGGCATACAAGTCTAAATGTTCGCCGGTTTCTACGTCTACAAATCTCTTCGGTGTATTTTCAAAATTAAAGAATAATTCGCGCTGTTTATCCATCGGGTGAAAAAGTACGACATCATGCTTATTATATTTCAAATGACGGAGTGCTTCGAACAATTCATCATCATTTTTTTCGGTTTGAAACATGTCGGTAAATAGAAAAATGAGACTTCTGCGTTTAATATTCTCTGCAATTTGATGCAAATAGGTGTAAGTATTTGTTTCCTTCGGTGGATTCTTTGCCATGCCAACTGCACTTAACTGCGCCAATAGCATTTGAAAATGACGCTCGCTTCCTTTTTCGGGAGCATAATAATTATAGGCATCTGAATAAATACTTAAACCAACGGCGTCACGCTGTCTTTTAAGCACGTTCATTAGGGCAGCAATTGCCAAGACGCTAAATCCTATTTTGTTTAAAGAATCAATGCTTAAATTATCTACCTGAGGATAATACATAGATGCAGAATTATCTAGTATCATATGACACCTTAAATTGGTCTCTTCTTCGTATCGCTTTGTGTAGAGTTTATCGGTCTTTGCAAAAAGTTTCCAATCTATATGTTTGGTGCTTTCTCCATTGTTATAGATTTTATGCTCCGCAAATTCTGCAGAGAACCCATGAAACGGACTCCTGTGTATTCCGCTAATGAAACCTTCTACTACTTGGTTAGCAAGAAGCTCTAGGTTAGAGAATAGAGATGATTTGTTTAATTCTGATTGTAGATTCACAATTCTAAAGATAATAAAGACATTTTAACTAGCTGTATTGGTCTAATTAAAATTGTGCTAAATAAAAAGAGCTGACATATGCCAGCTCTTTTTATCTTTTATATGCGTGTATTGTGCTTACAAAGCTGCGTCAATAGCATCTGTGTAAACTTTCTTAGGAGATACTCCTACTTGTCTGCTTACAATTTCACCATTTTTGAAAACCAATACGGTAGGTATATTACGTACTCCGTACTTAGCTGCAAATTCTTGATTTGCATCAACATCAACTTTACCAACAATAGCTTTGCCGTCATATTCAGTACTAACTTCGTCGATGATAGGACCTACCATACGACAAGGACCACACCATGCTGCCCAAAAATCTACTACTACTGGTTTATCGCTTTTTAAAACTACCTCGTCAAAAGTAGCATCTGTTATTTCTAATGCCATCTTAATATCTTTTATTGATTATGCAAATTTAGTCAATTATTCTTCTGTTTCCTTACAGGTCAACAATTCGTTTTACCTATAAAGGTATCAAGCTAATTTATCAATTTATATAGTTCTTTTCTTACTTCTTATGCTAGATAAAATAGTTTAGCTAGGTATTTGTGAATGAAAAAACTACCGTTTCAATTCTTAAACTTGATATATACCGCTTTAATTCAGTTTAAAGTGAACGTCTTGTTTTTCTAAAAGTTGTAATAACTCGGTAGAAATATTTACTTTTTGTTTTCTACTGTTTAAAGTTACCTTGATTTTTTCTTGCATTTCATAAACGATAAAGTTGACATTGTGTTCTCCTTTATGATTGGTAAAGGTTTCTTTTAATGTGCGTACATTCTCTTCTTTGAGATTGGCAATATTCAGTTTTATGGTAAGCTTTCTAGCGTATGTTTCCATAACTTCTTGTAATAGCATGAAGCTATTGAACTGCATTCTAGGGTCTCCTTTTTTACCGGTATCCTTATTCATCCATCCGTCACGAACAAATAGTTTTACGTAGGCAAATGAATTAATCATTAAAAAGTGCCTGAATTTTAGATACTCCTCCCCAAAAATCCTGAATTCATAAGAGTCCGTATAATCTTCCATGGTAAATGCTGCCCATCCTTTTCCGTTTTTAGAAACTCTATGCTGCACATCTGTAATTACGGCGGCAAACGTAAGTTCTCTGTTCACATAGGTTGGTAAATCATGCAAACAGGCTATATTGGCATTACAGAATGCCTTTACTTCAGTCTTAAAATCATCTAGCGGGTGACCGGAAATATAAATACCTACTACTTCTTTCTCGCGACGTAGTTTTTCCATCGTACCCCATTCTTCACATGGTGGTACCTCAGGTTCTGGTATTTGTACTTCGCTGGCATCGCCAAATAGACTTACTTGGCTAGAGTTCTCGCTTTCTTGAAACTTGGCACCATACTTTATAGTTTTTTCTAAAAAGGTGACTCCGTCTCCTTCATTATGAAAATATTGTGCTCTATGCGTATCACCGAACGAGTCAAAACCACCGGCAACGGCTAAACTTTCAAATGCTTTTTTATTGGCGGCACGAAGATCTATTCGTTTCGCAAAATCAAAAACTGATTTGTATTCTCCTTCTTCTTTTCTGTTTTCAACGATGGTTTCAACAGCACCACGACCAACACCTTTTACGGCACCCATTCCAAAACGGACAGCACCGGCATCGTTCACCGCAAATTTGTAATACGATTCATTTACATCTGGTCCCAATACTTCTAAGCCCATTCGCTTACATTCTTCCATGAAGAAGGTAACCTGTTTAATGTCATTCATATTATTACTCAATACCGCCGCCATATATTCGGCAGGGTAGTGGGCTTTGCAATATGCGGTTTGGTAAGCGATCCATGCGTAGCAGGTGGAGTGAGATTTGTTAAAGGCGTAGGCTGCGAATGCTTCCCAATCTTTCCAAATTTTCTCTAATTTATCAACGGCATGTCCTTTGGCAGAAGCTTGTTCAATGAACTTTGGCTTCATTTTATCTAGTACGTGCTTTTGTTTTTTACCCATCGCCTTACGCAAGACATCGGCTTCACCTTTTGTAAAGTCCGCTAACTTTTGCGAGAGCAGCATCACTTGCTCTTGGTATACCGTAATACCATAGGTTTCTGCTAAGTATTCTTCATTAGCATCAAGGTCATATACAATTTCTTCGGTACCGTGTTTACGTGCAATGAAACTCGGTATATATTCCATTGGACCAGGACGATACAAGGCGTTCATGGCAATTAAATCTGCAAAAACAGTAGGTTTTAACGCCCTCATGTGCTTCTGCATACCAGGAGATTCATATTGAAACACCCCAACAGTTTCTCCTCTTTGGAAGAGTTCGTATGTTTTTATGTCATCTAGCGGAAAATTCTCTGGGTCTAATTCAACACCGTGTTTCGCTTTCACGATCTTAACGGTATCTTTAATTAAAGTCAGTGTTTTTAATCCCAAGAAATCCATCTTCAACAATCCTGCATCTTCCACTACCGAGTTGTCAAACTGCGTACAGTACATCTCAGAATCTTTAGCAAGTGCCACGGGAACGAACTTGGTAATATCATCAGGAGTAATAATTACCCCACAGGCATGAATACCCGTATTACGTACGGAGCCTTCTAGGATATAAGCTTGATTCAGTGTTTCTGATTCAGGACCATCACCTTCGGATATCGCTAAAAGTTCGTTTATCTTTTCTAAATCTTCTGACCTGAATTTCGCTCTTAAGATTTTTTCATCGACCCCAATTATCTTTTTCAGCTTAGACATATCGGGTATGAGCTTCGCCATGCGATCTGAATCTTGCAAAGGCAAATCTAACGCACGAGCTGTATCTCTAATGGCGGATTTAGCAGCCATGGTACCATAAGTGATAATCTGTGCTACTTGATTTGAACCATATTTATCGATCACATAATCCATTACGCGACCACGCCCTTCATCATCAAAATCAATATCAATATCGGGCATACTTACACGATCCGGATTTAGGAAACGCTCAAAAAGTAGGTCGTACTTAATAGGATCTAAATTCGTAATCCATAAACAGTAGGCAACGGCAGATCCTGCAGCAGATCCACGACCAGGACCAACGGATACATCCATAGCTCTCGCAGCCCTAATAAAATCTTCAACAATTAAGAAGTAACCAGGGTAGCCGGTTTTTTCAATTACTTTAAGCTCAAAGTCTAGTCGTTCATCAATAGCAGGTGTAATTTCGCCATATCTTTTCTTGGCACCTTCATAGGTGATATGACGTAGAAATTTATTCTCACCACGCTTACCGCCATCTAATTTGTCCTCTTCGAATTGAAATTCTTCAGGAATATCGAAAGCTGGTAACAGTACATCGCGTGCTAATGTAAAGGTGTCTACTTTGTCTATAATTTCTTGAATATTGATGATAGCTTCAGGGATATCCTTAAAAAGCTCTTTCATCTCATCAGATGACTTAAAATAGTATTCTTGGTTGGGTAGTCCGTAACGATAGCCACGGCCACGACCTATTGGTGTAGCTTGTTTTTCGCCATCCTTAACACATAAAAGAATATCATGCGCATGTGCATTTTCTTTCTCTGCGTAATAGGTGTTATTGGTGGCAACTAGTTTTACATTGTGTTTTTTGGCAAACTGAATTAATACTTGGTTTACACGATCTTCGTCTTCTTGACCGTGACGCATGATTTCAATATACAGGTCATCGCCAAAGGTTTCTTTCCACCAAATTAAAGCTTCCTCGGCTTGATTCTCACCAACGTTCAATACTTTACTTGGAACCTCGCCATACAAGTTACCTGTCAAAACTATGACATCTTCTTTGTACTGTTCAATAACCTTCTTATCAATACGGGGTACATAATACTTACCTGAAACGAATGCTATAGAAGACATTTTAGCAAGGTTCAAATAGCCTTGTTTGGTCTTGGCAAGCATTACTATTTGATACCCGTTGTCTTTTTGCGATTTGTTGGTGTGATCTTCACAGACCTGAAATTCGCAACCTATAATAGGGGTGATTTCTTGTTCAGGTTCTGGTAGTTCGGTTAAAGGTTCTTGCCCTTCTTCTAAAGTACCGTTTTGGGTTGCTTCATAACGTTTTTGGTTTGCTTCATTTCTTGATACTACCCCTTTATTATGGTTCAACACTCCGTTTACGAAGTGAAAAGCACCCATCATATTTGCATGATCCGTCATAGCAACCGCAGGCATTTTAGCTTTTGCAGCAGCTGCTACTAAAGCTGGTACGCTTATAGTCGATTGAAGGATGGAAAATTGAGTGTGATTATGTAAATGTGCAAAACTTGCATTTTCTAATGTGGCTAAGTTCTCTTGAATTTCTTCTTGAGAAACCCCGCCAGTATCTTTTGCCCAAAGTGCATCGGCTATTTTCTTCGATGCTTTTTTTAGGTTAATGTGTTTAAGACCAATAAGTTCAATCTCTTTTGGATTCGCCTCAGAGAAATTCTTGAAATAATCTGGCTGAACATCTAATTGTTCTTTTGTATACTGTTGCTTACGAATAAGCTCTAGGAAACAACGCGTGGTGGCTTCAACATCGGCAGTTGCATTATGCGCTTCGCCAAATGGCTCACCAAATAAATATTGATGTAGTTCTGTTAGTGTAGGTAGCTTAAATTTACCACCTCTACCACCAGGAATTTGACAAAGTTTTGCGGTGTGCTCTGTACAGGTATCTAAAATGGGTAATTCTTGTAGCGGATTTTCAACACCCAAACGGTGAAACTCGGCACCCATAATATTTAAATCGAACCCCACATTCTGCCCAACCACAAATTTTGTTTTAGACATGGCAATGTTGAATTTCTCTAATACCTCAGATAGAGAAATACCTTTTTGCTCTGCCAACTCCGTAGAGATACCGTGAATCTGCTCGGCATCATAGGGGATATTGAATCCGTCTGGGCGAACCAAATAGTCTTCATGCTCAATGCATTTTCCCATTTCGTCATGTAGCTGCCAGGCTATCTGAATACAACGCGGCCAGTTGTCAGTGTCGGTAATAGGGGCGTTCCATTTTTTTGGAAGACCGGTGGTTTCGGTATCAAAGATGAGGTACATAACGAATTTTCTGTGTGTTCAAAAGCGGTCAGTTACTTGACCTAAAAAGTGCATATAAAATTACAAAAAAGGAGGTGTTCGAAAAAGTAGAATTACAAAGAGTTATTAACGGATGAATTTGTGAGCATATATATTAGTATAATTCATCAAATTTTAATTTTTGTAAAACAGGGCTGAGGGTTGTTGATTGTTAGTATTCGCTGAGGTTTTGATGGTGTTTTTTTTATTTTTACATCCGAATTAAAATGAAATCTTTTTATGGTTATTTAAATAACTATTAATCATGATTGTCATTTCGGTATTTTGAATTATATTTGCACCCGCTTTCAGATTAGCTTTGCTTACTGATGGCGAACGAGTTAAAAAACTAGAATTAATAATCAAGGGTCGGGCACCCTACAAATTAATGTGATATGCCAGTAAAAATTAGATTACAAAGACACGGTAAAAAAGGAAAACCATTCTATTGGGTAGTTGCTGCAGATGCAAGAGCTAAAAGAGATGGTAAATTCTTGGAGAAATTAGGTATCTACAATCCTAATACAAACCCTGCAACAATTGAACTTAATATCGATAATGCAGTACAGTGGTTGCAAAATGGTGCACAACCTACAGATACAGCTAAAGCTATTCTTTCTTATAGAGGTGTTCTTTTAAAGCATCACTTATTAGGTGGTGTTCGTAAAGGTGCATTAACTGAAGAGGAAGCAGAAGAAAAATTCAATGCTTGGGTTACTGAAAAAGAAGCTGCTATTGCCGATAAAGTTGGTGGTTTAGATAAGGTTAAGGCCGATGCTAGAGCTGCTGCGTTAAAAGCAGAAAAAGAAGTAAACGATAAGCGTGCTGCTGATGCTGCCGCTGCTGCTTTACCAGAAGTTGCTGAAGGTGAAAACGCTGAAGCTGAAGTAGAAGCTGTTGAAGCTGCTGGCGAGCCAGAACAAGTTGTTGAAACTCCAGAAGCTCCGGCTGCTGAAGAAGATAAAGCATAATTTTTAAGAAACGATGCGAAAGGAAGATTGTTTCTACCTAGGTAATATCGTTTCAAAATATAGTTTCAAAGGGGAGGTGCTAGTAAAACTAGATACTGATGATCCCGAGATATACGAAAACATGGAATCAGTATTCGTTTCTTTAGGAAACAATCTGGTTCCATTTTTTATTAAAAGATGCCGACTTCATAAATCGAACTTACTTCGTATAGATTTTGAAGAGGTGAAATCAGAATCTGATGCAGACCGCATTATGAAATCTGGACTCTATTTACCCCTTACTATGTTGCCTAAACTAACGGGGAACAAATTTTATTACCACGAAATCATCGGTTTTACCATGATAGACTCCGTTCATGGTGATATTGGGGTCGTACAAAGTGTAAATGATACTACAGCTCAAGCCTTGTTCGAAGTCGAAAAAGAAGATAAGCAACTGCTTATACCTGTTAGCGATGATATCATTATCAAAATAGATCGCGAGAATAAAAGTATTTTTGTGAAGACTCCTGAAGGGCTTGTAGATTTATACCTTTCGTAAATTTTATTTACTTTTTTTGAGATATTTTTTCGTTGAGAATTATACTGTAGCGTAAAAAATAATAAAGATTGATATCAACAGTAATTAATAGTAGAAATAGTATTAATTTTTCATCATGGATATTAGATTGATGAAGTTCTTACGAAAGCCTAAGTTTTTCGGAACAAATGATATCAAACCTTGGCATCATTTTTTGTTCTGGTCAGTTTATTTCATCTTTAATACTTTCCGTTGGTCATTTATTCATAATGATTTTTTACTTTCTCTACAGACTAATTTAATCGGCTTTCCTATACATATGTTCTTGGCGTATTTAAATGCTTATTATTTAATGCCAAGGTTCATTTATACTCAAAAGTATGTTCAGTATGTCATATATATACTCTTGGCATTATTTGTAATGTTATTGATTAAGTATAATCTAACCTATTATTTGGTAAGTAAAGATGTTATGCCAGAAAGTTCTGAAATTATTGATAGCTTAACTATTGGTTTTGCTGTGCAAAGTATGATTGGTGAGGTGTATGTAATATCTTTTTTTACGGCTATAAAACTAACCATTGATTGGCTTAGAGAAAGTAGTAAACTTCACGATTTAGAAAAGCGTCAATTGAAAACTGAACTTCGTTTTTTACGCTCTCAAGTTTCGCCCCATTTTTTCTTTAATACACTAAATAATATATATTCTTTAACGCTAGAGAAATCTGATCAGGCACCTGAAGTTATTTTAAAATTGTCTGAACTGATGAGGTATCTGCTCTATGCAACAAAAAAACCAAGGCAAGATTTAACAAGTGAAATAAATTGTATTAGAAATTACATAGATTTGGAACGCATTCGGTTCGATGATTCTTTGAAAATAGATATGAATATATCTGGTAATCTTGATAACTGTAGTATATCGCCCATGTTATTGATTCCGCTAATCGAAAATTGCTTTAAACATGGGGCAAGTAAAAATATTGGTGAAATGAAAATTAAAATAGATGTAAAGATTGAAGATGGTTTTATGGATTTTAATGTTTCTAATTCTATACCTAACATTAATAAAGAGTATGTTTATCCTGTAAAAAGAGGAGGTATCGGTTTGTCAAATGTAAAAAAGCGTTTAGAATTAGGCTACGGTAAAAATGATTATGATTTACAGATATTCGAAGAGGATAAAATGTTCAATGTTTTTTTAAAGCTTAAGGTGATATGATATTGAAAGTGATAGTTGTAGATGATGAACCGTTGGCAGTAAATGTGCTTAAAAACTATATAGAGAGAGTTCAAGAATTGCAATTAGAAGGCACCTTTTCAAATGCTTTAGATGCATCAACTTTTTTAAGAGATAACCAAGTTGATATCATGTTCTTAGATATTAATATGCCTTTTCTTGACGGATTAGAATTTTTGAGTACCCTACATAAAAAGCCGTTTGTTATTATGACTACGGCACATGAAGAGCATGCATTAAAGAGTTTTGAACTTGAGGCGATAGATTATTTAGTGAAACCTATTTCATTACCTAGATTCTTTAAATCTGTTGATCGTGTAATTGGTTTAAAGAAAGGTTCAGGTAATGGTTCTTTAACTAAAGACGACAAGCCTTCTATTTTTGTGAAGGTCGATAAAAAGAAACTTCAGAAAATTTACCTTGATGAGATTATGGTCATAGAAAGCCTAAAAGATTATATCAGAATTATTACTCCAACCGCTAAGTATATTATCCATAGAACGTTAAGTAGTTTTACAGATGAATTACCAGGTGATAATTTTCTTAGAATTCACAGGTCCTATACCATTGCTGTAGATAAGGTAAGTGTTGTAGAAGGTAATAGTGTTGAAATTGGTGGTATTAGGTATACTATTGGAAGAAGCTACTTGGCAGATGCCAAAAGTAGAATATTAAATAATTTAACGGATTAGGATTTTTACTGTGAGTGAGCCTTTCAAATTTAAACAGTTCAATGTTAACCAAGATCGCTGTGCTATGAAAATTGGTACGGACGGAGTTCTTCTCGGAGCTTGGGCAAATGTCGAAAATAACCCAGAATCTATTCTTGATATCGGGACCGGTACGGGTGTTATTTCATTGATGTTGGCACAAAGATGTTTTGCAGAAGTAATGGATGCCATTGAAATAGATGCAGATGCCTATGAGCAATGTGTAGAAAATTTTGAATTATCGCCATGGGGAGATAGATTATATTGTTATCATGCCGGTCTAGATGAATTTGTTGACGAAATTGAAGATCAATATGAATTGATTGTGTGTAATCCTCCTTTTTATTCTGAGACGGTTACTTCAGGAAATTTACAGCGGGATCAAGCACGACAAAATGAGTTTCTTCCTTTTAACGAACTTTTAGAAGGCGTTTCGAAATTATTAACTGAGAACGGACTGTTCACTACAATTATTCCTTTTAAAGAAAAAGAGGCACTTGTGAATATGGCAGCAGATTTGGGTTTGTTCCCTAAAGAATGTCTTCATGTAAAAGGGAACCCAACTGCAGAAATAAAACGTGTGTTGTTGACGTTCTCTAGAGTAGCGAAAGAATACAATACCACAGAATTAATTATTGAAACTGAAAGGCATATCTATACTGCTGAGTATGTGGACTTGACTAAAGAATTTTATTTAAAAATGTAACTTTAGTCTTTCATATTGTTATATTTCTTTATTTATCTTTGATAAAAGCATTGTTATGAGACCAGATTTATTTGAAGCACCCGATTACTACAGTTTAGATGATTTACTTTCTGAAGAGCATCTTTTAGTTCGTGATGCGGCACGCCAATGGGTGAAGCGAGATGTATCTCCAATAATTGAAGAATATGCTCAAAAAGCAGAATTCCCAAAGCAGATAATAAAAGGTCTTGCCGAAATAGGCGCTTTTGGTCCATATATTCCTGAGGAATATGGTGGAGCTGGTTTAGATCAGATTAGTTACGGACTCATCATGCAAGAAATTGAGAGAGGCGATAGTGGTGTTCGTTCTACGGCATCGGTACAATCTTCGCTGGTGATGTACCCTATATTCACGTACGGTACAGAAGAGCAACGAAAAAAATATTTACCAAAATTAGCTTCTGGTGAATGGATGGGGTCTTTCGGGTTAACCGAGCCTAACCACGGTTCTAACCCTAGTGGTATGGAAACTAAGTATAAAGATATGGGAGACCATTATCTTTTAAATGGCGCTAAACTATGGATATCGAATTCACCTTTCTGTGATATTGCCGTTGTTTGGGCAAAGAATGAAGAAGGGCGTATTCACGGTTTAATCGTAGAGCGTGGTATGGAAGGTTTCACAACGCCAGAAACGCATAACAAGTGGTCATTAAGAGCTTCTGCAACAGGAGAATTGATATTTGATAACGTAAAAGTTCCTAAGGAAAATATTTTACCGAACAAATCAGGATTAGGTGCGCCGCTAGGTTGTTTAGATTCTGCTAGATATGGTATCTCTTGGGGTGCTATCGGTGCAGCGATGGATTGCTATGATACGGCATTAAGATATGCAAAAGAGCGTGTGCAATTCGGTAAACCTATTGCAGCTACGCAATTGCAACAAAAGAAATTGGCAGAAATGATTACTGAAATTACCAAAGCGCAATTAATGGCGTTTCGTTTGGGACAATTAAAGAATCAAGGTAAAGCGACTACTGCTCAAATATCAATGGCGAAAAGAAACAATGTGGAGATGGCTATTAACATTGCTCGTGAAGCAAGACAGGTATTAGGTGGTATGGGCATTACCGGTGAATACAGTATTATGCGTCATATGATGAACTTAGAAAGTGTAATTACTTATGAGGGAACTCATGATATTCATTTATTGATCACAGGTGCAGATATTACAGGAATGCCAGCTTTTCAATAAGGTAATGGTTTCTTATACTAGTCTTAACACAGAATAAAGAAAGTCCGTATATCTTTGACTTGTGCGTGTAAGATGTGTACATGTTTTTTGGATAGAAGCTTAAGCCGATGGGAGCATCGGCTTTTTTTATGTCCTTTATTTTAGCTGGTTAAGAATTTAGAGAACCATTTCCCCGATTCTTTAATGGTTCTCTTTAGTGTTTTAAAATCGATATGTACTAACCCGAACCTTGGATGGTAGCCTTCTGCCCATTCAAAATTGTCTGTAAACGTCCAAACAAAATATCCGTGTATATTTAAGCCTTCTTGCTTCGCTTTTAAGACTTCACCCAAATATTGTTGTAGAAAATTTAAACGGTCTGTGTCAGGTATAACTTCTCCCTCAATGGTGTCTTTAAAAGCAGCCCCATTCTCAGTAATGATAATTTTTTTAATCTGAGGATACTTCCTGAACTTTTTGATCATATTGTAAATGCTAGGTGGGTACACCTCCCAATCCATCAAGGTTGTTTCTACATTTCGTTTGCTAGCTTTTACAATCTTAGCCCTTATGTATGGTACCAAAAGGCTGTACTTTACTTTTTCACGGGTATAATTTTGAATCCCGATAAAATCAAAATCGAACTTACAATCATCCATATCGGTCGGTTGAATGTAGGGTTTTAATTTTTTTAGAATCGGTGCTTCATTTGTGGGGTAGCCTAATCCTAGAGCTGGTTCTATAAATAAACGATTAAGCAAAGCATCGACCATTATGGCAGTTTTTTGATCTCGCTTATTCTGTCTGTACGGGGTAATTTGCGAGCATGAAAATGTAGTGCCTATTTGAGCATCGGGCACTAGTGTTCTGAGTATTCTGCCACCTGCTGCCTGACAAAGGACTGCGTGGTGCGCAGCAGGTAGAAAATTCTTTAACCCTTTTTTGCCAGGAGCATGTACACCTAAAAAATATCCGGCTCCCGTAAATACCATAGGTTCGTTTAATACCATCCAATGTTTTACGCGGTTGCCAAAAGCATTGGCACAGACTTGTGTAAATTCTGAAAACCAAGTTATGATTTCCCTATTTGTCCATCCTCCTTTATTTTCTAGTATCTGAGGTAGATCCCAATGATATAGGGTCACCCAAGGTGTAATTTCGTTTTCTAGGCAAAAGTTTATTACCTTATTATAGAAATCTACACCTGCCGTATTAATGGTTCCTACACCATATGGTAAAATCCTAGTCCACGAAATTGAAAATCTATAGTTATAGATATTCATGGACTTCATCAAAAGAATATCTTCTTTGTACTTATGATAAAAGTCGCAGGAGACATTTGCGTGGTCTCCGTCATGAATCATTTTCGGGGTGTCGGTGAACTTATCCCAAATGGATCGACCTTTACCGTCTGCATCATGACCGCCTTCAATTTGATATGCTGCAGTTGAAACGCCCCATGTAAAATCTTCACCAAAATCTGATGCGTTCAAAATGGTGTCTTTATGTTTTTTCAAGGATGTAGGGAGCTTTTAACGAACTACTCAATAATCGAGATTTAAATGTTCCGATGCTTTTGTCGAAATATTAATTATGTTTTCAATTCTATGCCTATCGGGCTTGCCGCTTGGTTATTTACTAGAGATTCTTCTAGAAGTTTTAAAATAATTTCATCTGTATTGTCTTGGTAATTTACAGGTACAATAGTATCAGTATCTAGCCAATGTTTCAGTTTAGATAAGTGCTTTTTTTTGAGCGATTTTATAACCGGAACGCCCATTTCTGCTAATGCTGCGGCATTGCATTGCTGTTCGTATTGTCCTTTCATAGGTATAACAAGTAGTTTCTTTTGCATGAAAAGACTTTCTGCAGGGGTTTCAAAACCGGCTCCGCATAAGACACCTTTACTAGAAGCCATACTTTTTACAAAGGCTTCATTGGTAATTGGTTTTATATGAATGTTATTGCTGAAATATTCATAGTTATTGTGCTTTGAAAAAACTTCCCATTTTATGTTCTTCATCTTGCTTAGAAAACGCAATAGTTTTTCATCACTATATGATGGTAAATAAACGGTGTAATGTTCGCCATTTGAAACTATGGCAGAACGAACATCGTTTCTGATTATGGGCGTGTAAATATTAGATTCGTACGATTTAAAATGTAAGCCAAACTGTTGACTGGTGGGAGCGTAATTGTTTAATATCCATTTACCCATTCTATCTTTTTTTTTGGGTTTTGGGGCTAAATTTGATAGTACTGCGGCCTGGTGACTAAAACTATAAGAAGGTTTGTTTTTCAACTTACATGCCCACGCTGTTACCGGTTCAAAATCATTTATAATAAGATCGTAATCTTCTACAGGTATGCTTTTAATTTCTTTCTGTAATCGAAGGGAGTTTGCCTTGTAATATGTTTTCCAGACATCTACACCTCCTTTTTTTCCAAAAATGAAACTTAGTCCTTTTAATTGATATCTAACCGGGTAGGGCAGCTTAATATCTGCTTGTATGCCGCTTACTAAAATATCTAATGAGATGTTGTGTTTTAAAAGTGCAGGAATAACGTCTCGTGCTCTGCTTAAATGCCCATTTCCAGTACCTTGTATGGCGTATAATACTCTCATTTGGTCTGTTGAATCATTCCACTAATTCTAAACTCTTCTAACAAGCTTTCAAAAAGCTCTGCCTTTTCTAAGACAAAGGTTTCCTCTTTACTATCTTCCTGGTGGTCAATGACTCGTTGATCTTCAAGATATGAGTAGAGTTTCCACTTACCTTCATGGTATTCAAGTGCTGTTAAATTCTCGATCCAGTCTCCTGAATTTAAATAGGTGACTTCACCTTTGTCTGTCTTTATGTTACGAATTTCTGGTTGGTGAATATGGCCACAAATCACATAGTCATAACCATTTTCTATAGCGATATCTGCTGCAATCTGCTCAAAGTCATTTATGAATTTAACAGCAGATTTTACTCCGTTTTTAATTTTTTTGGACATGGAAATAGGACCCTTGCCCATCTTTTTACTAATAAAATTAATACCTCTATTTAGTAGAATTAAGGAGTCGTACCCTTTTGCACCAAGTTTGGCAACCCATTTACTATGTTGCATGGTTACGTCAAAAACATCACCATGAAAAATCCATGCTTTTTTATCTTCTAGAGGAATCACCATTTTATTGACAATACTTAAAGAGCCCATTCTGTTGCCCGAAAATTTACGCAAGAGTTCATCATGATTACCTGTTACGTAATTAACGGGTATCCCTTTTGCTACCCACTCTAATAAAAGTTTAATCACCTTCATATGAGATTTGGGCCAGTAGCGCTTGCTGAATTGCCAAATGTCTACAATATCACCATTAAGAATTACTTCTTTTGGCTTTATAGATTTCATATATTTTAAAAGCTCTTTAGCGTGGCAGCCGTATGTTCCTAAATGAACATCAGAAATGACTACAATGTCAACTGGTCTTTTTTTCATAAAATGATTGGAGGTTTCTTACCTGATAATTTTGAAATACGAAATAGGGGTAGATTGACCTCCAACTTGTCATTATATGCAAGATGGGTATTTGAGAAAACGGTCAAGTCAATAGATTTCATGCACTGAAACGTATGACCGTAAAGATTCGAATAATAAGATTATAATAAGGTTACTACTAGCTTATTTTTGAGTTACCAGATTGTTAAGTATTTGAATGTCAGTAAAATATTAGTTAACTATTTCTTTACCAATCTCACTTTAACTGACTTGCTAATAGGTGTTTTGCTTCGGTCAGCAAAATGATTGTAGGGTACCAATACGTTGGTTTCAGGAAAATAAGATGCCAAATTCCCTGATGGTATATTGTACGGTACTACCTTAAAATTATGAGCAGTTCTAATCTGGTCATCATAAGTGCTGGTAATATCTACCACATCTAATTTTTTGAGACCGATGGCTTTCATGTCATTGGTATTCATAAAAATGACACGTCTTGCATTATAGACACCTCTATAGCGATCATCTAACCCGTAAATGGTGGTGTTGAATTGATCATGAGAACGTATGGTCATTAACATGTACTCATCTTTAGCCAATTTGTGCTCGGGTAATTTATTGACCGAAAATTGTGCTTTTCCGTTAGGCAGCATGCTAAAATCTAACTCACGTACATTATTTGGTAAGTAGTAACCAGCACCAACAGAACGTTCTTCTGTTTTACTGAACCCTTTGGCAACTTGATCTATCTGGGTTCTGATTAATTCATAATCATTACCTAAAGCCTTCCAGTTCATAGAATGGTCTTCTCCAAAATAAGCGAGTCCCATATTTGCGATAATCTCTGGTTCGCTCATTATGGTGTCCGCGGCAGGTTTTAGAATCCCTTTAGAACGTTTTACACGTCCCATACTGTTTTCTACCGTAAAATGACGCGGTTTGCCATCTTTCATGTCTTTCTCTGATCTACCTATAGTAGGGAGAATTAGGGCTGTTTTGCCGGTAATTAAGTGTGTTCTGTTCAATTTGGTACTTACCTGTATTGTAAGGTCGCAATTTTGAATACCCTTGGCAGTATATTCAGTATCAGAAGCCGCCATTAAAAAGTTTCCTCCCAAACACATAAATACTTTAGCATTGCCTTCATACATAGCTTTTAGCGTACCTACAACATCTACACCTTCGTGATCCGGTGGTGTAAAACCTAAATGCGCTTTAATACGTTCGTTCATTGCCTTATCAACAAAATGTTGAATACCAACACTACGATCACCTTGTACGTTACTATGACCACGTACTGGGCATGTGCCAGCATTAGGTTTGCCTATTGCACCTTTTAGTAAAAGAAGGTTTATAAATTCTCTAATATTCTCTACACCGTTTTTGTGTTGTGTAAGACCCATTGCCCAACACACTATAATTTTAGATTTGTTCGCTAGTAAATCTACGGTTTCATTAATTTTTTCTTCGGATACGCCAGTTTGTGCTAATAGCTCTTCTGATGAATAATTTTTTAAATCAGAAATTAATGATTCATAGCCATCTGTATATTTTTCAATAAAAGCGTGGTCAAATACTTCTTTTGATTGTTCATCTAAAGCAACTAATTTCTTAAGAATCAATTTCACCAAAGGGATGTCTTGGTTGATGTTGACAGGCAAATGAATATCTGCCATGTCTTCGCCACCGCCGATCCATCCACCAAGATGTTGCGGATTTTTAAAATTGACTAAGCCAGATTCCTCAAGCGGATTGATACTTATCACCTTACCGCCATTCTGTTTGCATTTTTCTAATGCAGATAACATTCTTGGGTGGTTGGTACCCGGGTTTTGACCGGCAATTAAAATGACCTCTGCTTCGTAAAGATCCTCTAGAGTTGTTGACCCTTTTCCTATACCTAAAGTTTCGCCTAATGCAACACCGCTACTTTCATGGCACATATTAGAGCAATCGGGTAAATTATTGGTGCCTAAAGCACGGGCAAACATACCGTATAAAAAGGCTGCCTCGTTACTAGACCTACCAGAGGTATAGAAAATAGCCTCATCCGGATTGTTTAATTTTTTTAATTCTGATGCAATTAAATCAAAAGCAGCTTGCCAAGAGATAGGTTCGTAATGAACACTACCAGGTTTTAAAACCATCGGTTCTGTTAGGCGGCCAAATTTGTTTAGCTCATAGTCGGTAAGCTGAGATAGTTTTTCAACAGAATTCTTTTGAAAGAAACTTGCGCCAATTTTTTCTGTAGTGGCTTCATCACCTAAAGCTTTTGCACCATTTTCACAATATTCTGCAACAGGAGATGGATGTTCTGGATCGGGCCATGCGCAACTAGGGCAATCAAAACCGTCTTTTTGATTCATGCTAAGCAAGGTTCGCATGGATCTAAGAACGCCCATTTCTTTAAATGTATGTTTTAAAGCTTCACGAACACCAAGATAGCCTGCGGCATGAGTAATGGGGTCTTTTAATTCAATATCAAAAAAATCTTCTGACCCTCTAAATGAGACGTTGCGTTCGGTTTTTGCATCCATTCACTAAACTTAATAAATGTATGAGAAACCACAGCAGTCAAATTCATTAAAACTACCTTAAAAATGATGAATTATACTATGTATTAACTCAACTTAGGGTTAGGGTAGTTGTCAGATTGATCCTCAATAGTATTATCTAAACATGTAAAATCTTTTTCTAAAAGTAAGTAGAGTTCGTTGCCGTACGTTGTCTTCATGGTATGGTCATAGGTGATGATATCATTTTCAAACCAAACCTTACCGGTAGTTTCTGGCATTTCTAAAGTAACCCTATTATTCTCAAAGCTAATTCGTAATTGATCTGTATTACTCTTTAGAGTAACTCCGTAACTAAATACCTGACTTCCAAAATTAGTGTTGTCGTAAATCTCACCATTTGTAGAGAGCGATTTAACTTCTGTCTGGGTTAGTCGAAACCTAACAGAATCACCTTTTATTCTAATTTTCATAGCTATAAATTGAGTTCACAACAAAAATAGACCATCTGACAACAAAATATAAGGGGTTGACATCAATTTGTTTTTAATATTTAACCTTACCTGTACATTTACTGTGTTATTAAAAACGAATTAAAAATTTTTCATTTTCATATAGTGTTCTCGTAAAAGAGTCCGGTCTGTTAAGATCGGACTCTTTTTAGTTTATGACGATTTTGAATATAAAAAAACCCATTAAATAATTATTTAATGGGTTTTGATTTGTGATAGTAAAAGGCTTATTTCCAAATAGGAACAGGGTATTTACCTGAATCAGATTTTTCTTTTAAGCTACTCATTGCTTTTTCTTTATCACTTGCATACGTAACACCAAACCAGTTTCCGCCAGAAGGTATACATTTTACTTCGATCTCTTTTGCTTGAAGCATTTCTTGTATCATTAAAGGAATGTACAATTCGCTGTTAGCAATACGGTCATCGTCTTTCAAGAAAGTTCTGAATTCAGATTCTATTTTATCAAAGATAGAAGGTCTACATACCCAAAAATTCATACTAGCTTGTTCATCACCAGTAAACTCTAAGTTAGTATCCTCATCAAGAATATTATTCTCTTTTTGAACCAATTTTAAACGCTCTTGAACAGAAACTAAATTATCTCCGTTTACTTCACAAACGCCTCTAGAAACTGAACCGTGTTCAGATAAAGTATCTTTTAAAGTGTATCCTAAAAGTGCATAAGCTTCATCATTAGATTTCATGAAGTCAGCTGCTTTCTTGTAAGCAGATTGTCCGTAAAAATCATCAGCATTGATAACTACAAATGGTCCGTCGATTACTTTTCTTGCGGTCCAAACTGCATGTGCCGTACCCCATGGTTTCTTACGCTCACCAGTGAAGGTAACTCCATCAGGTAAATCTGTAAGTTCTTGGGCAAGAACATTTAATTTTATAGTACTTGGTATTCTTTTAGAAAGATGCTCTTCTAAAAAAGAAACGTTCTCTTTTTTGGTAATAACTACAATTTGCTCAAAATTATTCTGGATGGCGTCATAAATGGCAAACTCCATTAAAAACTCACCATTAGGACCTAAATCATCAAATTGTTTAAGCTTTCCATATCTACTACCGCTACCGGCAGCCATTAAAAGTAATGTCATAATTTTCTGTATTTACAGCGCAAAAGTAGCGAATGTGATTAAAATTCGTACAAATTATCGGTGGTAACATTATTATAATTGATGATAAGTTAATACAGGTCAGTAACTTTTTATAAATTTAGAGTTCATGAAATTTACATCGTATGGCATCAAGAAGAAATTTTATCAAGAATACATCAATAGCTGGTATGGGACTATTTGCAGTGCCAGGTTTTGCTCATAATAGTTTTAGTGCTGCCGATAAATTGAATGTTGGTTTAATAGGTGTAGGCTTGAGAGGTACAAACCATTTACAGAATTTGTTACTAAGAAAAGATGTGAATGTCACCGCAATTTGTGATGTAGACGGAGAGAGAATAAAAATTGCTAAAAAATATATAGCAGATGCAAAAGGGAAGAGTCCTAAAGTGTTTGGTGCAAATGAACATGATTATAAGAATCTATTGGCATTACCAGATGTTGATGCCGTAATTATTGCAACACCTTGGTTGTGGCATACGCGTATGACTGTTGATGCTATGGAAGCCGGTAAATATGCTGGTGTAGAAGTTTCTGCCTCTAATACGCTAGAAGAATGTTGGGATTTGGTGAATACCCATGAGCGCACCGGTACGCATATGATGATTTTAGAAAATGTCAATTATCGTAGAGATGTAATGGCGGTATTAAATATGGTAAAGCAAAATGTATTTGGTGAAATGGTGCATTTTAGGTGTGGCTATCAGCATGATTTGCGACATGTAAAATTCAATGATGGTAAAACGGCTTATGGAAAAGGAGTGGAGTTTGGTGAGAAAGGAATATCGGAGTCTAAATGGCGTACTGAGCATTCGGTAAAAAGAAATGCGGATGTATACCCAACCCATGGTTTAGGACCTATTGCAGTTATGGCAGATGTTAATCGTGGTAATCGGTTTATGTCAATGACCTCTCATGCATCAAAAGGTATTGGGTTGCATAATTATATAGTGAAGGAAGGTGGTGAACAGCACCCGAATGCAAAAGTAAAGTTTAAGCAGGGTGATGTTATTACCTCTACTATTGATACTGCCAACGGAGAAACTATTATCATTACCCATGATTGTAATTTACCTAGACCTTATTCTTTAGGATTTCGTGCGCAAGGTGCAAATGGACTCTGGGAAGTAGACGGTAGTCGAATTTATGTGGAAGGAAAATCTGAACCACACCAATGGGATGAAGCACAGCCTTGGTTAGATAAATATGACCACCCACTTTGGAAAAAATATGGTGAATATGCCTTAAATGCTGGTCATGGTGGTATGGACTTCTTTGTACTGAACTCTTTTGTAGAATCGGCAAAACAGAATATCGCACCGCCATTAGATGCTTATGATGCTGCAGCTTGGAGTGCGGTTACGCCACTTTCAGAACTTTCTATTGCCAATAACGGTGAGCCTCAAGATTTTCCTGATTTTACCCGAGGCCTTTGGATGAAAAGAAATCCTTATGAATGGTTGAAAGAATCGTATTAATTATTACGCCTAACTAGCTTTTGCTTCATTTAAGTTTTTTTTGTCTTCGCGGTTGAAAGTGTTATTCGCAATAGTCATTTGAGCATCGTCATCAATTACTTTTCGACTACGATTTGAACTAAGAGATTTTAGAATGTCTGGAACAAAAGTAATAGCTAGAATGACTACGCCAAGACCAATTAAAGTCAGTGGATTGATAAAGTAATCGCTAAACGAGAAAATACCAATAATCAACAATGTAGAAAAGGGTAGCGAACATGCTAATATGTTCAAACCAAAGTTTACATCAAATGTTGGCTTTGGGTGCTCATCTTTATCTTCCATAGATTGTATGGCACTCATATGAGCAAATGGCCAAAAACTACAGGCACTTTGAGGAAATACCACCAATAGTAAAATCATGGCAGGTGTTAGTGACGGTAAAATAAAAGCAAAAACTCCGCTAAGTAAAAATGCTAGACCACTTCTACGTAATAACATGGATAATATTAGTTTAAATTCCCCCGAATTTATTCTAACTGCCATACCTATAAATAGTAAAACTAAAGGGGTCATTAAGCCTTTTATACTCAACGCAGTGTTTTGAAAAAAGGTAGGAAGAGAAGAAAGGTTTAATCCAAAACCTAGCATAACCAAACCTATTACAATAACCATGTTTATAGGCTCATTGATTAAGGATACTAGAAGTCCTTTTAGTTTACTTTTAGATGATTCTTTTTTCTCTGTAATTGAATTCTTGCGATACCAATGCATGGCTAACATGTACAGTAGTATCAATACAAATATTTTGTTTCCAATATCTGCAAGTGCAGCTAATGCTAAGGTATCGTCACCTAAGTAAGCTACAATAAATGGAAAACATGAAAGACCAGGTGCAGTAGATGGTAATAGCATCATCAAGGTCCGTTTTTTACTGTTCTCTTCGTTAGGTAAAGATGCTGCTAAAAAATATTTACTAGCAAGCAACATTAATAAGTTGAAGGTTAGGGCCATTAAAGGGTAGGCCAGTAGGGTACCATTAAGCTCTATTTTGAGAAGGGCCACAAAAATTGTAGCAGGTAGAGCGACACTTAATATTAAGACTTTAACTCCTTTCAAATCTTGCTTGGCTACCTTCTTTTGTAGAAGCACACCAAGACCTATTATAAGTATTAATTCGAGGGTTTTTTGTAGTGCAAAATTCATTTTCGAGTGTTTTTGTTTGAGTAGTAGATAGATGAATTATGAATAGTCCGTAGGAGTTGAATTTAGGATTTTTGTGTCAAGGCAATTATCCGTTCTTCCAACTCCTGGACTAATTCAAACTTAAACTAGCACTTTTTCAAGGGCAGTTGTAAACAGCTTCATTTCATCCATAGTACCCATACTTACACGGCACCAGTTTTTTCCGTAGATTTCAAAAGCTCTTACACCAACACCTTCGGCGGTCATTTTTTCTAAGAAAGGTTTACCGTCCATTTCAATTGGAAATATGATAAAACTTGTAGACGAAGGCACATATTCGAAGCCTAATCTATCAAGATTTTCATATACATATTCTCTACATTCTTTATTTAGTTTTCTAGATTTATTTTTAAAGGCAACATCTTCCATACTTGCCATAGCAGCATAAACAGATGGTAATGAAATACCCATACCACCTCTGGTAATTTTTTGAATGATGTCCAAAGTTTCTTTTTGGGCAACTACATAACCTACACGTAAACCAGCCATACCTTGAATTTTAGAAAAAGTACGGGCAATGATTATATTTTTACCTTCATTAATTAAGGATACCATACTTTTTTCTGCCGCATCATCTAAGAAACCTAGGTAAGCTTCATCAATGAAAATCGGAGTTTTTTCAGATACACGAGAACAGAAATCAATTAGTTCTGCATGATCTGTCATACTACCTGTTGGGTTATTTGGGTTACAGATGTATACCAATTTTGTATCATCGTCTACGGCAGCTTCCATTGCCGCTAAATCATGAGACCAATCTTTTTTAAGCGGAATTGGTTTCCATGTTGCACCTGTAGCTTCCGCTACTTTAATAAGTGACATGTATGCAGGATCTGCAGAAACAATGTTTCCACCGTTTTGAAAGAATACCATTGCCGTTTTTTCCAATAAATCAGATGATCCAGGACCCATCATAATATTCTCTTGCTTGACACCTTCTTCCGCAGCAAGTTTATCCATTAACTGATATAGCTCTTTCCAAGCATATCGGTTTCCTTTTGGTGCATATTCCTGCATTGCAGAAACAGCCATTGGTGATGGACCATAAGGATTTTCGTTTGCATTCAATTTTGCTGCAAGCGCTAAAGGTTCTGTTGGTGCATATGGTAAATACTCTTTAAAAAACGGAGTGTACGGTATGTTTCCTTTTGCATCTAATGCAATTGGTTGTGATGGGAAAGCCCCATAGGTCAAATAAGGTGCTGCCATTACACCTGCTGCTGTGAGAACGCCTTTCTTAAGCCAATCTCTTCTGTTTACATTTGTTTTCATACTGTGCTATATTTAAGTTAAAAAATTTCTAATTTGAATCTACCGGCGTAGCATTGGCACCTATATTTCCTTCGGCAACAACAGTGTCATCGTCTGTGCTCAATGCAATGCTAACATGAGCATCAAGAGAAGCAATAGAATCGTAGAAAGAGGTGTCAGAAATAAGAAAAAACTTATTGTCTGCCAATTCTCCCGTAGTTCCATCTACATCGTCTAGTGTCATTGAAACTGAAGTGCCAATACCAACTTCGCCGTCAATTAAAACTGCTGGGTGTAGCGTGTCTTCAATAGTATTGTACAGTGAAATTTGTACCAAAGTTTGGTCTAGTTCTGTTTTCCAAAAAACTATTCTTCCGTACACATTTGATCCCATAGGGTCTGTTGAATCTATGGTATAGGCGGTAAATGTATTTATTGTTCCACCACCTTCTGCAACTTCTTGAGCAGATTCTAACCTTTCTAAACTACAAGAGCTAAAAGCAATCAGTAGTAGGGTTAGGATGCTTACTTTTTCTATATATTGTTTTATCATTTCTTTTATTTTTAAAATATCGTGTAACTATAATTTAGAAGCTAAATGTTGCTCTTGCTGAATAGTATGCTCCAAGAGAACCTTGTTGTGCATTCCCATACAGGTAAAATCCTCTTTCCTCGGCTCTATACAGGTCTGGTAATTCATTAAAGATGTTTTGACCTGTTAGTGTTAAGGATAAATTGTCGGTAGCCGCATAAGTCACACCAAAATCTGTTGTAAATTGAGCAGAAAAAGTTTGGTCAGAATAACCTTGTTGTCCTACATTTGAAAAATTCACATCTGTAAGCGTACCTATACCGTCATCTAGTCTACTAATCTCTCCAAAATAATTGCCTCTAAGATTTGCTGACCATTTTCCTATAGAATATGTTGCAGATCCAATAAATGTAGTGGTTGGGTTACCAACTTCATATTGTCCTATTACTGCTCTATCAATATACTTTGCTTCAAGGTCTTCATCACTTAATGCGGTATCTAAATCAGGAATATTAGCACCTTCAAAAGTTCTGTCAGAGATGATTCCAGATAGATTTAAGCCTAACATACCTTCTCCTACACGCTCATTGTAGTTCACAACAACTTCTACACCTTGGGTGCTTATATCTCCGCCGTTAATACGAAAGCTAGCTAAACCCGAACCTATAATAGGTTCTAATACCGGTGCATCTGATGCACTAAAGTTACCAGTGTCAAACAAACGATCTTTGATGTCTATTTTAAAGTAATCTGCGGTGATTTCTACTTTATTGAATAATTTGGTTGTAAAACCAAAACCAAAGTTGGTTGATCTTTCTTCTTGTAGGTTTTCAATACCAATAGCTCTTGCTGCAGAACTGTTGTTTGGATAAAGTGTTCCGTCAAAAGGCTCTAGGTCTACGAAAAAAGTAAAAGTATGAGAATAGTTAAGTTCTTGAAGAGACGGTGCTCTAAATCCTGAACTAACCGAACCTCTAATTGCGAAATTATCTGATATAGAATAGCGTGTGGCAAATTTGCCAGTAAAAACACCTCCAAAATCTGAGTAATTTTCTGTTCTTACAGCACCGGCAACAAGCCATTTATCAGTAACATCCAATTCCACATCAAGATAGGCAGCGGTAACAGTACGAAACTCGTTTGCTTCATTCTCTGGGGCAAAACCTCTAAAACATTGAGAGTTTGGACTATAATTTAAAACAGGATAAGAACTTGTACCGCCAAATGGTAGTACCAAAGCTTCTCCATCTTCACCTAGAATAGCATTACCGCTCAAGTCTTCTAATGGAAACCCATCAGGACCTATAAGAGCTTGGTTGTCTTCTGTGGCAGTAATAACTCCAGCATCGCCCGCAGCATAGCTTTCTTCTTGCCCTCTCTCTATAATATAATTTTCAACTCTTAATTCAGCACCGGCAGCTATGTTAAGACCAGCTAAGATGTCTGGATAGAATTTTGAAACGTCGAAGTTGGCTGTATTCTGTGTGAACTTGTGCGTTCCCAAATCCATTTCTGTAGGAGATTCTGATTGTAAACTAGCGTTTATAGTATTGAATTGACTGTATCTTTGGGTATTGGTTCCAAAAGTGTTGCTAAAATCAAAATCCCAATCACCTAATTTTCCTTTTATCCCGCCTGTAAAGCCAATATTGGTTTGTGTACTTACCATTTGTGGTCTAAAACCATTTGGGTATAAATCATAACTAAATCTATCTGCCTGTGCTGATCTTCTATAAAAACAACTAAAAAGATCACCATTGCTATAGCCAAAGTCTCCGAAAGAATAGAAAGAGGTTTCTGAGTCTTTTGATAAAGGAATTTCTAAATTATAGGAAATTACTGAGGAAATTGCCGCAGGTAAACCTGCAAAGGTAGAAATATCATAAGCCGTAAGTCCGCGAGCTGCAAGTAGACCTGCATCGGTTTGAAGATTTGAAGCTAATGCTGCATCTCCTGCCGCTTGTGCAGCCAACAGTTCTGGATTTGTAATAATTATATTACCAGACGGATCTGTTCTTTGATTATTAAGATAAGCATCTCCATAAGGTGTAGACCCACTTATGTTTGGACGAATAGCTTGTTCATTTTGGCGATACATACCCGTAATATTTAAAAAACCTCCGTTTTCAAATGAAGTTCCATAGTTTAGACCTAATTGGTGAGTTACACCATCTACCCCTTCTGACTTTTCATTAAGTAAATCTTGGTCTGATTCACTTATGTTAGAATCACTTAGGTCTGGATTGTTGTTGGTATAGAAACCAGAAGTGAAATTTGCTGTAAACTCGTTGGTGCCTTTTTTGGTAATAAAGTTGATTACACCGGCAATAGCATCAGATCCATATTGAGCAGACGCCCCGTCTCTTAGTACTTCAACTCTATCGACTGCATCTAATGATATAAAGTTAAGATCCACAGAGTTGGCTTGTGAACCGGTTGGGGAACTAATCAATTGTGCACCGCTATGACGTCTTTTACCATTTACTAGTACAAGAAGTTGATTAGGTCCTAAACCTCTTAAAGTAGGAGGTGTTACTGCAGAACTTAAATCTCCTCCCTGTGATCGTACCGCGGTAAAAGAAGGTGCAGAGGCAACTAGCATTTGCCCTACATCTAACTGGGGCATATTAATGGCTTGTTTACTTACACTAATGACATCTACAGGTGCCGCTGTTTTTAATTTTGTTCTTGCCTGTCCTCTTGATCCAACTACGACTGTTTCTGTAAGTTGCTGTGCAGATTCTTCAAGAATGGCGTTTATTGTTGTTTTACTATTAACCGGGATTTCTAATTTGGCATACCCTATGAAGGAGTATACTAAAATGGCGTCACTATCTGCGGTAATGGAATAAAGACCATCAAAATCTGTGATGACACCTTTTGTGGTTCCTTTGACCAAAACGTTAACTCCAGGCAATGGGCCTTGAGAATCTGATACTTTACCATTAATTGTAATTTCCTGTGCTTGTGCTACGAATAGTGTACATAGTAACAAGAAGGATAATGTTAGAATTTTCTTCATAATCATGTGAGTTTAGTTGTTGCTCAATAGTATACCTACCTAAAAAGCTTTCTGTGGTTAGCAGAAATACTAATGGGGGAATACATTATGCGTAAAAGAAAAGTTCCGGATACTTTACAGGTCATAAAATCATGTTATTAAGTGATAGTATGACTTAGACAATATTATAAATTGTTCTACGGATAAAAAAACATGCAGTTTTTTAAATGCCTGCTATTTAAAGCATTATGAAGTTTAATTTTAAATTATTGATAGTTTTTTAAGTAAAAACTATCAATAATTTAGATTTTTAGTTTTTTGAAAATCAAAATCTAACAATTTGATATTACCGCCTAAAAAAGTGCTTTTTATGTAATTAACAATTTGATAAGGAGAAAATAAATAATAACGCATTAATTGGCTATTTTATTGCCATATTAAAACTAACAATTAGATAAGTATAAATTAAATTTGTTAAAAAGGGTTAAATACTTACAATTGTTCAATAAATATTCAGCTTTTATTGAAATAGCCATTTAAACCAACAGGACATATGAGGAACAAATTAGACCAAGTTGATTTTAGTATTTTAAACATTTTAGCAGAAAACGCGCAAACACCATATACAGATGTAGCTAAGAAATTAATTGTTTCTCCTGGTACGGTACATATGCGAATGCGAAAGATGCGAGAAATGGGTTTGATTACTGGGGCAACCTTAAGTTTAGACTATGCTAAAATGGGTTGGAAAATGACGATTTTCCTCGGAATTTTTCTAAGTGAAATAAGTCTTTTTAAAAAAGTGATGAAGCGTTTAAATGAAATTGAAGAGGTGGTTAAAATACACCACGTAACTGGTAAATACGACATCTTTATAAAAATGCATGCTCGAGATAGCTTTCACTATAAACAAGTATATCAAGATGAAATTCTGAGTATTTCAGGTATACGTGGTATAGAATCTTTTATATCAATAGAAGAGAATTTGGAACGTCATATTCAATTCGTTGCCGTAGAAGAAGATTAATTACAATAGTTTCATTTCTGTAGGATTCCAATTCACAGGCTGTTTTCTAGAATAACTCTCATTTGCCAAAAGAGCCGCACCTGCTGCTCTTAATCCAAATTTTGGGTCTTGTATTACTTTTCCATTAGTTCTTATACTCGTAAAAAAATTAAAGAAGTGATCATAATGCGCTCCTTTATAATCTCTTGGTGCTTGCCATGTTGTTGTACCAGTTTCCAAGCTACTTGCTCTAGTATTCAATTTTTTAGAAGTGTATTCCGCTCTTATTTTAGCTTGCATATCTTCTGTAAATGATATCATTGAATATCCGCTAGGTTCCATACCCAATTTAGAGCGATTTACCGTAACCGAATTCTGACCTATTTCCATCTCGCCTTCGGTACCAATTAATTTGAACCCACCACCACCGCCACTACCAGCAATGAAATTAATACGAAACGCTGCATTAAAAGGAGCATGGCTTTCTGTTTTTGGGTAGTCGTACAATGTAATAGAAACATCGGGTACATCTCTACCATCTTTCCAATAACGGAGTCCGCCAGTCGCTAAAGCCCTGTTCGGTCCGTCTGAACTTATTACATAGTTTAAGGTAGAGAACGCATGTACGAATAAATCTCCGGCAACACCAGTACCATAATCTTGATAGTTTCTCCATCTAAAAAATCGGTTATTATCAAAAGGGACTTTTGGTGCGCTCCCCAAAAAGGTGTCAAAATCAACAGTCTTGGAACTGGCATCTGTAGGTATTGGATATTGCCAAGCTCCTTCCGCAGAATATCGATCATTATACATATCTAACATGACGATATCACCGATAGCACCATCTTCATAAAGTTCCTTAGCTTTTTCATTACCAAGTGATGACATCCCTTGACTACCTATTTGACAAATTTTGCCAGAATCTTTTTGGGCTTTAATAATTTCTTGGCCTTCGTTGAAATTTTGAATCATTGGCTTTTCGCAATACACATGCATGCCTGCTTTTAATGCGGCTACGGTTATCGTTTGGTGCCAATGATCTGGTGTTGCTATTAATACGGCATCAATATCTTTTCTATTTAAAATTTCACGGTAATCTCTCGTTACAAAAATATCTTGCCCCCAGAGTTCTTTTGCTCGATCAAGTCTGCCTGTATATAAATCACATGCCGCTACTAATTTTATGCCATCTACTTGTAAAGCTGCCTGTGTGTCATAAATACCTTGTATACCAGTGCCTATAAGGGCAATGTTAATTTGGTCATTTATACTAAAGTCTTTAATTGAATAATTTCTATGTAAAAGCTGAGGTTCATTTTTTGATGCTGCAAGAAGAAATGGGGTTGTGCTCAATGCGGCAGAGGTAATTGAAGCTCGTTTAATAAACGACCTTCTAGAATTCTTTTTTGTCATGATGGGTAAACGTTGAAATTAGTTGTTGTAAGCTATTAAAAATACCAAATAATTATGGTCTTAGGTATATGCAGTTGAAGCATAATCTTGGAATCTTAATATTCTTAAAGTCGACGCTACGTAATTTATGGTCATTCACCTGTATAATTGACCAATTGGCAACATTTATGATTTAAATGGCACTAAATTTTTCTAGAACAACGTAATTTTGCATTCGCTTAAAAAAACAAAATTGTTGAAAGATATACTTATAGCAGCACTTTGGAGTATCTCCCCATTAGGAGAAGCTAAAGTTGGTATACCCTACGGTCTTTTACAGGGGGGGAATATTTATGTGGTTTTTATAGTTTGTTTTTTAGCTAATGTAATGGTGTTTCCTATCATGATGTTTTTCTTAAACACCGTAAATAGATATTTACTTAGGTGGCATTTCTATAAAAAAAATGCATTATTCGTTGCAAGAAGAGCAAAAACAGGTTCTGGAAATCAGATTAAAAAATACGGATTTTACGGACTCATATTTTTCGTGATGTTACCCGTACCAGGCACTGGTGTTTATGCAGGTAGTATTGCCAGTTACCTTTTTAAAATTGAAAGAAAAAAAGCCTTTTTGGCAAATACCATTGGTATATTTTTATCTTCTTTAATTGTTTGGGCAACTACTTTGTTGACCATGAAGGGTATGGCGTAATAACTGAACGCAAATATTTTTATCCTTTTTTTTTGTGAATAACTATACCCACAAAAAATTTCATTAACAAACTTTGCCTTTTAAATTTGTAGCTTTTTGAAGCTATGGATACCCTTAATATTGGTGATAAATTATATAATGTCGAGCAGAATGGTTTTAACGATTTTGCTAGATATTCTTTTTCTGAAGTTGTTCGACTAACCGAAACCCTAGCGGTTTTGAAAAATGGAGTACGACTTATTAATAGACCAAAACAATCGTATATAATAGAAGATGTAGGCTATTCTGTGAATAGAAATAAGGGGTCGCATTGGCATATTGTTTCTTTAAAAGCAATTAGAAATGCCCAGATAGAAAATGAAAAAATAAGAATTCATGACTGGTTTGAAGAGAAACAATTTACCCTAAAAGAGAAACAACATATCTATAAGATGTTCAAAACTGAAGAAGAGCAGTAATATTCAGAAAGGCTATAGTTGTCACAAGAAATGAACAGACCGTTTTTTTATTTAAAAAGCTTTATTACCTTTACAGCGTTGTGTTGTGTCTCAAAGAGATTTGAGGCAATTGTGTTTATCGAATTTAATCGATAGAACCCAATGAAAGGCTTTCCATTAAGGGAGGCTTTTTTTGTTTTTACCCTATATCTTGTGAATAACATAATGTACTAAAGATGCTGCAAGTTTTGCGGTTTGGTCATCAATATCATAATTAGGGTTTAATTCAACTACATCAAAACCTACTAATTTTCCAGAATCGATGATTAATTTTAGACTTTCTAATACAATATCTGGAGAAAAACCCATGGGCGATGGAGCACTTACACCTGGTGCAAAAGCGGATGAAAAACCGTCTAAGTCTATTGTAGTATACACATAATCTACATCTTCTAGAAATTGAATGAGCCTTAATTGAACATGTTCAAGGTAGTTCATATTAAAATACTTCTGAAAAAGGTAGTTGACTTGATTCGTCTCGGCAAATTCAAATAAATCCTTTGTATTTGCATCTTTTCGTATGCCTAAAGCCATATATTTAATTACCAGACCTTTTTCTTGATGATCTAAGGCAATTTGGTAAAACGGTGTGCCAGAATTGTTTTCTTTGGTATTTGCCCTTAAATCAAAATGAGCATCAAAATTAATAATTCCTATTTTTTCTTTAGTTTTTACATGTTCTAGTAAACCGTTGTAGTGAGCATATGACAAATCATGACTACCTCCAATTAGTATAGGTGTTGCCCTATTTTTTATTAAATGGCTTACGGCCTTAGTAAATTCGATTTGTTGCTCTTCTAAATCTTGATCTTTACATTCTAAATTTCCAAAATCTATTAATAGGGTATTATCTTTTAAATGATTTGGCATTTTCGCTAATTGCTTACGAATTTCGTCTGGTCCTAATGCGGCACCAACTCTGCCAGAATTTCGTCTCACACCTTCGTCACTGCTATAGCCCAATAAAGCTATTGTCTTATTGTTCGTAACAGGTAAAGGGTCTTTAATACTAGAAAATGATATTTTTTCGTGCAGATAGAGCTGTTGGTCAGAAATACGTCCTTTCCAATTATCTTTATTAGCTAATTTATAATTTGACATATCATTTAATTCAGATAAATATTACGATTTTGAATCTGTCGTTTTATTAAAACGATAAAGTAGTCTTAATCTTACATTTTTAAAATAAATCTTTTAAATGTTTATCTTTTACTAATGTTGGTATGGTAACTTTTAATGTTTTGGTTCTCTCCATTTCGCGTTGTAATGCAAACATTGCTTCTTTATTTCTCGCCCAACTACGTCTTGCAATTCCGTTATTTACATCATAGAAAAGCATGTTTTTTAATTTTCGTTCTGCATCTTTTGATCCATCTAATACCATACCGAATCCGCCATTGGTGACTTCTCCCCAGCCAACTCCGCCACCGTTGTGTATAGAAACCCAAGTTGCTCCCCTAAAGCTATCGCCAATAACATTATGTATGGCCATGTCTGCAGTAAATTTACTACCGTCGTAAATATTGCTTGTTTCTCTGTACGGTGAATCTGTACCACTTACATCATGGTGGTCTCTTCCTAAGATAATAGGTGCACTTAACTCTCCATTAGCAATGGCGTCGTTAAATGCCAATGCTATTTTTGCTCTACCTTCTGCATCTGCGTATAAGATTCTTGCTTTTGATCCTACGACCAATTTGTTTTGCTCTGCTTCAGATATCCATTTAATATTATCTTGTAATTGTTGCTGAATTTCTGCAGGAGCATCTTTTTTAATTTCCTTTAAAACTCTCAATGCAATCGCATCTGTTTTCTGTAAATCTTCTGTTTTTCCAGAAGAACACACCCAACGAAATGGTCCAAATCCGTAATCAAAACACATAGGGCCTAAAATGTCTTGAACGTACGACGGATATTTAAAATCTATTTTATTCTCAGCCATAACATTAGCACCTGCTCTTGAGGCCTCTAACAAAAAGGCATTTCCGTAATCAAAGAAATAGGTACCTTTTTGGGTGTGTAGATTTATGGCATCTGCATGTTTTCGTAAAGATGCTTGAACACTTGTTTTAAATGCATCAGGATTTTGATTCATCATTTCATTAGATTCTTCAAAAGTCAATCCTGCTGGGTAATAACCACCTGCCCATGGGTTATGTAACGATGTTTGATCAGAACCGAGGTGAATGAATATGTCCTCCTTAAAGAAGCGTTCCCATACATCGACCACATTGCCTATAAATGCGAGTGATACAACTTCGTTTTTAGATGTGGCTTCTTTTGTTCTGGTTACTAAAATATCTAAATCATCGATCAATTCATCTACCCAACCTTGTTCATGTCTTTTCTTTGCCGCAAACGGATTCACTTCTGCGCAAATAGTAATACATCCTGCAATGTTACCAGCTTTTGGTTGTGCACCGCTCATTCCGCCTAATCCCGCAGTTAAGAATATTTTTCCACTGGGATTTTCATCCGTATTTAACACCTTTCTAAATGCGTTCATTACTGTAATTGTAGTACCATGAACAATACCTTGCGGACCTATGTACATATAAGAACCCGCAGTCATTTGACCGTATTGGGTTACACCAAGTGCATTGTATTTTTCCCAATCGTCTTGTTTGGAGTAATTGGGAATCATCATTCCGTTAGTTACCACAACTCTTGGAGCTTCTTTTGATGAGGGAAATAAACCCATAGGATGCCCAGAATAGATATGTAAGGTCTGCTCATTGGTCATTTCTGACAAGTATTGCATAGTTAATAAATACTGAGCCCAATTCTGGAATACAGCACCGTTTCCACCATAAGTAATCAATTCTTGGGGATGCTGCGCTACGGCAGGATCTAGATTATTCTGAATCATGAGCATGATTGCGGCAGCGTGACTAGTCTGTGCCGGATATGCTGAAATAGCTCGGGCATGCATATCATAAGATGGTTGAAAGCGATACATGTAAATTCTACCATACGTCTGTAACTCTTCAGCAAATTCAGGAGCCAAAACAGCATGCCAGTCCGCGGGAAAATAACGCAGCGCATTTCTAATTGCCAATTGCTTTTCTTCTTTAGAAAGTATTTGCTTTCTATTTGGCGCATGACTTACCGCAGTAGAACGCTCTTTTTTTGGAGGAAGTTCTGTTGGTATACCAATCTGTATCTGTGCTTTAAAATCCATCTTTAATTTTTAAATAAATTAATTTGGTTTTGGATCTAGAGGTTTATTTTCCAACAACCAACAACCAACAACCAACAACCAACAACTACTTATGTCGATCAAAAACCAACTTCCCATTTTTCCATATCATACACGGTTTTAGATTTCCTTGATTGTACAGAATATCTTGATAATTATCTGAATGAAAAACGGCTAAATCCGCTAGTAGTCCCGCTTCCAATTTCCCTCTGTCTTCTAGTTTCAATGCTGCTGCAGCTCTAAAAGTGATTCCTGCCAAGACCTCGGCATTCGTTAATTTTTGAAATGTTCCAAGAATACTGGCTTGGGTCAGTAAATCGCCCATTGGTGCAGATCCAGGGTTGTGGTCACTTGCAATGGCAAGGGCTGCACCTGCATCTAATAACTTTCGAGCAGGAGTAAAATCGCATCCTAAACCTAAGGAAGCTCCTGGTAGTGCTACTGCAATAGTCTCGCTATGTGCTAATAATTCTATTTCTGTATCTCCGCTTGCTTCTAAATGGTCTGCGCTTACAGCATTGAACTCAACTGCTACTTTACTGCCGCCTGCAGAAAATTGATCTGCGTGCACGGTAATGTCAAAATTCATCTGACTAGCTTTTGAAAAATATGCCTGTATATCATCCGCAGAAAAAGCACTTTGCTCAATGAACGCATCAATACGTTGTGTTAGGTTTTCTTCTTTAAGAATGGGGAATAACTCCTTAGAAATCATTTTTAAATATTCGGTCTCTGAGCCATCAAAATCTTTGGGTAACATGTGCGCTGCAAGGCAAGTAGAAATTAATTCAGGCAATGCTTCTTTATCGGCTTCTTTAATAGCACGAAGCATTTTCAGTTCTTCATCGACGGTTAGTCCGTAGCCACTTTTAACTTCTAAAGTAGTCGTTCCATTTTTAAGATGACGATTGGCTCTTTTTATAGTGCTTTTCGTTAACTCCTCTATACTTGCTTTTCTGGTTTGGGTAACGGTATCCCAAATGCCACCGCCAGAATGTGCAATTTCTAAATATGATTTTCCTGCATTTCTCATGGCGTAATCTTTAGCACGTGAGCCACCAAAACAAATATGGGTATGAGCATCAACGAAACCAGGTACACAAACATGGTTTCCTTTTAGCAATTGAACACCTGCTTCTGGATATTTCAATTTTAAATCTTCAAAATTCCCTGTGGCTAAGATGAGGTTGTCTTCGATTAAAATTCCGCCCTCAACAATCACTTCAAGCTCATGGTCAGAAATAGCTCCTTTGAGCTTTATTCCTGTCATGGGTAGTATCTGTTTAAACGGACCTATAAGTGTTCTTTTTGTCATTAGATTAGTAGTTTTCGAACTCTTCTGAGTGTTTTGTCTTTAAAGATATGTTATGTTCTGCTTGTACCCGGTCTATAACTTTTAGTATGGTCTGATCTTTAATCATAGCAATACCCTTTTCAATATCATCTGCAAATACTCTGTCTTTACTTGCGAAAGCCACTTGGCTGCGAACGGCATTGTGTATTTCTTCTAAATATATGCCAGATTTCAACGGTTTTCTAAATTCGAAAGCTTGTGCAGCAGTCAATAATTCAATTGCCAATATCTTTTCTACATTACCAATAACCTGTAACGCTTTTCTACCACTAATAGATCCCATACTTACATGATCTTCTTGACCAAGGGAAGTTGGAATACTATCTGCGCTTGACGGAAAACAAAGTCCCTTATTTTCACTTGCCAATGCTGCGGTGGTATATTGTAAGATCATGTATCCGGAATTTATACCGGTGTCATTCATAAGAAGTTTTGGAACACCGGGACTATTACCCTCTAGGGATAAATAAATTCGACGGTCTGAAATATTACCGATTTCAGATGCTGCTAAACAGGCATAATCCAAAGCCATTGCTAACGGCTGACCGTGAAAGTTACCACCACTAATGGTCAATTCTTCATCTATAATTACGGGATTATCGGTGACCGAATTTAACTCTACTTCTAATAATTCTTTTAAATGTAACCATGCTGCTCTTGAAGCCCCATGAACTTGAGGAATACAACGGATGGAGTAGGGGTCTTGTACTTTCTCACAATCTACATGGGCTTCCATAATTTCAGAGCCTTTCAGTAATTTTTTAACTCGTTTTGCTACATGTACATTCCCTTTAAAAGGTCGTAATGCATGAAGCTCATTGTAAAACGGTTTTACAGAACCTTGCAAACCTTCTATCATCATAGCGCCAATAACATCTGCTTGTGCTAAAATAGAATGTAATTGCGCTACTACTTTTACAGCATGTGCCGCTATAAATTGTGTTCCGTTAATAAGTGCCAGCCCTTCTTTTGGACCTAGAGCAATTGGTGCTAATCCTGTTTTTTCAAAAAGTGTTTTCGTTGTTATGGTTTCATTTTTATATTCCACTTTACCTAAACCAATAAGCGGTAAAAATAAATGGGAAAGCGGCGCTAAATCCCCCGATGCACCAACTGATCCTTGTGATGGAACAATGGGAATAGTATCATTATCGATATGCCAGATAATTCTATTTAGTGTATTCAATGCAATCCCCGAATATCCTTTTGCCAACGATTGTGCTTTAAGAATGAGCATCAATTTTGCAATGTCTTTTGTTATAGGGTCACCAACGCCTACACTGTGACTTTGAAGTATATTGGTCTGTAGAATATTGGTTTCTGACTTAGATATTTTGGTGGTGCATAACGGACCGAAGCCTGTATTTATACCATATACGGGGTATCCTTTATCTACAATGTTCTGTACAATTTCCCAGCTTTTAATTATTTTATCTTTTGTAGCTTTTGACAGTATGGGGCTAATTTCACCATGAACAATTTGCATTGCTTTACCGGCTGTTAGCCAATCTTCGCCCAATTTAAACGTCTGTGTGCTCATAGCTTTCTGTCTTGAATATTATAATTAAAATTAATACCTATTTTTGATACTTGGTAATATCAATTTTGTCATCAATCCATAACTATGAGTAATCAAATAGAATTGCGTCACCTTAACTACTTTCTAGCAGTAGCACAAGAATTGCATTTTAGAAAAGCTGCAGAAAAACTGTTTATTTCACAACCAGGACTCAGTAGGCAGATAAAGCAGATGGAAGATATTCTAGAAACCCAATTGTTTGAGCGAAATAAGAAAAAAGTTGCTTTAACTCCTGCAGGGCACTACTTGAAAAAGGAAGTCGAGTTCATATTTAACCATATGGAAAAGGTAGAACGGCAATTGAAATTGGTGGGTGATGGTAATAGTGGAGAGTTACGAATCGGATTTTTAGGCTCGGCTATGCAACAAGTAATACCTAAACTATTATTGGGCATAAAAGAAAAATATCCGAAGGTGAAAACGTCTTTAGAGGAGCTATCTAATTTTGCCCAAGTAGATGCGGTTTTAAATGATCACTTAGATATGGGTTTTGTGCGTGTGTCTAGAGTGCCAAGTACCCTAGAAATGAAAACTGTTTTGACTGATACCTTTTCGTTGGTGTTACCAGAAAGATACCCGATGTTAACGAGAGAGTTTGACGGAATGGAGCGATTTGCGAATGAAGAATTTATTTTATTCAGTCAGGCTTATAGTCCGCTGTACTATGAAACCATTTTGAGTATATGTCAAGATGCCGGTTTTGCACCTAAGGTCTCACACAAATCTGTTCATGCCCATACTATTTTTAAGCTGGTAGAGAATCAAATGGGAATCGCCATTGTTCCTACATCTTTGCAAAACGGATTTCAAATGCGCGTAAAGTTTGTGGAATTAAAAGACATTCCTCAACGAGCAGAATTATCTGTAATTTGGAAAAAGGAACATACGAATCCGGTTCTTAAGAATTGTATGGAGTTACTTTTAAAAGATAAGTTTTAATACTTATCTAACATAGAATGAGTTTTTGAAGGGTTAATTTTACTTTAATTAGAAAATAGAGCGTGCTGCGTTTGGCGTTTCGCGCACAGCGAATAAACCAACAATGAAACTATGATATTTGATATAATTAAAAAGAGACGATCGGTATTTCCGGTGCAATATAATGATACACCGATTGCGAAGGCAGATATAGAGAAAGTTTTAGAAGCGGCAAACTGGGCACCTAACCATAAGTGTACAGAGCCATGGCGTTTTAAAGTGATTCAAGGGGAAGCAAAAGGTCGATTAGGTACTTTCTTATCTAAGAAGTATGAGGAAGTTGACCCAAGGCCAAAAGCTATAAAGGTTAAAAAACTTCAAGAGAATCCACAAATGGCAAGTGTTATAATTGCAATTTGCATGCAAAGAGACCCTAAAGAATCTTTACCAGAATGGGAAGAAGTAGCTGCGGTTGCTATGGCAGTACAGAACATGTGGTTACAATGTACAGAAATGGGTATAGGATCGTACTGGTCTTCACCGGGACTCATAAAACACATGGGTGAGTTTTTAAGCTTAGCCGAAGGCGAAAAATGCCTAGGTTTTTTCTATATGGGTAATTTCGATGGTGAATTGACCGAAGGTAAACGCGAGCCTATTGAAAGTAAAACAAAATGGATAACGGATTAATTACTCCGTTAATTAAAGAAAGGAAATAGGGCGCTACTATGTTCCCAAGCTTTTGAAATGAAGAGTCCTAAATAGACAATGGCGACCATAAATTTCAAAAAAGTACCAGTTAAAAATCCTAAAAAGGAACCAAAAGCCGCTTTCGTAGCGGTTTTTTTGTCTGCCTTATTCAGTAATTCTCCTACTAAAGCACCAACAAAAGGCCATACAATAATTCCGAATGGTCCGAGTATAGGGAATATTAGCGCAACCAACAATCCTACAGTGGTGCCGATAACTCCCGCTTTCGTGCCTCCAAATTTTTTGGTTCCTATGGCTGGTATTACGTAATCTAGTCCAAAGACTATTAAAGCAATGGCAAGGGTAATGCCCAAGAACGTCCAATTCATGGTAATTGCGCTGGTAGAGTATAGTAAAAGTAAACCTACCCAACTAATTGGTGGACCAGGTAACACTGGTAAGAAGCTTCCAAAAATGCCTACGAGCATTAAAATGAATCCTAGAACTAATAAAAATATATCCATTGTAAATAGTAAGTGTTGCTTATAAGACTAATATAGGTTGCATTTGTTACATGATCACCTATCAAAAGTAATTTTTTCAACTATAAAATTAGTTTAAACTAAATATTTAGTTATATTTGAACATAGAACTAAAAGATTAGTTGAATGAAGCAGTTGACAAAAGCAGAGGAAGAAGTAATGATCGTGTTGTGGGAATTACAGAAATGTAACGTAGCAGCGATCATTGAAAAATTACCTGAACCGAAACCCGCCTATAATACAGTATCTACTATTGTTCGGATTTTAGAAAGTAAAGGTTTCGTAAATCATGAACAGTTAGGGAAAGGGTATTTGTATTTCCCATTGGTGATGAAATCAGATTACAGTAATCAGTCTATAAATAAACTGGTAGATGGCTATTTTCAAGGTTCATTTAAAAGTATGGTCTCTTTTTTTATGAAGAAGAATGATATGAGCCTTTCTGAATTAGAGTCGGTATTGAATGAAATTAAAAAGGAAAAACCATGATACAATACATTTTGGAGTGCATCGCCTTTCAGCTTCTTTTCTTGGTTATTTATGACTTTTTTCTAAAGAAAGAGACTTTTTTTCAGTGGAACAGAGTGTATTTAATAGGAACCTTTGTTTTGTCTTTGGTATTGCCTTGGGTAAAAATAGAAGCTTTTAAGCAACAAGTACCTCAGAGGTTTGTGCAATATCCTGAGTATTTATGGGGATTACAAAATGCAGATATTGTAGTACAAGTTGAAGAATCAACGGGATTCAATTTAACCTGGCAAGAAGGAATTCTTTATGGGGGAATGTTAGTGGCATTATTGATATTCGGATTAAAAATAAGACAGTTGTATCTCTTACGAAAAAGTGGGAAGAAAGTTACATATCCCTTATTTACCCAAATAGTAATAACAAACAGTAACATTGCTTTTTCATTTTTTAAATCCATTTTCATTGGAGATAAAGTATTGAGGATGAAACATGATACCATAATCGCCCATGAATTGGTACATATAAAACAAAGGCATACGTACGACTTGTTATTTTTTGAGTTTATGAGAATTGTAGGTTGGTTTAATCCGCTAGTGTACGTATATCAAAATCGTATTTCAGAATTACATGAATTTATTGCCGATGCTCAAGTATCAAAAGAGCATAAAACGGATCATTATGAGCAGTTATTGGCTCAGGTTTTTCAAACCGAACATATATCATTCATCAATCAATTTTTTACACAATCATTAATCAAAAAACGAATAATCATGTTACAAAAATCAAAATCAAAGAAAGTTTGGCAGTTGAAGTATTTATTATTAGTGCCTATGGTGTTAGGGATGTTGTTGTATACCAGCTGCGAAATAAATTCTAAGAATAAAGATAATCTTCATCCACAATTTGAGGTAGCTAATATTGACAACCTTAGTTTAGATAAAAGCAACCAGTTTTATGGTCAGCTGGTTGAGCTTTCTGTACAACCTAAGGACTGGTCAATGATAGTGAAGGATGAACAATCTAAGATTACTTTTTCAAAGGCTCCCAAGGGCTCTGGAATCTCAGGACCAGATGGTGTTTTTATCAATGCTAAAATGCATATTGAATCGAAGGTTTTGGAAGATGATTTTGATTTTTTTAAATTAAACTCAGATCGTGCAAAACAAATCCAGGTTCAAGATGATGCTGTTCCTTTTGCCGTAGTTGATGAAGTTCCGGTTTTTCCTGGTTGTGAAGATGCAGACGATAAACGAGCTTGCTTTAATGATAAAATGCAACAGCATATTGGTAAACATTTTAATTACCCACAGGCAGCTCAAAATGCGAATATAGAGGGTAGGGTAAATTCAATGTTTTTGATAACCAAAGAAGGTACAATTGAAAATATTAAACTGCGAGGTCCAGATAAATTACTCGAAGATGAGGTTGAACGTATTATTAAAAGATTACCAAAAATGACACCTGGTAAAAATGATGGTGTGGCTGTGAATGTTCCTTTTTCTATTCCTGTTCAGTTTAAATTACAGGATGATGATATTTCAAACATGGTTTCCGAAATTTCGAAAGAAAGTGAGGTGGATCCATTGTACTATGTTAATGATAGAAAAATCACTAAACTAGAAATGGAAGCTATAGCCCCAAATACTATTGAAAGTATTTTTATTCTTAAAGATCAAAAAGCGATAGAAAAATATGGTAGGGAGGGTGAAAATGGAGTTGTTGAAATTAAAATTAAAAAGTAAGTATTCTATTCATAACATGTTTTAGCTTGTAAAGCTGAGGTCTATACCTCGGCTTTACTAATTTGCATGAATTCTTTAGAAGAAATTAACCTATTATCAGAATTTTTTAAATGATTACCCGAATGGGCATCCGTATTATTATGAAACCGCTAAAAAACGTATTTATGAATTAAAGGAAGAAATCCATTTTACCAAAGATTAAACTCCTTAAAAAAATCGTAATTTCACTTGTAGAACAGGTGTAATGAAACGAGTTGTGTTTTTTCTTTTAATGATACTTATAAGTTCATGTTCGTTCTTTGAATCTAAACAAAAACGAACACAAGAGCTTATAGATGAGGAATTACGCCATATGGATTGGAACAGTGTAGATTCTTATCCGTTTTTCTATACTTGCGATGAAGCGGTTACCAAAGAACAGCAAAAAATATGTTTTGAAGAAACCCTTATTTCTCATTTTCAAGAAACCTTAAATGATTTTGAATTCACCTTGACCGATAAGGAAAGTGAAACCGTTGAAGTTATTTTTATCATTGATACCCTAGGTAAAATAAGAGTTGCCGATATTTATAAAAATGAAGTAGTATTAAATCAAATGCCAGAATTTGATGGAGTAATTACGCAAAGCTTGAAGAATCTTCCTAAACTTGCACCCGCTTTAAAAAGAGGAATTCCGGTGAATACTAAATATCGAATTCCGGTTCAATTAAATACAAACTAAGCATTTTGGCGAACGAGAAAATAATATTGGGTATTGACCCAGGTACTACTATTATGGGTTTTGGACTCATAAAAGTGGTAGGTAAAAAGATGGAGTTTATACAAATGAACGAACTTTTACTTCAAAAATATAGTGATCCATATACCAAATTAAAACTCATTTTTGAGCGTACTATCGAATTGATAGATACCTATCACCCAGATGAGATTGCCATTGAAGCACCTTTCTTTGGTAAGAACGTACAATCGATGCTTAAACTAGGCAGAGCACAAGGTGTTGCCATGGCTGCAGGACTTTCGCGTCAAATACCAATTACGGAATACCTACCCAAAAAAATTAAAATGGCAGTTACCGGAAATGGTAATGCCAGTAAAGAGCAAGTTGCTAGAATGTTACAAAGTGTATTGGGACTAAAAACACTCCCAAAAAATCTAGATAGCACTGACGGACTAGCTGCTGCCGTATGTCATTTTTATAATCAAGGAAGAATAGACGTAGTCGGTAAAAGTTACTCCGGTTGGGATGCTTTTGTGAAGCAGAATGAGAAACGAGTTAAGAAATAGTGTTCAGTTCTCAGTATCAGTTATCAGCAATAACGTTAAGTAATAGGTATACATATTTAGAAATAGTACGCGGTAATCAGTAAAAATAATTTATGCAGTTTCAAGATTTGTTGGCTTATAAGAAGTCTTTTGCACTTGCAATGAAAATATTTCATATTTCAAAAAACTTTCCTAAAGAGGAGAAATATTCCTTGACTGACCAAATTAGACGTTCCTCTAGAAGTGTCAGCGCTAACATTGCAAAAGCATATCGTAAAAGAAGTTATCCTAAGCACTTTATAAGTAAGTTAACTGATAGCGATGCTGAAAATTCAGAAACTCAAACCTGGCTAGAGTTTGCATATAAATGTGACTATATTGACCAAATAACATTTAATGATTTTATAAAAGATAGTGAAGAAGTTGGTAAGCTGTTAAATTATATGATTAATAACCCAAGTAAATTTGGTTCAAACTAAGAACTGTAAACTGAAAACTGGTACTGCCCACTGAAAACTGAAACTATGTCAGGTATCTACATCCACATTCCATTTTGTAAACAAGCGTGTCACTATTGTGATTTCCATTTTTCTACCACTATGGGGAAGAAAGAGGCGATGGTGAATGCATTATGTAAAGAGTTGGAAATACGCAAGACGGAATTTTTTGGGGAACAAGTTGAAACTATATATTTTGGTGGTGGTACGCCTTCTGTTTTAGAGACTGAGGAAATTGAGCAGTTGATAGATGCGGTTCGTGAACATTACAATGTTGTAGACAATCCGGAGATTACCTTAGAGGCAAACCCTGATGATTTATCCGAAGAGAAAATTCTGCAATTGGCGGCTAGCCCAATAAATAGACTAAGTATAGGCATTCAATCATTTTTTGAGGAAGATTTAAAGCTTATGAACAGGGCTCATAATGCTTTGGAGGCGGAAGAAAGTCTTGAACTAGCTAGTAAGCATTTCGATAATATTTCCATCGATCTTATTTATGGAATGCCAAATATGACTTTAGAGCGATGGAAGCAAAATATTAATAAAGCACTTGATTTTAATATTCCGCATATCTCTAGTTATGCCCTTACGGTAGAGCCCAAAACTGCACTTGCGAAGTTTGTGGAGGATGGATTAATTACTCCCGCTACTGACGAAGAAACGCAAGAGCATTTTAACCTGCTGAACGAGACTTTGCTTGCAGCAGGATTTGATTGTTATGAGATTTCCAATTTTGGAAAACCAGGGTCTTATTCTAAGAATAACTCTGCCTATTGGCAGCAGAAAAAATATATCGGTATTGGTCCGTCTGCACATTCTTTTGATGGAGTACGTAGAGGATGGAACATCAATAACAACCCTAAGTATATAAAATCCATAGAACAAGATATAGTTCCTATGGAAGTTGAGGTGCTTTCTGCTACCGATAAATACAACGAGTATGTGATGACAGGGTTACGCACCATTTGGGGGGTGTCTCTTACTAGAATATCAACTGAATTCGGACCTAAATACAAAGAATACGCGCTAATGCAAGCTGATAAATTCATAGAAGAACATTTGCTTTTCGTTGATGGTGACATCCTTAAAACCACAAAAAAAGGGATGTTTTTAGCCGATGGCATTGCGGCAGATCTGTTTATGGTGAATTTGAAATAGATGGAAGAAGCTTGTTATGAGCAATCTAAAAATTCGTAATTTTCTAACTCTTAAAAGAAAAGCCCTAACCATACCTCTGCACATAGATTTACAAATTGTAAAATGAAGACTACCATAAGTTATAACACTAACGAGTATCAAATAGACCTGTCTAAGCCCTTAGATATCTCTATATCCATAAGCAATAAAGATGATAATGTAAACGCTTGGTATGTTAAAGCCCCAATAATTGAGCCTCATAGAGAAGCCAATTTTACAGGGAGTATAGCAGCTGGGTCAAGTACTAATTTTTATGATATATCTTTCAATCCGCATTCGCATGGTACGCATACGGAGTGTGTTGGTCATATTTCTGCAGAGCATCAATCTATAAATCAGCATTTAAAACAGTTTTTCTTTTTGGCTGAGGTCATTACCATTACACCATTAGAAGAAAAAGGAGATTTGGTTATTACAAAAAATCATTTTCAAAAGACACTTGGCGGTAAAACACCAAATGCATTAGTGATAAGAACGCTTCCTAACCTGGAGTCAAAACGAAATAGGCAGTATTCGCATACGAATCCGCCTTACATATTAGAAGATGCTATGTTGTTTATAAGGGAATTGGGTGTGGAGCATTTGTTGATAGACCTACCATCTGTCGATAAAGAAAAAGATGATGGTAAGCTTTTGGCGCACAAAGCATTTTGGAATATCAACGGCGATGTTCGACTTGGTGCAACTATTACAGAGTTTATTTATGTGCCAGATGCGATTGTTGACGGATCGTACTTTTTAAATTTACAAGTAGCACCTTTTGAGAATGATGCTAGCCCAAGTAGACCGGTGCTTTATAAAATAGAATGACTATGAAAAATCTACTGAAATTAGAAGAGTTAGCCTTAATGATTCTGGGTATTTTTATGTTCGGCTTATTAGGCTACCAATGGTGGTGGCTGCCTGTTTTAATTCTGACCCCAGATATATCTATGTTGGGTTACTTGCTAGGTTCAAAAGTAGGTGCAATTTGTTATAACTTATTTCATCATAGAGGAGTAGCCATACTTTTATACTTTCTGGGAATTTATTTAATGTTACCCATTATACAATTAATTGGCACAATTCTTTTTATACATATAGCGATGGACCGTATATTTGGCTATGGACTCAAATATGAAAAGGGGTTTAAGTTTACTCATTTAGGTGAAATAGGAAATAAAAATGGATAACATTTTCGATACCATTCTCGGCTTAGTTTTAGGTGCTATTGGTATGTACTGGCTTTTTAATTTTTTTAAAGGCAAAAAGAGCAAAGAGATTACTACACATCAATCTACCGTATTATTAGAAAAGATGAAGAGCGTTTGTAAGTTGATATCTGTAGAGGGGGAGTTTGCTGAAATCTATAAATATGAAAACGTAAAAGATTTTCTGAGTTTGGTAAGTAGCAAAAAGAAAGCGCTTGTGGTGATAAAGGCAAAAGCTCATATTGGCTACGATTTAAGTAAATTGCTAATGCATGCAGATGAAGCTAATAAAAAGATAATTCTAGATAATTTTCCAGAGCCCGAAGTTTTGAGTATTGAACCGGAATTGGAGTTTTATGATATTAAAAGCGGGTTCTTCAATTTCTTTGCGCCAGATGATTTAACCAAACTTAATGCAGAGGCAAAAACACATATACGTGAAAAAATACCAGAAAGCGGATTGATGGATACCGCTCGAAAAGAAGCATTGCAAACAGTTTTAATAATGGAAAAAATTGTTGAGACTATAGGGTGGGAGCTAGATTATTCTGCTCTTAAAATTCCCCAAAAACAAATTGAACTACTAGAAAAATAACAACAAACAACTTAGATTTAAAAAATGAAAAACGTAATTTGTATCCTTGTATTAATACTAATGACCACTATAACTTTTGGTCAAAATGATAAAGAAATGACAGAATTCGATTCTAATTTTTCCCATACCGTATTTTTCTGGTTGAAAAATCCTGATAATCAGGCAGACCGTACCGCTTTTGAGACTTCATTACGTAAGTTTTTGGATAACTCCGGTTATGCAAAAACAAAATTTATTGGTACACCTCCAAGAGCTAGCAGAGATGTGGTAGATGGTTCATTTACCTATTCTTTAATTGTAAGTTTTGATTCTGCAGAGTCTCAACAAGCTTACCAAGATGAAGCTCCGCATAAACTGTTTATTGCAGAGTCGGAAAAGCTGTGGTCTAAAGTAATCGTTTACGATTCAACAGGAATCTAAAATCAAAATATGACTTTTAGAAAGGCTGCCGAAGTAGATGTTGAGAAAATAGCAACTTTACATTCGGTAAGCTGGCAGCAAAATTATAGAGAATCTTTTAGTGACCATTTTTTAGATAATCTGGCATTCGAGAATAGATTGATTGAATGGAAAAAGCGCTTTGAGCATCCGTCAGATAATCAGTTTGTTTTTATAGCAGAGGAAGATGGCGAGTTCTTGGGTTTTATGTGTGCCTATTTCAATCATGATATTCAATATGGAACATTGCTAGATAATTTACACGTAAGTCTTAATGCTCAAGGAAAAGGTATAGGTACAAAGTTAATAGCAGCTTTAGCGGAAGAAATTGTACAACGAAATGGAGAGAATGGCTTCTATTTATGGGTGTTAAATACCAACATTGCTGCAATTAAATATTATGAAAAGATAGGCGGCGTCGCAATTGAAACTGTTGAATCTAACGATATAGGTGATAAGACATTTTTAAAGATTAGATACTATTGGCAGAATGCCTCAGAGTTTTTAGAAAACGTAAGAGTCAAATGATCATAAAATGAATGTTGAAGAATACCGAGAATACTGCATTTCTAAAAAAGGAGTAACGGAATCCTTTCCTTTTGATGAGACAACGTTGGTATTTAAAGTCATGGGTAAAATGTTTGCCCTTTGCGGGTTGGATAATGTTCCACTACGCGTTAATTTAAAATGTGATCCAGATAGAGCCATAGAACTTCGCGAAACTCATGACGGTATTATTGAAGGCTGGCACATGAGTAAAAAACATTGGAACACTGTTTACCTAGATCAAATATCTAAAGAACTTACGCTAGAGCTTATTGATCATTCTTATGATCTGGTCGTTTCTAAGTTTACCAAGAAGTTAAAAGCAGAACTAGAAGCATTATAGTATTAAGTTTACAAAACTTTGTTCAATTTGTAAAGTGGTCTGTTCACTCACCCAAAAGGGTCATTCACTCATTCCAACTTTTTTTCATTGGTTGATATGTGGTACTTAATAGTGTATAAAACCACTATTTATGAAAAACCACAGAATACCTCAAGAAGTCAATGCCGGTTCTATGGCAGATATCGCTTTTCTATTATTGATTTTTTTCTTGGTCACCACTTCTATAGAGAATGATGCTGGACTTAACCGTCTAATGCCTTCGAATGATAATGAAGCTATTGTTGATATCAGAGAGCGAAACCTTTTTGAAATTAGTATTAATAATAGTGATCAAATAATGGCAGAAGAGGAAATCATAAATTCAAAAATCCTTAGAAAGAAAGTAATCGCCTTTATAGATAACGGTGGTTATACATTGGGTATGGATGGATATTGTGATTATTGTAAAGGCGACCGTTTACTAGATTTATCTGAAAATCCTGATAAGGCTATTATTTCTATAAAAACGCAACGAAATACAAGCTATCCGGTTTATGTAGCTGTACAAAATGAAGTGATTGCAGCTTATAACACCTTGCGTAATAGAGAAAGCTTACGATTGTTCAATACCCCTTATGAAAGCATTTATTCTGATTATTACAATGAAGAGATCAGTGATGACCAAAAAGGGCAATTAAAAGAACGTCTTGAAATTATAAGAGCACTTTATCCGCAGAAAATTCTAGAACCAGAAACAGTAAATAACTAACACCATGATAAAATTCAACAAGTATCGATCTAGTAAAAGCTTGCCGCCTGTATCAACAGCATCATTACCTGATATTGTTTTTATTCTTCTCTTTTTCTTTATGACGGTTACCGTTATGAAGAATCAAAATTTATTGGTGGAGAATACCTTACCAACCGCAACTGAAACTGAAAAATTGGACAAGAAAGACCGAGTTATAGAAATTTATGTGGGTAAGCCTACTGCAGAAGCCAAGGCCAATTTGGGAGATGAGCCCAGAATTCAAATGGATAATAAGTATATTACTGTAGGTGAAGTTGGCGATTATGCATTACAAGCCTTGTCGTCAATGCCAGAGCATTTAAAAAGTGTTGCAACGGTTTCTATTAAAGCAGATATTGGAGTGAAAATGGGTATTATAGAAGACCTTAAAAGTGAACTTCGTATGGTGAATTTGTTGAAAATAAACTATACCACTTATGAAGGTGCCGCTGTAGATAATTTATAAAATGAAATGAGTGTTTTTAAAACTGCTTTCCATTTATAGAAACCACTTTCTAAGGTTATCTTTGCCTTTTCTATAATAGGTTGATATTCATGAATAATTTAGAGGAATTTTACACCCAACGCGTACAAAAGTTTGAAGAGGTTATTGAAGCCTTGAATAAGAAACTTTTTTTATTTAGCACGTTACGATTACTGATATTTTTGGGTACTATCGCTGCACTTTATTTCGCTTCGGTAAATGCAAAATATGTGGTTGACGTGTTATTTGTTGGTATACCATTGTTCTTGTTTTTAGTAAGTAAGTACACAAATCTAAAACTTCAAAAAGCTAAAATTGAGGAGCTAAGAAATCTTAATCAAGTAGAGTTACAAGTGCTAAAAAGAGACTTTTCTAAATTACCTAACGGAAAAGAATTTGCCGATGACATTCATTTTTTTAGCCAAGATATAGACTTGTTTGGTGAAGGTTCTTTTTATCAAATTTCAAATAGGACAAAACTTGCCGAGGGTAGCCTTTTATTAGCCGATATTTATAAGGAGAATTCGATTAACGACATCGCTGAAAAGCAAGAAGCAATTACTGAAATTGGTGAAAAAGTTGATTGGCGACAAGAGTTTTCTGCGATGGCAGCATTAACGAAAACGGAAACTTCTACACATACTATTGCCAAATGGTTAAAGAATTACGAGTCTTTTGTACCAAAGGCAATGAAATTTATTCCGCAAGTATTTTCAATTATTTCAGTGACTATTTTTATTGCATACTTTTTGGATTATCTACCGGAATCTGTTTTGATTATATGGTTGGTTCTAGGTATGATCATCGTTGGTCTATTTACAAAAAAGGTAACCAATTTAGGACAGAGCGCTACCAAAATGAAATCTACTTTTGACCAGTACAATCAACTATTGGCAATGATAGAAAAGACTGATTTTACATCAGATCTTTTGAAAAAACAAAAAGAAAATATTTTAAGCAATGGTGAACATAATTCTAAAGTTCTAAAGAAATTCGCATCACTTTTAAGCAACCTGGATCGTAATAATAATCTACTATATTTAATATTTGCAAACGGATTTTTCCTTCGCTCATTAACTGATTGTCTTGCTATTGAAAAATGGATCGAGGCTCATGGTAAAGATGTTGAGATTTGGTTCAATACCATTGCGTTTTTTGATGCCTATAGTAGTTTAGGGAACTTCGCTTTTAACCATCCGAATTCCACATATCCTACGATTACTAATGACGGAGTGGTATTAAAGTCTAAAAATGCAGGTCACCCGTTATTAGATCCAGCAAAAAGTATATTGAATGATTTTACTATTGATGGCGGACAGTTCTTTATCATTACCGGTGCAAATATGGCTGGTAAGAGTACATTCTTACGAACTGTTTCATTACAGATTATGATGGCTAATGTCGGGTTGCCAGTTTGTGCTGAATCTGTAAGTTATTCCCCAATAAAACTAATTACCAGTATGCGTACCACAGATTCATTAACAGATGATGAATCTTACTTCTTTTCAGAATTAAAGCGCCTTAGATACATTGTAGATGAAATACAAACGGACCGTTATTTTATTGTTTTAGATGAAATTTTAAAGGGAACTAATAGTACTGATAAGGCATTGGGTTCACGAAAGTTTGTAGAGCGATTAGTAAAGAGTAAATCTACTGGTATTATTGCTACGCATGATCTTAGTCTTTGCGAAGTCGCTAATGAATATGATGCTGTAAAGAACCATTATTTTGACGCGGAAATCATAGATAACGAACTACATTTTGATTACACGTTTAAAGACGGTATTTGTCAGAATATGAACGCTTCTTTTTTGTTAAAGAAGATGGGGATTATAGAATAAATCTTTTTTATTCTTAGATTTAAAATTGTAATCATTTTCCGTCTTTTTTTATGCATAGAATTTCGCTTTTATTCCTTTTTCAAATATTCTTCTAGCTCAAAATGAAATTGGTAACAATTTGGTCAAGGATAAATTCCTGAAATATTTTGAATTACCAAGAGAGTCTGTATTTCTACATACTAACAAAACAACGTATATAGCCAATGAAGAAGTATGGTTAAAGGGTTATGTGTATGACAGGCATAACAATAAACCCTTTAGTCAGACTACAACGATTCATGTAGGCTTGTATAATGCCGACGGCAAGAAATTTAACGACTATCATTTTAAAGCAGGTGATGGCTATTTTAAAGGTAGTATTGTCGTAGATTCAATGCTTGCTAGTGGTGAGTATTATCTTCGTACAAGTACAAATTGGATGAAGAATTTTAAAGAAGATGATTCTTTTGTTCAGAAAGTCACCATTTTAAATGAAAAGCCGATTGAAAAGGCTAAATCTATTAAAGATTATGATATCCAGTTTCTGCCTGAAGGCGGTAATTTCGTTGAAGACGCGCCTGGTGTTATGGGAGTTAAAGTTACTGATGCTAACGGATATGGTGTTAGAATTGTAGAAGGGTCTGTATTCGATAGCGATAATACTCAGGTAGCCAGATTCTATACATCAATTTTTGGTTTGGGAAAATTTAATTTTAATCCTAAGGCGGGTGTTGAGTACGTGGCTAAAATAGAGTTTGACGATGGTAGTGTGGAAACCACTACACTCCAAAAACCTTCTAAAGTAGGCATCTCTTTTAGTGTAAAGAATGTTGATGATGACCGGTTCATTATTAGTTTAACAACAAACGAGGCGACTAAGGAAATTATTAAAGAAAAACAGTTTTATTTGCTGGTACATAAAGATGGTCACGCAAATAGAATACCCATTACCTTCCCCAAGAATAAACTATTTGTATCAAAAGTTTTAATTAAAGAAGTGCTTAATAAAGGGATGAATATCTTGACGTTATTTAATCCAGATGGTAAGCCAATTGCAGAACGATTGATTTTTAATCATGCAAATCTTTTCAACACTAAATTGAAGGTAAGCAAAATAACTACAGAGGGCGATTCTTTAAATATTCAAATCAAACTTCTTGATATCGGTAATGTGCAACAAAATTTAAGTGTCTCTGTTTTACCTGGCAATACAATTTCTTACAATCAAAAAAAACTCTATCTATAGTACCTTTTATTTAAAGCCTTACGTAAAAGGATTCATTGAAAATCCAAAATATTATTTTAAGGACATTACTACTAAAAAAGTGAACGACCTTGATATTTTATTAATGACTCAAGGTTGGTCTAGATATGATTGGACCGATGTTTTTAAGGGACCTCCTGGTCAGTTTTATGAATTTGAAAACGGAATAGATTTAGAAGGAACTATCTACAGCAAAGGGGTTACATCAGAAGAAAAGCTATTGGTTAGTTTTCCTGATGGTCGTAGTAGATATTTAGACATTTTAGAAAATAGATTTTTGATTCAGAAAAATTTTCCTGTAAAAGGTGAAACCTTGGATTTTACGTTGATTGTAAAGAATGGAAAATTGGCAAAACCAAATATAGGTTTGAATATGAAGTTAGGGGCAATCCCCGATGAAATTGATACTATTTGGAAAGAAAAAGTAGAATTTGAAGAAGAAAATAGTTCTAAAATAGGTAATGCGCCCGATTTAATTTCGTCTGATAATACCATAAGTCTAAATGAGGTTACGGTTGTTGAAAATAAGATTAAGACTACTGTAGAAAGTAACGTGTTTGTTCCTAAATATTTAAAAGGAAAAATGACAGAGGTTACTGAAGATATAGAATTTAGTTTTCCGCTAATAACCGACATTATAGCGTCAAGGGGTTATTACGTTAGAGAAGAGTTAAGTTTTGGTAGTATAGATCGGCTGATTATTAGAGCAAGAACTGTACAATCTTTTCTTTCAGGTAATGCATTGCCTGTTCCTGTTATTTATTTAAATGGTGCAAGATTAAGTACACTTGATATTTTATATAGAATGCCAACTAGTGAGGTGGAAAGCTTTTTAATAGATAAAACAGGCGCAGGTGAAGGAGCAAGAGGCTCCGGTGGTGTAATTCGTATTTATACCAGAAGATTACCAAGGGATTATAATGATCAGTATGGTAAAGATGAGAATGTTTTTAAATACGAACTTAAAGAAGGATTCGAACCTGTTAAGAAATTCTATACCCCCAAATACACTTCATACCTTTCTAATGAATTTGAGAATTTTGGTACTATACATTGGGTTCCAGAATTAAAGACTGATGAAAATGGTGTAGCTACCTTCAAAATACTAAACACCTTACAGAATAATATCAATTTTTATATTGAAGGCATGGGAACTGATGGTAGTTTGATTTCTGCTGAACAAAATCTTGTAATTGATTGATTTTTAAATTTTTAAAATAATATAACAATACTTATTAATTCCCCCTTTGGGGGTTAGGGGGCATCATATGGATTCATTAACACAAATAGTACTTGGGGCAGCGGTCGGCGAGGCGGTTCTTGGAAAGAAAGTGGGTAATAAGGCTATGCTTTATGGTGCTATTGCTGGTACAATTCCCGATTTAGACGTGATTACCCGTTATTTTCTAGATACGGTTACTGCTACCGAATGGCATAGGGGAGTTAGTCATTCTATATTCTTTTCAGTAGTATTTGCACCCATTTTTGGATGGCTGGTCTGGAAAATAAACAAGAAAGAATCGGCTACCTGGAAAGAGTGGTCTAAGTTAATGTTCTGGGGTCTCTTTACGCATCCGTTGTTAGATGCTTTTACCACTTGGGGCACACAATTATTCTGGCCGTTTAAAACGAGATTAGCGTTTCAGAGTGTTTTTGTGATAGACCCGTTGTATACTGTTCCGTTTATTATTTTCTTGATATTAGCTATGTTTCAAAAGCGTACTTCTTTGAAACGTAAAAAATATGTGAAACTCGGACTAGTCATTAGTACATCCTATTTAGTATTAACATTGGTCTTAAAAGGTATCGCTTTTCAGAAATTTGAAAATGCGCTTGGGGAACAAGGTGTTTCTTATAACGAAATGAATACCCGCCCTGCACCATTGAATACGGTACTGTGGATGGCAAATATAGATACTGATGATGCTTATTTAATGGGAGATTATTCTTTCTTTGATACGCAGTCTATCTCGTTTACATCGTATCCTAAAAATTATGAATTACTGGGTAAATGGTCTAGTAACGATAAAATAGAGCGACTTATAAAAATAACCGAAGGCTGGTATACGATTACCGAAAATGATGGGCAGCTGTATTTTAACGACTTAAGATTCGGACTCATTAGTTTAGACGAAAATGAAAACCAATTTGCATTCAGTTATAAGTTAGTACCTGATGGTGATGATTTAATTGTAGAAGAAAGACCGAAGTTCAAAAGAGACGCCAAACGTTTAATGGTTGCGCTGTGGCAACGTATTTGGGAAAATTAGTTTCTTAAAACGGATAGCCTATCGCAAAATTCAAGGTCATGTTATTATCCGCATTTCCAAAGAAAGGTACATTCCAACGTTCGTTTTCATCTAAATAGGGTATACGCAGTGGCGAGGCTAGATCTAACCGAATCACGAAACTTTGAATATCTAAACGAACACCAAAACCAACACCTGCCGCTACTTCGCTTAACCAGTCTTTTTCAAATTTACCATCAGTAAAAAGTGAAACAGATGAAGTACTGGTAGACTCATCTTCTATTAGACTAGAATAATCGCCCGTTAGCCATACATTTCCTGCATCCACAAAAAACGCACCTTTTAAATAGGAGAAAAGAGGAAAACGGTATTCTACATTGGCTTCTAACTTTAAATTACCAGATTGGTCGTAATAATCGGTAGTATCATCATCGGTGTCCGGTAAAAAATTACCGGGACCTATGGATCTTATGTCAAATGCCCGCACGCTATATGGACCGCCAGAGTAAAATTGTTTAACGAAAGGTAAAGTGGTGCTATTACCATAAGGTACACCCCAGCCGGCGTATAGTCGAGATACTAACGTTCGTTCTTTTTGCCAGCGTAAGTAGAGTCGTAGATCAGCATCCACTTTTGCATATTGTGCATATTCTGAGCCAAAAATTGTACTAGAGCCTCCGCTAAACAAACTCAATGCATTTCCTGCTAAGTCAAAATTTGTAGAAAAGTAAATTGGCTTTTCTTTTTTAAGATTAGATACTTCGTCATACGTAAAACTATATAATAAACCGGCTATAAAACGCTGTTCAAAACTTTGGCTTAAATATTCATTATCATCAAGAATAGCCTGAAACTCATCGGTTACATTGGATAGTTTTGAATAGTTAATACTAATAGGGTCTAAGGTGTGATGTACGTACTGATTTTCTTTCCAGGTATACCCAAAACTACTGTTTACAGAACTTAACGTAAATAAATCACTACGTTGTAAAAAGTCTACCCCAACAGATATTTTGGTTTTAGGTACTGCATATTTAAATCTACTTGGTGAAAAAGGTATGGATCTAGGTATAATTAGATCTGCACTTAAACCACCAGCAATACTGCTTAGGTTAGAATTGCTGCCGCTCGACAACTGTAGCTCATAAGAAAAATCAGCCGAGACACTAAATGTTTCACCGCCTTTAAATACATTTCTATTGGTATGACTCAATAAAATACCAGGACCTGTGTATCCGTTAGATTTTGAAACTGCTTGTAACTCCGCCCTAATGGATCGTTTTGTTAAAGGTGCTAAATAGATATTAGCAGCTAATGATCCGCCATTACCATCTGTCGCAGTGGTGTCAAGTTCAGTATATTGTATGTTTACATACTTGTAGCTGCCCAATGCAGATAATCTGTTGCTTGTTTGTTTTGATGTGTTAGCATCATATAAATCACCTTTATTGAAAAGTAAGTATGACTCTAAGAGTTCAGGTTTGAAATACAATTCGTTCTGTATAAAATCTATATTATCTACTTGGGTGACGTTTTCTTTAGTTAGAGGCAATGTATCGCCTTCAATAGAATAATTAGGGTACACTGTTATAGAATCTATAGTGTAGGGGATAGAAGCACGTATTGGCACATCTTTCTTCAGTCTTAGAAAAAGATCAAATTTTCTATTCTTATATTGATTAGTGTCTGCTTCAAAAATTAAAAGATCTTCTTGGCTATTGTAAAACCCTTTTTGTTTCAAAGCATTATTCAAGCGTGCTCTTTCGGCTTTTAATAAATCAAGATCAAAACGGTCTCCTTTTTTTAGAGCGGTTTCGGGTAGTATTTTTTCTATTTCCTTATATATGGGTAAGGTGTCAGATTCTAGATTGTAATTCTCCAATACATAAGGAGCAGGTAACTTGGCGGAATAATTGACCGAGGCAAATTTCTTATCGATGACCGTTTCAGATTCAGACTGACTATAGAAAAATCCGTTATTATCTAGTCGGTTCAATATCAATTCTTCTACACGTTCGGGGTTTACATCTGAAAAATAAACGGGTTCTTCTCCAAAAGATTTATTTAGAAATTTATATAAGAATCCTGGTTTTTCTCGCTGCGCCTTGTAATGAAAAAATAGGGCAGGTTTCATTCCTATAAATTTGGTATTAGGGTTTGGCTCAATTACATCAAGTAATTCTGACTTTACTTCTTTACCGTCTTGGAGTTCACTTTCAGAATTTATTTTAAGTGTAGCTCCTGTATACAATTGTTCTCCTTCAGGTATATATTTTTCTATACCACATGAATAGGCAAACAATAGTGCTAAACAGAGTAAAGTACGATATGTGAATTTTTTATTTTTCAATTGTATCTTCTTTCTTATCGTTCTTTTTTAAAGGCTTTTTATCGGAATCTTCCTTTTTTATCGGACTAAATAATTGACTGAACTTATTGAACTCGCGATTAAATATAAAGGCAACTCCGGTAATTATCAATTGACCATCAATAATATTTTGATACTCTTGTTTTCTATACCCTTTAAGTCGGTACGTGCCTTCTTCACTCAACAAGTATTCTAACGTCACATTGCCTATTAATGGGGTTTCGGTATCACTTGAATTGGCACTACCTTCAACATCCACAGCACTACCAGCGGTGACAATTAAACGATCATTAAATAATTTTTTACTTGCGCTTATATTTAACTGTGTTCTACTTTCTGCAGTACCACTTTCATAGTCTTCAAAACTATCTAAATCAAAACCTAGCTCAAAACCGGAATTACCCAATAGTTTACTTGAAATAGAGGAGAGCTCATTTGAAAGGACCTTGTTGACATTGTTTTTGGCAATGGAAATAGCACCGCCACTACTACCATCACTACCTGTGGTGGGGTAAAAACGATTTAATGCCAATAATGAAAAAACTTGCTTGTTCAACTCAGACTCTTGTTCATTAAGTTGTTGTACGCGACTATATACCGCACCACCAAAATTACCTTGTTCACTTTCAGGCATATCTAATGCAAATGATAATTCTGGTTGAGTTAACTGTCCGTCGATATTCAGATATACCAAAAAGTCTGCTGCTTGCCGATATGAACCAGATAAACTACTGTCTGTACCGTAACTTATAGACGACATCAGAGAAGATGCCGAAGTTTCAATTTCGTAAATAGCGGTAACATCCATTTTAGTATCATAAGGGTCTCCGCTCCAAACAATACTACTTCCTTTTTGCAATGTAAACTCCCTACTTACCAAATTATAGAGACTAGTTTTGTAAAATCCTGAATTTAATTCTAACCTGCCCGATAGACGAATATCTTGGTTGGGGTCAATATTAAGATTTAATGTTGCACTGCCAGATGCCTGTAGTTTGTCATCAGTTTTCTCATCAAGAACAACTGTAAATTTTGCTTCATTAGCTACTTCTAAAATCGTATTGATATCCATACCTGCAAAAAAAGAATCTGATTTTTCGCCGTCGTTCCGCGTAAGTATCGCGTCTGGATTTTCTCTGTTTACAAAAATGACCACTCCATCTCGTTCTTGAATATCTAACTGGTCCTGCGGCACTACATAGGTGATGTCCGTTACATCACGCACACGTAATTTTCCATCTATAACAGGTAATTCTAGATTTCCTTTTACGGTTAAATCTGCCAAAATACTGGCAATACCATAAACAAGTTCGTCATCACCTTTTTTAGAATCCAATACCCTAAATTGGTCAGTTTTAACCGAAAGATTAAAATCAGGATTTGCAAAACTCTTAGTAGTTATAGTACCATCTACGGTTAATATACCTTGGTTAATATCATTAATGGCAAAGGAGTTGAACGTTATTTCATCTTGATCAATATCTATATATTCGTCATCTATGGCAAAAGTAGATTTGTACGCTGCTAAGGTTAAACTAAAATCATTAAAATTAATTCTGCCAGAATATTTAGGCTCGGCAAGTGTGCCATTTACAAGAAGACTACCATCTAAATACCCCTTACCATCCGTTAATTGATTATTAGACAGACCTTGAATAACGCTGGCTTCTAATTTTTGAATATCGAGTTCCATATTTAGCTCGGCAGTGGTTTCTTTAGCTGCATAGTCTCCGGTTAAGGTAAGATTTGCTCCACCATCTTTTAATGCTAAATCAAAGTCATATTCAGATAATGATTTAGAAGACGCATCTAAGGTTAATGTACCTAGCGGATTTTCCATGACCTGAAAATCTTTAATATCAATATCTGCTACTATCCCAGAAGCGGCATACGGATTAAGGATTACAAAGTTTCCCTCGACTTTACCTTTTGCTAATGCTTCATCAGGATTAAAAAAGCTTAGGAATGTTTGTAATTGAAAATTTTCGAAAAGAATACCGATATGGTCCGATTCCATTTTTGGAACCTTATTAGAAATTTCCATTTTTTGAGAATTTCTACTTAAAATCACGTTTTTAAAATCAGAAAATGATTCAGCTATTACAATGTTATTATCCTCTGGAATATTCCATTGTTTAGTGTTTAAGATGAGATTTTCCGGATTAATATGAAGCTTTAAAGTGTCTTTTTGAAATACTAAGCCCGACGCTATATGCATAACGGCAACGGAATCATTTTTAGAATTGAAGTTAAGTAGCAGTTCTTTGTTTTTAAGGCTGCCTTCTAAATAGGTTTGTTTTAGATGAATGGGATCATAAATTAAATCTGCCAAACCTGCCGAGAATTTAAGGTCTATGGAATCTCCCTTTACAAAAGCATTTAAACTATCAACAGAACTACCTGCATATGCAATGTGCGGTACTTTTACTTCGGCAGATATCTTTCGCTTTTTAGAATTGAAACTAGCATCTATATTTACGGAGTCTAAGTCTTCAACTCCATTAAAAAACACCTTCGATAAAACGGGAGTAGGTATAATGGCAAGTGACAGTTTTGCATCGATATCGTCCTCAGCTTTAAACGTAGTATCATCGGTAGAGAAATACTGTTCTATTTGTTTTTTAAGTGCAGTTGTAATACGATTTGGTGATGCATTTGATGCTAATTGCCCATTTAAGAAATTACTTTTAACTGATACATCAGTAATAGAATCTTCAATATGAGCTTTTAAGGCGATAGTAGCTACTTGGTATTGCTCATTATCCGCAATGGTAATACCGTCTTCTATAGTTGTGTTTATTGTAAAATTTGATGGTGTGCCGGTATAATTTCCTTTTATGTTTGCCGCTATTTTAATATTGTCTTTTGTGAGACCTAGTTGTTGTAAATCTGCGCCAATAATATTTGAAGTAAAAATAATGTCGTTTTCTTGAGATGAAAGTGCCATAGTTGAATTGACTTTCATATTCAAATTTGGGTCATCTATATTAGCGGTAATGGTGCCGTTCCCATTTTTTAGATTCCCGGTAACTTCTATGTCATTATAATCGTATCCATCATATTGAAATTGTGTAATAGTGCCATCAATAGTACTGTCAAAATCACTAAGTTCAGAACCCGCACCTTTACCTTTAATTTTTAGTGATAATTTACCCAGTTGGTCGTTCTGTAATAGCTTTCCTAATTGTAGACTATCAACAGAAATTTGACCATCGAACTTCATGAGGTCATCAAAATTTACGAGGGTATTTATAGTAGCAGACCCTTCTGGTATTTTGATTTTCATATCAGGATTTATCCATGTAATTCCGCCAGATAAACTTCCTTCTGCGAGGATAGTTTCTGGAATAGCTATTCCTAATTCTTTAGACGATATTATTTTATTGATTGCAGATTTGTCACTTGCAAAGATAATATTGTTCAAGTCGTATGTAAGTGGATCTACAGCAGTGAGATTGCTGATACTACCCTTTGCAGTCAGTTTGGTGTCTTTTCCCCATTGTAGTTCTGTGTTAAAATCATCCACTTTTTCGAGACTACCTACGGCTTTTAGATTGCCGGTAATAGGTTGTGCGGACAAGGAATCTAAATACTGATTTTGGGCTAGTTTCGGTTGTAGTTTAAGTACATCGTCAAGCTCTAAATTAAGGTCTGAAATAGTAGCGGACATGGCACTTTTCTCAGGATTTTTCAATGCTCCTTTCAAGGAGCTAAACTGTATATTAAAATCTGCCCTTGCTGAACTCTGATTCATTTGAAAAACAACATCTGAAAGTGATGCCTGAGTATTGGTCAGACCTGCATTAAATGTCAATTGATCTAACCTAATGCCGCTAGATTCTGAAAAGGAGAACTTAGAAACGTTCAGATTGAATTTCTTTGGTTGGTATTTTAAATTTTCAGCTAGCAGTTGTAACTTTTCAATTTTAAACGCATCGGGATCGAAAGCATCTGCATTACTAACGTTGCCATTTAAAGAGTAACTAAATGTGTTTTTTGCAATGTTGATATCATTGGCTGCAATAATAAAATCTGGCCATTGAAACTCTGTGTTATTGGATGTATTTTTTTGTTCAGATTCGTCACTTGTTATTTGTATGTCGATTTGCGAATCATGTAAGATGAAGTCGTCGGTCTCGTATCTATTTTTAGAAACATCTGCTAAAATATCTGTGAGTTCAATAGTTCCTAATTTTAATTCAGTTAGTAAACCATCGGGCTGACTATTGTAGCTAATAGCTATATTTTCTACTTTGAAATCTTCTACCTGTATAAATGGTAGCGTAGTATTGGTAGTATCTTCAGTAACAGAAAATGGGTGTGTTTGATTATAGGTGAATTGGGTATCTCTTAGATTTAAATTATCTAAAGAAAACTTCATTTTTTCTAAATCAAACTCAGAAACTTCTATATCTAAGATGCCAAGTATTAGGTTGATGTCCGTTCCTAAATAGGCATCGTTGTAATTCAATTTCCAATCAGTTAAATCTAAACTTCCTATAGAAATCTCCATAGGTTCAGAAGTAGCTGCTGTTGTGTCTGTAGGGGTTGTTAGCGCGTCTATAAGAAAAGTGAAATTAAATTCATCAGGATTATCTTCTCGACTAATATTCGCAACCACACCATTAGAAATGACTCCATCTATAGCTAATGAATTTTTAAAAACAATAGGGTAAATAGGGATATCTGCTTGAAGCGATTTTGAATAGAATAAAGTATCACCTTTTTTATCCTCCAGAAATATATTCTCCACTTGAATGTCTCCTGAGAAAGTAAGATACAATTTGCCGACTTCTACTTTAGTATTTGTTTTTTCTGATATATAATTAGTGACTTTAGATACAATGAAGTTCTGAGCCCAAGGAGTTTTAACTACTAAAACCAAAATAAAGAATAGCAATAATACACCAAGGATAATTTTCCCCAGGAGCTTTATATACTTTTTGAATTTTGAATTTGTGTCGGTCATATGGTAAACACTATAGGAATGAATACAAACATTCAATTTTCAACCGTAATGTTACCATTATAGTTGTGCCATAAAACCTGTAGCAATTATAATTAACAATACTATTATGATAACGAGGTTGTAAAACCTTCTTTTCTTTTTCTTGGTTTCTTTAAGTGATGCCATAAAAATGCAAAGTTAAACCTACCAATATATAAATTTAGCTTATTTGCTACGAAGATTATCGGTAAACAACATATTCTATGTATGTGTTTGGTTCTAAAACTAAAATTTAAAATATAAAAACAGTTGGTCGATACATTTTGTCAGTCGGTCTATACTTATTCTCCCTTAGTCAATTGTGCGAGATTAGAGCGACCATAACAATATACCTTTGAAGTGTAATTAATGATTAGCAAACAATATCATTAACTCTGAATTTTATGAAAACTGTTTCAAATTATAAAATGTGTTTAGGTTATTTTGAATTAGCGAACCAAGACGAAATTTTTGAAATAAACAATTTTAATATTACAAATTCAGAATTGATACTAGAAGCTATGGCAAAATAATAGTTGCTCAGGTAGTTCCCCCAAATTACCAAAGACCAATAGAAATATTGGTCTTTTTTTATTTTAAACCTTTCGTTTGAATTTTATGAAAACTGTCTGCTTGTAGACGAAGTAGTTCTTCTGCTTTTTTCTTTTTATAGCCGTACAATTCTTCTTCACCTTTTAAATCTTCATATATTTTCTGATTGATTTCACTATCAGTTGAAGCAATGAGCTTTCGTTGCGCCAGTTTTTGCTCCACCCAAGTAGAAAGAACGCTTTCTTCCTCTTCTGATTTAATATCATATTCCCCTTTAGGAGCAAGTAGCTTAGCTATAATTGGTGAAGTCTCAATAGCCAAAAACAAAAGAAATATAAAAAATGATGGTAGCCATGGCAATTCGTCTAAAGCCGTAATTCTAGCCATTAATCCGTCGAAACCGTCTATAATAGGTTGCGAATTTTTAACTACTTCAGCATATTCTGTATCTAATGCTGCTATTTGAGATTCTATCGCCGAAACTTTTTCATTATTAGTAGTTTTTAGAGCCTGTAATTCTGCAAGAGCTGCATCATGCTTATCTCGTTTTTCGGCATAAACGGGACCTTTACCTAGCAGTTTGGTTCCGGCAGTACCTTCGGCTTCATTGATATAAATATCATATAGTGCATTTGTCTCCGTTTCTTTTATTGAAACTTCATTTTTTAATGCAGCAATATCTTGATTCAATTGCTCAACCTTTGGGGTGTATTGCAACGCGAGTTGGTCTTTGTTGGCAAGTGTAAGTTCATTCTTTTGCTCCAACAACACCTGATTGATTTCTTTCTCGAAAATTTTCATTTCCAAGGGTTTCGAAATTACTATGGCAATTATGACTGCGAGAATGATACGCGGAGTAGCTTGTAAAAATTCTTGACCAAAATTGTTTCTCTTTTTAATGGTAGCAACTATAAAACGATCTAAATTGAATATTAATAATCCCCAAATGAAACCGAAGAATACTGCAGTATACACATTGTCGAAAACCGTGAATAGTGCATAACTACTAGCAATAAAAGCCATTACAGCTGTGAAAAATACAGTAGCGCCAATACCGGCATATTTGTTTTGCTCACCTTTAGAGCAGGTTTTTAAAAGATCGGCATCTGCCCCTGAGCAGAGAATAAAGAAGTCTTGTATCATGATTAATGATTTGTTTTTGATTGATGATGATGTATACTGGGTGAACGTAACTATTTCATTTTTGGTACGCAAAAAGCCCTCGAAAAGAGGGCTTTAACATATGTTTGACGTTGTGGTTATCTTATTGTTACAGGTTCTTTGGTAATTCTTACTTCTGCTTTGCCATTTTTCTCTCTAGATTCTATATTTAACTCTTTCTTTTTCTTTAGTAGGTCAATGGCTTTATCAGACGAGACTTCTTTGCCTTCGTAGAAGAATGTTGCTCCTTTTTTTGCCATGTTAATAGCATAGTCTAATGGTGATGGTGGTGTAGGAGGAGATGGCGGAGGTGGAATAAGATCGGTATTAGTTTTCTTGTAAATTTTAATCTCTGGTGGTCTGTTGGCATAAGGTAGAGTTTGAATTTTAATGTCTTTTTCGTTCTTTATAATTACAAAACCTTCTTCTGAGGATATTTTTTCACCTTCAAAATAGAATTGGGCATTTTGTTTTTCTAGTGAGCGTAAATATTCCATTAGACTAGGGTTGTTTTTAGTTTTGGCGCTATTTGAGTTATAAATGTATACTCTAGTGTTTTCTGGTTTCTTCTCATCATATTTTAGCTCTTCATCAGTGTTGATATAGGCAGTGTTATTATGTGGTAAATTATTCGCTTTGTGCTGTAATAATTCGCCATCGTATGTATCTTGGGTTGCTATAATCCTTTCAATTTCAGCATCTGCATAAGCAGCGGTATTCGGAGCTTTTGGCGCTTTTGGTACAGGTGGCGGTTCTGGAAAATCTGGGAATGGCTCTGCGGCTGTTTTTTGTTTAGCAGACATTAATCCGTAGATATAATTTAAATTATCAAGATCAGCTTTCATGATGCGAATATTACCACCTTTGGATATCATGGTGTTATAACTTTTTGCCAACTTATTGTAGGTGGAAATTTGCTCTTTTGTAGCACCATCTTGATTTTGCTTAGGCAAAGACTTGGGGAAGGGTTGAGCCTCTTCTCTTTGAGCTGGACTCAAATTTCTATAAACAGACTCCAATATTTTTAAATCATTAAGTGGAATCTCTCGTTTTTTAACGTGAATAGCGTTGTATTTTTTGGCAAGTTTATTATATGTGGAGAAAGCTCTTTTGCTGAGGTTGGCATTGATGTCACCCGAAGTTGTATATACAGCGAACTGAGCAGTGTCGTAACTCTCTAATGGAGACATTGCTTTTATACTGTTTCTATTAATATAACCGTTCAATTTGTAAGCAGGTAAATTCTCTTTATCATTAATAGCTATTATATCGTTTGTAGAATTTAGTTTAATCCATGACGTAGCATCTACTAAATAAGGTGTTTCATTAACCTCTACAATACAATTGGTATTACCATTTTTTGCATCCTCTAACTTTGAATTGAAAAACCGTTCGCTTTCAATTATAGATTTGTTTTTCGAAACTGATGTATAATCTAAGTTGCCGTTGCTTGTGAAAAGTTTAGAGAACTCAGGTGTAGCTCCATAATTTTTTTGAAGACCGAAGAAGAAGGAGCTAGTAATTTTACTTTGAAAATTTCCCCAATGCTCTTTTTGTAATAATGATTTATAGCCATCCTTTTTGACTGTTAGGTTAAAATTTATTTCATCTGGTGAGCTATTATTTAATTCAAACGAATAATATCCTTTAATGTCTGTTTTGGTGAGAACGGTTCCGTTATGGTCCTTAATTTCTGCATTTACTAAAGGTTCTAAAGTTTCAGAATCTATTACTAAACCTGCGAGTTCTATTATTCTGTTTGGGTTTTTGTTTGAAGTGTTGTCACTTCTCAATTTATTAGAAGAATCATCTTCGGGCATGGCATATCTATCCGAGAATATGGTGATACTTTTTGTATTTAATTTTCTCAATTCTACTGTTATAGCATCTGTAAAATCTGAATCGATATGCTCAGTGGTATAAACTTGCGCTGATAGTTTATTGTTTTTAATCGCTAATGGAAATTCTGCCTTTACCTTTTCATTTAGTTTTGATAGAGGAACAAGTTGATCATTGAACCATATTTCATTTTCATTTTTAATTTCTATCCAAGCTATCTCTAACAGTGGTTCATTATTAGCGTCTGTTTTATGAGTGTTAAGTACATTATTTCTACGAATTTTTTTAGCTTCATCTATCGTTTTTCCATCATAATCACTTGAAGCAAATCCATTTTGATTAAAAATCCCAGTTGTCCTTTTACTAAAATGTTCAATATTAAAAATGCCCACAGACTGAAGTTCTGATTGTACTTGATCTATAAGTTTATATTGATTTTCATCATATAAAATATTTGCTGTTATGTAATTCTTAAAGATATATGTGTCAATATTTTGATTTACGTTAAGTGCTTTTTCAGATAGTTTTTCTAAAGCTACGGGCTCATTATTCATTAATAAACTTCCACTTTTTGTGATTTCTATATTAATGTCTTTAATCGTGTTTTGAGCTATTACATTTTTTTGACTAAAACCATAAAGCATTAAGGCCAATACAGGTAGCAACAATAGGCTTCGTAATACAATTCCTTTTTTTGATGTTTGTTTTTTCATGATGATGAATCGTTTTTTGATTGATGAATAATTTATGGCATTGGCAATACCAACTGATTGATAGGTCTTAAAGCTGTCGTTTGATAAGTACGACAGTAACGTGTTTTGATAATTTAAATGGTCTTCTTGACCATTAAGTACAGCACTATCTGCTAAGAATTCATGGTTTAGTTTTATTGTTTTTTTGTAAACGTAAATCAACGGATTGAACCAGAATACCACTTGCAATACTTCAAGAAAAAGTACATCTAAACTATGCCTTTGTATAGCATGGGTTTCTTCATGTTTTATTACGGAATCTGGTATGCTGTTGACCTCAAATTTTCGTTTGTTTAGAAATATGTACTTTAAAAAAGTATGTGGCGGCAGTTGTTCTTTTAGTAATATTCTATAGATAGTACTATGTTTCGTTTTTGGGTTGTTATGAATACGTTTCCAGATTTTATAGAGGTTGATAAGAAAGCGCAATGAGAATCCTGCAACACCTAATCCGTAGATAGTCCATAAAATTAAATACCAATTCATGGGCGATGTTTCTACAGCCTTAACTACTGGTTGTATATCTTGAGGTTCATTTATTGATATAATTTGAGTGACTGCCGTGGTGGGTTCTACTTCAATATATTCTGTAAAAACAATTTGGGGTATTATAAAAGAAGCGATAACGGCGGTTAATAGAAAGTATCTTTTAAAATGGTGCATGCTTTCTTTCTCCAAAAGGAGTTTATAGAAAAGCAAAAATATGCTCATACATGCGGCGGATTTTAAAAGATAGATTACCATGATTACTTCTTTTCGATTTCTACGTCTATTAGCTTTTTCAATTCTTCTAACTCAGCTTTACTTAAGTTAGTTTCTTGAGTAAAAAAAGATGCGAACTGACTAGCGCTATCATTAAAAAAGTTTTTAATGAGCCCATTAACGTGCTTAGAGAAATAATCTTTCTTTTTTACCAACGGAAAGTATTCTCTACTTCTACCAAAGTTTTTATAATCAATAAACTTTTTGTCGGCCATTCTTTTTAATAATGTGGCAACAGTGGTCGTAGCAGGTTTTGGCTCTGGGTAAGCATCGAGTAGATCTTTCATGAAAGCCTTTTTCTGCTTCCATAGAATATTCATTAATTCTTCTTCCGATTTTGACAATTGCATTTTCTACAAGTTTAGAAGGTGTTCTACAAACATAGAGTAAATATTTTAATTCTACAAGTGTAGAGTATTTTTGTTTTTTTGCCTTAGGGATAGTAATGAAAAGCCCGTATTCGCTTTTTAGCAAAGCGTACTTGTAATGTATAGCCCGACCCCAATTCTTTGGGGAAAGGTCCAATTGACCCACTTAAAAGATGTAAATTTGTATTATAAAAATAATGAATAATGAGTGTATTAGCTGATTTGGAAGCACGTAGTAGCTCCACTTGCGAATTATGTACGGGAATCAATAATTTAGAAGTTTTTGGAGTAGAACCGGTTTCTATTAGCGGAGTCGATTCTAGTATTTTAGCATGCGAAACATGCCGAACTCAAATTGAAGACCCAGAACAAATGGATGCAAACCACTGGCGTTGTCTTAATGACAGTATGTGGAGCGAGTATGATTCTGTTAAAGTTGTGGCTTGGAGAATGCTATCTAGACTAAAGTCTGAAGGTTGGCCTAAAGATTTATTGGACATGATTTATTTAGAGCCAGAAGCTCTAGACTGGGCAAAGGCAACAGGTGAAGGTTTAGCGGAAGCCGATAAGATTATTCATAGAGATGTGAACGGGGTAATTTTAGAAAATGGGGATAGCGTTGTTTTAGTAAAAGATTTGAAGATAAAAGGATCTAGCCAAGTTGCTAAGCAAGGTACTGCAGTTCGAAAAATTTCATTAGATCGTGAAAATGCAGAATATATAGAAGGTAAAGTAGGACCAACAATGACGGTTATAATTACCAAATACGTTAAGAAAATATAGTTTTTAGTTCATGGAACTTTAATAGCATCTAATTTGTCTGAAAAAATAAAACGTCTTTACTCCTAAAGACGTTTTATTTTTTAATTTATTTTCAACTGTCAACTGTCAACTGTCAACTGTCAACTGTCAACTGTCAACTATTTCTTGGTCATTTCTGTAAAATACTCATAGAAATAAGGGATGGTTTCAATTCCTTTAAAATAGTTCCATACTCCGAAATGTTCGTTAGGGGAGTGTATGGCATCACTATCTAGACCAAAGCCCATAAGTATAGTCTTGCTTTTTAGTTCTTGCTCAAATAAAGAAACAATAGGAATACTACCACCACTACGTTGCGGAATTGGTTTTTTGCCAAATGTAGTTTCATAAGCTTTTGAAGCTGCTTGGTAAGCAATGGTATCAATGGGAGTAACATATCCTTGTCCGCCATGATGTGGTTTCACGACCACTTTTACACCTTTAGGTGCTATAGCTTCAAAATGAGTTTTGAATAAATCGGTAATTTCTTTCCAATCTTGATTAGGAACCAATCGCATAGATATTTTTGCGAATGCTTTACTCGCAATAACAGTTTTTGCACCTTCGCCAGTATATCCGCCCCAAATACCATTAACATCTAATGTTGGTCTAATAGAATTACGTTCGTTAGTAGAATATCCTTTTTCTCCGTAAACAGATTCAATATCCAAAGCCTCTTGGTATTTTTCAATACTAAAAGGTGCTTTTGCCATTTCTGCACGTTCTTCAGTAGAAAGCTCTTCTACCTTATCATAAAAACCTGGTATAGTAATATGATTATTTTCATCATGTAGACTAGCAATCATTTTAGTTAGAATGTTGATAGGGTTGGCAACGGCACCGCCATATAATCCTGAATGTAAATCACGATTAGGACCAGTAACCTCTACTTCAACATAACTTAGACCGCGTAAACCTGTAGTTATAGACGGCACATCATTGGCAATCATACCTGTATCCGATATTAAAATAACATCGTTTGCCAGCTTCTCTCTATTTTCAGCGACGTAGATGGCAAGATTATTACTGCCAACTTCTTCTTCACCTTCAATCATGAATTTTACATTACATGGCAGTTGATTAGTTTTTACTATCAACTCCAATGCTTTTACATGCATATACATTTGACCCTTGTCATCACATGCTCCACGCGCAAATATGGCACCTTCTGGGTGTAATTTCGTTTTTTTAATTACCGGCTCATAAGGTGGCGAAGTCCATAATTCCAATGGTTCTGCCGGTTGTACATCATAATGGCCATATACTAGAACCGTTGGTAGATCTTTATTTATGAATTTTTCACCATATACTATTGGGTAACCAGCTGTTTCATGAATTTCAACAATATCACAACCTGCTTCTTCTAATCTGGTTTTAACTGTTTTGGCAGTATCTAACACATCTTGAGAAAAGGCAGGGTCTGCGCTAACAGACGGAATCTTAAGTAGTTCGATAAGCTCATTTAAAAATCGGTCCTTATTTTCCGATAGATAATTCTTTACGTTTTTCATGTGCTATTTTATATGACTTTCGATAAAAGTACAAAAAGCGTAATTTTTAAATAGCTAAAATTTAGAGAATTGATTTTTTGCGTTATATTTGCACCCCGATAATCACATATCGTGATTTAGGAAAGTATGCAGGCGTGGTGGAATTGGTAGACACGCTAGACTTAGGATCTAGTGCCTTGCGGTGTGAGAGTTCGAGTCTCTCCGCCTGTACAATGAGAAGCCTCTTGAGAAATCAAGAGGTTTTTTTATGTGCTAGATTTAATCAACTCTCGACTTTACTAAATATCACGCCCATTATTTCTTACCCTTGTAAGTTTTCATTATTATTTACTTCTAATGCAATGGTAATGCTAACAGTATAGAAATAATATAATATGGGCTTCGAAAAAGTAACTTTCACAAATTCTCAAGGAAAACAATTGGCTGCACGGTTAGAGTTGCCTACTAATCAAGATGCACACAGTTATGCAATTTTTGCGCATTGTTTTACATGTAATAAAAACTTATCTGCAGTCCGTAATATTTCAAGAGCATTAGTAAATAAAGGTATAGCGGTACTTCGGTTCGATTTTACGGGTTTAGGAGATAGTGAAGGTGATTTTGAAGAAACCAATTTTACATCTAATGTTTCTGATCTAATACAGGCAGCTAAATTTTTGGAAGATAATTATAAGGCTCCTTCTTTATTGGTAGGGCATTCATTAGGTGGTGCCGCAGTAATTTTTGCCGCTTCGCAATTAGAATCAGTATTGGCTGTAGCAACTGTTGGGGCGCCATCTTCTCCTTCGCATGTGCAGCATTTGTTCAAATCAAGTGTAGCGGAGATTAATGCGACCGGTAAAGCAAAGGTGAATATAGGTGGTAGAGATTTTACCATTAATAAAGATTTTATAGATGATATTGAGTCAAAACCTATGGAGTCTGTGCTTAAGAACATGAGAAAACCTTTTTTGGTTATTCATTCGCCACAAGATACCATAGTAGGTATTGAAAATGCGAAAGAATTATACAGCTATGCGCATCACCCAAAAAGTTTTGTGTCAATTGATAAGGCAGACCATTTATTAATGAATAGTGCAGATTCTACTTATGTTGGTAATGTAATATCTGGTTGGGCAGAACGTTATTTAGATATTCCGAAGAAAGAGATTTTAAAAACTTCTCATCAAGTGGCGGTAAGTATCGGTAATGAAGGGTTTACCTCTGAAATTGTTTCGGGTAATCATTTGTTAATAGCTGATGAGCCAATAGATTTTGGAGGCAATGATTTTGGACCATCACCCTATGACTATTTGGCTTCTGGTTTAGGTGCTTGTACGGCAATGACCTTAAGAATGTATGCGACCCGTAAAAAATGGGATTTACAAAAGGTAATTGTACATGTAGATCATGGTAAAGATCATGCGCCAGATTCAGAAAATGTTTCTTCTGACGGAAAAAAAATTGATACTTTCAAAAGAGAAATAGAAATATTCGGAAATTTAGATGAAAGGCAACGACAAAGGTTGTTAGAAATAGCAGATAAATGTCCTGTACATAAAACGCTTTCTAAAGGCGCTATGATTAAGACAGAATTAAAATAATATGATTTAAGAATTAAAACTATGATACAAGCAATTTGGAATAATAAGGTGATTGCAGAAAGTGATGCAACTGTTGTAATTGAAGGAAATCATTATTTTCCGCCGAACGATATTAAAAAAGAGTTTTTTAAAAGTACAGAAACTCATAGTATGTGCCCTTGGAAAGGCATTGCATCTTATTACGATCTAGAAGTAGACGGTGAAGTAAATAAAGATGCGGCATGGTATTATCCAGAAGTTTCTGAATTAGCAAATGGTATTAAAGGTTATGTTGCCTTTTGGAAAGGTGTTGAAGTGAAATAGAGTATTAGTTATAGATTATTAAAGGGTCAGCCAAAAGCTGACCCTTTTTGTATTGATAAATTATCATTCCGTATTAAATACCTTATATTTAAATTTAATAAATTTTGATGTTCGCTTAAATGATATTGAAATCTTTATATAGCTTAATTTTTCTTTTTGCCTTGTGCGTCTCGGGTCAAGAGCTCCCACCAATTCAAAATTACACTCCTATTGAATATAATGCTGGTAACCAGAATTGGTCTATTGCCCAATCTAATGAACAGACAATGTATGTTGCAAACAATAATGGATTGTTAGAGTTTAATGGAAATACTTGGAACTTGTATCAAGTGCCTTATGGCACTCCCGTAAAATCTGTTATGGTTTTAAATGAAAGGGTGTTTACAGGCAGTTATATGCAATTTGGGTATTGGGTACGTAATGAATTTGGAGTTTTGATCTACACATCTATTTCTGACCAGTTGAAAACACCGCTTATTGAAGATGAAGATTTTTGGAATATATCGCATTTCAAAGACTGGGTTTTATTTCAATCATTAGATAGAATTTATATTTACAATATTAAAAAGGCAACATTTGAAATTTTGGATGCCAAAAGTAATAGCCCTAAAATATTTGAATTAGGCAATAAAATATTTTTTCAAAAGCTGGGTGAAGGTTTATTTACATTAGAGAATGGAGAGCCTATTTTAGTGTCTGATGACTTAATCCTTAAGCAGACTAATGTAGTTGGTGCATTTCTTGCGGATAATAGAATACTAATCATTACAGAACAGGCAGAATTCTTTTATCTAGAAAATAATATTCTAGTTGAATGGAAATTGCCTGTAGAGACAGATTTATATCTGAGTAAGATTTATAGTGCTATACGTTTAAATGATGGGTCTTATGTCTTGGGTACAATCTCAAAAGGCATATTTCAATTAGATGTAAATGGTAATATCATAAGAAATATTAATCAAGAAAAAGGTCTTAACAACAATACAGTATTGTCGTTATTTCAAGATATAGATAATAACCTGTGGCTTGGGTTGGATAATGGAGTTAGCGTTATCAATTTAGACTCGCCTTTTAAAGAATATATTGACCATGTAGGGGCTTTAGGTGTTGTTTATACTGCTAATAAAAAAGGTGATTTTTTATATTTAGGTACAAATCAAGGACTGTTTTATAAAAAATATCAAGAAGGAAATGCTTTTAAACTCATTAAAGGTACCCAAGGTCAAGTTTGGTTGTTAAAAGAAATTAACGGTACATTATTCTGTGGTCATCACAATGGAACTTTTGTTATATCGGATGATACTGCTACGAAAATTTCAGAAGTTTCAGGTACATGGGATATTCAAAGTATAGAAAATAAACAAGAATTGCTAATTCAAGGTAATTATAAGGGTTTAAGTGTACTTGAGCAAATCGGTGATAAATGGCAATACCGAAATAGTATTGATGGTTTTGATAGTTCAAGTAGATTTTTTGAGTTCGTCGGAGAAAATCATTTACTGGTCAATCATGATTATAAGGGAATTTTTGACTTGCAAATTAACCCCGAATATAAGAGGGTTGTAAAACTAAACAGTAGGGAGTCTAAAGGTAATGGTTCTAGCTTGGTTAGATTTAAGGGTGATATTCTTTATAGTACTATTAACGGTGTTTTCAAATACAATATAAATCAACATGAATTTTTAATAGATTCAGTACTGACAAGCAAATTTTTTAATGCTGATGAGCGTATTATCGGCATACTTCAGGCGACTAACAATTTCGAAAGGTTATGGGGATTTACTAATGATAATATAATTACTGTTTCTAATGGGTATTTAAGTAAAGAACCACAAACGGTTAAAATTTCAATTCCAAATTTTTTTAGGCGTAGTATGGGAATCTTAGGTTTTGAATCTATCGTGCATATAGATAAAGATCTTTATTTGATAGGTATTTCTAACGGTTATGTCACTTTAGATTTAAGTGAAGTTAAACAGAGTGATTATCAAATAATGATAAATTCTGTTTCTGGAAAGTCTAATGAGGTCCCTAAAATTGATATTTCTCTTCAAGACAATCAAGAATTAGAGTATTCAGAAAATAACGTAAGTTTTAGTTATAATGTTACAGAGTATGATAGATATACAGAGGTGTATTATCAAAACAAATTAAAAGGTTTAAATGAAGAATGGAGCACTTGGTCACTTATTCCCAATACTTCCTTTGATAATCTGCCGTATGGCTCTTATGAGTTTAAGGTGAGGTCCAAAGTGGGTAATAGTATGTCAATTAATACAGCTGTTTATAGCTTTAAAATTCTAAGACCTTGGTATGCGTCATATTGGGCTATTTTATGTTATGTCATACTAGCAGCTTTAATCTCTTTTCTAATTCACAGAAATTATAAGAACTATTACAAGAAACAGCAAAATCAACTTATAAAAGCTAATAACAAACGATTAAAACGTAAGAAACTAAAAAACCAGAAGAAGATAGTTCAAATAAAAAATGATCAATTACAAGAGCTTGTTGATAGTAAAAATAGAGAGTTGGCAATCTCTACAATGAGTATTATTAAGAAGAATGAGTTTTTAAGTGCTATTAAAGATCAATTGAAAAGTAGCACTGATAACCCAAAGGTGAAATCTGTTATTAAAACTATTGATAGAAATATTAATAATGAAGACGATTGGAAATTTTTTGAAAGTGCATTTAATAATGCAGATAAAGATTTCTTGAAAAAGGTGAAAGAAAAGCACTCTGAGCTATCTGCTAATGATCTAAGGTTGTGCGCCTACTTAAGATTAAACCTGTCTTCTAAAGAAATTGCACCTCTTTTGAATATATCGGTCAGAAGTGTTGAGGTGAAACGATACCGCCTGCGTAAAAAAATGAAACTTCCACGTGAAACTGGTTTAACAGACTATATCATCAGTTTATAATCTCCCCTACAAAACTTTAAACTACCACAACATTACCACAACATTGACTTATTTATTGTATTTATTATATGTATTTTATTCCCGCTTTTAAGTGGATGATTCACTGCTTTTTATTATCATAATCTCTATTTTTTACTATTAATTTTAAATTGTATGTTTTTTGTAGGGGTAAAAATTTACAATTTGATAATTGCTTAATGTAAATTGCATAAGCGATTATCTGTATTCAAACACTACATAGTTAGTTGGTGGTATGTTTAGATAAATCGTAAATCAAATAATTAACTAAAAAAATAACTATGAAAAAATTAAAGTACATCATGGTATCGGTATTTGCAGTAATGATGAGCTGTGATGGTGATGACATTGATATTCCAGAATCGGTTACGCCTTCTAATCTTACAGTTAGTGCTCAAAATATGGGCGAAGGTGTATTTGACTTTTCAGCATCTGCAACGAATGCTAATTATTATCATTATGATTTTGGTGATGGTACCACTGCTTTAGAAACTTCTGGGGCAACTTCTAAAACCTATGAAGAAATAGGTGATAATATGTATACCGTTACCGTTACCGCAGGTTCTACTGAAGGTAAAAAGATTTCTGAGACTATAGATGTTTCTGTTTCATTAGCATTTACCGACACTGAAACGGTGACTTTCTTAACGAATGACAGTTCAAAAACATGGTTTTTGGCAGCATCTCAACAGGGTCATCTAGGACTAGGACCTGCAAGGGAAGGAATTGATGGAGATTGGTGGTACCCTAAATGGTTTTCTGCTTCTGCATTTGAAAAATGTGGAACGGAAGATTCTGATTGTCTTTGTGATGATGAGCTTACTTTTTCAGTAAATGAAAATGGAGGTTTAGTTTACACTTTAGATAATAAGGGTCAAACTTATTTTAACGTTGGTCATAAAGCCGTTGTAGGTGGTGGAGAAGATATTGATTTTTGTTATGATTTTGATACTTCGGGCGAAAAAGCAGTTCAACTTTCTGAAGTAGAGGGTAATGTTCCAGAGGGTGAGACAACCGGAATACAAATGACATTTTCTGATGGAGGTTTCATGGGATACTATGTAGGTTCTTCTGTTTATGAAATACTATCTATTAGTGATGATTTCTTATATGTAAGAACGTACGATACTGAGAATGCAGATTTAGCATGGTACCATAAATTTACTTCAGATGTTGCTGTTGATGGTGGTGAAGAAAGTCTTGAGACCATTTATACCAATTTAGTTTGGTCAGATGAGTTTGATGTTGATGGTGCACCAAACGCTGCTAATTGGGGTTATGACCTTGGCGCAGGTGGCTGGGGTAATGGTGAGGCTCAAACTTATACAGATGCAGCTGAAAACGTAAAAGTTGAAGACGGTGTTTTAAAAATCACTGCTATAGCTGGTGAGGGCGAAGCAGCTGTTCACTATTTTGACGAAATGACTTTGAGTGATGGAAGTGGCGGTACGCAAACTTTAGAAGATTTTGAAGGTGCAGCTCCTGTTTTTACTGGATTTGGAGGTGTTGGAACTGCAGTAATTGCAAATCCGGATCCTACGGGAGAGAATACTAGTGCTAATGTGGCAGAATCTACTAAAACTTTAGGTGCTGAAACATGGGCAGGTTCTTTCTTTGATTTGTCTGCACCGGTTGATCTTGTTGCTTACCCTAATATTAGTTTAAAAACATGGTCGCCTGCTACTGGAGCCAATATAATTTTGAAACTTGAAAATCAAGCTAATGCTGATGAGAATGTTGAGGTAAGTGTTAATTCAACTGTTGCTAATGCTTGGGAAACACTAAACTTTGATTTCACTGGTGTTCCAGTTGGTACTTATGACCGAGTTGTGTTGTTTTTTGATTTTGGTGTTTCTCCTTCTGGCGGAATTACTTCAGGTCGTATTAAATCTGAAAACTTATACGAGTTTACTTATGGTAGAGTTGAGATAAGAGCTAAGCTTCCATCTGCCGGAGGTACTTGGCCTGCATTATGGGCTTTAGGTGCTAATTTTGATGAAGTTGGTTGGCCTACAGCTGGAGAGATAGATATTATGGAACATGTTGGCAATAATAACAATACCATTAGTAGTGCATTACATTATCCTGGTAATTCTGCAGGTAATGCTATAGTGGGATCTACACCAGTTGAAAATGCAACTTCTGAGTTTCATAATTATACTGTAGAGTGGACACCTGATAGCATTAAGTTTGTTGTAGATGATCAGTTAGTTCATAACAGTTTTGTGAACAACGCTACAACACCATTTAACGCCGATTTCTTTTTGATAATGAATGTCGCTATGGGTGGTACATTAGGTGGTAGTATCGATGCGGAATTTATAGAAGATACAATGGAGGTTGATTATGTGAGAGTGTATCAATAATAGAAGTTTATTTTAAATTTTTAAAAGGCTATCGAAAATATTTTCGATAGCCTTTTTTATTTTATGTTTTAAAATTAATGAGTGTTATTGCTTCATATTATTTTACTCTGACACATATGAAATGATCTTGTGTTAGTAAAATGCTGAAATGAAAAAAGCCCCTTTTGCAAGAGGCTTTTTTATAAAGTAATTTTTTTCAATAAGGGTTTGGTTTTAAAAGATTAGACAATCCCTAGAAGGGCTAAAAAAGCTCCTACTACGACTACAGCTAAAAATGCATGCATTGCAATTACGAGCACGGATAGATAAGTTTCTACTCCGGTTTTAAATGATAAATTGTTCATAACATTACCTACTTTAAAGTTACATTACTAAAGTTAGCTGAATTAAGCAACAATTCCATATAAAATGTTGTAAAACTCTCATAATTAGCTGTATAATCCTACTTTTTAGTGGTTTAAGGTTTTTGAAATGTGCATTTCAACCTTGAAAAAGGTATCTTGTCGATATCTGAAATACAACACTCTATAAACTTTCACTACATATTGTAGCATTTGTCGGTAATGTTATGGTAACATCTATTTAATTAGATTCAACCAATCTGCTACACCTGCCAAGGGTACTGATAATAGTATTATTACTAAGCAGGTAATCATTAATTTAAGAAATCCGTTGAGTATTTTAACTCCTGAAGTTAGTTCTTGTTCCATAATCATTGTTCTATTGTTCTGCTTTCAATATGGTAGATCTAACCTAAAGTGCTGTTAAATAGGAGGGTAAAATCGATTAACGTATAGAAAGTATCTGTATAAAGTATGTTTTCTATACAATAACTAGTAGTTATGAAAATGGTTTACTAAATAATATAGGGGGTAGTTAATTGAATATAATTTAATTATTCGATGTTAAAACTGCATTTAATTTAGAAACAATACGTTCGGTGGCACCAGCTTTTTCTTTGATGTAGCCTGTGTTTATACGACTGGTTTTTGACCTGTAGTTATTATCTTCAAAGCACTTATCTGCATGCTCTTGAAATTCATTATCGTTCTTTATAGAAATGACACCTCCTAGTTGTACCAATTCTTCTGCCTCGGCAAATCCATCATACTGTGGACCTATAATAACCGGGATACCGAAGACAGCTGGTTCTAATGTATTGTGTAATCCTGTAGCAAAACCGCCACCTACATATGCGATGTTGGCATAGTTATATACTTTGGTCAAAATACCTATGGTGTCAATAACGATTACATCATATTCAGCTAAAGGTGCATTCTCCATTTCTGTATAGCGTATTACTTTTTTGTCAATAGCTGCTATAATCTCTTCAATATGATTGTCTTTAATGGTGTGCGGAGCTATAACAAACTTGATTGGGTGTATGTTGTTATTAATGTAATTTATGATGATTTTTTCGTCTTCTGCCCATGTGCTTCCCGCTACAAAGCAGTACTTATCATTTTTAAAGTGGATCATGAAATCTAATTCGTTGTCACGTTCTACTATTTCACTTACTCTATCAAAACGAGTATCCCCGGCAATGGTTACATTAGTGTATCCAACGGAATTTAATAATGATTTCGATTTTTCGTTTTGCACAAAAAAGTGCGAGAAGTTATTTAATGCGTTACGCATAAAACCACCATACCACTTAAAATAAATTTGATTGTCTTTAAATAATGCTGAAATTAAATAGGTTGGAGTATCAGCTTTTTTTAAGGCATTTAAGTAATTAGGCCATATTTCATACTTTATAAAGATGGCAATATCTGGGTGTGCGGCTGTCAAAAAGGACTTTACTTTCTGCTTTGTATCCATTGGTAGGTAGCAAATAACATCAGCTATTTTGCTATTCTTTTTTACTTCGTATCCTGAAGGAGAAAAAAAAGTAATTACTATTTTATGTTTAGGATGATGAATTTTTAATTGTTCAATAACAGGTAGTCCTTGTTCGTACTCGCCTAAAGATGCTGCATGAATCCAAATAACGCTGTCGTCTTTTGAGATAGACTGCTTAATTAACGAAATAGTTTCTTTTCTGCCCTTTACAAATAGCGATAGTTTTGAATTCACCAATGCCAATACCTTTAAAATGGCAGATGCGCTTATGACAAGAAGATTATAGAGAAAGTTCAAACAGATGCTTTTAAGCTAAATTACGTTTCTTCCATAAAATTAGTGTCGTCTGTTTCGTATTTTTGTACGACTTCATGTAATTACAACAGATGAAAAAGATACAAATGGTAGACCTAGGTGGTCAATACCAAGAAATTAAAGATCAAGTAAATACTTCTATAACTCAAATTTTAGAAACGTCGGCATTTATAAACGGACCGGAGGTTCATGCTTTTCAGAAGGAGCTAGAAGATTACCTTCAGGTCAAGCATGTTATACCATGTGCCAATGGCACCGATGCTTTGCAAATAGCAATGATGGGTTTAGGTTTGAAACCTGGTGATGAGGTTATTACAGCAGATTTTACTTTTGCTGCAACAGTTGAGGTCATTGCATTGTTACAGCTGACTCCGGTTTTGGTAGATGTTTATCCAGATACGTTCAATATCAATATAGAAGCTATAGAAAAAGCAATAACGCCAAAAACGAAAGCTATTGTTCCCGTTCATCTTTTTGGTCAATGTGCTAATATGGATGCTATACTTGAGTTGGCAAAAAAACATGATTTATTCGTTATTGAAGATAATGCTCAGGCAATTGGAGCTAAATATCTTTCAAAAGATGGTGCAAAGCACATGGCAGGTAGTATGGGTAATGTAGGTGCAACATCTTTTTTTCCTTCTAAAAATTTAGGTTGTTATGGTGATGGTGGAGCAATTTTCACCAATGATGATGAATTAGCTCATACCTTACGTGGCATTGTTAATCATGGTATGTACGAACGTTACCATCATGATGTAGTTGGTGTTAATTCAAGATTAGATTCTATACAGGCCGCAGTGTTGAGAGCTAAATTACCTAAGCTAGATGGTTATTGCGATGCAAGAAGAAATGCCGCTCGTGCGTATTCAAAAGCATTTGAGGGTCAAGAACATATTATTACGCCAGTAACGGTAAATAATTGTGAGGGAATTTGCGATGTGTGTGATTGTCATGTTTTTCATCAATATACTTTGAGAATTACAAATGGTAAAAGAGATGAATTAGGGCAATTTTTAGCTAAAAATGAAGTTCCTTTTGGTGTCTACTACCCAATTCCGTTACATAAGCAGAAAGCTTATCTAGATGATCGATATAAGGAAGAAGATTTTCCTGTGACGAACCAGTTGGTAACAGAAGTAATGTCTTTGCCTATGCATACAGAATTAGATGAAGAACAGATTAACTACATAACTGAGTTAATTATCGGATTTGTAAACGGGTAGTGGTGTAGTTTTTTAAATTTGATAACGTTCAAACAGCATTATAAATGAAAGTATTAGTAACAGGCGGATTAGGTTTTATTGGTTCTCACACAGTAGTGGAGCTTCAAAACAAAGGGTTCGAAGTGGTCATTATAGATGATTGCTCTAACTCTGATGAAAATGTACTTTATGGTATTAAAGCTATCACAGGTAAAAAGCCGCTTTTTGAAAAGCTAGATTTAAAAGAAAAACATAAGGTTGAAGACTTTTTTCAACGTTATCAAGATGTTGCTGGCGTTATACATTTTGCTGCCTCTAAAGCAGTAGGCGAAAGTGTTGAGAAACCATTGTTGTATTATGAAAACAATATTGGTACGTTAGTTTACATATTAAAAGAACTTTGTAGAAAGAACAAGGCTAGTTTTATTTTTAGCTCTTCTTGTACTGTTTATGGTCAGGCAGATAAAATGCCAATTACAGAAGACGCTCCTGTTAAGGTTGCAGAATCGCCATATGGTAATACCAAGCAAATGGGCGAAGAGATTATTGCAGATACTTGCAAAGTAACGCCAAGCTTAAATGCGATTGCATTGCGTTATTTTAACCCTATGGGTGCACACCCAAGTGGAGAGATTGGTGAATTACCAATAGGTGTTCCTCAAAACTTAGTACCTTTTATTACGCAAACTGGTATTGGATTAAGGGATCAGTTATCCGTTTTTGGAGATGATTACCCTACTCCAGATGGTACATGTATTAGAGATTATATTTATGTGGTAGATTTGGCTAAAGCCCATGTTGTTGCATTAGAACGTTTGATGAACGGAAAAAACGAATCTAATTTTGAAGTTTTTAATGTTGGTACCGGAACTGGTAGTTCGGTATTAGAGGCGATAAAAAGTTTTGAAAAAGTTTCTGGACGAAAATTGAACTATAAAATAGTTGATAGAAGACCAGGTGATATTACCAGTGCTTATGCAGATACCACTAAAGCAAATAAAGTTTTAGGATGGAAAGCAGAATATACTTTAGAGGAAGCTATGAATTATGCGTGGATCTGGGAACAGAAAATACGTGACTGATTTTTTCAGGTTTAACAATATAAATAAGGGGAAATATGGCTATATTTCCCCTTATTTAATTTAAAGACCACCTCTTATGAAAAAAACATTATTTCTTTTAGTTTTACTGGTATTTACAGGCGTAACTGCACAAGACTCATATCTTCAATGCGGTAAAATTGTAGATGTTGAATCGGGTAAAATCTTGTCTGAGAAAACAATTGTTATTTCAGGTAACAAGATTATAGAAATTAAAAATGGTTATGTAGCTGGCGGTGATCAAGATCAGGTGGTAGATTTAAAGTCTAAGACTATTTTACCAGGTTTTATAGATATGCATGTGCACATTGAAAGTGAGTCTAGTCCGTCAAGATATTTAGAGGCTTTTACCATGAATGAAGCTGATGTCGCATTTGAATCTACCGTATATGCCAAAAGAACATTAATGGCCGGTTTTACAACCGTACGTGATTTAGGTGGGTCAGGAGTAAATATTGCCTTGAAGAATGCAATTAACAAAGGTACTGTTGTTGGTCCACGTATTTTTACAGCAGGTAAAGCACTTGCTACCACGGGTGGTCATGCAGATCCTACTAACGGTAGAAGTAATGAATTAATGGGTGATCCGGGACCAAAAGAAGGTGTAGTCAATTCACCCGCAGATGGCAGAAAAGCGGTTCGCCAACGTTATAAAGATGGTGCAGATGTAATTAAGATAACTGCAACTGGTGGTGTTTTAAGTGTTGCTAAAAACGGTCAGAACCCTCAGTTTACTATTGAAGAAATAAAAGCAATTACAGAAACAGCTAAAGATTACGGTATGCTTACAGCTGCTCATGCACATGGTGATGAAGGTATGCAAAGAGCAATTTTAGGAGGAATTAAAACTATTGAGCATGGTACATTGATGTCAGAGGAAACGATGGAATTAATGATTAAGCATAATACCTATATGGTACCTACGATATCTGCAGGTCAAGAAGCGGCTAGGTTGGCAAAAATACCAAACTACTTACCACCTGTTGTAGCTAAGAAAGCTTTGGAGATTGGTCCTAAATTGAATGCAACTTTTGCAAAGGCGTATAAAAAAGGGGTGAGCATCGCTTTTGGTACCGATTCTGGTGTGTCGCCTCATGGAGATAATGCTAAAGAATTTCTCTACATGAACAAAGCAGGTATGCCTATCATAGAAGCGTTACGTTCAGCTACAATTACAAATGCAATGCTTTTAGGCGAAAAAGAATTAGGTCAAATCAAAGAAGGTTATTTAGCCGATATAGTTGCTGTAAATGAAAACCCGTTAGATAATGTAGAAACATTAACGGATGTAGTTTTTGTTATGAAAGAGGGTGTTGTGTATAAGCAATAATCTTTTAGATTACTTTCTGTTTGATGGAGTAAAGAATGTAGGTGTGACATGAAGTTAAATGTTGATAATAGTGAGCAATTAATGCAGGTTGCTATTGGTGATTCTCTTTTTGATAAATTGAAGCATCAGGTGGAGAAGGATTTTGTTCTTGCCAACATACCCCTGCAAATAACTGAACCATTAGGTCAATCTGAGTTTATAGCGCTTATTCGTGAGAAGGTGTATTACTTAATGATGGAGCATTTTGCTGAATATCTAAACTTAATGTACATCATAGATATTCCAGAAAGTGCATTTCATAATATTGAAATTACCGATACTGTAGATGTGGCAGATCAGGTCACATTATTGATTTTAAAGCGGGAGTATAAAAAGGTGTGGTATCGTAATCGATATCAATAATGTTACTTTATACTTTTATGTATACTCCTTTCTTATCCATAATATAACCAACAAGCCAGCAAGTAAACATAATCCATAAGGCAAATAACAGCGAGCCGAAATAATCACCAGCTGTGGCGATGAAAATATTATCTGCTATCCAGTTATAAGCGTTTGTGCCATTTATGGATGTCTCTGCTAAGCTGATAATGAATAATTCTGATAATAGGTAGATGAATAGGGTGTTTCTACCAAAGACCTCGAAGAAGTAGGTCCATTTGCCGGGTTTGGACATATCTAATAGATAGATTAAAACGGCTATGATAAATATGTCAATTCCACTAGTTAATAATACAAACGAGCTAGACCATAATTTTTTATTGAACGGGAATATTAAATCCCATGCAAATCCTGCTACAACAAGAAGACCTGCAATCATTATAAGTTTTGCAATGGTTTCAAAATTCTGACCGCTCTTTTGAATGAATTTTCCGGTAAAATATCCTGCAATAACATTTACTATAGCAGGTAAGGTGCTTAATAATCCCTCGGGGTCAAAAGCTACGCCGCCATTACCATGATACATATGGTCTGCACCAATTAAGAATTTGTCAAGTTTTAATACGGCATTCCCTGTCAATGATAAGTCGCCGAATACCAACAGTATAATATGATACCCTACTAAAGCCAAAGCGCTAAAGATCAAAACAAATTTTGTTTTAAAATAATATAGTAGAATTGATGCAAATAAGTAGCATAGTGCAATTCGCTGTAATACTCCGAAAATTCTGGTTTCGGCAATCGGTTTTAAACCACCATCTTCAAAAAATGGAAACCAATACATTAAAAAACCTAGTATAAAAATGATAGAAAAGCGTTTAAATACCTTTTTCAAAAATGCACCACTACCTTCTGCTTCGTATTTTTTCATACTAAAACTCATGGCATTACCAACAACGAACAAAAAAGTAGGAAAGACTAAATCCGTAAGTGTAAATCCGTTCCAAACGGCATGTTTTAAAATTCCGAAACTAGTGTCTCCATTTCCGGGGGAGTTCACTATAATCATAAGCGCAACATCCATCCCCCTAAAAACATCCAATGAAAGATATCGGTTTTTTAATTTATTCATATTGGTTGGTTTGGTCTTATGAAAGATAACGATTAATTAAAAATAAACACGTACAAATGGCATTAGTGCATTACCGTAAATGCTTTTGTTATCGTCATATAGTAAATCGTAGCGTATACCAAATGTTACATTTCTGTTGCTGTAACCTGCGCCAATAAAAAAAGCTGGTAGCCAATAGTTGTCTTCTATATCTATGGTCGTTGTAGCTATAGTTCTATTTATACGTAATTGTTCAAACTCTGCAGAAAGCTGTATTTGTGGAATTGGATTATATAGTGAGAGAACACTGCCGCCATAAGCCAGTAATTTATCTTCATCGAACTTTGCATAATTGAAGCTTAAGCTTGCACCAGATGCAAATTGATCGTTAAATTGATAAATAGCACTTGGTGCAATTGATCCATTAAATCCATTATTTGTAAAACCTAAGCCAATACTTCCACCAAATCTTACGTTATTCCAGAAATCAGCATTGGTTTTTGAAGATTGAGCAAGAGAGAAAGTGATATTTAATGTTGCTAGCCCTATAAAAATTAATTTTTTTAAGCTCATATGATGATTTTGTTTTAAAGTTTCGTTTTTTTCAATAATACAGGCCATTCTATCGTTAGATATTGTAAATGTTGTATTTTTGTTAGAAATTTATTCTAAAGATACAGAAAGTAATTCATGGATAAATATTCCTTTTTAAATACCGTTCATACCTCTTTTTTTTCAGAGTTATACGATAAGTACTTAGTAAATCCAGATAGTGTAGAGCCAAGTTGGAGAGCCTTTTTTCAAGGATTCGATTTTGGAATGGAGAGCTCTTTAGATGAGCTGGAAATCGATGAAAATCGCACTACAGTTGTAGTAAATGGCCACTCGAGTGAAATGCCAGAATCTCTTCAAAAAGAGTTTCAGGTAATTCGATTAATCGATGGTTATAGAAGCAGAGGTCATCTGTTTACTAAAACAAATCCCGTACGTGAGCGAAGACATTACGAACCAACTTTAGAAATTGAAAACTTCGGATTAGCTTCGTCTGATCTCGATACTATTTTTAATGCAGGTGACGTAATTGGTATAGGTCCAAATTCTTTAAAAGAGATTGTTAGACATTTACAAAGTATCTATTGCGATGCTATTGGTGTAGAGTATATGTATATACGAAAGCCAGAGCGCGTTAAATGGATTCAAGATTGGATAAATGTAAATGACAATCATCCGAATTTCGAGCCAGATCGTAAAAAGCACATTCTTAAGAAGCTTAATCATGCTATTTCTTTCGAAACTTTTTTGCATACTAAATATGTAGGGCAAAAAAGATTTTCTTTAGAGGGAAATGAATCGTTGATCCCTGCCTTAGATGTAATTGTAGAGCGCGCCGCTGAAATGGGTGTGAAGCAATTTGTTATGGGTATGGCACACCGTGGTAGATTAAATGTGCTTACCAATATATTTGGCAAATCGGCTAAAGATATCTTTAGTGAGTTTGACGGTAAAGATTACGAACAAGAGATTTTTGATGGAGACGTTAAGTATCACTTAGGTTGGACCTCTGATAGAAAATCTGATAACGGAAATAAAATTAAGATGAGTATTGCTCCTAATCCATCTCACTTAGAGACGGTAGGTGCAGTTGTTGAAGGTATTGCTAGAGCAAAACAAGATGCTGATTATCAAGATGATATTTCTAAGGTTTTACCTATTGTAGTTCATGGTGATGCTGCAATAGCAGGTCAAGGTTTGGTCTATGAAGTAGTTCAAATGGCTGGTCTTGATGGGTATAAGACTGGTGGCACCATACATATAGTTGTAAACAACCAAATTGGGTTTACTACGAATTACTTAGATGCTAGAACGTCTACTTATTGTACCGATGTTGCTAAGGTAACATTGAGTCCGGTATTACATGTTAATGCAGATGATGCAGAGGCGGTAGTACACGCATCTCTTTTTGCGTTAGAATATAGAATGCGCTTTAAGGGTGATGTATTTATAGATTTGTTAGGATATAGAAAATACGGGCATAATGAAGGTGATGAGCCAAGATTTACACAGCCTAAATTATATAAAGCAATATCAAAGCATAAGAATCCAAGAGATATCTATGCGGAAAGACTGATTCAAGAAGGTGTTATTGATGGCACTTATGTAAAGCAGTTAGAAAAACAGTATAAAGATTCTCTAGAAGAAAAATTAGAAGATTCACGTAAAGAAGATAAAACTGTAATTACACCGTTCATGGCAGATGAATGGAAAGGTTTTGAAAATGTACGTGAGTGGGAAATGATGGATGCGGTGAATACTAAATTCACTAAAACTAAATTGAATAAAATTGCCAAAGTAATTACGGCTTTACCAGAAGGTAAAAAGTTTTTACGTAAAGTTGAGAAATTGGTTAAAGACAGATACAATATGTATTTTGAAGCCGATAATCTTGACTGGGCAATGGGAGAACTTTTGGCATACGGGTCTTTATTAGAAGAAGGTTATGCGGTTCGTATGTCTGGACAGGATGTAGAGCGTGGTACCTTTTCTCACCGTCATGCGGTAATGAAAGTTGAAGAAAGTGAAGAAGAGGTTATTTTATTAAATCACCTTTCTGAAAAGCAAGCTAAATTTCAAATATACAATTCACTATTGTCAGAATATGGTGTGGTAGGTTTTGACTATGGTTACGCCATGGCTAGCCCTAATACATTAACTATTTGGGAAGCACAATTTGGAGATTTCAGTAATGGAGCTCAAATTATGATTGACCAGTATATTTCTGCGGCAGAAGATAAGTGGAAGCTTCAAAACGGTTTGGTAATGTTATTGCCACACGGTTATGAGGGGCAAGGTGCTGAACACTCTTCTGCGAGAATGGAGCGTTACTTACAATTGTGTGCTAAGGATAATATGTATATAGCAGATGTGACTACACCAGCACAAATGTTCCATATTCTTCGTAGACAAATGAAGTCTAATTTTAGAAAGCCATTGATCATATTTACTCCTAAGAGTTTGTTGAGACATCCAAGGGCGGTATCTAAAATTGCTGATTTAACCGGTGGTGGTTTCCAAGAAGTAATAGATGATGAAACTGCAGATGCTAAAAAGGTAAAAAGTTTAGTATTCTGTACAGGTAAGTTCTATTATGATTTGCTAGCTGCTAAAGAAGAGAACAATAGAGGTGATGTTGCTTTGGTAAGGGTGGAGCAGTTGTTTCCTATACCGGAAAAACAAATGAATGCGGCTATTGCAAAGTATAAAAATGCAGATGACGTGGTGTGGGCTCAAGAAGAACCTAGAAACATGGGTGCATGGAGCCATTTATTAACGCATTTTGATGAGGCTCGAAATTTTAGAGTAGTGTCTAGACGTTTTTATGCGGCACCTGCAGCAGGTAGTTCTGTACGTTCAAAAGCACGTCACCAACAAGTTATAGATTACGTCTTTGACAAGACAAAGGACAATATGTCCAAACCTAAAAAATAATATAACATATCAAATTATAGAAAGAATGATTCTAGAAATGAAAGTCCCTTCGCCGGGAGAGTCTATCACAGAAGTAGAGATAGCGGAATGGTTAGTTGAAGATGGGGATTATGTAGAAAAAGATCAAGCAATTGCAGAAGTAGATTCAGATAAGGCTACTTTAGAATTGCCTGCAGAAGTAAGTGGTATAATTACATTGAAAGCAGAAGAAGGTGATGCTGTTGCCGTTGGTGCTGTTGTTTGTTTGATAGACACAAGTGCAGCGAAACCAGAAGGTGCGGCAGACGCATCTAGTGCTCCGAAAGAAGAGAAAATAGAAGCGCCTAAGGCTGAGAAAGCTCCTCAGCCAGCTAAAGCTAAGGAAACTTATGCTTCGGGTGTGCCTTCACCGGCAGCAAAGAAAATACTTGACGAAAAAGGAGTGGATAGTAAATCTGTTTCTGGTTCAGGTCGTGATGGAAGAATTACTAAAGAAGATGCTGTAAGTGCAGTGCCTTCTATGGGATCGCCTACTGGCGGTAACCGTGGTGAGACTCGTTCAAAACTTTCCATGTTAAGAAGAAAAGTCGCTGAAAGATTGGTGTCTGCAAAGAATGAAACAGCTATGTTAACCACTTTCAACGAAGTGGATATGAGTGCTGTTTTTGAACTTAGAAGTAAGTACAAGGAAGCTTTTAAAAGTAAACATGGTGTTGGATTAGGATTTATGTCCTTCTTCACAAAAGCTGTGGTTAGAGCTTTAGAAATGTATCCTGCCGTTAATTCTATGATTGATGGTAAAGAAATGGTGTCTTATGATTTCTGTGATATTAGTATTGCAGTGTCTGGACCAAAAGGATTAATGGTTCCTGTAATCAGAAATGCTGAAAACTTAACATTTAGAGGTGTTGAGGCAGAAGTTAAAAGGTTGGCCTTAAGAGCTCGTGATGGCGAAATTACGGTTGATGAAATGACAGGTGGTACATTTACTATTACTAATGGTGGTGTATTCGGTTCTATGTTGTCTACGCCAATTATCAACCCGCCACAAAGTGCTATTTTAGGTATGCATAATATTGTGGAAAGACCAATTGCTCGTGATGGAGCTATTGCAATTGCACCTATAATGTATGTTGCAGTTTCTTATGATCACCGTATTATTGATGGTAAAGAATCTGTTGGTTTCTTGGTAGCTATAAAAGAAGCTTTGGAGAATCCTGAAGAGTTATTGATGGATAATAATGTAAAGAAAGCTTTAGAAATGTAAATTTTCTAAAATTTGATATATGTAAAAAGCGTTGGGTAGTCTCAACGCTTTTTCTTTTTTAAATAGATACACTTTTTATTGTAATCTATAATTGCCTTCGATTTTTTTAGAATATCAGCTCCTATAATCCCGTCTACTGGTTCTGCATTGTGGGCAGTTAAAGCTTCATTAACATGTTTAAGGTCGAAAAGTACTATCTCTAGTTTTTTATACTTCCAAGAATTGATGTCAATCGTATTCTTTTTAGAAACTAAGGTTTCCATATTAGTTGCACCTGCTCCCGCAGCTTTAATGATAGATTCTTCAGAAATTAATTTGAAATGATTAATACGGTCCATTCCGATACATGTATTAGATGCTCCGGTATCTAAAATAAATCGTCCAGGCACAGAATTTATTTCTGCACAAATTTCAAAATGGTCGGTAGCAGTCAAAACTAAAGGTATGCGCACGTAATCTTTATCCTTCAAAAACTTTTTGAGGGTACTCATAATTCATTTTTTTCAAAGATAAGCCTATTTTTGCGGCATGATAATAACCGATACGCATACCCATTTATATAGTGAGGCTTTTGATGATGACCGAAAAGAAGCAATACAGAAAGCCATTGATTTAGGAGTAGAGCGATTTTTTATTCCTGCTATAGATTCTACCTATACAGAAAGCATGTTGGCTTTAGAAAAAGAATTTCCGGGTCATATGTTCTTGATGACGGGCTTGCATCCCACGCATGTGAAAGAAAATTTTGAGGAAGAGCTAGCGCATGTTGAAGAAATGTTGGGTAAGCATACCTATTATGCGATTGGGGAGATAGGAATTGATCTGTATTGGGAAAACAAGTACTTAAAAGAGCAGCAAATTGCTTTTAGAAAGCAAATACAAATAGCGAAGAAGCATAAATTGCCTATCGTTATTCATTGTCGAGACGCTTTTGAAGAGGTTTTTGAAATACTAGAGGAGGAGAAAGGAGATGATTTAAGAGGAATTTTTCATTGCTTTACCGGTACATATGAGCAGGCAAAAAAAGCAATATCATATAATATGAAGTTGGGTATAGGTGGTGTAGTGACTTTTAAAAACGGTAAAATAGATACTTTTTTAAAAGAAATTGATTTAAAACATATTGTGCTAGAAACCGATTCTCCTTATTTAGCGCCTACACCTTATAGAGGTAAGAGAAACGAAAGTGCTTATATAGTTAATGTGCTTGAGAAGCTGGCAGACATTCATAGTGTACCTAATGAACAAATAGCTTTAGAGACTACGAATAACTCTAAAGAAGTTTTCGGAATTTAATAATCAACTAAAAGGCAGAGTTTTGGGTATAGAGAAAAGAAATATTTTATTGATTTATACGGGTGGTACTATAGGTATGATGAAAGATTATACCTCAGGGGCACTTAAGGCTTTTGATTTTTCGCAATTGTTGAAGAATATACCAGAGCTAAATCAATTAGATTGTACGATATCTAGTTTTTCTTTCGAACACCCTATCGATTCATCTAATATGAATCCGACGCATTGGGTCACAATAGCTGATATTATTGCAGGGAAATATAACGAGTATGATGGTTTTGTAGTATTACATGGTAGTGATACTATGAGTTACACAGCTTCTGCTTTAAGCTTTTTGCTTGAAAATTTGACAAAACCGGTGATATTGACAGGTTCGCAATTACCAATTGGAGATTTAAGAACCGATGCCAAAGAAAATTTAATAACTGCCATACAAATTGCTGCTTTGTATAAAAAAGGTAAGCCAGTTATACAAGAAGTCGGTCTCTATTTTGAATATAAATTGTATCGTGGTAATAGAACTACGAAGATAAATGCAGAGCAATTTCAAGCTTTTGCATCATTAAATTACCCTCATTTAATTGAATCGGGAGTGCATTTGACCGTTTTTAATGAATATTTATTGCCTCAAAAAAGAAAATTAACGTTAAAATCTCATAGAAATATGGACGATAATGTGGCTATTTTGAAAATATTTCCGGGAATTAACAAAAATGTTATTGATGCAATTTTGCAAGCTGAAAATTTAAAAGCGTTGGTTTTGGAGACGTATGGTTCTGGAAATGCGCCGATGGAAGAATGGTTTTTAGAGAAATTGAATAATGCAATAAATAAAGGTATACATATTATTAATGTTACACAGTGTTCTGGTGGCGCCGTTATGATGGGGCATTATGAAACGAGCTCTAGGCTTAAGAAAATGCAAGTAATTAATGGTAAGGATATTACAACTGAGGCTGCTATTACAAAGGCAATGTACTTGCTCGGTAGTGGTGTGTCTCATGAGTTGTTTAAAACTGTTTTCGAGACTTCTTTACGAGGAGAGATGGTATAAATTTAACAGTGGTTTAATTTTTTAAACTAATATTTTTTTTGTTATTTGCCCACCCTTAAAAAAGGTATCTTAGAGAGGTGGCCGAGTGGTCGAAGGCGCACGCCTGGAAAGTGTGTATACCCCAAAAGGGTATCGAGGGTTCGAATCCCTTCCTCTCTGCAAGTAAGTTTTACTTTTTTTATATTGTTTTTTTTTTATCTTTAACCCTATTAACTAACTAATTTAAGTTCAGAAAAATGAAAAAATTATTCCCAAGCCTAGCAGTCGCTGGGGCATTTGTAGCAGGTACAAATATTGTAAGTGCAAAAGTAGCAGCAGTAGCGTTGCTAGTTCAAGAAGGAGCTCCTGAAGCGGAAAGAGGATTTACTCAACTATTAAAAGAGATGTTCATTACTGGTGGTGCCGGTTTCATGGGTATCGTACTTTTATGTTTGATCCTTGGTTTGGCAGTTGCTATTGAAAGAATTATTTATTTGAACATGGCTAGCACAAATTCTGCCAAGTTGAAACAACAAGTTGAAGACGCATTGGCATCTGGTGGTGTTGAAGCTGCAAAAGAAGTTTGTAGAAATACAAAAGGTCCTGTTGCTTCTATATACTACCAAGGTTTAGATAGAGCTGGTGAGAGCATCGAGTCTGCTGAAAAAGCGGTTGTTGCTTATGGTGGTGTTCAAATGGGTCAATTAGAGAAAAACGTTTCTTGGTTGTCTTTATTTATCGCTATTGCTCCAATGCTTGGTTTCATGGGTACGGTAATTGGTATGATCGCAGCCTTCCAAAAGATTGCAGCTGTTGGTAACTTAAGTGCATCTCTTATTGCAGGTGATATTCAGGTTGCATTATTAACAACTGTATTTGGTCTTATTACGGCTATTATCCTTCAAATTTTCTATAATTACATTATCGCTAAAATTGATAGCATCGTTAATGATATGGAAGACTCTTCGATTACTTTAATCGATATGTTGGTAGATCACAAAAAATAAGTATCACTTTTAATACCTAAAAATTATGCAAAAAATTATTAAAATAGCATTAATTGCTATAGGTGTATTAAGTGCTATACTATGGTATTTATTACCAAGTTCAGATATGCCGGCAGCTGAGGCTGCTTCAAGTGGAGCTTTGAACACAATGTTTATTATTACTTATCTTTTATTAGGTATAGCGGTTGTAGTAAGTTTAGTGTTTACTCTAAAAAACTTATTTGCAAACCCACAAGGTCTTAAAAAGACATTGTTCGTAGTAGGTGGTTTTTTATTAGTAGTTGGAATTTCTTATGTTTTAGCAAGTGGAACGGATGTTGATCCAGAATTCGCAGCTATGACAGATGAAGGTACAGTGAAGAATATTGGAATGGGATTGAATGTATTTTTTATCCTTACAATAATCGCAATACTTTCTTTAGTAGTACCAGCTGTTAAAAACATGTTTAGTAAATAATAAAATAAAGAACTATGGCTAGAAGAGCAGGAGCACCAGAAGTTAGTGCGGGTTCAATGGCGGACATAGCTTTCCTTTTACTTATCTTTTTCTTAGTAACAACTACTATTGAAACAGATGCAGGTTTGGATCGTATGTTACCACCAATGGAGCCACCTACGGAAGCACCACCAATTATTAAGCAAAAGAACATTTTTACGGTTAATATTAACCGAAATGGTCAATTGTTGGTGGAAGATGAGATTCTTTCAATAGATAAATTGCGTGAAAAAGCAATGGCGTTTTTAGATAACGGTGGAGCACCATCAGGAAGTCCTGATTATTGTAGCTACTGTAAAGGAAAGCGTAATGCTGAATCTTCGGATAATCCGATGAAAGCAATTATCTCTTTAAAGAATGATCGTGAAACAAAGTATAGTACTTACATAACAGTTCAAAACGAATTGGTAGGTGCATACAACGATCTTAGAAATAGAGAAGCTAAGCGTTTATTTGGTAAAGATTATGTTGCTATGGAAGCTGAGTATTTGAACCCTGAAACTGATGATTCTGTTAAAGAAGAATTGAAAGAAAAGGTACAAAGAATACAAGGTTTGTTTCCGCAGAAATTATCTGAAGCTGAAACTTCAAGCGAATAATTAATAAATTAAAAGTAACACTATGTCAAAATTTGCAAAGAAAAAAGATGGAGAGGTACCAGCGGTATCAACAGCTTCCCTTCCTGACATTGTATTTATGCTTTTGTTTTTCTTTATGACGGTAACCGTTATGAAGGATAGTTCCTTGAAAGTTGAAAACGTACTTCCGAATGCTAGTGAAGTAAAGAAATTGGAAAAGAAAGATCGTGTAATCTATATTTATGTTGGTAAACCAACTAGAGAATATGAGAAGACTTTTGGTACTGAGCCAAAAATTCAATTAAACGACAAATTCGCTAGTCCTTCTGAAGTTGGTGATTATATTTTGATGGAAAGAGCTAAAAAGCCTCAAGAAATTCAGAATGTATTGACTACAGCACTTAAGGTTGATAAGAACGCTAGTATGGGATTGATATCCGATATTAAACAAGAGTTAAGAAAGGTAAACGCTTTAAAGGTAAATTATACTACCTATGAAGGTGATGCTTTCAATAATCTACAATAGTTAGTTAAGTAGAATATTACATTTTCAAAACGCTTCAAATTTATTTGAAGCGTTTTTTATTTCATTAACTTTACTTTATGCGTTTTGCCATTTTATTTTTATTAGTAGTTCTGCATTCTAATGCTCAGGTAGTATCAGATAGTATTTCAAATACACGGTATTTTGAAGATCAGTTTTATGTTGGTTTATCGTATAACTTTATATTGAACCATCCGGAGGGTTCTAATCAACGTAACCTTTCTTATGGTCTGCAAGCCGGTGTAATAAAAGATATTCCTTTAAACAAGACAGGAACAAAGGCTATAGGCATTGGGGCTGGTTTGGCTTTGAATAGTTATTATTCAAACTTAGTTGTCGATATAACTGGTGATGATATTACGTATAGTATAAATGATGATATTACTAGAAGTAAGCTAGAGACACATTTAGTTGAGTTTCCTTTAGAGTTTAGATGGCGAAATTCTACTGCTGAAGATTATAAATTTTGGCGTGTTTATGGTGGTATTAAGGCTGCTTATGTTTTAGGAGCTCGTTCAAAGTATGACTTAGGTGATATCAGTGAAGGGTTTAAGAATACAGACTTAACTAAATTTCAATACGGACTAACTTTAAGTTTTGGCTATAATACCTTCAATCTTCATGCGTATTATGCCTTAACTGAACTCTTCGATGGTAATGCTTCGGTCAATGGTGAGGTCTTGCAATATAGACCGTTACGTATAGGTCTTATTTTCTATATTCTATAACCAGAATCTTACGGTTAATAACTGAGATAATAGTCCTATAAAAAGACCGATTACAACTTCTATACTGGTATGTGCCTTAAGATATAGTCTGGCAGTTATTATACCCCCCGTACAAGCGATAAGCAAACTGATTGCTATTATAAGGTTGATCTCAAAATGGATGCTCAAATTAATGAGATACATTAAAAGACCACTTATGCCAACAGTATGTAGGCTAGTTTTAAAATTAAATAATAGTAATAGTATACAGGCTATTGTAGCGCCTAACAACCCCGTAAAGTAAAAATAAAGCTCACTTACGTAATTGTTTGGAATGACTTTATAAAGTATTAAAAGGAGAATAGACGCGTGAATATAAAGCGGGTATTTTCTTTCTTGAATAGAGTTTAAAGTAATGGAATGTACTAAACCCAAATTCTTCAATATTAAAAAAGTTATTATCGGAATAACAACGGTTAATATAAAAATGGGTAATATGCTCGCACTTTGAATTTCTAATGGGGTAAATTTTGGAGTGATTAGAAAATAGGCGACAGTACCTCCGATAGGAATAAACAGCGGGTGAAATAAGTAGGAAATAAGATTGGAAAAAACCTTCATTAAATTTCTTTTCTCATACGTGCAACAGGTATGCTTAACTGCTCTCTGTATTTAGCTACTGTTCTTCTAGCAATGGGATATCCTTTTTCCTTTAAAATAGCAGCAAGTTTGTCATCTGTCAATGGCTTTTTCTTTGTCTCATTTTGAATAACTGTTTCTAAAATCTTCTTTATTTCTTTTGTAGAAACATCTTCTCCTTGTTCATTTTTCATTGACTCAGAGAAATATTCTTTTATCAACTTGGTACCATAAGGAGTGTCAACATATTTGCTGTTTGCAACCCTAGATACAGTTGAAACATCCATTCCTATTTTATCTGCAATATCTTTTAGAATCATAGGTCTCAAGTTACGCTCATCACCAGTAAGAAAATATTCTTTTTGATATTGCATAATTGAGTTCATTGTAATAAACAGCGTCTGTTGGCGCTGTCTAATAGCATCAATAAACCATTTTGCAGCGTCTAACTTCTGCTTAATAAACATAACAGTGTCTTTTTGAGACTTAGACTTGTCTTTGGCTTCTTTGTAGCCCTTAAGCATATTGCTATACTCTCTAGATACGTGTAGCTCTGGTGCATTTCTACCATTTAGTGTTAGCTCTAATTCACCTTCAGTAATTCTAATGGCAAAATCAGGTACTACATGCTCTACAATTCTATTGTTTCCAGAATATGAACCACCTGGTTTTGGATTCAGTTTTTCAATTTCTCCAATTGCAGCTTTTAGCTCGTCTTCGGTAATATTATGTTTCTGAATTAATTTTTGGTAGTGCTTCTTGGTAAAGTGTTCAAAAGACTTTTTAAGAATCGCAGTGGCAAGCTCAATGCTAGGGGTAATTTCTTTACGCTCTAGTTGTATTATTAAACACTCTTCTAATGATCTAGCGCCAACTCCGGGCGGATCTAACTCTTGTACTATAGAAAGTATTTTTGTAATGGTTTCTTCATCTGTGTAAATGTTTTGGGTAAAGGCCAAATCATCCATGATATCGGCGATAGGTCTACGAATGTATCCGCTTTCATCTACACTGCCTACTAGAAACTCGGCAATATTCCACTCGTCATCGGTAAGATAAACGGTATTCAGTTGATTTATTAAATGCTGATTAAATGAAATACCGGCTGCGTAAGGCACACTTTTCTCTTCATCATCTGAGCTATAGTTGTTCGCTTTGGTACGATAATCAGGAATTTCATCATCACTTAGGTAATCATCTATATTGATATCTTCGGTGTTGATGGTTTCGTTGTCTGATGTGTCATCGTAAACATCATCATACTCATCATTCGTATTTTCTACATCTTCTTTACCGGTTTCTAAAGCCGGATTCTCTTCTAATTCTTGCTTGAGACGTTGTTCAAATGCCTGCGTAGGCAATTGAATCAACTTCATCAATTGAATTTGCTGTGGAGATAACTTTTGAGATAATTTAAATGATAGGTGTTGTTTCAGCATTACTTTATTCTAGTACTGGTAAAAGTAACTAAATCCGCTTAAAATTCGGCATTCTGTGGCGTTCTTGGAAACGGAATTACATCTCTAATATTACCCATACCTGTTGCGAAAAGAACTAAACGTTCAAAACCAAGACCAAATCCACTATGTTCTGCAGTTCCGAATTTTCTTAAATCAAGATACCACCATAATTCTTTCTCGTCGATACCCAATTCTTTAATTTTCTCTTTTAAAACATCTAAGCGCTCTTCTCTTTGCGATCCACCAACGATTTCACCAATACCAGGAAATAAAATATCCATAGCTCTTACGGTTTTTCCGTCTTCATTTAAACGCATGTAGAAAGCTTTAATTTTGGCTGGATAATCAAATAATATTACCGGACATTTAAAATGCTTTTCTACTAAGTAACGCTCATGCTCGCTTTGTAGATCTGTACCCCACTCTTCAATAGGATAAGTAAATTTTTTCTTTTTGTTAGGCTTACAGTTTTTAAGGATATCTATAGCCTCGGTATAACTAACTCTTTTGAAGTTGTTATCGGCAACGAACTTTAATTTTTCGATTAAAGGCATATCGCTACGTTGCGCTTGTGGTTTGCTTTTTTCCTCGTCTATTAATCTCTTCTCTAAAAACTCTAAATCTTCTTGACAATGCGTCAAGGTGTAAGAAATAACGTTTTTAATAAAGTCTTCTGCTAGGTCCATATTAGCATCTAAATCGAAAAATGCCATTTCCGGTTCAATCATCCAAAACTCAGCTAAATGCCTGGAAGTATTTGAGTTTTCGGCTCTAAATGTAGGTCCAAATGTATAAACTTTACCTAATGCCATGGCATAAGCCTCGGCTTCTAATTGACCAGATACGGTTAAGTTGGTTTCTTTTCCGAAAAAGTCTTCTTTATAATTAACATCTCCATCTTCCGTAAGTGGAGGATTTTTCTCATCTAAAGTAGTGACACGAAACATTTCTCCTGCACCTTCAGCATCAGATCCCGTGATAATAGGCGCGTGGAAGTAGTTGAAACCGTTTTCTCTAAAATAGCTGTGAATGGCAAAAGATAAGGTAGACCTAACACGCATAATTGCAGCGAAAGTGTTAGTTCTAATTCTTAAATGTGCCTTTTCTCTTAAGAATTCTAAAGAGTGCTTTTTTGGTTGAATAGGATATTCTTCGGGATCAGCAATACCCAATACTTCTAAAGCACTTACTTGAATCTCTACAGATTGTCCGCGTCCTTGACTTTCAACAAGTGTACCTGTAATTTTTAATGCAGCACCAGTATTTACTTTCTTTAATAATTCTTCATCAAAATTTTCAAAATCAACTACACATTGAATAGTGCCTAAAGTAGATCCATCATTTAATGCGATAAATCTATTGCTTCTAAAGGTTCGTACCCAACCTTTAATAGTTACTTCTTGTAATAAGTTTTTACTTGCTAGTAATTCTTTTATTGTTGCTAAACGCATGATATTGAATTGAAAATTAAAGTCCCAAAGATAGGATTTTGTTAAAAAATAAAGAGTTTAAAATGCGATATAAACGAAGCTGAAATAATTTTATTGGTTATTATTTTCATCTTGGGGTAAAATATCTATTTGCGGCTTTTTAAGTGTTTGCTTGTTTGCGATACTTTTTTCTAAGGATAATAGTAAAGAAGGTAACAAAATTAAGTTTGCCAACATCGCAAGTAATAGTGTTGCAGAAACCAGTGAACCCAGTGCTACGGTACCACCGAAATTAGATATTACAAATACAGAGAAGCCAAAGAACAAAACAATAGAGGTGTAGAACATACTAACTCCAGTTTCTCTTAATGCATTATAAACCGATTTTTCTATTCGCCAATTATTTGCGGTGAGTTCTTGCCTATACTTTGCGAGAAAGTGTATGGTGTCATCGACCGAAATACCAAATGCAATACTAAATACTAATATGGTAGATGGTTTTATAGGTACACCCACAAAGCCCATTATTCCGGCAGTTATGACTAAGGGCAATAAATTAGGTATCAATGAAATTACAATCATTCTGAACGATCGAAACAAATAGGCCATGAATAATGCAATTAGTCCAATTGCCAAAGCAAGAGACATAATTAGATTTTTAACAAGATACTTTGTTCCTTTTAAGAATAACAACGCACTACCAGTCATGTAAACGTTGTAACGTTCTGCAGGGAATATTTTCGTGATATTCTCTTGCAACCGTTGTTCAATTTCTTCCATGCGGCTGGTGTTGACATCTCGCATGAACGTGGTCATTCTAGCTGTTTGACCAGTGCTGTCAACAAAAGATTTTAGTAAATCTCCGTTATCACCAGATTTACGGGCAACATCCATGATGAAGGTATTTTCTTGACTGGTGGGTAATTGATAATATTTAGGAATGCCATTATAAAAAGCCTGCTTAGAATACTTTACCAAATTCACTACGGAAACTGGAGTTGAAAGTTCTGGTATTTCTTCTATAACCTCTCCAAGCTGATTCATACGTTTAAGAGTAGTTGATTTTAAAACACCTTTAGGGGCTTTCGTATCTACAACGATTTCAACAGGCATAATACCTTTGAACTCTTTTTCAAAAAAACGTATGTCATGAAAGAATTCTGCATTCTTCGGCATATCTTCAATTGGGCTACCTGATATTCTTATCTGATAAATACCAATAATACTTATTACAAGTAAAGAGATAGAAACAATATATACTGTAATTCTTCTATGTCTTACTATACGTTCCATCCATTGAACAAAGGCATCTATCCATTTTTTGTTTAAGTGTTTTAAATGCTTTGTTTTTGGTAGCGGCATAAAACTATAAACAATAGGGATAATAAGTAGCGATAAAATAAATATGCCTAATATGTTAATGGAAGCTACAATACCAAATTCTTTTAGCAATGTACTGTCTGTTACAATGAAAGTAGCAAAACCAGATGCTGTGGTAATATTTGTCATCAAGGTTGCATTTCCAATTTTAGAAATAACGCGTTGTAATGAAAGTGCCTGATTACCGTGTTTTTTTACTTCTTGTTGGTATTTATTAATTAAGAAAATACAGTTAGGGATACCGATAACAATGATTAGTGGTGGTATAAGTGCTGTAAGAACTGTAATTTCATATTGTAGCAAGCCAAGTAAACCAAAAGCCCACATTACACCTATTATAACTACACACATAGAAATTATCGTAGCTCGAATACTTCTAAAGAAAAAGAAGAAAATTAATGAAGTAACACCAAGAGCTGCCAGAATAAATTTACCAATTTCATCAATAATATTCTGAGAATTCATTGTCCTCACATACGGCATACCAGATATATGAACATCTAAATTTGTTTCTTCTTCAAACTTTTTAACTAGTGTATTTATATCTTGTAAAATAAAGTCTTTTCTGACCGAGGTATTGACAATGTCCTTATCTAGATTAACAATAGTTCTTATTGTTTTACTTTCTTTATTGTATAGAAGGTTGTCGTAGAAAGGGAGGTCATTGAATAGATGATTGGTAATACTATCTATTTCCTTTTTAGTCTTTAGTTCGCCATTTATTAAAGGGCGCATTACAAATTCTTGCTTTTCGTTATCCTTTATTAGCTCTTTTAAATTATCTGTTGAGATAACAAATTCTACCTCTGGGAAAGCAGCAAGTTGTTTGCTTAATTTATTCCATCGGTTAAAATTATCAGGTGTAAATAGAGCGCTGTCACGTACGGCAAAAACGACTGCATTTCCTTCTTCACCAAATTTGCTAAGAAAATCTTGGTATTGAATATTTACCGGGTGGTCATCTGGTAGTAGATTTGTCTGCGAACTTGAAAAACGCATATATTGCCATTGCCACCCCATGAAAATGGTAAAAGCGGCAATTAAGAGTAAAATTAGGATTCTATTTCGTAGAATTATGTTTGCCGTTTTAGGCCAAAATCCCTTCGTTAGTTTAGCTACCATAACTGTTTTTGCAGGTCGCAAAGGTAACTATTAGCTACATCTGTTCCTAAATTGAAAAGTTTAAATTTTTTACAAAAAAATAAAGCTACCTATTTGGGGTAGCTTTAAATGAATATTATTGATTCCTAGATTATACTTTCATGATTTCCGCCTCTTTTTTATCCAAGAAATCTTCAATTTTCTTTGTGAAGACATCAGTTAAATCTTGTACATCGGCAGTGGCATTTTTTTGTAAATCTTCAGAAATATCTAAATCCTTAATTTCTTTATTTGCATCCTGTCTTGCACTTCGTACACCAACTTTTGCATGTTCCGCTTCTGCCTTAGCTTGTTTTGTAAGCTGTATCCTGCGCTCTTCTGTCAATGGTGGAACGTTGATAATAATCATATCGCCATTGTTCATAGGGTTAAAACCTAGGTTGGCGTTCATTATCGCTTTTTCAATTTCTTGGAGCATGTTTTTTTCCCATGGTTGAACAGAAATTGTTCTACCATCTGGGGTGTTCACATTGGCTACTTGAGATAGCGGAGTTTGTGATCCATAATAATCAACCATTACAGCTGATAACATGGCAGGGCTGGCTTTACCAGCTCTAATCTTTAAAAATGCGCGTTCTAAATGAGCTATAGCGGCGTTCATGCCTTCTTTTGTAGCGTCTAAAACAAATTCTACTTCTTCGTTCATATAATAAGAATATTACTATCGCAATAACATAAACTATACCGAGAATTATAGGTTGACCGTTGTACCAATAGTTTGGCCGTCAACAATTTTCAGTAAGTTTCCTTTTTTGTTCATATCAAAAACTACGATAGGTAGTTCATTTTCTTGACTAAGGGTGAAAGCTGTGGTATCCATAACCTTTAGTCCTTTTGTAAGTACTTCCGAAAAAGAGATAGTATCAAATTTCGTAGCGCTTTTATCTTTTTCTGGATCAGCTGTGTAAATACCATCTACACGTGTACCTTTAAGTATTACATCAGCTTCTATTTCAATAGCACGTAAAACGGCTGCAGAATCTGTTGTGAAATATGGATTACCAGTTCCTCCACCAAAGATAACAACTCTTCCTTTCTCTAGATGCCTCATGGCTCTTCTTCTAATGAAAGGCTCGGCAACTTCGTTGATTTTTATAGCAGATTGTAATCTGGTTTGTACACCGTTCATTTCTAAAGCACTCTGTAGTGCCAAGCCGTTAATAACGGTTGCTAGCATGCCCATGTGGTCGCCTTGAACTCTGTCCATACCAGTTGCAGCACCTGCTAAACCACGAAAGATATTTCCTCCGCCAATAACAATAGCTACTTCTATACCTTTTTCAACTACTTCTTTAATTTCTTCTGCATACTCGTTTAGACGATTAGAGTCTATTCCGTATTGCTTTTCGCCCATTAAGGCTTCACCGCTTAGTTTTAGAAGAATTCTTTTGTAGTGCATCTTAATTTTTTATTTGCCGTCAAAAATAATGAAAATATTTGATGGGTACGGTCTATATTTAATCGAAGCATTACTTAATTCGCTAAGTTAGGGTCGTAACATATTATCTATCTTTGATATCATTGATGTTTAAATATTCACTTATGAAGTTTTTTATGAAGAAAAATGTTTTAATTATTGCTTTTGCCCTAATATTAAATGCCTGTGGGGCAAGTAAGGCGCTTTTGTCTGTAGAAAATAGCCCAGTTGTCACTTCAATAGATTTGGTAAATGTTGTTGACGATAAAGTTCAGGTAAGTATAAACCCTGGTGCATTTACTAGTTCTACAGTAGTATTCAGAATACCTAAAACAGTTCCGGGTACATATAGTTCAGATAATTACGGACAGTATATTGAAGATTTTGAGGCTCTTGATTATAAGGGTAATTTATTAAATAGCACGAAACTCGATGATAATACTTGGAGTATCACTAGCGCCGTTCAATTAGATAAAGTACAGTATTGGGTTAATGATACCTATGATACCGAGAATGATGTTGCAGATGCGGTCTTTTCGCCTGCAGGTACCAACATTGCAAAGGGAAGTAATTTTATGCTTAACCTTCACGGATTTGTTGGTTATTTTGACGGATTTAAAGAAGTGTCGTATACAATACAAATTAAAAAGCCCGCTGATTTAATTGCTACTACAACACTTTCAAGTGAGGTGGGTGAAAAGATTGATCCACTTTTAGATGCTTTTACTGCTAAGCGTTATTTTGAAGTGATTGACAACCCTATAATGTATGCTAAACCGAATACAGAAACTTTTGAGATTAATGGTATTATAGTAACACTTAGTCTGTATTCTCCAAATGACGTTTATAAAGCGGCAGATTTAAAAGATAGAATGGTTGCTATGATGGGTGCTCAAAAGAAGTTTTTGGGTGATGTCGATAGTACTAAAGAATATAATATTTTATTATACATGTCTGATGTAAATATACCAGATGCTCATGGTTATGGGGCTTTAGAGCATCATACTTCTACAGTTGTTGTATTGCCAGAGGCAATGGATATTGGTCGTTTAGAACAAGCAATGGTAGATGTGGTTTCTCATGAGTTTTTCCATATTGTTACTCCGCTATCGGTTCATTCTAAAGAGATTCAGTATTTCGATTTTAACGATCCAAAAATGTCAGAGCATTTATGGATGTATGAGGGAACTACAGAATATTTCGCCAACCTATTTCAGATTCAGCAGGGTCTAATTTCTGAGGAAGATTTTTATGAGCGTATGCTAGGTAAAATCACTAATTCTAAATTTTATGATGATAGTATGTCTTTTACTGTAATGAGTAAAAATATACTAGAACAACCTTATGAGCCTAATTATGCCAATGTATATGAGAAAGGTGCCTTAATTAATATGTGTCTTGATATCATTTTAAGAGAAAAAAGTAATGGCGAAAAAGGGATGCTTTGGTTAATGAAAGAATTATCGAAAAAATACGGTACCGATATTCCTTTTGAAGATGAAGCTTTGTTTCCTGAAATTGTTTCTATAACATATCCAGAAGTTGATGTGTTCTTTAAAGAGCATGTGATTGGTACTACACCTATTGATTATGATGCCTTTTTTGCTAAGGTTGGTTTAGCTACTAAAGATGTTGAAGAGACTACTGGTTACTTCTTTGATGGTCAAGTGCCATATATGGATGTAGATGTTCAAAATGATAGTGTCGTTTTTATTCGTGAGAATATTGAATTAAATTCTTTCTTCAATGATTTAAAGTTGAAAGGTGGTGATATTTTTAGAACTATAAATGAGCAAGAAATTAATTTAGAAACACTTCGTCCTATAATAGGGGAAAGTTTTGGGTGGACTCCAGAAACTGTTGTTAGTATGACTGTTGAAAGAGATGGTGAAATGATTTCTGTTTCTGGACCTGTTGGTCAACCGGTAAAGAAGGTTAAGAAGATAGTTGCTTTAGAGGGTGTTTCTGAAGAAACGGTAGCCTTGCGAAATGCCTGGTTGAAGAATTAGGTAATAGTTAAAATATAATTAAATAAAAAAACCGTCTACTTTTTACAGTAAGACGGTTTTTTATTGAGTTAGTTGTATTGTAATTAACCTACAGTTACACGTTTAAAATCTAAAACAGAAACATCACCATGAGATTCAACATATTTAGCTACGTTGATTTTCTCATCTTTAATGAAGTTTTGGTCTAATAAACATTGTTCTTGGTCCAAAGTTGTATTGTCAGATATGAATCTTTCTAATTTACCAGGAAGAATCTTATCCCAGATTTGCTCTGGTTTACCTTCTGCTTTTAACTGCGCCTTAGCATCTTCTTCAGCTTGTGCAATAACTTCTGGAGTTAATTGCGCCATAGAAATGTACTGAGGTACGTTTTTAAGCGTCTTGCCCAAACGACCTAGTTCTTCGTTATCTTTTTCAATAACAGCAATTCTAGCTTCTGTTTCAGCTGCAACAAATTCAGGATCAAAATCTTTATAAGACAATGTAGTTGCGCCCATTGATGCAACTTGCATAGAAACGTCTTTTGCCAATACATCAGCAGTTTCAACTTTTGCAGAAAGACCAACTAAAGCAGCAATCTTATTAATGTGAACGTAAGAACCAACATATGGTGCTTCTAATTTTTCAAAAGCTGTGATTTCTAATTTTTCACCAATAACACCAGTTTGTTCAACTAATTTTTCAGCAACGGTCATACCTCCAAAATCAGCAGCTAAAAGCTCTTCTTTAGAGTTACAGTTAAGTGCTATTTCAGCTAATTGGTTAGCAAGAGTAATAAAGTTCTCATTTTTACCAACGAAATCGGTTTCACAACCAAGTACTATAGCAACACCAACAGTTTCGTCAGAATTTAACTTAGCAATAGCGGCACCTTCAGAAGAATCTCTGTCTGCTCTTTTTGCTGCTACTTTCTGTCCTTTTTTACGAAGCACTTCAATAGCTTTGTCGAAATCACCTTCGGCCTCAACCAAAGCGTTTTTACAATCCATCATTCCAGCGCCAGTCGCCTTTCTTAATTTATTTACTTCTGCGGCTGTAATTTTTGCCATTTTATTTTCTTTTAGTATACCCGTTTTAATGGGTTGTTCTTAGATTTATTTATATCAAAAAAAGAATAACTTATTCTACACCACCTTTAGTGTTGTCTTGCCACTCTTTAAGTTCGTCCCATTTACCATCAGCAGCCATTTTAGCTTGCTTTGGCCAAGAGGTAGGATCTAAATGAGCCATTCTTGAACTTGCTTCTGTTAAGATTTCTTTGATTTTTTCAGCTTCTCCTTTAGAAAGATCTGCGAAAGTAGTAATACCTGCAGCAACTAATGCTTCAGCAGCTTTAGGTCCAATACCTTCAACTTTAGTTAAATCGTCAGCTTCAGCTTTAGTAGCTTTAGCAACTACTGGTTCAGCCTTAACTTCTGGCTCAGCTTTTACTTCTGGTTCAGCTTTTGCTGGAGTAGGTTCTGGCTTTTCAGCAGTAACCTTTTTCTTTGGAGCTTTATCTTTTTTCTCAGATTTACCTTCAGATGCATCGCCTTTTTCAGCCTTACGTTCAGCAAGACCTTCAGCAACTGCATTTGTAACTTCTGTCATAATGATGTCAATTGACTTAGAAGCATCATCATTAGAAGGTATAAGGTAATCTACATCTCTAGGATCACAGTTGGTATCAACCATTGCAAAAATAGGAATGTTTAATTTTTGAGCTTCTTTTACTGCAATGTGCTCTCTCATTGTATCAACGATGAACAATGCACCTGGTAAACGAGTCATTTCAGAAATAGAACCTAAGTTTTTTTCTAATTTTGCACGTAAACGGTCAACTTGTAATCTTTCTTTTTTAGATAGAGTAAGGAAAGTACCATCTTTCTTCATACGATCAATAGAAGCCATTTTCTTAACAGCTTTACGAATTGTAACGAAGTTTGTTAACATGCCACCTGGCCATCTTTCTGTGATGTAAGGCATGTTTACTGCTGCTGCTTTTTCAGCAACGATATCTTTTGCTTGTTTTTTGGTAGCTACGAAAAGTATTTTTCTACCTGATGCTGCAATCTTGCTAAGAGCCTCATTGGTCTCGTCTAATTTTGCAACTGTTTTGTAAAGGTTGATTACATGAATACCATTACGCTCCATGTAGATGTAAGGAGCCATGTTCGGATTCCACTTTCTTGTTAGGTGACCAAAATGTACACCTGCTTCTAATAATTGTTTTACTTCGACTCTCGCCATTTTAATTTAGTTTACGTTCTTATGAATTAGCAATGATAAAGTGGTATTTGCATGAGCAAAAGCCTTCACCATTTAGATGCTAAACTAATCTTACCTTTAATTTTAAAGTGATTAAAGGATTTTTAATTGTCCCCAAAAGGACTTTCAATGAACTTGTTAATACTCTGGATTTTCCAGTATGATAAAATATAAAAATAGGCACCCAAAAGGGTGCCTGGTAATCTTGTAACTCGAATTAACGTTTCGAGAATTGGAATTTTTTACGTGCTTTCTTCTGACCGAATTTCTTACGTTCAACCATTCTTGGATCTCTAGTTAATAGACCTTCTGGTTTCAAGACAATTCTGTTTTCAGCATCAATCTCACACATTGCTCTTGATAAAGCAAGACGAATAGCTTCTGCTTGACCAGTGATACCACCACCGTAAACATTTACTTTTACGTCATAAGTATCTAAGCTTTCAGTTAAAGTGAAAGGTTGTTTTACTTTGTATTGAAGTGTTGCAGTTGGAAAGTATACACTTAAATCTTTGTTGTTAATAGTGATATCACCATTACCATCAGAAAGATAAACTCTCGCTACAGCGGTCTTTCTACGACCAATTTTATGAATTACTTCCATCTTATTTAATGTCTTTTAAATTAACAACAGTTGGCTTTTGAGCTTCCTGACCGTGCTCTGTACCTGCGTAAACTTTTAGGTTTCTGAAAAGCTCAGCACCTAGTCTGTTCTTAGGTAACATACCTTTGATCGCTTTTTCAAGAATACCTTCTGGATTTTTATCCAATAATTGTTTTACGGTAGTAGAACGTTGACCACCTGGGTAGCCAGTATATCTCAAGTAGGTTTTATCAGACCACTTGTTTCCTGAAAGAACAATCTTCTCTGCGTTGATAATAACAACATTATCACCACAATCTACGTGAGGGGTGAAACTTGGTTTGTGCTTTCCTCTTAACAAATAGGCGACTTTAGAAGCCATGCGTCCTAATGTTTCTCCTTCGGCATCTACCAATAACCACTCTTTGTTGACAGTTGTTCTGTTGGCCGAAACGGTCTTATAACTTAATGTATCCACTACTGCTATTTTTAACTATTATTTTAATCAATCCCTAGAAAGGGGCTGCAAATCTACAATTATTAAGTTGAATTGCAAATACTTGTTTCTTATTTTTTCACATTTTTTCAATAAATGCGAAATCTTACTACTTTGCTACTATTGAGATACTGTTAAACTTATTGATTTTATTACTATTTCTGTAACATTTACAATTCTTTAATGTCTCTTCTAATATTAAAACAATCAACCAAAAGAACTTGCAATTATGAGTAGACGCTTATTCAAGAGTATCTTATTTATTTTATTAACGACTATAGTAGTTGCTCAAAAAGATTCTGTAAAGGTACAACGGGAATATAATACCGTGCAACTTCCTATAGGTGAAGAAATCACTATTGATGGCAAATTGTCTGATAAAGCATGGAAAAATGTTATTTGGGATGATGATTTTACTGTTTTTGAGCCAAATAACGGTAAAAAAGCAAGTCAACGAACAAAATTTAAGATTGCATATGATGCTAAGTTTATTTATGTAGGTATTCGCTGTTATGATAGTATACCTAATAAAATAGAAAAACGTCTAGCTCGTAGAGATAATTTTTCTGGAGATTGGATAGAGGTGAATATTGATAGTTATAATGATAAAAGAACGGCTTTTTCATTTAACGTCTCGGCTGCGGGAGTAAAGGGTGATGAGTTTATTTCTAGAAATGGTGATTTTTGGGATGCCAGCTGGAACCCAATTTGGTATACAGCGGCAAATATTGATGGAGAAGGATGGAGCGCAGAAATGAAAATTCCGTTTAGTCAATTGAAGTTTGGTGTTGCGGAAGAACAAGTGTGGGGACTTCAAATACACAGAAGATATTTTAGGGGAGAAGAACGCTCTATTTGGCAACCAATTTCTTTAGAAGCACCTGGTTGGGTTAGTGAATTTGGTAGGTTGAACGGTTTAAAGAATATTGAACCGCAAAAACAATTGGAGATTCAACCGTTTTTAGTGAATCAGTTCGATAAGTATCCATCCGAAGATGGTAACCCTTTTAGAGATGGCAAAGATTATATTCTCAATGCAGGGTTAGATGCTAAAATAGGATTAACGAATGACTTGACCCTAGATTTAACGGTCAACCCAGATTTCGGTCAGGTAGATGCTGATCCAGGTGCGATTGCATTGGACGGATTTCAAATATTCTTTGAAGAACGAAGACCTTTTTTTATTGAGAACAAAAATATATTCGACTATGAGTTTGCCGATGGTAACGACAATGTTTTTTATAGTAGAAGAATAGGCAGAAGCCCGCAAGGGTATGCAGATGTTACAGATAATGAATTTGTTGATCAACCAATAAATTCTACAATACTTGGCGCGGCAAAATTTTCTGGTAAGACAAAAAACGGGTGGTCTTTAGGTTTGTTAGAAAGTGTTACCGGTAAAATGTACGCAGATATTGAAGATGTCACTGGTAATAAAAGATCAGAACTGGTTGAGCCTTTAACCAACTATATTGTGGGTAGAGTTCAAAAAGATTTCAATGAAAGAAATTCTTATTTGGGCGGAATATTCACCGCCACTAATAGAAATTTGCCCGATCATCTTGAGTTTTTAAGAAGTGGGGCATATACCGGCGGTTTAGATTTTAAACATAATTGGAAGAATAGAAATTATTATGTTGAAGGTAATATAGTAGGTAGTCATGTTACGGGTAGTGAAGAAGCAATAACACGAACACAAAATAGTATTACGCACCTTTTTCAAAGAGTAGATGCGGGTCATGTTTCTGTTGATGAGAGTAGAACATCACTTACGGGTACAGGCGGAAAGTTAGAAGTAGGTAAAGCTGGTGGTGGAAATTGGAGGTATGATGGCGGGGTCATTTGGCGCTCACCCGAATTGGAACTGAACGATATCGGATTTTTAAGGCAGGCAGATGAAATAAAACAAACAGCATCTGTAAGTAGATTGTTTATAAAGCCCACTAATTTTTATCGTAAAGCCAATATAGAATTAAGTCAATATTCAACCTACGACTTTGAGGGTAATTATAATCGAATTCAATATCAATTTGAAGGTTTTATAAATTATAAAAATAATTGGTGGACAGAAGTGGGTGCAGCGCATAAACCACGTATATTTTCAAATACGGTACTTCGTGGCGGACCACGGTGGCGCTGGTCAGACGAAAATTTCGCGTATTTATTCTTCGGTTCTGATAGTAGAAAGAAATTGAGTTTTACCCTAGGTTATGTAAATAGTCAAGCAGCAGAAAAGAATTTTTCGCTAGCGCGATATGTTTTTAGATTATATTACCAACCTTTTGATGCTTTTAATCTATCTATTTCTTCTGAATTTGAAGAGAATCCGAATAAGACGCAGTATGTTACCGAAACCAATTTTAATGGCGATGCAAGATATATTACCGGTAATATTGATCAAAAAACGTTTAGTACTTCCATCCGTTTTAATTATAGTCTAAATCCGAATCTTTCTATTCAGTATTATGGCGAACCATTTATATCTAGAGGTACATATACCGATTTTAATTACGTGAATAATCCAATTGCAGAAAGTCTTAATGAGCGAGTAACTCTATTCTCTGCAAATCAAATTTCGCAACCTACTAGTACTATTGATTATTTAATTGATGAAAATTTTGATGGTACTGTAGATTATCAAATAGAGAATCCAGATTTTTCATATGTTCAATTTAGATCCAACTTAGTGCTTAGATGGGAATATGTGCCTGGTTCAGAAATCTTTTTGGTCTGGTCACAAGGTGTTGTAGGGGCAGGGAATCCTGATGAAACTTTGGGTAGGAATTTAGATCGTCAAATACTAGGGCAGAAAAAAGATAATACCATTTTGTTGAAAGCAACGTATAGATTTATACTCTAAGTACCTGTTTTTGTTAGGTAGCTGTTTGTATGGATATGAAATAATAAGTTGATTTTTTCGTTTTTATGCTTGTACAACCAAAAAAACTAAAAAGATGTATAAGCATATTTTACTAATTGCAGGAGTAGTATTAACACTAGTATCCTGTAGTTCTGACAAAGATGAGACCCAAAATGAAGCAGAACTCAATAGTGCGGCTATTGTTGGCACTTGGGATGCTACAGAACTTGAAATTGACAATGAAACAGCAAGTGACGATGTTAAATTTGGAAAACAGATTCTAGATTTTCTTACAGAGAAAAATTGTTTTATTATTACACTCCAGTTTAATGAAGACTTAACGGCCAGCGCTTCTAACTCCGCAAATTATATTGAAGTTAACGCAACTGCTACGGGTTTAGATATTCCTTGTCCTACAGAGTCAGATGAAAGTGCAAGTACGTATACTTTTGACGGAGAAACTGTAACTACAATAGATGAAAATGGTGAGGAAGTGGCAATAGGTGTTATTATTGATGGTAATGTAATGACATTAGATGCCAGCGATCTTGATATTCCTAATTTCTCAGAAGACGGACAATTGATTTTTGTGAAGCGATAAACAAGCTTAAATTATATTCAAAGAATTGACCCTTACATTTATTGTGAGGGTTTTTTATTGCTTATAAAATTTAGCTTTTACATTTTGATGTTCTGATTGTATGGTAATCATGTACAAGCCTTTCTCAAGATTAAAAACGGGTATGTTAAGCGAGTTTCTTTTAATATCCCATTGGTGGTAGATAATTTGGGTCCCGTAGCTATCTCTAATGCTTATAGCCGCATTCGAATCATTTTTAAGTCCTAAGACATTAATAACATTCGTTGCAGGGTTAGGAAACACTTTGATAGTACTTTCCGCATCTTGGGCAAACAACTGCGTTGCGCTAAAGATGATAAAAAGTGATATGATAAAAAGACGTTTCATAAAATATAGCGTACCTCATAGTAGAAGTACGCTATATGCTAACGTTTGTAAAATACCTTTTCGTCTTTCTTTAAATAAACTTTAACTTTCTAGAATGTGAAATAGGTACGGCTAGTAGATGTATTGTCATTACTATCTTTAGATACTATTTGAACAATATATTGCTCCCCAGCTGTAATATTATAAGAGGTGTTTTCATTAGTAGTATTCTCAAGAATTAATTCTAAATTATCTGAGGTACCGATATACACATCATAATTAATCAAATCATCATCTAAATCTTCACCTACCCAAGAAACGTTGACTGTACCATCACCATTATCTGAAACACTGATTTCTGCTGGGAATGGGGCAAAGTTTCCTGTACTGGTTCCTTCAGAATAGAAATTCCAAGAATCACTAGCTAAAGTTTTTGCGCCTAAAATTGCAGTTACAGTCCATGAAAATTGGGTGCCTTTTGGCAGACCTGCAGCAAGTGATGTTGTTGTTACAGTTCTTGTGTCTGTAGAATTGGTTTCTTGATTGGTAATTTCTAGTTCATAAGAGGTGGCATTTGTAGATGCAGACCATTGAAATTCTATACTTACCCCATCATTACCATTGTCTTCACCCTCTGTGCAAATTAAATTATTGTCAGGGAAAACAAGATTGAAATCACCTAATACTTTTTCTTCAGGAGGTGTTGAGTTGTCACTGTCCTTGCCTCCGCAAGAAACAATTAGTAGTCCCATTAAAATTAATTTTATAGCTAATCTCATTTTTTTACAAATTTTAAATTGATTTCTTTATCTCCTTCCACGATGGTTAACATGTAGATACCAGGAGAAAGGTTAGAAATATTCATTTCTAATGTGCCGTGATTAATTTGTCGGCTTTCTTGTAATGTTGTTACTCCGCTTACATTAGATAATATAATTTGTGCTTCGGTCATGATGTCCAGACCTTCAACTCGTAATATGTCCGCAACAGGATTCGGAGATAAAATAGCATTACTAATTACAACACTATCATTAAAAAGACCTTGGCAAATTTTATCAGTTTCTATAGAAATAACATTAGCTCCTTTATCAAGCGGAAATGATAATTGCTGATTAGCTATATTGTCCACTTCAAAGGAATATACATTATCATTCACTAAAACTTGGTAATTCTTACTTCCGGAAACCACAACACTTGCTTTTTTAGCAGTGTAATCAATTACTGTTTTGCCTGAAATAAATTCTTCGGGAGTTTCAATTGTTACTGTGTAGCATTGTTCATAGGTTGGATACTCAGGTATCTTTACACATACCGTATACGAACCATAAGAAAGATCTGATCTTACTAGCCCATTTGATGCGTTAATGTTATCAAAGGTGTTATCTAGTAATATACCGGTGATTTGAACCGTGTAATTGTAATCCTCGGTGAAAGAAACAGAGATTTCGCCATTTGCCGTGTTTGGACAACTGGTACTTGTTACTTTTACTTGAATACCATCATTTGGAATATCTGGGGCTGTATTTTCAAAAATCGTGCAGCCATTCTCATCAACTGTATCTCCTGTTGGTGTATTTGGACAATCATCATTAGTATCTGCAACTCCGTCGTTATCAGTATCTGTTACAGTTGTAATTGAGCAACCATTTGTATCGACCATGTCTCCAGTTGGTGTGTCAGGGCAATCATCATTAGTATCTGCAACTCCGTCATTGTCTGAATCCGCTACTTCTGTTATGGTACATCCATTAGCATCGACCGTATCTCCAGTTGGAGTATTTGGGCAATCATCATCTGTATCTGCTACACCGTCATTGTCAGTGTCTGTCGTAGCAACATTTACTTTCAAGACCATATTGTCCAAAATGATTTTTCGTTGTGCCAGATTTGAAACTACTGCTACTCTTAAATCGGCAATAGCATTTGAATCTGCTGTAAATGTTCTTGTAAGTGTTTGCCAACCAGAATCTGCTGGGTCAATTGTAAAGATTTTAAAAGTTTCAAAAAAACCGGTAGTTAATTCAAGTTCTAAAGAATTGAAAGTGCCTTCTAAAACTTTATAATCAACACTTATAATATATTCTACTCCATTGAATAATTCAATATCATTTTGAAATATAGAGGAGGCATTAGAGCCGTTATCTCCCGTAGTCAACTCTAGGCTATATTGTAGGTCGTCACTAATATCTTCATTCTTGTTCCATGAGCTTCCTGGTATTATGTTAATACCCCAATTTCTTAAATTAGTACCATTATTCAATGACCAATCTTCAAAACTTGGGTCCTCTAATAAATTTGAAGTGTCTACGTTAATTTCACAACCATCCTCATCTACGGCTAAAGCAGTTGAAGGTGTGTTTGGACATAAATCATTACCATCTAAAACACCATCATTATCAGTGTCAGCTAAAGCTTCACCAAGTACACGCATGTTGTCTATTTGTATTATACCTGTTATAGATGTATTTGCTCTTATAACTAATTTAAAGATGTGATCTTCATCTATATCGTTTGTGTCGAATTCAAATGAAACATTATGCCAAGCGCCATCACTATCAAATCCTACAAATTCATCAGCAATTCTAATACCGAATGGATTACCGTCTTTTGATATTTGAATTTCAGCACTTACGTTGTCACCTCTTTTTATTTTATAATCAAAGCTATATGTGTACGTGGTATTGGTGGCTAATTGTATGGTAGCCGTGTTTTGTAATTCTGTTTTAAATTGTAATGAATTATTTAAATCAATTTCTAGAGAATAATTACCATCTGTTGCTTCTGTATTTCTTATAATACTGTTAGCATTGGTTATGGTCCAGTTATCTGGTGTTAGCGGATTACCTGACCAGTCTTCAAAACTGAAGTTTTGTAGAAAATTGGTTTGCCCTGCAATTGTTATTGGGCAACCTTGAGAATCGACAATGATACCCGTTGGAGTGTTGGGGCATAAATCTTGATTATCATTTACACCATCGTTATCAGAGTCTGCGACAACAGTTAAGGTTATTGGGTTTTTGGTTAATTCAAGTTCTGGCAATATTGTATTGTTTATTAAACAATCATATTCTGCAGCATCTGTGGATTGTACATTGAATACTGTGAAAGTAGATTCAGAAGCGCCAACAATATTCACTTCATCTTTTCGCCATTGATAGGTGTTATTGTTATCTGTTGTTTCAGTAACGGAAATCGTAAATTCCTCACCATTATTTAATTGAATATTGTCAGTGTCTCCAATATTTCTTTGATTTGAATAATAGAAGTTTACCGATGAATCTGTATTTTGAGATAATTCTATAATATCTTCAAAAACAAAGTTATTAGACCCAATGGTTAGCTTAGTTAAATTTGGAGATGTGAAATTTGGGATTTTACCTGAGAAATGATTAGAAAGTATTGAAATAGATTCTAATAATGGTAGTTCTGCTATTTCTAAAGGGATTGTACCTGTTAGCCCAGCGTTTTGAGTGTCTAAATTTTTAAGGTTAGATAATAGGCCTAATTCTGGGGGTAATGGAGCTTCGAAATTATTAAAGGATAACCCAAGAAATTCTAAATTCTCTAGTTGGGCTAGTTCCGTTGGGATAGGTCCAGTGAAACTGTTGCCTCCTAAATTTAAATTAATTAAGTTGTTTAAAAGTCCTAACTCTTCAGGTATCGTTCCAGTAAACTTGTTATTATAAATATCAATCGAAGCTAAACTGGTTAATTGTAGTAATTCTATCGGAATCTCTCCTTCCAATTGATTTTGTGGCACTCTGAAAGTACTAAGATTTTGACAGTTGACAATAGTTAAGGGGATAGTGCCCGTGAAATCATTATCATAAATGTCAAAACTCTCAAGGTCGGGTAAATTACCTATTTCATCAGGGATTGTCCCAGAAAGTTCTGCACGAAAAAACCTAATATCCTTAAGCTTTGCAAGATTCCAAAATTCAATTGGTAGTTCTCCACCTAGAGTAATATTACTAAATCTTATGCTCTCTAAGTTAGAAAGATTCGTGATTTCAAAAGGAAAATTTTCAGTTAGTTGATTCTTGTTCTCTTCATCAGAATTACTAAAATTTAAAATTTCTAACGATTTTAATTCATTTAGGTCTCCAATTTCTGGAGGTATAAAACCATTTAGCTTATTTTCCCAAATTTGAATACCTGTTACTCTGTCGTTAGCATCTAAAGTTATACCGTACCAGGTATTCATATTTGCGTTTAAATCCCATGGTCGCAACCAATTTGTACCATCGGTGGCATTGTAAAAAGCAATTAGCGCTTCGCGATCAGTTGCAGTACTACCTTGTGCGGAAAGTTGTATTGAAAACAAAAATAGGGCTGCCAATAGCAGCCTAGTGTAGTTTTTAATCATAGTAAAATATGGTTAGCAAAACACTAATATAAATATTAGCATCGATGAAAAAGCAGCAAGTCGAGTATCTTTAAAGTTCTCTAAAACAATAAGATATGAACACTCAACAAACTGCTTGCCCGAAGTTATACATTGGTATCGATATTCACAAACGAAGTTGGAAAGTACATTGTGCAACAGATCTGTTCGCTGGTAAGTCTTTCAGTATGTCACCCGACCCAAAGCAATTACATAGTTATGTTTCAAAACATTTCAAGGAGTATGAAGTTACCGTAGCTTATGAAGCTGGTTGTTGCGGTTACCACGCTCATCGTTGTTTTGAGAGTTACGGTTGGCGAAGTCTGGTAGTCAATCCAGCAGACATTCATAGAAAGGGCAAAGAGAAACATAGCAAGACCGATAAGATAGATGCGCAGTTGATAGCGAGAGAGTTGAAGGATAACCGATTGCAGAGTATCATAGTGCCGGACAGGAAACGTGAAGAACTTCGTAGTCTGTTCAGACGCAGAAATGACCTTGTAAAGGATTTCAGAAGGGTCAAGAGCTATAT
>NZ_CANMTX010000009.1 GCF_947500985.1 uncultured Maribacter sp.
CGCGGGATAACAGTTTGATAAATCAACCTGTTTCCTAAATTATTAAAGAAAAAACTTGTTTTTCAACACAGTACCTATGATTAGTACGGGAATAAAAAGGCACTTTTGTTTCCGTTTAAGCGATTAGCCGAATCTTTTTGTTTGTTTTTATTTTTCTATTTAAAAGCCAAATCCAAAAGATTTGGCGGACTCAATAAATATACCCAAACTTAGGATTAAACACCAAAGCCCGTATTAATTATAGCCATTGTTACCTGCTGGCTTTTCCAGAGTTTCGTTTCCGAACTCATTATTAAAGTCCCTGACCCGTATAGATTTTTCGTTTCCCCCGATATATTTATATTCCGCACACATTAGAATGTCTCTCCAATCAGTTTTTGCCATTTGAAATACTTTCTTTCTGTCAATTTTACCGATTGTAAATAAATATATAATTGCTCTTATTAATCTAGGGTTTCTTAATGAATCTTCTGACATGATTAGTTCTTGCAATTCACTTATTATTTTAAAATCTGTTCTTAAACCTCCATAAACAATTTTTATTCTATCAAGAATGTCTTTCGGATATAAGTTTAGGTTTATTAATTCCTGTTTGATTTTTGGGTCAGATTTTAAGTCACTATTAATAATTTCTATAATTTGTCCATAACCAACGGTTCTTGGACCTTCACAGAATTTAAACTCCATATTTTCATACAATCTGTTTGAAAAATACTCCGTACTTAAAATTGCAATTTTGGCTTTTATTTTTTCTCCTGGTTCGACCGTATCTTTTCCGATATAAGTTTGTTGTCCTGTAGTTAAAATCTCGGGATAATTTTCAAATTCGATATGAGGGCGATATCCAGATTTTGCATAGCCTTTCCGACCTCCTTTTTCAGTAGTTAGAAATTCTAATTCAGCAATAAAATCTATTCCAGTCATATTTTTTTTCAGCTTGCAGGTAACGGTCTAGTATAAGAATAGTAAGGGATTAAAATGCACTTACTTTCGGTTTTAGCACTTAGCCAAATTTACAATTTTACCGTTATTTTTGTTTTAATCGTCAAATTGTAAATTTGGCGAACTTTGTTAATATGCACCAACTTTGGGTTTGGCACTTAACCCTTATTATTTTTATACATTGTTGGCAACAGTAACTTTTTCAGGTATTTCAAATCCATTCGTAAATTGCTCTAAATATTTCGCTATTTCTAATAGTTTTTTGTCAGTCCATTTTCTTGAATGAATTTGCATTCCTACTGGCATTCCATTTTTCTTTTTCCCAATTGGAATTACTACTATTGGGTGTCCAGAAAATGCAGAAGTAAAATTAAAAGAAGCGATTGCTTTAGTATAGCCAACTTTCTTTTTGTTTACAATAAAGGGTTTTCCTGCTCTTTGATGCTTGTATGCTTCAAAAGAACAAACAGGCGTTATCCAAAGGTCATATTTAGTTAAAAAGTTATCATATATTTCTGAAAACTTATCTTTGTAATCAATTGCTTTTGCGTATTTGATATTAGATAATCTTTGTCCGATTGCCATTCCTTTTGCCCATAAATGGTCTCTATACTTTAGTCTAATAAACGAATACATAAAAGTTGCCAAAAGAGGTGCTTTCGGATTATTAATGCCGATTTCAAAACCTATTATTTTACTGCATTCAACATATGCTTTTTCCTCATCATATATTGGATGGTCATTTTTAAAATTGTGAGGCTCTTTTTTTATTTTAGATATAAATTCTCTAAACAATGCTAAATACTCATTATCAACTTCGGTTTTATTTATTGTTTCTGAATATGCGATGTTTAAAGGTTTTTTATCATCCCATTGAGAACTATTGAAATCAATTTGAGGAAGTTCAGGAAGTTGATATTTTGAATTATTCCCGAGTACTTGCATCATCAATATCAAGTCATCAACATTTTTAGCTAAAGGACCAGGTGTTACAATATGTCGTCTGCCTTGTGGTTTTTTATGTACTTTTAAATGTCCTCTATTAGAAAGATAATTTTCTGTTGGTCTTAAACCACAAATACCATTAAAATGAGCAGGAACTCTAATTGAGCCACCTGCATCAGCTCCTAACTCTAATGGACTAAAGCCAGAAGAAACAGAAACAGCAGAACCACCAGAACTTCCGCCCGCAACTCTTGATAAATCATAAGGATTATTTGTTTGCCCATTCCAAAAGTTGGTACTTTGCCAATCTATACAATAAAGTGCTGTATTGGTTTTTCCAATGATTATTGCTCCTTCTTTTTTGAGTCTTTTTACTAATTCGGCATCTTCTGTCGCAATATAATTTCTTAAAAAGGGGTCTCCATTTGAGTTTTTTAATCCTTTTACTAAAAAACTATCTTTTATTGTCATTGGAAGTCCGTGAAGCAATCCAAGTTCTTTCCCAAGTTTAATGTCTTCGTCTTTTAGCAATGCTTCTCTTAGAATTTCTTCTTCGTTTTTTAAATCACAGATTGCATTTATTTTTGGGTTATTCTTTTTTATATGATTCAAAAAAGCAGTAACAACTTCAACTACTGAAATTTTCTTTGACTTGATGTTCTCAACAAGTTCATTCGCGGATGTAAATACTATATTTTTCAGGGTTCTGTTTTTATTGTTGCCAACGTCTCGGCTATGGTTAGTACGGGAATTAAAAAGCGATTAATTTCCGATTAAGCACTTAGCCAAAACTTTTTATTTTGTTTTATTTTTTCATTTTAAAGCCAAATCAAAAGATTTGGCGGACTTCATTTAAAGCTCGAAACTTTAGGTTAAGCACCAAAACCCGTATTAATTATAGCCATTGTTATGCACTTTTCTTTCTTTATTCTAATCTAACTTTTTAAATATTCAAACAATAAACCTGAACAGTTTTGGTTCTTCCACAATTCAAAAGAAACTAATTTGTTTTGAGGCAAAAGTCTATTTCTGTCAATATTCAAGTCAACACCAGCCAATAACCCAAGTTTATTTTTATTTGCAATTTCAATGAAACGAATTATTGCTTCTGCAATTTCATTATTTTCAAATTTCAAATTTTCTTTATCCAAAAACAGAAGTTCAATATCCTCATTAGATATCCAATTTGATATGCCAAATGTATCTTGCATAAAGAAATTATTCCAAGAATCTAAGTTACCAATTATGTTGTGCGAATAAGTGTTTGTTTTTAACTCAAAATTACGAGCGACACCTCCTTTTCCTAGAGGTATATGAGGGTAGAAGTCAGAGCATTTTTCAAAAACATAATACTCAAAGAAGCTACAAAACTCGTAATGTCCTTTAAGTTTACCTATAAAATCTAGTTGTAAACTCCAGTTATGAAGTGAATGAAAAGCTGAGTGTTTTTTAAAACTGTCATCAAAAGAATTAGAAATTTCATATATGTTTTCAAGCTGTGAAAGTGCCATTTCATTGACTTCTTTTACCGTAAGATGTCCAATCCCACCAATAATATTGTTTTTTAAAAATTCCTTATATGATGGAATTAAGTCGCCAATTTGTCCTTTAAGTTCTTGAATAGTTTCAGAATAAAACTTGTCTTGGTCAAATAAATGTAATGTACACCAATATCCCATTTTTCTAAATTTTTACTTCATTGTGCATAACGTGTTTGTGTATGATTTCGTTGCGTGGTTTAAGCACTAAAGTTAGCAAATAAATCACAGATAGAAAGTCCGCGAGGACTTTCGTAAGTAGGCTATAACTAGCAATGAATTATACACGGTGTTGTAGCACGTTTTTATTTATGCTACACTCAATATATTTATCATTCCTCCAAAGATTATTAAAATTACCATTGTCAAATAACTTCGTTTGTTGGATATTTTTCTGTTCATTAATTTTATTCCAAAATATATGTTTACAATACTTAAGATAATATTTAAGAATATTACCCAATTCGGATACATAAAAGCAAAAAGTATATCTGTATAATGATATTTGTAATAAAGCAATATCATTTCATAAATCCAGTAAACAGATAATATTATTTGAATTAAACCTAAAACTGTATTAATCTTGTTTTTCATTTCACAGACTTAATATCATCTTCAGTTCCAAATTGTCCGTCAGAGCCAGCAGATGTGATTAAAAATCTGTTTCCATTTTCGATAATCTTAAATTCATATTCTTGATTCCAAGCATCTTTTTTCCAATCTTGTCTTAAAGGACTATTTCCGATTAATTCATTCAGTTCTGTTGGATATTTTCCTAAATTTTTATTCCAATTTTCCATTCTTTCGCTCATTTCCGATATTTCTTTTTGCGTTTTTTCTGGAAATACAGATTTTCTTTGATAAGTAAAAAACAAAATAGCACTTAAACTCCCAATAACTAAAACAGAAATAAACATTAATGCACTTGGTTGCATAAAATATTTTTGAATCGGTCTTTTAATTCCGTCTTCTTTTTCCTTTTTTGTAATTCGTTTTTGATGCTTATAATCTTCACGAATTAGTCCAAATTCCGCTAAAGTCGAAAGTATTAATTCTATCATTTAGTTCGTTTCTCAAATGTGCTACAACGTCAAAGCTATGAGTAGTGCGTTTGAGAAATCCGACGGATTTCCGGTTACGCGCTTAGCTAAAGCTTTTGGTTTTGATTTGTTTTTGGTTCTGTCCAAAGCTAAATCCAACAGATTTAGCGACCTGATAAATATAGCCAAACCATTTTATAAAAGCCCAAGCAACGCATTACTTATAGGTCATGTTAGCGGCATTAAGCAGCGCATACCAGACCGCACGGACAAGCCGAACGAACAATACCAGTAGTTTTGCCGCTTTTTCCATCCAGCGACAGACTTGACGGACATAAATATAGTTTAGTCGACTAATAATACCTAAACAAAGAATTACGAACCAAAAGTCCGTCTGCATAACGATTGCGCACAGATTGCGTTCTGGCGGCAAAAGGGAAAACCCCGAAAGTTGCTCTTTTTTTAAGCCCGAACCAAAAAATCAGGACTTGTTTAAAATACTGAAACCGTGGATTTTTTGCTTTTCTGATAAACGTTATTACTTAAGAACTATTTGTCTTTTTTAGCACCTAAAAGCAAAAAAGGAGTAGGGTAGAAGTTGCTCTAATTTTTATTTGCTTATTACCGCTAACGGTTTAGCTATGAACAGTACGGGAGCAAACTAGCGTTTGCTTTCCGCCACGCACATAGCGAAATCTTTTTGTTTTGATTTATTTTTTCCTGTCCAGAGCAAAATCCAAAAGATTTTGCGGACTTCATAAAAATACACAAACCTCAGCGTTTAAACCCAAAGCCCGTATTGTTTATAGGTTTTGTTATCTGCTGGCTTTTATGCGCTCGAGTTGTACCATTTGATTTTCAAATCCGCTAAAACTTAATTCAATATCCTGCGCATATTTATCTGAAACCCATTCTTTGAATTTTGGCATATATTCTTCAAACAGATTTGTACCGTTTTGCTTGTCAGTCCATTTGATTGCTGACATAGCAACACGTTGGTCAAAATGCAAATCTTTCTTGGTTAGATAATAATCCAAATATCTTTTGAGGTAGTTGATTCCTTTCTCAGTATTGAATGAAGCTAGCGCAAAACAATATCCTCCACCTGCATAGCAAACTTCACTTTTCAATAGATGAGTTCCAATAATATCTTCTAATTCAACATAATTTTCGATTGCTGAAAAATAAGCTCCTACAATTCTAGTTCTCCAATTAAAGTCTCCAAAAAGTTGTTTCGCAATTTCAATATTTACCTCTGACTTTACTTTAGAATAGTTTGAAATAAATTCATCCGTATTATGTATTCCGACCATATAAAAAGGTATAACCCATTTGTCAATAAATTTTTTATCAATTTCAGATTCCGATTTATATGATTCTAGTTCTTCAAATGGATTTTGATGTCTAACAGTCGCACCAGCGCTATGTAATTCAATTGCTTTTTTAGTTTTGTCGTCCATCTAAATTTGTTTTTTGAGCTTGCAGATAACGGTCTTGTGTATGGTTAGTTGCGTGTTTAAGCAACTAATTTAGTAAACAAAAACGAACGCGAGAAAATTCCGAAGGAATTTTCCAAATAGGCAACGACCAAAGCAATTAATTATACACGTTGTTGCCAACAGTACTTTCTTCGATTATCGACTGTATTTCCTTTATTAAAACTCCCTTTGTTTGAGAAACATTCCAATTCTTTTTTCCGGTCAAAGTGATATAGAAAGTTTTAGTTTCCGATTCTTTTATTAAATACAACATTAATGTTCCTCTGTCATTTGTTTTAGAATTTCCACTATACCAAATAAAAAGTCCGTCAGTTGAAAAGTCCGAAATAAATCTTTTCAGATTGTCTTTACTTTCTTGTATTATATGCAATGCGTTTTGGTTTTCCTTTTTCACGTACTGTTCAGACGTTTTTTGATAAAATTCAGATGATTCGACACGATTCGGATGAAAAGGTGGAATAGTTAAAATATCTTGAAAATTCCACGATGAAATTGCGTGCAATTCTGTTCCAGCATAATTCATCCACTTTCCGTCAAACCAATTGTCAATTCGATTCACATAAATGTCTTTCGGATTCCAAAGGTTAATTCGGTTCTGAATTATTTTCTCGCAGTTGAGAATAAAAATCTGATTATCGTTTTCTTTTTCTGTCAGCAGTTTCATTTGCGGTATTGTTGGCAACGGCTCGGCTATGATTAGTGTGGGGCGGTGGTTTACAATTCCCATTGAGTCACAGCTCGTAGCCAAATCTTTTTGTTTTGTTTTAATTTTTCTTTTCTAAAGCAAAATCCCAAAGATTTTGCGACCTCATAAATATACACAGACCTTAGCTCAAAAACCTAAACCCCACATTAATTATAGGTCTTGTTAGCTGCTGTGGTTCTACCCGAGTAAGCACGTACTTTTCCGTTTTGCCGACCACTTTATAAATACCACATTTGAGTGAGTTGAATTTCTCATATTTCTAAAAGCTTTCTGATTAGTTTTATACGTTTGAGTAGAGTCCATTTGCGCAACGATTAGGTATGCTTAGTGTCCATTTACGCAAACAAGCTAAAGAGTCCATCTGCGTAACGATTAGATAGGAGTGAAGTCCATTTGAGTTCAGATTAGGATTTCTTTATAATTATTATGCAGCAGTATTTGTAAACAGCGAATTTTAGAAAAAAGAAATAAGGGAATTATTTTCCACTAGAAACTTTTTTTTTTTTTTTTTTTTTTACCATTGCAGCTAACGGTGAGGCTATGCGTAGTGTGGGTTTAGGTTTTCGTAAACTCTCCGCTATGCAATTAGCCAAATCTTTTTGTTTTGTTTTTTCTTTTTATTGTTTAAAGCAAAATCCCAAAGATTTTGCGGACATCATAAAAATATGCAAACCTTTTGATTAATCACCTTAGCCCACATTACGTATAGGTCTTGTTAGCATTAGTGATTCTCGTTCTGATTGGCACGTTTTGCTTGCGTTTTGATTTTTACTTTTTTGACTTCTTATAATTTTACTTTACTCAACTTTTGATTTACTCCGTCACCGTTCTGCTTACGTTCTAATCAGCATACTTTTCGCAACAATTAGATTCGCATAAAGTCCATTTGCATAAACAAGCTAAGAAGTCCATTAGCGCAACAGTTGCGTTTGAGTGTGTCCATCTGCGTTCTGATTGCGATTAGTTTCACAATTTATAAACCACTTTTATGCAGAAAATGAATTTTTAAACAGCCGAACTACTAGATTTATATTCCGCTAAAATATTTTTTTTTATCATTAATGCTAACGTCTCGGCTATGGTTAGTGCGGGAATAAAAGAGCACTTTTGTTTCCGTTTAAGCGATTAGCCGAATCTTTTTGTTTGTTTTTATTTTTCTATTTAAAAGCCAAATCCAAAAGATTTGGCGGACTTCATAAATATACCCAAACTTAGGGTTAAGCACCGAAACCCGTATTAATTATAGGCATTGTTGGGCATAGTATTTTTTTAATCATCGTTTAATTCTAATTTCATTTTGTAAGTTTTCAGTCCAATTTTATCAGTGGTTTTAATTGCACTTCTTAAACTTTGGTCCATTTCTCCAGCTATTATAAAACCTTTGATTTTTCTTTCTGGAAATTTCTCCATTAATAAACCAATATACATTGAGATTTGACCAAAAACTTTATAATTTGCTATTCCAGATTTCAGTTCGATAACTAATAAATCTCCATTATGTTTTTCAAGAAGTATGTCAATCCTTTTTCCACCAATTAGATATTCAACACCTTCATTGTTTTCCCCAATAATTTTATATTCAGGAAACAAATCATTGATTTGAGAAACCATTGAATTTTTTAAATCCTTTTCGTAACTAAAATTTGTCCATGTTTCGATATTGTCAATTTCTTCCTCAAGTGATTGTTTAATGTCAAAAGATTTGGAAGAATTCTCACTTGGTATAAAGTTTGAATTTTTATAAGATATATATAATTTCACAGCTTGTTTCAAAGTTGCTGAACCTGTTCTTACATTTCCGTTGATTGGAATCTTATGTTTAGCTTCTAGGTTGTTTCTTTGGTCTTCTGTTGAATAACTTAACCTTTCTAAAAGTGAGAAGCCTTTGTCTTTTACATAATGTTCATCTAAATCTCCTTCATAATTTTCTACTGTTCTACAGTTTGAAATTCTACTTTGAATAGTTCTAAAATCACTCCCATTTTCTTCATCTAACCAAATCTTAAATTCTTCTAAATTCATTCTTTTTTGCGGTATGTCAATATTATGCCCAACGGTTAGTATATGAAAAGTAGGGCAGTTGGTAAGCTCTTACTTTCGGTTTTGCACTTAGCCATATTTTTCATTTTATTTTTATCTTTTCGTTTTCTAAAATACAAATTAAAAATATGGCGGTCTTCACAAAAAAGCACTAGCCTTTGTTTAAGCACTTTTCGCCCTATTTTTTATATACATTGTTATAAGCTTTTTTTAATATTCTTTCTTTCCTTTTTTCAATAGTCCAATCTTTACTTTTCATTATATACTCTTCGAGACTTACTAAGTTAGACCAATAAAAATTATGAAAACCAACTTGAGGAGATTGAACTAAGTCTCGTATTATGTACGAAAGGTATTGATGAACCTCTGACCAAATTGTTAGTTTAATTACATTTAGTTCCTTGAGTCTTAATGTAGTGTTTTCATTTTCTTTAGTATTGTCACTATTTAAAGCGTGAACCCATTGACCGTGAGCTATTTTATTTCTTAGCTCCTGAGGTTTTTCAATATATTCTTTTATGATTTTGTGAATTTTGTTTCTTCGATTCAATAAATCAGGAATATTTTCCCAATCACCAACTTTAGTCATTGCTTTGTCAATCATCAATTTCCAACTAATAGCTATAGACCTTTGTTTCTTTATCAATTCAATTTCTGTAAAAGAGAAACCATTAGGTGTATGTAAAATCTGAATAAATTGAGCTTCTGAGAATGTACAATAAAGTAAAGCCAATAATTTTGTTTTTATCTCTATTTGATAATCATTATTCTTCCTTTTGAATTCAGAGTTTATATCTTTAATGAGATTATTTTTAACTTGCTTTAACTGCCTTACGTTTTTACTTTGAAGAACATATAAGTCATAAATTTCCTCTTTAGTCATAAAATCATTTTGTGGGGGAGACGAGACTCGAACTCGTCATCTCTAAAAATAGCGCATTAGTCCCAAGTTATGCTATCTCCCATATTTTTAAGTTATCATTTACATTTAGGGGCACATTGTGCAGTCCATTTTTGTGAATATTCTTTGTCACAATCCTTACCTCCATCAGCTTTACATTTCGCTAATTCAGTCATAAGTTTTTGTGTACATTGAATACACGCATTATCTTTTTCTAGTCCTTTTTCTTGAAGCTTATTAATCATTTCTATTGATTTAGCTTCTGTCATTGTTTCTTCTTTTTTTGATTGCCCGCAACTAAGTAGTAACAAGGAAATAGATAGTACATAAAGTAGTTTCATAATATTGTTTTTAATGATTTACAGTTTTTTTAAATTGCTTATAACAATTGTATATATGCACAATTGCACATATTTCTACTTTAGCTACACTAATCTAGTAGATTTTTTATTGACTTAAAAGTATTTGTTGCGACATGAGTGTATATTTCTGTTGTTTTGCTTGAGCCATGACCTAATAATACTTGAATTTGTCTAAGGTCTACATTAGATTCTAACAAATGTGTCGCAAAACTATGTCTAAGGGTATGCGGAGTTACCTTTTGTAAAATTCCTGCTTTGTAGGCAGCTTGCCTTACTATCTGTATTATACTTGTTGCACTGTATTCATTGCCTTTACGGCCTTCAAACAAAAATTCCTTAGGGTTCCATTCTTTAAAATATAGCCGTAAATCTTGCACCACTGTTTCAGATAATAGTGTTACCCGGTCTTTATTACCTTTGGCACACTTTACATTAATGAGCATTCGTTTGCTATCTATGTCCTTAATTCTTAGGTTTATAAGTTCACTTCTACGTAAGCCTGCACTATATAATAAAGCCAATATACATTTATGTTTTAGATTCGTTGTGCAATTAAGCATTTCAATAACCTCTTCTTTTGAAATTACGGTAGGTAGCTTATGTTCCTTTCTTGGTCTTTCAATGTCATAAAAACGATTGGGCATACCAAGAACGGTCTCATAGTAGAATTTAATTGCATTTATGGTTTGGTTTAAATAAGAGTTAGAAACGTTTCTTCGTATTAACTTTTGAAGATATGTTCTTACATCACTTTCATTTAGGGTAGTTAAATCTCTGTCCTTAAAATGATTAATGAACATTTCAAAAAAGTTGACATACGTTTTTACGGTGCTGTTAGCATATCTTTTAAGCTCTAGTTTTAATAGGTATTCCTCTGGGCAAACCCTATAACCTTCAGGTGTATTTCTTTCTCTAAACCACTGTACGTCTACAATTTCATTATTTGTGTTTATAGGTCTATTACTTAAAAATTTATTATAGTTGATCCAAACAACACCTTTAAATGTGTTGAATATAATACCAAGGTTTTTCTTTGTATTGTGAATGTAAACCATATGGTATTTATTACTCCACCTAGGTTCAGGAAGCCCTTTAATCAAGTTTTGTATAAGCTTGTCTTGGGTAAATTGTATGCCGATCATCTTTTGATCTTTGATCATTAGATGATGTAGCGTAATGGATTTTGGTGTTTTCATAATGCCAAGAGTACTAATTAATAAAACATAAAGTAGAATATTATGCGTATATTATTCGCATAATATTCGTCTAATTAGTTTGTATGAAAAAAACATGTCCAGAATGTAATGAAGAGGTTATCGGTAGAGCGGATAAAGTTTTCTGCTCAATAAAATGCAAATCCATACAGCAATATGAAAAAAGTCAGAAAGAAAACACCTTTTATTTTATGGTCGATAAGCAGTTGAAGAAAAATAGAAAAATATTAAAGCGCTATAATAGATCTGGATTTACCACTATAAGAAAAAATATACTTTTAGAGGATGGCTTTAATCCCAGATTTTTTACACATTATTGGAAGAATCAAAAAAATGATGTGTACCTGTTCTGTTATGATTTTGGATTTTTAAAAATCAATAAAAACGAGACAACTAAATATGTAATTGTACAATGGCAGGATTATATGAACGAGTAGCTATTTGTTTAATGACGACGAAAAAGGGCAACCCTAACGTTGCCCTTTTTTAATGTTTTGATTCTGAATTTTATAAAACTATTCTAAAGATGTGTCACCTTCATTTTGGTTGTATACATAGTTAAAAGTGTAATATGGTGTTGCATCGGCAAATGGATCAGGCACTGCTGGGGCATCTTGGTAGTAGCTTATAAATTCCACTTTAGCGTAATTACCTTCTGTAGTTTTAAAAACAAACACTTTACCAGGTATAGCGGTAACGGTAAAGCTTTCAGAATTGTAATTGTACCAGCCATTATCGCTACCTGTTGGTATGGCAAATGATGTTTCTGAGTCTTGGCTGAAAGTAAGGTCAGCGGCAGAGGTTACACTGGTAAATGTTCCAGTTACTATTGCAGCGCTAACATCTCCGTTTCTTGTTGGTTCATCTGTTGTACCTGTTGCAACGCCACCGTTTACTGCAATTGTTGTTCCTCTAAAGGCAATGTCCCAATCAGTATCACTAGTGGTTTCTGCGCCTGTTTCAAAATCGAATTTGGTGAATTCGCCACCAACGGGTTCGCCTTGTCCTCCTGTTTGTGGGGCGTATAGATTGCTTACCGTTTCAGTTAATAAGGGTTCTGCTGGGGTGATGTCATCGTCGTTGCTACAAGAGGCGAATGCCACTGCTAAAAATGCTACTGCTAAAATGTTCTTCGTCATGGTCATGTAATTAATACCTGCGCGTGGTCAGGTGGGTTAAAATTGATAATTTAGTTTTAGGTATCCTTGAATTCCCGGCATTGTCGGGATATTGTTATCGGTATAGTCCAAAAGGTTATTTGCACCTACCTGTAATGTGAGATTTTTATAAAATATTTTGCTTATCGCTGCATTTACGGTTACGAAACCATCTATGAAACTGGTATCATAATTATCTATGAGGTCGTTGCCATTGGTGTCATATTGGGCGTATTTACTTCTATATAATATCCGCATATTTACATTGGTGCTAGTATTAGGTATATCATAATACACCTTAAAATTAGCATTGTGTCGAGAGCGATTCACCAAGCCGAAATAGTCTGACTGTGCTAGTGCAACCGACTGCCCACTTTCAGCATCCCGCACAAATACTTGATTATCTGCTACATCTTGTTTTTTCTGCTTGTCAAAAGCATATAGCAATTGGTACCCGGCACTAATGTTCAGTTCATCGGTAAGTTTGAAGCTTGAATTGATTTCAAAGCCTGTGGTATATATTTCATCAAAATTCATGTAACTGAATACATTTTGACCATTTATTTTACGGGCGATAATGCGTGTATCTATCAAGTTTTTGAAATCGTTTCTAAAGAAATTTACCTCTGTATTTCCACGACCGTGCTTTAGATTAAAACCTAGGTTGTACCCAATAGAACTTTCTGCTTCTAAAGGTTTGTTAAGTTCATCTTCGGTAACCAATACACTAAGGATCTGTTCTTGTTCTACTAACTCTTGTAGTTTGTCTAAAGCTACATTATAGCCTAGTACGGTGTATCCAACGGCAGAATTGGTAAAGTCGAAATACAGCTGCCTAAAATCTGGTGCTTTAAAACCGTAGCCAACAGAACCCTTGATCGATAGATTGTTATTTAATTGGTGACGCAAAGCCAATTTAGGGCTGAACTGGTTGTTGTATTCTGAGTGATTATCAAACCGTGCACCGGCTATAATATTCAACTTTTCAATAGGATTAAAATCGTACTGTGCATAAAGGTATTGAGAGGTGAAGTTGACTGTTTCATCAAAATATGTTCTGTCTAGCTCATCTAATTGTAAACCCATACCAGCAGTTAAAGTTCCGTTTTGTAACCCAGTATTATTTTCGTTTTTAGATGCAAATGTGTAGCTGCCACGTACCTCTGGGCGAAATAGTTTTTGGTTAAAATCACTATCACTCAATACATCTGTAGAAATAGGATCTGCCAATAATTCTGTAGCCATATAATTTGTATAATAAAGCTCGTAGGCCATGGTAAGATTTGGGGTCCATTTATGGTCTAGTCTGGCGTGAGTGTTCCATTCACGTTCTTTGGTATCACCTGTATATTGTATACTGTCTAGTGTAAAACCTGCATCTTGGTTTTGATCATAAAAACGTGCGGAGGTGAATAGGGATAGTTTATCGTTGAAATCATAATACAAACGACCATTTAAAGTGTAGTTGGTAAACGGATTCACGGTTTGCCCTTCTACATCTTCATTTAGATCATACCCGTTAGATGAAAATCTATTAGCGAAAAATCCGTAACGAAACTTTTTAAATGCTTGTTTCAAATCTAGATTAATATCCTGTTGAGTGAAGCTTCCTATTCTGTAAGATGCATTACCACTTAAGGCTTCCGTTTGTGGTTTTCCCGTAATAATATTTATCACTCCGCCTAAGGCCTCAGAACCATATAAAGAGCTCGCCGGACCTTTAACAACTTCAATCTGTTTGATATTCCCTACGGTTAATCTGCTTAAATCAAAATTACCTGCACTTCTACCCACAAGAGGTACACCATCTATTAGAATAAGAATATAGTCAGATGCGATACCTTGTATTTGCACCCCTTGAAATCCGCTTTCATCAGCAACGGTTATTATACCTGTTTGCTCGTTCAGTATTTCATTTAAACGAACAGTACCAGATTTAATAATCTGTTTTTTGCCCACCAAGGTAACGGGTAGGGGAAGAGATGATAATTGACGCTCGGTTCTGGTCGCGGTAACAATAACTTCATCTAGTTGTTGTGATAAAATAGAGTCTTTGGAACTTTCTACCTGACTTTGAGCAAGTGTCAGTTGATAGGTAATAAGTAGTAAGTAGGGAACAAACTTATATCGCATTATTCTTATTTAGAATTATTCTTAATACTCGACAAATATATAAACAATTCTTATTTAGAATAAATAAAAATAACTATTTTTGTCATCGAACCAGAAAACAATAAATAATAATCTAATGAGAACACCCATTTCTATTGCCATGGCACTGGTTATTTTTGTAAGTGCCTTTTCACAAAAAGATAAAATGAAGAAAGATCGCGATGCAATAAAAAGCATGTGCGGTTGTTATGAAGTAACTTTTAACTTCGCAGAAACCTTTAATTATAGTACAGACTCGCTGTATAAACCATCTAAAACAAAAGTAGATAAAGGGCTAGAGTGGGCAGAGCTTATAACCGATAAGAATGACAAAATATCTATTCAACACTTGTTACAAGTTGGTGACCCTGCAGAACCTTACATTGTAAAACACTGGAGACAAGATTGGTTGTTTGAGAATACAGATTTGTACTCCTACAATGCTAATAACACTTGGACATTTAAGAAGCTGCAGGCAGATAAGGTGAAAGGGCAGTGGACACAAAAAGTATTTCAAGTAGATGATAGTCCGCGGTACGAGGGTTCTTCTACTTGGGTTCATGTAGATGGTAAAAGTTATTGGGAAAATACTGCAGATGCGCCACTACCTAGGCGTGAGTATACAACTAGAAGTGATTACAACTTAACCGTTCGTGGTAACCGTCATGAAGTAACGGATTATGGGTGGTTGCATGACCAAGATAATACTAAAGTAATGCGTGAAGCTGGTAAAGAAGATGTTATGCTTGCTCAAGAAAAGGGATATAATACTTATGTAAAAGTTGATGATAGCAGATGTGCCGCAGCTGCTGCTTGGTGGAAATCAAATACAGATAAATGGGCTTTAGTGCGTACCAAGTGGGATGATGTATATGGTCGTAATCAAGACCTTTCTTTAGAACAGAAAGTAGATAATAAAGTATTGTATAAGTATCTTTTTGATGATGAATATGATCAAAAAGGGGAGATAGAAGAAGTAATTGAATCATTTGTAAAAAAATAAGAACATGAAAACCGTAAAACAAATAGCCTTAACCGCTCTATTGTTTGTAAGCTTCACTGGTATTGCACAGCAGAAAAATGAGTTGATAGATCGTAAATTTTGGAAGAGTAATCCAGATGTTGCTACCATAAAACAAAAAATCGCTGAGGGTAATGACCCTGCTGAGATGGATAGCAATTCTTTTGATGCTACTACTTTAGCAATTACCAGTAAGGCAGATACAGAGGTAGTTAAATATTTATTATCTCTTGAAGGTAACGCTGTAGATAAGAAAACTCATGATAGTCGTATTTATTTACACTGGGCAGCGTATTCTGGCGATGCTGACTTGGTACAGTTTTTATTAGATAAAGGTGCATCGGTTACGGCTTTGGATAGTCATAGATATACACCGCTTGCTTTTGGAGCAAATGCTGGACTTACAAACCCTGCAATTTATAATGCTTTTGAAAAGAAAGGTGTGAATTTAGTGGAGGAGAAAAATGAACATGGTGCTAATGTTTTACTATTGGCTGCACCTTCTCTTAAGACAGAAAAAGAATTGAATTTCTTCCTAGATAAAGGTTTGGCTTTAGATAGTAAAGATGAAGATGGTAACGGAATTTTCAACTACGCTTCTAAAAAAGGAAATATAGATTTTTTAAATCTTCTTATTAAAAAGGGAGTTGATTACAAGTCACTTAATGATAATGGAGGTAATGCTTTTATGTTCGCATCGCAAGGTGGCCGCGGATTCAGTAATGGCCTACCAGTCTATAGCTATTTAAAAGGTCTTGGTTTGGAACCTAATATTGTAGAGAAAAATGGGAGCACACCGTTGCACCGTTTAGCTTTTGGTACTAAAGATGCTGCTATTATTGAGCTTTTCTTAAATGCTGGTGCAGATGTAAACCAAGCGGATGAAAAAGGGAATACTCCGTTTTTAAACGCTGCTGCTAGAAACCAGCTTTCTATGGTTCAATTATTATCTAAAAATGTGAAGGATATCAATGCTGCCAACAAGAGTGGGGAAACTGCACTTATGCTAGCGGCTCATAGTAACAAGGCAGATGTGGTTGAGTTTTTAATAAGTAAGGGAGCGGATATCAATGCTCAAGATACTGCCGGTAATACGGCTGCTTACTTTTTGGCAGATTCGTATAATAAAAGAAACGCCAAGGCTTTTGATGCTAAGTTAGCTTTATTGAAGTCTAAAGGATTAAAATTCAATACCGTTCAAGGTGAAGGTAATACGTTATATCATGTGGCTGCTAAGAAAAATAACCTTGAGTTATTGAAAAAAGTGTCCGATTTTAATATCGATGTCAATGCTAAGAACGATGAAGGTTTAACTGCTTTACATGTAGCTGCAATGAAGGCAGAGAATGATAAGTTGCTTAAATTCTTACTTGCTAAAGGTGCGGATGCAAAGAGTACAACTGATTTTGATGAAACGGTATATGATTTGGCTAGTGAAAACGAATTATTGCAAAAAGAGAATAAGTCTCTTAATTTCTTAAAGCAATAGAATCCTAAATCATATTTATAAATCTCTTATAGAGAACAAAATTTTATATACATGAACAAATTTTTAAAATATATTCCGGCAATTCTATTGGTCGGGTCCTTATTGACCGCATTCAATCCTGTAGATAAGACTCCTGTAAAGTGTCTAATACAATTAACAAATTATTCAGGTGAAGGTGCTTATTTAATCGTATCTATTGTTGATGCCGATAATGAATATGTAGAAACGATTTACGTTCAAGGTAAAGACAGCGAATGGTATAGTGAAATTACAGAGTGGTGGAAATTCTACGGAAAAAATCGCCCGAATATAGATGCTATTTCTGGTGAGACTATTAGTGGTGGAGAACGTGCACTGAATGTTTTGCAAATTCCTACGGATAAAATAGACCAAGGTTATCAACTACGTTTTGAAACTTCTGTTGAGGATCAAGGGTATTATGCAGATGATATTCAGTTTCCGTTAACCACAGAAAACTTAACCACCAAAGTAGAGGGTAAAGGTTTTATTCGTTACGTACGTATGTTGCCTCAGTAATTGTTTTAAATTATTGTTTTTGCGAAGAGCATTTCACGACGAAGCAATCTGCTGAATAATAGTTGCATGTGAGTTTTGCGTGACCATGAATCAGAATGACGTCTTTGCGAGGAGCATTTTGCGACGAAGTAATCTGTCAAATTTATGTAGTGTATGAGTTCTCGGCTACAAATAAACAGATTACTTTATTATGTTCGTAATAACGTTTTACAGTTAATGCGTTTATTTTTTACAATCACAATTATAAATTCCAGAATGTCTTAGTACAGACATTCTGGAATTTTTAAAATAATAAGATCACAAAATTACATTTCCATTTATGACCATTTCTATTTGGCGCTTTAGTCATCTTACGCTTGCCCTGGTTTCTTCACTATTCTTGATAGTGGCTTCCGTGACCGGAATCATTTTAGCGGTAGAGCCCATTTCTCACCAAGCAAAAGGCTATGCGGTAGAAAATTGGGAAGAAGTATCATTGGCAACTACTATAGATGCATTAAAGAATTCTTATGATGAGGTTTTAGAATTAGAAGTAGAATCATCAGGATTCGTAAAGGCTTCTGTTTTGACTATGGAGATGGAAACATTAGATATATATGTGAACCCTATTACAGGTGAACAATTAGGTGAGGTTGAAGAACGACCGTACATATATACATTTGCAACTAACGTACACCGTTCTTTATTTCTAAAAAGTATAGGTCGATTTTTTGTTGGTCTTATTTCTTTACTCTTATGTATTATTGCGATTACCGGGCTTGTGCTGCTTGCTAAGCGCCAAGGCGGATTCTTAAAATTATTTTCGAAAGTCCAGAAAGATTATTTTGAGTTACGATACCATGTACTATTAAGTAGGTGGTTCTTTATTCCTATTATAATTCTTGCTTCTACCGGAGTTTACCTATCCGCCGAGAAGTTTAATTTATTGCCGGATACTGTAGTCGAGAAGCAAGATGTTGCTCCTAATGGAGCCTCTAAGGTTTATGAACATATTACCGAGGTTCTATTTTTTAAGGAAACTACTTTGTCAGATATTAGACAGGTAGAATTTCCTTTTTCTAGTGATCCAGAAGAATATTACCTTATTGCTTTACAGAATAAAGAGGTTGACGTAAATCAGCAAACGGGTGCTATAGTACGTAGTGCAGATTACCCTTTTATTACATTGGCTTCAAGGTTAAGTTTGGTATTGCACACGGGTGAGGGTAATGTCTTCTGGTCTATTGTATTGTTGCTTTCAAGTGCCTCTATTCTGTTTTTTATGTATTCAGGTTTTGTAATGACATTGAAGCGAAGAAAGAAAGCAAAACGGATAATACAAATATCAGATAAAGATGAATGTGAGTATATAATCTTAGTAGGTTCGGAGAGTGGTACCGCGTTCGATTTTGCACAGCGTTTTTATAATGGATTAACAAAGGTTGGAAGGAAAGTCTATTTATCAGAGCTTAATAACTATACTGAATATGCAAAGGCGATCAAAATTATTATATTTACTTCTACCTATGGTGAAGGCGAGCCGCCAACGAATGCACGTAAATTTTCTGAGTTGTTTTCGAGGATACAACAACCGAACAAGATCGATTTTTGGGTAATTGGTTTTGGTTCATTAGATTATCCAGATTACTGTAAGTTTGCTATTGAGATAGATGATCAAATAGCATCAGCGAAGAATTTTCAACAGCAATTGCCTTTGTTTAAAATTAATAAAGCCGATTTCGATTCTTTTGAACTTTGGATGATACAATTCTCTAATAAAGTCGGATTCACAATTCCTGTAGAAAGACCTCTTTTAAAAAAGAAAAAGTATAAGAAAGTAGAGTTTGAAGTTTTGGAGCGAACCAATTTAAATGTTGATGATACGTTCTTGTTAAAACTAAAATCAAAATCTAATGTTGATTTCACTTCGGGAGATTTATTAGAAGTATTTCCAAATGATGATGATATCGTTCGTCAATATTCAATTGCCAGAATTGACGATACTGTTTTACTTAGTATTAAAAAACACGAGTTAGGGAGAGGTTCTAATTACCTATTCGGATTAAAAGTTGGCGAAACTATAAAAGCTGCACTAGACAGAAACGGAGACTTCCATTTTTCGAAAAATACAAAAAATTCAATTTTCATCTCAAATGGCACCGGTATAGCTCCATTCTTAGGAATGATCTCTGAAAATACAACTCAGAATATCTCTATGTTCTGGGGAGGACGTGAAAAGGCTTCTATGGAGATTTATAATTCCGTTTTTGAGAAAGAAGTCTCAAATCATGGAAATATAAATGTATTTACTTCATTCTCCAGGGAAGGTGAAAAGCAATACGTTCAAGATGTCGTTTTTGAGCAAAAAGAATTAGTATTGAAAACCATTAACCAAAATGGCACAATTATGATTTGTGGGTCACTGGCTATGCAACATGATGTTCTTGATGTATTAGAAAGAATATTGCAAGGCAACCAAAAAGTCAGTTTTGAAGCTTTTGAAAAAAGCGGTCAGCTAAAAACAGATTGTTATTAAACGAATTGCGAAGAGTCTTTCGTGACGAAGTAGTCTGTCGAATTTCTGTACAATCTGTATTTAGGGTCAGTATGTCACATTGAGCGCAGTCGAAATGCAATGCTTGTGAGATTCTAACTTAAAAGTTCTCGACTAAGCTCGAAATGACATTAGTTTATTTCCATTGCATCCTCTGCAATCGCACTGCATTCAAAATTGCTAAAAGCGCAACACCAACATCGGCAAAAACAGCTTCCCACATAGTGGCTAATCCGCCGGCACCCATAGCTAAAACAATAAATTTTACTCCGAAAGCTAGGGCAATATTTTGCCATACAATTTTTCGTGTAGAATTCCCGATTTTGATTGCGGTAGCAATCTTAGAAGGCTGATCGTTTTGTATAATAACATCGGCAGTTTCAATGGCGACATCACTACCAAGTCCGCCCATAGCAATACCGACATCACTAATGGCTAGAACTGGAGCATCGTTAATTCCGTCACCTACAAAAGCAATTTTGGTATTCGATTGTTTTTTAAGTTTCTCTACTTCTTCTAGTTTTTCTTCCGGTAATAATCCGCCTTTTGCCCAGTCAATTCCTAATTCTTTCGCCACTTGTTGGGTAATGGAATCGGTATCTCCAGAAAGCATGATAATTTTATCAATACCTGCTTTACGCATATTGGCAATGGCTTCGAATGCATCATCTTTTAATTCGTCAGCTACGGTCACATAACCTGCAAATTTTCCATCTATCGCCATCATTACAATAGATTCTACAATGCTATCAGTTGCTGCGGGGACTTCAATTTGGTTCGCGATCATCAACGCCTTATTACCGACCAAGACCAATTTTTCGTTAACCGTTCCTTGTAATCCCTTACCGGCAATTTCGATAACATCCGTAGCTTTAAACTTGTCTCCCCCTGCCTTATATTCCAAAATTGCCTTTGCAATAGGGTGTGTAGATTGTTCTTCAATAGCGATCAAGTACTTTATGAATTCGTCTTCGGTAAAGATCTGATCTTTAATAAGATCCTTAATCTTAAAAACCCCTTTTGTTACAGTGCCTGTTTTGTCCATTACCACCGTATTCACTTTGGTCATGGTGTCTAAAAAAGATGCGCCTTTAAATAGAATTCCGTTACGTGAAGCTGCTCCTAATCCGCCAAAATACCCTAACGGAATAGAAATTACCAACGCACACGGACAAGAAATCACAAGGAAAATCAGGGCTCTATATAGCCAATCTTGAAAAACATAATTCTCGACAAAAAAGTAAGGTAGAAAGGTTAGTGCAATAGCTAGGTAGGTGACAATTGGGGTGTAAATTTTTGCGAATTTTCTAATAAAGAGTTCTGTCTTTGATTTTCTAGCGGTGGCGTTTTGTACCATATCTAGAATACGAGCAATAGAACTGTCTTTGAAAACCTTTGTGGTTTCAATTTCAATTACTCCATCTAAATTGATGCTTCCGCCGTATATGGCATCTCCTTTTTTAAGGGCATCAGGTTTGCTTTCTCCTGTTAAGGCTGCGGTATTAAATGATCCCTTTTCTGAGAGTAATATACCGTCTAGCGGGACTTTCTCGCCAACTCTAACTTGTATTTTTTCTCCCACATTAACCTCTTCTGGAGATATAGAAATAAATTGATGATTACGGAAAACCAAGGCTTGATCCGGCTGTAGATCAAGTAAAGCTTTAATGTTGCCTTTAGCACGCTGAACCGCAGCACTTTGAAAAAGTTCACCCACTGCGTAGAATACCATTACTGCGACACCTTCTGGATATTCGCCAATACCAAAAGCCCCGATAGTAGCAACACCCATTAAAAAGAATTCGGTAAAGAAATTCCCTTTTTTAATGCTTTTCCATCCTTCTTTTAATACAGGTAAGCCAACGGGAATGTATGCGATAATGTACCATGCCAATCGTACGTAACCTTTAAAGAATGGTAATGCATTAAAATAGTCTAACATCATGCCAATAACTAGCATGATAAAACTGATAATTGCTGGTAGATATATTTTAAAGTTTGATGTATGTTGTGGTGCTTCGTGCGTATGTTCGTCCCCACAGCAATGACCACATGAACTTTGGGGTGCTGTAAATGGTTGTAAATCTATTTTCTTCTTTTTCATAATGCCTGCAAGGTCTGAAAAGAGATCGTGCAACAGAAGTGCATTTAATGGTCGCTACACGAATCGCATATACCTTTAATAACCAAATTGGCATCTTCGGCAATATAACCTGCGGGTAAATTGATATGCGGAATTTTATGTTCCGTTAAGCAAACGGTTTTATCACATTGACTACAGTGAAAATGCAGGTGTAAGTCTTGATCGATCTCACAATTACAACCGGGCTCGCAAAGTGCGAATTTGGAAATATTTGTACCATCATCTATTTGATGAACAATGCCTTTTTCTTCAAATGTTTTTAAAGTTCTATACAGTGTGGTTCGCTCCGCTTTTTCAAAAGCATTCTCAATATCGGTAAGCGCTACGGCATTTTGCTTGCCTGCCATGAATTTGTAAATAAGTATACGCATAGCAGTAGGGCGTACACTTTTATTATCTAATGTTTTTTCTATTTCAGTCATTCAAAAACGGAGTTTAAAAATACGCTTAACACTAATGTAATCAATGTTTTAAAAGATTTCAACTTGAGAGGATCTTTAACTTTAAATTAAGCAATTTAATGTATTAAAAATTGCTTTTATTTTGTTATAAAGTGCTGAAAATTTGATAAATAACGTGTCTGAAAGTGATTTTTTGAAAATGGCGATTACCGATTAAAAAATCTGTAAATTATGGTCTTTCTTTAGTTGAAAAATGGTGATGTTTTATCTATCGTTACTACAATTTTTAAGCTGTTAGTCTAGGATTATAATGAATGGTTAATGATCCTTCAGTCAGTAAGATAGCAGATTTTAATTGCAGATGATCTTTAACTTTTAAGTCTTTGGTTTTTGAAAATTTAAAAAGCGTTTGATGTCTATTCAATATCGTAAGCAATGTGAAAAATTGCATCACCTTGATTCACAATCGGAGATTCGTTAATGCAAATTACATATCCGGTTTCTTTTGCTTTTATTTTCTTTTCAAAATAACCGAACGGGCCAGAAATGCTTCCTATTTCTTCTCCTTTTTTTACTGCTTGTCCGATTTTGATTGTTGGGTGAAACATACCCGAATGTTTTGCTCGAACCCATTTAGAGGCATGAACCAATTTAGGAACGGTTTCTTTTAATGCATAATGAGAAAGTTCTTCTTCGAAATTTCGCATACCTAGATAATGCATCATCCGCAGTGCGCCGACAATACCAGTATCGGTTATTTCACTATCAATATGAAGCGATTTTCCGCCTTCGTATAATAGTACCTTTTTATCAAGTTGATGCAATGTTTCTCGAAATGATTTTTCTCTTCCGGCAGACTTTACAATGAATTCTGCACCAAAAACTTTAGCTAACGCTAACCCGTCAACATCATCACTATCAATTCTAATTTGTGGTGCGTTAAAACGACTATCACCGCCAGTATGGTAATCTATACAGTAATCTATAACCGGTGCAATGTCTTTCACTAAATGATAGGCAAAGCGGCTTGCTAATGATCCTCTTAAGGTACCAGGAAAAACTCTGTTTAAATCTCGACCGTCAGGAAATTGACGTGCCTGGTTCAAGAATCCGAATATGTTTACCACCGGAATACAAATAACCATACCGCATTCTGGACGGTTGAACTTTTTGGAAACAATTTGTCTAACTATTTCTACACCGTTAATTTCATTACCGTGAATACCACCTGTAATGAGTAGGGTAGGACCATCTTTTTTACCGCGCTGTACAATTACCGGCACTTCAATTTTGGTTCTGGTATGTAGTTTTGCGATATCTAAATTCAATTGGGCACCTTTGCCTTTCTGAATGGTTTCTCCTAAAAGTGTGTATTTTTTATTAAACATCTTGTATTGCCTACATTAAGATTTCTACTATAACCGAAAAGGTTTCAGTTTGGTATATTCTAATCGGTAAAATTAGTGTTTAATCATGTATATAGTATTCAAAAAGTTATTTTCTAGAATGACTTATGTATGAGATAGTATTGCTTATTTTTCAGTTTAAATTTTGTTCAAATATATCTCTTCGGTAATTCGTAAAAATTAAATATATCTTTGATATTCAGATTTTAGACTTATGAAATTTAATAGCTTGTTTTTTGTTTTTATTGGTATGCTTATTTTAAGTTCTTGTAAAAATCAAAATAAGAATATAAGTGATGATGCAGCAATTGACAATCATGAATTCACCAATGATCTTATACATGAAACCAGTCCGTACTTATTACAACATGCACATAACCCTGTAGATTGGAACGCTTGGTCAGACGATGTTTTTAAAAAAGCATCCGAAGAAAATAAACTAGTGGTTTTAAGTGTGGGGTATTCTACCTGCCACTGGTGCCATGTTATGGAAGAGGAATCTTTTGAAGATACCGAAGTGGCTAAACTTATGAACTATAAGTTTGTTAGTATTAAGGTAGACCGCGAAGAACGACCAGATCTTGATATGGTCTACCAAACTGCCTTGCAATTAGTAAACGGAACGGGTGGTTGGCCTATGAACGCTATTATTATGCCTAATGGGAGTCCGGTATTTTTGGGTACATATTTTGAGAAAGAAGAATGGAAGAATATTCTAATCAAATTCAGTTCTGAATATGAAAAGAACCCTGAGAAAATGACGGAGTATGCCACCATGTTGGCAGATGGCGTTCAAGAGGTTTATGATCAGCCAGCAAAACAATTGGCAAATGCCATTACACCAGATAAGTTTGTAAACGGAATTACGGAATGGGCTACTCTTTGGGACAAACAATGGGGTGGTAACCTGGGTCAACAGAAATTTATACTACCTGCTAATTTGACTATGTTGTTAGATTATGCCGTGCTGCAACAAGATAGCGAAGCTGAAAATCATGTTATTAATACGTTGGATAAAGTGATACATGGTGGAATTTATGATCACGTAGATGGTGGTTTTTTTAGATATAGTACTGATAATACATGGAAAGTACCTCATTTTGAAAAGATGTTGTATGATAATGCACAACTCGTGTATTTACTTTCAAAAGCCTATAAGTTGACTGAAAATAAGGAGTACAAAACTAAGGTGGAGGAAACCCTTAAGTTTTTGAAGGTTGAAATGAGAAATGAAGATGGAGGTTATTTTAGCGCGATGGATGCTGATACTAACGGGGAAGAAGGAGTCTATTATGTTTGGAAGAAGGAAGAACTGCAGACGTTGTTAGGTGAAGATTTTGAATTATTCTCCAAATACTTCAATATAGAGGATAGTCAGGTTTTGGGAAGATGGAAACTATGTGTTGAACAACACCATTTCTAAAGATAAGTTTTTAAAGGAGTTCGATTTGAGTGAAGAAGCCTTTGATAAGAAAAAGGAGAGTTGGAAATCGACTTTATATCAAGCACGACAAAAAAGAGAAAAGCCCACCAAAGATTTTAAAATTTTGACATCGTGGAACGCTCTTTTGATTGATGGACTACTAGAGGCATACAAAGCTTTTGGTGATGAAAAATTTTTAACAGAGGCCGTGTCTGTATTTAATTATTTAAAGGAGTACAATTATAAAGATGCTCAATTGGTGCATTCTTATACAAATGATAGTAAGCAGAAAGAGGTATTCTTAGAAGATTATGCTTTTCTAGCCAAAAGTGCCTTTGCTTTGTATGAAGTTACTTTAGACGTCTCGTATCTACAGACTTCAAAAGAGCTAATGAATATATGTTCAGAAAAATATAAGAGTAATTCTGAGTTGTTCTATTATAATGTTTCTAATGATTTGGTGCCAAGTATAATTAATACTTCCGACGGAGTGGTGCCATCTGCGAACGCTATTATGGCACAGAATTTTTTACGAATTGGTCATTTAGAATACAATACATATTATTTAAAAAAGGCAGAGGTAATGGGTGCATTGATTACAAGTGATTTTGAAAATCATGCTGTAAGCTATGGCGCTTGGGGGTCTTTGCTTTTGCAACAAGCATATCCTTTTTATGAAATAGTGGTTGTTGGTAGTGATGCAAAAAGTATTCTGTTAGAAATGAGTGGAGCCTACATAGTCAATTCAATTATCGTCGGCTCTACTGTTGAGAGTGATATTTCCCTTTTTAAAGATCGTTTTGATGAAGATGAAACCTTTATTTATGTATGTCAGAATAACACTTGCAAACTACCTGCGAAAACAGTTTCTGATGCTTTTGGTCAGATGAAATCTTTTGGTTACCAAGGGTTTAGGTAGGTGTATGATTAGTTGATCTTTAATAGTTTTTATTGCTATTTTATTTGAGTATATAGCGCTTTTTGTATGGAAGAATGGTACGCCTACCCTTTATTGATTCTTGTTGGTTTTGTTGTTGGTTTTATCAATACGGTTGCAGGCGGTGGTTCTCTTCTTTCGTTACCAATCTTAATCTTTTTGGGGTTACCTTCTACATTAGCAAACGGTACGAATAGGGTTGCGGTAATTTTTCAAACAGCTGTAGCTACTGCTGGGTTTAAAAGTAAAGGAGTTTCTACATTTCCGTTTAATATATACTTAGGATGCGCTGCATTTTTCGGTTCTATTGTCGGAGCTCGTTTGGCGGTTGATATTAGTGCAGCACTGTTTAACAGAATTCTTGCTATTGTAATGATTTGCGTAGTACTGATAGTAGCATTCGGACCAAAAATTGGAATGAAAGAAATTCAAGAGCGACTTACCGGTAAATACTTGTGGCTCGGGATTATAGCTTTTTTCTTCTTCGGGATTTATGGCGGATTCATTAATGCGGGACTTGGATTTATAATCATACTGTTTCTACATTATGTAAATAGAATGACCTTAGTACGTTCTAATGCGACCAAAGTTGCTGTTGTTTTTATGTATATGGTTTCAGCATTGATAGTATTTGCTTGGAACGACCAAGTAAATTGGAAAATTGGCTTAATACTGGCCATTGGTAATGGTAGTGGTGCTTGGGTAGCAAGTAGGGTGTCTGTAAATATGGGAGATGGTTTCGTGAAAAAGTTCTTGATTTTTATGGTGTCGATACTAGCTGTAAAACTTTGGTTTTACCAATAATTTAACCAAAATTTGTAATACAATATAAAATACGATAGCATGCCAGGTTTTGAGTTGTTTGGAGAGAGTGAGAAAAGTCAAGTTCAAGATGTTTTAGATTCAGGTGTTTTAATGCGTTACGGCTTTGACGGCATGCGAAATAATCATTGGAAAGCATTAGAGCTTGAGGCTGCTTTATCTAAACGCATGAAATCTAAATATGCACAATTGGTAAGTAGTGGTACTGCCGCATTAACAGTTGCGCTTGCGAGTGCAGGTGTCGGGGCTGGTGACGAGGTCATCATGCCAACTTTTACATTTGTAGCAAGTTTTGAATCTATTTTGGCTATTGGTGCAATACCTATCTTGGTAAATGTAGATGATACTTTAACCTTAAGTCCTAAATCAGTTGAAAGTGCTATTACCGATAAAACTAAAGTAGTCATGCCTGTTCATATGTGTGGTTCTATGGCAGATCTTGGTGCATTGAAGACTATTTGTGATAAACATAATTTATTGCTGTTAGAAGATGCCTGTCAGGCAATAGGAGGTAGTTATGATGGTAAGCCGTTGGGTAGTTATGGTGATATAGGCTGTTTCTCGTTCGATTATGTAAAAACTATAACTTGTGGCGAAGGCGGAGCAATCATTACCAATAACGAACAATATAAAATAAATGCAGATCATTACTCTGATCATGGTCATGATCATGTAGGTAATAATCGCGGAACGGAAACGCATCCGTTTTTAGGATATAATTTTAGGATCTCAGAATTACATGCAGCTGTGGGTTGTGCACAAATTGAGCGCTTAGATGATTTCTTATCTATTCAAAAGAAAAATTACACTGTTTTAAGAGATGCCTTATCGCCGCTATCTAATATTACGTTTAGAAAAGTACCAAAAGGGGGGGTGGAGAATTATTCGTTTATCTCTATCTTTTTGCCAACTACAGAATTAGCTAAAAAAGCACATACAGCTTTAGGTGAGGCTGGTGTTGATTCGTGTTTTTATTGGTTTGATAATAACTGGCATTACTACAAAAAATGGGAGCATTTAACCCATAAAAGATCTTTAGGTAAGTTGCCGCAAGAAGTTATGAATCAGTTACCTGACTATTCACGATCAGACTTCGCAAAATCTGATGCGTGGATTGGTAGAACCATCTCATGTCTTGTAAAACTAAGCTGGACAGATGAACAGGTTGTTGAACGAGCTACTAAAATGAAAGAAGTATTAGAAAAGTTTGTATAAAACATTAATACTTCACATATTCTAAAATTTCTAATCCGTATCCGACAATACCTACGCGTTTCGCTTGGTTACTGTTGGTCATTAGTTTCATTTTGTGAATACCTAAATCGTGTAGTATTTGAGCTCCAATTCCGAAGTCACGATTATCCATTTCTATTTTAGGTGCTTTGTGAACGCCCTGTTTTTGCAATTCTTTCAACTCTTTTAATCTTGAAAGTAGATTTAGTGATTCTGAATCTTGATTGATGAAAACAATAGCCCCTTTACCTTCTTCATTAATCTTGTTGAACATATCCTCTAACTTTTCATCTGGGTTATGTGTCAATGTTCCTAAAATGTCATTGTTGATAAGGGTAGAGTTGATTCTGGTTAAGATTTTTTCATTAGAAGACCAAGAACCTTTTGTTAAGGCAATATGAATATGGTTGTTTGTTGTCTGCTTATAAGCTCTCAATCTATATTCACCAAAACGAGTGGTAATATCAAAATCTACTTCTTTATCGATTAAGCTATCGTGTTCCATTCTATAGGCAACAAGAGATTCAATTGAGACAATTTTAAGATCGAATTTTTTAGCAACTTCTACCAATTGAGGTAGTCGTGCCATGGTACCATCTTCATTCATGATCTCTACTATGATTCCTGCAGGCTGTAATCCTGCTAATCGCGCAAAATCAATGGCAGCTTCGGTGTGCCCTGTTCTTCTTAGAACTCCACCTTCTTTAGCTACTAACGGAAATATATGTCCCGGTCTAGCTAAATCATGGGGTTTGGTGTCACTTTCGGTTAATGCAATAACAGTTTTAGACCTATCACCGGCAGAAATACCTGTGGTAACTCCTTTTCCTCTTAAATCTACAGATACGGTAAATGCCGTTTCTAAAGGATCGGTATTGGTGCTAACCATCATATGTAATCCCAGATCTTTACAACGACCTTCGGTTAATGGCGCACAAATAAGGCCTCTACCGTGAGTTGCCATAAAATTGACCGTCTCAGGTGTAGCAAGTTCCGCGGCTGCTAAAAAATCTCCTTCATTTTCACGATTTTCATCATCAACTACGATAATTACCTTACCGGCGCGAATATCTTCAATCGCTTCTTCTATACTATTCAATTGTATGGTACTAAGATCTGTCATGGTTAAGAATCAGCTTTATCTTTTTTCTTAAATAATTTTTTAAAGAAATCGGCTATAAATCCGAAATCCATCAATCCTTTATCTTCTGTTGCTCTTTTGGTTAATACAACACCTAGGGGCAGCATAATCAGCGTTGCTAGCCATGCACCTAACATTGGGTGTATATTACCTTCTTTTGCATAGTTTCCTGCGAAAACTCCTATAAAATAATAAATTAGGAATAGTACTATGGCAATAACCATAGGCAACCCTAATCCTCCTTTTCTAATTATAGCACCTAATGGAGCACCTACAAAGAATAGAATGATACAAGAGAATGCTAATGCATATTTATTGTGTAGCGAAAGAATATGCATGTTGTAGATTTTATATCTTTTCTGCATTTCTTCTTTTTTACCGCTTACAGTTCCTAAAATACTAGTTGTGGCATTTTTTGCACTACTTAATATTTGAATCTGTTGCCAATCTGGAAAAAGGACAAGAAAATTATCATTAATAGAATCTTGCAATGCAATATTTTTCTTGGCAATACTGGCTTTTGCATTTAAAACTGAATCTTTTTTGCTGATCATATCCGTTTTGGTGGAATCATTGTTTTTGGCAACCAAAGGAGTAAACATGCCAGTTCTTCCTTCTATGTTTTTGGAAAATGCACGAACAATACGGTAGTTATCGCCACGTAAAGAATCAATATCTTTTGAAAGTCTCGATATATTTTTCATTTTATCGGTACTTATATCTCGTTCTTCTTCTAGATCATCATTATTTATTTCAGGAATTTCGATGTTCATGGTATAGGTGTCGAAATCTGCCTGAGCAAAAGGAAATTTCATTTTGTTATCATTACTTTTCGAGGTGATGTCTTCATAGTAATGACCATCTGTTAATACCAATTGGATAACGTCAGAGTCCTCGCTACTTATTAATTCGCCCGATTTTGATTTGATAACGGTAGTGTTCAGATTGTTTGCAGACTTTCTATGAATGATTACGTTTTTAAGAAAACGATCATTATCACCATATTTTTCATCCACCTTTATGTTCATTCCTTCAAAATCACTAAAAACGCCTTCAGAGACTACTGCTGCAGGTTTTACTTTGGCAATATTTCTACGGAGGTTATATATTTTTCTTTGTGATAGGGGAATAACGTTATTAGCAAAGAAAAATGTGACTCCACCTAAAATGGTTACGAATATGATTAAACTCAACATAGAACGTTGTAGTGAGATACCTGAAGCCTTCATTGCAGCGAATTCATAATTTTCTGCGATAGAACCAAAGGTTAAGATAGAAGATAAAAGTACGGTAAGTGGGAGTACTTTTTCAGTAAGGTCTGGCATTAAATAGAACAAGAACTTACCGATAATAACAATATCTAAACCTTTGCCCGCCAGATCATCAATAAAAAGCCAAATCGTTTGAAATATGAAGATAAACATCAATATTACAAACGAACTGACAAAATTAAAAACGAACCTTGAAAGGATATATCGGTCTAGTATTCTCAATAGTACTAATTTCTTAGAATGAAATAACCTTCATCCTTGTATTTAGCTTCATCAAAAGTAAATAAGGTTTTGGACAAAGTTTGGTCTGTTTTAAAAGAATTAACAGTGATCGTGGTTTTTGTACCGTTCTTACCTGTTTCAATTAAGTTGTAAATGTGCTTTGTGCCCATATCAATACCTAATAATCTTGATTTTATTTCAGTATCAGAATCAATAGGAGTCAACTTTACATATTGTATTTTTCTTCCTTGAATATCCTGTAGAATATCCCAAGCGTAGTTGTGTCCTTCTTTATAAAAAGTCAACATTTTTGAAGGGGTCATCGCGTTTTCATCATCAGACTTATCTTCGATAGTAACTTCTTCATTCTCTGGTACGATTGTGTATACTTTGTTACCGTCAAAAATTTGCTGAGAACCTAAGTAATTGAACATGTATTTATTGCCTGCAAGGGTAACATCGCCTCTTGTTTCTTGGTTAATTCCTGCTTCGGCATTTTTTAGATCGAATTTGAAGTCCACAAAGATATTGTCATAACTCTGAACCTTGTTGTATACTTCATCTAACAAACTTTTGGCTTTATCAGAACCTTGTGCATTTGCAAAAGTTGCTATAAGCATAATCGTAAATACAATAATAATTTTCTTCATCTTTTTTATGATATTATTCATTATCTAATATTTGTTGAAGGGCAACCATGTCGGCTACGTAAACCTGTCTTGCTTTGCTACCTTCAAACGGACCAACAATTCCCGCTGCTTCTAGTTGATCAATAATCCTTCCGGCTCTATTATACCCTAGTTTCAATTTACGTTGAATTAATGAGGCAGAACCTTGTTGGGCGATTACGATAACTTCAGCAGCTTCTCTGAACTTTGCATCCCTTTCAGATACATTATTATCAAGACTTGTGCCAGAATCTTCACCAACATACTCTGGTAGTTCATGTGCTTCTGGATAAGCTCTCTGACTACCAATGAATTCCGTTATTTTAGCAACCTCAGGAGTGTCAACAAATGCGCATTGAATACGGGTAACATCATTACCTTGTGTAAATAACATATCTCCTCTACCAATTAATTGGTCCGCACCTGCGGTATCTAAAATTGTTCTTGAATCTATTTTAGAAGTTACTCTAAAAGCTAACCTCGCAGGGAAGTTGGCTTTAATTATACCTGTAATAACGTTTACAGAAGGTCTTTGCGTCGCAATAATCAAATGTATGCCAATTGCTCTTGCCAGTTGTGCAAGTCTTGCTACGGGCGTTTCTACCTCTTTACCGGCTGTCATAATCAAATCGGCAAACTCATCAATTACCAATACAATGTATGGTAAGAATTTGTGTCCGTCATTCGGATTCAGTTTTCTAGCCTTAAACTTCGTGTTGTATTCTTTTAAGTTACGAACCATTGCTAATTTTAACAGCTCGTATCTATTATCCATTTCAATACAAAGTGAATTCAAGGTGTGAATTACTTTTGTGTTATCTGTGATAATAGCTTCTTCAGAATCTGGAAGCTTAGCTAAGAAATGACGTTCAATTTTATTGTAAAGCGTAAGTTCAACTTTCTTTGGATCGACCAAAATGAATTTTACCTCTGCCGGATGCTTTTTGTATAATAACGAAGTAAGTACGGCATTTAAACCTACCGATTTACCTTGACCTGTTGCACCTGCCATTAATAGGTGAGGCATTTTTGCTAAATCTACTACAAAGGTTTCGTTGCTAATGGTCTTACCGAATGCGATTGGTAATTCCATTTCTGCTTTTTGAAATTTGCTAGAGGCAATAACCGAACGCATTGATACGATCGATGAATTTTTGTTAGGTACTTCGATACCAATAGTTCCTTTACCAGGAATAGGAGCAATGATACGAATACCCAATGCCGCTAATGAAAGTGCAATATCATCTTCAAGATTTTTAATCTTCGATATTCTTACACCCGCTTCTGGTACTATTTCGTACAATGTTACTGTCGGGCCAATGGTTGCCTTTATTTGGGCAATTCCGATTTTATAATTTTTTAGAGTTTCAACAATTTTATTCTTATTTTCCTCTAATTCTTCTTGATTAATAGTAATACCGCCTGTAGCACCATGTTGGTCTAAAAGATCAATAGTTGGGAATTTGTAGTTCCCTAACTCTAAGGTAGGGTCAAACTCTCCAAAATCATCTACAAGTTTATTGGCAAGAATATCAATTTCTTCTGGTTCTTCAACAACCGACTCAACCTCCATTGCCAAAGTTTCTTCTGGCTCAGGTTCTGGTATGGTTACTTCAAAATCGTTAGCTTTTTTCTCTTTTTCTAAATGAGGAATTTCTGCCTTATGGGTATAAGTGTCTAAAATAACCGGAGCTTCTTCTTCTAACGAGGTAGTAAGAATGTCTTCTTTTTCTTTCTGTTCTTTCTTTTTAGTTACCTTACGTTCTTGGTTGGCTTTAAATTCCGTAGAAATAGCTTCTTTTCTAGAATTAAAGAAAGATGAAATTCCTTCAGGGGTAACGTTAAATAATCGTACTAAAATAAATATGAGTCCGAATACCAATAATAGTAAAACTCCAATTTTACCCGCATAATCTTGTAGGAAATCGTTCATTTCAAAACCTACCAATCCGCCTAAGAGTGGGCTAGCGGTGGCAAAGAAACCTAGGGCAATTGAAATCCAAATAATGAATAATAGACCCCAAATCCATTTTTTGAACAATGCTTTTAAAGGAAGCCCCAAAAAGAGGTAGATACCAGTAATACAGATTAAAAACGGAATAATTAGTGAAGCTACGCCAAAGCCCTTATACATGAAAAAGTGGCTAATACTTGCTCCGAATTTGTTCAATAAGTTTTTTGCAAGTTCATTTCGGTCTTTAAACTCAGACAATAAACTTTGGTCATCTTGCCAGTTAAAGTAAAATGAAATAAACGAAAAGAACAATGCAATACTAAAGAGCATCAATAAACTACCCAAAATGATTTTATTCTGTTTGGATAATTTAAACGGTGTTCGCTTTTTAGTAGGTTTTGGCTTTGATTTAGTTGCCTTTTTTGCCATTAAAACTTAATTCTGATGCTAAATTACAAATTTACGATGAGCTACGTGAAAACTAAGAACTAACCTATAGAATCTTGGGTAGGTAGATGATGAGTCCGACAATGGCAGAAGCTATTGAAACAAGCATTACAGCACCTGCAGAAATATCCTTTATAAATCCGATTTTGACATCAAATTCGGGTTGAATATAATCTGCAATTTTTTCAACAGCAGTATTCATGCCTTCAATTCCTAAAACAATAGCAATTGCAAATATTTGAAGTATCCATTCTGTACTCGAAATATCATAGTAGAAACCAGCGGCAGTCATTACGATAGCAATGAAGACCTGAATTTTTATACTTGCTTCGGTTCGTATTAAAAGGAAGGCGCCTTTAAGGGCAAAGCCAACACTTTTAATACGATTTACCAAAAAGGATTCTTTGGGCATGAGTGTCCTTTGTTTTTAGTTCATTAATGCCTCTAAAGCTGCTTTGTAATTTGGCTCTTCTGTAGTTTCTGCTACCTGCTCTGTATACAATACATTACCTTTTTCATCAACTACAACAACTGCTCTAGAAAGCAATGGAGCTAATGGTCCGTCAGAGAATGCTACGTTATAACCTTTTCCGAAATTACCATCTTTAAAATCAGAAAGCATTTCAACATTTTCGATTCCTTCGGCACCACAAAATCTTGCTTGTGCAAATGGTAAATCTTTAGAAATACAAAGAACAATAGTGTTGTCTAATTCAGCAGCTTCTTGATTAAACTGACGTACAGACTGTGCGCAAGTACCTGTATCAACACTTGGGAATATATTTAATACTACTCTAGAACCTTCGTAATCTGAAAGTTTTACGGTAGATAAGTCATTCTTAGTTAATTGAAATTCTGGAGCTTTTCCGCCGTTTGCAGGTAAAGTTCCTAATGTGTGTATTTCGTTTCCTTTTAGTGTAACCGAAGCCATAACTTTTATCTTTTTATAATTGAGAGTGTGAAATTATAAAATATAAAGTTGAAATGAGCGGGAATATGATAAAAAAAAGTCCTTTCATTATTGAAAGGACTTTGTATATTTTAAATAGCTATTATTTGTCTATAGAGCCTAAAACTCGCTGCATAAACTGATTCATAGCATCTTTCTTTGGGGTGCCTTGCTCTATGCTGTTCGCAACTTCAATGGCACCGTACATATTAGAAATAAGTTCGCCGATGACATCAAGCTCTTCATCTTTTAAAGAAGGTAGCTCTGTTAATGCTTCTAAAGTTTCAATAGCCTCTAGAACGAAATCGCTATCTTTTTCTTCAATGAACTCTGTCAGTAATTTAATTATGGGTAATCTCACTGATCAAATCTTTTAATAGGTCGTACTTGTTAGTCTGAACCTGATTTTTAATTTTCCCTTTCTCGAAAGAAGCGAAGGTTGGTAAGTTGCTTACGTCTGCTAGCTTTCTAGATTCAGGAAATTTTTCTGCATCTGCCAATACAAATGTAATGTCTTCATTTTGTGAAGCTTCTTTTTTGAATTTTGGCTTCATGATTCTACAGTTACCACACCATGTTGCAGAATATTGAACTACAACATTTGGATTATTATCTATGATTTCCTGTAAATTATCTTGTTCTAATTCTAATAACATAATTAAAGTTATTTAAAGATTAATAAAAAGAACATGAAGTCAATAACTTCATGTTCATGGTTGTTTTACTTAGTTAGCATGTGTAGAAAGGTAGCTAGCAACACCGTCTCTATTTGCAGACATTGCATCTTTACCTTCTTCCCAGTTTGCTGGGCATACTTCACCTTTTTCTTGTACATGCGTTAAAGCATCTACGATACGTAGGTATTCGTTGACGTTTCTACCTAAAGGCATGTTGTTGATGCTTTCGTGTTGTACAACACCTTCTTCATCAATAATATATGTTGCTCTGTAAGTTACATTATCACCTTCAACAGTTACTACATCATTTTCTTCGTCATACTTTTCATTGGTAATATCTAATATACCTAAAGTAGAAGCTAAGTTTCTGTTGCTGTCTGCTAATATTGGGTAAGTAACACCTTCAATACCACCATTATCTTTTGCAGTACTTAACCATGCAAAATGTACTTCTGGAGTATCACATGAAGCACCGATTACAATTGTATTTCTTTTTACGAATTCACCAATAGCAGCTTGAAATGCGTGTAATTCTGTAGGGCAAACAAAAGTAAAATCTTTTGGGTACCAAAAAAGAACCACTTTTTTATTATTTTTTTGAGCTTCTTCTAATACGTTAAGTTTAAAAGTGTCGCCCATGTCGTTCATTGCGTTAACACTAAGATTTGGGAATTTTTTTCCTACAAATGCCATAATATGTTTTCGTTTTATAATTAATTATAAAGCAAAATTAAGACAAGATATGGCGTTTACAGACTTTCTAAATTAGTATTTTCAATGCAACAATAACTATTTTGAATAGCTAATGGTAATGCTATGTTTTGGTAAGAATTACGTAATTTTTAGCTTTTAAAATTACCAGATCGACAGAAATATATTATCTGAAGTGCTAATAACTTAGAATGGAATTTTTTAATTATTTAGAGGCTAATTTTTTAATCTTAATATTGAATCCGGCGAAGATGAAAGTCATTATCGGACTCAACCAATTGAAGATGGCATACACGAAATATTCAGCTACACCAACACCTAATACGCCACTATGGTAAGCTCCACAAGTGTTGTAAGGTATTAGCACTGATGTTACCGTACCTGTATCTTCTAAGGTTCTACTTAAATTTTCGGGTGCTAGCCCTCTATCTTTAAATGCTTTTGAGAACATTTTCCCTGGTACTACAATTGCCAAGTACTGATCAGATGCGGTACCGTTTAAAACGATACAGCTTATACCTGTGCTAAAGAATAGACCGAATGTCGATTTTGCCATTTTAAGCAGGGACTTAGTAATTCTTGATAGTGCACCAATACCATCCATAATTCCACCAAAAAACATAGCGCAGATAATTAGCCAAATGGTACCTAGCATACCTGTCATTCCTTTTGAAGAAAACAAATCGCTCAACGCTTTATTGTCGGTTGGCACATCTGTATTAACGGTTATAGCTTTTAGTATTCCTTGGTATCCAGATTGAAAAGTTAATTCTGTAGCTCCCGTGATACCCGCAACTACGTTAGGTTGAAAAATTAACGCAAATAAAGCAGCCAATAGCGTACCTATTAATAAGGCTACTAATGGCGGAGTCTTTTTAACGATTAAAAATATAACCGCTACGGGTACCAAAAATAACCAACCGTTAATATCAAAAGAGGAGTCGATAGATGCCAGTATAGCATCTACATCTGCGTCTCCACTAGTTTCTAAGCTAAAACCGATGATTAAAAATACGATTAGCGTAACTGAAATGGTAGGTACAGTTGTCCACATCATATACTTAATATGAGAAAACAATTCGCCACCTGCCATTGCCGGTGCTAAATTTGTAGTATCACTTAATGGAGAAAGTTTATCACCAAAATATGCGCCAGATAGTACGGCACCAGCGGTCATTCCTAAAGAAATACCTAATGCTTCGCCGATACCTATTAATGCAATACCTACGGTAGCAGACGTTGTCCAGCTGCTACCCGTTGCAACAGAAATTACAGCGCAAATAATTACACAAGCCGCTAAAAATATAGTGGGATTAAGAATTTGAAGTCCGTAATAAATCATTGCAGGTATAATACCACTAACAAGCCATGTACCTGCCAGTGCACCAACCATAAGCAAAATTAATAATGCACCAGTGGTAGATCGAATGTTCTCTTCTACTTCGGCTATCATTTGCTTATATGAAACCTTATTGGCAAACCCAACAATAGCTGCAATTGCTCCGCCCATTAAAAGTATGAACTGATTTGAGCCACTTAAGGCATCATCACCAAATACATAAACGTTATATGCTAACATAGCAACTAGGGCTATAACGGGAATTAAGGCGGCAAATATGCTTAATTCTTTATTGTCAACGATATGCTCGTTTTCCCTGTGTTCATTGGTATTTTGGTCTGACATTAAAAGATAGTTTGGTTTCTACGTAATATTACGATTTCTGTTACTGATGTGCAAACCTATTATAGAATTGAAAGATTATACATTTATGCTTTTGACATCCAGTATATTAAGGTCTTCAAGACATTCTCTCATTAAGGTATAGGTTCTTTGAATATCATCGTCTAATCCAATTGAAAATCGAATTAAACCGTTTCCAAGTCCCATTTCTTCTTGTTCCTCTAACGGAATTTCAGAAGATGTCGAACTTCCGGGTGCGCTGAATAATGTCTTGTAAAACCCAAGGCTTACTGCTAAATAGCCTAATTTTCTTTCTTGCATTAATTCCATCAGTGCATTGGCATTTTCTAAAGTACCTACATCCATTGTAATTAATCCTCCATATCCGTATTCCGGATTCATTTGATCTTCCATAATCAAATGCCCTGGGTGAGAGGGAAGTCCTGGATATACAACTCTTAATCCGTCTTTTTCAAAATTCTCAGCTAAGAATTGTGCATTTTCACTATGCTTTTTCATACGAATATGTAACGTACGCATGTTCTTCAAAATCGAAGCTGCACGCATACTATCTAGAGTGCTGCCTAAAAGCATTCCTGCACCATTATTTACATCTTTAAGGCTAAGGCAGAAATCTGTAGTACCACAAACAACACCTGCAACGCAATCGCTAGTTCCGTTAATGAATTTTGTAAGACTATGAATAACGATGTCCGCTCCTAATTTTGCTGGTGAAACGGTTAATGGAGAAAAAGTATTGTCAACTATTAGTGGCAATTCATTTTTTTTGCTAATGCGTGAGAGTGCAGATATATCGGCAACCTCTAAAAGCGGATTACTTACACTTTCGCAGTATATCATTTTAGTCTTTGGTGTAATAGCTGCTGCTACGGCATCAAGATTTGTAATGTCTAGGAAGGTAGTTTTAATTCCGAATTTGATCAAGAAGTTTTTCATGAACGCATACGTGCCGCCATAAATAGTTCTGCTACTGATAATATGGTCGCCAGCATTACATAATTGTAAAATAACAGCTGTAATAGCGCCCATACCGCTAGCGGTTACATTTGCACTCTCGGTGCCTTCTAAAGCTGCTAGTGCCTCGCCTAAATATAAATTAGAAGGTGAAGAATGTCTGCTATACAAATAACAACCCTCAGTATTTCCTTCAAATGTATCGAACATTGTTTTTGCCGATATAAAGGTATAAGTTGATGAATCGGAAATTGAAGGATTTACTCCGCCATATTCTCCGAAGTATTGTAGGTCTTGTAAGTCATTGCTGTTTTTGTGGCTCATGGGTTATTTTTTTCAGTAAAAATACCGTTTGAGTGTAAAATTGTCAATATGAAGTTGTTTTATTAGTTTTTAAAACTATATTTAAATTTATAATAGATTTTTAATCTATTATTGTGTGTTTTATAACAACTAGACAGAATTATATTCATTATGAAACTAGACCAAATAGATAATAGTCTTTTAGAGTTACTGCAGGCAGATAGTAAAAAGACGACTAAAGAATATGCTTTAAAACTAGGACTCTCTACAACTGCTATTTACGAACGTATAAAAAGATTAGAAAGAGTTGGTGCCATTAGGAGTTACGTAGCTTTGGTCGATAAAGCTATTTTAGATAGGAACTTTACGGTGTTTTGTCATGTAAAACTTGTACAACATGTAAAGGATAATATAGCACAATTTGAAGCTCAAGTTATGCGTTTACAAGAGGTGGTAGAATGTCATCATTTAAGTGGAGATTATGATTATTTATTGAAAATTCACGTTCAAGATATGGATGCATACCGAAATTTCATGGTCAATAAATTGACGACCATGAATCATATTGGTAGTACTCAAAGCTCTTTTACCATAAAAGAGGTAAAGCATTCTACGGCTATACCCCTTTAAAACTAAAAATAGTATTAATTTTGTAGGACATTAGAAAACTAAAATTTTATGAATCAATATGATGTAGCCATTATAGGCTCAGGACCTGGAGGATACGTAGCAGCAATACGTTGTGCTCAATTAGGAATGAAAACAGCAATAATTGAAAAATATTCCACCCTAGGCGGAACATGTTTAAATGTTGGGTGTATTCCTTCTAAGGCGATGTTAGATTCTTCTCATCATTACGAGGATGCAACTAAACATTTTGAAGAGCATGGTATTGAAATTCCTGGTGAGATTAAAGTGAACTTGGAAAAAATGATTGCTCGTAAGCAAGGTGTTGTTGATCAAACAACTAAGGGAATTGAGTTCTTGATGGACAAGAATAAGATTACCGTTTATGAAGGCTTAGGTAGCTTTAAGGACGCTACGCATTTGAACATCAAAAAGAACGATGGTAAAACAGAAGAAATAGAAGCCAAAAATATTATTATTGCTACAGGTTCTAAACCATCTACTTTACCTTTTATAAAATTAGACAAAGAACGTATCATTACCTCTACAGAAGCTTTAGAGCTTAAAGAGATACCAAAACACATGATTGTTATTGGTGGTGGAGTAATTGGTTTAGAATTAGGACAGGTTTACAAAAGACTTGGTGCAGATGTTACTGTAGTTGAGTTTATGGATCGTATTATTCCTGGTATGGATGCTGCGCTTTCTAAGGAGTTGACTAAGGTGTTGAAAAAGCAAAAAGTAAAATTTGCATTATCGCACAAAGTAAAGTCGGTTGAAAGAAAAGGCGGTCAGGTGATCGTTAAGGCTGATAACAAAAAAGGAGAGGAAGTTGTTTTTGAAGGTGATTATTGTTTAGTTGCTGTAGGTAGAAAACCATATACTGACGGATTGAATGCTGATGCTGCAGGTGTAAAGCTTGACGAAAGAGGTAAAGTAATTGTTGATGAGCATTTGAAAACAAGTGTCGATAATATATATGCTATCGGTGATGTAATTAAAGGTGCTATGTTGGCTCATAAAGCTGAAGAAGAAGGTACTTTGGTTGCTGAAATATTAGCAGGTCAAAAACCACATATCGATTATAACTTAATACCTGGTGTAGTATATACATGGCCAGAGGTTGCAGCTGTTGGTAAAACAGAAGAGGAGCTGAAGGAAGCAGGAGTAGAGTATAAGGTAGGTCAATTTCCAATGCGTGCATTAGGTCGTGCTAGGGCAAGTATGGATACTGACGGATTTGTAAAGATCCTAGCGGATAAAAAGACAGATGAAGTTTTAGGTGTGCATATGGTTGGTGCTCGTTGTGCAGATTTAATTGCTGAAGCAGTAACTGCGATGGAGTTTAGAGCGTCTGCTGAAGATATTTCTAGAATGAGCCATGCTCACCCAACATATGCAGAAGCGGTCAAAGAAGCGGCGTTAGCGGCTACAGATGATCGTGCATTGCATGTTTAATCAGAATAAATTTTTTGATATAAAAAAGGCAGCCAATTGGCTGCCTTTTTTTGTTTTTTAGTAAAATGTGAACTTAGTTTTTAATTAGACCTAGAACACGTAATACCTTTTCTGTAGCTGTTCTCAAAACTTCAAAAGCGATAATTGCAAACTGCTCTAAGTAAATTCTTGTAGCCGATAATATTGAACGTACGTTTATTTTTAATTCCGCTTTATGGTCTTCATATTTTAAAGCTAAATAGGTGCTCGAAATCATAAATAAAATTGCGCCAGGTACCACCAAGTACGGATTCAATGAATGATGAAAAAAACGATACAGACCTACACCAGTAAAACTGCCATATAAAATAATGAAATGAATAATATAGATTGATAAGGTACTTTGACCTATTCTTAACCATGTTGTATTCATTAAAAATTTTCTTAGCAAAATGAATATGGAGAAAACAATTAGAACATCTCCCAAACGAATGAATAAGTAGTTGTTGTCATTTATAGCTTGAAAAAATTGGATACCCGTAACATCATAAACCGATAGGAAAAAATCTGAAGAAAGAAATATCAAAGTCAATCCCGTTGCAACATAAGTTGGTATAATGAAATTGTATAAATTTTTACTGTCTTGATATTTAGAAAATAAAACGGACATAAAACTACCAATAGTAGCGTAGCCCAACCATGGTATAATGGTAAAAACAGATCCATTGGCTTTGGTTAAGTAATTTGCGAATACTTGAGGTAGAAACTCAAAACTAGATGCTTTATACATAGGTTCAAAAATGAACAATGCTAGGGTAGTGGATACCAAAATTGTTGGAAAAATCCATTTTTGCTTAGCAAAAGTTAAGATATAGAAACCAATTATAAATAATAACGAAAGACCAATGCAGTGTAGGACATCTACCAAATAGAAAGAATCATATATTTCACCTTTGATCAAGCCAAAAAGATTCATTCGTAAAAGGTATGCGATGACCAATAATTCAAATCCGCGTTTAATTCCCTTTTTAACTCGTGGGTTCGCCCAGCCGGTTTGCTTAGATCTTATTAATAAAAATGTAAAAATGAATCCTGATACGGTAAAGAATACTGGTGCAGTAATTCCTCTAAAATATTTCCAGGTATTAAACAACATATTAGAGTTGTCTCTAAAGGCATTATCAAGAAGACCATCAATAAAATGACCCTGTAGCATCATTAAGATAGCCCACGCCCTAATGGCGTCTAAAAAAAACAATCTGGACTTAGAGTTGCTCATTATCACAATTATATCCTATATACTTATAAAACAGTATGTTTGGATGTTTAAAGCGACAAAATTAGATAAAATATAACTAAGGTTTGTAGTAATTCAATTAAATTAGCAATCACACATTAAAATAGGTCTATGAGTTATGTTTTAGCATTTGCAGGTAGTAATTCTTCAGTTTCCATTAATTATAAATTGGTTAAGTATACAGCTACATTAGTAAAAGGGCAAGAAGTGAGGTTGAGAGACCTTTCTAAATATCCATTTCCAATGTATAGTCAAGATGCAGAAAATGAAAACGGATTCTCTAATTCTTTGATGGAATTCAATAACGAAATAGCCAATTCTAAAGGATTGATTATTGCTGTAAATGAACATAATAGTTACCCATCTGCATACTTTAAGAATACTATGGATTGGTTATCTCGACTAGATTCTAAGTTTTTTGCCGATAAGAAGATTTTATTGATGGCAACCTCAAACGGTGGTCGAGGTGCTATTGGCGCTTTAGAGGTGGCAGAAAAAATGATCGCTAGATTTCAGGGTGTCGTAGTTGAATCTTTTTCATTACCTCATTATAACGAGAATTTTGATGAATTAAAAGGAATTACTAATGCTGAATTGGCTGAAATTCATGCTGCTAAAGTAGCTTCTTTTGTAAAGTCTATTTCTTAAAATTATAAAAAAGAGCATAAGTTAAATAAACCTTAGGCTTCCCTATTAAACTAGGGGACTTTCTTACCTTTATTGCGTGTTAGAGGCATTCAAAAATCATATTGAAAATTTTTTTCCAGAATTGTTAGATACTCACTTCATCATTGCATGTAGTGGCGGTCTAGATAGTACTGCGCTTGTGGAGCTTTGTCATCAAGCCAATTTGAAATTTTCTATAGCACATTGTAATTTTAGATTGCGTGGCAAAGCTAGCGACGGCGATGAGGCTTTTGTACGTGATTATGCCCAAAAAATAGAAAAAGAGGTCTTTGTAACCCAGTTTGATACTCTTAGTTATGTACATCAGCAAAAAGTTTCTGTACAAATGGCGGCCCGTGAACTTCGTTATGCTTGGTTCGATCAATTACTAAAAGAAAATAAGGGTACTTATCTATTAACTGCTCATCATGCCAACGATAATTTAGAAACTTTTATAATCAATTTATCCCGAGGTACAGGTATTGATGGCTTAACAGGTATACCTGCTAAAATAAATGATATACGAAGACCTTTGTTGCCTTTTACAAGGCAAGAACTGGAATCTTTTGCACAGGTAGAAAAAATGGAATGGCGTGAAGATGGCAGTAATGCCGATGCAAAATATTTACGTAACAAAATTCGATTAGAGATTATTCCGAAGTTGAATGAATTACATCCTACTTTTTCAGATAATTTTAAAAATACGCTAGATTATTTAAAGCAAACCGAAACTATTGCTTCGGCATACTTTGAGAAATTAAAGAAAGATCTTTTTGTTGATAAAGGCGATAAGTTTGAAATTGAAATTAAAAAATTAAAAGAATTACATCCGCTTTCAACTTATTTACATGGCTTGTTTAGGGCTTATGGATTTAAAGAAATGGATAATCTTGAAGTATTGTTAGACGGACTTTCGGGTAAGCAATTGTCTTCTAGTACTAATGTACTAGTTAAAAATCGTGATGTATTGATTTTAACTTCAAACGTGGAAAGTAAATTGAATACTCAGGAGTATCTGATTACGGAAGAAGAAGTACCTTTGAACCTTCCGTTAAACTTGAAATTTTCGGTGGTACCTGAACGTTATAATAATACTGATAATGTAATCTTTGTACAAAAGAGTACATTAAAGTATCCGCTGACGGTAAGAAAATGGAAAACTGGCGACTATTTTTATCCGATAGGTTTAAACCGGAAAAAGAAATTGTCAAAATTTTTTAAAGACGAAAAAGTAGATGTCTTGTCTAAAGAAGAAACTTGGTTGTTATGCTCAGAAGGGCAAATTGTTTGGGTTATTGGTATGCGTGCAGACCATCGTTTTATAGTTGAAGATACTGCTCAAGATATTATAAAAATAGAATTTACATGATTAGATTTTTTGCATTATTACTATTTATTGTTGTGTTACCGTTGGGTGTTTTTGCACAAACAGAAGATGAGCCCGTAGTTTGGGAGCAGCAGATTAATAAAATATCTGAATCGGAATATGAGCTGGTAATGCAAGCCAAAATCTTAGATGGTTGGCACATGTATTCTCAATTTACATCTGAATTCGGCTCCTTGCCAAGCGAGTTTACTTATAATGGCAACGGTACTTTATATGAACTTATTGATGGTACAGAAGAGAGTGAGACTATAAAAAAATATAGTGAGATTTTTGAAGTTGAAGAAACCTATTTTAAAGAAGATGCAACCTTTACACAGCGTATTAAAATAGTAGACCCAGCAATAAATCAAATTGATGTTGACTTGTTTTTTCAAGTATGTGAAGAAGTTTGTATCCCTATTGATAAAAAGTTCATCTTTACCTTAGATGGTTCTGCAGCTGAAGCAATTGTAGCGACTGTTGATGATAGAAGTTTGGCTTTAGGGCAAGAGTTAAGATTAGATTTAAAGAATAGAGAACTGCTAACTCAGGGTCAAGATAACATTGCAGAGACTACTAATATTTGGGTAATTTTCGGATTAGGTTTTCTTGGTGGATTAATAGCTTTATTGACACCTTGTGTGTTTCCAATGATTCCCCTAACAGTATCATTCTTTACCAAGCACTCTAAGAATAAATCGAAAGGAATCGTAAATGCATTGCTTTATGGTTTCTTTATTATTCTAATCTACTTTTTATTGAGTTTGCCATTTCATTTGTTCGATTCTGTAGATTCTCAAATTCTAAATTCTATCGCTACTAATGTTTGGTTGAATTTATTATTCTTCGTGATATTTATATTCTTCGCTTTTTCATTTTTTGGATACTATGAATTGACGTTACCAAACTCATGGGCAAATAAAATGGATGATGCATCGTCTAAGGTTGGCGGAGTGTTAGGTATCTTTTTTATGGCCGTTACACTGGCTATTGTGTCCTTCTCATGTACAGGTCCTATTTTAGGCGGATTATTAGGTGGTACCACATTGGCAGAAGGTGAAGTTGCTACGAATCTTACCGCTGGTATGACAGGTTTTGGTGTTGCATTGGCATTGCCTTTTGCATTATTTGCTTTATTCCCGGCATGGTTAAATTCACTTCCAAAATCTGGGGGATGGATGACCACGGTTAAAGTTGTATTAGGCTTCTTAGAAATTGGTTTAGCGCTAAAATTCTTGTCGAACGCAGATTTAGTAGGCCATTGGGGAATTTTAAAGCGAGAAGTATTTTTAGGAATTTGGATTGTTTTAGGAATAGCAATGACATTGTATTTATTCGGATTATATAAATTCCCGCATGATGGTCCTATTAAAAAGTTGTCTCTTGGTAGAAAAGTTGCTGCCTTTATCAGTGCAGCTTTTACAATTTATATGATATTGGGAGTGACTAATATTACGAACCTAAAATTGTTAAGCGGCTTTCCGCCGCCAGAGTTTTACAGCGTTTTTGAACAAGAAACCGATTGTCCCTTAGGTATTGATTGCTTTAAAGATTTTGATGAGGGTCTTGCGTATGCGAAAGAAGTGAACAAACCTATTCTATTAGATTTTACGGGTTGGGCTTGTGTCAACTGTAGAAAGATGGAAGAGAATGTTTGGAGCGATGCAGAAGTATTTCCGATTATAAAGGATAATTATGTGCTCATTTCTTTATATACCGACGACCGAGAAGAATTGCCTGAAGCTGAACAATTCAATTTTCAGTATGATAGCGGTCGGGTTAAAGAAATTAATAACATTGCCCAAAAGTGGGGGACCTTTCAAGATGTAAACTTCAGCTCTATTTCTCAGCCATTTTATGTTTTGCTTTCGCCAGATTTGAAAGTACTAAATACATCTATTCAAAATTCAGATGTACCAACCTATAAAAATTGGTTGTTAGAAGGTTTAAAAAATAATAATTGATTGATAAGTTTTGTAGGGTGTTGACTACTTGTCAATAAAAAGCAGAGCTACGAAGAGTTTATTGTAAAAAATAGTTTTAACTTGGGAACGTTTCCCCAAACTAAACTATGAAAACATTAAAAAAAATAGGAGCACTCCTGTTGGTTATTGTTACCCTTCTGATCATTGTTATCGGAGTATTTGCGTATACTTTAAAACCAGATTATTCTGGTGAAAAGGAATTAATAGACCTTCAAAAAGAAGTTACCGTGTACTACGATCAATACGGTATTCCACACCTTTACGGTGAAAATGAAAAAGATGCTTTTAGAACTTTAGGCTATGTTCATGCTCAGGATCGCCTATGGCAAATGGAGCTGTTACGAAGAATTGCCAGTGGTGGCTTATCTGAAGTTTTTGGTGCCGATTTAATTGGAACAGATAAATTCTTTTTATCACTTGGTATAGCAGATGCTTCTAAAATATCAGCCTCTAATGTTAATGATAGTGATGCCGGAGTTATTTTGTCAAAAGCATACTTAGATGGTATTAATCAATTTATAAATGAAGGACCAACACCTGTTGAGTTTTATCTTACCGGTATTGAAAAGAAAGAATTTGTTTTAGAAGATATCTACAATACTATTGGCTATATGGCTTTTAGTTTTGCAATGGCTCACAAGACAGATCCTCTTTTGACTACCATAAACACCAAACTAGGAACTGAATACTTGAATGATTTATATGTTGGCTCAAGTACAGAAACAGAGTGGATAAAGAATTATAACCCATCGCAGTCAGACTCTATTCAGAATAACCTAACAACAGCTGTCAATAAAGCATTAGGAGTATTAGATATTCCGTTATTTGAAGGGAGTAATAGCTGGGTAATTGCACCTGAAAAAACGAAGAATGGCAAGGTGATTTTAGCTAATGATCCTCACATTGGTTTTTCTCAGCCATCTGTTTGGTTTGAAGCTCATATTGAAACCCCAACATACTCAAAGTACGGATATCATATAGCAGGTATACCATTTCCACTTTTAGGGCATAATAGAAAAGTGGCCTACGGTATTACCATGTTCGAGAACGATGATGTTGATTTCTATTACGAGCAGAACAATCCTGAAAATGAGAATCAATACTTATCTGAAAATGGGTATGTAGATTATGAGATTATTACAAAGAAGTTCAAAGTAAAAGATTCATCTGAAGTTGAGTTTTCGTATAAAAAATCGAACCACGGACCAATTTTGAACGGAATTGCAGATCAGGTGCAAGGCGAACGACCAATTGCCATGTCATGGTTATATACTCAAATGGATAATAAAGTTATAGATGCTTTATTCGGTTTAAGCCATTCTAATAATCTTACGGAGTTTAAGGCTGCTTTACCAAAAATTCATGCGCCAGGTTTAAATATCATGTACGGAGATGACGACGGCAATGTAGCGTGGTTTGCCACAGCTCAGCTTTATAAAATTCCTGATTCAATAAATACAAAATTGATTTTTGAAGTAGGAGAAGGACTTCCGGTAGAAAAAGAATTTATTGGTTTTAATGAGAATCCGCAGGCAATAAATCCGCCTAATAATTATGTATACTCAGCCAACAATCAACCAGATTCTATTGCAGGTATGTTATACCCAGGTTACTACCTACCTGAAAACAGGGGAAAACGAATAGTGCAGTTATTAGAACCTAAGAATGATTGGGATTTAAATACTGCAAGTGAAATGATTACAGATGTTATTTCTGCTGTAGACCCAGAAATTGTAACCAATTTATCTAAATATTTAGATGTATCATTATTGAGTGAAAACGGATTAAAAGCTATCGACAGTTTAAAAATGTGGAAAGGTGACTATGAACTTTCATCAATAGAGGCTACCATTTATAACAGATGGGTGTATTACTTTTTAGAGAATACTTTTGAAGATGAATTGGAAACGGAGTTGTTTAATCAGTTTTTAGGAACCCATTTTACAAAAAGATTAATAGCACCATTATCTAAAGACGAGGAGTCAGTTTGGTTAGATAATGTTAATACTGCCGATGTTCAAGAAACCATGGCAGATATAGTAAATATGTCTTTTATGGAGGCTGTATTTTCTTTAGAAAAAGATTTTGGTAATGATATGGATTATTGGCAATGGGAGAGAGTGCATAGTATTGAACATCCCCATCCTATTGGTCAAATAGCAGCCTTACGTTCCTTTTTTAATGTTGGTCCATTTCCCGTAAATGGTACAAGAGAGGTAATAAACAACTTGGCATTTTCGTACGATAGAACAGGTTTTTACAAAACTAATGTAGGTCCTTCTACTAGAAGACTTGTAGATTTCTCTGATGTAGAGAATAGCATTAGTATTTTGCCTACGGGACAATCTGGTAACCCGTTTAGTAAACACTACAGAGATCAAGCGGAAATGTACGTTAATGGAGAGTTCCGTAAAATGTTGATGAATACAGCTGAAATTCAAAAGAGTAAAGAAATCCTTACATTTAAGCCAAAGGATTAAAAATGCTTACAAAAGTTTATGGGAGTGCAGTGTTTGGTGTAGAGGCCACAACAATAATTGTTGAAGTAAATATCGATAAGGGAATCGGTTATCATTTAGTAGGGCTGCCGGACAATGCTATTAAAGAAAGTAATTATAGAATAGCAGCTGCATTACAGAACAACGGTTATAAAATTCCAGGTAAAAAAATCACCATAAATATGGCGCCTGCAGATCTTCGTAAAGAAGGTTCTGCTTATGACCTTACCTTGGCTATAGGAATTTTAGCGGCATCAAGTCAAATTAAATCTGAGGATATTGAAAAATATATCATCATGGGTGAGCTGTCTTTAGATGGTAGTTTGCAGCCTATAACGGGAGCATTGCCTATTGCAATAAAAGCACAGCAAGAAGGATTTACCGGTTTCATTTTGCCAACTGCAAATGCAAAAGAAGCTGCTATTGTTGGAGATTTGAAAGTGTACGGCATAGATAATATCAAGCAAGTTTTAGACTTCTTTGACCAAGGTATTCCGCTTGAGCAAACGATAATAGATACCAGAGAAGAGTTTTATAAGAGTTTAGATTTTCCAGAATTTGATTTCTCTGATGTAAAGGGACAAGAAAGTATTAAGCGCTGTATGGAGATTGCAGCAGCAGGCGGACATAATATAATCTTGATTGGACCACCAGGTGCTGGTAAGACTATGTTAGCAAAGCGGTTACCTTCTATTTTACCACCAATGACTTTGCATGAGGCTTTGGAAACTACTAAAATACATAGTGTAGTTGGTAAAATTAAGAATATGGGGTTAATGAGTCAAAGACCTTTTAGAAGTCCTCATCATACAATATCAGATGTCGCTTTAGTAGGTGGTGGTTCATACCCGCAACCTGGTGAAATTTCCCTTTCTCACAACGGTGTGTTATTCTTAGATGAATTGCCAGAATTTAAACGCGGTGTGTTAGAAGTTATGCGCCAACCGTTAGAAGATAGAGAGGTTACTATTTCTCGTGCTCGTTTTACGGTAACTTATCCAAGTAGTTTTATGTTGGTGGCTAGTATGAATCCAAGTCCGGGTGGTTATTTCAATGACCCAGATGCTCCGGTAACTTCATCGCCTGCAGAAATGCAACGGTATTTAAGTAAAATATCTGGCCCGCTTTTAGATCGAATCGATATTCATATAGAGGTTACTCCGGTTCCTTTTGAAAAGCTATCCGAAGAACGAAAAGGAGAGGGGAGTGTTGAAATTAGAAAGCGTGTAACAGCAGGTAGAGAAATACAAACAGCAAGATTCGAAGGATTGGAAAATGTGCACTATAATGCTCAAATGAATACGAAACAGATTCGTGAATATTGTAAGCTGGATGATAAGTCTAAAGCGCTATTGAAAAATGCGATGGAGCGTTTGAATCTTTCTGCTAGGGCCTATGACAGAATTTTGAAAGTAGCAAGAACTATTGCTGATTTAGCCGGTGAGCAGGCATTGAACGGTAATCATATTTCAGAGGCCATTCAATACCGTTCACTCGACAGAGAGGGTTGGTTGGGGTAATTGTTTTTGTTTATGATGTTTTAATTTAACTCAATTAAATTTTTTAATTAGTTGATAACTAAATTGAATTAGTTCCTTGTAGTTTTCTTTGTTGATTTTTTCGTCTATACCATGAAAACGTGTAAGTGATTTTGGATTTAAGCGAATAGGATAAAAACGATAAACATCGTCAGAGACATCATAGAAGTATCTGGCATCTGTTCCGCCACCTGTTAATCCTGGAACAACAATAGATGTAGGAAAAACAGATCGTATTGTTTTTTCAATTGTTTTAAAAGATTCAGACTCTATAGAGGAAATAGGGGAAGGGTTAGTTAAGAAACCCACAGGTTCTACTTTTATCTTATCGCTTATGATATTTTCTATATGTTTTTTAACGCCCTCAATATTTTCTCCAGGTAGAATTCTAAAATTAATAGTTGCCTCAGCAACTGTTGGTATTACATTGTTCTTTAGGCCACCATCAATAATAGTTGGTGCGGTTGTAGTATGTGCGTTTAAAGCTTCAAGAATTGGGCCTTTAAATAGCCATGGATTTGCAAAAGCAATTTTTTTTGTAAAGGGTAATTCTGCTCCTAAATAATCTAATTGATGATTAACTGGTTCTACCAATTTGTAAGGAAATTGATTGTTTTCTAATTCAACAATAGCTTTTGCTAGCATGCCAATAGTATTTTCTTTTGGAGGGGCAGAGCTATGACCACCGTTTGTCTCTACTGTAAGTTTAAAAGAAGCAAATCCTTTTTCTCCCAAATTTAATATTGCAACTGTATTGTCAATTCCAGGTATTAGACCATCTGCTAAAAAACCACCCTCATCTATGGTCATAGCAGCTTTAACACCACGCTCTTTTAATAATGAAGCGATTTTTGCAGCGCCATTAGATCCGCCAACTTCTTCATCGTGACCAAAAGTAAGGTATATAGTTCTAGAAGGAGTATAAGATTCTTTTAGTAATTGTTCTACCGATTCCATTAGTGCTATTAGGGATGCTTTATCGTCTAATGCCCCTCTACCTATGATGTGGGTGTCTGTAATTTCACCATCAAAGGGTCCTGCTTCCCAATCGCCCAGTGTAGGTTCGTCAACGGGAACAACATCTTGATGCGACATTAAAATTATAGGTTTTTTGTTTTTGTCAGATCCTTTCCAGGTATATAATAAACTATATTCATTTACTTTTTCTAGAGTAAGGTGTTCATGAGTAAGTGGATATGTTTCCTTTAAAAAATCATGAAAACCATGAAAAGCTGTTGAATCTGGTATTGCATCTTCACTATAAGAGATGGTAGGGTATTGTATGGCTTTTGAAAGATTAGTAAATACCTTATCAGATATTGGCAATTCTTTTATTGGTTCTGAAGAAACCTGTTTAGAGGTTAATGAAAAAGTATTAAATAATAATAAAATACAAAGTAGAAGTAGTATTACTAATAATATACCGTAAATGAATTTTTTCATAACTTTTTAATTGTGCTCAATTGTTTTGGTAGAGCAGCAATATTATGAATTAATTTGTATAGATATTGAATTGATTTAATTATTGTTAAATTCTAATTATAGATATCTTTTTATTAAGTAATTCTATGATTAAAGTGTATTTTTTTAGATGTTATTAGTGCTCTAGTTGCTATGAATATAACTCTTCATTATTAATATCGTCTTCGTTGTTATTGGGTGCTGTAAAAATATCTTTAAGTATGTAACTGGTTACAATGGTAAGACCAAGTGTAAGGGTCGGTATTGCGTAATCCCAACTTAATAACTTCATTAGGCCACCACAGATAAGGGTAATTACACCTATTACCATAACAAAATTCCATATAATTTCGGTCGTGCTATTCTTATCGCCATCGTCTTTAGACATAAAGTAAGAGGTGCCTTCCATCGCAAACCATGCTATGAAGGTGAATGCGGTACCGATTTGAAAAAATAAGGTATGGGTAAAATCTAAAATTGTTAATAGTCCGTTGGTCGTCCAAAAAAGTACCAATGCCATTTTAATTAAATCAATGGTCTTTTTTTCTTCTTTTTTTAAGAAGCGGAATCCGTACAAAATAAGAATCGCTGCAAACGACATGAAAATAATTCCTTCAGAAAAAGGCCAATGAAGTATTCGCATTACCACACCGATTAAAAGGGTGGCTATTGCTGCTCTAATCGGATTTCTAAATGCTTTTTTAGAATTTTCCATATCTGGTTTTTTAGTTAATAACTTTAATGTTGGCTTTTAGACCTTGCATTATTCCGATGATATTGTTTACGGTCTCATTTAAGTAATACCGTACTACGATATGCGGAATTCTAATGGTTGTAAATCCATTTTTAAAGGAGTGCATCGCTTCTTCTAAATTGTTGATAGCCTCGTGTTCGGTCAGCTTGTCATATTCAGAGTCAATTTCAATATTAAGTTTTACACGAGAAATAGCAATATCGATCGATTTTTTACCATCCCACCATTCTAACATGGGGTTTACACCAGCTTCTTTCAGTGCATAATATAGCTGAATAGCTTCTAAAGGTGTATTGTGTTTATTAATCAATAACTTAATACGTTCATGGTGCTTCATGCAAAGCTCTACGCCAGCACTCTCCATTGCATTTTTGTGGTCTAAATAACCGAGTTCTTTGTTACATTCTAAGCAAATCATTAATAGGTTAAGTTTAAGGTTTGGGGATAGCTATAACCCGGTTATTTTTGGATTAGTATGTAATCTCGATGAACGACATCCAAGTTTTAGACGAACTGCATTTTTTTAGATAAACGGCATTTTGAAATGTTAAAATTGTGGTGAAATTGATGCTACGTATGGTGAGAATATTCAGATTAACCAATTATATTTACAAGAACGATAAATTTACTAGATGTTTAAGAAATTAGGTCCGGGTGTACTGGTAGCCGCAGCGTTTATTGGTCCTGGTACGGTTACGGCATGTACCTTGGCAGGAGTCAATTTTGGGTTTAGTTTACTGTGGGCCATGTTGTTATCTATTATAGCAACCTACGTTCTTCAAGAGATGTCTGCCCGTTTAGGTATCGTAACTCAGAAGGGTTTGGCAGATGTAATCAAACAAGAGCTTCATAATCCTTGGATTCGCAATAGTGTTATAGCATTAATCTTTTCTGCCATTATTATTGGTAATGCCTCTTATGAAGCAGGTAATATAGGTGGCGCTACCTTGGGTATGGAAGCATTATTTGGTATGACTTATAGTAAAATATATCCTTTTATATTAGGTGGCTTGGCTTTTATATTATTGTACTTAGGTAGTTATAAATCTTTGGAGAAGGTGTTTATAGTACTTGTACTTATTATGAGTTTATCTTTTGTAATGACGGCAATTTTGACCAAGCCAGATATATGGGAGCTTATTAAAGGATTGTTTATTCCCACAATACCAGAAAAGGGTATTCTTACTGTAATTGCTTTGGTTGGTACTACCGTAGTGCCTTATAATCTTTTTCTGCATGCAGCATTGGTAAGTGAGAAGTGGAAATCTAAAGACGATTTAAATTTAGCTAAGCGAGACACGCTAGTTTCAATAATTTTAGGCGGACTTGTTTCTGTCAGTATAATTATATCTGCTGCAGCCATCAACTCTGCAGAAGTAAACAATGTTATGGATATGGCAAAAGCCTTAGAGCCTTTATACGGTTCTGCTGCATTGTATTTTTTGGGTATAGGTATGTGTGCAGCAGGTATTACTTCTGCGATTACTGCACCTTTGGCTGCTGCCTATGTTGCAAATAGTTGTTTTGGTTGGAAAGCCGGCTTTAAAGATGCTAAGTTTAGAATGATATGGATAACAATTTTAATTTTAGGAGTGTTCTTTTTATCCTTCGGAATTAAACCTATTGAAATTATAAAATTTGCACAGATTACTAACGGATTGCTTTTGCCCATTATCGCAGTATTTCTATTGTGGGTAGTAAATAGAGCTGGTGTTATGGGTAAATATAAAAACAGTGTATTGCAAAATGTATTTGGTATACTGATTATTCTGCTTTCCGTTTTATTAGGTGCTAAAAGTATCTTAACCGTATTAGGCTTTTTATAGATGACAAAACATTTTATTGATATTAACTGTGATGTAGGGGAAGGTGTAGGTAATGAAGAAAAGTTATTTCCGCTCATCAGTTCTTGTAATATCGCTTGTGGTGGTCATGCAGGTTCTAAAGAGAGTATACTATTTTGTTTAGAATTGGCAAAGAAGTTTAATGTAAAGGTAGGTGCACATCCATCATATCCTGATAGAGAAAACTTTGGTCGTTTTTCTATGAACTTGTCTGAAGATGAATTAATTCTTAGTATAAAACAACAAATGCATTTGTTTGTGTCTTTATGTAGTCAGATAGATATTGAATTGCATCACATTAAACCTCACGGGGCACTATATAATGATATCGCTAAAGACGAACGTTTAGCGACCACGTTTTTAACAGCATTAAATGAATATAAAAAAAGCGTAATGTTATATGTTCCTTTTGGTAGTATTATTCAAAGATTGGCATTAGAAAACGGATTTAAAATTCTAGTTGAAGCCTTCGCTGATAGAAATTATAATACTGATTTGAGTTTAGTTTCTAGAAAAGAAAGCAATGCCTTAATAACCGATGGTAAAGAGGTGCTAATTCATCTATTAAGAATGTACAAAGAAAATGAGGTAAAAACGGTAAAGGGAGAAAATATTCCTATTATCGCAAATACCTATTGTATTCATGGCGATACAATTACAGCATTGCAAATTTTGGTGTATCTTTCAAATGAATTACCTCATCATAATCTGCTAATAAAATCGTGAATTCCCCTAAAATAAATATTAAACCATTTGGAGTACATTCTGTTTTAATTGAATGGCCAAATGAGGTCAGTGAAATCATATTAGAAAAGATATTACATTTTGAACGGTTTTTAAATAAAGAAGTGTTTACGAATAAGGAGTGGGAGTTGGTGCCTTCTTATAATTCACTTTTAATTATTAATAGGACAAAACAAATAGATTTTCAGAAGTTGTCTTCTGATATAAACAACTGGTATGTACAGTTAAAAGAATCTCCAAAACCAGATAGGTACTTATGGCGGTTACCTGTTTGCTATGATTTAGAATTTGGTTTGGACCTTGAAGAGGTCGCAAATCACTTTCATAAAACAAAAGAAGAGATTATAGCCTTGCATACTGGGACTACTTATACAGTATTCGGTATTGGATTTTTACCTGGCTTTATGTATTTAGGCGGTATTAAAAAAGAATTAGAGATGCCAAGAAAAGCTACGCCTAGACCCAAAGTGGTTAAAGGAGCTGTTGGTATTGCAGGTAAACAAGCGGGAATCTATCCGCAAGAATCACCAGGGGGTTGGAATATCCTCGGCAATTGCGCAGTGCCTATTTTTGATGCATCCAAAGAGAATCCATGTTTTGTAAGTGTTGGCGATAAAATTGAATTCTATAAGATATCAAGAGCAGAACATGACCTTCATAGAATAGAAGCAGAAGTTGGAATATATAAACCTGAAAAAATTAAGATAGATGCTTAAAGTTCTAAAAGCAGGTTTTTATACCACGTTACAAGATGCAGGTAGATTCCATTATAGAAATAAAGGAGTGCCAGTATCTGGCGTTATGGACGAAATGTCCGTTTTTAAAATAAATTCTTTATTAGAAAACCATGAGTCATCTGCTGTACTAGAGATAACGATGACCGGACCAACGCTACTCTTTGAAAAAGAAACCTATATAGCGCTTGGTGGGGCAAAAATGTCTGCAACCCTTAATAATTTGCCTATTCAAAATTATAAAGTATATGAGATTAAAGAGGGGGATATACTTTCTTTTGGTCGTCTAGAAAAAGGGTTTAGATCATACCTTGCCGTGAAAGGCGGATTTACTTCTAAAGAAATTTTGGGTAGCAGATCATTTTATAAGCCAATAACCAAAATCAATAGATTAATTGATAATGATAATGTGCCTTTTTCGCTTGCGAAAGATTTTCAGCCAAAAATATCAGAAATTAAGGTGGCGTCATTTTTAGATGAATCTGTTTTAGAAGTAAACAAGGCGCCAGAGTTTGATATATTGAGCGATAAGCAATTAGAAGAAATTTTTTCTAAGACATTTACAGTCGCTCATGAAAATAATAGAATGGCATATCAGCTAACAGAAACGATAACACCGCATACATACTCAATGCTTACCTCTGCAACTATACCTGGTACGGTACAATTGACACCGGCGGGTAAATTAATTGTACTGATGAAAGACGGACAAACAACTGGCGGATACTTAAGAGCTGTTCAATTAACAGATAAGGCAATATGCATTCTAGCACAAAAAAAAGGCGGGGATCCTATTAGCTTTAAATTGGTTTAATTTATTACTTTTTGAACCCATTTTGTTAAAGGGCTATTTGTCATCTATATTTTCAGTACTATTGTAGTATGAAATTACCAAATCTAAAAATTGAGCTAGTCATTGTCATTCCAAATTTGGGATGATATAGCTTTTCAATATGTAGAAAAACCTGTATCAGATATATTTGATGCAGGTTTTTTTATGTTTTATAGATAATTGCACACAGTTTTGAAGTATTGAATGTGGTATAAAACATTGTTTTAATTACCTTAAAATCAATTATTTAAGTTGTTTTTTAGTGAAGTGAATTTGTATTGTCAAATATTGTTAAAATTAGAAATTTTTATAAACTTTTATCTTTGATTAAGGAGTATTGAAAAATCAAGATAAGCATACGAGAATTATATTATGGAGTTGAACAAACATAGTAAGAATGTAACCCAAGATCCAACACAACCTGCAGCACAAGCAATGCTTTACGCTATAGGTTTAACTGAAGAAGATTTAAAGAAGCCATTAATTGGTATTGGTAGTACAGGTTATGAGGGTAACCCTTGTAATATGCACTTAAATGACTTGGCACAAGAAGTTAAAGTTGGTGTCAATGGTAGCGGTTTAGTCGGGCTTGTATTTAATACTATCGGTGTAAGTGATGGTATATCTATGGGTACATACGGTATGCGTTATTCTTTACCTTCTAGAGATATTATTGCCGATTCTATGGAGACTGTGGTTCAAGCGATGAATTATGATGGTTTGGTTACTGTTGTAGGTTGTGATAAGAATATGCCTGGAGCACTTATGGCAATGATTCGTTTAAATAGACCATCTGTTTTAGTTTATGGTGGTACCATTGCTTCGGGTTGTTTTAAAGATAAAAAATTAGATGTAGTATCTGCTTTTGAGGCATGGGGAGAGAAGGTTGCCGGTACTATGAATGAAGAGGATTATAAAGGAGTTATTCAGAACGCATGTCCTGGAGCGGGTGCTTGTGGTGGTATGTATACTGCAAATACAATGGCGTCAGCTATAGAAGCCTTGGGTATGGCAATGCCTTATAATTCGTCTAACCCTGCTATTGGAAAAGATAAGCAATATGATGCTATAAACTCTGGTAAGGCTTTAAGAAACCTTTTAGAGAAAGATATTAAGCCAAGCGATATCATTACCCGTAAATCTATGGAGAATGCTATTCGTTTGCTGACACTTTTAGGAGGATCAACTAATGCCGTACTTCACTTTTTAGCAATTGCTAAAGCTGCTGATGTAGATTTTACATTAGATGATTTTCAAAAAATTAGTGACACCACTCCGTTCTTAGCAGATTTAAAGCCAAGTGGTAAATTCTTAATGGAAGATGTTCACCGTGTAGGTGGCGTACCTGCCGTCATGAAGTTTATGCTAGATAATGATATGCTACATGGAGATTGTCTTACCGTTACAGGTAAAACAATTGCTGAGAATTTAGCTGATGTTCCTGGTTTATTAGAACACCAACAAGTTATAAAACCACTTAGTAATCCTATAAAAGCAACTGGTCACTTACGTATTCTTTATGGTAACCTTGCCACAGAAGGTGCTGTGGCAAAAATTACAGGTAAAGAAGGATTGTATTTTTCTGGTCCGGCAAAAGTATATAATGACGAGTTTCTTGCGAATGCAGGTATCGGTAGAGGTGAAGTGAAAAAAGGTGATGTTGTGGTTATCCGTTATGAAGGACCAAAAGGAGGACCGGGTATGCCAGAAATGTTGAAGCCAACTGCAGCTATTATGGGTGCTGGTCTAGGTAAAGATGTTGCTTTAATTACAGATGGTCGTTTTTCTGGTGGCACACATGGTTTTGTGGTAGGTCACGTAGCTCCAGAAGCTCAAGATGGAGGAACAATTGGTTTATTGGAAGACGGAGATATTATTACCATTGATGCGGAGAAGAATGAGATTTCGGTTAACCTAACGGATGAGCAATTAGCGGAAAGAAAAAAGAATTGGAAACAGCCGGAATTAAAGGTGAAAAGAGGAAGCTTATACAAATATGCCCGTATGGTATCATCAGCATCTAAAGGTTGTGTTACCGATGAATTTTAAATAACACCGACTAGATTTTAATTAGTTCTAGTAGGATTTTAATATCAGGCTATTGTAACTCTTATATGCAATGCTTGAATTTGATTATTAATTATGGAAACAGTAAAAGAGAAGAAAAAAGGTACAGATTCCAAGAAAACTATTAAGATTTCTGGAGCAGAGGCAATAATTCATTGTTTGTTGGCCGAAGGGGTCGAAACAATGTATGGCTACCCTGGTGGCGCAATTATGCCCGTCTACGATGAACTATATAAGTTTCAAGATAAGTTAACGCATATTCTTGCTAGACATGAACAGGGTGCTACGCATGCTGCTCAAGGGTATGCTCGTGTTTCAGGTAGAGTGGGTGTTGCAATAGCAACCTCTGGTCCTGGAGCAACAAATTTGGTGACAGGTCTTGCAGATGCGCAGATAGATTCAACTCCAATGGTTTGTATTACAGGTCAAGTTACTAGACAATTACTTGGTACCGATGCTTTTCAAGAAACTGATATTATTGGTATTTCTACTCCGGTAACGAAATGGAACTATCAAATAACCGAAGCTTCTGAAATACCAGAAGTAATGGCGAAAGCATTTTACATTGCTAAATCTGGTAGGCCAGGTCCGGTATTAATTGATATTACTAAAAATGCACAAATAGATGCTTTCGATTTCTCTTATGAGAAATGTACAGCTGTTCGTAGTTATAAGCCGGTTCCAAAACCAAAAATAAGTGCTATTCAATCAGCTGCAGATTTAATCAACAGCGCCAAAAAACCATTCATTGTATGGGGGCAAGGTGTTATTCTTGGGAAAGCTGAGCAAGAGTTGAAAGCTTTAGTTGAAAAGTCGGGTATACCTGCAGCTTGGACTATTATGGGAGCTTCGGCTTTAGATACTTCTCATCCATTAAATGTAGGTATGGTAGGTATGCATGGTAATTATGGTCCTAACGTTTTGACCAATGAATGCGATTTACTAATTGCTATAGGTATGCGTTTTGATGATCGTGTAACTGGTAATTTAGATTTTTATGCAAAACAAGCTAAAGTAATTCACTTTGAAATTGACCCTGCTGAGATAAATAAGAATGTGCATGCAGATGTTGCGGTTTTAGGTAACTCAAAAGAAACTTTAGGGTTGTTACTGCCACTAGTAAATGAAAATAAGCATGATGCTTGGCATAATATCTTCAAAGAGAAATATAAAATTGAGTTCGATACTATTATAAAAAATGATATTCATCCTACCAAAGAAGGTTTAACTATGGGCGAGGTGATTGAAGAAATTAATTTGGCTTCAAATAACAAAGCGGTTATCGTTTCTGACGTAGGTCAACATCAAATGATTGCTTGTAGATATGCTAAATTCTCCCAGTCTAAAAGTAATATCACCTCTGGCGGATTAGGTACTATGGGTTTTGCTTTACCAGCAGCTATCGGTGCTAAAATGGGCGCTATGGATAGGGAAGTGGTTGCTATTATTGGCGATGGCGGTTATCAAATGACCATTCAAGAATTGGGTGTAATTTTTCAACATAAAGTACCTGTTAAGATTGTTGTTTTAAATAATGAGCATTTAGGAATGGTTCGCCAATGGCAAGAGTTGTTCTTTGAGAAAAGATATGCATCGACGGTTATGGTGAATCCTGATTTTGTAAAAATTGCTGAAGGTTATAGTATTGAGGCAAAAAGAATTTCTGAGCGTAAAGATTTAAAATCTACCATTCAAGAAATGATGGCCTCTAAAGAACCTTATTTCTTAGAGGTTAAGGTAGAACAAGAAGACAACGTATTTCCAATGATACCTTCTGGAGCTTCGGTTTCTGATGTTAGATTGAAATAAATAAGAGAAAAGAATAATCTCATGAACGATACTAACATACAAGACATTCCAAAAATACATACGGAAATTACACGTAAATCTGAAGAGATAGGATTCACGATGCCGTCAGACTTGCACGTAGGTAGCTTTCTCAAGACCTTAATAGCTTCCAAGCCAAAAGGTAGATTTTTAGAAATTGGTACTGGTATTGGTCTTAGTCTTTCTTGGATGATAGAGGGTATGGATGCGGATTCTAAATTGATATCAGTAGATAACGACCCTGCGTTAATTTCTATCGTTACTAGTTATTTTGGTAGTGATGATAGGGTTGAGGTTATTTGTCAAGATGGTACAGATTGGATAAAAGATTATTCAGGAGCAAAATTCGATTTGATTTTTGCCGATGCTTGGCCAGGTAAGTATAGTGAAATTGATGAGGTTTTGGATTTACTTCAGGTTGGCGGATTTTACATTATCGATGATATGACTAAGCAACCCAATTGGCCAACCGGTCATGAAGATAATGTTATTGAATTGACTGCATATTTAGAACAACGTGAAGATTTACAATTGACCAAAATGAATTGGTCTACTGGCTTAATAATGGCCGTAAAGAAGTAGTAAGGATAAATAATAATGACACCATAAAATCCTTTTTAAAAAGGAGTAGGTAATGAAAGCTTATGGAAAATCAATGGTTTACAATATCAGTATATTCAGAAAATAATGTTGGATTACTGAACAGGATTTCAGGTATATTTTTAAAGAGACATATAAATATTGAAAGTTTAAATGTATCTAAGTCAGAAATTGACGATGTTTCTAAATTTACGATAGTAGCATATACTACTGAAAAGTGGGTGCATAATATTGTCGGTCAAATAGAAAAACAAATTGAGGTTATAAAGGCATATTATCATACTGATGATGAAACTATTTATCAAGAATCAGTTTTGTTCAAAATAGCATCGGGACTTCTGTTTGACGAGCGTCAAATTCAGAACATCATAAAAGATAACAATGCACAGATTGTTACAGTATCAAGAGACTTTTTTGTAATCGCAAAAAGCGGTAGAAGAAATGAAATTGATGAAATGCATGATCAATTAAAACCTTATGGCATTATGCAGTTCGTACGATCTGGCCGTATATCAGTTACTAAAGATGAAATGAAAATTTCAGCTATACTAAAAGAATTTTAAATAAATAATCTAAACAATAATCAAATAAAGTAAATACAAAATGGCCAATTATTTTAATACGCTATCATTAAGGGATAAATTAACGCAACTTGGAAAATGCCGCTTCATGGATTCGTCTGAGTTTGCAGATGGCGTAAATGCTTTAAAAGGCAAAAAAATTGTAATCGTAGGTTGTGGTGCTCAGGGTTTGAACCAAGGGTTGAACATGAGGGATTCTGGTTTAGATATCTCTTACACACTTCGTGATGCTGCAATAAAAGAAAAAAGACAATCTTTTGTAAATGCATCTGAAAACGGATTTACAGTTGGTACTTATCAAGAATTAATACCTTCTGCTGATGTTGTAATAAACCTTACTCCAGATAAACAACATACTGCTGTTGTTAGTTCGGTAATGCCATTAATGAAAAAAGGTGCTACACTTTCTTATTCTCACGGTTTTAATATTGTTGAAGAAGGTATGCAAATACGTGAAGATATCACGGTTATTATGGTTGCTCCAAAATGTCCGGGATCAGAAGTACGTGAAGAATATAAAAGAGGTTTTGGTGTACCAACATTAATTGCGGTTCACCCAGATAATGACCCTCAGGGTAAAGGATTAGAGCAGGCTAAAGCATATGCTGTTGGTACTGGTGGCGATAGAGCAGGTGTATTAATGTCTTCTTTTGTAGCTGAAGTAAAATCAGATTTAATGGGCGAGCAAACTATACTTTGTGGTTTGTTACAAACAGGATCTATTCTTTGTTTTGACAAAATGATCGAAAAAGGAATTGATGCCGGTTATGCTTCTAAGTTAATCCAATACGGATGGGAAACTATAACTGAAGGAATGAAGTATGGTGGTATTACACACATGATGGATCGTCTTACAAATCCTGCAAAAGTTAAAGCTTTTGAGCTTTCAGAAGAATTAAAAGATATTATGCGTCCGTTGTTCCAAAAGCATATGGATGATATTATGACTGGTCATTTCTCAAAAACTATGATGGAAGATTGGGCAAATGATGATAAGAACTTATTAACGTGGAGAGCTGCAACTGGTGAAACTGCTTTTGAGAAAACAGCTGCAGGTAGTCAAGAGATTACTGAGCAAGAGTTTTATGATAACGGTGTGTTAATGGTAGCTATGGTAAGAGCTGGTGTAGAATTGGCTTTTGAGGCAATGACAGAATCTGGTATTATTGCTGAGTCTGCATACTATGAGTCTTTACACGAAACTCCGTTAATTGCAAATACCATCGCTCGCAAGAAATTATTTGAAATGAACCGTGTTATTTCTGATACAGCTGAATATGGTTGCTATCTTTTTGATCATGCATGTAAACCTTTATTGACTGACTTCATGAAGGGAATAGATACTGATGTAATTGGTACTAATTTCTCTGGCGATATTGATAATGACGTTGATAATGCACAGTTAATTGCTATAAATAAGGCATTACGTACGCATCCGGTAGAAATAGTTGGTACTCGTTTACGTGAGTCAATGACGGCAATGAAGCCTATCGTATAAAGTTATAATCCTTTATAGCTATACCGATTGTCCGGTTGAGTACATTCTAAAAATTATCATTCTTCATTGGGTTGTAGTTTTAAAAGAAATGTTCTCAAGCGGACAATTTAGGTTTTATGCGAGTTATAAGTTTTTTAATAACAGAATGCAAATAATATGAAAGGGATAAAGCCGACATATTTTCCAAAATTAGATGATGTCTTACAAGCTGCACAAACCATTTCTGAAATTTCAGAAGTAACTCCGCTAACAGATAGTATTCGTTTGTCAAAACAATACAACTGTCAAGTTCGTTTAAAGCGTGAAGATTTACAGCGAGTACGTTCTTATAAAATTAGAGGTGCCTTTAATAAAATAAGCTCCTTAACCGAAGAAGAACGGGCAAAAGGTGTCATTTGTGCAAGTGCAGGTAATCATGCCCAGGGTGTCGCATTTGCTTGCTTCCATTTAAAAATTAAGGGTACTATTTATATGCCTTCGGTTACACCAAAACAAAAAGTAGAACAAACGAAACTGTTTGGTGGTGAATGGGTTGAAATAGTTTTGGAAGGCGATACTTTTGATGATGCCTCAATGGCAGCTAGAACTTATGGTGATAAATACGGAATAATATTTGTGCATCCGTTCGATGACCCTAAAATTATAGAGGGTCAGGCTACTGTTGGTCTTGAGTTGATTTCGCAATCAAAAACACCTATAGATTATCTTTTCGTTTGCATTGGTGGTGGTGGTCTAGCATCTGGACTTATTAGTGTTTTTAGTGAGCTTTCGCCGAGTACTAAAATTATTGGGGTAGAACCAAAAGGTGCGCCGTCTATGAAAACATCAATAGATACGGGAGAAGTAGTTTCGCTTGATCATATAGATAAGTTTATTGATGGTGCAGCGGTCAAAAAAGTAGGTAACTTAACCTATGCTATCTGTAACTATTATTTAGATAACATGATTACGGTAGATGAAGGCAAAGCATGCCAAACTATTCTAGATCTCTATAATAGGGATGCTATTGTGGTTGAACCTGCTGGAGCTTTATCTATTGCAGCTTTAGATGATTATAAAGAAGAAATTGCTGGTAAAAATGTAGTGTGTATTATTGGTGGTAGTAATAATGATATCACTAGAACGGCTGAAATTAAGGAAAGAGCATTACTATATGGAAAACTAAAGCATTATTTTATCATTAGATTCCCTCAAAGACCAGGTGCGTTAAAAGAGTTTGTGGTTGACATTCTTGGACCAACGGATGACATTACCCATTTCGAGTATTCAAAGAAATCTACTAGAGAAAATGCGCCGGCAGTGGTAGGTATAGAATTAAAGAATCCAGACGACTTGCAGCCATTGATAGAACGTATGAAATCTAACAATTTCTATGGAGAATATATAAATGATAAACCGGACTTGTTTGAGTATTTGGTTTAAACTACTTTTAATACAACAGATTCAATTTCTAGTATTTTTTAGAAATCAATCTATAATTCAATTATCAATCATAGTACAAAATAGAAAATGAAATGAGCGATATTAAGATTCCAGAAGAATTTCAAATTACATCAATTATAGACCAAAAACATTATTTGGTCAACGGAGAATTAAAGGAGTGGAAGGGTGAGACTACAGAAGTATATTCTACCATATCTTCAACAAAAGAATACAAATCAACATTACTGGGTAGTATTCCAGATTTGCAGGAGGCAGAAGCGTTAGATGCCTTAGATGGTGCCTTAAAAGCATATGATAAAGGGCAAGGAGTGTGGCCAACAATGCATGTTAAAGACCGTATTGAATGTATGGAGGTTTTTGTTGCAAAAATGAAAACTAAAAGAGAGGAAGTAGTTAAATTGTTAATGTGGGAAATTGGTAAATCCTTACCAGACTCTCAGAAAGAATTTGACCGTACCGTTGAATATATTGAAGATACTATTGAAGACTATAAGCAATTAGATCGTGATGCTGCAAAGTTTACGAAACATGATGGTGTGTATGCGCATATTAAAAGAGGACCTTTAGGTGTTGTATTATGTTTAGGACCTTACAACTATCCGTTAAATGAAACTTTTGCTTTGTTGATTCCTGCAATTATTATGGGGAACACCACCATCTTTAAACCTGCAAAGCATGGTGTTTTATTGATTACTCCACTTTTAGAAGCTTTTCAAACAAGTTTTCCAAAAGGTGTGGTAAATGTGTTATTTGGTCGCGGTAGAACTGTTGCTGCACCAATTATGCAAACGGGTAAAGTAGATGTACTGGCTTTAATAGGTAATAGTAAATCTGCTAATGCGCTACAGGATCAACACCCAAAGAGCAATAGATTACGTTTAGTACTAGGTCTAGAGGCTAAGAACCCTGCAATTATTTTACCAGATGCCGATTTAGATTTAACCATAAATGAATGTCTGGCAGGTACCTTGTCTTTTAACGGTCAACGTTGTACTGCATTGAAAGTGGTGTATGTTCATGAAGAAATCAGTGCGGAGTTCAATAAGAATTTTGCCAGTAAAGTAGATGAGTTGAAATTTGGAAATCCTTGGGAAGACGGAGTAAAATTAACTCCATTACCAGAACCTGATAAGGCTGCCTATATTCAAGGTTTAATTGATGATGCGCTTTCAAAAGGTGCAAAAATCATCAACAAAAAAGGAGGTAAGCATTTTGATAATTATATATGGCCTGCAGTTCTTTACCCAGTTACTAAAGACATGCGTGTGTATCAAGAAGAGCAATTTGGACCTATTATCCCTATAGTACCATTCTCTGATATTGAAGAACCTTTAGATGATATGGCAGAAAGTAATTACGGTCAACAAGTAAGCCTATTCGGTAAAGATGTTTATGCACTTTCTCCATTAATAGATACCTTGGTAAACTTGGTTTGTCGTGTAAATTTAAATAGTTCTTGCCAAAGAGGACCAGATGTATACCCGTTTACGGGAAGAAAAGATTCTGCACAAGCAACCTTAAGTGTTCATGATGCATTACGTTCGTTCTCTATTAGAACTTTTGTAGCATTTAAAGACAATGAGTTAAATACTGAAATTATTCAGAATTTATTGGAAGCCAAACTTTCTAATTTTGTGAGTACTGATTATATATTATAAAGGTCTTTAACTTAGACTATAAAAAACCTCTCCTATTAATTAGGGGAGGTTTCTTTTTTACAATTAGCACTGATCTCGCTAGCTCTTTCTAAACCGGAATATGGGTAGTAGGGTATTGTTTGTTCTTCTTCATTGAATAATACAATGGCACGTTCAACATCTTCACAATAGGGTGCTATAGATTTACCGAAGAATTTAGCTGCGCCCATATCCCATTCAGTCTTGCCTAATAGTACTCTTGGATTGCTTGGTGCAATTGCTAGTGCCTTTTGATAGATAGCTACATTTTCTCCAGACAAAGTCATACCGTATTTTGCACCATCAAAAGCAATGTAGGCTGTGTTCAATAGCGCATATGTAATCATTATTTCAGGATTGTTTTCTGATATTTCCGAGGCGTTATCTAAAAATTCTTTCGCCCTTGTCAGCTTTGTATTTAATAACGCTTCGTCTTTTAAACCAAAACTGCTTACTATTTCTATTAATCCGGCATAATAGGGTGGTAGCCAATTATCGGTTTCTGCAGATGCTATTCTTTCAAATAGTTGCACAGCCTCCGTGTTTTTTTGTTGCTCCCATAAAGCAAAAGCTTCATTCATACCTTTTTCATATGGTGTTTGTGCACTTAGGCTTAGCGTAAAAATAAATGTGGCAATTAATAGTACTGTTTTCATGATGTAAAGTTTTTAGTTATTTATTGATGTTCAAATATCTTTTTATTCCGTTGCTTTTTATAAAATAGATGACCCAGTTGTAGGTTATTGGTGTTGAATTGTAATTTTTAAAGATTATCTAATTGGTTGTCATTTTTATTGTCACTTATTGTCCAGAAGAAACCTATGAAAAAGAAACGATCTGCAGCGGGGGTAATGGTTCTTCTGTCAAATAAACCATCTGTATTGGTTTGATTGGCATACTGATAACCGTTTACATTTTTAGTTCCTAATACATTACTTACCGATACGTATAATATTTTCTGCGGACTAATTAAGTACGCGTAATTTGCATTTAAAGAATTGAAACTTTTTGCTTCCTCCGTTAAGAATCCTCCTAAATTTGGGTCTGTGTATTTTCTTCCAGATGAATAATTATAGCTAAAGCCCAATTGACTTTTCCAATCTTCAATCCAACGTTTTACTACTAAAGATGCGTTGTGTTTTGATGCGAAATCAGGAGTAGCATTTGTTGGGTAATTCTGGTAATCTCTTTCAGTATCTAGATAGGAGTATGACATCCAATACTCAGTATTTTTAATGGACTTATTATCTCTCCAGAATATATCCAATCCTTTTGCATAACCACTTCCACTATTGTTGTAAGTTGAAGTCGGCAGTGCGAAGGGTGTGTCGTATTTTACTAAATCACCATACTCTTTGTAATATGCTTCTGCTCTAAATATTTGTTTGTTTTTTACATATTGATAATTGGCTATGTAATGGGTTGTATTCTCAGCAGTAAAATCAGAATTGTATTTTAAGTAATCGTTCTTCGGATTTTGAAAGAATTCACCATATGCCAAAGAGAATTGAGAATTTGCACCGGATTTATAGGCTAGTGATAATCTTGGTGAAAGATTGAATTCTTGTAATAGTTCAGAATATTCTCCTCTTAATCCAATCTTAGTAGCAAGTTTTTTCGAAAAGAAAATATCTGTTTCTACAAAGCTGCTGAATATATTATTATCAAATTCATAATCGTCTTCAAAATTAGAATCTTCGAAGTTCTCTGTGAAGTTTGTTGCGAAATATTCTGTCCCAAAGTTCAATTTGTAGCGACTAGAAAAGAACTTTTTGAAAGCGATTTTTAGATGTGCCGAGTTTTCAATATCTGTGATGTCAGAATTATTATATTTTATTTCAGAGCGGTCATTGGCGAAACTAATACCTGTTGCAATGCTCCAGTCTTTTTCTAAGAAATCTTGGTAAGAGGAGTTGATGTACAGATTTCTATTTTTAAGTCCGAAACGTATACCATCAGCTACATTAATATCTTCTTGTGTTAGATCAAAGTCTACCGAACTGTATGCTCCATAAACTTTTAAAAGTCCGTCGTTATTGAATTTATATCTATAAACCGCTTCACCACCTACAGATTCTACAGGTTTATGCCATTCATTATTATCAGGATACAGTTTTTGATAAGGAGTTAAATTGATATAGGACGTATTTAAGCTAAGTGAACTTTTCTTCCATTTTTGGGTATTTCCAAGTCCCAGGCCAACGGTCATAATAGAAATTTCAGTTTTCTCTTCTTGTGGTTCGTTTATACTATTTAAAAGTAAAACACTTGATAAGGCTTGTCCGTATTCAGCTGAATATCCTCCGGTAGAAAATGTAATTCCTTTAAATAGAAATGGAGATAGCCTACCTCTTGTGGGTATGTTGTTTGCAGAAGGGGAGTAGGGTGTAAATACACGCATACCGTCTACAAAAATTTGTGTTTCTTCTGCGCCACCACCTCTAACGAATAACCTTCCGTCTTCGGCAACATTTGATGTTCCTGGTAATGTTTGCAAAGCGCCAACAAAATCCCCTAAAGCTCCTGCTGTGGTTACAATATCTAAAGGTTTTAATGCGGTAACCTTGGCGTTGTCGCCAGCATTGAACGTTCCGGCATTTACGGTTACGGCATCTAGGGTATTCACATCATCTTTGAGTTTTATGGTTATGGTATTGAGCTTCGTGACATCATCTGCTTTAGAATAAGTCTCAAATGAAATGGAAGACGCAATTAATGTTTGTAAGCCGGTTGCGGTTGTTTCAAATGTAAATGTGCCATCTTCACTGGTAGCAGTACCGTCATAAGTACCTTTTAGATAAACACTTGCTCCCATAATTGGCAAGCCTTGTTGATCAATAATTTTGCCCGAAATGGTTGATTGTGAGAATGCATTGGAACATAAAACTGTAAGTAATAAGAATAATAGCGTCTTCATTGTTGATTATATTTTGATTGATATCACAAATATGAATCGTAATTGAAGTTTTGAATAAATTGATTTTCTCAGTTGTAGAATTTCTATACTGAAATGTAAAAACTGAATATATGTTGCCAATTCACACGGTTAATTATTAACATAAATATGGTAATTCATGCGTGTTTTAACCGGGATATTGGTTTTAACTTTGTCTTTTTAAAATTGATCGAGAACCTATAGTATATATGTTAAACTTAAAATTTATAAGTTATGGATGCTATAAAATCAAATAAGAAAGCATTATTTGCTTTAGCCATCGGAGGTTTTGGAATAGGACTTACCGAATTTGTTATTATGGGAATTTTGACAGAAGTTTCTGGGTCATTAGGAATAACAATTCCGCAGGCAGGTCACTTTATTGCAGCTTATGCATTGGGCGTTGTAGTAGGTGCACCATTATTAACAGGCTTAGGTTCTAAGCTTACGCCTAAGAAAATGCTGTTCTTATTAATGATATGGTTTACAGTATTTAATACCTTGTCCGGACTTGCTACAGGTTATACCAGTTTGTTGTTTATGAGATTTTTATCTGGTATTCCGCACGGTGCTTTTTTTGGTATCGGTGCTGTAGTAGCTACAAAATTGGCTAAAAAAGGCAAAGGTGCGCAAGCTATTTCAATTATGTTTTCCGGTCTTACGGTAGCCAATGTTATTGGTGTGCCAATAGGAACATATTTAGGGCAGCAGTTCAGCTGGAGTGTTTCTTTCTACCTAGTAGGCTTTGTTGGTTTATTGGCTTTAGGAAGCATTTACCTATGGATGCCAAAAATTGAAGTAGACGAAACCGAAGAGAAAGTAAGTGTTTCTAAAGGATTAAAGAATACTGAACTTTGGGCATTAATTGCACTGACCACTATAGGTACAGGCGGATTCTTTGCTTGGTACAGTTACGTAGCCCCTTTAATTACAGATGTCGCTGGTTTGCCAAACCATTTTGTTGGTTACGCTATGATGTTGGCTGGCTTAGGTATGGTAGTTGGTAATTTTTTAGGTGCGAAGATGGCAGAGTTATTCTCACCCTTGAAAGCGGTAATCATTAGCTTGTCGGTTATGTGCGGTATTTTATTGTTGAATATGGTTATTGCAACTAACCCATATTTATTAATGGTATTGACTTTTGTTATTGGAGCAATTTCATTTACTGTAGCCACACCTATTCAAATGGCAATTATTAAAACATCAAAAGGATCAGAAATGCTGGGTTCTTCAATGAACCAAAGTGCGTTTAACATGGGTAATGCTTCTGGGGCTTATTTAGCTGGCTTGCCAATAGCATTTGGGTATGGAATTGTTTACTCTAGTTTAGTAGGCGCTATTTTAGCTTTTTCCGGTGTTGCAATCGCTGTAGCTATTTTGATAGCTAGAAAGAGAAAAGAAATTAAATATAGAAAAATGGCGATGAGCTGTTAGTCTTTATTTTTATAAATTTTAAAAAAGGAACTTCAAAATGGGGTTCCTTTTTTTTGTCTAAATATTCAGCCGCATGCTTATTTTCAATTTATTTTCTTGCCTTGTAATCAGTTGGTTTGATTGTTAAATTTTTCATTTTATGTAGTTCATCGGTAATTTTATCCATTTTATCACGTTGTTAGAGTACCAAAACTTACAATGCTGTGTCACGTACCAAACTATTTCTGGGAGCCATAATTATTGTTCTTTTACTTTTTGTTCTTACGGCTTCTTCATTTAAGCCAGAGCATTCTAAAGCTATCATTGCAGATCCTAATCCTGTTAAAACTCTTGCGGAGAAAAGGGAGATTAAACTCTATAACATACGTCAAAAAGCATTGAACGATGCCTTGACCGATTATTTCAACAAAGCTATTTCAGCTGGAGATATCGTAGGAGCAGGTGTAAGTATAGTAAACGGTGATTCCGTTATCTTATCCGATGGATATGGTAAGCGAAGTTCTAATGGTAGTGAAACGGTAGACGAGGAAACCTTATTTAGATTAGGTTCTATCTCAAAAGGCTTTACCGGTGTTTTAGCAGCTAATTTAGAAAGCGAAGGTAAATTACACCTAAATGATAAAGTGGCAGATTATTTACCAAATTTCCATTTTGGTAATCAACAGAATACTCAAAAAATAGAAGTAGCACATTTACTTTCTCACACTACAGGAACTCCATACCACAGTTATACAGATTTAGTGGAGGCGGGTTACACCATGTCTTCGATTAGCGAAAAATTCGATAAAATAAATCCGATAGCCGAACCCGGTTCTCAATATAGCTATCAAAATGCCATGTTTTCTGTTTCACAAGAAGTGATGTTGAAAGCAACAGGAAAAGATATTCAAATGCTTTTAGAAGAAAAATTCTTTAGACCCTTGGGTATGACTTCTGTGTCTATGGATCATAAGACATTAATGCAAAATGAAAATATTGCGCTACCACATATTAGAAGAGGTCATCGATTGAGAACAGTTTTGCCAAGAGATAACTACTATAATGCTATTGCTGCCGGTGGTATCAATGCAAATTCTGAAGATATGGCTAAGTGGATGCGTTTCTTATTAGGTCATAATCCTGATATAATGTCTAGAGACAATATGGCTCAGGTATTTAAACCTTTTGTAGAATTAAATGGTCATAGAAAATATTATCAAAAATGGCCAGGACATGTGAGTTCAGGTTATGGATTTGGTTGGAGAATACACACTGTAAAAGAGAATGAGAATGCGCCTGTGGAAACTATTTGGCATCATGGTGGTAGTGTTAACAACTACAGAAATGAAATTGCGCTTTTTCCAGATTCGGATTTAGGTATTTGTGTACTAATCAACGGACCATCGAAATTGGTTAAAACCGTAATTCCTGATTTACGTGCGATTGTTAAAAGTATTTATGAACAAGAAATTGCAATAGCTACAAGTATTTAAGTAAACCGTAGCTATCAGATATAAAAAATCCCTTTAATCTTTGATTAAAGGGATTTTTATTTATAGTATATTTCTTAAATGTTGCTAGCTAACCAATCGCCAACTTCACTTGTTTTATAACTTTTGCCACCATCGGCAAGATCTTCGGTTACGTAACCTTCTGCTAATGATTTGTTGACTACGCGTCTAATTTCTTCAGCTTCTTCTGTCATATTCATATCTTCAAAAAGCATAGCTGCAGAAAGTACGGTAGCTAACGGGTTAGCGATGTCTTTACCAGCTGCTTGTGGATACGAACCATGAATAGGTTCGTATAAAGATACTTTACTACCTACAGATGATGAAGGCATAAGTCCCATAGAACCTGCAATTACAGATGCCTCATCAGTTAAAATATCACCGAACAAGTTTGCTGTAATGATTACATCATATCCTTTTGGCCATTGAATTAAGCGCATTGCAACCGCATCAATGAATTCATAAGTAACTTCCACCTCTGGATAATCTTTTTCCATAGCCTGTACAGTCTCTCTCCAAAGTCTTGATGATTCCAATACGTTGGCTTTATCAACACAACATAATTTTTTAGAACGCTTCATAGCGAAATCAAAACCTTTTTTAGCTAATCTTTCGATTTCAAAACGTTGGTAGGTCATAGTATCAAAGGCGGTATTACTGTCATCTTTTCTTCCTCGTTCACCAAAGTAGATGCCACCAGTTAATTCTCTTAAGATTATTAAATCAGTACCTTCAATACGTTCTCTTTTTAAAGGAGATTTATCGATTAGAGAAGGAAAAGTAAAGGTTGGTCTAACATTGGCAAACAAACCTAATTTCTGTCTCATCTTCAATAACCCTTGCTCTGGACGAACTTTTGCAGAAGGGTCATTATCAAAACGTGGGTGGCCTATAGCGCCAAAAAGAACTGCATCCGCATTTGCACATATTTCATGTGTCTCATCTGGGTAAGGCTCACCAACGGCATCAATGGCCGCTGCACCTGTAAGAGCAGGTTTCCAAGTAATATGGTGCTCATACTTTTTTGCAATGGCATCACATACTTTTACTGCTTGATCAATAACTTCAGGACCGATACCATCACCGGCCAATAAGGCAATATCTAATTTCATTTGATGTGTTTGTATGTTGCTAAGACCTACTTATAAAAAGTAGTAAAGCAATCTGTTTAAATTATATTCAACATTTTTTCGGTAGCTTTAATCGCACTAACCGTTTGGTCAGAATCTAAACCTCTTGACGTAAATTCTTTTCCATCCAATTCCCAAGTGATAACTGTTTCGCACAATGCATCGGAAGTACTACCTGGTGGTATTCTAACAGCATAATCAGTTAATTTTGGGAGTATTTTCTTCTTTGCAATGTATACTTTTTTTAAAGCATTCATAAAAGCATCATACTGTCCGTCTCCTTGTGCATGTGCTTCATATATTTTACCATCTACTTCTACAGATAGGGTAGTGGAAGGCATTAAGCCTTTAGCATGTGTTAATACGTAAGATTTTACAAAAACTCTTTGTTTGTAATCTGCAGTATCCAAAACATCAGAAATAATAAAAGGAAGGTCATCTTTAGTAACACGTTCTTTTTTATCTCCTAATTCAATAATACGTGCAGTAACTTTTTTTAATTCCTCATTGTTTAAGGTTAAACCAAGTTCTTGCAGGTTTTTTTGAATGTTGGCTTTACCAGACATTTTACCTAATGCATATTTTCTTTTTCTGCCAAAACGTTCTGGCATTAGATCACTGAAATATAAATTGTTTTTGCTGTCGCCATCGGCATGTATACCGGCAGTTTGGGTAAACACATTATCACCAACAATAGGCTTGTTTGCCGGTATGGTAAAGCCTGTAAAGGCAGATACCAACTTACTTACTTTATATAACGAGGTTTCGTTTACACTAATTTCTACTTCTGGCAAAAAATCATTGATAACCGCTACAGCACTTGCCATAGGTGCGTTACCAGCTCTTTCGCCCATACCGTTTACGGTAAGGTGTAAACCATGGCAGCCAGCTTTTACAGCTTCCATAATATTAGCAACACCCAAATCATAATCATTATGACCGTGGAAATCGAAATGTAAACTAGGATACTTTTGTACTATTTCAGATAAATACGCATATGTTTCGGTGTGCGTTAAAATACCTAATGTATCTGGCAGTAATATTCTTTTTACATTTTGAGTGGATAGAAAATCTAGAAACTCAAAAACATATTCTTTTGAATTTCGCATTCCGTTACTCCAATCCTCCAAATAGATATTATTGATAATACCTCTTTCTGTGGCTTGTTTAAAAATTTCGGCGATTTCAGAAAAATGTTGCTCGGGAGTTTTCTTTAATTGATACTTTAAATGGTTCATGGAACCTTTGGTCAGTAAATTTTGAGAAATCGCTCCAGATTTCTGCATCCAATCTAATGAAATACCTCCATCTACAAAAGTTAGTACTTCTACACGTTCTAAATAACCTTTTTCACCAGCCCATTCGGTAATCTTCTGAACAGCTTCAAGCTCTCCATCAGAAACGCGAGCAGATGCAATTTCAATTCGGTCTACTTTCAGTTCTTCTAAAAGTAGTTTTGCCAAGGTCAGTTTTTCTGATGCAGAAAAGGATACGCCTGAAGTTTGTTCACCATCCCTTAGGGTGGTATCCATTATTTCTAACTTTCTTTTTTTCATGTGTTCTAAATGCCATTTTTCGATTTGAAAAATGGCATTGGGTTAGTTAACGTAAATGCTTTGTATTGTTTTGATATATGAGTTTATAGCGGAGTACTCTCTGCGAATGTTTCAATATCTTTTTTGATGTTCAATAAATAATCGATATCATCAAAACCGTTAAGCATGTTGTTTTTCTTGTAGCCGTTAATATCAAAAGACTCACTTTCGCCTGTTGATAGTAAAGTGATATTTTGCTCTTTTAGATTAACCTCTAACTCTGTAGTTGGGTCTGCTTCTGTAGCATCAAAGATTTTCTGTAAAAATTCGGCACTTACCTGTACAGGTAATACACCGATGTTAAGACAGTTACCTCTAAAGATATCTGCGAAGAAACTTGAAACTACACATCTAAATCCGTAATCATAAACTGCCCAAGCAGCATGCTCACGAGATGATCCCGAACCAAAGTTTTTACCACCTACTAATATTTTACCACTGAACTTATCTTGGTTCAAAACAAAATCTTCTTTTAAGGTATTGTCTTGGTTGTAACGCCAATCTCTAAAAAGGTTGTCGCCAAAACCAACACGCTCTGTTGCCTTTAAAAATCGTGCAGGTATAATTTGATCTGTATCTACGTTTTCTATAGGTAAAGGAACCGCAGTTGAAGTTAATATGTCGAATTTATCGTATGCCATTTTTTATAGCTTTTTGCTCATGGGTGTTAGCCAATAGCTTGTATTATTATAATTGTTATTGTGCTAAAAGCCAAGGGCTAATAGCGAAAGGTAAACTTGTTATACAAGTTCTACCATTAATTCTCTTGGGTCAGTTACTTTACCGGTAACGGCAGCTGCAGCAGCAACTAACGGACTAGCTAATAACGTTCTTGAACCAGGTCCTTGTCTACCTTCAAAGTTTCTGTTCGATGTACTTACCGCTAATTTTCCAGCTGGTACCTTATCATCGTTCATTGCCAAACAAGCAGAACAACCAGGCTCACGAAGTTCAAAACCAGATTCGGTCAAAATATCAAGAATTCCTTCATCTTTAATAGCAGCCTCAACTTTATGAGATCCAGGTACTAACCATGCCGTAACATTGTCAGCCTTTTTTCTGCCTTTTACGATAGAGGCAAAAGCTCTAAAATCTTCTATACGACCATTTGTACAACTTCCTAGGAAAACAAAATCAATAGGTTTGCCCATCATACTATCGCCTTCATTGAAATCCATATACTTCAATGATTTCTGGTATGTAGTAGCACCACCTTGAACGTCATTTGCCATAGGAATATCATTTGAAATTCCCATTCCCATTCCTGGGTTGGTACCGTATGTAATCATAGGTTCAATAAGAGAACCATCAAAAGTTAATTCTTTATCGAAAATGGCATCTTCATCGGTATATAATGTTTCCCAATATGCCATTGCTTTATCCCAATCTGCACCTTTTGGAGTAAACTCGCGATCTTTTACATATTCAAATGTTTTTTCATCAGGAGCGATCATACCTCCACGGGCACCCATTTCAATACTTAAGTTACAAACGGTCATACGACCTTCCATACTCATGTCTCTGAAAATTTCTCCAGCATATTCTACAAAATACCCGGTTGCACCAGAAGTCGTTAATTGAGAAATGATAAATAAAGCCACATCTTTAGGTGTAACCCCTTTACTCATTTTACCGTTAATATTAATACGCATTCTCTTAGGCTTAGGCTGCATAATACATTGTGTAGCCAATACCATTTCAACTTCAGATGTACCAATACCAAAAGCAATTGCACCAAAAGCACCGTGTGTAGAAGTATGTGAATCTCCACAAACAATAGTAGCACCTGGTTGGGTAATACCGTATTCAGGACCTACAACGTGTACAATACCATTTTTTGCATGGCCTAATCCCCAATAAGAAATACCATATTCATTAGCATTTTCTTCTAACATTCTTAACTGGTTTGCAGAAAGTGGATCTGCAACCGGTAAATGTTGGTTAATAGTTGGAGTGTTATGGTCAGCTGTTGCAAATGTTTTCTCAGGATGCATAACAGGAATATTTCTGTTCTTAATACCTAGAAAAGCAACAGGGCTTGTTACTTCATGAACCATGTGTCTGTCAATGAACAGTACATCAGGACCATCTTGTATTTTATGTACTACGTGGGAATCCCACACTTTGTCAAATAATGTTTTTGTTGCGCTCATATTCTTTCTAATCTAAGTTCACAAATCTATTAAAAACAAGGGTTTCTTAGAAATTAACACACTTGTAAATTACGATGTTCAAAATGTAATTATCTGTTAATTTTAAAATATTCAGGGTTTTATTTCGTTTTGAACAAAGTGAATTTAATAATTTATATCATTAATAATTATAATGAAAAATCATAGTATTTTGTTCGTTTATATCATGCTAGTTTGTAGCTTGATTTTATTAATATTTGGAGGGTCTCAAATTTATAGAAAGCTAAAAGTTGAAAATTCTGGAATTCAGACAGAAGGTGTGATTACTGAATATCTTTCAAAAACAAAAAGTTCACAAGCAATATTTGGCAGTAAAAAGCTAGTATACTCACCTTCATTTTCTTTTGTTACAAAAGATAATTTTAAGTTTACCTTAAATAATGGTAATTATCAAGATTTTAAACCATATGAAATAGGTGAAAGTGTGCTTTTGAAATATGATATTGATGAGCCAAAAAATGTTTATATAGATAACCAGTATCTATGGAAATTTACTTCATTGCTCATAACAATAGCTTCTATATTGTTTGTTGTTTCAATTTATGAACTTCGCACACGGATTAATAATTAGTCTAAATGATTGTATCTTTTTAAGCTTTTATGAAACAAACGATTGGGTTTGTTTTAATGAAACTGTTGTTAACTAATATATGTCCAGATATTTTTATGCTTCACCAACTGGGCGTACATATGTCTAATAATTAGATTCTCTGATTTACTTAAAGATGGGTCTTCTTTTAGTAGTTGCAAGGCGTGGTAACGAGCAGATTTTAAGATATCGTTATCCTTAACGATATCGGCTATTTTTAAATTTAATAGTCCGCTTTGTTGGGTTCCCATAATATCGCCGGGACCTCGAAGTTTTAGATCAACCTCTGCAATTTCAAATCCGTCATTGGTGGCTACCATGGTTTCTAGTCTAGTCTTAGCTTCGCTAGATAATTTATGACTCGTCATCAGAATACAAAAGCTTTGATCGGCACCACGCCCAACACGACCACGTAACTGATGTAATTGCGAAAGACCAAAACGTTCCGCACTTTCAATAATCATTACTGAAGCATTAGGTACGTTAACCCCAACTTCAATAACGGTGGTTGCAACCATAATTTGAGTTTCGCCCTGTACAAAACGGTTCATTTCAAACTCCTTGTCCGCTGGTTTCATTTGACCGTGAACAATAGAAATCTGATATTTTGGCTGTGGAAAATCACGAGCAATACTCTCATATCCATCCATTAGATCTTTATAATCCATTGCTTCAGACTCTTGAATTAATGGGTAAACCACATATATCTGTCTGCCTTTTTCAATCTCATCTCGTATAAATGCAAAAACCTTTAATCTATTGGCATCATAACGGTGTACTGTTTTTATAGGTTTACGCCCGGGTGGTAATTCATCTATAACAGAGATATCTAAATCACCATACAAACTCATTGCCAATGTTCTAGGTATTGGTGTTGCTGTCATTACCAAAATATGTGGCGGAAACTCATTTTTATGCCATAATTTAGAACGCTGGGCTACGCCAAAACGATGCTGCTCATCAATAATGGCGATACCTAAATTTTTGTATTTTACTTTATCTTCTAATAAGGCGTGAGTGCCTATTAGAATATTCAACTCTCCGTTTTCTAATTGTTCATGGATAGGTTTACGAGCCGATTTTTTGACGGAACCTGTTAATAGAGCACAAGTAATCTCCGTTCCTTCCAGCAATTCAGAAATGCCTTGATAATGCTGGTTGGCTAGAATTTCTGTGGGTGCCATAAGACAAGCTTGAAATCCGTTATCAATTGCCAAAAGCATTGTCATTACGGCAACAATGGTTTTACCCGATCCTACATCGCCCTGTAATAACCTGTTCATTTGGGCATTGCTGCCGAGGTCTGCGCGAATTTCTTTAATTACTCGTTTCTGAGCACCAGTAAGTTCAAAAGGTAATTTATTAGAGTAAAAATCTTTAAAATAGTCACCTACTTCATTGAAAGGGAAGCCCTTAATTTTTTTCTTTCGAGATACATTTTTACCTATCAGCTGTAGTTGAATATAGAATAACTCTTCAAACTTTAAGCGAAATTGTGCCTTCGCCAATAACTCTTGACTTTTAGGGAAATGTATATTGAATAATGCTTCCGGTTTTGGTAGTAGTTTTAATTCGTACAGTAATTTATCCGATAGGCTTTCAGAAAATTTACCGTTCACCTCCATAAAAAGCTGTTGTAAAATCTTACTGATTACCTTATTTGTTATGCCTTTGTTACTTAGTTTTTCTGTGGATGGGTACACAGGTTGCATATACACTTTAGTGCCTTGTTGATGTGCAGACAAGGGTTCCATTTCTGGGTGCGGCATTGAAAATGTGCCATTGTACCAATTGCATTTTCCAAAAATTACATAAGGTATGTTCAGTTTAAGGTTTTCTCGCAACCATTTTTGCCCCCTAAACCAAACCAATTCTATTTCGCCGGTATCATCTTTAAAACGGGCTACTAAGCGCGAACCCTTCTTTTGTTCAACTGTTTTTAAGTGAACGACCTTACCAATTATTTGAACATCGGCACTGCTGCGTTGTAGCTGACTAATTTTATAATATTGGGTCTTATCTATATATCGATTAGGGAAAAGATTCAGCAAATCTTGACAGGTTTCAATCCCCAATTCAGACTTTAAGGTTTCAGCCCTATTTGGACCAACACCTTTTAGGTATACAACAGGGGTTTGCAAGAAGTTTGCGTTCATGGCACTAAAATAGTCTTTAGGTAGAATTGCGACAAACTAAAGTATTAAATTTGAGTTTCTACTAGCTTATTAATTTGTATGAAAAAAATAGTTCTAGCCTTTATTCTTTGTTTTTATTTCAGTTCTTATGGTCAACATCAAGATAAAGTAGATTTTATAAAAGGGAAGGTTTACTTAGGTCCATTACCTAAAGAGAAAAAGATAAAAGGTGGAGTGATCTATCGTTTTAATGTGTTACAAAATGTTGATTCCGTATTTTTTGATGCAAAGAATATGGATTTTTCAAAAGTAGAACTTGATGGGAAAAAGATAGTTTTTACTGCTACAGAAAAGACAATTTCCATTAAACATAAATTCAAAAAGGGAGAATCGCATAAACTGTTTCTTGAATATGTGGCGAAACCCAAACAAACGGTCTATTTCATTGGTTGGGATGATGATGTGGAAGGCAATGAACAAATATGGACGCAAGGGCAAGGAAAATACACCAGCCATTGGCTCCCTAGTTTTGATGATATGGAAGAAAAGGTAGAATTTGATTTTACAATTGAAGCCGATAAAAAATATCAAGTAATTGCGAATGGTAACCTACTTTTAAAAACTGATAATGATGAGGAAGATGCTATTTGGTTATTTGATATGAAAAAACCAATGAGTAGTTATTTGTTGGCGTTCGCTATAGGCAATTACAATAAGCAAGTTTTGAAATCTGATAGCGGAGTAAGAATTGAAAATTACTATTACCCTAATGATAGTCTAAAAGTGGAACCTACTTATAGATATACAAAAAGGATATTTGATTTTTTAGAAAATGAAATTGGCGTGGGGTATCCTTGGCAAGATTATAAGCAGGTTCCTGTACATGATTTTTTATATGCCGGTATGGAAAATACTAGCGCTACTTTTTTCTCTGATGCTTATGTCATTGATTCCACTTCGTTTATTGATAGAAATTATGTGAACATTAATGCACATGAATTGGCGCATCAATGGTTTGGTAATTTTGTTACCGAAAAAAACAGCGAGCATCATTGGTTACATGAGGGTTTTGCTACTTACTACGCATATTTGGCTGAGAAGGAGATTTTTGGTGATGATCATTTTTTCTGGAAGTTATTTGAAACGTCTAAAACTCTTAATAATATTTCAGAAAAAGGTGAAGGGGAGAGCTTATTGAACCCGAAAGCTAGTAGCCTAACTTTCTATGAAAAAGGAGCTTGGGCTTTAGCTGTCTTAAAAGATAAAATAGGAGAAGAGAATTTTAAAACCGGAATTAGAAATTACTTGAATAAATATCAGTTCCAAAATGTGACTGTTGCAGAATTTATTGCTGAAATGGAGGAAACTTGCAATTATGATTTAAGTGATTTTAAAGCTATTTGGTTAGAAGGAGACGTATTTCCAATTGATGCTGCGAAAGATTATTTAATGAAAAATAGTTCATCAGTAAGAATGTATTATGTCTTAAAACATGATGATGAGAAAAATTTTAATTCCCCTGAAATTTTAAACGATTCAGAATTAGCTACGGAATTGAAGTTAGAATTGCTTCAACAAAAAGGTGATTTTCCTGAATTAGAACTTTTGCCTTTAATTGCTAGTGAAGATATTAGAATACGGCAATTTATTGCTCAGAAAATGGGTGTAATTCCTGAGGGTTTAAAAGAGTATGCAGAGCCGTTGTTATTAGATGATAGTTATATTACCGATGAATTAATGCTTTATAATCTATGGTCCAGTTTTGATTATGATAGAAGTACTTATCTAGAAAAAACTAAAGATATAATTGGTTTGCCAAATAAGAATGTGCGTTTGCTTTGGCTGACATTGGCATTGTTTACTCCTGATTATAATCCTACAGAAAGTGTTTATTATCATCGAGAGCTTGTTGGTTATACTAACACTATTTATAATCCAGAAGTTCGGCAAACAGCGTTTCAGTATTTATCTGAAATTAAAGCCCTCAATGATGATGCTTATATAAATTTGATAAAGGCAACCAACCATCATTCTTGGCAGTTTAGAAATTATGCCAGACAGTTATTTGATACCTTATGGAATGATGAAGAACAGAAAAAAGAAATTGAAAAGGTAGCAATTCAACTAAATTCATCAGATTTGCGTTATCTTAAAACGAAATTAAAGTAATAATGAAAGCATTGGTTATTTCTGGTGGTGGTAGTAAAGGAGCCTTTGCAGGTGGTGTTGCCCAATACCTTATTCAAGAACAAGGAAAAAAGTATGATATTTTTGTAGGCACTTCTACGGGGAGCTTACTTATTTCTCATTTAGCTTTGGGTAAGCTAGATAAGATTAAAGAAATTTATTCTAATGTTAATCAAAAAAGCATATTTAATAATTGTCCTTTTTTGGTAAAGAATATTCGAGGCAACGAAGAGATTTCTATAAATCACTGGAATGTTCTTAGAAATTTCATGAGCGGTAAAAAGACTTTTGGTGAAAGTGAAAATTTGCGTAAGCTTATTGAGAACAGTCTAACTATTGAGGAGTTTGAAACTTTAAAAAACGGAGATTCTGATGTTGTTATAACCGTTTCTAATTTATCATTGAATCAAGTAGAGTATAAATCTATTAAAGATTGTACGTACGAAGATTATTGCGATTGGATATGGATTTCAGCCAACTACACGCCGTTTATGAGTTTGGTTCGTAAAAATTATTGTGAGTATGCCGATGGTGGTTTAGGTAGTATTGTACCTATCGAAGAGGCAATTAAAAGAGGCGCAACTGAGGTAGATGTTGTTGTCTTACATACCGAAGTAAATTATATGAATAGGGTGGCATCTCGTAATCCGTTCGAGCTAATTACGAATATGTTGAGTTTTATTCTTGATCGAATTGAAAATCAAAATATTAGAATAGGTAAATTGGTTGCTAATCAAAAGAATGCCATTATCAATCTTTTCTATACACCAACAATATTAACTACCAATTCTTTAATATTCGATAAAGCAAAAATGACACTGTGGTGGAAGAGAGGTTATCTGTATGCTAAAAATAAGAATGAAGAAACAAACCCAATAGAACCCAACGAGCATGAATAGTGTTCTCTGAAAAATAGGCTTAAATGTATAGCTACAAACAAAAAATGCTTTCCATCCGGAAAGCATTTTTTTATTTCAGTATAATTTTAATTTCTACCATAAGTCGCCAATTTCTCTTTTTACAAAAGATAGGGCAGTAGCAGATGGTGAAGTTTTGTCCATTGTTTCGTTTAAAATATCTTCTCTCAGTTTATCCGCAGTTTCTGTATTACTCATTGCTGCTTTTCTGATCATTTGAATCGTTGCACTTTTTGCCGCTTTAATAATATTCCAACATTCATCTGTCATGTAAATTTGCTGCGAAAGGTTATGGTCAAACTCAGTTTCTATACTTTTAACTAACAAATTCTCATATGCGTTTTTATCATCACTTTGTGGCGCTACACGCACTACTAAGCTAGGTATTGCAATACGTTCTAAGAATAACGCCATTCTTTCATAAGCTTGTAAACGAACTGGTAGCGTGTCTTTTTGAGAATCTTTATGTAAAAGAAAACGTCTTCTACCTTCTTCATTATTAGTATGCATTCTAAAGAAATAGAAAGCTATTGCACCAGTAACAACTGAAGGTATTAAATAAGCGAAAAGTTGAAAAATTTGGTCGGAGTTCATTTTTTAATTAGTTATTAATTACGAAATAAGAACGTCCAAATTTCTCAATTAGTATAGTGTTTTATCGATGAAATACAAGTATTTAGTTTTTAGCGTCTCCCTTAGCCATATCATAAAATGCTTTATAATCTGGTTGAAACTTTATTTGTAGTGATTCTCGTAAGCCACCATCTTGAGCAACAGCTATAATTCGTTCACCATTTACACCAAAGTCTTTTATTAAAATACTAGCAACTGCCGTCGCTTGCTGTATGGCAATATTCATTTCGCCAGTAATATTTAAACTAGCAACAGTAATAACACTATTAGGATTTGCATTTGCAACCTTCGCCACATTTTCTATCCATCCCATTGATTCGCTAGACAGATTAACGCCAACACCATCGGTAAAAAAATAGTCTAGTTTTTCAGAAATAATTACAGAGCCATCAGCTACACCAACTTTTGCATTTTCTCCTAAAACTTGCTTTGCGTTTGTCAATATTACAACAGCGGTAGAATCATTACTAGCAACAGCATCTGTAACACCTTTTAGTTGCTTTTCTTTTCTATCTAAAGCAGCCATGGTCTTATTGATGTTCTCAGAATTCTGACTAGATAAGGCTGCAAAACTATTCAAGTTCTTCATTAATGTAGCGTTTGCATCTTGTAGCTCCGTCACTTGAGATTGATACTCATTCGAACGTTGATCTGCCAACTTTTCATTGTGCTGAGAAGTGCTGACCATTCTAGATATAGAATCTAGTTTATATTTTAATTCTTGATTCTGTTTAATCAGTTCACTTTTTTTCTGAGCCTGAATCGCATTTAATCCTAAAAGAAATATAGCTGAATAAATAAAAAAACGTTTCATATGAATATGCATTAAATAGGTTAATCTAAATTTTGCCGCCAAGATACGAACAGTCTTTTAATTGTTGAACTCCTGTAAACGGTACTTTTGCTTTATTATAGCCGTAAGTAGAGGCTAAACTTTTATTTAGGTCGTTATCATCTACGTTAACTTGCACATCGTCCATTGTAAATTGACTAGGGTGTTCATAGCCAGCAGCATGTGTAATTTCTAAAAATTCTTTTCTGAACGTATTAAAATATTGCGCTAGTCTGTCTGATTTTAAAGGCACATTAATACCTTTTTGTAACCATTTACTTTGGGTCGCAATACCTGTTGGACAGGTATTGGTATGGCAAACTTGCGCTTGAATACAACCAATACTCATCATAGCTTCACGAGCAACATTTATACAATCTACACCCATTGCAAATGCCATGGCAGCTTTTGCAGGGAAACCTAATTTACCTGACCCTATAAATACAATACGTTCGGTAAGATGTCTGTTTAAGAAAACTCTATACAAGCTAGAGAAACCATATACCCATGGTAATGATACGTGATCGGCAAATGATGGGGGAGCGGCACCAGTACCACCTTCACCACCATCTACGGTAATGAAATCAGGACCTTTACCTGTAGCTACCATCAAATCAGCCAATTCTTCCCACTGATCTAGCTTTCCTATAGCACCTTTAATTCCTACTGGTAAACCTGTTTCATTGGCGATATCTTCTATAAGTGCCATTAGCTCGGTTACATTAGAAAATGCTTTGTGCGTAGCTGGTGATAATACATCTTTACCAACTTCAACACCTCTAATTTCGGCAAGTTCAGGGGTGATTTTTGCTCCAGGTAATACTCCGCCTTTTCCTGGTTTTGCACCTTGAGATAATTTTATTTCAATAGCTTTTATACACGGATTGTCCTCAACTAGCTTTTTCATTTTCTCCATTGAGAAATTGCCATCTTCGGTTCTTACACCGAAATAACCGGTACCAAAGTGAAATACAATATCACCACCATGTTTATGGTAAGGTGATAAACCACCTTCACCAGTATTATGATAAGCTCCCGCTTTTTTAACTCCTTTGTTCATTGCTTCTACAGCTGCTGCTGATAATGAACCAAAACTCATTGCAGATACATTTACAACACTACCTGGTCTAAATGGTTTTCTACGGTTGTTGTGCTGACCTATAACTTTGGCACATGGAATAAAGTTGGGTTCTGAATCATTTGGGTGCCCAGAAGGTACTTCGTAACCCATCATTCTGTTTTTGACGAATATATGCTGATGGGCATATAAATCTCGATCAGAACCAAACCCTTCGTAGTTGTTCTCTTTCTTTGCAGAAGCATAGATCCAGCCTCTTTCAATTCTGTTAAAAGGTAACTCTTCTCTGTTATTAGCAACAAAATATTGGCGCATTTCCGGACCAATACTTTCTAACCAATAGCGTAGATGCCCTACAACAGGAAAGTTATGTTTAATGGTATGCCGTTTCTGAATAAAAATATCCCAGATCGCAACTATGAAAAGAAATAAAAAAATCCAAGTCCACCATGGTGGACTTGGAATAGCATTTAAAAAATCGTTCATCAAAATTATCCTTTTGGTTTTATATCTAGAAGTGGTGTTTGGTCACTATTTAGGTAATCTAAACTCATTTCTGTTAATGTGCGAACTCCTAAAAGTAATCCGCTATCATCAATCAAAAAATCTGGTGTATGGTGCGGAAATGATTCTGTTGTTCCAGGGGTCATTCCTCCTAAGAAAAAGAAGAATCCTGGTGCTTCTCTTTGAAAATATGAGAAATCTTCGGCACCGGTTACTGCTTTTTGAAATTGAACATTTTCATCACCAGCTACTCTTTTAATAGTAGGAAGCATTTGTTCTACTAGTTCAGGATTGTTATACGTAATATCTGTTGCATCAGTAATTACACATGTAGCTTCACCACCGTAGGCTTTGGCAATATCACTAACCATTTCTACCATACGGGCGTTAAGCTTGTCTTTCATGTCATAGTCTAACGTTCTAATTGTACCTATCATCTCTGCAGATTCAGGTATAATATTAAAACGTACACCACTTTTAATTTTACCAACTGTAATTACTGCGGCTTCATTGGTTAGGTCTGTTTCTCTACTGATAATTGTTTGTAGACCATCGATAATTTTAGCGCTAATCAAAATTGGATCAACACCTGACCATGGTTGAGAACCGTGAGATTGTTTTCCTTTTACATTTATAACAAATTGTTGAGCAGCGGCCATTGTACCACCAGATTTGTAACGAATGACCCCAACCGGAGTTTGAGAGTTAATGTGTAATCCGAAAATTGCATCTACTTTTGGGCTGTTCATGACACCTTCTTTTACCATTAAAAGAGCTCCACCTTCTTCACCTGGTGGCGGTCCTTCTTCTGCTGGTTGAAAGATAAACTTCACAGTTCCTTTTATCTTATCCTTGTTTTTAGACATTACTTCTGCAACTCCCATTAAAATAGCTGTATGCGTATCATGCCCACAAGCATGCATAACTCCTACTTTTTCACCCATAAATTCAGAAGTTACATTTGACTTATACGGTAAATCGTTACGCTCTGTAACCGGTAAGGCATCTATATCTGCTCTTAATGCTACTACTTTACCAGGTAAATCTCCCTTTAGAAGACCAACTACACCGGTATGCGCAACACCAGTTTGAACTTCAATTCCCAAAGATTTTAAATGCTTGGCAATTTTTTCTGCTGTTTTGAATTCACGATTCCCTAATTCCGGATTCTGATGAATTTCTCTTCTCCAATCAACTACCTTGCTTTCAATAGCTATGTAGTCTTTTTCAAGATTTGGTCCTTGTGCCTGAACGGTAAAACCGAAAAGAACGAGGGCCAATAAACCTAGTTTTCTCATAATCAGTATTTAATATTAAAATGTTCTCTATGTTTCAGTGGGTCATTTAAGACTTAAATGCATCAACTGGTATTCTCTTTTTGCGGAATTAAAGTTTAAATATATTCAAAATGAAAAGAAATACCATCTATTGTTTACAAATCTAAAACACTTCACTTTTACTATCCCTCAATTATGGCTAAATTTACATCACTAAAAGAAAGAAAATTTGAGCTCATTTATAGATGAATTGAACGATGCCCAAAAGGCTCCTGTTTTGCATAAAGACGGACCTTTAATGGTTATTGCTGGTGCTGGGTCGGGTAAAACTCGTGTACTAACTTATAGAATTGCACACCTTATGGCACAGGGGGTAGATTCTTTTAATATTTTATCGTTAACATTTACCAATAAGGCAGCACGTGAAATGAAGGCACGTATTGCTAATATTGTGGGTAATGCTGAAGCAAAAAATCTTTGGATGGGAACTTTTCACTCCGTTTTTGCAAAGTTATTACGTATTGATGGTGATAAACTAGGATATCCAGCCAATTTTACCATTTATGATACGCAAGATTCTCAGCGATTATTAGCTTCGATTATTAAGGAAATGGGGCTTGATAAGGATATTTATAAATACAAGCAGATTCAAAATAGAATTTCTTCTTTCAAGAATAGTTTGATCACGGTAAAAGCTTACCGTAATGATGCAGATTTGGTAGAGCAAGATGCTATGGCGAAAAAGCCTAGAACAGGTGATATATACGAAAATTATGTAGAACGTTGTTATAAGGCAGGCGCGATGGACTTTGATGATTTACTGCTACGAACCAACGAGCTATTAACACGTTTTCCTGATGTGTTGGCGAAGTATCAAGATCGATTTAGATACATATTGGTTGATGAGTATCAAGATACTAACCACTCTCAATATTTAATCGTAAAGGCTTTGGCTGATCGTTTTCAGAATATATGTGTGGTAGGGGATGATGCGCAAAGTATTTATTCTTTTAGGGGAGCCAATATTAGTAATATTTTGAATTTTCAAAAAGATTACGATAATGTAGGTATGTATCGTTTAGAGCAAAATTACCGTTCTACCCGAAATATTGTAAACGCTGCGAACTCCGTAATCGGAAAAAATCAAAATCAAATTGAAAAAGTAGTTTGGACGGATAATGATGATGGTCCCGCTATTAAAATTCATAGAAGTACTACCGATGCCGAAGAAGGTAGGTTTGTAGCAAATTCTATTTGGGAACATAGAATGCAACAACAAATGACCAATGGTCAATTTTGTATATTATATAGAACAAACTCCCAATCTAGGGCTATGGAAGATGCCTTGCGTAAAAGAGATATTCCGTATCGTATTTATGGCGGACTCTCATTTTACCAACGTAAAGAAATTAAAGATGTGTTGTCTTACTTGCGTTTGGTCATTAATCCTAAAGATGAAGAAGCTTTAAAAAGGGTGATAAACTTCCCTGCAAGGGGTATTGGTGGTACTACTCTCGATAGATTAGTTGTTGCTGCCAATCATTACAACCGTTCCATTTTTGAGGTTATGGAAAATATAGACCGCATCGATTTAAAAATAAATGCGGGTACTAAACGTAAATTAACAGACTTTGTAACCATGATCAAGAGTTTTCAGGTCATGAACCAAACTGTAGATGCCTTTGCATTATCTGAACATGTAGCCAAAAAAACCGGTGTTCTTTTAGAGTTTAAGAAGGATGGAACTCCTGAAGGTATTGGTAAAATGGAGAATATTGAAGAGCTATTAAATGGTATAAAAGATTTTGTTGAGGGTCAGAAAGAGATTGATGAAGCAACAGGAAACATTAGCGAATTCTTAGAAGATGTTGCACTTGCTACCGATTTGGATAATGATACTGGTGATGACGATAGGGTTGCATTGATGACCATTCACTTGGCAAAAGGACTTGAATTTCCGTACGTATACATTGTTGGTATGGAAGAAGATTTGTTTCCGTCTGGTATGAGTATGAGTACGCGTAGTGAATTGGAAGAGGAGCGAAGGTTGTTCTATGTTGCTTTGACAAGGGCAGAGAAACAAGCGTATTTAACATATACCCAGAATAGATATCGTTGGGGTAAATTGATAGATGCAGAACCTAGTCGATTCTTAGAGGAAATAGATGAGAAGTATGTTGAGAATCTTACACCTGTAGATGGAGGTTATAGATATAAATCGCTTATAAATGCAGATATTTTTGGTGAAGTAGATAAGAGTAGATTACGTCAACAAAAACCAGCAAGAGGTACACCGCCAATTGTAGGGCAGCCTAATACCGGTCAGCTTAAAAAATTACGTAAATTAAAACCACAATTGGCAGAGCCAGTAGGAAATACCAATAAAATTGATCCTAATCTTACTGTAGGTTCTTTAATTAATCATACCCGTTTTGGTCGTGGTAAGGTAGTAAAGATAGAAGGTTCAGGTAATGATAGAAAAGCAGAAATAATGTTCGATAAAGGCGATATTAAAAAACTATTGCTTCGCTTTGCCAAGTTAGAGGTATTGGGATAGATTTATTATATTTAATATCAACTAGGTTTTTTAAACCTAAATGCAATGGCAGAATTCATTAAAATATACGAAGAGAACCCTAACCCTAAAGAAATTAAAAGGGTAGTGGCGGTATTGCGTAAAGGTGGCTTGGTTATTTATCCAACCGATACGGTTTACGGTTTAGGTTGTGACATTACAAATACCAAGGCATTAGAGAAAATTGCTCGTATAAAAGGTATAAAATTAGCGAAAGCAAATTGGTCTTTTATATGTACAGATCTTAGTAATCTTTCAGATTATGTTAGGCAAATTGATACTGCTACATTCAAAATATTGAAAAGAGCTTTACCAGGGCCTTATACGTTCATTTTACCAGGTAATAATAATCTACCGAAAGAATTTAAAAAGAAGAAAACCGTTGGTATTCGCGTGCCAGATAATAGTATTGTTAAAGCTTTGGTTGAAGAATTAGGTAACCCTATTGTTTCAACTTCTATTCATGATGAAGATGATGTATTGGAGTATACTACCGATCCAGAATTAATTTATGAGAAATGGGATAATCTTGTTGATGTTGTTATAGATGGTGGTTACGGCGGCAATGTTGGTTCTACGATTATAGACGTTTCTACAGGCGGATTACCAGAAGTTATTCGTGAGGGTAAAGGAAGTTTAGATATTATATAGATAGTCTCTTACCTAAATTATAAGCATAAAAAAAGCGGCTCAATTGAGCCGCTTTAATTTTATATACTAATCATGTATTATTTGTTGATTGCAGGATCTTTCATTCCTTCTTCAATCATGCTGTAGAACTGATCAATTTTTGGAAGAACAACGATACGAGTTCTTCTATTTTTAGATTTTTCAGTTGTAGAAATTGGAACATATTCTGACCTACCTGCGGCAGTCATACGCTTAGGGTCTACATTGAAATCATTTTGAAGTATACGTACAACAGCAGTAGCACGTTTAACACTTAAATCCCAGTTGTCTAATAAAGAACCGTTACCTCTATAAGGTACGTTGTCTGTGTGACCTTCTACTAAGAATTCAAAATCAGGCTTGTTGTTTACAACTTTAGCAACTTTACCTAATACTTCTTTAGCTCTGCTTGTAACATTGTAGCTACCGCTGCTAAATAATAATTTGTCTGAAATAGAAACGAAAACAACACCTTTTTCAACGCTAATTTCGATATCCTCATCATCCAAGTTTCCTAAAACACCTTTTAAGCTCTGTACCAAAGAAAGGTTTACAGAATCTCTACGTGTAATAGCATCATTTAACTTACGAATAGTTAAATCTTTTTCTTGTAAGCTCTCTAATGACTTCTCTAAGTTTTCAGCACCTTTGGTAGTCAAAGTTGTTAAGTTACCCATGTTGTTGATTAACTCTTGGTTGTTTGCCTTTAAAAACGAATTCTGATCTTCTAAAGTTTGAAGTCTAGATGAAGCAGTTGCTTTTTCTTCTAAACAATCATTTAATTTTACTGTCGCTGAATTCAATAAATCTTGTGCACTTTTGTGCTTAGCTTCAAGATCTGCATACTTTTTTGAAGATACACAAGATGAAAGTAAAAGCGTTACTGCAAGACATCCTAATAATACTTTTTTCATAATTCTATTCTATTATACTAATTTAGTGGTTTACTCAATTTTTCGCATCTAAGCGACTTCAAAATTATATAATTACAAAGTTACTTATATGACATGTTAGTTAATCTTTTACTAAAATGTTAAAATTGCTTATCCTATGTACGAAGTAAGACCATACTATGGACTTCGTAGCGTAATATTTTCTGAGAAATTGGGTTTTTTCTCTCTTTTTATACATTTTCCTAAACTGTCTGTAAAAGCTTAAATGCGCCCTAAAAATAGCGAAAAAGTGTTTAAATCTTAACTGGAAAAGAAATCGTATTGCCGCTATACCATCTAAGAGTAATCTTAAGAAAATAATTACAAAAGCTTTTCTTCTAGGAAGGTTTTTGGTGATAGAGAATAATGTGTTTCTGAAATTGAGATAAGTTTTTTTCGGGTTCATATTACTAAGTGTAGAACCGCCTAAGTGATAAACACTAGATGTGCCTACATAAAATATTTTATAACCATGGTTTTTTGCACGCCAGCATAAATCTACTTCTTCTTGATGGGCGAAGTAATCTTCATCGAAGCCTTTTAATTCATGAAATACTTCTTTTTTGATGAACATACAGGCTCCGGTAGCCCAAAATATTTCTCTTATGTCATCGTATTGACCTTCATCTTTTTCTAAGGTCTGAAAAACTCTGCCTCTACAGAACGGATACCCTAGTTGGTCAATGAAACCACCAGCGGCACCAGCATATTCAAAATGATCTTTTTTAAGTAGATCTAAAATCTTGGGTTGTATAATAGCAGCTTCAGGTACATTAGTAAATGTCTCTATAATAGGAGTAAGCCAATTAGGGGAAACTTCTACATCTGAGTTTAAAAGACAATATATATCCGCGTCAACATATTTTAATGCATCATTATAGCCTTTTGTAAAGCCTCCGTTTATGGTATTTTGAATAATTTTAACTGTTGGATAGTTGGCTTTGATAAATGCAACAGAGCCATCTGTTGAAGCGTTGTCTGCTACGTATATATCTGCATCAGGAGAATCATTGATAACAGAGGGCAAGTACCTTTCTAAAAGCACTTCACCATTCCAGTTTAATATGACTACGGCTATCTTCAAAACGATCGCAAATTAACGGCTAAAATCAGGAATCTCTTGCATAAATACATATTTTTCCGCAACAAAGTCTGTTTGGCAGTAATAATGAGAGAGTCCGTTCGTGACCATTAAGTAAGTAGCATTCAATTTAAAATTGTATTGAGCTATTTGATCAAAGGTCATTTGAGATATTGAAACTTCGGGTGCTTTGCATTCTACTAGTATAAGAAGTTCACCATTTGGTTTAAATACGACCACATCATATCTTTTCTTTAAACCGTTAAGTGTTATTTGCTTTTCAACGTTGATATGACTCAAAGGATATTTCTTTTCTTGTATAAGAAACTGAACTACATGTTGCCGAACCCACTCTTCGGGAGTAAGCACTAAAAATTTTTTACGTATAACGTCAAAGATCAAGGTTCTATTTTCGCTATTTTTGATCCTGAAAGTGTGGCTAGGGAAATTTAGTGGCTGCATTATACAAAGTTGATGATTTTTTCTGAATGGATGAAGCCGTACAAATAGTCAATGCAATTAAGAAAGGGCAGATCAGCCCTATTTATTTCCTCTATGGGGAAGAAGCTTATTTTATTGATAAAATTTCTGATTATATAGGTGCCAATGTGTTGACCGAAGAAGAGAAGGGTTTCAACCAAATGGTGCTTTATGGTCGCGATGTTTCTATTGAAGATATTGTAGGTAATGCAAAACGCTACCCGATGATGGCCGAACGTCAAGTCGTTATAGTAAAAGAGGCACAACACCTTTCACGTACTATAGAGAATCTTTGTTCGTATGCTGAGAATCCACAGCAATCTACCGTACTTGTTATTTGTTATAAATACAAGAAGTTAGATAAGCGTAAAAAGCTACACAAGATTATTAAAAAGAACGGTGTAGTTTTTGAGAGTAAAAAATTATATGAGAACCAGGTTAGCGATTGGCTAAGAAAGCATTTGGTAAGCCGAGGATACACCATATCTCACAAAGCTGCTTTATTGCTGGTAGAATATTTGGGTACCGATTTAGGTAAGATTAGCAAAGAACTTGATAAGCTAAAATTAGTTCTTCCCAAACAGACAGAGATAAACCCTCAGCATATTGAAGAGCATATTGGTATCAGTAAAGATTATAATAATTTTGAGTTGAAAAGGGCTATTGGTGATAGAGACATCGTGAAAGCGACTAAAATTATCAATTACTTTGCTCAGAACCCGAAAGACAATCCATTTATATTAACGATTACCTTATTACATTCATTTTTCACACAGTTGTTACAGTATCACGGACTTTCTGATCATTCGCCTAAAAGTGTAGCTAGTGCATTACGTATTAACCCTTACTTTGTAAGTGAAATACAAACTGCGGCACGTAATTACCCAATGAAGAAAGTAAGTGGAATCATTTCTAGTCTTCGTGAAATGGATTTAAAAGGAAAAGGAGTAGGGGCAACGCCAATGAAGGAAGCCGATTTACTTAAAGAACTACTTTATAAAATAGTATAGCGATTACTTTTTGTCGATTCCGAATTTACCGGGACCTACTAATGATATAGTTATAAAAGCTACTAAATAAAACAATGCCTTTTCTTTTGTACTGAAATCATCGGCACCATGAGCAACAAATGCCGCAACTGCCATTGTAATAGCTGCAGGTATTGCTGCCAAACGCGATTTAAAACCTATAATGATTAAAATAGGGCAAATGAACTCGCCTATTACAGCTAAAAATAATGAAGGGGCTGCACCAATACCAAAAGGATCAGCAAATTGGAAATCACCAGCAATAAGCTTTTGAAATTTAGGAAGACCATGGGTTAACATCATGGCTGAAATTGCTATTCTAAAAAAAGCTAGACCAATATCTTTTAATAAAGTGTTTTTCATGAATACTCATTATATTCCTTAAAAGTATCGATTTTTTTTTGTTTTTTCAGATATGTTGATGTTCGTATAGTGTCAAATGACTTATTTTTTTAAATGAAATATTCGTGTCGCTTAGTTTTCAGTAGTTTGAGAGGTATCTAACTTTTAATAAATTATATAAATATTTTTGAGCAAGAAATTAGAGCCTAAAAAAATCCCAATTTACATGGGATTTTTCTTACTTAAAAGTGTCGTAATTAGCGTAATTTTGGATAGTCATTAGGATTGACTTCATGCATTATCGCATATACCTTTTCAAAAATATCTTCTCTATTTGGTTTAGAAAAATAATCGCCATCAGTACCGTAAGCAGGTCTATGTGCTTTTGCACTTAAGGTTTGTGGTGAACTGTCTAAATACTCAAATGCACCTTGTTTTTCTAAAATTTCGTTTAAAAGATATGCAGAACATCCGCCAGGTACATCTTCATCTATTACTAATAAACGGTTTGTCTTTTTAACACTTTCTAATACTTCCATTTCAATATCAAATGGTAATAACGTTTGCGCATCTATTACTTCGGCATCAATACCAACCTCAATTAATTCTTTGGCTGCTTTTTCAACGATACGCAATGTTGATCCATAAGAGACCAAAGTAATATCGCAACCTTCTTTTATGGTTTCAACTCTACCGATGGGAGTACAAAACTCACCAAGATTTTTAGGTTTCTTTTCCTTTAATCTATATCCGTTTAAACTTTCTATAACCAATGCAGGTTCATCACTCTTTAAAAGTGTGTTGTAAAAACCGGCAGCTTGTGTCATGTTTCTTGGAGCCAAAATATACATTCCTCTCAATAAATGTATTAATCCGCCCATTTCTGATCCCGAATGCCAAATACCTTCTAGTCTGTGACCTCTTGTTCTAATGATTAACGGTGCTTTTTGCTTACCAGCTGTTCTATATAGTAATGTGGCTAAATCATCTGTAAGAGTAGATAGCGCGTAAAATATATAATCTAAGTATTGAATTTCGGCAATTGGTCTAAGACCTCTTAACGCCATACCTATTCCTTGACCAATTATAGTTGTTTCGCGTATACCGGTATCTGCAACTCGTATTTTACCATATTTTTCTTGCATACCCTCAAGACCTTGGTTTACATCACCAATGGCACCTGTATCTTCTCCAAAAATTAGGGTGTTAGGATATTTTTCAAATAACTTGTCAAAATTGTCTCTAAGAATAACTCTACCATCTACCTGCTCTTCATCGTCATTGTATATTGGGGTAATGGCAGTAATGTTTGTCGCTTTATTGTCATTCTCACTATAAAGATACGAGCTGAATTTATTCTGAGATTCTTTTAGAAAAGTAGAAGTCCATTGAATTAAATCTTGCTTTTCTTGCGTATTTTCTCCTAGTAAATAACGTAAAGATTTTCTTGCTGAAATTGCCAAATCTTTTCTAAGTGGCTCTTCAACTGCAATTAAATCATTCTTTAATTTATTTAGGAAATTCTTGTTGGCACTTTTAGAAGCTGCTTTTTCTATTATGTTGATTAAAACAGACTTCTCAGTTAGGTTGTCTTTCAAATACTCATCCCAAGCTTGTTTTTTAGCTTCTCTAACGCTACGCTTAATTCTTTTTTCAATAGATTCTAATTCTTCTGAAGTAGCAATGCCAGAATCTAAAATCCATTCTTTAAAACGTTTATTACAATCATGGTCACGTTCCCATTCTAAACGCTTATTGTCTTTATAGCGCTCATGTGAGCCAGAAGTAGAGTGACCTTGAGGCTGCGTTAATTCGTTTACATGAATTAATACCGGTACATGTTCTTGTCTTGCAATGTCTGCCGCATTTTCATAGGCATGCATTAATGCAGTATAGTCCCAACCTTTTACTCTTAAGATTTCATATCCTTTTTCGGTTTCAGTTCTTTGAAAACCTGAAAGAATTTCTGAAATATTTTCTTTTGTAGTGTGAAATTTTGCGGGTACCGAGATGCCATATTCATCATCCCAAATACTTATTACCATGGGTACTTGTAGAACACCTGCTGCATTTATAGTTTCAAAAAACATGCCTTCACTAGTACTAGCATTACCAATGGTGCCCCATGCAATTTCGTTTCCGTCTACCGAAAACTTGGCGCTATCTAAACCTTTTTGATTTCTATATACCTTAGATGCTTGGGCCAATCCTAAAAGACGTGGCATTTGCCCTGCAGTACATGAAATATCTCCACTACTGTTTTTTTGTTTTGTTAAATCTTTCCAACTGCCATCTGCATTTAAACTATGCGTTAAAAAGTGACCTCCCATTTGCCTACCGGCACTCATTGGTTCTTTTTCTATATCAGTTGTAGCGTATAATGCGTGAAAGAATTCTTTAGGTTGCAAAAGACCTAATGCCATCATGAATGTTTGGTCTCTGTAGTAACCACTTCTAAAATCACCATTTTTAAAAGAACGGGCCATTGCTAATTGTGGTAGCTCTTTTCCGTCTCCAAAGATGCCGAACTTTGCTTTACCGGTAAGGACTTCTTTTCTTCCCAATAAGCTACAGGTTCTGCTTAAAAAAGCGACTTCATAGTCATTGATAATTTGTTCTTTGAAATCTTCAAAAGAAATGTCATTACTGGTTTTAGAAGAAACATCCATGTATTATACGTGTTTATACAAAATTACCGAATCAAGTACTTTTTAGCAACGCTGTAGCCAGTTAATTTATTCCATATTTTTCAACAAATTTGATATTTTATTGAAAATATCTGAATTTAAGCTATTAGAAATACTATCCGTATTAAGATTTGATAGTTTAAAACCATTTTCTTGTGAATAGTCCTGTGAGGGTTTTTGGACTAACGGTAATAATAAATCTAATTCTCTCGCCGTAGTTAGGCTGAGAAATTTCCCAACCATTATTGGAGTGTAAGGGTAGGTAGAGTTCGAAGTAGTCGGTTACTAGATTTAAACGTACACCAGAATCATAAACAAACTTACCATCAAGCCCTTTATTTTTTACCAAACCGGCATCTCCGTATAATTCAATCCATTTCCACACATTAAAACTACCGTTGACGGTCGCCATCCAATCATTGGAGAATCTGTAACGCTGGTCTAAGAAGGATTTAAATCCGCCTTCGGCGATAATAATTTGCTGACTGTAAATACCCGAATCTTCTGAGCGTCCTAAATATCCGTAATCAAAAAGATAATCTGTTGGGCGGTCAAGGGCAAAGCTGAAGAAATCTGTCTCTGTATTGTTGCTAAGAAATTTACCCGCAAAAAATCGAAGATTTAATTGCCTGTTGTTTTCAAATAGTTTTCGATATTCATATTCAAACGATAACTTACTAAAACTGCCTGCTAATTGAAAATCTGCAAACCAGGAATTATAATCTAATATGCCATTATTTCTACTGGTATATCGTGCGTTAAATACACTGTAATCAGGGTTTTCGGGGTCATTCGCTAAACTTAAAAGTGCAGGGTCAAAATCTCTAAAAATGTTTACATATCTGAAGGATAAAAACTCTCTTTTGTTCGATAATAAATCTGCTGGTCTAAAACCAAAGCTTACCGAGGGAGTTATAGATGAATACCTAGAGTTTTCATTAAAGTGAGAGGTGCCGGCACCTATATTATATTGCGCAACATATAACCCGCTTTTACTGAGGTATTTTCTATAACTGAACTTTCCAGATCCTACGAATGCTTTTTCTTTAAAAGAGTAAGAGGGTGAGAAGTCATATACAAATGGTCTTTCCAGTAAGGTTTTGTTATACAAACGCATACCTGGGGTCCAACCATCATAAACATTAAAACTTAAAACAGGAACATAGAATACTTGATTGTAATATGGGTTTTCGGCATCTTTAAAGAAGGTGAACTTTAATTTTTTGTTACTTGATAAAAATCCTTTTAAAGATTTCCAATTGTCACGTTGATTGAATTCTGGTATTTTTTGATCATAATTTAACACCAGTCTATCCTCTTCTTTATTAGGTATAGAGAAGGTTTCTTCTAACTCAATATCTTTGAACCAATATTCAGAAACTACCGAATCTTTTTTAAGTCCGAATACAGAAATGGGCACATTGGTACCTTCTTTATTTTTTATGGTTACATGTAATGAATCTGTTTTTTTCTTTACTTTTTTAATTTTAAAGTCAATTTTACGATCTGTAGAAACATAATCTTTAAAAAACCAATTGATATCTTGTTCGGTAGAACGTTTTAAAATCGATTCAAAATCATGAACCTTTACCGTGTTTAGTTGATAGTATTCAAAAAATGTCTTAATACTTTGGTCTACATGATCTTTGCCAATGTAATCAGCTAAATATGCCAAGCCTAAACCAGCCTTATACTTATTTGCTATTTTCTGATTAAATTTTATAAGCGAATCGTTTGACGTTTGAAGTGCTTGATCTAAATTTTTTCGGGCAGTTAGATTATATAAAAAAGAATACTGATCATTAAAATCCATCTTTGCCAATTCAAAACTTCTAAAGCCCCATATTTTAGAAAGTTTACCCATTAATTTTTGGTCTGGGTAGTATTGCTCTATATACGCTATCATTAAATAATTGGCAATAGCGCTATTTAACCATTGTTCTTTACGAGGGTTTAAGAACATAGTTTCCCTTAATATACTATTGATTGACGTTTTTAAGAATTTCATTTCAAATTGAAATTGTTCTTGATAAGGCCGTATAAATGAGGGTAGTTGATTTATGCCATAAAGTGGGTCTTTATTATAATCGAGTTCACTAACCAATATTTTTTCATGAGGATAGTCGCCAAGGTTGGTATGAATGAAATTAGCGACTTTATTTATTGATAGACCTTGACCAATTGGGCTATATCTAGGTGCGCTAAAATCTGTCAAAAAAGTCATGTACGGTGTTCTATGCGTATAGAATTTTTTTTGTGTATTCAGAATAATTTCTCCGCCACGCTGTAAGTTTCCTTTTAATTTGGCAAATTGTCCGTTTGGGAATGATGATTCATTATCTACATCAAAGTTTGAAGCAAGGTATAAGCTATCTGGATATTTGAAATTAATGGTGGTATTAGTTTCGTTCATATAAAGATCCTCAAGATTTTTATTTGAATATAAATGCCATTTACCATCATATACAGCCGGTGTTAAATACCAATCTTTTAGGTAGTAATCACCTCTGCTACCGTAGCCATAAGGAGTGTATTTATTTGGTGGTAATTTCACCTTATAGGTGATGAAAATTTTTGTTGATGTATTTGGCAATAATAAATCGTCTAACGTGACTTTTAAAATATCTTTACCTTCTGTTCTGCTCCATTCTAGTCCGTTGTAAGAATCATCGACAACACTAATAATAGTGGTTTTCCCTCGTTCATCCGCTTTTGCTAAATGAAGCGATTTTTTAAATTCTTGGGCAAATCTCTTCGCTAGTCCTGTGTTTTTATCTGAATAGGCATTTGCCCAATCATTAAAATAAATGACACCTAAGTTGTAGTTAGACTTGTTGTAATAGGTGAATTCTTGACGAATATCCAATTCATTGGTATACTCGTTTAGGCTAACGGTAAGTTCTGTTTCATACTGTGCATAGCAAGTAGCTACATTGGTAACTAATGTTACTATGCACAAGCAGAAAAGTAATTTTAAATTGTGTGTCAAGGTCTGAATTAAAAATTAGGACTCATGCTGTGCCCTTTATAAAATGAATCTATAATTTCAACAACCTCTTCTTCTGTATCTACTATTTTAATAAGATTTAAATCTTCAGGACTAATAGTTCCCATTTTAAGCATAGTGCCTTTTACCCAATCCATAAGTCCGGTCCAGAATTCACTACCCACTAAAATAATAGGGAATTTCCCTATTTTATGCGTTTGTATTAATGTAATGGCTTCAAAAAGCTCATCTAATGTTCCAAATCCGCCGGGCATAACCACAAAACCTTGAGAGTATTTTACGAACATTACCTTTCTTACGAAGAAGTAATCGAAATCTAAACTCTTGTCATTATCGATATACGGATTGTCATGTTGCTCAAAAGGTAAGTCGATATTTAAACCTACAGATGTACCACCGGCAAGGTTTGCACCTCTATTTCCAGCTTCCATAATACCTGGTCCACCACCGGTAATAACTCCGTAACCTGCTTCTGCAATAGATTTCGCAATTGATACTGCTAGTTTGTAATATGGGTCTTCTTCTTTTGTTCTGGCAGAACCAAAAATAGATACACATGGTCCAATTTTACTCATACGTTCAAAACCATTTACAAACTCGCCCATTATTTTAAAAATAGCCCAAGAGTCATTGGTCTTTATTTCGTTCCAGCCTTTATGATGTTTTTCTGATCTCATTCTTTATTTTATATTCTATTTAGAAAGATTATTATTTTAATTCTCTCTTTAAAAACTTTGCGGTGTAGCTTTTCTTGTCTTTTGCGACTTGCTCTGGTGTGCCTTTTGCTACTAACTGCCCTCCTGAGCGTCCACCTTCGTAACCAATATCAATGATATAATCTACCATTTTAATTACATCCATATTATGCTCAATAACCAATACGGTATTTCCTTTGTCTGCTAAAGTATTCAAAACTTCCATTAATACCCTAATATCTTCAAAATGAAGTCCGGTTGTAGGCTCATCTAAAATATAGAACGTATTGCCCGTATCTCTCTTGGAAAGCTCGGTCGCCAGCTTTATTCTTTGTGCCTCACCACCAGAAAGGGTAGTAGACTGCTGCCCCAGTGAAATATAACCCAAGCCAACATCTTGTATGGTCTTTAACTTACGATGTATTTTAGGAATAAGTTCAAAAAATGACACAGCTTCGTTAATGGTCATTTCTAAAACATCTGAAATGGACTTGCCTTTATAGCGTATTTCTAGTGTTTCTCTATTAAATCTTTTACCGTTACATGTTTCACATTCTACATAAACATCTGGCAAGAAATTCATTTCTATAACTCGTAATCCTCCTCCTTGACAAGTTTCACAACGCCCGCCTTTTACATTAAAACTAAATCTACCAGGTTTATAGCCTCGAATAGAAGCTTCTGTAGTCTTTGCGAACAACGAACGTATTTCGCTGAAAACACCAGTGTAGGTTGCCGGGTTTGATCTTGGTGTTCTACCAATAGGCGATTGGTTGATATCTATAACTTTATCTATATGTTCTAACCCCGTAATTTTCTTATATGGCATCGGTATTTTAACACCATTGAAATAATGGGCGTTCATTATAGGATAAAGTGTTTCGTTGATTAAAGTCGATTTACCACTACCGGATACTCCTGTTACACCGATCATTTTTCCCAGAGGAAATTTGACGGTCAAATTTTTTAAGTTATTTCCTGTACAACCAGATAATACTATTTCTTTGCCATTACCAGGTCTTCTCTTTTTAGGTACTTCAATCTCCTTTACACCGGTCATATAATCGGCAGTAAGGGTATGAACATTTTTCAATTCTTCGGGCGTGCCTTGAGATATAATCTCGCCACCGTTTTTACCTGCTTTCGGGCCAATATCAATTACATGATCAGCTCTTTCTATCATATCTCGGTCATGTTCAACTACGATAACAGAATTACCAATGTCGCGTAATGACTCTAATGATTTAATCAATCGTTCATTATCTCGTTGGTGTAGTCCGATACTTGGCTCATCTAGAATATAAAGTACACCCACCAATTGCGATCCAATTTGGGTAGCTAATCTTATACGTTGTGCTTCACCACCAGATAACGATTTAGAGCTTCTGTTCAATGATAAATAATCCAGACCTACATCTAGTAGAAATTGTATTCTTGTACTTATCTCTTTTATGATTTCTTCAGCGATCTTCAACTGATTACCAGTAAGCTTTTTGTCTAAACCATTAAAGAAAGTTGATAATTCTACAATATCTAAATTAGCTAATTCTGCAATATTTTTATCTTCTATTTTAAAGTATAGCGATTCTTTTCTAAGACGGAAACCTGTACATGACGGACACGTAATTCTGTCCATATATTCTTTAGCCCATCTTTTAATTGAAGTGGAAGCAGCTTCTTCAAATTGATTTTTTATGAAATTAGAAATTCCTTCATAATCAATTTTATAAGTGCGTTTTACACCTAAAGTTTTTGAGTCTACTACGAAACTTTCTTTCCCACCATTTAAAAGAATGTCAATAGCTTCAGCTGGAATAGAATCTATAGGATCTGTTATTTGAAAATTATAGCGTTCAGCAATAGTCTCGATCTGTTTAAATGCCCAAGATTTTTTATAATCTCCTAATGGTGCTATTCCACCGCCTTTAATAGATAGTTTTTTATTAGGGAATATCTTCTTTTCATTTACTTCGTACACATGGCCTAAACCACTGCAATAAAGACACATGCCCTTTGGTGAATTAAATGAAAATGTATTTGGCTCAGGGGTAGGATAGGAGATGCCCGTTGAAGGGCACATTAAATCTCTACTAAAATATCTCGGTAGATCGGTACCTTCTTCTAAAACCATTAATACATTGTCGCCACTATACATGGCTGTATTAATAGTTTCTGATAAACGTTTATGAAAATCTTCGCTTTCAACAACTTTCAATCGGTCAATGACAATCTCTATATCATGAACCTTATAACGATCCACTTTCATGCCTTTGACGATATCCTTTACTTCACCATCAACCCGAACCTTTACGAAACCTTGCTTCGCAATTTGTTCAAATAGTTCTCGATAGTGCCCTTTTCTAGATTTAATTACCGGTGCAAGTATGTTTATCTTCTTTCCGTTATATGATTCAATGATCAAGTTTTTAATTTGCTCATCGCTATAACTAACCATTTTTTCGCCTGTATTGTAACTATGTGCATCTGCTGCACGGGCAAAAAGTAGTCTTAAGAAATCATATATTTCGGTAATAGTGCCAACGGTAGATCTTGGCGATTTAGAGGTCGTCTTTTGTTCTATAGCGATTACAGGAGATAGACCATCAATTTTATCAACATCTGGTCGTTCTAAGCCTCCCAAAAATTGTCTGGCATATGCAGAGAAGGTTTCTATATAGCGTCTTTGCCCTTCAGCATAAATAGTGTCAAAAGCCAACGAAGATTTGCCACTACCAGATAAGCCGGTTATAACAACCAGTTTGTCTCGGGGAATGGTAACATCTATATTCTTAAGATTATGAACGCGTGCGCCCTTAACTTCTATATTTTCTTCAAAATTAATCATGTATTCATAGCAAAGTTGCAAAAGTACGATTTTGAGTGCTAATTACATACGTTCTTATATTCTTTGAAAAGGCTGGATATCTTAAATTATTGATGCAATCGCGAAATAGAGGTTTAATAATATTTTTAGCTGATGAATAATTAAGGCAACGGAAATAAAGGTGCCGCTCAGTTTGTTTTATTCATGCATTACAAATAATGGTACCGAAGTTTGATGGCTTAGTTCTTCAACCGAGTTGTTAAAGAAAATCTGCTGAAACAAGTTTAAATTTTTTGCAACCATTGTCAGCATTTCAATTTTATTTTCAGTGATATAATCTAATATTGAGTCTCTAACATTTTTACCTAGAATATGATTAAAGCTATGGTTGTCAATAAATAGCTCTTTTAAATAATCGTTTAGATAGGCTTGGTTGATTAATTGCGAATTTGAAAAATTAGGTTTTGTCTGGGTTACATGAATGACATCTAATTTTGCATTTGAAATTTCAAGTATTTCTGTAATTGAGTTTAAAATAGGGTAGGTGTAGAACAGGTTGAAATCTGTCGGAAAGGCAACTTTATTAGGTGCCTTTGCAATAGCATTTTCAGGTATTACTAATACGTTACAAACTACTTTGGTTATTACATTGCCCGTATTGGTGCCTAAAAATGAGGTCTTCAAACCTGTGGCTCCTTTAGTACCCATTACTATTATATCAATTTTTTTGGATTCAACCGTTTTTTTAATATGGTCAATTAAATTGCCATACTCTTCTAGTGCAATAAATTGATGTAGTTGGTTAGCGTATAAACTTGATATTTTTTTTAAAAGTACTTGTAATTTTTCTTTAGCTGTGATTCTATTTGGTCTAGTCATCACCAATAATGAATTACCTTGAATATCTGAATTACTCAATTCATCAACGTGTAGTATGTAAAATATGCACTGTTCATTAGTGAACAGATTTACTGCATATTCAAGCGCATTCCATGAGTTGCTAGAAAAATTTGTGGGAATTAAAATATGTTTCATTCAATCGACTTACTACGCAAAAGTAAATCGTTATTGAAACGTGATAAATGATAAATATCAGATATCGTCTAATTTACATATTGTAATGCTTTAAGTTCTAAGATTTGAATATTTCTACCTTCAACGGCAATAAGACCTTCTTTTTTAAAGCCAGATAATGTACGTATTAAACTTTCTGTAGCTATACCTGCAACACTGGCAAGGTCGTTACGCGAAATTCTAATGGGCTCATCTGATTTGGTATTCATAATATCTGCAAATTGTAGGATAGTTTGCGCTGTTTTTCTACGTACAGAACTATATGCCATTTGTAATAACTGTGCCTTAATATTAGAGATATTCGCAGATAAAAGCTCCATGAGTTCTAATGAAATTGTCTTGTTCTCGTTCAATATTTCTTTTAGGCTTTCTTTTGAAATACCTGCGAGTTCAACATCTTCAAGAGCAGTTGAAGATTCTTGATAAGGAACATTGTTTAGGAAAGAAGTAAAACCTAAAAAGTCATCTGCTTTAGCTAAAGAAGTTATTAATTCTTTTCCGTCGGGATCCATATTATAACACTTCACAAGCCCCTTTAAAACAAGGTAAATTTTGTTAGAGCGTGAACTTTCTTCATATATTTTTTCACCTTGTTTAATATGTATAATCTCACCATTATCATCAAAGAAGTTTTTAAGTTCATGAATGGTTCTCATTTCATTTTCTGAAACACCGTGTTCTTTTGATGTTTCATCTTGCATGCGAACTAGTAGTTCGGCCTTGGCCAACCTACTTTCTACGGCACTCATTAGATCTTCTTCTTCAAAGGGTTTGGTTAGATAGTCATCTGCACCTAAATCCATTCCTTTTCTAATTTCTTTATGCTCTGTTTTTGCAGATAGAAAAATAAACGGTATTTGTTTTGTCTTTTCATTGTTCGATAAATTTTCCAAAACCCCATAACCATCAACCTCTGGCATCATAATATCACAGATAATTAAGTCTGGTAAATTTTCTATGGCCGCCTCAATACCAATTCTTCCGTTTGATGCAGTAATTACACTATAATCTGATAATTCTAAAAGCTCTTCAGTATTCTCGCGTAAGGCTTTGTCGTCCTCAATCAATAAAATTCTTTTCATCTTTTAGTTGGTTGTTAATTTTGGGATATGTAGTGTGAAGGTTGATCCAATACTTTCTGTACTTGAAAATTCAAGACTTCCACCTAAGTTCTCAATATGCTGTTTTGCAATATTTAACCCTATTCCAGTTCCTTGTGTCAATAATGCGTTCTCTGCTCTAAAATAACGATTAAATACATGTTTTTGCTCTTCTTCTGGTATTCCAATGCCTTCATCTATAACTTTAATGGCGTAACCGGTATCGTTAATTTCAACCTTAATGTCAATTGTAGAATCTTCTGGAGAATATTTGATAGCATTATGTATCAAATTTGACAACGCCAATTCTAAGGTTTTTTCATCAAATTTAATATTTAGCTCGTCTATGTTTTCTGGGTAACTTATTTGTTGTCCAGATTTAAGTAACATGTTAGAGTTATATACTACTTCATTTACAGTTTTACTCAATGGAAATTCTTCAACTTTATAATTCACCTTACCAGATTCTAAACGCTCCACAGATAGAAAATCGTTAAGAATGGTATCTAAATATTTTACTTTGTTCTTAATTGTGGTTACGTGCTTATCTCTTTTAGGCTGTTGTTCCGTTTCTTTATATTTACCCAGTAAGGTTATTGAGGTTAATATACTACTAAGCGGGGTTTTGAATTCGTGTGATACTAATGATAAAAAACGTGTTTTAAGTTCGTTAAGCTCTTTCTCAACAGCTAACGCTTCTGTAAGTTGGTGGGTACGTTCTTCTACTATTTTTTCTAAATTTTCTGTGTAATTTTTTCTTTCTGTAATATCCAGAATAAAGGCAACAAAAACTTTTTGGTCAAGTAAATTCGATAATTGTAGATGTACTTCAACTGGGTATGTGGTGCCATCTTTTCTGCCATGTCTGGTTTCAAACTTAACCTTGGCAGTTTCATCTTTTAATAATGGTGTTATTAAATCTTCGAATTGAGAAATATTCATTTCAGGCTTAAGATCAACCGGAGTCATAGAGTACAACTCTTCAAATGAATACCCAATATTTCTTTGTGCCTCTTTGTTAATATTTAAAAACTTATAGGTTTCTGCATCAAAAACAAAGATTTCATTCAGCGATTCATCAAAAATACGTGCCCAATGACTTAATTCTTCTTCTCTATTCTTGCGTTCGGTAATGTTGATAACCAATGCCATAACATATGTGGAACCGTAGAATTCAAACGGATTCAAACCTGCCTCAACAGGAAATTCTTTGCCATCTTTACAGATGCCGTGTAAATTTCTACCATGACCCATTTGACGTTTACCACTTTTAGCAATAAAATCATCTACGTGTGCATCATGACCTGCATGATATCTTTTGGGTATAAGAATATCTAATGGCTTACCAATTAATTCATCTTTTTCATAGCCAAACATTTGTTGAGAAGATGTATTTGTGGCTACAATAATTTGATCGGCATTGACAACGATAATACCTTCAGAAACACCTTCTGATAATAAATTGAATATGTCACTGTTGTCTTGAAAATCCTGCATATATCAAATATATCAATTACTACTGATTTTTGTCATATTAAAACAACATCCAACTTTATATTTTTACTTAGAATTCTACTAAAGCTGGATAAGATGGAAAATACTGCGAAAACTATGAACGGTCTTTATGAAAATTTAGGCAAGTTGTTCTATGCCGTTGCCATGAGCGATGGCACTGTGCATAACAATGAATGGGAAAAGGTTAAGGAGTATGTAAAGGAAGATTGGTTGTATATAGATGATTTTACCGATAGTTACGGTACCGATGCCGCAAACCAAATAGAAATTGTGTTTGATGTGCTAATGGAGTCTTCAATAACTAGTGAGGAATGTTTTAATGATTTTAAGGAATTTTATAAAATACATCCTCATGCATTTTCTGATAAAATAAAAACCTTGACCAAAAAGACGGCCAAGGCTATTGCAAGTTCATTCTCAGGCAACAATAAATCTGAGTTGATATTATTGGCTAAAATTGATTTATTATTAAATTAAGCTTGTTTCATTAATTTCTTTATATCATTATCTGCATAAATTTTCTGAACCATTTCGCTATATAGATTGGTAAATTTATCTTCGTTAATCAGGTTGCCAAATAACGATTCTTGTCTAATAAAGGCTAATGGGTCAGTTTCTGTTTTGCTTGCTGCTTCATGCAGTTGTTCTTGCATGGCATCAATGATTTCAATAGCGTTTCCATTTTTATCAATTCCCTTGTCACTGTAATAGCACCATGCCGCAATAACTAAAGTTGCGTAGGTAATGCTTCCACCATTCGCTATATTATCTTGAATGGTAGCAATTAAGAATTTCGGCAATTTTGCAGAACTCTCAGAGCAGATTCGGCTTACGCTATCTTTAATATTAGGGTTCGCAAAACGTTCTTGTAAACTGTCTTTGTATGCCGTTAAATCTATACCTTCTAGCTGATCTAAAACCGGAGTAGCTTCTTGATCCATGAACGCTCTTAAATAGGTTACGAATACCTCGTCTTCCATACAGGCATTTATTGTAGGGTGACCATGAATAGCCCCTAAAAGCCCAAGTACAGAATGACCTGCATTTAATAAACGAAGTTTCATTTTTTCATACGGCTTAACATCTGGTACAAACTGTACGCCAACTTTTTCAAATTCTGGTCTGCCGTTAGAAAAATTATCTTCAATTACCCATTGAATAAAAGGCTCACATGTTACAGGCCATTCGTCTTTTAAACCATATGTGCTCTCTAAATATTCAATGTCCGAAGGTGTGGTGACAGGTGTAATACGATCTACCATGCTATTTGGAAAACAGACTTCCTTTTCGATATATGCAGCCAGTTCTTTATCTTGTCTGTTTGCGAAAGCAAGTAGCATCTTTCTGGTAACATCACCATTGTGTTCAATGTTGTCACAAGACATTACAGTAAAAGGAGATAAGCTTGACGCTCTTCTTTTCTTAATGGCAGCAGTTAAAAATCCGTAAATGGTTCTAGGGCTGTTCGGATGTTGTAATTCGTGCTGTACATCTGTATTTTCAAAATCAAATTCACCCGTTGACGAATTAAAATTATAGCCGCCCTCTGTAATGGTCAAGGAAACTATTTTTGTGTCAGGATGAACCATTTGGTCAATTACCAAATCGGGAGTGTCATGACCAAGTTTAAAATCGATAATAGAACCTATTACTTGTGAATCTATTTTTCCATCAGGATGCTTTATAATGAGTGTGTAAAGTCCGTCTTGTTTTTGAAGAACATCATGAATTTTTTGATCTCCTTTTCTTAGACCAATACCACAAATTCCCCAATCAGATACACCTTCTTTTTCTTGTAAGAGGTGCGTGTAATATGCTTCGTGTGCTCTATGAAAACCACCAACACCAACATGCACAATTCCTGCCTTTAGAGATTTTCTATCAAATGTAGGAATTGGAATTTGCTTGCTTAACGTTGCTAAATTCTCTTTGTTCAGCATGATTTCTTTATTCATTTTTAGCTTTGTTTATTGATTTTACACGTAATAATGCCCAGTATGCAGTAACGAAATAAGTAATCGTACAAATAAATGCATACGTATAAAATAGTTCTCTATTGTTGATGTAGCTATTCTCATTTGCACTGTCGAATAAAACAATACCTGCCAAGATCAACGTAATTATAAGGGCAACAAGAGATACCAACTTCAAAATCTTTGAGAATACGGTAGTATCTTTCTTTGGTGTTGTTTCTAATTTGCTTTTTTCTTCTTGAAAAGCCACAATTTTCTCATTGCGTATTCTTTCTTGTTCTTCCGCCTCAGGATATTTCTCTTTTGCTCCGTAACGTCCGGCTAACAAAGTATAAACTCCGATAGTGAAAATCCATGTTGGAATAAACAAATAGAAGAAAGACATTACATTAAAAGCATTTAGTCCAAAACCGAAAACCAATCCTAATCCCCATGAAACAATAGCGGGTGTACTAAACGTTAAATTTCGGTATTGAGACCAATAACGTGTGTATCCGATTCTTGGGAATATCTGATGCTCTGCAAATACAATTGCACCAACGGGTACTACCAATAAACCTGCGTAGGTTAATAGTGGTAAAATCTGTGAAAATACAAATGGGAAACAGGCTATGGCAATAGTGATTAAACCAACAACAATAGTTGTCTTTTTACGTGAATGATTATAGAAAATGGCTTGTGCCGCTAAGCCAGCTCTGTATAAATTAGTAATTGCTGTTGTCCAACCTGCTACGATTACGATTACGAAACCAGACCAACCTAACGCGTAAAATGCAACATCGCCCGGATCAAGTTCAACTATTGTTTTGCCTATTATTACAGCAGCACCAGCTCCCATAATACCTGCAGCAATCCATGCAACATAATGTCCGAACATCATACCTGTACTCGTCGCTAGAGCGTAAGATTTCTTTTTGGCAAAACGTAATAACGCCATATCGATCAAACCAAAATGTGTTATTGAATTTGCCGCCCATGCAAAACCTATGACTTCTATAAGACCAATGCCGGGTTCGCCGGCACTATCAACTCCTGTCCATATAGATTGATCTCCTAGCGATATTAAATCGTTCCATCCGTTAGGTAATGTTGTTCCTAAAACATCTAAAGAAAGAGCAGGTAGTAAAACCATTGCGCCACTGGTGAACATCACGAATAACCACGGGGCACATATGCCTGAAAATTCTGATACAGCATTAAATCCGTATAACGCAATTGATACGACAACAACACCAACTAAGAATACAATGAGCACAAACCACAAATTTGTGGGGTACCAGTTTAATTGTGCGGGTATATCGAAAGCAAATCGAACGGCAGTTGAAGAAACCGTAATCATGGCCGCCGATATTACAGAGAAAATAATGACGTTAGCCCAATTATAAAGCTTGGTCATAGAATCTCCTGCAATTTTATTTAAGTAAGTATATAAACTTAATCTTGTTTCTACAGCAATAGGCGAAGTAATAAGTGTCCAGCTCAGTACTGCTAAGATATTACCGATCAATAGACCAAGAATAATGTCCATTGTTTTTGCGCCAAGAGCTACAAACGTTGCTCCGATCACAAACTCTGTGGCTGCTACATGTTCTGCAGCATACAAACCTGCAAAATGTGTCCAATCATGTAGCTTATGTTTTGCAACAGGTAATTGTTCTTCGTTTAAATTTTCAAACGTGGAGTAGTCTTTGTTTACTGACATAAGTTGAGTTGGTAGTTAGGTTATTAATTAAAAATAAAGTTGAGTGCTGTTTAAAAGCCTTTACGTATTTGTTGGTTTTTAAACAGGCTTGCAATGTATTTAATTTTGTTAAGAACCTTTTACTAAAACTTGTTAATCTTCAAATTCTTTACCTAAGCCAATTAATTAAGCTTTTATGTAGATGTGGTTTTAAATAGTTACTTATTTTTCAAATTCAGTTCTTTTTAATCCGTTATTGAATTTTATGTTAGACCAATTAACAGTTATCCATGGGGCATCACTAACTGCGGCTTCCCAAGTAGATTTCTTATATTTTCGCTTAGTTGGGAAAAGCATTCCGTCAATATCTTCATATTCTAAAGTCATTAAATTTGGAGTTTCCATTGCACCAAAGTCTGCAACGGTAAATAAAAATTGATCCACAAGAGATGTATTTTTATTAATGTAAAGCTGATAAATATCTGTAGGATTAGCGTCTCCAAAATTGAAAGATACTTTTACAATTTCATAAGGTGTGTTATTCAAGGTTTCTTCGCCTAAATACTCATACGAAACGCCCTTGTCCATTAACTTTTGAAACATGGTAAACCAATAAAAGTTAGTGGGTCTGTTAAAAGCAACTCTTTTTAAGGCAATGCTATCATTTAGTATTTTACCGTTATGTTTTAACCAGAATTCTTTACCATCATAACCTTGTTCAATTGTGCCCTGTAAGTCACTTAAGGTTCTTTGATGTTGTTCGTATTTTCCATAAGATAATTCACCATCGAAAATGTATTTTTCAGTAGAAATATCTGTTTTACCATCGGGTGTTTGGTAGGTATAGGTATACACTACATCTTTTTTGTTTCGAAGGGTTTTATAGTCACCTACTTTTTCTATCATTTTAGAAACTAACTCATGCCCTTTGTTTTTATAAGAAACTGCTTTGATTAATTCTTTTTCATCTCGGTTTTCGCTTTTGCAAGAAATTATTATAATACTTAATACGATTAGTGTATTTAATTTAAATCTCATATGTGGTTATTAATTTTGTGGTTAAACGAGTGCACCATTAGCGCCAATGACTTGACCAGAAATCCATTTAGAGTCATCACTGGCTAAAAATAAGGCAACTCTAGCAATATCAATTGGTTTAGCTAATCTATTAAACGCATTCATACTGCTTAATTTGGCTATAAATTCATCGGTCTTTCCTTTTAAGAACAATTCTGTTTCTGTAGCTCCTGGTGCTAGTGCATTTACAGAGATACCTCTTCCAATTTCTTTTGAAAATACCCTTGTCATTTGTTCAACAGCTGCTTTTGATGCTGAATAGAGAGCATATGTTGGGAACATTAATTTTACAGTACTAGAAGATATATTAATGATATTACCGTTATCGGCTAATTTACTTTCAGCTTCTTGTAATGTGTTGAAAATACCTCTTACATTAACGTCAAACTGTTTGCTAAAATCTTCTTGGGTATTGTCTTTAAGTACTTTAGAAATCATTACTCCGGCATTGTTAATTAGTACGTCTACCTTGCCAAAAGATTTTATGGTTTCATCAAACAATTGAGATACTTGTTCTCTGTTACTAACATCGGCTTTAATAGCAATGGCGTTACCACCATTGCTTTCAATTTTATTTACTGTGGCATTTGCTTCATCTTCACTATTAGAATGATTGACAACAATTTTGGCTCCATTTTCGGCTAATAGGAAAGCAATTTCTTGTCCTATACCTCGTGATGCACCTGTAACTATCACCACTTTGTTTTCTAATTTCATAGTTTAAGTTTTTATTGATTTATAAGACAATAGTTATAAACTGATCAATTTATTGGCAACTAATTTTAAATTGGACTCATTAATTTCTGGAGTAGGAGATAAGGGGTATAACTGCGCACCAGGTCTACTTATAAATGCTCCTCTCCAATTTGCCCATAATGCTCCAGATATATCCCAACCGTGAGCAGCTACAAGCAGGCACTCTTTTGGCTGAATGTTCATTTTTCTGGCAGCCCAGTTATACGCATCTACATGTGGTTTAAATTTTCCTATATCTTCAATACTCAAGCGTTGATCAAAATATTTGGTCAACCCAGAATTTTTAAATTGAGTTTCAACGCCTTTGTTCGATGAGTTGGTGAAAGAAACCAATGTATAGCCCGCATCTTTTAAAGATTGTAAAGCTGATGGTACTTCTGGATGAGCAGGTAAAGAACGTATAGGGTCTACAATAGATTTTTTGGCTTCTTCATGGCTTAGCGTAATACCGTTATTTGCAGCAACCATTTGTAAAGCTGCAGCACCGATAATGGCAAAATCATTGTATTGATTTGCAACTGTTGATACTAAAGAGTATTGCAACATGGTCGTAAACCAAAGTGGTAGCAAATCATTTCTGCCATTTAAAGCTTTTGCAACACTGTCTTTCATTGCTGTTAAATCTAACAGGGTTTCATTAACATCAAAAAAAAGGACTTTTGGTCTTTCAAATAATTGTTCTTTTTTATTGGTAAACCCCATGGCAGGGATGGTTGCACCGGCGGCACCAAGTATGGTAGATTTTTTAATGAAGTCTCTTCTGTCTTTGTTCATAGGATTAAGATTATAAAAACATTCTATGTAGTATGTTTTTGGGTAAAAAAATTATTGTTTTATCTGTTTTAAGTAAATAGATAGTCCCTTTAGGTATTCATCAATCACTTTATCATCATCATAAAGCTTACGAATTCCGCGTATGCCTTCAAAAGCGCTAATTAAATAAATAGCAGCTGCGGCACTTGAAATATCTTTTTTAATAGAATGCTCCGTCTTTCCTCTTTCTATTAACTCTATAAGTGCTCTTTTCCATTCCTCAATAATGTTTTTCAGTGCTTTTTGATATACCTTTTCATTATCCCCAATTTCATTGATGAGATTATTTGTTGGGCAACCGTGTTTCTTCTCGTAGATTGTAAAAGACTTAAGGTTGTTTAGAAAAGTTTCTTCTAAAATAGTATATGCATTACCATTTTGATAAAGCGGATACACCATTCTTTTTTGAACTCTACTTTGTAACTTTTGGGTAATAACGGCTATGCCTAATTCTTTTTTATTTGCGTAGTGGTGGTAGAAGGCACCTTTGGTCAAGGTGGTTGCCTTCATTATTTTTTCAATACTAGTAGTTTTAAAACCGTCTTCATAAAACAACTTAAATGCCTCATTGAGAATGAGTTGTTTTGATAGCTCAGATTTTAATGCCTGCTTCATACCGTAAAGATGCTCAATAAAATACGGTATAGAATGTTTTTAGAGGTATTTAACCTATTCTTAACTACAAAAAAATCAGTTTGCTTCAACCTAAAACCATTTAGGTATTTAGTAAAATAGGATAAGAAATAATGATGGGTGATGTGCTTAGAGTGATTTCTAATTGAGATTTAATCGATACTCATTAGGGCTCATAGAGGTTTTCTTTTTGAAGATTTTACTGAAATACTGCGGATATTCAAACCCAAGTGAATATGCTATTTCACTAGCACTTTTCGTTGAGTTTAAAAGTTTGTTCTTGGCTTTTTCTATGATGTATTGATGAATATGGTCTTGCGTTCCTTGTCCAGTTTCTTTTCTAAGTAAATCGCTCAAGTATTTAGCCGATATATTTAATGCTTCTCCACAATATTGAACCGTTGGTATACCAAGTTCAATTTGTTTGTTTTGGATGTAGTACTCTTTTAATAGTGTATTAAAATTGCTAACTATGTCTTTGTTTAAATTGGTTCTTGTATAAAATTGTCGGTCATAAAACCTGATACAATAATTAAGTAACAATTCTAAATTAGAGATAATAATGGTTTGACTATGTGTGTCAATATTACCACTATATTCTTTTTCAATTTTTTGAACTATTTCGGTTACTGTTGTTCTTTCATCATTTGATAAATGTAGCGCTTCGTTAGATGCGTATTCAAAAAAAGAGAACTGTTCTATTTTTTTACCTAATTCAGATTTTCTAATTAAATCTGGATGAAACATCACCGTCCAACCTTGGTCTTTGGTATTAATGTTTTGTTTTTCAAACTCCATGATTTGATCAGGAGCCATAAAGATCATTGAACCTTCTTGGTAATCATATGAATTTCTACCGTAGTTTTTAATGGTAAAACCGCAATTATCTTTTAAACTGATATGATAAAGACCTAAGGAATATTTAAAATTTTCTAGACCAATTTGGTTCCAATTTTCACCAATTCTCAATACGGAAATTAAGGGGTGTTTTGGTTTCTCTAAACTAAAGTAAGAATGAACATCTGCAACACTGTCTATTTTAATTATTTCCTTCATTACAAATAATTTAAATGTTTTGCCACCAGTTAGGGTAGGTGGTAACTGAATCTTTCACTATTATTTCTTGCCCAATTTGTGGTGCTATTACTTTTAAATTTAATTCCGATGCTTTTTTCTCTAACCGTTTAATGGGATCTGTCCATTCATGCAATGCTAATTTAAAACCGGCCCAATGTATGGGCATTATCTTTCTGGCTTTAACATCTACACCTGCTTGTGCTGTTTCTTCGGGCATCATATGAATATCTGACCATAATTGATTGTATTGTCCACATTCCAATAAAGCCAAATCAAAAGGACCATATTTTTCTCCTATTTCCTTAAAATGAGCAGCATAACCACTATCACCACTAAAGTAAATATTTTCATTTTTAGAAGTAATTACCCAAGAACTCCACAAAGTACTTTGACCGTTACTCAATCCCCTGCCCGAAAAATGTTGTGCTGGTGTACAGACTAGTTTAAGCGTATCGAATTGTATTTCTTGCCACCAATCCATCTCTGTGATTTTTAAATTTTTAACTCCCCAAGCTCTTAAGTGATTGCCAACACCTAATGGTGCGTAGAAATGATCGGTCTTGTCCTTTATTTTTAAAACCGATTCATAATCTAGATGGTCATAGTGGTCATGAGAAAAGATAACCGCATCTATTTTTGGTAGTTGATCTATGGCAATAGGAAATTCTGAATTAAAACGATTTTCACCTAATAATGGGTGAGGAGCTGCCACTTTGCCGAACATAGGATCAATTAGAATATTCTTTTTATCGATCTGTAATAAAAATGCCGAATGTCCAAACCATATCATTCTTGCCGCCCCGTTATAGTCTGCAATATCGGTTGAGTCTATTTTATGCGGTTTTAAATCGGCATTAGGGCGACCATTGGGCACTTTGGTAGTTAAAAATTTATAAGCTAAACTTACTGTTCCTATAAAGCCTATTTCTTTAGGAACAGGGTTAATGTTTCTAAATTTACCATCGTTAAATTGACGTGATTGCTCATAACCTAGTTTTTGGCTTTTGCCGCTATTACCCCCAAAACTTGGATAAAAGTTGGTAAATGCCCAGGTAGCTATTGTAATTACGCCAATTACTATTAAGAATGTTATCATTATTTTTCTAAGGAATCTTTTGATCATTCTATTTATATTGACTCATGATCACTTTATCAAATATACGGTCACCAAACCACTTACGTATGGTTATAGCAAATTTTGCCGAATATCCCTTTACATATCTGATCTTAGGGTTTTTCGTAGTGGCGGCTTTTGCGATCGTTTTACCTAAAACATTTACATCTGTAAAACGATCATTGGTAAAGTCTTTTTTCATGGTATCTGCCACTGAATTTGCAAATGTTGCATAGGCTCCCTTACCTGAAGTTTCTCTCAAACTTTCTGCGGCAATTAATCCCCACGGAGTTTTGATTCCGCCAGGTTCTACAATGACTACATCAATACCAAAAGGTTTTAGTTCTAGGCGCAGACAATCGCTCCATCCTTCTAAAGCATGTTTTGTGGCAAAATACCAAGCTCCTAAAGGCAAATATACTTTTCCGCCCATAGAAGATATGTTTACAATTCTACCATATTTGTGTTCTCTCATTTTTGGTATGATCAATTGTGTGATACGTGCCAAACCAAAAATATTCACTTCAAACTGTCTTTTGGCTTCTTCTAACGGAACATCTTCCACCGTGCCATAGGAGCCATAACCAGCATTGTTAATTAAAATATCTATTCTACCTTCTTTATTTATTATGGTGTTTACGCATGAAACAATAGAATCATCTTTGGTTAAATCTAAAGGCACAATGTGTATTCCTTGTGCTTTTAAATCTTGCATTTCTTCTATTCTTCTTGCAGCTCCATAAACAATGTAACCCTGACTTTTTAATATGTTGGCGGTAGATTTGCCCATGCCAGAAGAAGCTCCCGTAATTAATGCGATTTTACTCATGTATGTTTTTTAAATTATATAGATCGGTTTTACTTTGACAAAATTAAAGGGATACTTGCTGATAACTGTATTCTAATTGCTGAATATTGAATACTTTTTACATATTGTACTTATTCAGGCAACATCATGAAACAAATAAGCCTTTATTTACAAAATTTGTAGATAGAGGCTTTGATTTATTATAACTTCCCGTTATTTATTAGTGTGCTGTTTTTATGTATTTAAATGCATATAAACTTTTTATACTACTGGTTCTTTAGTTGTGGTAAAATACTTTTTCTTCAACCAAAATGAGACTCTTACCAAAAATATAAGCGCAGGTACCTCAACTAGCGGACCAATAACTCCTGCAAATGCCTGACCAGAATTGAGACCGAATACTGCAATGGCAACAGCTATAGCCAATTCAAAATTGTTTCCGGCTGCTGTAAATGCTACTGATGCTGTTTTATCGTATTCTGCACCTGTGGCTTTGGTGAAGAAAAAACCAATAATGAACATTAAGGTGAAATAAATAAGTAACGGCACAGCGATAATCAGCACATCCATCGGTATTTCTACTATTAATTCTCCTTTTAATGAAAACATAATAACGATGGTGAATAAAAGGGCAATCAATGTCATTGGTGAAATTGCAGGTATGAATTTATTTGTATACCATTCTTCTCCTTTTAATTTTACTAATATTAGCCTGCTTAAGATTCCCAATAAAAATGGTAGTCCTAAATAGATGGCGACACTTTCTGCAATAGTACCAATAGATATATCTACTATGGCACCTTCAAAACCGAAATAGGGTGGAAGTACCGTAATAAATAACCAAGCATAAAAGCTATATGCAAATACTTGGAATATACTGTTCAATGCTACCAAGCCTGCACCGTATTCGCTGCTGCCTTCCGCTAGGTCGTTCCATACCAATACCATGGCAATACAACGCGCCAGACCAATAAGAATAAGACCAACCATATATTCTGGATAATCTGATAAAAAGATAATGGCCAGTATAAACATTAAAACAGGACCTATAATCCAGTTTAAAATAAGGCTTATAGATAGTATTTTAGTGTTTCTAAAAACTTTTGGTAATAAAGTATAGTTCACTTTTGCCAATGGCGGATACATCATAAGTATTAAACCAATAGCTATGGGGATATTTGTAGTACCACTATTGAATGTGTTGATAATGTCTGGGAAGGATGGTATAAAATAACCGATACCCACACCTAGAGCCATTGCGGCAAAAATCCACCATGTTAAATTTTGATCTAGAAAACTTAATTTTTTAGAAGCCATTTTATTTGATTTGTGAGAATACGTAAAATAATTCCGTTGCAATTTGTATACTTCTTTCAGCATATTTCTCTGCCTGTTGCGGCGTGTTATCAAATGCCTTAGGATCTTCAAAAGTTATAGGAACTCTTTTTTCCGCTCCAGCTATAAAGGGGCAACCGCCATCTGCTTGCGAGCATGTCATGACTGCTGCAAATTGTGCTGACGGATTATAAGGATCTTCATATGATTTAGAAAAGCCAATTACCGGATGCTCGTTCTCAGCATACTTAATAGCATAAACCGGATTAGTGGTCTCTGATAATTTTTGAATCTGAAAACCTTGATTTTTTAATGTTTCTGCTACCATAGGGAACAAAGCCGTAGCCTCAGTACCACCAGAGTAGCAATAGACATTTTTAATGCCGTAATTGTTTGCCATAGTCTGTGCCCAAACTTGAGATAAATGACTTCTTCTGGAGTTATGGGTACAGATGAAATTTATTCTGATTTCCTCACTAGCAATCGTTTTCTCTTGAATGTAATCTACTAAGGGTTGTAAAACAACTTTACGATCTGCTGTAATAGAATCGGTATTTAATTTTTTTATTAAACTCTCAATTTCGGGTAACATATTCGTTTTTGTAGTAATCATTTTCCTTGGTTTATTTAAAGTTTAACAGCAATTACCATCAGGTGCACAACATGGTTCATTGGTAACTTCGGCAAATTTTACTTTTGGTTTCTCTGCAGGTATGCCACAATTATCTTTTGCCAAGCAGTCTGTTTGCTTAGATGTTAGTCTGAAATTGGTACCGTTGAAATCGAGTCCGAATTTCTCTATTGTTTGTCCTTGGTATTCTACCTCTATTTCTAAATCTTCTATTTTCAATACCTTCTCAGAAAGTTCAATAATATTGACCAACTTTTCTGGGTGTAATCTATGATCATAATCATTGGCATTCCAAAGTTGAAAATTTACTACTTCTTCATTTCTGACCGTACCACCGCAATCGATAAAATTCTTGGTTATTTTACCAACCTCTGTTACGTGAAAGTGATTAGGTACTAAATCTCCGTTCGGTAATTCAAATGCTATAGTGTCAAGCTCTGCTAAGTGTTTTTTAATTTCTGATAGTTTCATAATCTTGTATTTTAATTAAAATGTATATTATATTAATCGTAATAAAGCGATAAAAGAATGTAAATTTTTTTAGCAACAATCGGTATTCGGAATGTCTTGATCTAAGAACTTTATCATGATATTTTTCATGCTTGACCAATTGTCTTTATCTATACAATAGCAAACACTAGTACCTTCAACATTGCCTTTTATTAGACCTAACTGTTTAAGTTCTTTTAAATGTTGAGATATGGTAGGTTGCGCAAGTCCTATTTCATTTACTAAATCACCACAAATGCAACTATCTAGTTCAAATAGATGTTGTAAAATGGCAACACGAGCTGGGTGACCAAATACTTTTGCGAATAATGAAATTTCATTTTGTTCATCAGTGAACATTTCTGTTTTTGCTAATCCCATTTGTTATTTAATTGTTTCATTGCAATATTACGATATATAAAATATAATGATGTAAATAAATTGTTTTTTTTTCTGGAATCGCATCAACATTGTTTATTTCATTATCTCAAAGTAACTATAATCATAACAGAGAATTAATAATATGTTTCCATTCCTTTAATAAAAAGATTTAGGATCAGTTAAAATCTTACCTTATTGGTAAAATATTCTAATTACTTTATGCAAACTTTTGAAAATGAGTAATTTCTATGTAACTTTTATCTAGAATTAAAACACTACAGAAAAATGGCATTAACAAAAGAGACAAAAGGAAAGGGTACGCATACTACCGTTACGTTTACTGTAGGGGAGAATGAAGCCCCTAGCGCAGCAAATGTTATATTATTGGGAGACTTCAATGATTGGCAAACGAATGATAGTTCTTACCAAATGGAAAAAAAGAACGGGTCTTATGTAAAAAGCATAAAACTAGAAACTGGTAAACGTTACGAATTCAGATACTTGAGCGAAGATAAGGGCTGGTTTAATGATTACGCAGCAGATGCATATGTGCCTTCGCCGTATTCAGGTATAGATAATAGCGTTGTAGATTTAACTGCATTGCCGGCGAAAAAGAAACCGGTAAAAAAGGCAGCGGTTAAAAAGCCAGTAGTAAAGAAACCTGTTGCCAAGGCTAAGAAAGATGATTTAAAAAAGATAGAAGGTATCGGACCTAAAATTGCATCTATTTTAACTGATAAGGGTATCGGAACTTTTGAAAAATTAGCTGGGGCGTCTGTAAAGACACTTGAACAAATTCTAAAAGAAGCCGGTCCACGTTATACCATGCATAAACCTGGTTCATGGCCAAAGCAAGCTAAATTAGCTGCTTCAGGTGATTGGGATAAATTGAAAGTCTTACAAGATAAATTAGACGGCGGTAAGTAATTGCCTAAAACTATACATAACAAAAAGCCCTAAGATATATTCTTAGGGCTTTTTGTTTACTATACATTCGTTTGATTAGAAGCTACTATTTCATTGCAGTTTGATAATCAATAATGAATTTCTTCATCATGGATTGTAGTTCTATTTTATCTTTCTTGCTCATTTTAATAATACATTCGTTTGATTAGAAGCTACTATTTCATTGCAGTTTGATAATCAATAATGAATTTCTTCATCATGGATTGTA
>NZ_CANMTX010000010.1 GCF_947500985.1 uncultured Maribacter sp.
TACAGTTGCCGTGTCACAATTTCCTTCCGCATCACATACCGTATACTCTATTACATCGGTTCCTTCAAAACCATCGTCCGGAGTATATGTAATCGTATCATCTGAAATATCATCAGGTGTACCACCATCATTAATTTCAACAGTTCCATTTGATGGATCGGTTACCGTTAACGTACCATCACTAGGAATACCAAAATCGTTATCTAAAATATCTATATCAATTGGAGTATCTATTGGAGTAGATACAGTATCGTCCACAACATCTAGAGCTACCGGTTCCCCTACAGTAATTGTTACAGTTGTCGTGTCACAATTTCCTTCCGCATCACATACCGTATACTCTATTACATCGGTTCCTTCAAAACCATCGTTCGGAGTATATGTAATCGTATCATCTGAAATATCATCAGGTGTACCACCATCATTAATTTCAACAGTTCCATTTGATGGATCGGTTACCGTTAACGTACCATCACTAGGAATACCAAAATCGTTATCTAAAATATCTATATCAATTGGAGTATCTATTGGAGTAGATACAGTATCGTCTACAACATCTAACTCTTCTATAGGAGTATTATCAGGATCTAAATAATCCGGAGTACCATCATTATCCGTATCGTCATTTGTTGGATCACCATCGTTGTTCGCATCCTCGTCCGATGTATCCAAACCATCACCATCATCGTCCAAATCCCTATAGTTTACGTCCTCCGTACCATCGGTGTCAGGCAGATCGTTAGCAGGGTCGTTGATCTCATCGTTGACATCAAAACCGTCATTTACATCAGAACCTTCATAACCATCGTCAAGTCCATCACCATCGGTATCTATACCGGTAAAGGTCTGATCAGGGATTCCGTCAAAATTAAAATCGTTGCCCTCATTGTTATCGGCAACAGAATCGTTATCACTATCTAAATCAAGGTAATCTACATTATCGATTCCATCTGTATTGACAGGTGTTAGCCCATCCGGATATGCACTGTTAACTCCATCGTTAGATGCATACGTTGCGGCATCGTCCTCGTTAGGAGCTATATAGCCATCTGTAGTCTGTGCCTCTGCATTATCTGGAATTCCATCGTTATCACTATCAATATCCAAATGGTTCGGTATTCCATCATCATCACTATCTAATGAATCAGTTAACGGATCGTTGTCGCCATCTAAATTAGGATCTTCAACACTGTCCAATATACCATCGTTGTCATCATCAAGATCTGCACTATCCGCTACTCCATCGCCATCAGTATCAGGACCAGTATTGGTGTCAGGATCTAAATAATCTGGAGTACCATCATTATCACTATCGTCATTTGTTGGATCACCATCGTTGTTGGCATCCTCATCAGGTGTATCCACACCGTCACCGTCATCGTCCAAATCCCTGTAGTTTACATCCTCAGTACCATCGGTATCAGGCAGATCATTAGCAGGGTCGTTGATCTCATCATTGACATCAAAACCGTCATTTACATCAGAACCTTCGTAACCATCGTCAAGTCCATCACCATCTGTATCTATACCGGTAAAGGTCTGATCAGGGATTCCGTCAAAATTAAAATCGTTGCCCTCATTGTTATCGGCAACAGAATCGTTATCACTATCTAAATCTCTATAATCGGGCTCAGCATCACCATCTGTATTAATCATATCAATACCTTGATTTCCAGAACCTTCATACGCATCGTCAAGACCATCCTTATCACTATCCAATCCTGAAGGAGGCACATATCCATTAGTTAACTGACCTTCAATATTATCAGGAATACCATCATTATCAGAATCTATATCCCTATAATCTGGTTTAGCATCACCATCTGTATTGTATTGAGGTTCAATACCCCCTTGACCGTAAACTTCATCTAAACCATCGCGTGTACTATCAATACCATCTGGTGCTAAATAACCAGCAGTAGATTGTGCTTCGTAATTATCTAAAATTCCATCATTATCAGAATCTATATCATGAAAATCAGGAATTCCATCACCGTCAGTATCTATAGGAGACAACCCAGCCTCATAAGAATCATCGATACCATTGTTATCATTATCACCAGTTGGTGGAATATACCCTTCAGAAGTTTGAGCCTCTACCTTATCTTTAATACCGTCATTATCTGAATCAAAGTCTCTATAATCAGGATACTGATCACTATCGGAATTTATCGGTATAATACCAAAACCAAAACTACCTTCATAAGCATCATCTAAACCATTTTGGTTTACATCGATACCTAAAGGAGCCACATATTCTAAATAAGGTTGAGATTCAACATTATCTCTTATACCATCAATATCAGAATCAAAATCTAAATAATCTACTATCGCAGCCCTATCAGAGTTAATAGGAATGATACCAAAACCATATGAGCCTTCGTAAGCGTCATCTAATCCATTATTATTATCATCAATACCAGAAGGAGCGACATAACTAATAGTACGCTGACCTTCATAATTATCTAATATACCATCTCCGTCAGAATCAATATCTAAATAATTCGGTATACCATCACCGTCCCTATCAGAAGGGTTCGTTAAGTAATCCCCATCACCATCTTCATTCTGATCTTCAACAGTATCTAAAATACCATCATCATCTTTATCTATATCTTCTACCGATTGTTCAAAAAACAGAATTGATGTATTGACTTCTTTAGATTCAAATCCGAAAACTTGAATACCAAGAAGCAATATCATTGAAAAAATAAATAGAAAAGAAAATCTGTCGGTATTAAAACCGTTAATTTTTATAAAAGAAATTTTACCCATAAGTGTTAGTGTTTTACTAATCACCATGGCATTACGCAGGATTTTTAAAATGTTCGTTATAAGAAAGTGGGGCTGTCTTATTTAACGATGCTAAGATATATTATAATTGAATCAACTCAAATTCTTTTTCGATTAACCAAGGAATTAAATGGGTAATCGACAGAAAAAGCAGGCTTTTTAATTAAGAATATTTAACATTTCAATTTTATTTACGATGAATTCTTAATAAAAGATCATAGAATATTTAAAATAGTAACCTTTAAAAACCTAAAACCCAATTAATCAAATAGATATAAAAAATAATAATTTAAAATTATCATACCTACAACCTAAATGTTAAGAATTGAATTTATATTACTTTTGCACAAATTTTGTATATGACCTTTAAGCAAGAAATAGAACGTAGAAGAACCTTCGGAATAATTTCTCACCCAGATGCGGGTAAAACTACATTGACTGAAAAATTATTACTTTTTGGTGGCGCAATACAAGAAGCAGGTGCTGTTAAGAATAATAAAATTAAAAAAACAGCTACTAGTGATTTCATGGAAATTGAAAGACAAAGAGGTATTTCAGTTGCCACTTCTGTTCTTGCATTTAACTACAAGGGTAAAAAAATCAATATACTTGATACGCCTGGTCACAAAGATTTCGCAGAAGATACTTTTAGAACCTTAACTGCCGTAGATAGTGTTATTGTTGTAATCGACGTTGCAAAAGGTGTTGAGGAACAAACAGTTAAATTGGTTGAAGTTTGTAGAATGCGTAAAATACCGATATTGGTGTTTATAAACAAAATGGATAGGGAAGGTCAAGATGCTTTTGACCTACTTGACGAATTAGAACAGAAATTAGGTCTTTCTGTAACTCCGTTAAGTTTTCCTATAGGTATGGGATATGACTTTAAAGGTATCTACAATATTTTCGAAAAGAATATCAACTTATTTAGTGGAGATAATAAAAAGAACATTGAAGAGACTATAGCATTTGATGATGTTACCAATCCTGAGTTGGATAAAATTATAGGAAATAAGGCAGCAACTGAATTAAGAGAAAACCTAGAACTGGTTTGGGGTGTCTACCCTAGCTTTGATAAAGAGCTTTATTTAAAAGGAGAACAGCAACCCGTATTTTTTGGTTCTGCATTAAATAATTTCGGAGTAAGAGAGCTTTTAGACTGCTTTATTCAAATTGCTCCTACTCCACGTTCAAAGAATGCCGAAGAACGTCTTGTAGCAGCTAACGAAAAAGAAATGACAGGGTTTGTCTTTAAAATTCATGCTAATATGGATCCAAAGCACAGAGACCGTCTTGCATTTATAAAAATCGTATCTGGTACTTTTGAACGTAACAAACCTTATTTACATGTAAGAAATGGTAAAAACTTAAAATTCTCTAGTCCGAATGCATTTTTTGCCGAAAAGAAAGAAATAGTTGATATCTCTTACCCAGGAGATATTGTAGGGCTGCATGATACTGGCAATTTTAAAATAGGAGATACATTAACTGAAGGAGAAAGTCTGCACTACAAGGGTATACCTAGCTTCTCTCCTGAACACTTTAGATATATAAACAATGCTGACCCAATGAAGTCTAAACAACTTAATAAAGGTATTGATCAGTTAATGGACGAAGGTGTTGCCCAATTGTTCACCTTAGAACTAAATGGAAGAAAAATAATCGGTACTGTAGGAGCTTTACAGTTTGAAGTGATACAATATAGGCTTGAGCATGAATATGGTGCAAAATGTAGCTACGAAAACTTTAACGTACACAAAGCCTGTTGGGTGGGTACTGAGAATAGAAAAACAGATGAATTCAAAGAATTTGAACGAGTAAAGCAAAAATTCTTAGCGAAAGACAAAAAAGGACAATTGGTTTTTCTAGCAGACTCTCAATTTTCTTTGCAAATGACACAGCAGAAATATCCATCAGTGAAATTTCATTTTACTTCTGAATTTGAATAAAAAAAAGCCCAACTTTAAAAGTTGGGCTTTTTTTTATGCTTCACCGGTCGGACCAAAATTCATTGGTATAGAAGGTTGTTCATAATCTTTTATAGTACCATTAGCTTTTTCAAACCGTTGTACATTATCATTCAATGCTTTTAAAAACTTTTTAGCATGTTGCGGAGTAAGTATAATTCTACTCTTAACCTTTGCCTTTGGAGCTCCTGGCATCATACTTATGAAATCAACTACAAATTCAGATACTGAATGATTTATTATGGCTAGGTTAGAATATATACCCTCTGCCATCTTCTCATCCAATTCAATATTAATTTGTTTTTGATTCGGATTCTTATTGTCACTCATATTACAGTTTTATTAGAAAAATAACCCCCAAATAAAATTTGAGGGTTAATATAAAATTAGAATCTTAATGCCTCTTTTCTGGCCATTATTTCATCATATTCTTCTTTGGACCCAACGATAATACTATCGTAGTCTCTCATACCCGTACCAGCCGGAATCTTATGACCAACGATTACATTTTCCTTAAGACCTTCTAATGTATCAATCTTACCACTTACAGCAGCTTCATTCAATACTTTAGTCGTTTCTTGGAACGATGCAGCAGAGATAAATGATTTCGTCTGTAACGATGCTCTAGTAATACCTTGTAGAATTGGAGTAGCAGTTGCTGAGACAGCATCTCTTGCTTCTACCAATGCCTTATCACCACGTCTCAATAAAGAATTTTCATCTCTCAACTCTCTTGGAGTTACAATTTGACCTGGTTTAAGGTTATCAGAATCACCCGCTTCCATTACTACTTTCTTACCAAATATTTCATCATTTTCCATAATGAAATCATCTTTATGAATCAATTGATTCTCTAAGAAAATAGTATCACCCGGATCTTGAATTCTTACTTTACGCATCATCTGCCTAACAACTACTTCGAAGTGCTTATCATTAATCTTCACACCTTGAAGTCTATAAACTTCCTGTACTTCGTTTACCAAGTACTGTTGTACTGCAGAAGGACCTTTAATTGCTAAGATATCTTCTGGAGTAATTGAACCATCTGACAATGGCATACCAGCTCTTACGTAATCATTCTCCTGAACTAAGATTTGATTAGAAAGTTTTACAAGATATTTCTTCACTTCACCTAATTTAGATTCAATGATGATTTCTCTGTTACCTCTCTTAATCTTACCAAAAGAAACAACACCGTCAATTTCAGATACAACTGCTGGGTTTGATGGATTTCTTGCTTCGAATAATTCAGTAACTCTTGGAAGACCACCCGTAATATCACCTGCTTTTGCAGATTTACGAGGAATTTTAACCAAAATCTTACCTTCTTTAATCTTATCACCATCATCTACCATAATGTGCGAACCTACAGGTAGGTTATATGAACGTAATGTTTCACCTTTAGCATCTTGAATCAATAATGTTGGTATCAACTTCTTGTTTCTAGACTCAGAAATTACTTTCTCTTGGAAACCTGTTTGCTCATCAATTTCAACTTGGTAAGTTACACCTTGCTCAATATTCTCATAAGCTATCTTACCCGGGAATTCTGAAACGATAACACCGTTATATGGATCCCAAGAACAAATAACATCACCTTTAGCAACCTTAGCTCCGTTTTCAATAAATAATTGAGAACCGTAAGGAATATTACTTGTACTTAAAGTAATACCTGTTTTAGCATCTACTACTTTTATTTCACTCGTTCTAGAGATTACAATTTCAGCAGGTTTACCGTCTGAACCTTCTCCTGTTACTGTTCGTAAATCTTCAATCTCAGCAACACCAGAGAATCTTACTTCTAGTTTATTATCTTCAGAAATGTTACCTGCAATACCACCTACGTGGAATGTTCTAAGTGTAAGCTGTGTACCTGGCTCCCCAATTGATTGAGCAGCAACAACACCAACAGCTTCACCTCTTTGAACCATCTTATTAGTAGAAAGGTTTCTACCATAACATTTAGCACAAATTCCTTTATCCGCCTCACATGTAAGTGCCGAGCGAACTTCGATTTTCTCAACCGGAGAAGCTTCAACTCTTTTCACATCAGCTTCCATAATTTGCTGACCAGCCTGAAGAATTAACTCTTCAGTCATTGGGTTATAAACATCATGCAATGAAACACGACCTAAAATTCTTTCACCTAAAGTTTCAACGATCTCTTCATTCTTCTTAAGCGCCTGAACTTCTACACCTCTTAATGTTTCACAATCTTCAGTGTTAATAATAACATCTTGAGAAACATCAACTAGTCTTCTAGTTAAATAACCTGCATCTGCAGTTTTCAAAGCGGTATCAGCAAGACCCTTACGAGCACCGTGAGTAGAAATAAAGTATTCCAGAATTGAAAGACCTTCCTTAAAGTTAGAAAGAATCGGGTTTTCAATAATTTCACCACCACCGGCAGTAGATTTTTTAGGCTTAGCCATCAAACCACGCATACCTGTTAACTGACGAATTTGCTCCTTAGAACCCCTTGCACCAGAATCAAGCATCATATATACCGAGTTGAAACCTTGCTGATCCTCACGGATACGCTTCATAGCCAACTCTGTTAACTGAGCGTTAGTAGATGTCCAAACATCAATAACTTGATTATATCTCTCGTTGTTGGTTATAAGACCCATGTTATAATTGGCCATAATACCGTCAACTTGAACATTGGCTTCACCAATCATGTCCATTTTTTCAGCAGGAATAATAATATCCCCCAAACTAAAGGACAATCCACCTTTAAAAGCGAATTCATAACCCATAGTCTTAATCTTATCCAAGAACGCGGCTGTAACTGGTACACTTGTTACAGCTAAAATATCTCCAATAATATTTCTTAAGGCTTTCTTATTAAGAACTTGGTTAATATAACCTGCCGCTTCTGGCACGTGATTATTAAATAATACACGACCTACAGTTGTAGGTATGATTTTATAAACCAACTCACCTTCTTCATTGAAATCTTTTGCTCTAACTTTTATTCCAGCATTCAGGTTAACCATGCCTTCATTGAAAGCAATCTCTACCTCTTCTGCTGAATAAAAAGTTAAACCTTCACCAATAATTGGAACTTCTGGTGTTGATTTACGCTCTTTGGTCATATAATATAGACCCAAGACCATATCCTGTGATGGAACCGTAATTGGTGAACCGTTCGCAGGGTTTAATATGTTTTGAGAAGCAAGCATTAATAATTGCGCTTCTAAAATTGCCTCTGGTCCTAATGGTAAATGAACCGCCATTTGATCCCCATCAAAATCCGCATTAAATGCAGTACATGCTAATGGGTGAAGACGAATCGCTTTACCTTCTATTAATTTAGGTTGGAATGCTTGAATACCTAAACGGTGTAATGTAGGAGCCCTGTTTAATAATACTGGGTGACCTTTCAATACATTCTCTAAAATATCCCAAACTACAGGTTCTTTTTTATCTATAATTTTCTTAGCGGACTTCACTGTTTTTACAATACCTCTTTCTATCAACTTTCTGATAACAAAAGGTTTGTACAATTCAGCTGCCATATCTTTTGGAAGACCACATTCGAACAAGTTCAATTCTGGTCCAACAACGATTACCGAACGTGCAGAATAATCAACACGCTTACCAAGTAAGTTTTGACGGAAACGACCTTGCTTACCTTTTAATGAATCTGAAAGTGACTTTAATGGTCTATTAGATTCAGTTTTTACAGCAGATGCCTTTCTTGTGTTATCAAACAAAGAATCAACAGCTTCCTGAAGCATACGTTTTTCATTACGCAAAATCACCTCTGGTGCTTTTATCTCTACTAATCTTTTAAGACGGTTATTACGAATAATTACCCTTCTATAAAGATCATTTAAATCTGAAGTCGCAAAACGACCACCATCTAATGGAACTAATGGACGCAATTCTGGTGGTATAACCGGAATTACTTTCATAATCATCCACTCTGGCTCGTTTTCTCTATTCTCTTGAGATTCTCTTAATGCCTCTACAACCTGTAAACGTTTTAAAGCTTCAGTTTTACGTTGCTTAGAAGTTTCTGTATTTGCCTTATGTCTTAACTCGAAAGAAAGTTCTTTAAGATCTATTCTACCCAATAAATCAATTAAACACTCTGCTCCCATTTTAGCTATGAACTTGTTAGGGTCAGAATCTTCTAAATATTGATTTTCTTGAGGAATAGTATCTATTATATTTAAATACTCTTCTTCTGTTAAGAAATCCATTTTTTGAATTTCTTCACCTTCAGGACCTTTAGCAATACCTGGTTGAATTACTACATAACGCTCGTAGTAAATAATCATATCCAATTTCTTGGATGGCAAACCTAATAAGTACCCTATTTTGTTAGGCAAAGAACGGAAATACCAAATATGAGCAACTGGCACTACCAAGTTAATATGACCTACACGGTCTCTACGTACTTTTTTCTCAGTAACCTCTACACCACAACGGTCACATACGATACCACGGTAACGTATACGCTTATATTTACCACAAGCACACTCGTAATCCTTTACAGGACCGAAAATACGCTCACAGAACAAACCATCGCGTTCTGGTTTATGAGTTCTATAGTTAATTGTTTCAGGCTTTAAAACTTCACCTCTAGACTCTGCCAAAATAGATTCTGGCGAAGCTAATCCTATTGAAATTTTATCAAACCTTTTTACTGGGTTATTATCTTTTATTCTAGCCATAATAGCGTGCTGATAATGTTTTAATTTGTTTTACTTAATAGTCTTCAATATAAAATATTGAACTATTCCTCAAGTCTAATATCCAAACCTAATCCCTTAAGTTCGTGCATTAAAACGTTGAAAGATTCTGGTAAACCAGGCTCAGGCATAGTTTCTCCTTTAACGATAGATTCATAGGTTTTTGCTCTTCCGATAACATCATCAGATTTAACCGTTAAAATCTCACGTAAAGTTGCCGATGCACCATATGCTTCAAGTGCCCATACTTCCATCTCTCCAAAACGCTGACCACCAAATTGAGCTTTACCACCCAATGGTTGTTGTGTAATTAATGAGTATGGTCCTATAGAACGTGCATGCATCTTATCATCTACCATGTGTCCAAGTTTCAACATATAGATCACACCTACTGTTGCAGGTTGATCAAAACGTTGTCCAGTACCACCATCATATAAGTATGTATGTCCAAATCTTGGAATACCCGCTTCGTCTGTGTAAGCATTAATCTGATCTAATGTAGCACCATCAAAAATTGGAGTTGCATACTTTCTACCAAGCTTAAGACCTGCCCAACCTAATACGGTTTCGTAAATTTGACCAATGTTCATACGAGAAGGTACACCCAGTGGATTAAGAACGATATCAACAGGAGTTCCATCTTCCAAAAACGGCATATCTTCATGACGCACTATTCTAGATACAATACCTTTGTTACCGTGTCTACCTGCCATCTTATCACCAACCTTAAGCTTACGCTTTTTAGCAATATAGACTTTAGCCAACTTCATAATACCAGCTGGCAACTCATCACCAACAGATATTGTAAACTTATCTCTTCTCAAGTTACCTTGTAAATCGTTAAGTTTAATTTTATAGTTATGAAGTAAATCTGCTACTAATGAATTAGTCTCGTTATCTGTAGTCCAGCTTCCACCAACTAAGTGAGCGAAATCATCAACAGAATTTAACATTTTCATTGTATACTTCTTACCCTTAGGTAATACTTCTTCACCTAAATCATTAAGAACACCTTGAGAAGTTTTGCCATTAACTATGGTAAATAATTTCTCAACAAGAACATCTTTCAATTCTTGGAATTTTACTTCGTATTCTAATTCTAATTTAGAAAGCTCTTCTTTATCTTCTGAACGTTTTCTCTTATCTTTTACTGATCTAGAGAATAATTTCTTATCAATAACAACACCTCTTAAAGAAGGTGAAGCTTTTAAAGAAGCATCCTTTACATCGCCAGCTTTGTCACCAAAAATAGCACGTAATAATTTTTCTTCAGGAGTTGGATCCGATTCCCCTTTTGGAGTAATCTTACCTATTAGAATATCACCAGGCTTAACCTCTGCACCAATTCTAATCATACCATTTTCATCAAGGTCTTTTGTAGCCTCTTCAGAAACGTTTGGTATATCATGTGTAAGCTCTTCAGCTCCTAATTTAGTATCTCTAACATCTAAAGAATATTCATCAACATGTATAGATGTAAATATATCTTCACGAACAACTTTTTCAGAAATTACAATTGCATCCTCAAAGTTATACCCTTTCCAAGGCATAAAAGCTACTACTAAGTTTCTACCTAATGCCAACTCTCCTTTTTCGGTTGCATAACCTTCACAAAGAACTTGTCCTTTCTTAACTCTATCTCCTTTTTGTACAATAGGTTTTAGGTTAATGTTCGTACCTTGGTTAGTTTTTCTAAACTTAACTAAGAAATACGTTTTACTATCTTCTTCAAAGCTGATCAATCTTTCGTTATCAGTTCTATCATATTTGATAGTAACTTTCTGAGCATCTACATACTCTATAACTCCATCACCTTCTGCATTGATCAATACTCTAGAATCTGAAGCAACTTGGCGCTCTAAACCTGTACCAACAATCGGTGATTGTGGCTTCAATAAAGGAACTGCCTGACGCATCATGTTTGATCCCATCAAAGCCCTGTTGGCATCATCATGTTCCAAGAAAGGAATTAAAGATGCAGAAATAGATGCAATTTGATTAGGAGCAACATCGGTATATTGAATTTCTGATGGATCTACAACAGGGAAATCACCTTCTTCTCTAGCAATAACCTTTTCAGCATCAATAGTACCATCTTCCTTCATAGGAATGTTTGCTTGCGCAATCTTCATTCCTTCTTCTTCTTCTGCACTTAAATAAGTAAAGTTCTTATAATCAACAACAGAATCAGTAACTTTTCTATAAGGTGTCTCTAAGAAGCCCATTGGGTTTACTTTCGCAAACACAGACAATGAAGATATCAAACCAATGTTTGGACCTTCAGGAGTTTCAATAGGACATAAACGACCGTAATGTGTATAGTGAACATCACGTACTTCGAAACCAGCACGCTCTCTAGATAAACCACCTGGACCTAATGCCGATAGCCTTCTCTTGTGCGTAATCTCTGCTAATGGATTCGTTTGATCCATAAACTGAGATAACTGATTCGTACCAAAGAAAGAATTAATAACAGAAGACAACGTCTTCGCATTAATCAAATCTATAGGTGTAAATACTTCGTTATCACGAACGTTCATACGCTCACGAATTGTTCTTGCCATACGTGCAAGACCAACACCAAACTGAGAAGATAATTGTTCACCTACAGTTCTAACACGACGGTTAGATAAGTGGTCAATATCATCAATCTCTGCTTTTGAGTTAATTAATTCAATTAAATATTTTATTATAGTAATGATATCAATTTTAGTCAAGACTTGCTTGTCCATACCAATATCCAACTGTAATTTCTTATTCATTCTATAACGACCAACTTCACCTAAGTTGTAACGTTGATCAGAAAAGAATAATTTATCAATAATACCACGTGCTGTTTCCTCATCTGGCGGCTCAGCATTACGTAATTGACGATAGATATGTTCAACGGCTTCTTTTTCAGAGTTCGTTGGATCTTTTTGTAATGTATTATGAATAATTGCGTAATCCGATTGCGCATTATTTTCTTTATGTAAAAGAACAGTCTTTACATCTGCATCTATAATCTCAGCAATATGTTCTTTCTCTAAAATAGTATCACGATCTAGAACAATTTCATTACGCTCAATAGATACTACTTCACCAGTATCCTCATCAACGAAATCTTCATGCCATGTATTCAAGACTCTAGCCGCTAATTTACGACCAAGTACTTTTTTAAGTCCGGCATTAGAAACCTTTACTTCTTCCGATAGGTCGAAAATCTCTAATATATCTTTATCACGTTCAAAGCCAATAGCTCTAAACAATGTAGTAACCGGTAATTTTTTCTTTCTATCGATATAAGCATACATAACTCCATTAATATCGGTAGCAAACTCTATCCAAGAACCTTTAAAAGGTATTACTCTTGCAGAATATAATTTTGTTCCATTTGCATGGAAAGACTGTCCAAAGAATACACCAGGAGAACGGTGTAACTGAGAAACAACAACCCTTTCTGCACCATTGATAACGAATGTACCACTTGGTGTCATATAAGGAATCGTACCTAAATACACATCTTGTACAATTGTTTCGAAATCCTCATGCTCAGGATCCGTACAATATAATTTTAAACGTGCTTTTAAAGGAACGCTGTAAGTAAGACCACGTTCGATACATTCTTGAATAGAATATCTTGGTGGATCTATGAAATAATCTAAAAATTCCAATACAAACTGATTTCTAGTATCAGTGATTGGAAAGTTTTCCATGAAGGTGTTATAAAGACCTTCATTACCTCTTTCATCTGATTTAGTCTCTAGTTGAAAAAAGTCTTGGAAAGATTTAATCTGAATATCTAAGAAATCCGGGTAATCCGGTGTGTTTCTTGCGGAAGCGAAGCTTATTCTTTCAGTATTATTTGTGAACATCTACGGACAGTGTTTTGATCGTGAGTACTAAATGAGTAGTATACCTCTTAATATACCTAATTCTATAAAATGGCTTAGGTCTAAACGCAAAAAGCGCAAAGACCTAAACCAAAAGTAATATGGTTGTTGCTATTATTTAAGCTCAACTTCTGCTCCAGCTTCTTCCAATGATTTTTTGATACCTTCAGCTTCATCTTTAGTAACTGCTTCTTTAACAGCTTTTGGTGCGCTATCAACGATATCTTTCGCATCTTTCAAACCTAAACCAGTTAATTCTTTAACCAATTTAACAACTGCTAATTTAGAAGCACCTGCTGCTTTCAAAATTACATCAAATTCAGTTTTCTCTTCTGCTGCTTCACCAGCTTCACCACCACCGGCAGCTACTGCTACTGCTGCTGCTGCAGGCTCAATACCGTATTCATCTTTTAATATATCAGCTAACTCGTTTACTTCTTTAACTGTTAAGTTAACTAATTGTTCTGCGAAATCTTTTAAATCTGCCATTTTCTATCGTTTAATAAAATTTTTAAAATATACTTAGTTTATTGTGCGTACTTATCTTTCAGATAATGTTTTAAGGATTCCAGCGATTTTTCCACCACCAGATTTAAGACCAGAAATAACATTCTTGGCTGGAGATTGTAACAATCCAATAATTTCGCCAATCATTTCTTCTTTAGACTTAATGCTAACTAAAGCATCCAAGTTTTCATCACCTATGTAAATTGCTTCTTCTACAAAAGCTCCCTTCAATAAAGGCTTCTTAGATTTTTTTCTAAAATTCTTTATCAATTTTGCAGGGGCATTGGCAACATCAGAAAACATAAGAGATGTATTCCCTTTTAATGTCTCTGGTAATTCACCAAATTCTTTCTCTGAAGCTTCCATCGCTTTTGCAAGCAATGTATTTTTAACTACAGCTAGCCTAATATTAGCTTTGAAACAAGCTCTTCTTAAATCAGAAGTTGTACCTGCGTCTAAACCTGAAATATCAGCCACATAAATTGTGGTGCTATCTGCCAACTGCGTAGTCAAATCTTTTATAACCGTTGCTTTTTCTTCTCTTGTCATACTTTTAATTTTTAACTACCAGCCGTTAAACTGACTTTGGATCTAATTGCAAACTAGGACTCATTGTGCTAGACATGAAAATTGATTTCATATAAACACCTTTTGCCGCAGTTGGCTTCATCTTATTCAAAGTATCTAACAACTCATTAGCATTATCCGCTATTTTATCAGCAGAAAAAGAAGCCTTACCTATCGCAGCGTGTACGATACCAGTTTTATCAACTTTAAAATCTATTTTACCTGCCTTCACTTCAGATACAGCCTTAGCCACATCCATAGTTACAGTTCCTGTTTTTGGATTAGGCATTAAACCTCTTGGTCCTAATACTCGACCTAAAGGACCTAATTTACCCATAACACTTGGCATAGTGATAATAACATCAACATCTGTCCAACCGCCTTTTATTTTCTCCAAATACTCATCTAACCCAACATAATCAGCACCTGCTTCTTGAGCCTCTGCTTCTTTGTCTGGTGTTACCAAAGCCAAAACCTTAACATCTTTACCAGTTCCATGAGGTAATGTTACCACACCACGAACCATTTGATTAGCTTTTCTTGGATCTACACCCAAACGAATCGCTAAATCTACAGATGCGTCAAATTTTGTATTGGTTATCTCTTTAATTAAAGCTGAAGCTTCTGTAACAGAGTATAATTTATCTTTCTCTATCTTCGAATGCGCTTCTTTTTGCTTCTTAGTTAACTTTGCCATTTAATTACTTTTAAGATTTTAAAAAGGTTTCTTTCCTGCTACCTTCATACCCATAGAACGTGCAGTACCAGCTATCATACTCATAGCAGATTCTACTGTAAATGCATTAAGGTCAACCATTTTATCTTCGGCAATTGCCTTGATTTGGTCCCAGGTAACACTACCTAATTTTACTCTGTTAGGTTCGCCAGATCCTTTTTTAATCTTAGCCGCTTCCAATAGCTGAATTGCCGCCGGTGGAGTTTTTACAACGAAGTCGAAAGACTTATCCTTGTAAACGGTGATAACAACTGGTAATATCTTACCTGGTTTATCCTGTGTACGAGCATTAAACTGCTTACAGAATTCCATTATGTTAACACCAGCAGCTCCTAAGGCAGGTCCAACCGGTGGCGATGGATTCGCTGCACCTCCCTTAACTTGTAGTTTAACTACTTTACCTATTTCTTTTGCCATTGTTTAAAATTAAATTGAAAGTGTGTTTACGGAAGCAACACTACTTTAATTATATGTATGTAACACTTATTCTAAATACTTATACTTTCTCTACTTGCATGTAACTAAGCTCTAATGGTGTTTTTCTTCCAAAAATTTTCACCATAACTTCAAGCTTACGTTTTTCTTCATTTATCTTTTCAACAGTACCATTGAAGCCATTAAAAGGACCATCAATTACTTTTACCGTTTCACCAAAGACAAATGGGATAGCAACACTATCTGTATTAACAGCTAGCTCATCTACCTTACCAAGCATTCTATTTACTTCATTCTTTCTTAACGGAACAGGATCTCCCCCTTTAGTTTCACCTAAAAAACCTATAACATTAGTAATAGACCTAATAATATGCACCATTTCTCCACCTAAATTGGCTTTGATCATGATATAACCAGGAAAATAAACTCTTTCTTTATTTATCTTCTTGCCATTTCTAATCTGAATAACCTTTTCAGTAGGAACAAGAACATCTTCTAAATAGTCAGAGAAACCATGACGCTCCACTTCACTCTCAATGTATCCTTTGATCTTATTCTCTTGACCACTGACAGCTCTTACAACGTACCATTTTTTATCCAATACTTCTGACATAGTCCTATCTAGTTTAAAACAAAGTTGAAATAAGATTTAATCACTTTACTAAAGACCGTATCTACTCCCCAAGTTGCCAAAGCAAAAAGGATAGAAAACACAGCTACAATAACCATCAAGTTAGATGATTCTGCACGTGACGGAAGAGTAACATTATTCCTTAACTCTTCAACGGATTCTTTTATATATGTGAACATTTAAATTCTTTTTACAATTTCAACAAATAGGATACCTATATTCCAAATTCTATTGTGGCACGGGAGGAGAGACTCGAACTCCCGACACCTGGTTTTGGAGACCAGTGCTCTACCAACTGAGCTACACCCGTATGAATAGCGATTATTAAATCACCTATTCTATTATTTGCATGTAAAGGTGTCCCGCTTGAGCAAGACACCCTTATACACAATACTCTTTTAGATTAAAATTAATCTATAATCTTAGTTACCTGACCAGCACCTACTGTTCTACCACCTTCACGTATAGCGAAACGTAGACCGATACTCAAAGCAATAGGCTGAATAAGCTCTACCGTAATAGTAAGGTTATCACCTGGCATTACCATTTCAACTCCTGAAGGAAGTGCAATGTTACCAGTTACATCTGTAGTTCTTACATAGAACTGTGGACGATAGTTATTATGAAATGGGGTATGACGACCACCTTCTTCTTTTTTCAATACATAAACCTCAGCTTCAAACTTAGCATGTGGCTTAACAGAACCTGGCTTACAGATTACCATACCTCTACTAATCTGAGATTTTTCAATACCTCTTAGCAAGATACCTACGTTATCACCAGCTTCACCTCTATCCAAAATCTTACGGAACATTTCAACACCAGTAACAGTAGAAGTCAATTTCTCAGCTCCCATACCGATAATCTCAACTGGATCACCTGTATTTGCAACACCAGTTTCAATACGACCAGTTGCAACAGTACCACGACCAGTAATTGTAAATACATCTTCAACAGGCATTAAGAAATCTTTTTCAACATCTCTCTTTGGAAGTTCGATCCACTCATCAACAGCAGCCATCAATTCCATAACTGTATCAACCCATTTTTGCTCACCGTTCAATGCACCTAATGCAGAACCAGCGATTACAGGTCCATTATCACCATCATACTCATAAAAAGAAAGTAATTCTCTTACTTCCATTTCAACAAGCTCGATTAATTCCTCATCATCAACCATATCCACTTTATTCATGAATACAACCATTCTTGGAATACCTACCTGACGACCTAATAAGATGTGCTCACGAGTTTGTGGCATAGGACCATCTGTAGCAGCAACAACTAATATAGCACCATCCATTTGAGCAGCACCAGTAACCATGTTCTTCACATAATCCGCGTGACCAGGACAGTCAACGTGTGCATAGTGACGATTAGCCGTAGAGTACTCTACGTGTGAAGTGTTAATTGTAATACCTCTTTCTTTTTCCTCAGGAGCGTTATCGATAGAATCGAAACTTCTCAATTCAGAAAGACCTGCATTTGCCAAAACAGTAGTAATAGCAGCAGTCAATGTAGTTTTACCGTGATCCACGTGTCCAATAGTACCTATATTTAAGTGCGGTTTGGAACGATCGAAAGTTTCCTTTGCCATGTTTAATGTATTTTATTCTTAGTTTATATTAGTGTACAAATTTATACCTTAATTGAGCCAATGACGAGAATTGAACTCGTGACCTCTTCCTTACCAAGGAAACGCTCTACCCCTGAGCTACACCGGCGTAAAGTGTTGAACCCACCCAAAAGATAGATTCCTGCCTTCGCAGGGACGACATTACTGTCAAATTTATAGAGCGGGAGACCGGGTTCGAACCGGCGACATTCAGCTTGGAAGGCTGACGCTCTACCAACTGAGCTACTCCCGCTTATAATATTACAATATTTCAATAAAATTCTTTAGAAAATAGTTTTGTGGGGAGAGCAGGATTCGAACCTGCGAAGACGTAGTCAGCAGATTTACAGTCTGCCCTCGTTGGCCGCTTGAGTATCTCCCCTCAAACTAATATTTTAAAGATCTTAAGAGCCGATGGAGGGACTCGAACCCACGACCTGCTGATTACAAATCAGCTGCTCTAGCCAGCTGAGCTACATCGGCTTATTTTACAACTATTTCTGTCATAAAAAAGCCCGCTATTTCTAACGGACTGCAAATGTATACTAGTTTTTTGTTTATTCAAAACAAATTTTAAAAAATTTTCATCAAGCTTGTAATCTTATTTTCTCTTTTTGCTTTATTAGCCTACGTTCCAGCGTACTACATGCAGAGTCTACAGCCTCTTCAAATGATTTACATTGTTTTTTTACCACAAATTTATCTTTAGGAACCGTAATCTTAATTTCAACTATTTTATTTTCTTTAGCACTAGTATTCTCCACTTTCATATAAACATCTGAGCTAATTACCTTAGAATAAAAGGTTTCCACCTTATCAAGTCTATTTTGAAGGAAATTAATCAACTTATCGTCTGCATTAAAATTTACCGATTGCGTATTTACTTTCATAGTCAGAAAATTTATGGCTTTAAGAATTCAGCCTGATTTTACAATAATTATTTATTTCCCCTAGGATGAGCCTTTGCATGAACCTTTTTCAACTCTGCAATACTATTATGGGTATACACCTGAGTGGATGCCAAACTAGAATGACCTAACAATTCTTTAACAGCATTTAAATCTGCACCCTTATTCAAAAGATGCGTTGCAAAGGTGTGTCTAAGAATATGCGGACTCGTCTTTACCTTTGAAGACACCTCTCTAAAGTACTTTTTTATTAATCTATAAACAAGAGTTTCATACAATTTATTGCCTGATTTCGTTAAGAACATAAATTTATCATCAATCACTTCATTCAGTCTTTTACGATTTAATAGATATTCTATAAATTTTTCTTTGGTTTCAGCGAGCATAGGTATAATTCTCTCTTTATTACGCTTACCTAAGACTTTTATAGTCATTGTTTCAAAATCTACATCTGACACTTTCAAAGCAATAACCTCTGCCCTACGCATACCGGTAACATAAAGAACATCTATTAACAGCTCATCTCTTATACCCTCAAAATCTTCTTTATATTCTATTTGCGATAGCACATTCTCCATTTCTAATTCAGAAAAAGGAATCTCAACCTTCTTTGCTGTCTTCAACGCCCTATGCTTACTCAACGGATTAATTTCAGTTATCTCAATTTTTTGAAGAAACTTGAAATAAGCTTTTAATGATGATATTTTTCTATTAATAGATCTATTGTTGATTTTTCTTTCTGATAAATCAACAATCCAAAATCGAACAATGTTGTATTCCACGATATCAATATCGCTTAAATCGTAATTAGACAAGCAGAAACCACTAAATTCAAGAATATCATTCTCATACGCCTTTGTAGTATGCGTAGAATAATTTTTCTCTAAGGTTAGATAAGAAATAAACTCTGTTAAAAACATAATCTAAAGGTATCAAAGTTTTAGGTCTGTTGAGATTTGAGCAAAAAAAATCCCGCAAATTGCGGGATTTTTATTTTATAAAACAAAATTTAGATTTCTTCTTGATCTCTAAGACCTTGAATGTACTCTGCTTTTTGTATTTGTGCTCTACGAACAACTGACGGCTTATTAAACTGTTGACGCTTACGTAACTGTCTCATTGTACCTGTCTTATCGAACTTACGTTTGAAACGCTTTAAAGCTCTATCGATGTTTTCTCCTTCTTTTACTGGTATTATTAACATGGGCTAAACCTCCTCTCTTTTGTGATTAAGGCTGCAAATATAACAACTAAATTGAAACAAGCAACCTTTAAACTGATTTTTAAAATTTTAATTAAGCTAACTATACTGTAGCTGGCTTATATTCTTTCTTATCGATAATAATTTTAGAAATAATTTCTCTCAATATTTCTGATGTTCCACCACCAATAGGCCCTAATCTACTATCTCTAAAGTTACGTGCCATTGGATAATCTTCAATATAACCGTAACCACCTAAAAACTGTAAACATTCGTAAGCGACCTCGTCTGCAACCTTTGTTGATTTTAATTTAGAGATTGTAGCTTCTTTAACTACATACTGCCCCTTATCTAAGCGATAAGCTACAGAGTAGTTATACTCTTTACACATATCTATATCTGCGTGAAGATCCACGACTCTATGTCTTAATGCCTGAAATTGATTGATAGATTTACCAAAAGCCTCTCTTTCTGACATATAATTTAGAGCATAGTCTAAAACATGCTCTGACCTAGCATGAGCATTAACACCCATTATCAATCGTTCTAATGAGAAATGTTCCATTATATATGAAAAACCCATGTTTTCGTCACCCATAAGATTCTCTGCAGGAATTTTTACATTATCAAATGCCAACTCGGCAGTATCCGATGCTCTCCAACCTAGTTTATTCAATTTATTTGCAGTTACGCCTTCACTATTTCTGTCTACTGCGAAAATACTGATACCCTTATTACCCAAATCAGGACTTGTTTTTGCCGCCACAATCATGTAATCAGCATATACACCATTGGTAATAAATGTTTTCGAACCATTCAATATATAATGATCACCTTGCTTTACAGCAGTGGTTCTCATCGCAGCAACATCGCTACCGCCAAAAGGTTCTGATATACAAAGACAGCCAATTTTATCTCCATCTACACTTGGTCGCAAGTACTTTTCCTTTAAAAATGAATCTGCTTCTTTATTTAAATGTGTCATTGCCAAGTATGTATGAGCCCACATTGCAGCTGCGAATCCGCCAGAATTTATCTTTTGTAATTCTTCTAAAAAAATAATAGTATAAAAAAGATCAAGACCAAGACCACCATCTTCTTCAGGAGTTAAAAGACCGAAATAGCCCATATCACCGAATTTCTTCCAAATAAACCTTTCTATTGTTCCTGTTTCTTCCCATTTATCAATATGAGGAACCACTTCTTTCTGTAAAAAATCTTTTAGGCTGTTCCTAAATAATTGATGTTCTTCTGTGAAGTACATACTCTGCATAGCGTTTTTTTTATAATGACAAATATAAAGCAATTCTATTAATACGCTCTGCCGGAAATTCTTCAACTTTCACTAAATCGTTCAAAGAATTAATACTTCCGTTGAGATTACGATAATTTACTATACTCACAGCGACGTGTTTTTGCAGATATATCAATTTAGACAATTCTTCTGCCGTTGCGGTATTTACATTTATTTTTATAATATCCGGTTTCGTTATCACCTTAAACTGTTTTAAAGCTCTTTCAACAACATCTGCCTCAAGACCATAAACATCAAACAATTGGTCGTCGATTAAAAAGCCACCCAAACGGTCTCTAAATTTTATTATTCTAGCTGATAACTTCTCCCCTATTCCACTAATCTTTTTTAAATCTTCTGCCGTGGCTGTATTCAAATCTTTCCAAATAACTTTCTTAGCCTTATAATTAGAAGTTGATGCGTTGGAAGTTTTACTCTTTCTGTTTTGAGTCCACTCTGGAAACTTAAAATATGGAGAGATTATATTAAGTAATGAATCGGAAACTTTTGTGATGTTTTGAAATTCTATTACAGAATTAACAAATTTATCTTTCCTTCTAAAATCATGTAATCTATCTATTTCCTCAACTGACATACCAAGTGTATAGCCCTTAAAATCAGTTATAAAATTAGGATTAAATGGATAAATCCGAATAGTATCTTTTTGTAACGAAATAACTGCTAAAGAATCAATTTTAGCCTGAACTACCGCATCATGCTTTAATAGTGAAGATTGATTTTCTGTATTAGATTGAAACAGATAATACCCCAGCTGAATACTAATTATAAAAAATAATAAAAAGAAAATCCCACTTCGTTCCTGTTTATTGAACTTGAAGTGGGATTTAAATGAAGTCATATTAAAACTTAATTATCTATAGCATCATATTTTAGCTTGATAGCGTCTAAGTATCTAGTCAATTGCTTTTTCACCACTGGGAATAAAAAGAATAGACCTACCATATTAGGGAATACCATTGCAAATATCATAGCATCTGAGAAATCCCAAATAGATTTCATACTTGCTGCCGCTCCAATAACAATAAACGTTAAGAATAATAATTTATAAACCATATCAGCTGTCTTACCTCTACCGAATAAATATTTCCAAGATTGCAAGCCATAGTAAGACCAAGATATCATCGTAGATACTGCAAATAATACCACAGCAATTGTTAAAAATACATTTGAGTAAGGAATGTATTCAGCAAAAGCTACAGCAGTAATACCTGCACCTTCATAAGGAACACCATCAATTAAAACTGAACCACTACCATCACCACCATAAGTGAAAGCTCCTCCAAAATTAAATATAATAATTACTATTGCCGTCATTGAACAAATAACCACAGTATCGATAAATGGCTCTAACAAAGCTACTAAACCTTCAGAAGCAGAATACTTTGTCCTAACTGCAGAGTGAGCAATTGAGGCAGAACCTGCACCGGCTTCATTTGAAAATGCCGCTCTTTTAAAACCTACCAATAAAACACCTATAAGACTACCAACACCTATTGCAGTTGGCTTAAATGCTTCTTCTACAATTAAAGCTATAGCGTCATCTACTAATGTATAGTTACTTAAAATGATATACAAACAAGCAACAACATACATTATTGCCATAAACGGAACCACTTTTTCGGTTACTTGAGCAATACGTTTTATACCACCAATAATAATAACACCAACAAGTATAGCTAAAACAAGACCTACTATAGCTCCTGCTGCAGTACTTTGCCAATTAAAAAGTTCTTTTATAACAATTGTCGCCTGGTTAGATTGAGCTGCATTACCTCCTCCAAAAGAGCCTCCAATACAAAAAATGGCAAAAATAACTGCCGCTACTTTACCCAAATTTTTAAAACCCTTTTCTTTTAAACCTTTACTTATATAATACATAGGACCGCCATAAACAGTACCATCTTCACCTACATCTCTATACTGAACCCCTAGCGTACATTCAACAAATTTTGTTGACATACCAAGAAGACCGCAGACTATCATCCAAAAAGTAGCTCCTGGACCACCTAGCGCAATTGCTAAAGCAACACCAGCTATATTACCATTACCTACTGTACCAGAAACTGCAGTTGCCAAGGCTTGAAAGTGACTTACCTCACCATCAGTACTTTCATCCCTAATCGTATCAATGATATCACCACTAACGGCAAGATCATTTTCCATACTTACAAGATGATCTTCAATATCGACATTTGATAAATCTTGACCTTGTGCAATACCATCTTCCCCATACAAATTTTGGGCTCCATGTTTTTCAATATCTTCATATTTACCGCGAACAGTATTAATGGCCTTACCAAAAAATCTAATATTTGGAAAACCAAAATATATAGTAAAAAACAAAGCACTACCTACCAATAACACTAATACAAATGGTATATCTGGATCGTGCCAAACATTGAAGAAAATAACTGCTGAGAAGAAATCTGAAATAGGCTTAAAAGCTTGATCTATTTGTTGATCTAATCCTACTTCTTGAGAAAAAATTAGAAAGGGAAATAAAAAGGTAAACAGGGTTAGAAGTTTATACTTCATAAGTTTAAAATTTATTTTGAATTAGTTAGTTTGTCTAGCAATATCCTAAAAATAATGGATGCAATCAAATATAAACGACAGAAAGATTATTATTCGATATTGAACATTTCGTTCAATATCTTTATTTGCTCAGGTCTACCTAACACTATGACCTTACTTTTTGGCTGTAGTTTCATATCTGCTTCAGGGTTTATGGTATACTCACCATCAGGAGAAATGTAACCTATAATAGTACACCCAGTTTTTCTTCGTAAATCTAAATCTCTCAACGAATTACAGTCTATCTGATTTGCAAAATCTTCAATAGCCACTTCTTCTAAATTGGTCGTATGCTCCCCTTCCATAGAAAGCTTATCCATAAATGTGATAAGGTCTGGCATAACTACCAAAGATGCCATATGATCACCTCCAATTTTATCTGGCATAATAACTTTATTTGCACCTGCCAAAATTAATTTCTTTTGAGAATTGACTAATGATGCTCTACTAATGATAAAAAGATTTTTTTTCATTTGTCTGGCTGACAAAACAACAAATAAATTTGCAGCATCATCTGGCAAGGTGGCAATTAAATACTTAGACCTCTCAATACCGGCTTCCAATAACACATCATCATCATTTGCATCACCTTCTATAAATAACACATCGTCTTCATATCGCTCTATTACCTCCTTATCTTTTTCTATAACTACAAATGGTCTTTTATATGCTTTTAGCCGCTCTGCTGCCTGCATACCATTTCGACCAAAGCCACAGACGATTACATGCTGATTTAAATTTGCGATGGCATTCTTCATTTTTTTCTTTTTTAGCAGTTCTACTGAATTTCTTGAGAGTAGGTATTCGGTAACGATTGATATAGCGAAACCGACTATAAATACACTTGTAACAATAAGAATTATTGTAAATATCTTGCCTTCAGGTCCCATTGGCCTAACCTCTGAAAAACCTACGGTGGTTACTGTAATTATGGTCATATAAAAAGCATCGACCCAAGAATAGTCGGCAACAATTCTATACCCGAGCACACCGAATGTCAAAACCATTAGCATTAATGCCAATGCCAAATAAATTTTAGACCGAAATAATTGCATCATATATTACAAATCAAAAACAGAATTTCGTTTCGTATAAATCAAATCTTTTATTCTAAGCCAGAAAGCCAAAAATAAATAAAGTGCAAACCCGAAGCCTACAGTTACAAAAGTGAGATAAATGAACGATGTTCTTACTACTCTTGCACGTATACCTAAACGTTCGGCTATTCTACCACAAACCTCATACCCTCGTTTCTGAAAATAATGCAGTAATTTATAAAATACGTTCATGGGGTATAAAATTAGACTTTTATATTCATTAAAGAAGCCCCAATAGCACAATCTAAACATTTGTCTTTTGCGCAATAATTTGTATACAGCTGTAGATATGTTTGAGAATCTTTTGCACTTTTAATAGATGTTCCCAATTTACCAAAGTTAGCTATAATACTGTTTTCTTCTTTTTTAATTTCTGACATCATCTTTAAAAACTTCTCGTTCTCTGAACCGCCTTTATACCGGCTGTACGCAAACTTCAACGGAATTATAGTGTTTATCATTAACAAGTTTAAAAAGGAATTTGAAATAACCTTTTTGCTCTTTTTTGAAATTTTACCAAAATTAAAATGGGTTTCCCAATACTCACTTGTTCCCGATTTTAAGATATGAGAAAAATTAGGCTCGTCATTTTCGATTAATGCATGAAATAAATTATTATTATTATTATTATTAGAGTAAATAGAGCTTAATTGAGCTAATCTAATGGTAGGAAAATTTGGCGGTCTCAACCTAAAAAACTCTGGAGACTTGAATACGGGACTTAAATTAAACTTATGTTTTAAAAATTGATATTCCTTTATCAACTCATTATAATACGTATCGCCTTCAATAGTAGTACTAAGTAAATTTGCTTGTCCTAAAAACAAGCTTTCCATTTGAAGTGGTTTATCATTTAATTTTCTGATTATTGAAAAATCAATTAATTTACCTATTTCAATAAATGCTTCTCTATTTATTTTGGACCCAAAAGTTTTTAAAAGCATTAAAAATAATACTTGCTCCCAGTCATTATTCGTAAAATCTAATAGCTCTTTGATAAAGATAGACTTCTGCTCTAACCGTTCTACAAACAAACGATCCAACCAATTGTTCTTTATAAATTCATCAACCTCATTAAACTCATTTTCACAATTAATGAATTTATAATTCTTTCTATCAAAAAGATTTTGATAGTTATTTAGCATAGCTAACGGTATATATTCTTTTAAAGATAAAGTAGGAATTTCACTTCCGTCTTTTCTGTATACTGCGATATCATCTTCCCAAACAACATGCAAAATTACATTGTCATAATTAGTATCATCTTGGTGATTATGCGCATACCAATCTGATGATTTTATATGAATCTCTACATTACCTGCCCACAATTGCCCATTTAACTCTATTTGAGCATTAAAAAAATCAGGTCCGCTTAAATGATTATGCATACCTGTTGAAACCACATGTACCTCCTCACCAGATGTAGACACGAGTTGGTTAATGGGATACTTTTTGTACTTCCATATAAAATGAAGTAAGTCTTCCTTCATTCTATAAAAATAAAAAACCCGCCGTTAAGCGGGTCAATTTTTTTTAAAAGAAATAAAATTATGCGGTTTCTCCTTCCCAATTCATAAAACCTCCTTGAAGATTAAATGCCTTATCAAAACCTAAACTATTCATTATTGCACATGCCTGACCACTTCTGGCACCAGATCTACAATACACATAATAGTTTTTTGTTTTGTCTAATTTCTCTAGCTCTGCTACAAACTCTTGACCTTTATAAATATCAATATTTATAGAATTTGGAATTATACCTTCTTCTATTTCTTCTTCTGTTCTTACATCGAGAATTACTGCATTAGAATCTTTCTCTAACTGCGCTTCCCATTCTTGTTGTGATAAATCTGCCATAGTATAAATTATATATTGTAAAAATAACCGATTTTTCCTTATCTGATTACCTCAGGTATTTTTAACAAAAATTTAATCTCTTTAAAAAACAGAACATCAAAATTACAATTACATTTGTATATACAATTATTGTATCAACATGAATGTAGAAGAAATCATTAAAACAAACCAAAGCATGCCTTTGCCAAAACGGACATTAATTCATATGGCATTGGTTGCAAATAAAATTGACGAAGAAATAGCAACGGTACTTAAACCTTTTGATATTTCAATTCAACAGTTTAATGTTTTAAGAATTTTAAGAGGGCAAAATGGCAAGCCTGCTAATCTTTCTACTATTAACGAACGCATGGTTACTAAAATGAGTAACACTACCCGCTTAGTCGATAAATTAATTTCAAAAGACTTTGTCAACAGAACTGTTTGTTTAAAAAACAGAAGAAAAGTTGAAATAGTAATCACAGAAGGCGGTTTGAATATGCTGAATAAAATTGATGGAATACTTTTTGAAGCAGAGAAGAGAATACTTAAAAACTTTGCCGAAGCCGAATTGCATGAACTCAATGAACTATTAAATAAATTTTAAGTTTTACCAATGAATTCAATATTAGAGAAATTAAACTGGCGTTATGCCACTAAAAAATTTGACAGCTCTAAAAAAGTGAGCAAAGAGAATTTAGAAACTTTATTAGACGCTGCTAATTTAACAGCTTCTTCTTACGGTTTACAACCTTATAAAATTTATGTAATTGAAGATGCAGACATTAGAACAAAACTAAGAGCTGCCTCATATGACCAATCTCAAATAACAGATGCATCATATGTTATTGTTTTAGCCAATAAGCCTACTTTTGACGATACTATGATTGATGATTACATTAATAACATCATGAAAATTAGAGGACTATCTAAAGATGATCTTGAAGGATTTTCGCAAACTATGAAATCTACTCTTTTAGATTTACCTGATGCGCAAAAGAACGCTTGGACATCTAACCAAGCTTATATTGTATTAGGTAATCTAATGACCATAGCCGCTGAAATGGAAATTGACACCTGCCCAATGGAAGGTTTTGATAAAGCTCAGTACAATGAAATTCTAGGTCTTACCGACAATGGGTTGAATGCTGCCGTAGTTTTAGCTGTTGGCTATAGATCTGCTGAAGATGAAACTCAAAATTACCCTAAGGTGAGATATTCTAAAGAACAAATTATCACTCATATATAAATTAAACACAATCATTTTAAAATTAGAAACATGAAAAAATCATTATTAAGTTTAGCATTCGTAGCCATTTTCGGATTTAGCGCTACAGCCTCTACACCAATTGATGGAGAGAAAAAAGAAATTAACGTTAGCGAAAGTACTGTTACATGGAAAGGTTACAAGGTTACCGGATCACATGATGGTAGCATCAACCTAAAATCTGGTCATCTAGAAATGAACGGAAAGAAATTAACTGGTGGTGAATTTGTTGTAGACATGACTACAATTTCTAATAATGATCTTGAAGCAGGGAGTGGAAAAGAAAAACTTGAAGGTCATTTAAAATCTGCTGATTTCTTTGGCGTAGAAAGTAACCCAACTGCAAAATTGGTTTTCACTTCTGTTAAGGCCATGAACGACAATTCATATACCGTAACAGGAGACTTAACTATTAAAGGTATTACAAAACCTATAACCCTAGTGGTTTCTATGTTTGAAAATAAAGCTACTGCAACACTTAAAGTAGACAGAACAAAATTTGATATTAAATATGGTTCTGGAAGCTTTTTTGATAATCTAGGAGATAAAGCAATCTACGATGATTTTGATTTAGTAGTAGACTTAGTACTATAATCGTTTTAATACAATCAAATTACAACAATTTAAAATCCCTTTGATAAATTTCAAAGGGATTTTTATTTTTGACTAGCTAAAGTTTGATAGTTTAAATTTCCTCTTTATATTTGATGCTCAATGAAAAATTTAATCGCAAATACTTGGTGGTGGAACAACTTACGAAAAACATCGTGAGCAAAGCATCATTGTAGTAAAACTATATAAAGGCTTGTCATCACGACAAGCCTTCTTTATTTTATAAAAGTACCTATGACCTATCAATTTAAGACATATCATAAAAAAATTCTTGCCGACACCATGACGCCGGTAAGCGTTTATTTGAAAATAAGAGACCGTTTTCCAAATAGTATTTTATTAGAGAGTAGTGACTATCACGCTAATAACAATAGCTTTTCGTACATCTGCTGCAACCCTATTGCATCTATTAAAGTGGAGAATGAGATTATTACAAAACAGTTTCCTGATGGCGCTATTGAAGAGATTCAAATTACAGTAGATACCAATGTTGTTGATATTATTGATACGTTCAGTAAAACGTTCAAGGCAGACACTAACGACTTTAAATTTATAAATAATGGTCTGTTCGGCTATATGGCTTACGATGCCGTTCGGTATTTCGAAGATGTAGATATATCTGTTAAAGATGACTCGATTCATATTCCAGATATTTACTATGCAGTATATCAAAACATTATTGCTATAAATCATTATAAGAACGAAGCTTATCTTTTTGCGCATTGCTATAACACAGAGAATAATATTCCTGAATTAGAACAACTGTTAAGTATTAGAAATTTTGCCACGTATAACTTTAAAATAGAAGGTGACAGAGAATCTAATCTAGAAGATGAAGAATATAGAGAACATGTAGACTTAGCAAAAAAGCATTGTCAACGTGGCGATGTTTTTCAATTGGTATTGAGCCGTCGTTTTTCTCAAGGTTTTAAAGGTGATGAGTTCAATGTTTATAGAGCGTTACGTTCTGTAAATCCTTCACCATATTTGTTCTATTTCGATTATGGAGATTTTAAGATATTTGGTAGTTCACCAGAAGCACAACTGATTGTTAGCGATGGTAAGGCAGAAATTCACCCCATTGCTGGTACTTTTAAAAGAACCGGAAACGATGAACAAGATGCACAACTTGCTAAAGAGTTAAAGACAGACGATAAAGAAAATAGTGAGCATGTAATGTTAGTAGATCTTGCACGTAACGACCTTAGTAGAAATGGTAGCGTAGTACAGGTAGAAAACTATAGAGAAGTACAGTTTTTCTCTCATGTAATTCACTTAGTTTCAAAGGTTACCGGAATAAAGAAAAGTGATATACCTACTATGAAGGTTGTCGCTGACACTTTCCCCGCAGGTACTTTAAGTGGCGCGCCTAAACATATGGCAATGCAACTTATTGAAAAATATGAAAAAACGAGTCGTGGGTATTATGGTGGCGCTATCGGTTTCATGGATTTCTCAGGAAACTTCAACCATGCCATCATGATCAGAACTTTTTTAAGTAAAAATCACAAACTACATTATCAGGCTGGCGCCGGATTGGTCGCTGCATCAAACCCAGAAAGCGAACTACAAGAAACATATAACAAACTAGGAGCTTTGACCAAGGCATTAGAAATAGCTGAAGAAATATAAGATGAAGAAAATATTAGTTATAGATAATTACGATAGTTTCACTTATAACCTAGTGCATTATTTAGAGGAATTAGGTTGTGAGGTTATTGTAAAACGTAATGACCAACTTACTCTAGAAGAGGTTGATGCTTTTGATAAAATTGTACTTTCTCCAGGTCCTGGTATTCCTGATGAAGCGGGATTATTAAAACAAATCATCGAAAAATATGCACCTACCAAAAGTATATTCGGTGTTTGTTTGGGGCAACAGGCTATAGCTGAAGTATTCGGTGGTTCGTTAATAAATTTGGATGAAGTGTACCACGGTATTGCAACTAAAATAAAAATCACAAAAGATGATATTATTTTTGAAGGGCTGCCTAATGAAATCGAAGTAGGTAGATACCATTCTTGGGTGGTGAATCCTAATTTACCAGAAGTTTTAGAAGCTACTTCTATAGATAAAAACGGACAAATCATGTCACTCCGTCATAAAACTTATGATGTACGTGCCGTACAATTTCATCCAGAATCTGTTTTAACTCCGCAAGGAAAAAAAATGCTTGAGAATTGGGTAAATGCAAAAGCATAGTAATGAGTATCAAGTACAAAGTAAAAACTTCTTTGTACCCTATACAAACTACTTAATAGTATTAAAAAAATGAAAGAGACACTTAATAAACTTATAAATCACGAAATACTTTCCAAAGAAGATGCGAAACGCATTTTGGTAAATATTGCGAAAGGTGATTACAACACAAGTCAGATTGCTGCTTTTTTAACAGTATATATGATGCGTAGTATTACTATTGAAGAACTTGAAGGATTTAGAGATGCATTATTAGATTTATGTTTGGCAGTAGATTTATCTGCCTATAACCCTATTGATCTTTGCGGTACTGGTGGTGATGGAAAAGATACTTTTAATATTTCTACTCTTGCCTCTTTTGTTACAGCAGGCGCAGGAGTAAAAGTTACTAAGCATGGTAATTACGGAGTATCTTCTAAATGTGGTAGTAGTAATGTGATGGAATTTCTAGGGATAAAATTCAGTAACGACGCTGGCTTCCTAGAAAAATGTATAGATGAAGCTGGTATTTGTGTTTTACACGCTCCCCTATTTCACCCTGCCATGAAAAATGTGGCTCCTATTCGTAAAGATTTAGGCGTAAAAACGTTCTTCAATATGCTCGGTCCAATGGTAAATCCTGCTTTTCCTAAAAATCAAATGGTAGGTGTTTTCAACTTAGAGCTTGCCCGTATGTACGGATATTTATATCAGAAAACCGATAAGAATTTCACCGTTCTGCATGCTTTAGATGGGTATGATGAAATTTCTTTAACGGGAAGTACTAAAACCATTTCTAACCATACAGAAAGCATGCTAAAACCATCTGATTTTGGTGTAAAACAAATTAAACAAAGTGATATTGTAGGCGGAGATTCTATTGATACTTCTGCTCAGATTTTCTTGAATGTTTTACAAGGCAGAGGTACAGAGCCGCAAAACAATGTTGTGTGTGCTAATGCCGGTATTGCAATAGCTACTGTAAATAACCTAACACCTTTAGAAGGTTTTGAAAAAGCTAAAGAATCGCTTTTAGGTGGACACGGACTAGCAGCTTTGAAGAAAATACAAGAACTAAGCAGAAATTAAGCAGATTACTTCATACCTTGAAATGACGAGGTAATAAAGAACATATATTTCATGAACATTCTAGATAAAATAGTAGCCGATAAACGCAAAGAAGTTGAATTGAAAAAATCGATCATTCCAGTGTCTCAATATGAAGCATCTGTACTTTTTAATCGAAAAACCAACTCTTTAGCTCAAGCACTTAAAAATAGTGATACGGGTATTATAGCTGAATTTAAACGTAGGTCTCCGTCCAAAGAAAGTATTAATCAAAATGCTAATGTTGGTCAAGTTGCCAAAGGTTATGAGAATGCCGGAGTTTGCGGAATGAGCGTACTTACAGATATTAAATATTTTGGTGGTGCTATCGAAGATTTAATTTTAGCACGCGCATCGGTTAATCTTCCATTACTACGTAAAGAATTTATCATTAGTGAATATCAAATAATCGAAGCCAAAGCATATGGTGCAGATGTTATTTTACTTATCGCAGCAATTCTAACAAAGCAAGAAATTAAGACCTATTCTGAACTGGCTAAAAGCTTAGGCTTAGATGTTTTATTAGAGGTACATAATGAAGAGGAACTTCATAAATCTATTATGCCAAGTTTAGATATGTTAGGCGTAAACAATAGAAACCTAAAGACTTTCGAGGTAAGTTTAGATACTAGTAAATCTTTATCAAAATTGATACCAGATGATTTTGTAAAAATTTCTGAAAGCGGAATTAGTTCTATTGATGCCATCAAAGAATTAAAACCTTATGGTTATGAAGGTTTTTTAATTGGTGAGAATTTTATGAAGACAGATAACCCTGGGAAAAGTGCCATTCAATTCATCAAAAACTTGAAAAACTAATGAAACTGAAAATTTGTGGAATGAAACTGAATACGACTGAAGTTGCGCAATTGCGACCAGACTATTTGGGCTTTATTTTCTGGGAACCCTCTTCTAGATTTTTTGAAGGTAAAATCTCCGAACTTCCGCATACGATTAGTAAAGTGGGCGTTTTTGTTGATGCAGAGTTAGATTATATCATTAATACAGTTCAGAAATATCAGTTACAAGGACTGCAATTGCACGGCCATGAAACTCCAGATTATTGTACTAAAATTGCAGCTGAATTAAAGAAATTGAATCATAAAGTCGACATTATAAAAGTATTCTCCATTAAAGAGGAATTCAACTTTGATGTTTTGACGCCGTATGAAAATGTGTGCGACTATTACCTTTTTGATACTAAAGGAAAATTACCCGGCGGAAATGGATATACCTTTAATTGGTCTGTTCTTAAAAATTACCCTTCTACAAAACCTTTCTTTTTAAGCGGAGGTATTGGTTTAAATAATCTGGATAAGATTAATGAATTTATGAAAACACCTGAATCTAAATATTGCTATGCCATTGATGTCAATAGCTCTTTCGAAATAGAACCAGGATTGAAAAATATTGAAGAATTACAAAAGTTTAAAGAAGCGCTATGAATTATAATGCTGACGAAAAAGGATACTACGGTGAATTTGGTGGTGCCTTTATACCTGAAATGTTGTACCCAAACGTTGAGGAACTACGACAAAATTATTTAAAACTGATGTATGAAGATTCTTTTCAGAAAGAATTTAATCAGCTTTTAAAAGACTATGTTGGTAGACCTTCTCCCCTATATTTTGCTAAACGTCTTTCTGAAAAGCACGGTTGTAAAATTTATTTAAAAAGAGAAGACTTAAACCATACTGGTGCCCACAAGATTAATAACACTATCGGTCAAATTCTTATGGCCCAAAAATTGGGTAAAACTAGAATTATCGCCGAAACTGGTGCTGGTCAACATGGTGTTGCTACCGCTACCGTTTGTGCTTTAATGGGCATGGAATGTATCGTTTACATGGGTGAAATTGATATTGCCCGTCAAGCTCCTAATGTTGCCCGTATGAAAATGCTTGGCGCAGAAGTAAGACCGGCAAAATCTGGTAGTAGAACATTAAAAGATGCAACAAACGAGGCTATTAGAGATTGGATAAACAATCCTATAGACACCCATTACATTATTGGTTCTGCAATTGGTCCGCATCCTTACCCAGATATGGTTACACGTTTTCAATCTATAATATCAGAAGAGATAAAATGGCAACTGAAAGAACATGAAGGGCGAGAAAATCCTGATTACGTAGTGGCATGTATTGGTGGTGGCAGTAATGCCGCTGGCACTTATTACCACTTCTTAGATCAACCTGAAGTTGGAATTATTGCCGTTGAAGCTGCTGGTAAAGGAGTAAATTCTGGCGAAAGTGCTGCAACATCTGCTCTTGGTAAAGTAGGTATTATTCATGGTTGCAAAACCATGTTGATGCAAACAACAGATGGTCAAATTACAGAACCCTATTCTATTTCTGCGGGATTAGATTATCCTGGCGTAGGTCCTATGCATTCGCATTTATTCAAATCTGGTCGTGCTGAATTTTACTCTGCAACAGATGACGAGGCTATGGCTGCAGGGTTAGAATTATCGCAATTAGAGGGAATTATACCTGCTATTGAAACAGGACATGCGTTTGCCATTTTTGAACATAAAAAATTCAAGAAAGATGACGTTGTCGTTATCAGCCTTTCTGGTCGAGGCGATAAAGATTTGAATACATATATTGATTATTTTAAGCTAGCATAACCTATTATGAGCAATAGAATTACAACAAAATTACAAGAAGACAAAAAGCTTCTTTCTATATATTTTACGGCTGGTTATCCTGCATTGAATGATACCGTTCAAATCATTCAAGATTTGGAAAAGAACGGCGTAGATATGATCGAAATAGGATTACCATTTAGTGATCCTCTTGCAGACGGACCTACTATTCAAGAAAGCTCCACTGCCGCCTTGAAAAATGGAATGACTACCGAAATAATTTTCAACCAATTAAAAGATATTCGCAAAACGGTCTCTATCCCTTTAATTATAATGGGATACTTTAACCCAATGTTACAATACGGTGTTGAGGCATTCTGTAAAAAATGTCAAGAAATTGGTATTGACGGATTGATTATGCCAGATTTACCTTTAGATGTGTACAAAGAGGATTATGAGGCAACTTTTAAAAAATACGGACTTATAAATATTTTTCTAATTACACCACAAACTAGTGATGCTCGTATTCGTCAAATTGATGATGCTTCTAACGGGTTTATCTATATGGTCAGTTCTGCTAGTGTTACAGGTTCAAAATCGGGTTTTGGTCAAGAACAAGAAAATTATTTTGAGCGAATAGCTTCCATGAATTTAAAGAATCCACAAATAGTTGGTTTTGGTATTAAGGACGAAGAAACTTTTAAGCAGGCAACTAAAACCGCCAAAGGTGCTATTATAGGTTCTGCTTTTATTAAGCATTTGACTGCTAATGGAACTGATAAAACTGCTGAGTTCACCAAACTAATACGATAATTTGAAAGAGTTTATAAACAATTGGAAACTAATTATTCTACTTTGCCTTACCTTAGGTTTAGCACCCTTTTTTCCTGAGCCACATATTGTAGGCAAATTAAAATGGATTTTTGGTGGTGCTAATGACATGGTTTTTATGGATTGGTTTGATGTTGTATCACATGGATTTCCGTTTATACTTTTAATTCGTTTAATTATCATGAAGATAATCAGCTCAAAAACCGGAAATTAAATTGATAATTTTTTAATCATTTAAATAATTGTTAGCATATCCCATATTTAAAATAATGAACGAGGTTGCCTTAATAGGGCAACCTCGTTCATTTTCTACCCTACTTCTAAAACAGCCTTAAATAGTTTATTCATTTTTTATATAGAAAATCTTAACAAATGCAACCATCTAATTAGAGTACAGTTCCCTCCATTTTGCTTACATTTAAAGAATATATCCACGAGAACGAACATGAAAAAATCACTTACCCTTCTATTAATTATTACTCTTTATTCCGGGTACTCACAAGACTCTATCCTAATAAAATCTAAAGTTGCCAATGCAATTGTAGAATTAAGAGAATTTGTTGCCTTACCTAATGATGCCTTAAACGCAGATGATATAGATACAAACCTTTATTGGCTTAGAAAAAAGTTTACCGAACGCGGCTTCAATAGTACCATTTTAGAGACAGAAGGATTACCACTTTTCTTTGCTGCCCTACCAATGGATGATACTAAACCTACCATCTTATTTTACATGCATTTAGATGGGCAATCTGTTGATGCTACTAAATGGGATCAGCCTGATCCTTACGCAGTAGTGCTAAAATCTAAGACTGATGATGGTTGGAAAAAAGAATCATTTTCAGATTTAGAAGATGACATTAATTATGACTGGAGACTTTTCGGAAGATCTACTTCTGACGATAAAGGACCTATTGTTATGTTTTTAAACGCCATTGATGCACTAAAAAAAGACGGTATTGAAATACCTTATAACGTAAAGGTCATTTTAGATAGTGAAGAAGAGAAAAGTAGTGCACCATTACCGCAAGCTGTGCGCACATATAAAGATTTACTTAAAGCTGACTTCTTAGTCATTAATGATGGTCCGGTTCATGTTTCTGGTAAACCTACCGTTATTTATGGTTGCAGAGGTATCACTACATTATCTATCACCACTCACGGACCAATAAAACCTCAGCATAGTGGTCATTACGGAAATTACGCTCCTAACCCTGGTTTTCAATTATCGCAACTTCTAGCTACTATGAAAGATGCTGATGGCAGAGTTTTAATCAAAGGATATTATGACGGAATAACCTTGGATGAAGCTACGTTAGAAATATTAAAAAGTGTACCTGATAATATAGAAGAGATCAATAAAAACTTAGCAATTTTTACTCCTGAAAAAGTAGGTAGCTTTTACCAAGAAGCATTGCAATATCCTTCTTTAAACATAAGAGGATTGGGTTCTGGATGGATTGGTGATCAGGCTAGAACAATTTTACCAGCTACAGCAACTGCAGAATTAGACTTAAGATTAGTTCCAGAATCTGATGGCAACAGACTTAAAAAATTAGTAAAGGAGCATATTAAAAACCAAGGCTTTCATGTAATGAGTACAGAACCAACTATGGAAGACCGTCTTAAATATGATAAGATTGTAACCATTAAAGAAGGTACGGTTACAGATGCCTTCCGTACAGATTTGAATAATCCGTTTGGTAATAGCATCGTTAAAACCATAGAAACTAAATTCGGAGAAAAACCCGTTCAAATAAGAATAATGGGTGGTACCGTCCCTATTTCTCCTTTCATCAATGAATTAAAGATTCCGGCATTTATTGTACCAATGGTTAACGCAGATAACAATCAACACAGCCCCAATGAGAATTTAAAAATTGGGCAAATAGCATATGGTATCGAAACATTTTATGCGCTATTAAGTTCTAAAATGTAATATTCTACCACATTAGAAACTTTTTACAGTCTTTTAAGTAAATGCCGATTCTTCTGCCTTCAACCAGCAAAATTATCGGCATAATAATTGAATTAAAACTATTATGATATTTAAAAAGCATCCCTGGTTATTTTTACTTTCCATTTTTATATTAACTACAAGTTTTAAAGTAGACGATTCTATAGTAACTGCTGATTATAAATACTCAACAGATCGATTGCCGACAATGGTTGAAATGTTACAACATGGCGAACACTATTCTATTCAAATTACTTCTATTGGTTGTTTTCATGGCAAACGCCAAACCATTACTGTTTTAAACAAAGAAGGTATTTTAACTGCTAGCTTAAATAACAAAAGAAAAATTCTATCTCCATCCGATGTTAATGAGCTTATTCATTTTGAACTTCAATTGAGAGAAATACCACTGGGTGGTTGTACGACCATAGACACCTATACTATCAGTAATGACTACGAAACTTTTACAACTAGCGATGGCACTTGCAGCTGGCAAGGGTATAAATCACTAGTTGCCATTTTTTAGATAGATAAAAAAGTGTAAACAACCATCTTTCTAATAATCAACATATTACCGTGACGATTGTCAAAATAGGTAATACTCTATAAATATCACGAAACTATCACAAGAGTTATCACAATAAGTTGATATTCTTGTGATTACCTTGTAATATGATTTTTATTCATTTGTCTGTAACCAAAAAAAAAACAGAACATATGAAAAATTTCAACTTTTTATCAATTTTAATGCTTTTGCTGATTATAGCAAGTTGCTCAGATGACGACAATGCCGTATCCAACGTAATCATACCAGCATCTGGTGACATCGCCGGCGGACCCTTTACTTTTTGTGTAGACGGTGTACCTGATATGGTAAGTGGCATAACCCTTAATAGTGAAAGCGCTACAGGTACTAGCAGCACATGGGTAATTACTGATGACCAAAATAATATTCTTGGTATTCCTCCAACTTTAGAAGCAGTACAAGGTGTTGATTTTGACGCTGCGGGTGCAGGTACTTGTTTTATTTGGTACTTAAGATATGAAGAAGGGCTAACCGGACTCGAAATGGGTTTGAATACCAATGGTTTTGAAGGCTCTTTTGATTTATCGAACTCCATCGAGGTCCAAAGAAACGAAACCATGGCAGGTGTTCTTTCAGGTGGACCTTATGAATTTACCGTTGATGGTAATGCCGATTTCGTTACCGATATTTCTTTAGATGGTGAAAATGCAATAGGTAGCAATAGTACTTTTGTCATTACCGATGATGAACTCAATATTCTTGGATTACCACCAACATTAGAAGCTGTAAAAGAAGTTGATTTTGACATGGCAGGTGCAGGTGTTTGTCTTATCTGGTATTTACGATATGAAGATGATTTGATCGGTGCCGAAGCAGGTATGAATGCGGGAGAACTTGAAGGCTGTTTTAGTTTATCTAATTCTATTCAAGTTACTCGATTAGATGCTGCAAATGCTGGAATAATTTCAGGAGGTCCATTTAACTTTTGTGTAGATGGTGAAGTAGATAACGTTTATGGAATTACTTTAGACAGCTCAGAATCTACAGGTAGCAGTAGCAGCTGGGTTATTACAGATGAGCAAGGAAAAATTCTAGGTCTTCCACCTACATTAGAAGCAGTAGAAGGGGTGAATTTTGATGGAGCAGGTGCTGGTACTTGCTTAATATGGTATTTACGCTATGAAGGTGAATTGAACGGACTAGCTGTTGATATGAATGCAAATGACCTACAGGGGAATTTTAATTTATCTAATTCAATTGAAGTGGTTAGAAGTAAAACCGAAGCCGGAGTTTTAACTGGTGGACCATATAAATTCTATGTAGATGGTGAAGCTGACCATGTAACCGATATTATGCTAGATGCCTCTGAAGCTTCAGGAACAAATAGCACATGGGTTATTACAGATGAAGAATTGAATATTCTTGGTCTTCCACCAACTATTGATGCTGTTAAAGGTGTAAACTTTGATGCTGCAGGTGTTGGTACTTGTTTAATTTGGTATTTAAGATATGAAGATGGTTTAGAAGGTGCCGCCATGGGCTATAACGCTGCAGACTTAAACGGATGCTTTGATCTGTCTAACCCTATTGAAGTTCAAAGAGTACAAGGTGTAAATGCAGGTACTTTAGAAGGAGGTCCATTTAGCTTTTGTGTTGACGGTGAAGTTGATAATGTATATGGCATTACGCTAGATAATTCCAACGCAACGGGAACTCAAAACACTTGGGTTATTACTGATGATCAAGGAAAAATATTGGGTCTACCTCCAACACTTGAAGCTGTAGAAGGCGTAAACTTTGATGGTGCCGGTGCAGGAACTTGTTTAATTTGGTACGCACGTTACGAAGGTGAAATTACAGGACTTGCGGTAGATATGAATGCAAATAACGTTACAGGAAATTTTGCGCTATCGAACCCATTGACAGTGGTAAGAACAAAACCTGAAGCCGGTACAATTACGGGAGGTCCGTTTGAATTTATTGTCGATGAAACTGCTGATTTCGTTACTGGTATTACTTTAACCAACGAAAATGCGTCAGGAGCAAATAGCTCTTGGATAATTACAGATGAATCTGGTAGAATACTTGGATTGCCACCAACTTTAGCAGATGTACAAGCTGTAGATTTTAACGCTGCCGGTGAAGGAACATGCTTTATCTATTACATTAGATACGAAGATGGATTAACAGGTATGGAACCTGGCTGGACATTTGATGAGTTCAATGGCTGTTTTGATATTTCAAACAATATAAAAGTGGTTCGCAAGGTTCATTAATTTAAAACGAATTCAATAAAAAAAGGCTCTGTAATTAAATTTACAGAGCCTTTTTAAATTTTACTAAAAAATATTATGCCGAATTCCTACTAGCATTAATATTACCATATAAAGATCGTGTTACAATTTTCTCATATAACTCTTTATACTCCGTTCCCTCACCTATTCTTTGAAGTGCATATTGTTGTATAACCAATAACGGTAAAACAATATTCTCTCTAATCTTAATAGACTCTCTAGAAATTGCCTCTTTTTGCATTAAAATTTCCATTCCTGATAATTTCAACAACATTGCTTTAGAAAGCTGGTATTCTGCCAATAAAATCTCCCAGAATACCCCGTATTCCTCATTCTCTTTCATATAACTGGTCAATTCAAAATAACATTTAGAAAGACTCATCATACTATTCATCATTAAAGCTTGAAAGAATGGTACCTCTTGGTAAAGTTTCTGAGCTTCAGCAAATCTTCCACTGTCTTCTAAGTTTTTTAAAGCTGTACCTATACCATAATATCCTGGTACATTTTGCTTTAATTGGCTCCAAGAACCTACAAAAGAAATTGCACGTAAATCTGACAACTCTAACTTAGCCTTATTCCCTCTTTTACCTGGTCTACTACCAATATTTGCTTTTGTATAATATTTAAGCGTACTCATATTTTCTAAATATGGCATAAACTTATCATGATGCTTTAAGTCGTCATATTTTTCAAAACTCATTTCAGATAACTCTTCTATCAGCTCTCTATCTGAATCTGATATAACAATTTCCTTCTCTAAAATTGTATTTGATAGTCCGGCTGTCAATAACTGCTCACTGTTATAAATGAACTGTTCTTTTGTACCATACGTACTAGTAATGGTCTGCCCTTGAATGGTCAGTTGAATTTCGTTATTCGCAACTTTATTTGTCTGTGCTGCATAAAAACGATGCGTTTTACCACCACCTCTTGCTGGTGGTCCACCCCTACCGTCAAAGAATATAGCTGCTATACCATGTTCGTCGCAAACTTCTGAAAGTTCTTCTTTAGTTTTTAAAATAGACCAGTTCGCTTTTAGGTAACCACCATCTTTTGTACCATCAGAAAAACCAAGCATAATAGTCTGCTTATCATTTCTATTTTTAACGTGCGCTTTATACTCTGGTAAATTGAATAAAAGCTGCATGGTAGCCTGCGCATTATCCATTCCGTTCATTGTTTCAAACAATGGTACGATATCAAAAGTAATATCTTTACCTGCCCAACCACACCATCTAAATAGTGCATAAACAAAAAGAATAGAGAATACATCTTCAGAATTACTAATGATGTATCTATTACAACCTTCTTCGCCATTCTTATCTTGAATGGTCTGTAGTTGAAGTATGTTCTTAACAGTATCTTTTACAATATCTTCTTCATAATCATCTGCTACTAAATTCAAATTCTCATGTAAAAGAATATCAATCAATTTTTCTTCAGATAATTCACTTAGGTCTTCTTTGATCAATCCGTTCTTTTTCAAAACCTCAACCATCACCTTAGTATGCATACTATGGTCTTGACGAATATCTATCGTTGCAAAGTGAACTTTAAAGATTTTCACCTTATCAATTAACAGCTCTAAATCTTTTAAATAAAGGCTCTGATATTTTTCAATAAGTATTAATCTGATTTCTTCTAACGGTATAATTAAATCTTCATAACCAATATCTTTAGAGCTATCGAACATAGCGGTATAAAGATTAGATCTTAACTTTTGTAATGGTTCTTGAACATCTTTAAAGGTAAGTTTATGAACCAGCCCTTTTAAATCGTTGTAATAGCACTTCATTAAAGTTAAACGAAGCTCGTTCATTACATCTCTAGTAATATCTGCTGTTACGAACGGATTACCGTCACGGTCACCACCAGGCCAAAAACCTAATTTTACTATATCATGATTTTCAAAGGCTTTTGATCCTACACTACCTTTGATATATGCATACATTTCACCAATAGCATCATAGTATACATGTCTTAATGTATAAATAATATTTTTTGCTTCATCTAAAGGTGTAGGCTTCTTAGCGTTTATTAAAGATGTGAGTCCTAATTGTTGTAGACCTACATCGATCTCATCTATTTTATCTTCTAAGATTAATGTTCTAAGATTGGTGATTATATCTAAAACTGCTGGTGTATAGAACTGTGTTGGGTGCGCTGTAAGCACTATTCTTGCGCTGAAATTACTCAGTTTATCCCAAATAGTATCCCATGAATTATTTTTCTCAACTAACTGAAAATAATCTTTCAATGATAAAGAACTAGAATGTTTTTGCAACTTCGGGAACGCAGCATCTTCTACACTATCATAAAGAACCACTTGGCGCTCTACGTACTGGATAATACGGAACATAAAATCTATCTGCTCTTTTTCTGATTTTATTTCTACAAAGTTCTCAAAAAAGTTTTCTAGAATTTCTTTCGGATTAAGACCTTCGCTCAATCCCTTTTCAGATTGATTCAGCAATAACGGAATCAACATACCCACATTCTCAATATTCTTATAGGGTAGGTTTAAAAATAGACTGTTATAGACATTAAACTTATTTTGGACAGATTTCTTAAATTCTGCCAACCTTTCTTGTTGTTGCATATATTAAAAACTTTGGACCATACCGTTATGGCAAACTTGCTAAAATTCGAACATAAATATCGCTATTCCAAGAGAATTTGGAGAATGATTTTTGTGAAATATCAATTTCATAGAAGTATACCACAAAATAGTGCGTATTGACAACAAATATTCCATAAAACAGCTAATGCTTTCTACCTTTACATTGTAAATAAGTAATAAAATTTTTCATTTTCATATAGTGTTCTCGTAAAAGAGTCTTGTTTTAAAAGCAAGACTCTTTTTAGTTTTAAGAAGTTTTGAAAATATCTTTTCGGGTCAGAAATAATCTTTATACTGTAGCACTCTAAAATCTATCGTATTAAAAGTAAGATCTTGCATCTTCATCTTCTTATAACCAACAAGACTACCCACTGCCCTATTTGCCGCCCCAGAAGGTGCAATTAAACAAACTGTTTTAATAGTTTTACCAGTGATGGGATGAGTGAATTCATGAATTCTAGGTACTTCATCAGAAATTCTTACTAGCGACACCGAGTACTCTTTTAAATGCTTTCTAAAAAAGTATTCAGGACCATTTTTGCTGTTACCTCCTGTAAATAAAAGCGTATGTACTTTGGTATACTTTTCTAAATAACTCAACACATCTCTTAATTCAATATTTTGCATACCAATATCTGAGGCATCTATTTTTGTACGTTCTGCTGAAGCTACAATATCACATACTCCGATCTTTCTATCTCTCAAAAATGCTTTGCGTTGTTCTATTGCCTGATCAGTAGTTTCAAATGCTAGATTTAAATCGAAAATTTTATTTAGAATAGGCCATAACTGTCCGTCTTTACTACCATAACAGAAATCAACATCACCTTTTTTCAACTCGCCAGTAGTAAAACGTGGCGGTGGCAAAGTACCTACAATTAGTTTTTCGGTAGTATGGTCAATAAAAGGTTCGTAAGGGTGCGTATGGTTAAATACGTATTGCATTAGTGATTTATTTTCATGAGTCTATTATACAGACAAATGATTTCTAAATTACTAACTTTAAAAGAAACCTAATTAAACGAGTTATGGGAAAGGGAGATAAAAAATCAAAAAAAGGGAAAATATCTAATAATTCTTACGGGGCAAGACGACCACGTAAAATTAAAAAAAGACCTACTATTGAAGAAAAGATAAAAATTAGTAAAAAGAAATAACCTTAATCATCTATTCTAAATGTTAGCCCTACTTGATTTTCTTCATCTAAAGTAATCTCGTAGGTATAAAAACCTAATGGTAATGAGTCTGAAGATACTTCTGCAGGGGTATAATTCAAACTAGTTGAATCTGTAAGAATTGATATTGTAGTATTGGCATAGCCAGTTTCAAATTCCATATACTCAGAAAACTTACCAGCTTCTACATTCTCATAAACAGTATCTTTCTCTGCTACACGAACTTCTGTAAACAAAAGTTCTGTACTGTTTAGAATACGAATATTAACCAAGTTAACTTCGTCATCTCTATCTGTGCAAGAGAATAGTAATACAACACAAATTACAGAAAGCAATAGAACCCTTTTCATAGACGTATTTTATATAGCTAAGAACGAAAAAGAGTAGATTATATTTTATCTAATAAAGACTGGCTGGTTTTCTTTTAAGGTATGCTCTTGACTAAATTCATAATCGTCTAGATTAAAACCTTTTATATCGGTAAGTGTTTTTGCGTCTGAGTCTAAAATATATCTTACCATAGCACCTCTAGCTTTCTTGGCAAAGAAGCTTATTATTTTCAATTTATCATTTTTCCAATCTTTGAAAATCGGTGTAATAATTTCTGCTTTAATATGCTTTGGTTGTAGCGCACTATAATATTCATTACTTGCCAAATTAACAAGCAATTCACCATCGGTCATTTCATCATTTAAATGATCAGTAAGCCTACTACCCCAATATTCATATAAGTTCTTATTTCTACCAATTTTTAATGAAGTACCCATTTCTAAACGGTAAGGCTGCATTAAATCTAGAGGTTTCAGCATACCATATTGTCCCGATAAAATTCTAAGGCTTTGTTGTAGCTTATCCATTTTTTCTTCGGATAAAGTGTAAGCGTCTAACCCTGTATATACATCACCGCTAAAGGCATATATTGCCGGTCTAGAATTCTCTGGTGTAAACGGTGTTGTAAAATCTTGATTACGCTGCCAGTTCAGTTGCGCCAAATTATCTGAAATAGACATCAATTCTGAAAGTGCTACCGGCTTCTTTTTCTTTAGAATTTTATTTAGCTTTTCAGCATCTTCTATAAATTTTGGAGAAGTAAATTTTGCCATCGGAAGTTCACTTTCGTAATTCAATGACTTAGCCGGAGAAATAACAATTTTCATAGTGCAATTTTAGATGCCCAAAAATAAACAGGATAAGTAGGAAGACCTACAAAAGATAAAAAAGAGTTTAAATAGCGGTATCGAAGAAACTTATTCTGTGCTGTTTTTAGTGTAACCACGCCATTTTTCAATAGCTTTGGTCATATCTTCTGGCACTTCTGAATCGAAACTCATACGTTCACCGGTTACTGGGTGTACAAAACCTAATGTCTTCGCATGTAACGCCTGCCTAGGTAATAATTTAAAAGTGTTCTCAACAAATTGCTTGTATTTTGTAAAGGTTGTTCCTTTTAAAATTTTCTCACCACCATAACGTTCATCATTAAATAACGTATGGCCTATGTACTTCATATGCACACGAATTTGATGTGTTCTACCTGTCTCCAATTTACATGACACAAGTGTAACATACCCTAATCTTTCTAATACCTTGAAATGAGTAACGGCTGCTTTACCTTCTTCCCCTTCAGGAAAAACATGCATTTGTAGACGGTTTTTAGGGTTTCTACCTACATGACCTACTACTGTACCTTCGTCTTCTTCTACATTACCCCAAACTAAAGCTACATACTCTCGTTCAGAAGTTTTATCGAAAAATTGTTTTGCCAAATGGGTCATGGCAGCTTCGGTCTTTGCTACTACTAATAAACCAGAAGTATCTTTATCTATACGATGCACCAAACCTGGTCTCTCATTACTATTTGCCGGTAAATTATCGGTATGAAAAATTAAGGCATTTATTAATGTACCCGAATAATTACCATGACCTGGGTGAACCACCATACCTGCAGGTTTGTTAACTACCAAGAGTACATCATCTTCATAGACGATATCTAATGGAATATCTTCTGGTACCAACAAAAACTCATGTGGCGGATGCTCAAATAATACCTTGACCTCATCGCCTGCTTTGACCTTATAATTAGATTTTACAATCTCATCATTAACCCAAACATGACCGCCTTTTGCAGATTGTTGTATTTTATTTCTTGTAGCATTTTCAATGAAATTCATTAAAAATTTATCTACACGTAAAGGCTCTTGCCCTTTTGACGCTACTACCCTATGGTGCTCAAAAAGCTCTCCATCTTCATTCTCTGGCTGCACAATATTCTCCTCCATCTAATCTTCAGATTCCGATTTAATTACCGCTCTTTCTGTAATACTACCATTACCACAAATCAACTCTATTTTAGAAGTTTTAGGTAGCTTATCGCCAGGCTTAACATACTTGCCCTTAAATTTTATTTGGTATACCATATCCTTACCCAACTCGTCTACATAGGTTACCCTTTGTACATCTAAACCCACTGCCTTCAACATAGAAGATGCGTTACGCTTGGTTACTTGAATAATTTTAGGAACGGTTACTTTTTTATATCCTGACGGATTAACGGTAAAATATATTTTTCTATTCTCCTTTACTTTTGAACCTGCAGTAGGATCCTGCTCAATGATAGAAAACCTAGGGTAATCTGGATTGTAATTTGCCGAATCAAGCACTTCATATCTTAAGCCTGCTTCTTCAATAGATTTTCTCATATCCATAACAGATTTTTTTGAGAAATCTGGCACTTCTACAAACTCACCATGATTGGTGGTACTGTTCAGGTATCTTAATGTGACAAAAATCACAATCGTCAATACCAACAACGCAAGACCAAGCTGAATTAAAAAAGTCTTACTTTTTAAAAAATTGAAAAAATTCCTCATACATATTATTTGACCAGACAAATATAGTAAATGCCCACATACCTTTTAGCAGCTTCGGTTTATAGTTACATCTTACTTAAAAAATTTAATTCATTTTTTATGAATGCTGTTCGTTTTCTTTTTTATTTTATTTCAATACTTCATCTTTGCTTTCACATTCTTAATAGACCATAAAATGAAAAAAAATATAGCAATTATAATGGGCGGGTATTCTAGTGAATATGAAATATCGCTTAAAAGTGGAAATGTGGTCTATGATTACCTGAACAAAGAAAAATTCAATCTTTACAGAATACATATTTTCAAGAGCAAATGGGTCTATGTAGATGATGCCGGTAACGAAACGGCAATTGATCGAAACGACTTCTCCATCCCTTTAAACGGCACATCAATAACGTTTGATTGTGTTTTTAACGCCATACATGGTTCGCCTGGTGAAGACGGACTCATGCAGGCTTATTTTGAACTATTAGAGATAAAACACACCTCTTGCGATTTTTATCAAGCAGCCCTTACGTTCAATAAAAGAGATTTGCTTAGTGTATTGAAACCTTACGGAATTAAGGCTGCACCATCTTACTACCTAAATTTAGGCGATGAAATAAATGAAGCAGAAATAATAAATAAAGTAAAGCTACCTTGTTTCGTAAAGGCAAATAAGTCTGGTAGTAGTTTCGGTATTACTAAAGTCTATAAAGCAGAAGAGCTAAAAAGTGCTATAGAAACTGCTTATAAAGAAGATGATGAAATTATTATTGAAGGTTTTCTTGACGGTACAGAAGTATCTGTGGGCGTTCTAAAACTAAATGGCAAAACAACAGTTTTCCCGATTACAGAAATTGTTTCTGAAAATGACTTCTTTGACTACCAAGCAAAATATGAAGGTAAGTCGCAAGAAATTACTCCTGCAAGAATAAATCCTGAACAATTAGAAAAAGTAACGATCGCATCTAAAAGAATATACGATGTTCTTAAAATGACAGGCTTTTCTAGAAGTGAATTTATATTTATCGGCAACGAACCTTTCTTGTTAGAGATGAACACTACACCTGGTCTTACTACAGAAAGTATACTACCACAACAAGCTAAAGAAGCTGGCATTGAGCTAGGTATGTTATTTGAGTATGCAATTAACGAGGCATTGGCTTAAATTAACTATATTTAAAACGTAAAACCCACCTATGAGACGCGCAATTTTTCCTGGTTCTTTTGATCCTTTAACATTAGGGCATCATGATATTATTATGCGTGGCATAACGCTGTTCGACGAAATAATAATCGCCATTGGAAAAAATGCAGATAAAAAATACATGTTCAGTTTAGAACAGCGTATTTCATTTATAGAAGAGGCATTTAAAGACGTGCCTTCTATTTCAGTAAAGTCATATACAGGTCTAACAGTTGATTTTTGTAAGAAAGTAGATGCAAATTTTATTTTAAGGGGATTACGTAATCCTGGTGATTTTGAATTTGAGAAGGCAATTGCCCATACTAACCGTAAGTTATCGGAGATAGAAACCGTGTTTTTATTGACCTCATCGGGGAAATCATATATAAGCTCATCTATTGTAAGAGACGTAATACGCAACGGTGGTGACTATACGGGCTTAGTACCCGATTCTGTAAGAAAATAGATGTAGTTCATCGGCCTCACAACATCATAGACCACTTCAACCACACTTTTAAGCAAAAACACAACAAAAGCTAAACGTAAGTTAGAATATTCCTATAAATTAGTAGGAAAATTCAACAAAAATATGTTTAAATCACAAAATAGCTCATCTTTTTCTTTAGATTGGATAAATCAGATTCCGTCATCTATAGTTATAATTGATACAGATTTCAAACTGATCAGTGCCTCTCCAAGATGGCAAGCAAATTTTGAATTGGATTTGAATGATATTGAAGGAAAATACTTTCTTGATCTTTTTTCTGAATTATCTCAAGATTTAAAGTCTAGACTTAATTATAGCTTAGAGGGATTAAGAGATATTAAGTTTAAATATAATGCTAAAGATTGCCAATACTCTTCTAAAGATTCTATTTGGCACTTAAACCCTTGGAAAGATGGTTATGGCAATATTATAGGTGTTATAATTAAAGTAGATCCAATTTCAAAAACTCAAGAACTTGAAATGGAACTTAGCAAGACTAAACTTATTCTAAACCAAAAGAGTTCTGTTGCGAAAATAGGTAGTTGGGACTATGATGTACAAAAAGAAGAATTACATTGGACCCCAATAGTAAATAAAATCTACGGTTTACCTTCAGAGTATCAACCTACGCTAGAAAATTCTATCAATTTCTATCTTAAAGAATCTCAAGAAATAATTAAAAAACTAGTTACTGAAGCAATTGATTCAGGTAAACCATGGAATGAAAAATTGCGGTTAAGAAAATCTGATGGAGAAGTTATATGGGTTAATACTATTGGCAGACCCAAATTCAAGGAAAGTAAATGCACCAGAATAATAGGTACAATTCAAAATATTGATGAAAGCACATTACAGAAAAAAAATGCTTTAAATCAATCGCCTACCGAGTATCCTTTATTTGAGAAAGTACCATTCGGACTAGCAATTATAAATTTTACTACCGGTAAACTTTTAGATGTAAATGAACAATTTATAAAACTTACCTCGTTTGAAAAAGAACATTTTTTAGGTCATAATTTTAAAAATTTTGTAAACTCACATATCAAAAGCAAAGGCGCTGAACTTAAAAACCAACTAAAAGAACATGGTTCTTTTAAACCTGTTAAGTTCACCTATACCAACCAAAAGAAACATAATATCAATATTAAGATGACAGGTACTCTAGTAGAAGGTAACTCTGGCGTCACAAGTGTGCTATGCACCTTTGAAAACATTACTTCTCAGACAAAACTAGAGAGAAACCTAAAGAGCACCATTGCATCCTCAAGAGAGAAAAATGAGCAACTACTTAATTTTGCGCACATGGTTTCTCATAATTTAAAAACTCATGCTACTAACTTCTCGTTGTTACTTAATTTCTTAAATGATGAAACCGGAAAGATTCAACGTAACAAATACATGAATATGTTGTTCAGCGCTTCAGATAACTTATCTGAAACCATAAAAGGGCTTCGAGAGATTGTTGCTGTAAAGTCTAGTATTAATGAAGAGAAAAAATTACTTTCTTTAAATGAAAGCCTATTTGTTGTTGAACAGAACGTCACTGGCTTATTAAAAGAAACTTATGGTAAAATTATTAATGAAATACCAGAGACAACTCAAGTAAAGGCATTACCCGCGTATCTTAATAGTATTTTGACTAATTGTATTACCAACTCTATTAAATATAGAAGTCATGATAAAAAACCTATTATCATATTAAGTATTGAAGAGAATAAAAACTATACTGTTTTAAGTATTGAAGATAACGGTCTGGGTATTGATTTAGAAAAATATGGTAATCAGTTGTTTGGGCTTTACAAAACTTTCCACAGAAATAAAGATTCTAGAGGTATTGGTCTATACATTACTAAAAACCAAATGGAAGCTATGAACGGAAAAATAACCGTAGAGAGTATGCCAAATGAAGGAACCACTTTTAGGTTTCACTTCAACAAAAAATAAAATTAATTGAATAAATAGATTATTGATTGTTTTACAACGCAAATGATAACATTCACAACAATTATGTCCCAACAAATAAACAATCCCACTACATTCGTAGGAAATTACATCGGTATGATAAAAGTTCCCCAGGTATCTAATACCTCGTACCTAATTAGACAATTGCCAACACCAACGGCTTTCGTAGACACTAATTATAACATTGTTCAGACATCTGACAAGTGGACGAGTATTTTTAATGAAAATGAGGAGTGTGATAACTCTAGAAGCTTATTTGCGGTTTTTCCGAATTTAAGTGAAAAATGGAAAATGGTATTAGAAAACTGCTTTAAAGGTAATCCTCAGCCTATGGGTATTCATAAAACCATAGATACTAAAAATAATGAACTTTGGTTCGAATGGATCAATGCACCTTGGTATGATACCAATGAGAATATTGTAGGAGCAATTATACAATTAAATAATATTACCGACGCCGTTAGTAATGAATTAGAACTCAATAAAAAAGATTTATTATTACAACAACAAGCAGAAATTACCAAAATTGGAAGATGGGAATATAACATTGTTGATAACCAACTATTTTGGTGTTCTACCACAAAAGCTATTCATGAAGTACCTGAACATTTTTCTCCAAATATTGAAACTGCTCTTTTTTATTATAAAGAAGGGCATAGTAGAAACGCTATATCTATGGCTCTTTTTGAAGCTCAAGATAAAGGAAAACCATGGAGCAATCTAAAGCTACAAATTATTACAACAACAGGTAAGGAAAAGTGGGTAATGGCCGGGGGAAAACCTATTTTTAACAAAGGTGAAATGGTCGGATTAATCGGTACCTTTCAAGACATACACGAACAGGTAGAAGCTGACATAAAAATTATTAATAATGAAAAACTATTAAGAACACTCATTGACAATTTACCTGTAAACGTTTACATAAAGGATACGGAATCAAGAAAGATTCTAATCAACAAAGCAGAATGTGAATATTTAGGAGTTAACGACCCAAAAGAAATTATCGGTAAGAGTGATTTTGAACTCTACCCTTATGAAGCAGCCGAAAAATCTAGAGAAGAAGATTTAGAGGTAATGAATACTCTTAAACCTGTAATTGGAAAAGAAACCGTTAAAACCACTATAGACGGTAAACAAACTTCTTTTTTGAGTTCTAAAATACCATTATTAAATAACAAAGGTTTTGCTTATGGGCTTGTGGGTATTAGTCTAGATATTTCTAAACTAAAAGAAAAAGAAAAAGAGCTTAGAAATATTATAAATATTGCGTCGGTACAGAACAAAAAGTTATTAAACTTTGCACATATTGTTTCGCATAATTTACGTTCCCACTCGGCTAATTTTTCAATGCTTTTAAATTTTTTAGAAACCGAAAAAGATGAGGGAGAAAAGAAAAATATAATATCAATGCTTACTACGGCTTCAAATAATTTATTGGAAACATTAGATAACCTTAATGAAGTTGTTTCAATAAATACAAATACAAATATTGCAATCAAAGAAATAAATCTAAATAATAAAGTAATTGACTTGTGTGATAATCTTTCTCCTTTTATTGCTATAAATAGTGGGAAGATTGAAAACAACATTCCGGATAATTTCAACATAAAATCCGTACCAGCATACTTAGATAGTATATTAACAAACTTTATCACTAATGCGATAAAATACAAACATCCAGATAGAGAAGCCCTTGTAATTTTAAGTGCAGAGAAAAAGGGAGGCTATTCTATTTTAACCATTACTGATAACGGTTTAGGTATTGATTTAGATAAATATGGAAAAAAACTATTTGGTATGTACAACACATTTCATGAACACAAAGATGCTAGAGGTATCGGTTTATACCTTACTAAAAATCAAATTGATGCCATGAACGGTAAAGTGGAAGTAACTAGCGAAACTGGAAAAGGAACAGAATTTAAAATTTTCTTCAATGACAAAAATTAGTGATATTACCATTATTGACGATGATGCTATAACGGTCTTCGGTTTACGTAAATTAATAACTTCAAGTGTTGAATACAACACTATTGAATCTTATTCCAATGGTAAAATTGCATTAGACGCAATAACAGCTTTTTTAAATAATAACCAGCAAATACCTCAGATTATATTTTTAGATATTAACATGCCAATTATGGATGGATGGGAATTTCTAAAAGCTTTTCTCGAGCTTCCAATTACCCAAACTATTAGAATAAATATTGTAACATCATCAATCGACCCTCGCGATTATAAACAATGGGAGTTTTTTAAAAATAAAAGCCACCATTTAATCACTTTCAATCAAAAACCAATCGACAGAAATAAAATAACAGAAATTACTCAACTTGCTTAATGCTATAAAGTAATCGTTATTTTTACAATCAATTATTGGCACTAATCACCTCTTTAATTGTTTGTACATGAAATATATATCACTCTTCTTTTTGGCTATTTTATTTTTCTCTTGCGAGAGTAAAGTTGAAAATACCAAAACCAATTACCCGACTCCTTTCGAAACTTCGAACAAGACAGAAACTGCGACCTATGAACAGGTACTAGATTTTTACCTAAAACTGTCTCAAGAGTTTTCTACTATAAACATACAGACCATTGGCACAACTGATAGCGGAAAACCATTACACGTAGTCACCTATAGTACAAAGGGTGATTTTGATTTTAAAAAATTAGGTGAAAATAATACCATGATGTTGATTAACAACGGTATTCACCCAGGTGAAAGTGATGGTATTGATGCCACCATGTTACTTTTTCGTGATTTGGCAAGCAATGAAATTGAAACACCGAAAGAGACGATCATAGCTACTATACCTATTTACAACGTTGGTGGTGCATTAAACAGAAATAGTACTTCTAGAGCTAACCAAAATGGACCTCTGGAATACGGATTTAGAGGTAATGCCAAAAATTATGATCTTAATAGAGATTTCATTAAAACCGATACCAAGAACGCTGCAACTTTTGCCGAAATATTTCATCTTATAAATCCTGATGTGTTTATAGACAATCATGTTAGCAATGGTGCCGATTACCAATATGCCTTAACCCATCTCTTTACACAACATAATAAATTAGGCGGAAAATTAGGTGAATATATTCATGATTCATTGATGCCTCAATTACAAGAATCATTAGCAAAATCGAATTGGGATATTACTCCGTATGTGAATGTATTTAATACTCCACCAGAAAAGGGATTTCAACAATTTATGGACCACCCAAGATATTCTACCGGCTATACTACACTGTTCAATACTGTAGGTATGATGGTCGAGACACATATGTTAAAACCATACGACAAGCGTGTAGCAGGAACTTATGAATTGATGCGAAAAATGATTGCCATAACTGAAAAAGATGGCGATAAAATTAGAAAGCTACGTGATGCCGCTTTATCATCTTTTGACGAAGATGAATATTACTACATAGCATGGACAATTGATACCACCAAAGTATCTAATTATATTTTCAAAGGCTTTAAGGCAGATACTATTATTAGTGCGGTTACTGGTTTAAAAAGGCTAAAGTACAACCGAGAGTTGCCGATTGAAACCGAAGTTGCTTATCAAGATTATTATAAATCTTCAGATTCCGTTAAAATTCCTAAAGCATATATTTTAGGTAGACAATGGCAAAATGTAATTGAAAAATTAGAATTAAATAAGATCCTATACACCACGCTTCAAAAAGATTCGACACTTGCAGTAGAATCTTATAAAATCAATGATTATAAAACGTACACATCGCCCTATGAAGGGCACTACCCTCATTATAATACTACCGTAAACGTCACAAATAGCACTAAAGAATTTCATGCGGGAGATATTATAATACCTACCAATCAACCAGGTTTTAGATATCTTTTAGAAACATTAGAACCCGCTGCAATTGACTCCTTTTTTAATTGGAATTTCTTTGACACTATACTACAGCAAAAAGAAGGATTCTCACCTTATGTGTTTGAAGATACCGCATTAAAAATGCTAGAAAATGATGCTGTTTTGAAAGCCAAATTTGAAAATAAAAAAAAGCTTGATTCAGATTTCAATGAAAACTGGCACAAGCAATTAGACTGGCTTTTTAAACAAAGTGAACTTTATGAAAAGGCACATTTACAATATCCTGTGTATAGAATAAAAAAGTAAAACCTAATCTTCGCCGAACAAGATTTTAATATTTACATAAGAATTCTCAAGAGCCTTTTGAATTTTAGCTGGGCCTTTCCATTTCACTTTAAATATTCCTTCCTTTTTTTCAGGTTTTAATGTACCTTCAAAATCGGTACTCATAGCGTACCAATATACTTGCTTCAGTTTATTGACTCCGTTACGTTTAAAAATGTGATATGTGGTACGTATATAACTATCAATAACAAGATTTCTTACGCCAGTTTCTTCTTCAACTTCGCGAATAGCACATTCTTCTATAGATTCACCCTTATCTAACTTACCTTTTGGTAAATCCCATTTATCGTTTCTATAGATAAAAAGTACTTTTCCTTTCTTATTTTTAACCACGCCACCACCAGCAATGACCATAGGAATTTCTTTAGTGAACTTCTTTAAAATTTCATCGTGGTTAGGGTGATAAATGAACGCTTCTTTCAACTTCCCTTTCCTCAATGAACTTATTGCATCTTCAATAGATTCTTGATTTAACAAAAAATACTCCCCATTTGTAGTATCAGAGAGTTTATTTGTCAAAATCAAAGGCAATTCATTAACAAAAACTTTATACATTTGCGTCATGGTTTTAGACAAAAACACTGCAAAAAAAACAGCAGAGCTTCTCCTGCAAATTAATGCAATAAAATTGAAACCCGAAAATCCTTTTACATGGGCTTCGGGCTGGAAATCTCCAATATATTGCGACAATAGAATTTTACTCTCTTATCCTATCATCAGAAACTACGTTCGCGATGAAATGGCAAAGCAAGTTGAACAACTTTATGGCAAGCCAGATTGTATCGTTGGGGTTGCTACAGGAGCAATAGGAATAGGAGCTCTAGTTGCCGATAAACTTAATTTACCTTTCGTATACGTAAGACCTGAGCCTAAATCTCATGGTCGTCAAAATCAGATAGAAGGTCATTTAGAAGCACACCAAACAGTTGTCGTCATTGAAGATTTGATTAGTACTGGCAAAAGTAGTTTAAACGCTGTTGATGCTTTAAGAGCTGTTGATGCGAACGTAAAAGGTATGTTAGCCGTTTTCACTTACGGTTTTGAAACAGCTGCAAATAACTTTAAAGAAAAAAATACCGAACTGCACACTTTAAGTAGCTACGAATATCTTATTGAACAAGCATCTGATACTGGTTATGTAAAAGAAGAGCAGTTAATTACATTAATGGAATGGAGGAAAGACCCTTCAAAATGGACAAATAAATAGTTATGTTAATAGAAACACCAAAGACACAAGTATCTAAAAGTACAGAAGATACTTTCAACTTTTTGAATGACCTGCCTAATTTTAGACAGTTAATGCCAGAGAATATTGACAAATTTGAAGTTTTGAACGAGAATAGATTTCTTTTTGCTTTAAAAGGAATGCCAGAAATTGTTTTGGAGAAAAAAGAACAAACACCTTTTACCCAAATTGTTTTAGGTGCTGCCAGCGAAAAACTACCATTTACGTTAACTGCAGATATTATAGAAATAGAAAGCGACAAAAGTGAGGTCGTTTTAAGTTTTAAAGGTGAATTCAATGCTATGATGGCGATGATGATAAAAAAACCTATCACTAATTTCATAAATACATTATCAACAAATTTGGGTACAGTTTAATACAACAGTTGTATTTCTTTCAACCCATACTCTTGATAATCACCATTTTCAAGTTTCACTATAAGCTTACCGCTAATTGAAACTTCCTCTATTGTTCCTTTAAATAGTGTATCATGTCGGTTCTTAAAAGTACTCTTCTCTCCTATTTTAAATAATTGAGAATGATATTGAGCGTACAATTCATTCTCTAGAGATTGTATTGGCTTATTTAAATAGCTATGCAATTGTTCTATTAAAGAATAAAATACCGAATCAAGATCAAATACGGTACCCACAATATTTTTTAATGAAGACGCATTTGGAGCTTTTTCGAACACTTCTTGATTCACATTCAACCCAAAACCAACTATACTTCGTTTTATTTTAGATCCAGATAAAATATTTTCGATAAGAATACCTCCTATTTTATTATTACCTGACAGAATGTCGTTAGGCCATTTTATACTCAAATCAGGTATACCTAAACGTTTTAAACCATCTATTATCGCAAGAGACACACAAACACTTACCAAAAAAACTTCTTTAATAGGTACATCTATATTACTCTTCAATACACTGAAAGCTAGGTTTTTACCTGGCTCAGATTCCCATTTTGCATTCATTTGACCTCTGCCAGAAGTTTGATTCCTAGTTGTAATTACAGTAAAATCTTTCAATTCTTTTTGAAATGATAACTCTTTTAAATAGGTGTTTGTAGATTGCGTGGCATCAAGTTTGATTATTTGCATTTACTGTTCTTATTGTGAATCTATAATCTATTGTTAAAAACTAGTCCTAAAAGAACAAAAAAATAATAACTTTGTAAAAATTAAAATTTTTGAATGCAGGAAAGTAAAACTAGCAAAGATGAGTTAATTGCATTAATAATTCAGGGAATTGACGAAGTAAAAGGTCATAACATTAACCTATTAGATTTAAGAGAAATTGAGAATACCGTTTGTGACTACTTCATAGTTTGTAACGGTACTTCAAATACGCATGTAAATGCGATTGTAGGTTCTATCCAAAAAACAGTAAGTAAAGCGATTCAAGATAAACCTTGGCACGTAGAAGGCGAAGACAATGCCGAATGGGTATTAATGGACTATGTTAATGTAGTAGTTCATGTATTCCAGAAGCAAGTACGAGAATTTTATGATATAGAAGGTTTATGGGGAGATGCAAAATTCACAACCATAGAAAGTAGCGTAAACTAATAAAAAATTAAAATGGCAAAAGAAAACAAAACAAATCCGAAAAAACCAAAATTTAGCTCTTGGTGGATTTATGGATTAGTAGCAGTATTACTAATTGGATTTCAATTATTCAATAGTGATGATTTAGCTAGTACCAATAAAACGACTACTTCAGAATTACAACAGTACTTAAGAAATGGTGATGTAAAGAAGATTCTAATTATTACGAATACCAATCAAGCAAAAGTCTTTTTAAAAGATGAAGCTATTGCTAAAGATGTTCATAAAGATTTGAATGAAAAATCATTTCTACCATCTTCAGGTAATTTACCACAGTATACTTTAGACTATGGTGATCTTCAAATATTTCAAAATGAAATAACTGAAATCAAAAAAGAAAATAATTTAGATACGATTATTGAATTTGGTAAAGAATCTACAGCCATTTTAGATTTCTTACTATCCTTATTGCCATTTGTTCTAATCATTGGTATATGGATATATTTAATGCGTAGAATGTCTGGCGGCGGCGGCGGTGGCGCTGGAGGTCAAATATTTAATATCGGTAAATCTAAAGCCAAGTTATTTGACGAAAAAACAGATACTAGAACATCTTTTAAAGATGTTGCCGGTCTAGAAGGAGCAAAAGAAGAAGTTGAAGAGATTGTAGATTTCTTAAGAAATCCAGACAAATACACTTCATTAGGTGGTAAAATTCCTAAAGGTGCATTATTAGTTGGCCCTCCAGGTACCGGTAAAACCCTTTTGGCAAAAGCCGTTGCAGGTGAAGCTAAAGTGCCTTTCTTTTCACTATCAGGTTCTGATTTCGTTGAAATGTTCGTAGGTGTTGGTGCTTCTAGAGTACGTGACCTTTTTAAACAAGCGAAAGACAAATCACCAGCTATTATTTTCATTGACGAAATTGATGCTATCGGTAGAGCTAGAGGTAAAAATAATTTTACCGGTTCTAACGATGAGCGTGAAAATACATTGAACCAATTATTAACCGAAATGGATGGTTTCGGTACAAATACAAATGTTATTGTACTTGCAGCTACTAACCGTGCAGATGTATTGGATAAAGCTTTAATGCGTGCAGGTAGATTTGACAGACAAATTTATGTTGACCTTCCAGATATTCGCGAGCGTAAAGAAATTTTCGAAGTTCACTTAAGACCTATTAAAACTGCTGAAACTTTAGATTTAGATTTCTTAGCAAGACAAACACCTGGTTTCTCTGGTGCAGATATTGCAAATGTTTGTAACGAAGCAGCATTAATTGCAGCCCGTAATGAGAAAAAAGCGGTTACTAAACAAGATTTCTTAGATGCAGTAGATAGAATCGTTGGTGGTCTAGAAAAGAAAAATAAAATCATTACTCCTGGTGAGAAGGAAACTATTGCTTATCACGAAGCTGGTCATGCAACCACAAGTTGGATGTTAGAACATGCTGCTCCTTTAGTGAAGGTGACCATCGTACCTAGAGGACAGTCCTTAGGTGCTGCATGGTATTTACCAGAAGAGCGTTTAATAGTTAGACCAGAACAAATGTTGGACGAAATGTGTGCAACAATGGGAGGTAGAGCTGCCGAGAAAGTTATTTTCAATAAAATATCTACTGGTGCATTAAGTGATCTAGAGAAAGTAACCAAGCAAGCTCGTGCAATGGTAACTATCTATGGCCTTAATGATGAAATAGGAAACATAACTTATTATGATTCTGCTGGGCAAGATTCTTATGGTTTTTCAAAACCTTACAGTGAAGATACCGCTCGAAAAATTGATGCAGAAATATCTAAAATCATAGAAGAGCAGTACCAAAGAGCAATTAAAGTGCTTACCGATAATAAGGACAAATTAACGACCTTAGCCGAACGATTGTTAGAGAAAGAAGTTATCTTTAAAGAAGATTTAGAAAAAATATTTGGTGTTAGAAATTTTGAAAAAGATATCCTAGCATTAGAAAACAAAAAAAATCTTGAAAAGTTAAAAGATTCAGACTCAAATTTAGATTCTGATTCAAAAACGGAAGAGGAAGAAATTACAGAGAATAAATAAAATTGCTGTACTTTAGTTTAGCAATTATTTCAATAACGTAAATGGGGTTTTTAGATATTTTATTTGGTGGTGGTAAGAAGAAAGTTTCGAAAGAAACTGCTGAAACGCGTGGCGACCACATGCCAGATTTAAATATCCCTGTTGATGAAAAATTTACTATACATTTTAAACAGAATGGCGGTAAATTTATTTATTGTGATTCTGATTTAGAAGTTTCCAGGGCAATAGAAAATATTGTTACCGAAAATAATTGGGAGAGTGAGCCTTTCTTTGTTCTCAATGAAAGGCTAGCCCAAAAATTCTCAAAAGAAGCTATTACTTTTACAGATAAATCTCGTGATAGCGAGGTCTTCTTTACCACTTGCGAGCATCTTATCGCTCAAAATGGAAGTATTCTTGTATGTTCTAATCAACTACACGAGAAAAAAGTAAATGAACTACCAAGTAACGTTGTAGTTTTCGCAACAACAAGTCAACTGGTAGAATCTATAGGTGAAGGTTTAAAGACCATCAAGAAAAAATATGGTCAAAAAATACCGGCCAATATCACTACATTAAAACACTTTAAAGCTACCGCAGAGAATTCAGATGATTTTCTAACATATGGTAGTAGTACTAAAAATCTTTATCTTTTACTTCTGGAAGATTTATAGTATGAAAGAAATTTTAAGAAGGTCACTAACTGGGGCTGTCTACATTATATTATTATTGTCAGCAGTCTTTTTAAGTTCTGATGCTTTCGATTTTTTATTCATGACTTTTGGTTTAGCATGTTTATACGAGTATAAAAAATTGGTCCACTTAAAAGGCTATCACATTTTTGCTGCGTATTTGGCTTTATGGTGGGCTTTTATTTATCTAGTAAAAGATCAACAAATAATCAATATTTTAATGGTTGTTACTATAGTTGTTGATATTTATCTTCTGATTAACCTTTTTACTAAAAAACCGATAAAATTTAATACACCAATGAAGTTTATAGTTGGTCTATTTTATATAGGCGGCGGATGTATCTTTCTAACAATGATACCTTACAAGAATGACGCCTTTGCCAAATTATTAATTATGGGCATCTTTATACTAATATGGGTAAATGATTCATTTGCCTACTTGGTAGGTAAAAGCATAGGTAGAACCAAATTATTTCCTTCAGTTTCTCCTAAGAAAACTATTGAAGGTACCTTAGGAGGCTTTATATTTGCACTAATAGCCGCATATTTAATGGCTACCTTTGAAGCTTTAATTAGCCCAATTCAATGGATGATACTTGCAACTGTAATTGTTGTTGCCGGTAGCTTGGGCGATTTAATAGAATCAAAATTAAAAAGAGCAGCTGGTGTTAAAGACAGTGGCGCTATATTACCAGGCCATGGTGGCATGTTAGATCGCTTAGATAGTTTGGTCTTTGCTGCTCCATTTGCTTATTTAACCTTAAATATATTTAGTTATGTTTCATAAAGAGGGACAAAAAATTATATTGTTTTCTTTTTGTTTAGTAGGAATCAGCGTACTCTTAGCTCATTTCTTTATTGATATATCTTGGTTAAAACTGACCATTCAATTACTGGGTTTAATACTATTGATAATTATTCTTCAGTTTTTCAGAAACCCAAAAAGAGTTGCTGCTAAAGATTTCAACGAAATTCTGTCTCCAGTTGATGGTAAGGTCGTTGTTATTGAAGAAGTTTTTGAAAAAGAATTCTTTAAAGAAAAGAGAAGGCAAGTTTCTATTTTCATGTCTCCTGTAAATGTTCACGTAACAAGATACCCAGCAAGTGGTAGTATCATTTTTTCTAAATATCACCCTGGTAAATTTCTAGTTGCATGGCACCCCAAATCTAGTGAAGAGAACGAAAGAACTACTGTAGTTATAAAAACACCGAAATTTGGCGAAATTTTATATCGGCAAATTGCAGGTGCATTAGCTAGACGTATTGTTAATTACGCAGAAAAAGGGGAAAGTGTACAGCAAGGTGATGACGCAGGATTTATAAAATTTGGCTCTAGAGTAGATTTATTTTTACCTCTAGATTGTCAAATTAATGTAAAGCTAAACCAGAAAGTTAAAGGTGCAGAGACTTGTATAGCTACTTTTGTTGACCCAAATGAAAATGAAGAAATTACGTATTGAATTTGAGGAAACCGTTGTTTTGGTCAATAACTTTAACGAACCAATACCGGCTGACATACTTTTAAAGCTATACGCGTATTATAAAATAGCCAATTCAAATTTTGACAATCCTGGTAGCAAAACACCCTTAATTAATGCTTTTAAAGCAAATGCATTGTTTCAAGCTAAGAACATGAGCAAGAAAAAAGCGATGCAAGCTTATATTGATTTAGCCACCAAAGAACTAAAATGATAATTATCGATTATCTAAACATTAGTTGACGTCGTGTCTATATGGTTTAAAATAATTAGTAAACAATTGACCAACATTCGATGAAAAGATTAGAAAAGATAAAGACCAATATTCTTCGTATTTCTATCGGTGTTGTGTATCTAATTTTTGGGTTTATAAAATTTATTCCACACTTGAGTCCGGCAGAAGATTTAGCTACTGATACAATTAGTATTTTAACCTTAGGAATTTTACCCTCGCAAATAGGCTTGATTACATTAGCAATAGGAGAAACTTTAATTGGTATCTTTCTTATAGCAAATTGGAAACCTAGATTATTTATTGGTATCGCTATAATTCATATACTATTTACATTTAGCCCACTATTCTTATTACCTGAAGAAATTTTTGGCAAAGGCGAATTAGTATTCACCCTAGCAGGACAGTACATTTTTAAAAACATCATTATTTTAAGCGCCTTAATATCGTTGAAAATTGATTTAGATATTAATCTAAGAAGAAAAGCCAATCTAGCATCATCTTCAAATAAATTAGTTGCTATTAAAAATTAATGATATAAATCTTTTAAGTCGGCGTCGCAAAGGGAACAAAACAAATCATTTAATTTTTGGCAAACGTCATAAAAAAAACGTTCCCCTTTTTCTGCAGTAGCAAACTCCGGATTACCAATACCTGTATCGCTACTTACCTTAGACCACTGTCTTTCTGCCCAAGCCCAACCTTCATTAAATGCTTCTATTTTGAATGACTTAGCACTACCACTACCCCATTTCTCTTTTGGTTGAACTAAATCAGGTCTCAAATAAAGCATCAAGCTCGTTTCCATTTCATCGGCATGATCACCCGCTTCTTGAAAATATTTAGATTTATCTAACATTGGCGGAAAAAAGCAAAAGCTTATAAACATGTCTGGAAACATCAAGCCCAACTCTCTTACAAGAGGCTTGAAATTATTACCACCATGACCATTAAAAAGCAGCAATTTTTTAATGCCTTGTCTATTTAACACCGTCACCAAATCTTTTAGAATAGCCAATTGCGTTGACGGATTTAGATTCATATCTAAATAAATGTCACTTTGACCTGTATTTACACCATAAGGAATCGTTGGCAATACTATCACCTTCTTACCTTTGTCCCAGGCGATTTTAGCAGCTGATTCAACCATACTTTGCGCTTGATAGTTATCTGTACCATATGGTAAATGATAATTATGTGCCTCTGTAGCACCCCAAGGCAAAACTGCCAATTCTATTTGTTCATCTTTTAAATGTTCCCAGTTCGTTTCGGCAAGTACATAAGGTCTAATCATAGTATTAAAGATACTATTAAAGCATAAAAAAACCCTTGAAATTAATCAAGGGCTCCTATATTTTTTTGATAAATATGGTTTAATAAATCTGATTTACAAGACTTTCTTACCAGATATGATATTGTAAAGAATAACAATAACTGCAATCACCAATAGAATATGTACTAAACTACCGGTTGCAAGTCCAGGAACAATTCCTAACATTCCCAATAACCATATAATTATACAAATAACCGCTACTAACCATAATAGACTTCTCATAATGTGTTTTTTTAGATTGTTTATATGACAAAAATATAGGGATTACCTCTGTATGCTTAACTCAAATAAATTGATTACTAGCTCAAAATCAGAACAATAATCAGTATATACACAATCAAAAACACTTATAATCTGTAATTTACACCAACTTTTCTTTAAAAAACTCAATGGTACGTGACCAAGCAAGTTCTGCCGCAGGCTCATCATATCTTGGTGTAGATGTATTATGAAAACCATGGTTTACCTCTGGGTAGAAATAGGCAACATTCTCTTTACCAAGTTCATTCAGCGCCTTTTCATAAGCTGACCATCCGGAGTTTACACGTTCGTCTAAACCCGCATACTGCAACATTAAAGGTGCATTAATATTTTCTATGCCTTCTGTTGGCTGACCGCCATAAAAAGGTACTGCAGCTGCCAAATCTGGTACTTTTACTGCCATCATATTAGAAATCCATCCACCGAAACAAAAACCTACAACTCCTATCTTACCATTACAATCTTCATGATTTTTCAAATATTCAAATGCCGCTATGAAATCTTCTAACATTTCATCTCTATCTCGGGTTTTCTGCATTGCACGACCTTCATCATCATTACCTGGGTAACCACCAAGCGGACTCAAAGCATCTGGTGCAATAGTTATAAAACCAGCCAAAGCTGCTCTTCTCGCTGTATCTTCTACATACGGATTTAAACCTCTATTTTCATGAACCACTACGATACCTGGCAATTTACCGTCTGCCGATTTTGGCTTGGATAGTAATGCATTAATTTTGCCACCGCCTTTAGAAGAATCATAAGTAATAAAACCCGAATCTAAATCTGGATTATTTTTATCTACCAAGAAGGTATTCTCATAATCGGGCATCAAAAAACTCATTAATGAAGGCACTGTTAGACCGCCTACAGCATACATTGACAATTTCTGCACAAAGTCTCGGCGTTCTAGTTTATTATGTGCATAGGCATCATAGAGGTCAAATACCTCTTGCTTGATATCTTCTTTTTTAAGTGGTTTCATTTTCTTAGCTTTTTTGTTCTATTTAAAAGTACGAAAACAACATGATTACATAAATACTTTTAACAATAGAAAAAGCCTCATTCCAATAATATAGGAATGAGGCTTTCGTAATTTATAGAATGAAATGTTAACCTAAACTAGCTAAACTTTTCTCTAAAGTTTCAATTTTAGCTTCAGCATCTGCCAATTTTTGGCGTTCTATAGCAATTACCTTTTCGGGTGCATTGTTTACAAATCGCTCATTAGAAAGCTTTTTCTGAACCGATACTAAGAATCCTTTAGTATATTTTAGCTCTTCATTAATCTTAACGATTTCAGCTTCAATATCAATGGCACCTTCCATTGGCACAAAGTATTCGTTACTTTTTACACGAAAAGTCAATGCGCCTTCTAATTGTTCATTTATATAACTGATTTCTGAGACATTGGTCAACTTAGAAATCACAACATCCCAACGGTTGCTTGCTTCTTCAGAATTTAGAACTGACAACTCCAATGCTTCTTTCATTGGAATGTTTTTGTTCTTACGAATGGTTCTCACACCTGCAATCACCTCTGTAGCAAAATCAAACTGCGTAATTAATTCTTCATCAATTTTACCTACTGTTGGCCATTTTGATATCACCAATGCCTCGGTCTTGTCTCTTTTTGCAATATGCTGCCAAACTTCTTCTGTCAAAAATGGCATAAATGGATGCAACAACTTCAAGTTCTGTTCAAACAATTGAATTACCTTGTCATAAGTTGCTCTATCTATTGGCTGTTGGTAGGCAGGTTTAATTATCTCTAATAACGAAGAGCTATAATCATCCCAAACCAATTTATAAATAGACATTAAAGCATCTGAAATACGGAACTTACTAAAATGATCTTCTATCTCTAATAATGTCTTATTCAATTTAGACTCATACCACACTAAACCAAGCTTTGAAGCTTCTGGTTGCGGAATATCTGCTATTTCCCAACCTTGTACTAGCCTAAATCCGTTCCAGATCTTATTGGCAAAGTTTTTTCCTTGCTGACATAAATCTTCATCGAACATTAAATCATTACCTGCAGCAGCAGACATCAGCATTCCTACACGAACGCCGTCTGCACCATAATCTTCGATTAACTTTAAAGCATCAGGCGAATTACCTAACGACTTAGACATTTTTCTACGTTGCTTGTCTCTCACCAATCCCGTGAAGTAAACATTTTCAAAAGGCTTCTCGCCTCTAAATTCATAACCGGCAACAATCATTCTTGCTACCCAGAAAAATAAAATATCTGGACCAGTTACTAAATCATTTGTTGGGTAGTAATAGTTTATCTCTTCATTATCTGGTTCTAAAATACCGCCGAATACACTCATTGGCCACAACCACGATGAAAACCACGTATCTAGAACATCGGCATCTTGGCGTAAGTCACTTTCTTGTAAATCTGACTTACCAGATTTTTCTTTTGCAAGTTTCAATGCATCTGCTACGTTTGCAGCTACTACGAAATCTTCTTGACCATCACCAAAGTAGAAAGCTGGTATTTGCTGACCCCACCATAATTGTCGAGAAATATTCCAATCGCGAACATTCTCCATCCAATGACGGTATGTGTTTTCAAATTTCTTTGGATGCAGTTTTACATCGCCACTTTCCATCACTGCTTCTAAAGCCGGTTTTGCCAAATCTTCCATTTTAAGGAACCACTGATCTGACAATTTAGGTTCAATAACAGCCTTGGTTCTTTCTGAAGTACCTACTTTATTAATGTGAGTCTCGGTCTTAACCAAAATACCTAAACCTTCTAATTCTTTAGAAATCTCTTTTCTAACAACAAAACGATCTTTACCCTCATAATGCAATCCAAAACTATTTAAGGTCGCATTATCATTGAAAATATCGATAGTTTCTAAATTGTGTTTTTCACCAAGTGCTTTATCGTTGATATCATGTGCAGGCGTTACTTTTAAACATCCTGTACCAAATTCAATATCAACATACTCATCTTCAATTATAGGTATTACTCTATTACAAATAGGAACAATTACCTTTTTACCTTTTAGATGTGTGAATCGTTCATCATTCGGGTTAATACATATAGCAGTATCACCTAATATTGTTTCTGGTCTTGTGGTTGCAATCGTTACTTTTTCGTCAGAACCCTCAATAGCATAGGATAAATAATATAACAACCCTTGTTTTTCTTCATAGATAACCTCTTCATCTGACAAAGTTGTTTGAGCTTCTGGATCCCAATTCACCATTCTATACCCACGGTAAATCAAGCCTTTGTTGTAAAGGTCTATAAACACCTTGATGACACTATCATAGCGCTCTTGATCCATGGTGAACGCAGTACGGTCCCAATCGCAAGAACAACCCAATTTTTTCAACTGCTCTAGAATGATTCCGCCATATTCATTGGTCCAATCCCAAGCATGTTTTAAAAACTCATCTCTTGTAAGATCGTTTTTATTGATGCCTTGTTCTTTTAATTTAGCAACAACTTTTGCTTCTGTAGCAATAGAGGCATGGTCTGTACCAGGCACCCAACATGCATTTTTACCTAAAAGACGGGCTCGTCTGATCAACACATCTTGTATGGTATTGTTCAGCATGTGCCCCATATGTAATATACCCGTTACGTTTGGCGGTGGTATTACAATACTATAAGGTTCTCTGTCATCTGGTACAGAATGAAAGTAACCGTTTTTCATCCAGTAATCATACCAATGAGATTCTGTGGACTGCGGATTATATTTTGAAGGAATTTCCATTTTTTGGAACAGTTTTTGAATAATAATAAAATAGGTTATTAAAAATAAAGCCGAACTGACATTCTAACGGTCATTTCAGCTGAATTTTACCTAAACATAAATACGAAACAAAAATAAGTAACGTTAGAGTATAACAAAAGGATTTTGAGGTTGATCTGAAAAGATTTAATTTTGACTTCCACCCAAAATTAAAAATGATGAAAAAAATAGTACTTGTATTATTTATTGGCCTGCTAGGATTTAGCTTAACTGCTCAAGATACCGCAGCCAAAATCGAATTTAAATCTGAAACTGTAGATTACGGCGAAATCGCTAAAGGATCTGACGGAGTAAGAGTTTTTGAATTTACAAACACTGGTTCTGCACCACTTATTATTAGTAAAGTAAGTTCTAGTTGTGGTTGTACAATTCCGAAAAAACCAGAAGATCCAATTTTACCAGGTAAAACAGGTGAGATTCAGGTAAAATATGATACCAATAGAGTTGGTCCGATCCGTAAAGCAATTACGGTAATATCTAATGCTGACACTCCTACCAAGGTTTTAAAAATCAAAGGAGAAGTTCAAGCTACTACTGGTACCAAATAATAGAACTTTTTATAAAACGAAAAGCCCAACTGAGAAGTTGGGCTTTTTTTTATGCTTTATTGTTCATCAAACAAAGGTTTTAGAACAAAACTAAAAAGCAGATCGTTATCATAGCGCTCCACCAATACCTTCACCCGTTTGTCTTTTTTGAAATTAAGCATATGCATAACATCTTGTAGTTTATACCTGTGGATGCGTTTGCCATTTACTGCCAAAATAATATCTCCTTCTCGTAAGCCCGCGGAATGTGCCGGACTCCCTTGACGTATTCCTGAAACAATTATTTCTGGCACTAAACTTAATCTTGTAGCGCCCTGAAGAATAATTTGCACATCGCCATAAGTCTTGGCACTGCTATTTAACACACCATTTGAATCGGTAATTCGTTCTGAAACATAACGCATACCTGCATGCTGCAAATCAATTCCGCTAATGTTATATTGAAAGAGTTTGCCAAAATTGGCATTCTTGGTCATAATTAATTTTTCATTCTTATAATCGAATACAACATTAAAACGCTTAATAACCTCGCCACCCAAGCTTCCGTTTCTACCTCCAAAATCTGAAATAGTTGTAAAAGTCTCCATATCTGGAAAAGCCGCCTTGGCATCACTCAATACAAAATCTGCAATCTTTAAATGACTGATTTTTGTTCGCTTGCCAAAAATATCACCAGCAAGACCTTTTCCTAAAAAATCTTGATAATGCTTTTCGGGTAATTGAATTCTTTCATCTTCAAACAGCCAAACCGCATCGCTACTACCAGTATCCAATAACATTTTTACAGGTATCTCCTCATTTTTACCAATCATCACAAAAGCATCTAAATATGCCTTCTTTTTAATGACCGACATATCTACAACTCTAGTATTCTTGGACTTTCTGTATTTATATAGCTCTGGATCATGAAATTTGATGGTTTGCTTTACGTAATTAATATCGACAACAAAATCTCGAAATAAGTCATAACCTATAATACCATGAACAGGTACACCCAAACTGGTCGAGAAATTAATGCCCGCATCCATGACGACATAAATGTTCTGGGAAGTGTTTTTAACATTACCGAGTTGAACAAAATTTCCGGTTGATTTTAATGCATTGATAGGGTCGCCATCCCCTAGTCCATTAATTGTAATTTCAGTAACGTTATTTAACTGAATAGAATCTTGATCAGCCAAATTGAATAATATGGGTGTACCAACACCAGAATCTAACACGAAAGATAACTCCGTACCATTAACATCAATAGGTATGACTATTAGATTGTTAATGAGTTCAAATTTGACTTTATGAAATTTCTTTCCGGCAGGTAATTGATAAACTTGCGCTATTCCTGAAAAGGAAAAACAATATGACAAAAGAAACAGTAGAACGGTGTATTTTCGTAACATAATCTGTATGAATTAGTTAACCCCTTTTAAGATACACAATAATTTGATACGGTACCTAATTTTAACTAGATAGGTAAAACCAAATAAAAGCCTAATTACTTTGTAAGAACCATAATCATTTATCACTTTTGTGAAAAATTCAATTTATATGCCATCTGTTTCAAACAAGGGGCTTACCATGCCTCAATCGCCCATAAGAAAATTAGTTCCGTTTGCTGAAAACGCAAAAAAAAGAGGAGTTAATGTCATTCATTTGAACATTGGGCAGCCAGATATAAAAACACCGCAACAAGCTTTAGAGGCTGTAAAAAACAATAACATTAATGTATTGGAATACAGCCGTACCGAGGGCTCTGAGGCCTTTAGAACAAAAATTGCGAAGTACTATCTTAAAAATGACATACCTGTAAGTGCTACAGATATTATTGTTACTACTGGTGGCTCTGAAGCATTGTCTTTTGCAATGAATACCATTGCAGATACAGATGACGAAATTATAATTCCTGAACCTTTTTACGCAAACTATAATGGGTTTGCCACTGCTTGTGGTGTAACAGTTGTTCCTGTTGTTTCAAAAATTGAAGATAACTTTGCTCTTCCACCTATTGAAGATTTTGAAAAATTAATTACGCCTAGAACCAAAGCTATATTAATATGTAACCCTGGTAACCCAACGGGATACTTATATAGCAAAGAAGAAATTCAAAAATTAGCTGCATTAGTTAAAAAGCACAATATTTATCTAGTTGCCGATGAAGTTTATAGAGAATTTACATATGATGATAAAACTCATGCTTCAATATTAAAAGAAGAAGGTTTAGAGGAACATGCCATTGTTATTGATTCGGTTTCTAAAAGATATAGCATGTGTGGTGCACGTATTGGCTACCTAGTATCAAAGAACAAAGAATTTATTGCTACGGCAATGAAATTTGCACAAGCAAGATTATCGCCACCTACATACGCACAAATAGCAAGTGAGGCAGCTTTAGATACTCCAGATAGTTATTTTGCCGAAGTAAAAACAGAATATGTTGCTAGAAGAAATATTCTTATTGCTGAGTTAGAGAAAATTGAAGGTATTAAAATAGCAAGACCTCAAGGTGCATTCTATTGTATAGCGGAACTACCTATAAAAGATGCAGATCATTTTGCACAATGGCTATTAGAAGATTTTAATATGGATAATGAAACTGTTATGGTAGCGCCTGCAGCAGGATTTTATGCTACTGAAGGCTTGGGTAAAAACCAAATAAGAATTGCCTATGTACTTGATCAAAAAAGTTTAAAAAGAGCTGTTCAAATATTAAAAGAAGCGCTTAAAAGCTACAAGGGTTAATGATTGTACATGAACACTTTTCTCTAAAAAACTACAATACTTTCGGTATTGATGCTACAGCAAGATTTTTTGTCGAAGTGAGCTCTGTGGAAGAATTACAAGATGTATTAGGTAATCAAGATTATGATAGAAAAATTGTAATTGGTGGTGGTAGCAATATGTTACTTTCTGATCGTATTGAGGCATTGTTTATTCATGTAGCTTTGAAAGGAAAGAAAATTATATCAGAATCTACCGACAGTGTGCAAGTGAAGGTAATGGCAGGTGAGAATTGGCACGAGCTGGTCATGTGGACTCTTGATCATAATTTTGGAGGATTAGAGAACATGTCTTTAATACCTGGTAACACAGGTACTGCTCCTATACAAAATATTGGCGCATATGGTGTTGAATTAAAAGATTGCTTCGTTAGCTGTGAAGCTATAAAAATTGAGGACCAGCAATTGGTAACGTTAACTAAAGAAGAATGTAAGTTTGGTTATCGAGATTCGTTTTTTAAGAATGAAGGAAAAGATCAATTCGTTATCACATCGATCACTTTTTCATTTACCAAAACAGATCACAAAATAAATTCTGGTTACGGTGCAATTGAAGGACAATTAGAAAAAGAATCGATTGTAAACCCAACTATTAAAGATATATCTAATGCAGTTATCGCTATTAGACAACAAAAATTGCCCGACCCGAAAATTTTAGGTAATAGTGGCAGTTTTTTTAAAAACCCAATAGTCGAAAAAGAAATATTTGAAGATTTTACTTTAAAGAATCCTAATGCTCCTTTTTATAAGGTAACTGATGATTTATATAAAATTCCCGCAGGTTGGTTGATTGAGCAATGCGGTTTTAAAGGAAAACGCTTTGGTGATGCCGGGGTTCATAAAAATCAAGCTTTAGTACTTGTAAATTATGACAATGCAACCGGAAAAGATATTTTAGATTTAGCAGCAAATATTATTGATGCCGTGAAATTGAAATTCAATATAGAGATAAGTCCAGAGGTTAATTTAATAAAATAACCCCTGTAAAAAATTACAGGGGTTATTACCAAACCAAACCAACCAAAACAAAGTGGGCAGTTACCAGCCGACCACTTATTCAATATATATTTTTAGAAAACGCATCCTTAACAATCAATTTTATAATTTAGCGTTTAATCATATACGGTTCAATCTTTGCATTTGGATGTCCATTATAAAAAAATATGCACATCTTTTAAATTATGAGCACTCTATTAGAAAATCATATTGTTGAATTATTACAAGAAAGAAACGAAAAAGCGATTTCTCTCTTGTACGATAATTATGCTGACACCCTACTAGGTGTGGCGAACAAGGTTGTGCGTGATCCCGATTTGGCTCAAGATGTAGTTCAAGAATCTTTTGTGAAGATTTGGAAAAAAGCGGATACATACGATCCTAAAAAAGCGAAACTTTTTACTTGGCTTTTTAGAATTACACGAAATACCGCTATTGACAAATTAAGAAGTGTCAACACAAAATCTGATAAAGAAATCCAAATAGACGTTTCTGACGTATATACTTTAGGCGTAGAAAGTACAAGACCTGAGTTAATGGATGTAAGAGAACATCTAGACAAAATTGAAGATAAGTATCAAATTGTTTTGGAAGCTCTTTTCTTTCAAGGTATGACCCAACAGGAAGCAAGTGACGAGTTGGATATTCCCTTAGGAACTATTAAATCTAGACTTAAAATTGGATTACGTGAATTAGGCAAAATCTATGGTCCTGCCGTAGTTGCCATGTTATTAAATTTCGTATTATGAAAGACAAAATAAGAATTTTCCTTGATTCTGATTTATTAGAAAAGTATCTATTGGGAACAACTACCGAGTTGGAAAACCTTCAGGTAGAGCGCTATATTGCCATGTACCCAGAGGTAAGGGAAACATATAGCGAATTACAGGATAATCTTGAAATTTTTGCTAAGCTGCATGCAATTGAAGCCCCACAAGGTTTAAAAGACAAAATCAACTCTAGAATAAGAGCGGAACGTAAGGGTAGAAAAAGATTTTACAGCTACGCTATTGCAGCAAGTATTACAGCTATTATGTTTATCGGTATCTCTACCTTTTTCTGGAATCAAAACCAGAGTTTGCAAGAAGAGAACAGTGTTGTTAGCAATAAGATAAAATTGCTTGAAGAAAACATGAAAGAGCAGTTAGAAGATGTACGTAACCAGTTTATCGTTCTAAATAATCCTCAAACTAAAAAATACAACGTAAAGGGTAACCAAAAAGCAAAAGACTTAAAAGCTGTTGCCTACATAAACCCTGTAAAAAAGCTATCTTATATAAACGTTAGCAAATTACCTCATATTCCAGAAAGTCAATGTTTTCAAATGTGGGCAGAGGTTAACGGTAAAATGATTAACTTAGGTATTATAGAAGAAGCCGGTGACCAACAAAAATTATTAGCATTACCATATGCAGAAAATGCCGTTGGTTATATTACAATTGAGCAAAAAGGTGGTAATCATGCACCTAGTGTAGAAAACATAGTGGCGAATATAGCTTACTAATGCTAACACACATAAAGTATTCTTAAAGCCCCATTATTGGGGCTTTATTTTTTATCTTTGTTTAAAATTTAGCACATGAAACTAGTATTATTAACCATTGGGTTGTTAGCATTGGCTTTTGCGGGTATCGCAATTAAAATATGGTCTAAAAAAGACGGAGAGTTTGCAGGAACTTGCGCAAGTCAAAGTCCTTTTTTGAATCAAGATGGCCAAGCCTGTGGTATGTGTGGCAAAATGCCAAGTGAACAAGATTGTAAAAAGGATATGATTACCGAGTAATCAAAATTACTTATCTTAACATTACGCATACCAAAATCATTTTTTGAATAAAACAGACACTTTAGAAGAAACAATACAAAAAGCGAAAGAAGGCAAGCAAATTGCTTTTAGTCGCTTATTAGATATGTTTTGGAATGATGTTTATGGCTTTCAATTAAAGCGTACCGAAAATGAGAATGATTCTGAAGATATTACCATTCAAACTTTTTCTAAAGCTTTCGATAAGATAAAGACTTATAACGATTCGTACGTATTTAAAACTTGGTTGATTGCTATTTCTAAAAACATACATATCGATTTAGTTAGAAAGCGAAAAAAGAGCTTATTAGATTCTAGAAGTAATTCTGAAGTAATAACAAGCGCCCTAGATGCTTCACCTTCAATGGAAGACCAATTGATTCAAGAACAAAATTTAGCCGATTTACTTAGAGATATTAAAAAACTAAAACCTCATTACCAAGCCGTTATCAATCTTAGGTATTTTAATGAGTTAAGTTATGCTGATATTGCCACTCATTTAAACGAACCCATCAACAGTGTTAAAGTAAAATTGCTAAGGGCAAAAAAATTACTTTCTGAAATTATCAAAGACAGAAAGTAAAATATAATTCAATTAGAAATTTCTCATAATTTAGAACTCATTTGTGTAGCACGTAATTCTGCGTTATCCACACTTTTTTAGTTCGTATATTTGTATAAAATTTAGAGCATGTCTACAGTTTTAAAAGAAAATATTGCCCCACCAAAAGGTAAACCGAAATGGCTTAGAGTTAAATTACCTACGGGTAAGAAATACACTCAACTTAGAGGTCTGGTAGATAAGTATGACCTACATACTATTTGCACTAGTGGTAGCTGCCCTAACATGGGCGAATGCTGGGGTGAAGGTACCGCAACTTTTATGATACTAGGTAATGTTTGTACTAGATCATGCGGATTCTGCGGTGTTAAAACCGGTAGACCTGAAAATGTAGATTGGGCTGAACCTGAAAAGGTTGCTAGATCAATAAAAATTATGGGTATTAAGCACGCTGTAATTACATCTGTCGATAGAGATGACCTTAAAGACATGGGTTCTATCATTTGGGCAGAAACAGTGAAGGCGATACGTAGAATGAATCCTACTACAACTTTAGAAACTTTAATACCTGACTTTCAAGGCATAGAAAAGCATTTAGATAGAATTGTAGCGGTTTCTCCAGAAGTTGTTTCACATAATATGGAAACTGTTAAAAGACTTACTAGAGAAGTACGTATACAAGCAAAATACGAACGTAGTCTTGAAGCGCTTAATTACTTAAAAAAGCAAGGTATCAACAGAACTAAATCTGGTATTATGCTAGGTCTTGGTGAACACGAAGATGAAGTTATTACCACATTGGCAGATTTGCGTAATGCAGATGTTGATGTTGTTACTATCGGTCAGTACTTACAGCCATCGAAAAAACATCTTCCTGTTAAAGAGTTTATTACTCCAGAACAGTTTAAGAAATATGAAGATATAGGTCTTGAAATGGGATTTAGACATGTTGAAAGTGGCGCCTTAGTTAGATCTTCTTACAAAGCACACAAGCATATTCTATAATTGCTATCAAGAACATTCTTTTTATTTACTTAGAAACCAATCGAAGACCAATTGCTAGTTCTAATGAAAAGGAACTATGAGTATTAATAAAACACATTCATCGGTAGTAACCAATGCATAAACTGAACATCGGTATTAATGGTTTTGGAAGAATAGGTAGAACCTTATTTCGCCTTCTACAAGCGCATGAAAATCTAAATGTGGTTGCCATTAATGATTTGGCAGATACCCGTACGCTTTCGCATTTATTAAAATACGATAGTATTCACGGTACCTCACCCCTTGACATTTCACATGATAAAAAGCACATAATTGTAAACGGAAATGCTATTTCTTTATACAACGAATCTCACCCTTCTAAAATTAATTGGTCAACTAAAGCGGTAGATGTTGTTGTAGAATGTACCGGTAAATTCAAGGATAGAGATACTTTATCTTTTCATATTAAAAATGGCGCTAAAAAGGTAATTTTATCAGTACCGCCAACTGAAGATGACATAAAAATGATTGTCTTTGGCATTAATGAAAATACGTTGACAAAATCTGATGATATTATATCTAATGCGTCTTGCACCACAAACAATGCTGCGCCAATGATAAAAATTATCAACGATTTATGTGGTATTGAACAAGCCTATATAACAACCATACATTCTTACACTACCGACCAAAGCCTGCACGATCAACCTCATAGAGATTTAAGAAGGGCTCGTGCAGCATCGCAATCAATAGTGCCTACTACTACAGGTGCAGCAAAAGCATTGACCAAAATATTTCCCGAATTAGCGGATACTATTGGGGGTTGCGGCATTAGGGTACCCGTACCTAATGGTTCTTTGACCGATATTACCCTTAACGTAAAACGAGCTACAAATATTGAAGAAATAAACTCTACATTTGAAAAAGCATCACAAAACCATTTTAAAAATATAGTACACTACACAAGTGATCCAATAGTTTCTATTGATATAAACAATAGTTGCTACTCTTGTACGTTTGATTCTTTGATGACTTCTGTAATAGGTAAAATGGTTAAAATTATCGGCTGGTATGATAATGAAACCGGATACAGCAGCAGAATCATAGATTTAATTAATTTTATTAGTACTAAAAATTATATTTGAAGATTTTATTTTTAAATAAAGCATTAAAAATTTTACTAGTCCCCATTGTAATTTTGGCGACTACCACCGCCCTATTTTCACAAAATCAAATTCAAAAAACAGATATACAACCTTATTTCGATCAAGCAAGAAAATTTAAGAATCAAGATAAAATCGATCTTGCGCTTGAAACATTAAATACTGCTGCAAACGAAGCTGAAAAAGGTGAAGATATTAAAGGACTTATAGATAGTTTACACGAATTAGCCTTACTCTACTTAAAGATTGACAAAGAAGGTGATACCGAATTCTATTGGGATCGCGCCAGCGTTCTTTTAAAAGACATCGAATACCCTTATGGTGATGGCATGCACAAATATATCGAAGCTATTCTTTTACACAGAAGTAACAGAAACTTTCAAGCTTTGTTCATGCTCAATGAAGCTAAACAACTAAATAACGATCGTAATTTTTACAATAATCTGTTACTGACCGAAGCTAAGGTATATCTCAGTTTAGAGAAATATGATAGCGCCACTAAAAATTTAAACTCACTTATTGTAAACACAGATCTTTACGAAAAAGAATACCTTACTACGCAGGCTTATCTAACGCTTGCTGAGTTAAATTTAAAAATCGACAATTTATCTGAGGCTGCAAAAAACGGAGAGAATGCACTAACGCTTGCTACTGCCAACGGGTTTTTAGAAGACATTAAAAATTCAAACACATTATTATCTTCTGTATACGAAAGACTAGGCTTATACCAAAAGTCTCTTGTAAATACACAAAATTTAGTTCAATTAAAAGATTCGATTTTTAATATTGATAAAAATATAATTGAAGCTAAAACAGCAGATAAGATTAGGGATGATTACAAGACTGAAGAGATTGCACGCCAAGAGAAAAAAATAGAAGAGCTTACCGAATCTCAAAACAGATCTGAACTTACGGCTATTTTAACTTCTGCATTTTTAATCATTATTTCATTACTGGCAGTTACACTGTATAGAAATAACCAGATAAAGTTAAAAACCAACGATCTTTTACAAACTAAAAATAAAGAACTACAAATTGCTAGAGATGGCGCCGTGCAAGCTATGGAAGCGAAAACAAATTTCCTTTCTACAGTGAGTCATGAACTTAGAACTCCGCTGTATGCTGTTACCGGCTTAACCCATCTACTATTAGAAGAAGACCCAGAGGAACATCAAAAAGAACATTTAAAAGCACTAAAATTTTCTGGAGATTACTTACTTAACTTTATTAACGACATTCTACACATCAACAAAATTGATGCGAACAAATTAGAACCCCTAAACATGGAGTTCAACCTTAATAAAGTAATTAATGAAGTAATTAATTCTTTAGGACAAAGTGCAAAGTCGAATAATACAAACTTAGTTTTAGAATACGATTCAGATATCCCTAGTAATTTACTAAGTGATCCTTTAAAACTCTCACAAGTATTTATGAATTTGATTGGTAATTCCATCAAATTCACCAAAGGCGGTGAGGTAAAGGTTATTGCCAAATTATTAAACAAAATCGAAGATGATATTACCATCTACTTTGAAGTTAAAGATAATGGTATAGGTATCTCAAAAGAGAAGCAAAAAAGTATTTTCGAAGGATTTGAACAAGGGTCTATTCAGATTAACAGAGAGTATGGTGGCACCGGTTTAGGTCTTACCATTGTAAAAAGTCTACTTAGCCTATTTGAAAGTAAAATTGAGTTAGAGAGCGCATTGGGCGAAGGCAGTTCTTTCTTCTTTGAAATTCAGATGAAGAGTATTGATAGTACTGCTGAAGACATTTCGTTTGAAATTACGCCTAAAGATTATGATTTTAAAGGGTTGCATTTACTAATTGTTGAGGATAACAAAATAAACCAGGTCATTACCAAAAAGATGCTTTCTAAAAGAGATATGACCAGTGATATTGCCAACAATGGCCATGAAGCAGTTACAGCCGCTCAAGAGAATGTATATGATGCCATACTTATGGATATTCATATGCCTGGCATCAGTGGTGAAGAAGCGACCATTCAAATTAGAAAATTCAATCAAGACACTCCAATAATTGCACTTACAGCAATTTCATTAGATGATAGTTTAGAGAGTTTCTACGCCGCAGGTTGTGACGATGTAGTTACTAAACCCTTTAAGCCTGAAGTTTTTTACCAAAAGATAGGGGAGAATATTTTTGACAAAAGACCTAAGAAGTCTTTGTCATAAACTGATTTAACGCTGCTTCTAAAATCGCTTTACCATCTTCTAAAAACTCATGCTTAACTTCAATATAGTGCAACTTAGGTAGTTTAGATTGTAAACGTACATAGTCTTTCTCTGTAGTTAGTATACACTCCTTTTCTCTCAATAGCGCAATCTCTTGATCAGAAAAAAAATGGTGGTCATTATATTTTAGGTGTTCAAAAGTGAGACCTTCTGAAAGTAAATATTTCTCTAATGGCGCAGGATTGGCAATACCAGTTACCAATGTAACTTTTTCACCCCTTAACGAATCTAAAGTTACCTCAGCACCTTTTAAATCAGTATTATACCTCAAATAACTAAACAATAACTTTTGATCAGCCGCGAGATTCATTTTTACCGCTATTGAAGCTCTTTCTTGTTTGGATACATCTGACGGACATTTAGTTACTACAATCACATTTGCACGACTTGCCTCTCTTTTAGAATCTCGCAAGTTACCCGTTGGCAAATACCAATCATTCACATACAAATTGTCATATGCGGTTAACAGAATTGAAAAATCTGGTTTCACTTTTCTATGCTGAAAAGCATCGTCTAATAAAATAACATCTGGCTTTATTAAATTTTCAAGCTGACTAATACCATTTCTTCTATCGGCATCGACCGCTACTGTAATTTCAGGGAATTTAGTTTTTAGCTGAAAAGGTTCATCGCCCAAATCTTCAACAATTGTTTTCTCATCTGAAAGTAAAAACCCTTCAGATTTTCTTTTGTACCCTCTACTTAGTATAGCTACACCATAATCTTCTTTTAGTGCACGCACTAATAACTCTATCATAGGTGTTTTTCCTGTGCCGCCTACACTTAAATTACCCACACAAATTGTTTTTGTAGAAAACGATTTTGAAGAATAAATACCCATATCGTACAGGCGATTTCTAAGAAACACGATTAAGCCGTAGATCAATGAAATAGGAAAAAGAAGTTTTCGTAACACCTGCATCAGAACGAAATTATAATAATTTATCTTTGAATATCTTATTTTTCAATAAAATGACCGTAAAAGACATCACTCAAATTTTAGAGGACTTCGCACCTTTGGCCTATGCCGAAGATTTTGACAACGTAGGATTGTTAGTTGGCAACGCCTCTACAGAAGTCAGCGGAGTCTTAGTTACGCTAGATACTTTAGAAAATGTTGTAGATGAAGCTATCGCTAAAAAGTGTAATTTAATTGTAAGCTTCCACCCTATTATTTTCGGAGGATTAAAAAAAATAACCGGTAAAAATTATGTGGAACGCGTAGTCATTAAAGCGATTAAAAACGACATTGCCATTTACTCTAACCATACAGCTCTTGACAACGCTAGACATGGCGTAAATGCTAAAATCTGTGAAATTCTAGGCTTATCGAATACTCAAATACTTATCCCTCAAAAAAATACGATTAAAAAATTGACCACCTATATTCCTAACGATAATCTAGAAGAAGTTAAAAATGCACTTTTTACGGCTGGTGCAGGTGAAATTGGAAACTATTCTGGTTGCAGTTTTACAGTTGAAGGTAATGGCACCTATAAAGCTAATGAAGATGCGAATCCTGCAAAGGGAAGTATTGGCACTACACATACAGAAAATGAAATAATGTTTACTTGTGTTTTTGGCAAGAATGAAGAATCTGTTATAATTAAGGCTTTGTTGTCTTCTCACCCATACGAAGAGGTGGCTTATGACATACAAACTATAGAAAATACCAACCAATATATTGGTATGGGTATGGTAGGTAAATTAGACAAAGAAATCACTGAAACCGAATTTCTTGACCATTTAAAGCTTAAAATGAACGCTAAATTGGTACGTCATTCTAGTTTTTTAAATAAACCAATTAAAAAAGTAGCTGTACTTGGCGGTAGTGGTTCATTTGCTATTGGCGCGGCTAAAGCTGCCGGAGCAGACGTATTTGTTACTGCAGACCTTAAATATCACCAATTTTACGAGGCTGAAAACCAAATAGTTTTGGCAGATATAGGACACTTTGAAACTGAGCAGTTTACAAAAAACCTTTTAGTTGATTATCTTACGAAAAAAATTCCTAATTTTGCAATCCATTTATCGGAAAGTATAACAAATCCCATCAATTATTTTTAATATGGCAAAAAAAGAAGATTCATCTGTAGAAGCAAAGTTAAGAGCATTATATGATTTGCAATTAATTGATTCTAGAGTTGATGAAATAAGGAATGTTCGAGGAGAACTTCCTTTAGAAGTAGAAGATTTGGAAGATGAAGTCCTTGGCCTAAAAACGAGAATGGATAAACTTAAATCTGATTTAGAAAATATCAATTTTGAAATCGGTGCTAAGAAGAACCTTATTGAAGAAGCAAAGACTTTAATTAAAAAATACGGCGAGCAACAAAAAAATGTTCGTAACAGTAGAGAATTTAATTCTATCAGTAAAGAATTGGAGTTTCAAGAATTGGAAATTCAATTAGCTGAAAAGAACATTAAAGAATTCAAAGCTCAAATTGATCAGAAGAAAGCAGTTATTTCTGAAACTAAAGAACGTTTATCTGAACGTGAGGCTCACCTTAAGCATAAGAAAAGCGAATTAAACGCTATTCTTGCTGAAACTGAGAAAGAAGAAAAAGCGTTGTTACAAGAGTCTATCAAATTTCAAGATAAAATTGAAGAGCGTTTGGTAAAGGCATATGCACGTATTCGTAACAATGTTAAGAATGGTTTAGCTGTTGTGCCAATTGAAAGAGGTGCTTCTGGTGGTTCTTTCTTTACTATTCCACCTCAGGTTCAAGTTGAAATTGCTTCAAGAAAGAAGATAATTACAGATGAGCATAGTGGTCGTATTTTAGTTGACCCAACGTTAGCTGAAGAAGAAAGCGAAAAAATGCAAAAAATGTTCTCTAAATTATAATAGCAAACATCCTACATATATTAAAAAAGCCATCTTTAAAAGATGGCTTTTTTTGTTTACATTCATGACTATGAAATCTTTAAAAATCCTTTTAATTTTTATTATGATGTATAGTCTTAATATAGAAGCTCAAGATTTATCGGACTACAAATGGAAAAATAGAATTGTAATTCTTTATGAAAACCATACTAACACTACCGATGTAAAGTCTGCCTTAGAAATTATCGATAACAATGCCTCTAAATTTACTGAAAGAGATATTCTTGTTTTCGTTTACAAAGACAATATATTTTATAGTACTAATAGAAAACCTACTGATATAAAAAAATCAGAGATATTGCCAGAAACATACGATGGTTATATTTTAACAGGAAAAGATAGCGGAATTAAATCTAAAGCTACATACCCATTTAACCTAGACAAATTGCTTGACTTAATAGATAGTATGCCAATGCGTAAAAGTGAAATAAGGTATAATAAGTAATTACCCTATTAGCTTTAACAATAGTTTTTCAACTTCTTCACTATCCCATTTCTCTGCTATATTTGGCAGTTTCATTACTTCTCTCATAATATCTTCTTGTGCATCGCCTTCTGCCAGTGCTTCTGCATAGGGTCTATTTGAGAATGTAACTCTACTGTAAGCAGGAATCCATTTTTCTGGATGCTTTGCCGAAAAGTGCTTTTCTATTTTTTTCTGTAGCAAGAAATTGGTGTCGGCAGTTTTACTGCTCATCTCCACAAAATTACGATAGCTCAATTCTGCTATTGCATCAGCATTTGGTTTGCGCTTTTCTTGATAGGTAGAAAAAATACGCTCCCAATCATTTCCAAATTCCTTTATAATTTCATCCAATACAAATATATCTTCAAAGCCAGCGTTCATTCCTTGTCCGTAAAATGGTACTACGGCATGCGCTGAGTCGCCTACAAGGGCTACTTTGTCCCAATAGGTCCAAGGATAGCATTTCATCGTTACCATGGCGCTCGTGGGGTTCTTAAAGAAATCTTCTGTAAGATTCTCTATATCATCCATAACATTCGGGAAATAGGTATTGAAAAAATGTACCGCTTCTTTTTTGGTCTTTATATTTTCAAATGAAACATCACCTCCAAAGGGCATAAATAATGTACAGGTAAAACTGCCATCTAAATTTGGCATAGCGATAAACATAAATTTACCACGCGGCCATATATGAAAAGAATTCTTATCTAATTTATGAGAACCATCGGCATTTGCCGGTATAGTCAATTCTTTATATCCCACATCAATAAAATCTTGAGAATAATCAAATCTACTGCGCCTTTGCATTTTATGACGAACCCTTGAAAAAGCCCCATCACAGCCAAATACCAGATCAAACGGATATTCTACCCACTCCCCTTTTTCACTTTCACCTGTAAAAACTTTGGCACCGGGTAAATCTATATCCCAAACTTTTTCTTCAAAACGAAATTCTACACCATTCTTTTCTGCAAGATCAATCATACGTCTATTGAGTACACCACGAGATATAGACCAAATAGCCTCACCGTCCTTACCGTATTTTTGAAAATATTGCTCCTTGCCTATTACGTGCATCGCCCTTTTATCTAAGGGTATGGCGATTTCTTTAATCTCGTCTTCTATGCCAACTGCCCTCAAAGCGTTCCAACCTCTATTACTCATGGCAAGATTAATGGATCGACCAGAAAATTCTATATTTCTAATATCTGGTCTTCTATCGAAAACCGTAATTTGATGTCCGTATCTTTTCAGGTAAATGGCAAGCAAAGATCCTACTAGGCCTGAACCTATAATAGCAATGTTCTTTTTTTCTTGGGTCATGTATAAGGCTTTAAGCCAACATTAATTCAACGTTAAAAATAGGAAATTATGCCTTCATTCCTTCTATAAAAAGGTAAACTAAACAAATCATTTTCTTTATTGAGCTCATATCTGTTTAATTTTTAATTATTTTTGTTAAACAAAATATACAACTTGAAACATTTTAATAAAGAAGACCTAGGTAAAATGCCTAGTAGATACAGAGCTCATTTAATTAATAGTTGTACCGGTTATAAATCTGCCAACTTATTAGGTTCTAAATCTGATACCGGTATTAGTAATTTGGCTATTTTCAATTCGGTGGTTCATATTGGTAGTACACCACCTATGCTAGGGTTTATTCTTAGACCATTAACCGTTAAAAGAAACACCTATACCAACTTTAAAGAAAGCGGATTCTTCACGGTCAACCAGGTAAATAAATCTATCATAAAAGATGCGCATCATACTGCCGCTAGTTATGATGAAGATATTTCAGAGTTTTCAAAAACCAACTTAACCGAATCTTATTTAGATAATTTTCAGGCTCCGTTCGTAAAAGAGAGTGCTATTAAATTGGGTTGCAGCTATGTGAACGAATATGAAATTAAAGAGAATGGATGCTTATTAATTATTGGCGCTATTGAGCATGTCTATTTACCGGACAATATTTTACAAAATGACGGTTGGTTGCAATTAGACAAAGCACATACTGTCGCCATAAATGGATTGGATGCTTATGCCCTACCTCAGCTTTTAGCACGATTCGCTTATGCAAAACCAGACGAACCCAGTAAACTTATACTATAGTGGCGCATAAAAAAGTAAACCTGGAAACAAAAATTTGCGCTACATGTAACAAGCCATTTTCGTGGCGCAAAAAATGGGCACGCAATTGGGACGATGTAAAGTACTGCGGGGAGAAATGTAGACGTAATAAACTGAAAACCGAAATTCATGAATAATTTAATCTGGTTTAGAAACGACCTACGGGTTCGTGATAATTCTTCGCTTGTTGAAGCAGTGAAAGGAAAAAAGGTTATCGGCTTTTACTGTTTTGAATCTTCATACTTTGAACCTGATGAATTCGGATTCAAAAGAACAGAAAAGTATAGGGCAAAATTTCTGTTGGAAACTGTACAGCAATTAAAAGAAGAGCTTGAAAAACTAAATATTCCGCTTTTTGTTTATCGCGGTAACACTGTAGATCACTTACCAAGCCTTATTGCCAACCAGAACATAAACACTATTTTCTTACAAAAAGAATGGACTAGAGATGAACAGGTTATACTAAACAATGTAAAAAATAACTTAGATCCTAGCATTAACTTTCATGAAATATATGATCAATTTTTATATCACCCAGATGACATACCTTTTGATGACTTTAAATCTATACCCGATGTTTTTACTAACTTCAGAAAAAAGTGTGAGGCAGTTAGCAAAGTAAGACCAATAGCGAAACTACCACCAAAAATGTCACATGAAAACTTAGTGGTAAATGAAACTGAAATTCCCACTTTAAATGAATTAGGTTTTACCAATTTCTCTACACATGTTAATAATGCTTTCCCTTTCAAAGGCGGAGAACTAGAGGCGCTCAAGAGAGTTCAACATTACTTTTGGGAAACTAAAAAATTAGGTTTTTATAAAAAAACGAGAAACGGATTAATTGGTGTCGACTACAGTTCAAAATTATCTGCTTGGTTAGCAAACGGCAGTATCTCGCCGAGAACAATTTACTGGGAAGTAAAAAAATTCGAAAGAGAAATTATCAAAAATCAAGATACGTATTGGTTAATATTTGAATTGATTTGGAGGGATTATTTTAAATATGTTTCGCTAAAACACCAAGATGCAATTTTCAAGTTAGGGGGAATTCTTAATAGTACCTATGATCCTAAAATCAATGAAAAAGATAAACATACTTGGATCAATGGTTTAACTAAAGAACCTTTTGTAAATGCTAACATGAAAGAACTATTAGAAACCGGATGGATGAGCAATAGAGGTAGACAAAATGTGGCTAGCTTTTGGTCTAAAGAACTAGAGCAAGATTGGCGAATTGGTGCCGCTTATTTTGAAAGTATGCTAATAGATTATGATGTACACAGTAATTGGGGTAATTGGATGTACGCTAGCGGTGTAGGTAATGATCCCAGAAACCGAAAGTTTAATATTAAAGGTCAAGCTGAACGATATGATGCTACAGGTAAATATCAAAGGTTATGGTTACAAAAAACATTGTTCTAACCTTAACCACAAATAATAAAAAAATGAAAACAGTACGCTTAATTTTAGGTGATCAATTAAATCAAAACCACTCGTGGTTCTCCTCGGTAAATGATGATATTACTTATGTTATGGCTGAAATGAGGCAAGAAACAGATTATGTAAATCATCATATTCAGAAAGTAACGCCATTCTTTTTAGCAATGCGCAGTTTTAAAAATGACCTTTCTGTAAATGGGCATAATTTCTTTTATTATCAACTAAATGATAAAAACAATCCTAAAAATTTAGAGCAAATTATTTCAAATACAATAGCCGAAACTAATGCCGAAAAATTCGAGTATCAACTGCCAGACGAATATAGGCTTGACCAACAGCTGCAACAAATTTGTAATTCTTTAGATATCGCTCATGATTATTACGATAGCGAACATTTTTATACGACCAGATATGAGCTAAAAGATTTCTATACTGGTAAAAAGCAAATGGTCATGGAAAGCTTTTATAGAATGATGCGTAAAAAGCACGGCATAATGGTGCAAAATGATCAACCGGAAGGAGGAAAATGGAATTACGATCAAAGCAATAGAAATAAATGGAAGGGTCAGCCACCTATACCCAAAGAAAAAGAGTTCATTAAAAATGTAGAAGAAATTATTGAACTCCTCAAGAATGCGAATGTGCAAACAATTGGTAAAATAGATTCAGAATCTTTTGCTTGGCCGGTAACGAGAGAAGAATGTTTGAGCACGTTAGATTACTTCTGTAAACAACTTTTACCACATTTTGGAGATTATCAAGATGCAATGCATGATGAAGAGAAATTTCTTTTTCATTCTAGATTATCTTTCGCAATGAATGCCAAAATACTATCGCCTAAAGAAGTTATAGATGCTGTTTTAAACCATTTTTACGATAAAACTACCAATATAAATATATCTCAGGCAGAAGGTTTTATACGGCAAATTTTAGGTTGGAGAGAGTATATGAGAGGTATTTATTGGAAAGAAATGCCCGAATACAAAGAACTGAACACATTAAACAATACCAATAAATTACCAGATCTCTTCTGGTCAGGTAATACAAAAATGAATTGCCTAAAAAAAGCTATCGGTCAAAGCTTAGATGCTTCTTATGCACACCATATTCAAAGACTTATGGTTATCGGTAATTTTTCTTTGTTGACTCAAATAGACCCAGATGAAGTAGATAAGTGGTATTTAGGCGTTTATATAGATGCCATAGAATGGGTTGAAATTACCAATACTAGAGGTATGAGCCAGTTTGCCGATGGCGGTATTGTAGCAACAAAACCTTATGTTAGTAGCGCTAATTACATTAACAAAATGAGTAATTATTGCGGTAATTGTCACTATAGCCATACCAAGAAAATTGGTGAAACAGCTTGCCCGTTTAACTCCCTATATTGGAACTTTCTATCTGAAAAAAGAGAACATTTTAAAGACAATCAACGTATGAATATGATGATGGCTCTTTTAAATAAAATGGACGGAAACAAACTAGCTGAAATTCAAGAAAGAGCTGCCGAAATAATTAAAAATCCCGATGCATTTTAATAGTTATTTAAACTAAAATTAACATCATAAAACGTTCTAATTCATACTTTTGAAATGTAAATAAATAGAACATTCCGCGAGAGCGCCTATATAAATAAAACACCTTTTCATTTGAATGAAAAGGTGTTTATGTTTCGTCTCAAATCATAAAAAAAAATACACTTTTCAATCTTCATTCTTAACCTTATAATTATCTCTAATCGGTTGAATACATTGATTTTATCGACGAAATGCATCTTCCCACTTTAAGTAATTTAAATCACTTCTTTAACAACAATTTTAACAGTCTACAACAATTATACATTAAGTGTAGAAAACACCTTTTGTTTAAACTTTAAGTTATTATATAATAAAAATAAATTTAATATATTGATTATCAATGTATTATAGTTAATAAATAATTAACCCAAAAAAAAAAATATTAATGAATGAAAGAAACAGATTACAAACTAATTACCACAGAATAACAATGCTTCACAACAAGAATTAAATATTCATAAGGTATCAACGTTATTTTGCCAACGTATGTTCATCGACGAATGACACCGTGTAGACTATAAAATTTAGTTTTTAAACAGTTAGGTGCTAATTTTGTATCAGAATTAGATCCCAAATCTGTTCTAAAAACTTTTCTTAACCTGCTAGCCAATAATGTTTTGCATACAACTTGCAATCATTTTTGATAAGGTTAAGGATTAATATTAAGAATTAAACTTAACCATTATTATGAAGTCAATTGACACTTCTAACAACATCATAACCCTTTACAGAAATTTAACTTCTGCATATCCTGAATTTGGATGGCAGGCATCTTCGTTTATTAATTCCGGAGTATACAATTTTGACCATAAGGTGAAAATCAATAAAAGTGCTCATCAGGTTGACCTTTCTCATACATCTAAAATGGTTCCAACTCAATCTACTTTTCCAACTAATACAAAGAATCTATAATGAAGAATACTACTTTCATAAAATCGACAATGTTGTTATTTGTCATGTGGTTCTTTTTTAGTTCTACAGATGTAATGGCACAGACCTTTTCAGTTTCTGACGCAAGTGCGAACGAAGGGTCTAATATGACTTTTACAGTTACCTCTAGTACTCTGCTCACAGGCAACTATACTTTTGATATTGCATACGCAAATAATGGTACTACAACCGCAACAGATTACAACGGACCTACTTCAGTTACCTTAAGTTTTCTATTAAATACTTCTGATACATTTACTGTTGCTGCATTAAACGATGATTGGGTAGAGGTTACACAACAAGAATTCACTTTAACATTAAGCGATCCTTCTAACACCTATACTTTCTCTGATGCTAATGGTATCGGTACTATTATAGATACTGATGTCGCATATGTTACTGGTGAAAATTATGACATTACAGAAGGTGGAGAAATACAATACAGTTTATCATTATCAAATGGTATTAATTCTGGTGGTCAACAATATGTTGGTATCGAAGATTCATATACAGTTGATTTTTCTGTAGAAACTAACCCTAGCTCAACAAGCCCGGCAACTGATGGTTCTGATTTTAATTCTTTTACTACTACCGTTACTTTTCCTGCTGGTTCATTAGCTGGTTCAGAAATAATTATTCCTATACCTACTATTGACAATACTATTGTTGAACCTTCTGAAGAATTCAACGGGGTTAAGTCTAGAAATGCGGCAGAAGCTACAAAATACGGTACTTCCCCATCTAGGGTCAGTATCAATACTGAGCGTTCTGCATTACGTATTCATGATAATGACGTCGCTACAGTTAATTTAAGCAACACCACGGTATTGGAATCTTCTCCTAACGCTAGTATAAATTTCACCTTAAATGGTGAGGTTCAAGATAATTTTACAATAAATTATGTAACTGCTAATAATACAGCAATACAGCCTTCAGATTACGATTCAAATTCAGGTTTTGTAATCTTTAATGGAACAGATGGTCAAAGTTTACTTAGAAACTTTAGAATAAATGATGATTCAATCATTGAACCTACAGAATTTTTTACGGTGGTACCATCATACAGTCCTGCCCCAATCTCAGGTGCCATGACCAACTATGTGCCACAAAACATTGTTTTTGCTGCAAATGAAGGTATTATCACCATTACAGATGATGATTTAGATACAGATGGTGATGGGGTTAACGACCTTGCTGATGAAGATGATGACAATGATGGTATTACAGATATTAATGAAGGAAACGGAGATGCCGATGGTGATACTATTATTGATAGTTTAGATAATGATTCTGACAACGATGGTTGTCCTGATGCTATTGAAGCTGGGCACACTGATCCAGATGGCGATGGTTATTTAGGCACTTCTCCAGTTTCAGTTCACCCTTCTACCGGATTAGTAACCGGTCAAGGTGGTTATACAGGTATTGATAGCAAAGTAACAACAGCTTTTCAAACGGTAAGCATAACATTGCAACCTACAGATAGAGTTGCTAACCTAGGTGACACGGTTACCTATACAACTGCAGTTAATGGAACTTCACTTACCTATCAATGGGAAGTTAGTCCTGATGATGGAACTAGCTGGAATCCAATTTCAAATGGCGGCGTTTATTCGGGAGCTACTACTACTGCGTTGACATTAACGACAATTACTAGTACAGAAAGTGGTCATCAATATCGTTTTGTAGCATTTGATAGTCAAAACTTATGTACGCCTTATACATATTCTAACGTAGCTGATTTATTTATTAGACCAACTATAGCAATTGCCGATGATAGCACTGCCGAAGGCACTGACCTAGATTTTGCAGTGACACTTTCTCACGCAGTAAATGAAGTGGTAACATTTGATTTATCATATACAAATATTACCACGCTAGCAACAGATTATACGGCATTAACTAATTTTTCGATTCCTAGTAATACTTTAAATACTAGTATTTTAATATCAGCTATTGACGACGGACTTATTGAAGGTGATGAAACTTTTACTTTAGGTATGACTAATGGATCCACTAACACTGGTGACATTACAGATACCGCAACGGGTACAATCACCAACATAAATATACCTTCTGCAGGTGACGGAGTTTCTATAGACGATTTTTCTGTGAATGAAAATGTGGGTACGGTAGATTTTGTTTTGACATATACCGGGCCAACAGTTCAAAATTCTTTCACAGTCGATTATGTAATAACCGACGTAAGTACAACTTCTAGTTCAGATTATAATGTAAACCTAACAGGTCAAGTAACTTTCCCTGCCGGTACTGCCGATGGAGATACACAACCTTTATTATTAGCAATTACAGATGATACAGTCATTGAGGGCGATGAGAGCTTAACAATACAAATATCAAATATCTCTAACAATCTCTTAGCTATTATAGATGCAGATGCTACCGGTACAATTACAGATAACGACACTACCCCAACTACAGGTTTATCTATCGCAAATATCAATTTTAACGAATCTACTGCATCAGCTAATTTTGTAGTAACCTATAATGGTGGTAACGTTAAAACCGGATTTACTGCAGATTACACTATAACAAATGGTTCTGCTATATCTGGTACCGATTATAACGCCATATTAACCGGACAAGTTTCATTTCCAAACGGTACTACAGATGGTGCAACACAACTTGTAAGTGTAACTATTATTGATGACCTTATTATTGAAGCTGATGAAGACTTGAATATTGAATTAACTAATCTTTCTACTACCCTTATCAATTTGGTTGACCCAAATGCAGTGGGTACTATCTTAGATAACGATACAAAAACAGCCTCTACAGGTTTAACAGTTGCTGATATAGTAGTTAATGAAGCTGCCGGTACAACTAATTTCGTAGTAACCTATAACGGTAGCGATTTACAAAATACTTTTACAGTAGATTATACTATAACTGATGGTACAGCTGCTGCCGGTACAGATTTCAGTGGTAATCCTGCACTATCGGGTCAGTTGACTTTCCCCGCTGGAACTTCAGATGGCGATGTGCAAAATGTAAGTATCAATATCAATGACGATACTATTATTGAATCTGATGAAACCATCAATTTTCAATTAACGAATTTATCAACAACATTAATCAATTTGGTCGATGCCAATGCAATTGGTACCATTACCGATAATGATGTTAAAACAGCAACTACAGGTTTAAGTGCTGCTGATTTTTCTGTTAGTGAATCTGCAGGAAGCACAAATTTTGTAATTACCTATAATGGTAACGATATTCAAACTGGTTTTACGGTTGATTATAATATTACAAACGGTACTGCTACTGCTGGAAAAGATTATAGTACTACGCTCGCAGCAGGACAGTTAAGTTTCCCTACCGGCGCTACAAATAATGACCAACAGTCAATTACAATAACTATTTTAGAAGATTCTTTTATTGAAGCTACCGAAGATTTAAACATTCAACTTTTAAACTTGTCTACAACATTAATAAATATTGTGGATCCGACAGGTACTGGTACTATTACCGATAACGACAACACTGCTGCTAACGGAATAGATTTTCAAAACGCAACGGTTACCGTGGCTGAAGGAGACCCAACCGATAACGTTAATGCAACTTTTGTGGTTGAATTTAATGGTGATGTAGATACAGGTGAAACCGTTGAAGTAGATTATTTTGTAAATAATGGTACAGCGGCAAATGCAACAGATTTTACACCAAGCCCAACCATAGAGACCCTAACTTTTACAAATGCAATTAAAACAGCGAATATCGTTATTCCTATTATTAGTGACAACACTATTGAGGCTGAAGAAAATTTCTTTGTAAATCTTGTTGCAATACGTTCTAATGTTGGTGTCAATTTATTGAACAACCAAGCAACCGGAGTAATTACTGATGATGATGGAGGTGCACTTTCAGTAACAGGATTCAGTATTATTGAACAAACTAATGCCATTAATTTTGATGTCACTTATAGCGGTGACAGGGTAACTGGTGGTTTTACCCTAGAATACTCAATAGTAGATATTACTACGTCGGCTGGTATAGATTATACGGTAACCTCATCAACAGGAACTCTAAATTTTACTGGTGTAGATAATGAAGTACGTTCAGTACAAATTAATGTTGTGGGTGATAATTTCATTGAAAACGACGAAAATTTAAGTATTGTGATCGGTAATCCTTCCATTCCAGAAATTACGATTACCAATACAGATGCTATCGGTTCAATTACCAATGATGATACAGGTAGTGTTGCTGCTACAGGTTTTACGGTAGACGAATTTAACGTTACAGCAAATTTTGAAGTAACCTATTCAGGTAATCCTATTAGCGGTGGTTTTACTGTCTCATATGAAATAACAGATAATACAACAACCTCTGGTAGTGACTACTCGGTTACATCACAAACTGGTACTTTAAACTTTTCAGGCACAACAGGTGAAGTACTTCAAGTACCTGTAGATATTCTACAAGATGCACTAATTGAAGGAAACGAAGCATTACGAATTACAATTACTTCAATTTCCCCTAGCTTAATTACAGCAACTAATCCAGTTGCAATAGGTACCATTAATGATATAAATCACTTACCTACTGCTGTTGATGATTCTTTTGTAGTATTCCAAAATCAAGCATCGGCAAATATTACGGTACTTGCGAATGATGATTATGATTTTGACGGACCTGCTTCTTCCAATCCTTTACAGATAGTAAACAATCCAATAAACGGTACGGTAACCCTAAGAGATAATGGAACGCCTGGCGATGCTACAGATGATTATTTCGAATATCAACCTAGTCCGTCTTTTAATGGAAATGATTCTTTTACATATAAAATAGTAGATTCTAACGGCTCTGAAGACACAGCTGTTGTAAATATCTTCGTAAACGACACCAACCTTAAAAAGGATTTTGAAATTCGTTATTCTGGTAGTATCAACGGTGATTTTACTATGATCGCCAATAATGTTCTTTCAAGAAGCGCCACGGGTAATTACAATGGCGAAGAGGGTAACCATAATTTCTTTGACAACGTATTTGTTGATATCGATTCTGATCCAACAACATTTAACTCTACCAATGCCAACTTAGCTAATCCTGAGCCTTCATTAAGCTGTTTGAATATTAAAAAAGCTTACCTATACTGGGCTGCTGCCGATAAGGAATATGATGGTACTACCGGTGGTAGCGCAACGGAACCGTCTTGGAATTACAATGAAGTAAAATTAATGTTGCCTGGTCAATCAGCCTATACTACGGTAACAGCAGATGAGGTTATCTATAGAGGTCGTAATGATCATTTCCAAAATGACCCATATGTGTGTATTAAAGATATTACAGATGATATAAATGCACTTTCTACTCCTTTTGGTTCATACCAAGTAGGTAACGTAAAGGCTACCGAGAGAGATTTACGTTCTCATGGCATTGCAAATGTAACTGGTACTTCCGGTGGATGGCAAATTGTCTTCGTTTATGAAAATGTTTCTCTTGACCCTAAAAATATCACGCTATACGATGGGTATGTTCACACTTTTGCTTCTGATGGTGCAGGTGAAACAGAATTTAACTTTAGTGGTTTTGAAACCATTCCGAACGGTAATATAAATGCCGATGTAATGTTAGGTGCCTTAGAAGGTGACCGTGATCTTTCTGGTGATCAATTATTAATTTACGACGCTAGTAACAACTGGGCTAAACTTTCTACGACATTAAGAGATGAAGACAACTTCTTTAATAGCCGTATTACTATTGATGGTCTCAATTATGTAGATAGAAATGCTGCAAGTACAAACACCTTAGGTTTTGATGCTACCGTTTTTCCATTAGCAAACACAACTAATAGGTATATAGATAATGATCAGACTTTTGCCCGTTTTAAAATTACAACGGATCAAGAATCATATGGACTATATTTAATGGGCTTAAGTGTAGATGTTTATCTACCAAGTTTAGGGGCTTTAAGTTTAAACACAAACGCAACCGGACCTTTCAATGCAGGTGATACAGTACCTCTAACATTAAACGTTACCAACACTGGTAATGATGATATTCAAGATTTGGTGATTACTACCGTATTACCAATTGAAGCTGATTTTGCGAGTGTAGGTACATTACCAGCAGGTGTAACACATTCTTACGACCCAACATCAAGAACCTTAACTTTTACAGCTCAAAATGGTTTCACCGATATGGGTGATAACTATGATCTTGATTTCAATATTGAAATCATTGAGGCTTGCCACTTTTTAGAGACCGCTTGTACAGCTAGTTTTGAATTACAGGCAAATGCTACCTACAGTGGCGTTACCAACGGCGACCCAATTACTACCAATAGTTCATCTTCTACAGATTCTTGTGGTATTGGTACGCATACACCAACTATTATAGATGTACAGCAACCGCCACAAGTAAATTGGTCTACTGCACCAAATGCATTGGACAGAACTGTTACTTGTGATAATATTGCTGCGCTTAATAATGCAAATTCTTTAGTACCTGCAACGGTATCTTGTAATTTCACATTAGATAAAACTGCTGGTAATTTTGTGCAATCTGGTGCATGCCCAACTCAAGGCACATATACCAATACTTGGACGTTTACCGATGCTTGTGGAAGAGTAAGTGATACTTTCACTCAAGTTATTACTATAGAAGATAAAGAAGCACCAACTTTTAATGAGTCTTTACCACAAGACTCTTACGCCGCTCATGATAATATTCCTGTAGCGCCAGTACTTTCTGCTAATGACAACTGTGATTCTAATTCTACAGTTACCTTCGACGAAACGTATATTGGTGACAATACTTCTACTTCATATACGATTATTAGAACATGGACAACCAATGATTGTGCAGGTAACAACACTAGCCATACGCAATACATTTACGTTAGTGAAAGTGGTAATCCTATCGGTATTAGCATTAATGATGTTACCGTAAATGAAGATGCAGGTACTGCAGTTCTTGAAATTACACATACAGGTACCGTTTCTGGTGGTTTTACCTTAAACTATGCTACTGCAGATGATACTGCATTACAACCTGGCGATTATGTTTCAGCGTCAAATACTACTGTATCTTTTGCAGGTACAAACAATGAGGTACGTCTGGTCACCATAACAATTAATGATGACTCAATTATAGAAACTACCGAGCAATTCTTTGTACAACTTACTAGTGGAACAAATACACCTACCATTAATGACAATGAAGGTATTGCGAGTATAACAGACAATGATAATGTTCCTGGCAGTACAGGTATATCCTTTGCAGATGACAATATTATTGTTACTGAAGGTACTGATACCTATGCTAGATTTGTGGCTACCTTCACTGGTACTATTGCTCCAGGTGAAACTGTTACAGTTGATTATGTAACTGCTAACGGCACTGCTATCGAACCTGACGATTACACTTCTTTTACAGGTACGGTGACATTCAACAGCACTACGAATTCTGTAAATATAGATGTTCCGATAATTGATGACAGTTTTATAGAACCATCAGAAGATTTTACAATCACATTATCTAACATACAATCGAATATTAATGTTGGCTTCCTTGATGAACAACCAACAAATACTGCGACTGGTACTATCAATGATGATGATAATATACCTGGTACAACTGGTATATCATTCCAGAACGACAACATCACTGTAGATGAAGCTGCGGGTACTGCTACAATAAATGTTCTTTTAACTGGTAACGTTCAAGGCGGATTCACTTTAGATTTCACAACAAATGATGATACTGCTACACAACCAGGTGATTATAATACAAATAGCGGACAATTAACTTTCGCCGGTAATGATGGTGAATTACAACCAATTACCGTAGCTATTAATGACGATGGTATTATAGAAGTTACCGAAGGTTTGTTTATAGACCTTTCTAATCTTTCTACTACATTAATTGCAATCAATGATGATCAAGGTGTTATCAATATTACAGATAATGATAGCCTTGCCGGAACTGGTATTTCATTCCAAAATGATGACATTACCATTAATGAAGCTGATGGTACTGCTACAATAAATGTTCTTTTAACTGGTAACGTTCAAGGCGGATTTACTTTAGATTACGCTACTGCAGACGATTCTGCCATTCAACCGGGAGATTACACTAGCATTGCTGGTCAATTAACTTTTGCAGGTACTGACGGTGAAGTTCAACCTATAACGGTAACTATTATTGATGATGATATAATTGAAGCTACAGAAAGATTGTTGGTTGACCTTTCTAACCTTTCTACATCATTAATTACCATTAACGATAACCAAGGTAACATTAACATTATCGATAACGACAATATACCAGGTACAACAGGTATCTCGTTTGAAAATGATGATATTACTATAAACGAAGATGCTGGTACAGCAACGATTAATGTATTATTAACAGGAAATGTTCAAGGCGGATTTACATTAGATTATATCACTAATAATGATACGGCTGAACAACCTGGAGATTATAGCTCAACTTCTGGTCAGTTAACTTTTACTGGCACAGATGGTGAAATTCACCCTGTTACAGTATCCATAATCGATGATACTGTTATTGAGGCTACTGAAAGATTGTTTGTAGATCTTTCTAACTTATCTACAACTTTGATTGCTATTAACGATAGTCAAGGTAATATCAATATTACTGACAATGATAATGTTGCCGGTACAGGTTTGGCTTTTCAAAATGATGATATTACAGTTGATGAAGGTGCCGGTACAGTTACTGTCAATGTTTTATTAACTGGAAATGTAGGTGGAGGCTTTACTGTAGATTATACCACTGGCGATGATACTGCGCTTGAACCAGATGATTACACGACCAGTTCAGGTCAATTGACTTTTGCAGGTACCGATGGTGAATTACAACCTATTACGGTTACAATTATCGATGATAGTGTTATTGAGACATTAGAGCGTTTATTCGTTAACCTTTCTAACTTATCAACTACATTAATAACTATTACCGACAACCAAGCCAACGTCAATATCACAGATAACGATTATATACCTGGTACTACTGGTATTGCGTTTGAAAATGATGATATCACTATAGATGAGGCTGCGGGTACAGCAACAATAAACGTACAATTAACCGGTAATGTTCCTGGCGGATTCACTTTAGATTATACAACTAATAATGACACTGCTATTCAACCGGGAGATTATACTCCTACCAACGGACAATTAACATTCAATGGTAATGACGGCGAAATTCAACCTATAGTTGTTCCTATTATTGATGATAATATCATTGAAGCCATTGAAAGGTTATTTGTAGATCTTTCCAACTTATCGACTTCTTTAATAATTATAAATGACAACCAAGGGAATATCAATATTACGGATAATGACAATATACCGGGTACCACAGGTATCTCTTTCCAAAATGATGATATCACAGTAGATGAAGCTGCAGGTACTGCAACTATTAATGTATTGTTGACGGGTAACCTTCAAGGCGGATTCACTTTAGATTACACCTCTAATAATGATACGGCTGTAGAACCAGGAGATTATACTGCCGATGCAGGACAGTTAACCTTTGCTGGTACAGATGGTGAAATTCAGCCGGTAACTATAACCATTATTGACGATAACATCATTGAAGCGACCGAAAGATTGTTTGTTGATCTTTCTAATTTATCTACGACCTTAATTGCAATTAATGACACCCAAGGTAATATCAATATTACCGATAATGATAATGTAATCGGCACAGGTATCTCATTTGAAAATGATAATATCATAGTAGATGAAGCTGCTGGTACGGCAACCATAAATGTAGTATTGACCGGTAACGTTCAAGGCGGATTCACTTTAGATTATACTACCAATGACGATACTGCTGTGCAACCTGGTGATTATACTACTAGTGCAGGACAGTTAACATTTGCAGGTACTGATGGCGAAATACACCCTATTACAGTAAGTATAATTGATGATAGCTTAATTGAAACTACAGAGAGATTATTTGTAGACCTATCTAATTTGTCTACTACTGTTATAGCTATTAATGAAACCCAAGGAAATATCAGCATTACTGATAATGACAATATACCAGGCACAACGGGTATCGCATTTGAAAACGATAATATCACGGTTGATGAAGCTGCTGGTACGGCTACAATCAATGTACAATTGACAGGTAATGTTCCTGGCGGTTTCACCATTGACAATGCTACTGCAGACGGTACTGCTCTTGAACCTGGCGATTATACTAGCAATTCCGGTCAATTGACCTTTGCGGGTACCGATGGTGAATTACAACCTATAACAGTTTCCATTATCGATGATAATATTATTGAAGCTACAGAAGCGTTATTAGTAAATTTATCTAATCTTTCAACTACATTAATCGGTATAAACGATAACCAAGGGAATATCAATATCACAGATAATGATAACATACCTGGTGTTACCGGTATATCATTTGAAAATGATGACATCACTATTGATGAAGCTGCGGGTACTGCTACAATTAATGTATTATTGACAGGTAATATTGAGGGCGGATTCACCCTTGATTACACTACCAATAATGATACAGCTGTTGAACCTGGAGATTATACTACTAATGCAGGGCAGTTAACCTTCTCAGGTACTGATGGCGAAATTCAACCTGTTACTGTAACCATTATTGATGATAATATCATTGAAGCAACTGAAAGATTGTTTGTTGACCTTTCAAACCTGTCTACAACTTTAATTGCCATCAATGATAACCAAGGTAATATCAATATCACCGATAATGATAACATACCAGGAGTTACTGGTATATCATTTGACAATGATAATATCACTATAGACGAAGCAGCAGGTACAGCTACAATAAATGTATTGCTTACTGGAAACGTTCAAGGCGGATTCACATTAGATTATACAACTACTAATGATTCTGCTATTGAACCTGGTGATTACACTACTAGTTCTGGTCAACTGACCTTTGCTGGTACTGACGGAGAAACACATGCTATTACAATTAGTATTATAGATGATACATTAATAGAGTTAACTGAAAGTCTATTTGTAGACCTTTCTAACCTGTCTACTCCGTTAATTACCATAAATGATGATCAAGGTGTTATTAATATCACTGATAATGATAGTGACCCATCTCTTTATGGCGTTGCCTTTGATATCACTTCTATTGATGTAAATGAAGATGCTGGTACAGTTTCTCTTGATGTTGTACTTAATGCTGATGTTCAAGATGAATTTACGGTAGAATACTACACTGTAGATGGTACTACTTTAGATGGTAGTGATTACACTGGTGTTCCGCAAAACACACAGACATTAACATTTGGCGGTACAAATTCAAATACACAGACCATCGTAATTCCTATTATTGATGACACGTTGATTGAATATACAGAAGATTTCCAAGTAATATTAGAGAATATATCTACTCCTATAGTTGGTATACTTGCTAATGATACTGCTACGGTTAATATCATTGATAATGATGCTGATCCATCTCTTTATGGTGTTGCTTTTGATATCACGTCAATCGATGTAAATGAAGATGCCGGTACGGTTTCTATTGATGTTGTGCTTAATGCAGATGTTCAAGATGAATTTACTGTTGAGTATTATACTGTAGATGGTACTACAATAGATGGTAGTGATTACACTGGTGTTCCTCAAGATACACAGACCTTAACATTTGGTGGTACAAATTCAAATACACAAACCATCGTAATTCCTATTATTGATGATACCTTGATTGAATTTACCGAAGACTTCCAAGTAATTCTTGAAGACATCTCTACCCCTATTGTTGGTATTCTTGCCAATGATAGGGCTACAGTAAATATAATTGACAACGATGCTGACCCAACTTTATATGGAGTTGAATTCGATATTACTTCTATTGATGTAAACGAAGATGCCGGTACGGTTTCTATTGATGTTGTGCTTAATGCAGATGTTCAAGATGAGTTTACTGTTGAATACTATACTCTAGATGGCACTACCTTAGATGGTAACGATTATACAGGTGTTCCTCAAGATACACAGACATTGACATTTGGCGGTACAAATTCAAATACACAGACCATCGTAATTCCTATTATTGATGATACATTAATTGAAGCAACAGAAGACTTCCAGGTAATTCTTGAAGACATCTCTTCTCCTGTTGTTGGTATTCTTACAAATGACACGGCTATAGTTAATATCATTGATAATGATGCGGACCCATCAGTATATGGTGTTCAATTCGATACTACTTCTGTTGAGGTAAATGAAGACGATGGTACGGTTACAATAAATGTTGTGCTTAATGCAGATGTTCAAGATGAATTTACTGTTGAATTCTATACTGTTGATGGTTCTACTGTTGATGGAATGGATTATACTGGTGTTCTTCGTAATACACAGACACTAACATTTGGCGGTACAAATCCTAATACACAGACCATTGTAATTCCTATTATTGATGATATCATCATTGAAGATCCTGAAACTTTCAGCGTAATTCTTGAAAATATCTCAAATCCGATTATAGGTATATTATCAGACAATATTGCCACGGTTACTATTATTGATAATGATGGTGATGAAGGTTGGCCAACAGATGAAACTATTGAAGCATGTGATACAATACCTGATGCTTTTGTAATAACCTCTGATAGCGCTTGTGCCATAACTGTTGTTTATGAAGAATTGACCGCAGGTCAAGATGACGAATGTGCTACGGAGTATACCATCACTAGAACATGGACGATTACCGATTGTGTCGGTAATGTTCGTACACATACCCAAGTAATTACTATTGAAGATACGGTTGCACCGACCTTCAATGAAACGCTACCTCAAGATATGACGGTTGAATGTGGAATGGTACCAGATGCTACTACATTAACGGCTACTGATTCTTGTGAGCCAAATATTGAAGTAACGTTTACAGAAACGATTACCAATGACGAAAACTGTGCTCTAGGGTATACGGTTACCAGAACTTGGACGGCTACCGACTGCGCAGGTAACACGGTAGAACATACTCAAGTTATTACCGTAGAACCTACGGGACCTATTATGAGTCAGCCGTACGAAGAAGAAGTTACCATTATATGTGGCGATGAAATTCCTGAAGCACCAGAAATGGTATTTACGGGTGGCTGTGGTAATTTTGATGTTGTTTACAATGAAGAAACACAACAAGCTGATGATTCTGATGATTACATGATTATTAGAAATTGGAACGTAACTGATTCTTGTGGCAATACTGCTTCTTTTGAACAAATCGTTTTTGTTCTGCAACCACAATTGCAAGAAATTACCATTAACGTTTGTATTGAAGAAGAGCCAATTGACTTATTGAACTACCTACCGGCAGATTTTGACCGTAACGGTACATTTATGATTCTAGAAGGTGATGTGGTTTTAGAGCAAAACTTCTTTGACCCACTGAACCATGAGCCTGGAGAATACAAAATTGCCTACAGTTCTACCGAGGGAACATGTAAATACTATGTTGACTTTACAGTTATCGTAGATACGGAGTGTGTACCATGTGGAAGAGGTGACATAGAAATTTCTAAAGCGGTTACCGCTAACGGAGATGGTGTCAATGATTTCTTCGAAATCAGAGGCGTTGAGTATTGTGCTTTCAGTTTTGATGTAATGATCTTTAACCGTTGGGGTACTAAAATTGCCGAGGTAAAAGATTATCAGAATGACTGGGGTGGTGAATCTCCTGATGGTTCTTTCGGACAATCTGGAATGCTACCTACCGGTACGTACTATTACATTATTACTGCTACCGATAAAAACACCGGTACCATTTTAGAACCATTTAATGGATATATCTATCTAGGTACCAATTAAAATTAGAAACATAATTTACAGTGCCTCATCTTAATAGATGAGGCATTGTTTATAGTTCTTAATGTTTTTAGTAAAATCTAGACTTAAGGAATGAAGTGATTTAAACCTTTAAAAAAAATACATGGGTTATAGACTTTGCGTTACAATCTTTAAAACGTTTAAAAACTAACCATTTATTACAACGTATAATATCAGGGTTGAGAAAAATGTAAAATCACTACTGTCCTTTCTTTAAGGGACAAGTAAGCATTATAAATTGCAGTTTCGTAAGCGAATTAAGTTATATGTAATTCACTATTTAACAGCTAGTTATATTTATAATGTGTCTAAAAAAATTCTTGAAAAGCAAATTCTCAAATTGATGAGGTATTTCTAAATTCAGATGAAAATTTTGACTCCAAAGTACTTAAAAAAAAAAGTTCAAAATCAGTATTATAGAAATAATTAGAGGCAGCGAGCTTTTAAAAAGTAATGATTCAGTCCATTTTCTTGGCACACCAATTAATGTCTTAAAGTAAAATTTTGATGGTCGTACTAGAGATTTAAAATGCTAGAGAATGACATATATTTTGTAAATTTTAATTCTTTACTATTTTCTGACATCATTAATCTTCAACAGTTTGCTGCTTAACTTGTTATAAAGTGAACGTAATTTTAAGTGTTCATCAACCGTATTTTTTATATAAATCTTTCAAAAAAAGTATCGATAAAGGTTACATTAAATCAGATATCCTAATTACCACTGTCATTTCACATCAAAACTAGCCGCTTTCGCAACAAAAAATGGGCATCGACAAGTATCGAAGCTAACTTTGTGTTTGAAAAGAGTTATTCATTGTTTTTCATGAATGATTTAGCTAGAAAAGAATATGCTTAAATTCCTACTTAAAATCACCTTTCTAATTTGTTGCACAAGTCTATCTGCACAATTAGATTTGTCACTAACGCAAACTGAAGCAATATGCTCTTCAGACGGCAGTATAACTGCAACGGCTAGTGGCGGAGTTACACCCTATCAATATCAAATAATTTCAGGGCCAGAGTTAAGAGGATTTCAGACTTCGGGAACATTTAATGCATTACAACCGGGAACTTACTCAGTTCAAGTTAGAGATGCTACATTTGATTTGTATTCTGAAGAAATAACAGTACTCGGTTTTTATGTTCTTCCTACATTGAATACTACAATTACACCACCAACCTGTTCTAGTAGTACAAACGGGGAGGTTACGCTAACGGGTGAGGATGGAAATTTAATAGGAACCTCTGCTTTTCCAACTTATAAATATCGCATTGTTGATTTAAGTACAACACCACAAACGGTACTTCAAGAACAAAATTCTGATACTTTTACTGGACTTTCAGAAGGCACTTATACATTTCAAATAGAGGACGCATGTCAAAACACGGCCAGTGAAACCATTACCATAACGGCACCCTCGATTGTTTCGTTATCTGGTGCAATTGGTTATGTTGAAAAATCAGGTTGTGATACCTACGAAGCAGATTATTCTTCATTCGGTCGAGGCGTTTTACCGCATAATATTACGGTAACCGAAGATGTTACGGGCACTATAGTATATTCTGGGTCGAGTAGCACAAGTCAAGGTGTTTCCATAGGTACTATTTACAATTTTGACACAGCCTATACCGTAAATATCGTAGATGCCTGTGGACAAACAGATACTTTAAACTTCTCTTATACTCCTTCAATAGATATGTGGAGTCAGAAATCATTAGATTGCTCTGGCGAGACTTCGTTTTATGTATATGCAAATTTGAACGATACAAGTGAACGACAAAAGAGTCTATTGGTTCCGGTTACGGTAACTTTTACTAACCAAACTAATACAAGTGACGTGCTAGTTTATACGCTTAACGACCCCGATTACCTTGAAGTGGAAATTAGAGAAGCTGATATTTTAGTTGGTGGTACCTATGATATTGTTATGGAGGATAGCTGTAATTATATTGTCACTACCACAGAAACTTTTACACCCGTAGATCCAACCGAATTTATTGCAAACGTTCGAGAAGAACGTGGATGTATGGATGGTACAACAGGAATGTCTTTTCATATTAGGAATGGTGGAACAAATTATGGTCGTGTTACCATTACATCTGGTCCTGCAAGCTTCATCTCAGAAGGTGGTGTAGTTACAACATATACTTATCCAAAGGTTTTTGAGAATACCAGTGATAGTTCAATTTATCCTGTTGGCTTTCCACCTGGAAATTATCAAGCAGAACTAACTGATGGTTGTGAAACCGGTAACGTAAGCTTTGAAATTTTAGCTTCCCAGGTTGTAGAACATGATTTTACGCTAGATTTTGAACAGCGTTGTGGCAATGCAAACGCCTTAATTATCAATGCAAACGTCATTCAGGCTGATGGAGGATCTTTCTATACCAATGTAAGAGTTAATAATTTAGATACTGGTGATACCGTGCTCCGAGAAAGCATTAGCTTTTTTACAGAAGGGGTTCCCGTTATCATACCCAATATGCCTGCAGGAGACTATCAACTAAACCTCGAATTTCAGAGTGGTGGTAACTGTAGTTCAACTAATACATTTACATGTGCTTGCGAACCACAAACTGTCAACATTACCATACCCGAATATGCACCTACTTCTTTTGAAAGTATTGTAGGGTATACCTGTACTGAAGGCTCTGGTATTATTTTTGCTGAAGGATCTAATGGCGTTCCTCCTTATAACTATGAAATTATTGCTTCGTCCATACCTGCGAATATAGGAAGAACTTCCACTGATGGGCTTTTTGCCAATACTGCTGAAGGGACCTATACAGTTAGAATAAGTGATAGTTGTGGAAACTCGGCTGACGGAGCATTTGAAGTAACGCCTTATTTACCTAGTCTAGTAGCAACTTGTGATGCTTCAGGAAATCAAGTAACCTTGTCGGCAAACCCGGTTCCAAATGCTATTTTCACTTGGATTAATTCATCGGGAACAACGCTTCAACAAGGTCCAAGTAACGAATTGGTATTTAATCCTTTTGATCCATCTCTAGGGGGAGATTATACATTGCAGGTAACAGCACCAGGATTGAGTTGTACTATATATGATGGGTCTATAACAGTACCTAATATTCCTTGTAGTTCTAGTATTGATGTACGTAAAACAGTTGAATCGGGTCCTATATATAATAGTGTTTCCGATGAGTATACAGTAACCTATAGAATTACAGCAGAGAACATCGGTGGTCTCGCAGGCACTTATGATGTCATCGATACCTTTATATTAGGTAGTGGTTTAACTTTAATAAATGCAACTTTGGCTTATGGAGGCGAAAGTGACGGAGTTGATGGTACAATTTTGAGTCCGTTTACAAGTGGTGATCAAATTATAACAAGTGAATCAATAGCCGGACTTCGAACAGAAAGTTGGCTGGTAACCGCAACTTTTACTATCGATAAAGATGTATTCGATCCCACACAAGATTGTACAAATGGCGGTGGATTTGGAAATCAAATAACTGTTACCGGCGATACCGATACATCTAACAACACAGCTTGTGTAACTGTTGATTTTGGAAATCTTGAAATTACTAAAGATGGTGTGTTTATTGATTCAAATACTAATGGTCTTACCAATGTAGGCGATGCAGTAAATTATACCTTTAATGTTATCAATACTGGTAATGTTGCTATTTCAAATGTAGTAGTATCAGACCCATTATTAGGAGGTGCTATAGCTGGCCCTGCTTCTGGCGATACAGACGCTGATGGTCTATTAGATACTACAGAAACTTGGGTTTACAGCGCTACTTATAGCATTATACAAACTGATATAGATAATAATCAGGTAAATAATTTAGCTACAGTAACTGGCGATGACACCGATGGTAATACTATAACAGATACATCAACAGATCCAACACCTTGTGCTACGTGTACCCCTTCCCCTACTTGTGCAGATTGTACCTTAACAGAAATACCTAGTAACCCTAGTTATTCGATCAACGATTCTTCTACAGTTGAAGGAACGAATAATGTTTTTACCATTACGGCATCTAGTAGCATCAACCAAGACATCGTTTTTAATTTAGGCTATACAAATATAAATACCACCAATGCTGATTATAGCGGTCCAACTACGGTTACACTTTTAGCGAATAGCACTTCGGTCTCTTTTAATGTTGCTGCAGTAGATGATAGTCTTATTGAACCAAATGAAACACACGAAGTTCAAATTTCTTATACCTCCGTTGGTGTCTTAAACATTACCGATGATACCGGTGAGGGAGAAATTCTAGATAATGATAACGCGGCACCTGGTGATGGTATTGCATTTACCAACACGACCGTGTCTTCTGCGGAAGGGAACATGACCGGTGATAATGTGCAGCTGAGCTTTGAGGTAACCTATACTGGTACCATCCCTGCCGGGGAAACTGTTTCCGTGGATTATGTTACTACTGTTGGTGCTGCCGATGGAACTGATTTTGTAGAAATTACAACAACAACAATTCAATTTACGGAGGCTTCTAAGACAGCGTCCATTATCGTGGATGTCATAGAGGATACTATTATTGAAGCTGATGAAGACTTTACTTTGGTGCTTTCCAATATTACGACCGATAACGGATTCGTTACCGGGTTTGTTGATGGTAACACCACTAACACTGCTACGGGCACTATCATCAACGATGATAACGCGGCACCTGGTGATGGTATCGCATTTACGCAACTTACGGTTTCCGAACTTGAAGGGGATACCGCTGCAGATGCTACCGAAATCAGCTTTGAGGTAACCTATACTGGTACCATCCCTGCCGGGGAAACTGTTTCCGTGGATTATGTTACTACTGTTGGTGCTGCCGATGGAAC
>NZ_CANMTX010000011.1 GCF_947500985.1 uncultured Maribacter sp.
TGGCTTTTGGCTTTTGGCTTTTGGCTTTTGGCTTTTGGCTTTTGGCTTTTGGCTTTTGGCTTTTGGCTTTTGGCTTTAAAGATTTTATTCTAAAATCTTTTCATTGTGTCAATTCTTATACACTATGGTTGAAGAAGCTTGTGCTGTTGGCATTACTACCAAATCGGCAATATTTACATGATAAGGTCTAGTAATTACATAATGAATGATATCTGCTATATCTTCTGGTTTTAAGGGTTGAAATCCTTTATACACATTCTCAGCTCTATCGTCATCGCCCTTAAAGCGAACATTACTGAACTCGGTTTCTACCAGCCCTGGGTTTACTGCACCAACACGTACTCCTGTGCCGTTCAGATCTATTCGCATTCCTTGATTTATAGCATCTACAGCATGTTTACTTGCGCAATATACATTGCCTTTTGGGTATACTTCTTTACCAGCTGTAGAACCAATATTTATAATATGACCAGATTTTCGAGCCACCATTTGGGGAATTATTGCTTTCGAAACATATAACAACCCCTTCACATTTATATCTAACATAGCATCCCAATCATCAATATTACCATCTTGTATGGTATCCATTCCATGGGCGTTACCTGCATTATTGATTAAAATATCTATTTGAGAAAATTCTTTTGGTAGCGAATCAACTGCTTCTTGAACAGCTTCCTTATTACGAATATCGAAATTTAAAGTATGTACCTGTACTTCTTTACCCAGTTCTTCTTTTAGCGCATCTAGTCGATCTTGACGTCGACCGCATAAGACCAAATTAATTCCGTTTAAGGCAAATTGAATCGCTGTAGATTTTCCAATACCACTTGTAGCTCCTGTAATAAATGCTGTTTTCGTCATTATATTTTTTAATTATGCAACTTCATGCCCTTCGTTAGCTTCTAGCAAGATAAACCAATCTTGAACATCCATATCAATTGAAACCGCATCCATTGCCAATTTTAAACGCTTTGGTGTCGCCGTGCCTACCACAGGGTGAATATTAGAGGGATGTTTTAAGATCCAAGCCAATAAAAGTTGATCTTCTGTTACATCATATTTTTTACTAAAATCTACCAATACTTTTTTAATTCTTGTATTTGCCTTTGACTCTTCTCTAAAATAATTGCCAAGCGGACTCCAGCTCATTGCAAGCCTATCAAACGTAATACAATCGTCTAAAGTACCATCGTTCATTACTGTGTTAGAGGACAATGAAAACTCAACTTGATTCGCCTCAACTTGAATTTCCTTTTCTATAAGTTGAATTTGAGACGGCGTAAAATTTGATACTCCGAATTGCCTGATTTTTCCATCATTCTTCAATATATCTATAGCTTCTGCAATTTCTGAAGGATTCATTAAAGGGCTAGGCCTATGCAATAACAACATATCTAAATGATCTGTCTGTAACATTTTCAAAGACCGCTCTACAGAAGATACAATATAGTCCTTATCATAATCGTAGTGCTTGACCCTATTCGACCGTTCTTTTACGTCGAACTGAATACCACATTTACTTATGAGTTGAATATCTTCTCTTTTAATAGCACTTTTTTTAAAAGCTTTGCCAAAATCTTCTTCATTGGTATAATCACCATAAATATCCGCATGATCAAAAGTGGTAATATTATATTCTAAACAATGATTCATTAGTGAAATCATCTCGGTGGTCGAATGCTGTTTTCCCCATTTGCCCCAAGTCATCGTACCTGCAATTATTCTAGAATATTTCAACATATTGTTATTTGATTAATGAAATTAAAAAGAAATCCCTTAAAACCTTCATAAAAATATGGGGTTTTCCATTTTTTTAACCTATCATTAACAGGGACTGAGTGAATAAATTTTCAATTTGCATAACTGTTAAAATTAGAAGCCTTAACAATCAATAATATATAGTTTTAAATGGAAGAAAATACTTCAATTGACATTAGTGCTGTTAATGAGAAAATAGCAAAAGAAAGCGCTTTTATCGATTTACTGATGCTTGAAATGAATAAAGTAATCGTTGGCCAAAAATATATGGTTGAGCGATTATTAATCGGACTTTTAGGACAAGGTCATATTTTGTTAGAAGGTGTGCCCGGTTTAGCAAAAACCTTGGCGATTAATACACTTTCAAAAGCTGTTAAAGGTAGTTTTAGTAGAATACAGTTTACACCAGATTTGCTGCCGGCAGATGTTGTAGGTACGATGATTTACAATATGAAACTAAACGACTTCTCTATTAAGAAAGGTCCTATTTTCGCAAATTTCGTTCTTGCAGATGAGATCAACCGTGCACCTGCTAAAGTACAATCTGCTTTATTAGAAGCTATGCAAGAAAAGCAAGTGACCATTGGTGACGAAACTTTTATTCTTGATAAGCCTTTCTTAGTAATGGCAACCCAAAACCCAGTTGAGCAAGAAGGAACGTACCCCTTACCCGAAGCGCAAATTGACCGTTTTATGTTGAAGACTGTTATTGATTATCCGAAAATTAATGAAGAGCAGTTAATTATGCGCCAAAATTTAAAAGGTAGCTACGAAACTGTAAATGCTGTTGTATCAATTGAACAAATACTAAGTGCACAGAAAGCAGTACGTGAAGTATATATGGACGAAAAGATCGAGAAATATATTCTTGATATTGTTTTCGCCACTAGATATCCTGAAAAATATAATTTAGAAAGCTTAAAACCTTTAATCAGTTTTGGTGCTTCGCCAAGAGGTAGTATCAACTTAGGTACCGCTGCAAAATGTTATGCTTTTATAAAAAGAAGAGGTTATGTTGTTCCTGAAGATGTACGAGCTATTGTACACGATGTTTTAAGACATAGAATAGGAATAACTTACGAGGCAGAAGCTGAAAATATTACCTCTGTTGATATCATCAACAAGATTGTAAACGAGATAGAAGTACCTTAATCTAGTTGTGATATTTGGTAAATACAATTATTTGATGCCAAATATAATGCACTGCTAACGGAGACTGTAAACTGTTTACTAAAAAAATGGATACCAAAGAGCTACTCAAAAAAGTACGAAAAATTGAAATAAAGACGAGACGTCTTTCTGACCATATGTTTGGTGGGGAATACCACTCTACCTTTAAGGGACGTGGTATGACATTTAGTGAAGTACGACAGTATCAATTTGGTGATGATGTAAGAAATATAGATTGGAACGTTACCGCCCGTTACAACGAACCTTACATAAAGGTTTTTGAAGAGGAACGAGAATTGACCATGATGCTTATGGTAGATATTAGCGGATCTGAATTATTTGGTACTACCAATCAATTTAAAAATGAAATCGTTACCGAAATATCGGCAACATTAGCTTTTAGTGCACTACAAAATAATGATAAGGTAGGTGTCATTTTGTTCTCTGATCAAATAGAACTTTTTATTCCTCCAAAAAAAGGAAAAACACACGTTTTACGCATTATTAGGGAATTGATAGAGTTTAAGCCTAAAAGTAACAAAACAGATATTGCACAGGCATTAAAATTCTTAAGCAGTATCATGAAAAAGAAGGCGATTGTTTTTGTTCTTTCTGATTTTATTGATGAAGGATATGAAAAGACTTTGAAGATCACAGGTAACAAGCACGATGTAACAGGTATTCGTATTTACGATGAACGTGAAGAAACAATTCCGAATATAGGTATGGTCCAAATTGAAGATGCCGAGACCGGTAAACTACAATTAATCAACACTAAATCTAAACAAGTACGTAACGCCTATGCTACATATAACAGAGAACGTGTGGCTTATTTTAAAGAATCGTTTACCAAAGCTGGTTGCGGAGTTTTAGATTGCAGGGTCGATGAAAGTTATGTGAAAAAATTATTGGGCTATTTTAAACGAAGAGGTTGATACGAATGATTACTATTAATAGAACAATTGAAAGCGGTGTTTCGTTCATAAAACGAATTTCACCTTTATTGGTATTTCTTCTATTCTTCGCTGAACTATCTGCTCAAGAACGACCAAATATTACAACAAAGGTAGATACCACTTTTATTAAAATTGGCGAACAGGTTCAATGGACGGTTACCGTCGATATAGATTCTACCGATTTTGTTATTTTCCCTGAAGGGCAAACATTTTCTCCTTTAGAAACCGTAGAAGCATTTGCTACAGATACCACAAGAAAAAAAGATAGGCTTACACTTCAAAAAATATATGCCCTTACCCAATTCGATTCTGGTGCATACAAATTACCATCGCAACGTATAGATATTAATGGAACCGGTTATATGACCGATTCTACACTGATCAATGTAGCTACCATACCAGTAGATACATTAAATCAGAAAATGTACGACATTAAACCACTTATCAATGTAGAAAAAAGCAATCTAGCTTTTTGGAAGTATTTGCTGATTGGCTTACTGATATTACTAATCTTAGGCGCACTTCTTTACTGGTTCGTATTTCGTAAAAAGCCACTTACCGAAGAAGAAAAAGTAGCACTTTTACCACCATACGATAGAGCTTTATTAGAACTTAAACGTTTAGAAAATTCTAAATATTTAATACAAGACGAGTATAAAGAATACTATTCTGAATTGACCACCATTGTACGTTCTTATTTAGAAGAAGACGCAAATGTTACAGCTCTAGAAAGTACCACAGGTCAATTGATTGAGAAATTAGAACTTTTAAAAGATGCAGGAGAATTAGAATTAGATGATGAAACCATCAAACAGTTTTCACAAATATTACAAACTGCAGATTTAGTAAAATTTGCCAAGAACAAGCCTTCTACATCGGTTGCAGAACAAGATAGAAAGCTAGTTGAGCAGATTGTAGAAAAAACACACGAAGCTTTACCAGAACCAACAGAGGAAGAGTTGCTGGAACAAGCCGAATACCAAGAAGAATTAGAGCGAAAAGCGAAAAAGAAGAAAATAAAAATTGCTATAATATCTACCGTAGCCTTAATTCTAATAGGTATTACTATTGCCGGCGTAAAATTCGGATTTGGTTATTTAAAAGATACCGTCTTAGGGCACCCAACAAAAGAACTTTTAGAAGGCGAATGGGTACGTAGTAGTTATGGCTTTCCTCCTATTCAAATAGAGACTCCACAAGTTCTGGTACGTCAAAAAATAAAATTGCCAGCAGAAGCTAAAGCTGTCATTGAAGATATACAAGCATTTCAATATTCTAGTCCAATCGGTCTTTTTAATGTAGCAACAACATCTGTAACGCTAGCACAAAAAGATGTGGAGCCAGAGTTTGATAAAACCATTGAACAAATTTTATCGAATTTTGAAAGTCAGGGCGCAAAGAACATCATTACCAAACAAGAAGAATTTAGCACAATAAGTGGTGTTAAAGGAGTAAAAGTTTTTGGAAGCGGTAAATTTTTAGCGCCAGGATCAGAAGAATTAATGGAAGGTGAATATACCGTACTCCTTTTTGGAGGAAAAGGTTTTCAACAGTATGTAATTCTTACTTGGTTAAAAGATGATACATACGCACAAGAAATAGTAGACCGAATTTTAGCATCGGTTGAAGTAAAAACAGAATTATAAATGTTCGAGAATATATCATTTGCAAATCCTGATTTCTTTTGGCTGTTTTTATTACTGCCATTAGCAATTGTGTGGTATATATTTAAACAAAAAGAGCAAACCGCATCTTTGCGAATTTCTAGCGCAAAAGGTTTTACCTATAATAGCATTTTACCAAAACTAAGGCCAGGCTTGTTCATTCTACGCCTATTGGCATTAGGCGCCATAATTGTAGCTCTGGCAAGACCACAGACAGAAGATATATCTACAAGAACCAAAACTACTAAAGGTATTGATATTGTAATGGCCATTGATGTTTCTTCTAGTATGCTGGCAAGAGATTTAAAACCTAACAGACTATCGGCACTGAAAGAAGTTGCCGCAGATTTCATCAAGCAAAGACCCAATGACCGTATTGGTCTTGTTGCTTACGCTGGTGAAGGGTATACTAAAACACCTATTACTACAGATAAAGCAATTGTGCTAAATGCTCTTTCAGAAATTTCATATGGCCAATTAGATGATGGTACCGCAATTGGTATGGGACTAGCAACTTCTGTTAACCGTTTAAAAGACAGTAAGGCGAAAAGTAAAATAATCATCTTGTTGACCGATGGTGTTAACAACACTGGTTTTATAGAGCCACAAACCGCATCTGAACTTGCACTCGAATTTGGAATTAAAACATACACTATTGGCTTAGGTACTAACGGCAATGCCCTTACACCTATTTCTTATAATGCCGATGGCTCTTTTAGGTTTGGAATGCGACAAGTAGAAATAGACGAAGAATTGCTGAAAGATATCGCAAATACTACAGGCGGAAGGTATTTTAGAGCCACTGACAACGAATCTCTAGAAGAAATCTATGATGAAATCAACAAACTAGAAAAAACGGAGGTAGAGGAATTTAAATATTACCGTTACGAAGAGAAATTTAGACTTTGGGTTTTAATAGCTGGAGGTTTGCTTTTATTAGAATGGATTTTAAGAAACACGCTTTTTAGAAGCTTTGTATAATATGGTACAGTACGACGAAAAAATATATTTCTATTTACTCATCATCATTCCGGTGATAGTGGTGTTGTTCCTATTATTATTGGTATGGAAAAAGAGAACGCAAAAGAAATTTGCGGACACCGAACTTTTAAAAAGGCTAACACCAAATCGTTCTTATAATAAAGGAGGTCTAAAATTGGTCGTTTTTATTCTAGCATTGGCATTAATGATCATAGGGCTGGTAAATCCTAAAATAGGCACAAAACTAGAGACCGTTAAAAGAGAAGGTGTAGATATTGTTTTTGCTGTTGATGTAAGTAAAAGTATGCTTGCAGAAGACATTGCCCCAAACAGATTGGAGAAGGCAAAAAGATTGGTTTCTGAAATAATAAATCAACTTGCAAGTGACCGTATTGGGATTATAGCCTACGCAGGACAAGCATACCCTCAACTACCGATTACAACAGATTATGGCGCTGCAAAAATGTTCTTACAGGGCATGAATACAGATATGCTAACATCTCAAGGTACGGCTATTGACCAAGCTATTGAATTAGCCACTACCTATTACGATGATGCGGAACAGACCAACCGTGTATTATTCATTATCTCTGACGGTGAAGATCATTCTGAAGGTTCTACATTAGATGCTGTAGAAGATGCCGTTGATGAAGGTATTATTATTTACACCATTGGTGTTGGTAAAGAAAAGGGTGCTCCGATACCGATTAAAAGAAACGGAATTTTAGAAAGCTTAAAAAAGGATAATCAAGGAGAAACCGTAATCACTCGTTTAAACGAGAGTGTTTTAGTAGATATTGCTAATGAAGGTGACGGGCAATATATAGATGGTTCTAACACTGATGAAGCCGTAGAATTTATTAAAGAAGAATTGTTGAAAATGGATAAAAAGGAATTTGAAGCCAAACAATTCGCAGAATATAAAGATCAGTTTCAATGGTTTATTGGCGGGGCATTGTTGCTTCTCTTTTTAGATATATTTATCTTGGACCGCAAGACCAGCTGGTTAAAGAAACTCAATTTGTTCAATGAGAAAAGAAATGAATAAAATAAATACAGTTTTAATACTACTTTTTGTTTGCTTTTCATCTTTTGCGCAAGAGGTTGATGAGAAAGAAAAACAAAAGTCTTTACAATCATCTACCAATCTTACTTGGGATGCTAACAAGGCATTATCAGAAGATGACTTTATTGCTGCAGAAGTAGATTACAGAAAGGCAATTTCAAAAAGTTCAGATAATAGCGCAGCCCCATATAATTTAGGTAACGCCTATTACGAAAATGAAACCTATAATGAAGCCTTTGGCAGATTTAAAGAAGCAGGCGAAGCATCTACATCTAAAGCGGACAAACATAAAGCTTACCACAATATGGGTAATGTTTTTATGAAGCGTAAAGATTATGCTAAAGCGGTAGAAGCTTATAAAGAGGCTTTACGTAACGATCCTACAGATGAAGAAACCCGTTATAATTTAGCCTTAGCAAAAGAGCTTTTGAAAAAAGAACAAGACGAAAATAAGCAAGACCAAGACGACAAGGATAAGGATAAAGATCAAGACGAGAACAAAGACCAAGATAAAAAAGACGAAGGCGACAACGAGGATAAGAAAGATGAAGGCGAGGACGGTGACAAGGGCGACGAAGGCGATAAAGACGAAGAGAAGAAAGACGATAATAAGGATGGTGAAGGGGACAACAAATCTGATCAAAAGAAGAAACCCGAACAAGGTGAAGGCGAGAACGAACAAGAGCAACAACAACCTAGACCTAATCAACTTTCTAAGCAACAGGTTGAGAATTTATTGAGAGCCATGCAAAATGCAGAAAAAAAGGTGCAAGATAAAATCGATGCTAAAAAAGTAAAAGGTGCTAAAATTAAAACCGAAAAAGATTGGTAGACTTTAAGTCCATAGCTAAACTTGGGTTAGTATTAACCGTTTTTCTATCATCAATTTTGATGATGGGTCAAGATAACAATGCCGTTACTTTTGAGATGAAACTAAGCAAACCAAAGCTTGGTTTAAACGAAAGACTACGCGTAGATTTTATTATGAACCGTGATGGCGATAATTTTAGCCCTCCAGATTTCAACGGATTCAAAGTAGTTATGGGACCTTCCCAATCTATAAGTTCTTCATGGATCAATGGTGTTAGAAGTTACTCGAAATCCTATTCATATACACTATCCCCTACTGCAAGAGGAAAATTCACTATTAAACAAGCATCCATTGTAATTGGTGGCGAAACCTATAAATCATTGGCGCAAAATGTAGAAGTAACTGCAGCTGTAGATAAGCCTAGTGATCAAATGACGGCGGATGATATAGCAGATGAAAATTTACATTTGGTTGCCGAAATTTCAAAAACTAACCCGTATTTAAACGAAGCCATTACCGTTATTTACAAGTTATATGTTAGTCCAGATATTAGGGTGTCGAATTATCAACCTTTAGACAATCCTACTTATAATAATTTTTGGAGTCAAGATATTAAGGTAACCATGCTTAGTGCGCAAAATGGCACTTATAAAGGTAAACCATATCGTTATGTAATCTTAAAACGTGTTGTTCTTTATCCGCAAAAATCTGGAAAATTAAACATAGAACCTTTATCTCTTGAGGTAACCGTAGATGTACCTACTGCAAGACGGGATTTCTTTGGTCAACGAATGTATGCCCAAACCAACAAAACCGTATCTGCAGGTAGTAGAACAATTAATGTAAAAGCATTGCCATTAGACAATCAACCTGCTGATTTTAATGGAGCTGTCGGTGATTTTGATTTTGCGGTAACAACAAGCAAAACGAGTTTAAATGCTTCAGAATCTTTGCAGGCAACGGTAGAAGTAAGTGGTAAGGGAAATTTAAAATTATTTAAACTTCCAGAACCTGAATTACCAAGTTCGCTAGAAGTTTATGAGCCTGAGTTTACAGAAGGTGTTAGAACAACCTTAGCAGGTATGCAAGGTAAGGTGAGCAACCAATACACCATTGTGCCTTCTTTTAGAGGTAAATATCCTATTTCACCTTTAAGCTTTAGTTATTTTAATCCTTCCACCGGAAAATACAAAACACTTACATCCGATGAAATAGTCATTAACGTTTTAGAAGGTCCGTTAAGCGCTTCATCTAATTCTGATGCAAATACTAATAGCAACAAACAATCTGTTATTAGCAGCGGAAATGAATTCAACTTCTTGAAACTTACACCGAACCTAACAAGCAAATCGGCATCTTACTTTTTTGGTTCAACCTCTTTTTACATTTGGTTATTGAGTCCGTTATTACTAATTCCATTAGCCATTTTCTTTAGAAAGAGAAGAGATGCTATCGCTGGTGATATCGTAGGTAATAAAATTAGAAAAGCAAACAAACTTGCACGTAAGTATTTATCTGCCGCAAGAAAACAACTAGGTAATAAAGAATCTTTTTATGTCGCCCTTGAACGAGCGCTACATAATTACTTAAAGGCCAAACTGAAAATTGAAACTTCAGAATTTAGTAAAGATAAAATTACCGAGCTACTTACAGAGAAGCAAATAGACAAGACTGCTGTAGATAGTTTTATAGCGCTTCTTAAAAATTGCGAAGCGGCAAGATACAGCCCATTCTCAAACGTACAAATGCAAGCCGATTATGATAAGGCAAGCGAGGTAATTTCTATAATGGATAAACAATTATAAGTATGTTCAAAAAGCTAGCTACTCTTATTAGCCTTTTCTCGGTTCTATTTTGCACCGCTCAGAACAACAAATTATTTGAGCAGGCTACCGAAGCATATAATGCCGGTGAGTATGACCAGGCGGTAACTTATTATAACGATATTCTAAGTAATGGAAAGCATTCTACTGCAGTATACTATAACCTAGGTAATTCGTATTACAAGCTTAATAAAATTGCTGAGAGCATCTATTTTTATGAGAAAGCTTTACTGCTATCACCAAACGATACAGAGATAAAAACAAATTTAAGCTATGCTCAGAATATGACCATAGATGCTATTGATACCATGCCCAAAACGGGATTATCAAAATTGTATAACAATATAACAGGCAAACTAACATTTGACCAATGGGCATATGTAGCCATAGGCTTCATGTTACTTTTTGTTCTTTTATATATCTACTTTTACAACTCAAGTTACAGCACTAGAAAACGGTGGGCATTTATTGGTAGCTTACTCGCGATTTTATTTTGTTTAATTTCTGTTCTTTTTGCATTTATTCAACGAAATGATTTTGATGAAAATCAACCTGCAATAATATTCGCTGAAGAAAGCATTGTAAAATCTGAGCCCAATAATAACAGTGCAGAAGTATTTTTGATTCATGCTGGAACCAAAGTGAATGTTTTAGACCAGTTAAATGATTGGAATAAAATTAGCTTATCTGATGGTAAAACAGGATGGATCCAAAAAAACGAACTTAAACTGTTAAAGGATTTTTAGAAAATTGTTAACAGTTTTTTATCATTTCAGCACTATCTTTACAATTGATTTTTTAGTATATGACTTTTTTCGCACGTATAACCTTACTGTTATTATGGCTTTTTGCAGTTACTGCACCGAGCATTATAACGCTATGCGATGTTGAAAACCCAATTGTAGTTACCAATCTTAATGAAGAAGAACAAGAGTCTGGTAAAAAATCTATGGGCGAAGAAAAGTTCGTTAAAGAAAATTCTTTAGATTATTCAATAGTTGCCATTTTTGAAAATTCAATTAGCAGTAACTTTAATATTGAAGGTTACCAAGACCTATCATTAGAGGTATTATCTCCACCTCCCGACCAATTTAGTTAGTCATTTTCGTATTTTATCAATTAACTAATCTGCCCTGAACTAATTCGAGGGCATAATTATATTATTTACATGTTTAAACATATCAAAAATGATATTCCTGCGAGTATCGTTGTATTTTTCGTTGCACTACCATTATGTCTAGGTATTGCTTTAGCTAGTGGAGCACCATTATTTTCAGGAGTAATTGCCGGTATTATAGGTGGTGTTTTAGTGGGTGCCCTTAGTGGCTCCAAAATTGGAGTTAGTGGTCCTGCTGCAGGTCTCGCTGCAATTGTTCTGACAGCAATTGGTACCCTAGGCGGTTATGAAAATTTCTTAGTAGCAGTTGTACTAGGTGGTATTATTCAAATGGTATTCGGAATATTAAAAGCCGGTGTAATCGGTTATTATTTTCCATCTTCTGTAATAAAAGGAATGCTTACCGGTATTGGTATCATTATCATTCTAAAACAGATTCCTCACTTTTTCGGTTACGACCCTGACCCAGAGGGTGACTGGGCATTTTTTCAAGTAGATGGAGAAAATACGTTTTCTGAGATTCTTAATACTATTAATAATATTAGCCCAGGTGCTACCTTAATTGCCATTATTGGTCTTTCGATTCTTCTACTTTGGGATAAAGTACTTTCTAAGAAAGGCAAAGTATTTCAAATTATTCAAGGTCCGTTAGTAGCTGTTGCCATTGGTATCTTATTTTATGTTTTCACTCAAGACAATGAAGTCTTAGGAATATCAAAAGATCACTTGGTAAGTGTTCCTGTACCAGAAGATTTTTCATCTTTTATAGGTCAGTTTCGCTTTCCTAATTTTAGCGCCATAACTAATCCGCAAGTTTGGATCACTGCCTTTACCATTGCGCTGGTTGCCAGTTTAGAGACCTTGCTTTGTGTAGAAGCAACCGACAAATTAGACCCTCATAAAAATGTGACTCCGACCAACAGAGAATTACTTGCACAAGGCGCCGGTAACATCGTATCTGGTCTTATTGGTGGTTTACCAATAACTCAAGTAATCGTTCGTAGTTCGGCCAACATACAATCTGGTGGTAGAACCAAATTATCTGCTATAATTCATGGTTTCTTATTATTGATTTCTGTAGTCTTGATTCCTACATTGTTAAATATGATCCCATTATCGGTTTTAGCTGCAATTTTATTTATTGTAGGATTTAAATTAGCTAAACCAGCTTTATTCGTAAAAATGTACAAATTAGGATGGAAACAATCTATACCATTTTTTGTTACCGTTATAGGTATTGTATTTACAGATTTACTAGTAGGAATTAGTCTAGGTCTTGCCGTAGGTATTGTAGTAATCTTACTTAAAAGCTACCAAAACTCTCACTTTCTACATATCGAAGACAAAAGTAATGGTAAGCATAGAATTAAAATGACTTTGGCAGAAGAAGTTACTTTTTTCAATAAAGGTGCTATTCTTAAAGAGTTAGATAGTCTTCCTCATGACACCTATTTAGAGCTTGATGTCTTAAAAACAAGATTTTTAGATTATGATATTATAGAGATTTTAGAAGATTTCAGCCTAAAGGCCAAGGAAAGAAATATCGATATCAAGCTAATTTCTAAGCGTGGTGTGGTAGAAAATCCGCCAAGTTATATTCAGTTCTTTGAGCAACGACCAAAATCAGATCTAAGCTTAAGCTAAAATTTTTTAAAAACTTAATACTGATTTTAAAGTATTAATTAAAACATAACTTAATAAGAAATAACATGAAAGCACATACTAAAGAAACTCAAGCAACGATGACCCCTAAGAAATCTTTAGATTTTTTGAAAGAAGGAAATCAGAGATTTCAGAGTAACTTAAAAGCGAACCGTAACCTTTTAGAACAGGTAAACGATACTAGCGAAGGCCAATTTCCTTTTGCTACCATATTAAGTTGTATAGATTCTAGAGTTTCTGCCGAACTGGTTTTTGATCAGGGACTAGGAGATATTTTTAGTGTTAGAATAGCTGGTAATTTTGTAAACGAAGATATATTAGGTAGTATGGAATTTGGCTGTAAACTAGCCGGTACCAAATTAATAGTAGTTTTAGGCCATACAAGTTGTGGTGCCATTAAAGGTGCCTGTGACCATGCCAGATTGGGTAATTTAACCGCATTGATCAACAAAATTGAACCAGCTGTTGATGCTGTCAAAGAACCTACGGATGAGAGTTTAAGAAATTCTAAAAATTTAGATTTCGTAGACGAAGTTTCGGCTAAAAACGTAGAGATGACCATAGATAACATTAGAACTCAAAGTCCGGTTTTAGCCGAAATGGAGAGTAATGGTGAAATTCTTATAGTAGGTGCCATGTATGATATTGCTACAGGTGCTGTTGAATTCTACAACTAGATACAAGAACATAAAATAGTAATCTTAAAACCGGTGTTTTTACATCGGTTTTATAATACCATAAAATCAATCAATTATTCGCAGCCAACGAATATATTTTATTTAAAAACGAAACGAATCGGTTATCAAAAAATCCGATTCAAACTCACTAAAATTGATTAATTTAATTGTATGAAGAATCTATTTTCAAATTTCAAAGGTGATTTATTTGGCGGAATTACCGCAGGTATTGTTGCTCTACCATTAGCTTTAGCTTTTGGCGTTAGCTCAGGAATGGGTCCTAGTGCCGGATTATATGGCGCAATTTTCATAAGTTTCTTCGCGGCACTTTTTGGTGGAACTAGCACACAAATTTCTGGCCCTACTGCACCTATGACAGCAGTAAGTATGGTGGTAATAGCGGGTATCGTAGCTGCAAATGATGGTAGCTTAGACAAAGCATTACCGGCCATCCTAGTAGTTTTTTTATTAGCTGGCCTAATACAAATAGGCTTAGGGCTTTTAGGCATAGGCAAATACATTAGATATATTCCTTACCCCGTAGTTTCTGGTTTTATGACCGCTATTGGTGTTATCATTTTGGTTACTCAAATTTTACCTGCCATTGGCTATTACCCAAAAGAAGATTCCGAGTTTGTAAATATTTACAAACCTAAAGCAGAACAAATTATTTTAGAAAATACACTAAAAGAGGAAGCCGACGAAGGTATTTTAGTTCTCGAAGATTTTAAGCAAACAATTTTAAGAGCTGAAGATATTACCGAAGCAGATAAGCTAAAAGAAGCTCAGACCTTAGCAAACTCTGAAGCATCTGGAGTAATAGGAGCTATTAAGGTGTTACCAAGAGCATTAAAAAATGTTAAATGGCTAGAACTGATTCTTGCGCTCTCCACCATTATCATTATTTATGGTTTCAAAAAAATTACCACAGCAATACCTAGCGCACTGGTTGCCCTTATTGTAGTATCTGGTGTGGCTTATGGTTTTGGTTTGAAGTATAGACCTATTGAAGAAATACCTAGCGATTTTCCTATGCCGAATATGGGCATTTTTACCCAGTTCGATTTAAACTCCGTAACTCCATATATCTTTACCGCACTTACTTTAGCTTTACTTGGCGCTATAGATTCTTTACTTACATCTGTTGTCGCAGATAATATGACCAAAACAAATCATAAACCAAACAAAGAATTAGTTGGTCAAGGTATAGGCAATAGTATTGCTGCAATATTTGGCGGTATACCGGGTGCCGGTGCCACTATACGTACGGTTGTAAATATTAATGCAGGTGGTAAAACCAAATTGTCCGGTATGGTGGCCGGTATTCTTTTGCTTATTGTTCTTTTAGCTCTTGGACCGATCGCATCAAAAATACCAGCCGCGGTTCTTGCAGGTATACTTGTTACCGTTGGTCTTGGTGTAATGGACTATAAAGGCCTTAAGGCCATACCAAGTTTACCTAAAGATTTGAGTATTGGACCTCTTAAATTTAGTTCAGAAGTGGTAATTATGCTTGTGGTATTGGTACTATCTTCCATCTGGAATTTAGTATATGCCGTGGGTGTTGGTTTAGTTCTCGCTTCTTTAATGTTTATGAAAAAAATGGGCGATTTAACCGCAGAACGCTCAGATGTAAAGTCACTGGAGAAAGAAGTTAATTGGCCAGACGAAGCTGCTTTTCCTTTAAGTTTACAAGAAGAAGTTTTCATAAAACACTTAAAAGGTCCCTTATTCTTTGGATCTACGAGTGAGTTTCAACATTTGGCAGATCAAATACCCAATACTGCATCTACCGTAATCATAAGAATGGGTAGAATGGAATACATGGATCAATCTGGTTTATATACCTTGGAAGATGTTTTGTTCGGACTAAGAAAATCTGGAATTGATATTCTATTTGTTGATGTCCTTAAACAGCCTAGATATATGATGGAACGTGTTGGTGTAATTCCAGAATTAATACCAGAAGAGCATATTTTTAAATCATTTGATGATTGTTTAACCTATGTTAAGTCTAACGTAAAGGATAAATTTGCCAAAAGCTAATTGATCTTAAGCAACAAAAACATATCATACCTGTTTTAAAAGTTTTAAATTTGCGGCTTTAATCAACATTCATGATTGATAAGATAAAAGAAGAAATCGCTACAGTAGCATCGTTCACAGCTGACAACTTGGAAGCCGTTGAAACGTTCCGTATTAAATATTTAGGCAAAAAAGGTATTCTTAACGACTTCTTTGCGGAGTTTAAAAATGTACCTAATGAGCAGAAAAAAGAGTTCGGTCAAACTATTAACGAACTTAAAAATGCAGCTACAGAAAAAGTAGAATCTTTAAAACAGGCTTTAGAAAATAACCAAACCGATGAACAGGTATATGGCGATTTATCTAGACCTGGAGATGCTATTGAACTAGGCGCGCGTCATCCTATTTCAATAGTAAAGAATAAAATCATTGATATTTTCTCAAGAATTGGTTTCAATGTTTCTGAAGGTCCAGAGATAGAAGATGATTGGCATAATTTTACTGCGTTGAATTTACCAGAATATCATCCTGCAAGAGATATGCAAGATACTTTCTTTGTTCAAACAGATCCAGATATTCTTTTGCGTACACATACCTCTTCGGTTCAAGTGCGTTATATGGAAAACCACCAACCTCCTATTCGTACAATATCTCCAGGTAGAGTATATAGGAATGAAGCAATTTCAGCACGTTCTCATTGTTTCTTTCACCAAATAGAAGGGCTTTATATTGATAAGGATGTTTCTTTTGCAGATTTAAAACAAACACTTCAATACTTTACTGCTGAGCTTTTCGGTAAGTCTAAAATTAGACTAAGACCTTCTTACTTTCCATTTACAGAGCCTAGCGCTGAAGTTGATGTATACTGGGGACTAGAAACTGAATCTGACTATAAAATCACAAAAGGTACTGGATGGTTAGAAATTGGTGGTTGCGGTATGGTTGACCCAAATGTGCTTACAAATTGCGGATTAGATCCTGAAGTCTATTCAGGTTTCGCTTTTGGTGTTGGTATTGATCGTATAGCTATGCTTCTTCATCAAATAACAGATATTCGTTTATTAAGTGAAAATGATTTACGCTTTTTAGAGCAATTTAGAAGCGCCCTTTAATATCACCTTGTGAAAAAAGATATTGAAATACCTATTGTTAAGGACGTACAAGTAGCCATTATTCGTGAATGGAACGAAGAATTCTTGGACAAAGATTGGAATGCTTACATCTTAAATAATCGTGAAACTGCTATTGAAATGACAATGGTAGTTTCAAAAGGATACGAAGGTGATCGTAAAACTTCAATAATGAGACACAATATTGGTATTGTAGAGCCCAAATCTTTTAAGAAAATTGAAGTGGTTCAAGATGATGTTTTAACATTGAACAACGAGTTTTATGTTACCTTCTACGCAGACAATAAACTATACGAGAAACGATTTATCTTCAGTAAAAATTCAGTTATAGAAGCTGACCTCTCCACTATTCCACTAATTGAGAAAGAAGGTGTTTTTGCCTCATAAAAAACCTCTTTCACAATAATAATTACTCTAAGTTACTAAATACATTCTTTTTTCTTTTAAAAGACACAACGTTTTTTAAATGCTCACACAGTTAAAAATATTTTTTATTCAATTAATTTTCAAATAGTTAACATATACTTTCGTACTTGTAACATATGTTTTAACAAAATTTAAGTTCTTTTAGTTTGTTTGTAGGCGAACTAACTATACCTTTGTCGCTTCAATTTTAGTCATATGAGTAAAGAAGAGATAAAAAATAAGCTAATAGAAGAACTGGGAGTTCATTTCGAATCTGAATATGATTTGCCTCCATTAGCTGCCAGAATCTTTGCGAACTTGGTTATTACAGAAGAAGAAGGGTTAACCTTTGAAGATTGTCTTCTTAAGAGAGGCGCTAGTAAAAGTTCTATTTCAACATCCTTAAATCTTTTATTACAAATGGATTTTGTAAAGTATTTTACAAAATCTGGTGATCGTAAACGATATTTTAAGGTTGCTGAAAAGAATACTTTCTTCATTAAAAAGCTTAATCGCTCATTAACAAAACTTGAAAGAGAGAGTGAAATGGTTCGTGAAATTACCGCTTATAATGAAGAGTATAGACCTGATAAACATGAAGAAAACAAAAACAAAATAACAGTTTACGTTAAATGTATCGATGATATGACATTAAGCCTAAAAACTACAATTGCTGCATTAAAACAACAACAGCAAGAGCTAAAATAATTTTTTACATCCATTTGGTTCGTTTTTTACCGAACATTCCGAATTAACAAAACCTTAACAAGGTTAAGCAACTATTTTAATACAAATAAACATCCATCTAAAATGAAGAAATTATCAATTATAGGATTATTAAGTGCAACTCTTCTTTTGAGTTCCTGCTTTAGTTCATCAGAAAAACCGGCAGAAGGAGCAGCCGCACCTCCACCACCAAGTTTAAAAGTCGAAGCCCTAAAAAAGCAAGATTTAACTACATACAACGAATTTTCAACCACTTTAGAGGGTAAACAAAATGTTGAGATTTGGCCTAAAGTTTCTGGTTTTGTGCAAAAAATATATGTGGAAGAAGGTCAGAAAGTCAAAAAAGGACAACTACTTTTCAAATTAGAGACCCAAACTCTAAACCAAGATGCTAATGCAGCTAAGGCTTCAGTTAATGTTGCTCAAGTAGAAGTAGATAAATTAAAGCCCCTAGTTGAAAAGAATATCATCAGTAGCGTTCAGTTAGAAACAGCTAAAGCACAACTTGCACAAGCAAAAGCTAGTTATCAAAGCGTTGCTTCTAATATCAACTACGCTAATATTTCAAGCCCTGTTGATGGTTATATTGGTGAAATTCCATATCAAATGGGTGCTTTAGTAAGTTCTTCGATGACACAACCTTTAACTACGGTTTCTGACGTTAGTGTAGTTCGCGCCTATTTTTCTATGAGTGAAAGAGAAGCTTTAAACTTTAAGTCTTCATTACCTCAAAATAAAGACCACCTAATTGACCTAAATAAAGCACCTGAAGTAAAATTAGAGATGATTAATGGTGCAGATTATGCTAAACCAGGAAAAATTGCAATGGTTAATAACATAATCAACAGCTCTACAGGTAATGTAACAGCTAGAGCAGATTTTGAAAATCCTAATAATATACTAAGTAGCGGAAGTACCGGTAAAATAAAAATTCCAACAATTTATGAGGGTGTCTATGAAATACCACAAGTTGCAACGATAGATTTACAAGGTAAAAAATTGATATATGTTTTAAAAAGTGACAATTCAGTCACAACTATGCCAATTGATATTATTGAGAACACCCAAAAAGGCTATATCGTTAAAAATGGTATAGAACAAGGAACAACTATTGTAGTTGAAGGTGTTACAAAAATAAAAGACGGAATGACAATTACACCAGTAAAATAAGACTTTCCAAAAAATCATTTCATATATAAATAAATAAAAATGTTCCAAAAATTTATAGATCGCCCTGTACTTTCTACAGTAATATCGATCATAATAACCATTTTAGGAGTTCTAGGCTTATCATCATTACCTATTGAACAATACCCAGAAATTGCACCTCCTACCGTACAAGTAACAGCTACATATACAGGCGCAAATGCAGAAACAATTCTAAATAGTGTAATTGTACCGTTAGAAGAGGAAATAAACGGTGTGGAAGGAATGACGTACATGACTTCTAGTGCAAGTAACGATGGTGCAGCGAGCATTAGCGTATTTTTTAAGCTAGGTACAGATCCAGATATTGCGGCAGTAAACGTTCAAAACAGAGTTGCTAGAGCAAACAATGTATTACCTAGTAACGTAATCGCAAACGGGGTTATCACTGAAAAAACACAGACAAGTGCATTAATGTTCTTCTCGTTGTTTTCAGAAAATGAAAACTACGATGCAACATTTGTTGAAAACTACGCCAACATCAATATTGTTCCAAAATTACAGCGTATTGAAGGCGTTGGTAGTGTAAATGTTATCGGTGCTAGAGATTATTCTATGCGAGTTTGGTTAAAACCAGATAAAATGGCCGCTTTTAACTTAATGCCTGCAGATATACAAAGTGCACTTAATGAACAAAATGTAGAAGCTGCAACAGGTAAAATTGGTGAAAATGCAGATGGAGTTTACGAATATGTTCTAAAATATAAAGGAAGATTATCTGAAATTTCAGAGTATGAAAATATTGTAATTAAAGCACAAGATAACGGACAGTATTTAAGATTAGGAGATGTTGCCGAAATTGAATTGGGTGCTTTTAATTATGGCACCAAAAATGAAGGTATGGGAAACCCAGGTACAGTTGTGGGTATTTTTCAAACTTCAGGATCAAATGCTAACGAGATAATTAAGCAAATTGAAACAATTCTAAAAGAAAGCAAGAGCGATTTCCCAAAGGGGATAGATTACATAATACCTTATAACTCAAAAGACTTCTTAGATGCTTCTATAGACCATGTTATAACTACTTTAATAGAAGCTTTTATCTTAGTATTTATAGTTGTGTTCTTGTTTTTACAAGATTTTAGATCCACACTAATACCTGCAATTGCAGTACCAGTGGCAATTATTGGTACTTTTTTCTTTCTTCAACTATTTGGCTATACCATAAATATGTTAACCTTATTCGCAATGATTCTTGCCATTGGTATTGTGGTTGATGATGCCATTGTGGTGGTCGAAGCGGTGCATGCTAAAATGGAGGAAGGTGCTACTAATGCAAAAGTAGCTACCAAATCTGCAATGTCAGAGATTTCAGGTGCAATTATATCCATTACTCTGGTGATGTCTGCTGTGTTTATTCCTGTTTCGTTCATTGAAGGATCTTCAGGAGTTTTTTATCAACAGTTTGGTATTACATTAGCTATCGCTATTTTAATATCAGCTGTAAACGCACTTACGCTAAGTCCAGCTTTGGCCGCCTTGTTTTTAAAGCCTCATACACCTTCTGACGAACACAAGAAAAAGAGTTTATCTAAACGTTTCTTTTCTGCTTTCAATACTGGTTTCGATGCTATAACGGATAAATATATTGGTTCTGTAAAATTTTTAGCCAACAAAAAATGGTTGACAGTTTTATTATTAATCATTTTTACAGGCGTTGCTGCTTTACTTTTCAAGACTACACCTTCAGGATTTATTCCTAATGAAGACCAAGGAATTATTTTTGCCGATATGACTTTGGCTCCTGGTACAACTTTAGAAAAAACACAGGAAACGGTTAAAAAAATGGATTCAATCTACGAGTCTATGGACATTGTTAAGGCTAGAATGAATATTGCAGGTCGAAGTTTATTGAACAATGTTAACGGTGGTTCTTACGGATTCTCTGTAATAAAACTAAAAGATTTTGAAGAACGTAAAGGCGATGGTCAATCAGTAGATGCTACAATTGGAGCTTTATTTGCTAAAGCCGCAACTATTAAAGATGCTAAAATTCTATTCTTTGCACCACCAAGTATTCGTGGTTTTGGAAACTCTGCAGGTTTTGAAGTTAACCTGCAAAGTAAAGACGCAGATGACTGGCATACGGTTAGTAATACAACAAATGAATTTTTAGCTGCATTAAACGCAAGACCTGAAGTTCAATATGCTATTACACAGTTTAACCCAAATTTTCCTCAATACGAATTAGTTGTTGATGTAGAAAAGACAAAATCTGCAGGACTTGCATTAACTGATATCTTTAATACAATGCAGGGCTATTATGGTGGCTTATATACCACCGACTTTAATAAATTTGGTAAACAGTATCGTGTAATGATACAGGCTAAACCAGAGGACAGAGCAAATGAAGAATCTATAAATTCTATTTTTGTAACGAATTCTAAGGGTGAATCAGTCTCTATTTCTCAATTCGTTTCTTTAAAGAAAATTTATGGTCCTGAAGTTGTTAGTAGATTTAACCTATTGAGTTCTGTAAAAATAAATGGTGCTCTTAATCCTGGCTACAGTACTGGTGATGCCATTAACGCAATTGAAGAGGTTACTGCGCAAGTATTACCTCAAAATTACACCTATGAATATTCTGGTTTAACAAAAGAAGAAAGTAGTGCCGGTAGTCAAACCATTATCATTTTTGCATTGAGTTTAATATTTGTATACTTTCTTTTAAGTGCCCAATATGAATCATATATATTACCATTCTCAATTTTATTATCGTTACCAGTAGGTATCGCAGGTGCTATTGCTTTTATAAATTTTGCAGGTTTAGAGAATAATATTTATTTCCAGATTGCATTGATTATGCTTATTGGTTTACTATCTAAAAATGCCATTCTTATTGTAGAGTTTGCATTGCAACGTAGAAAGCACGGTATGTCTATTATTGACTCTGCAATTGACGGAGCCAAAGCGAGACTTAGACCTATTTTAATGACCTCATTCGCCTTCATTCTTGGTTTAATGCCTTTGGCGTTGTCATCAGGTATTGGTGCAGTAGGTAACCGATCTATTGGTATGAGTGCCGTTGGTGGTATGTTAATAGGTACCATTTTCGGTGTATTCGTTATACCGGCACTGTATGTTATTTTCCAATCGCTACAAGAGCGCATTACTGGTGCACCGCAAGAACTTATTGAAGAACCTAAGAACTAAAGAAATCATGAATAAATTAGTATCCAATAAACTTATACTGGTCGCTTTTCTGCCACTTTTATTGCAGTCTTGCTTTACCGCAAAAACATACGAGCGCCCAGACTTGGAAACAGAAAACTTGTTTCGAACCGATAATTTACCTCAAGACAGTGTGTCTTTTGCATCGGTTTCTTACCAAGACCTTTTTACAGATTCTTATTTGAAGACTTATATTCAAAAAGGATTAGAAAACAACCTTGACATTCGCATTGCACTTCAGAGCATTGCGTCTGCAGAGGCTTATGTTAAGCAAGGTAAAGCTGGTAATTTACCTACTATTACTGGTGCTGCAAGTGCAACCAGAACTGCAAGAACTAGTGAGAACGGACAATTTGGTAGTTTCTTCACTCAGCCTTTTAATCAGTATGAAACTTCTGGTACTGTTTCTTGGGAAGCTGATATTTGGGGAAAAATTAGAAGTACCAAACGTGCTAGCGATGCGAGTTATTTACAAACTGTAGCGGCACATAAGGCCGTAAAAACTAGTTTAGTGGCACAGATTGCTACTACTTACTATCAGATATTGGCTCTAGACAAGCAAATTTCCGTTACTGAAGAAACAATTGAAAACCGTTCTAAAAGTTTAGAAACGATTTCTGCGCTGAAAGAAGCAGGACAAGCAAATCAGGTTGGTGTTGATCAAACTGCCGCGCAATTATATAGCGCTCAAAGTCAATTACTAGACCTAAAAAATGCATTGTATCAAACTGAAAATACAATGAGTATTCTATTAGGTGAACAACCACAAACCTATGATCGTACCACTTTAGATGAGCAAACTCTGACTAACGATTTACAACTAGGCGTTCCAACTCTTTTACTCCGTAACCGACCTGATGTTATGCAGGCAGAATATGGCTTAGTCAATAGTTTTGAACTGACAAATGTTGCTCGAAGCAATTTCTACCCTTCAATTACCCTTTCTGCCCAAGGTGGATTTCAAAGTTTAGAAATTGATAATTGGATAGATTCTAGTTCCATTTTCGCAAATCTAGTAGGTGGCTTAACTCAACCCATTTTTAATGGTAGAAAAATAAGAACTGCCTACGAAGTAGCGCAAGCTCAGCAAGAGCAAGCAGTATATATGTTTAAGAAAACACTTTTAAATGCTGGTCAAGAGGTATCCAACGCTTTGAATGATTATAACATCTCTTTAGAAAAAGAAGAATTTATCTCTAAGCAAGTATCAGCGTTGAAACGTGCTGAAAGTAATTCTGAAGAATTATTGAATAGTGGTTATTTAACATACCTAGATCTTTTAACTGCTAGAGAAAATGCTTTAACGGCTGAACTTAGTTTAGTAGCAAACAAACTATCACAATTGTCTGCTACTGTTGAGTTATATCGTTCTCTTGGCGGTGGATGGCAATAGTATTTGCTTTGAAAATTAGCATTTATTATAAAAGGGTCGGTATTTATTTACCTACCCTTTTATATTTTTAAAACTTATGTCAAAATTTTAATATAAACTTACCACTTTTTAAATGGGTGTTTACTTAGCTGTGAATTGTAATACTTTACCTCACCTGTAACTTCAATACCCAACCAAGCTGGCTTCTGAAATGATTCATTTTCATCGTTCAATTCTATTTCGGCGATAGTTAATCCTTCATTATCTACAAAGAATTCATCAACTTCATAAACATGGTTTCCAACGGAAATTTCATATCTATACTTATCTAGAATACCTTTTTCGCATAATTTCAAAAGTGCATCAGCTTCTTCTACAGTAATTTCTTTTTCCCATTCAAACCTAGAAGTACCCGAGGCGTTAGATTTCCCTTTTACAGTAATAAATCCTGCATCACCCTTAATTCTAACTCTTACCGTTCTATTAGGGTCGGTATTTAAAAAACCTTGAACAATACGTGTTTTAGATGTTGCTTCAGATTTATAATCATCAGATTTCACCAAAAATTTACGCTCTATTTCTATCATATGAATGGTTAAAACTATTATCCAAAAACTAAGATAAGTCTTAAATTTGCTTATGCCCAATGAAATGCCACTTCGAAAAATTATTCATGTTGATATGGATGCGTTTTATGCATCTGTAGAAGAACTGGATAATCCTGATTTAAAGGGAAAACCTTTGGCAGTAGGTGGTAGTGAAAAGAGAGGTGTTGTTTCTGCAGCCAATTATGAAGCCCGTAAATATGGTGTACGTAGTGCAATGAGCGGGTTTATGGCTAAAAAAAACTGTCCGCAGTTAACCTTTGTAAAACCCAGATTTGAGCGCTATAAAGAAATCTCGAAAATTATACGTTCTATATTTTTCGAATATACCGATCTGGTTGAACCCCTTTCTCTTGATGAGGCATATCTCGATGTTACTATTAACAAAAAAGGAAACCCATCGGCTACTATGCTCGCCACTGAAATTCGACAACGTATTTTAGAAAAAACAGGGTTGAACGCATCTGCAGGTATTTCTATCAATAAATTTATTGCCAAAATTGCAAGTGATATCAATAAGCCAAACGGACAAAAAACAGTGAACCCAGAAGAGGTCATCCCTTTTTTAGAAGAATTAGATATTAGAAAATTCTACGGTGTTGGTAAAGTTACTGCCGAAAAAATGTACAAGCTTGGCATTTTTACCGGAAACGATTTAAAAAACAAATCAATAGAATTTTTAGCAGAAAACTTTGGCAAGAGTGGTCCTTATTATTATCATGTGGTACGTGGTATACATAATAGCGAAGTTAAACCTCACCGAATACCTAAATCTGTTGGTGCAGAAAGAACCTTTAACGAAAACCTAAGTAGCGAGGTTTTTATGCTAGAACGTCTAGAACATATTGCTCAAGAGCTTGAAAGAAGACTTACCAAATCTAAGGTAGCCGGTAAAACAATTACGTTAAAAATAAAATACAGTGATTTTACCTTGAATACTAGAAGTAAAACTATGCCTTATTTTATCTCAGATAAAGATTTAATATTAGAAACCGCAAAAAATCTTTTATATCAAGAAGAGTTACAAAACTCAGTTAGACTTCTAGGAATCTCCTTGTCTAATTTAAATACAGAAGACAAGACGGCTAAAAAAATTGACGATAAATCAATTTTAGTACAATTAAAATTCGATTTCTAAATAATCTTAGCTCATTTTCTCTCTTTAAACCAATAATCTCAAATGTTAACAAAAATTAACGGCAATTAGTTGTGCAGCATTATTGGCTAGAATAGTTTTGCTCTCTTAAATGAAAAAAGGTTTTTTAAAATTTCTTCTTTCTACCTGTATACTACTATCTGGTATATACAGTCCTCTATTTGCTAATAACAATATAGGGGGTACTTCTTTTCATGCCATTCAACAATTAACCAATTCATTAGATAACAACCTAGAAACGGTAGTTGATCATAATGCGGTTCTTAAAGGCACTTTCGGTAATTTAGACAAGGTTTTTGAAATTGAAGCGGTAGAAATTGAGGAAGAAGAGAGTGAACATGCTTTCTTTAAAAAAGCTGGTGAACACCACCATGCTTCAATTTCTTTTTACCTTTTATCAGTACTATTCTTATTTAGTTATTTTACAAATAGCAATTCACTTCAAAGGCTATTTACTTTTCTACCCACAGCAGATAGGCGCTTTGTCCTATATCAGGTATTCCGTATTTAAAATTTCTTTCGGTCAAGATTTTATTCTGACCTGACATCATTTTTAAGACAACAGCCAGTTTAGATTCATTAATCTACTTGTCTTTTAAATTGAGTGTCTCCGCATTTTTATATTTCATTTTCCAATCAATTAAATATTCAATTTTATGACCAAGAGCGTACTCCTGATCGCTACCGCATGCACTTTATTTATTGCGGCGAGTTGCAATTCAAAAAAAGAAAAAAAAGAAGAGCATACTAAATTTCTTATTACAAGTCCTATTAAAAAAGATACATCGATCACTAAAGATTATGTATGTAATATTAATTCATTTAAACATATTGAGCTTAGAGCCCTTGAGAAAGGGTATTTGAAGGAAATTCACGTAGACGAAGGGCAACTGGTTAAAAAAGGGCAAAAAATGTTCAATATTATGCCCAATATCTATGAAGCAGATTTACAAAAAGCGAAAGCAGAAGCCAAGGTTGCTGAAATAGAATTACAAAATACCCAACTCTTAACTGATGGCAATGTCGTTTCTAAAAATGAACTTGCTATGGCAGAAGCTAATTTTGACAAAGCAAATGCCGAAGTTTTATTGGCACAAACCCATTTAGGCTTTACAAATATACGCGCACCTTTTGATGGTATTATGGATCACTTGCATGCGCGAGAAGGTAGCCTTTTAGATGAAGGTGAACTACTAACTACATTATCGGACAATTCTAAAATGTGGGTGTATTTCAATGTTCCAGAAGCCGAGTATTTAGATTATATCATAAGCACGGACAGGGACACCAAAAAGGAAGTGCAACTTTTAATGGCTAACAATAAAAAATTTAATCAAAAAGGTATTGTTGAAACTATTGAAGGAGAATTTGATAATGAAACTGGTAACATTGCTTTTAGAGCAACATTCCAAAATCCTGATAGAATTCTTAGACATGGTGAAACTGGTAGTATTCTCATGACCATACCTTTTAAAGATGCACTGATTATTCCTCAAAAAGCAACTTTTGAAATTTTGGACAAACGATTTGTTTTTGTTTTAGACCAAGACAATGTAGTACACCAAACAGAGATTTCTGTCGCTGCAGAACTTCCTCACCTTTTTGTAATTGGCAAAGGTTTAAAACTAAGCGACAAAATACTTGTAGATGGTATTCGTATGGTAAAAAACAATGAAAAAATTGAAACTGAATTTGCTGAACCAAATGAAGTGATTTCAAAATTAGCCGTGTACGCGGAATAACCAAACAAATACAAAAGACATGTTCAGTAAGTTTATAAAAAGACCGGTATTGGCTATTGTCATATCGGTAATAATCGTTTTTGTGGGATTGCTTTCCATAAAGCAATTGCCCATTTCACAGTTCCCAGATATTTCGCCTACTACGGTGAATATCTTTATAGCCTACCCTGGTTCTAGTGCAGACGTTTTAGTGAAATCGACCCTAATTCCTCTAGAGACCGCGATCAATGGTGTTCAAGATATGCGTTACATAGCATCTGATGCTACTAGTGCGGGTGAAGGTACTATACGTATCATTTTTGAACCTGGCACAGATCCAGATCAAGCTGTGGTAAGGGTAAAAACTAGAGTAGATCAAGTGATGCCTTTGTTACCTGAATTGGTACAACGAGAAGGTGTAATTATCACTCCGGTTCAACCAAGTATGTTAATGTATGTAAACCTGTACAGTGACAATTCTGATGATCATGAATTGTTTTTATACAACTACGCATACACCAAAATGATTCCTGAAATTCAGCGAATAGATGGTATCGCAAGTGCTCAAATTTTAGGTAGTCGTAAATACGCCATGCGTGTTTGGTTAAAACCAGACCGTATGCGTGCTTATAACGTTTCTGCAGAAGAGATTCTAGAAGCTATGGAAGAGCAAAGTATTTTAGCTCGCCCTGGTAGAATAGGTCAAAGTTCTGGTAAAACATCACAATCTTTAGAATATGTACTCATGTACCAAGATAGGTTTGATGAACCACAACAGTACAAGGACATTATTCTTAAAGCCACTGCAGAAGGTGAAATTCTAAAATTAGGCGATGTAGCAGATGTAGAATTAGGTAGTGAATTTTTTGATATCTATTCTAACTTAGACGGTAAACCATCTGCCTCTATTGTATTAAAACAGACTTTTGGCAGTAACGCTAGTGATGTAATTGAAGAAGTTAAAACAAAATTGGCTGAACTCAAAAAAGACTTGCCTACTGGTTTAGATTATAAAATTAGTTATGATGTTTCTAATTTCTTGAATGCATCAATAGAACAGGTATTACATACCTTAAGAGATGCCTTTATTTTGGTTGCCATTGTTGTATTTCTATTTTTAGGCGATTGGCGTTCTACTCTTATTCCAATTATTGCGGTACCAGTATCCTTGATTGGTGCATTTTTTATTATGCAAATGTTTGGGCTATCCATTAACCTAATTACGTTGTTCGCTCTGGTGCTCGCCATTGGTATTGTGGTCGATGATGCCATCGTTGTGGTTGAAGCCGTACATGCTAAAATGGAAGAAACACATTTAGGACCGTATGAAGCTGTAAAACTTGTGGTAAACGAAATTGGTGGTGCTATTATCGCAATTACTCTTGTAATGGTTTCAGTATTTATTCCAATTGCCTTCATGTCTGGACCCGTTGGTGTATTCTATCGCCAATTTTCAATTACTATGGCTGGATCTATCGTTTTATCCGCTATTGTCGCACTTACATTAACTCCGGTTTTATGTGCCATGATTCTAAAAAATAATCACGGCAAAGAGCGTAAAAAATCTCCTATAGATAAATTTATTGATTGGTTTAACAGAGGTTTTGAAAAACTTACTGGCAGGTACACTAAAATCTTAAATAAGATTGTTGCTAGAAGAGTACTGACTTTTGGTATTTTAGGTGCTTTCTGTGTTGGTATTTTCTTTACCAATAAAACATTGCCTGCCGGCTTTATACCTAACGAAGATCAAGGTATGATCTACGCAATTATACAGACTCCGCCGGGATCAACTTTAGAGCGTACAAATGACGTTGCTAGAAAACTACAGAAAATTTGTGAAGAAACTGAAGGTGTTGAATCTGTTTCGTCTTTAGCTGGTTATGAAATTATGACCGAAGGTCGTGGGTCTAACGCTGGTACGGTATTGATCAACCTTAAATCTTGGGGAGATCGCCATCACTCGGTTCATGAAATAATGGAAGAGTTAGAGGAAGAAACAAAAGACCTGGGTGCCGTTATTGAATATTTTGAACCTCCTGCTGTACCTGGTTTTGGTTCTTCTGGCGGATTCTCAATGCGACTATTAGATAAGACAGATGGTACCGACTATCACGAATTTGAAAAAATCAATAATGATTTTATGGAGGCGCTATCTAAACGTGATGAACTTACCGGTTTATTTACCTTCTACTCTGCCAACTATCCGCAGTACGAATTAAAAATAAACAATAAAATTGCCATGCAAAAAGGTGTTTCCATCAGTAAAGCAATGGAAAACCTGAACATTTTAATAGGTAGTACATACGAACAAGGTTTCATTCGTTTTGGTAGATTCTTTAAAGTATATACCCAAGCTGCTCCAGAGTACAGAGCATTGCCTTCAGATTTAGAAAAACTGTTCGTAAAAAATGAAGAGGGTGAAATGGTGCCATATTCTGCTTTCATGTCTATGGAAAAGAAATTGGGACCTAATGAAATTACCAGGTACAATCTTTATAATTCTGCTTCAATTAGAGGTTTACCCGCTGAAGGGTTTACCAGTGGCGATGCAATTGCCGCAATTAATGAGGTAGCGGAGCAAACACTACCTAGAGGTTTTGACGTTGCTTGGGAAGGTTTATCGTATGATGAAGCGCAAAGAGGTAATGAATCTATTTACATATTTCTAATCGTATTAATATTTGTGTATTTCGTACTTGCTGCGCAGTATGAAAGTTTTTTACTGCCGTTTGCTATTCTGCTATCCTTACCAATAGGTATTCTTGGTTCTTTCTTTATGCTAAAAACAATGGGATTAGCAAATGATGTGTATGCTCAAATTGGACTAATAATGCTGGTCGGGCTCTTAGGTAAAAACGGGGTGCTTATTGTAGAATTCGCCGTTCAAAAACGACGACAAGGCAGCACTATTTTAGAATCTGCTATCGAGGGTGCTAAAGTGAGATTTAGACCTATTTTAATGACGTCATTTGCCTTTATCGCAGGCCTTATTCCTTTGGTTCTAGCCCATGGTGCCGGAGCAATCGCAAACAAAACTATTGGTGCATCTGCTATGGGCGGTATGTTAATGGGTACTTTAATCGGGGTGCTTATTATACCAGGACTTTATTACATTTTTGCAATAATGGCTGACGGTCGCGGACTCATAAAAGGGGAATCTTCCGAACCTATTTCTGAAGAATTTGTACGAATAAGCGAAGGCGAAAGTAAAACACGCCAAAAACTTCGTGAATTAAAGCAAATGATTAAAAAACTAACCAAAAAAGAAGAAGATGATCAAAAATAAAAAAACCATTAAGAATGGAAAACTACTTTTGGTGGTTCTTATTAACGTATGTTTTTTCTATTCGTGCGTACCTACAAAAGACTTGAAAGAGGCAAATACAAATATGCCATCTAAGTATGTTGATCAAGCAACAGATTCAACAAATAGTGCCCAATTAAAATGGAAGGATTTCTTTAAAGATGAAAATCTGACCAAATTGATTGATACAGCATTGACCAACAACCAAGAACTACGCATTATGATACAACAAATTGATGTTGCTCAAAATGAGATTAAGGCTAGAAAGGGAGAATATCTTCCTTTCATAACTTATGGTGCTGGTGCAGAAGTTGAAAAAGTAGGTGAATATACCCGTAATGGTGCAGTAGAAAAGAATCTTGATATTAAGGATGGTGAGGAGTTTCCTGAGCCGTTAACAGATTACTCTGCCGGACTTTTTGCTACTTGGGAGTTAGATGTTTGGAAGAAACTGCGCAACTCTAAAAAAGCAGCTGCTTTAGAATATCTATCTACCATTGAAGGTAAAAACTTTATGGTCACTAGATTAATTGCTGAAATTGCTGATTCTTATTATGAACTCATTGCATTAGACAATCAATTGGCGTTTATAGAGCAAAATCTTGAACTTCAAGGTAATGCGCTTAGAATGGTGCGACTACAAAAAGAAGCTGCAAGAGCGACCGAGCTTGCCGTTAGAAGATTTGAAGCTGAAGTTTTAAAAAATCAAAGCCATAAATTTGAAGTACAGCAAGAAATTGTTGAAATGGAAAATAGGTTAAATTTCTTAATCGGACGTCAACCTCAGCCGATCGCCCGTAATTCTGAAGGATTTATTGAAACCCAGATGGATACTATTTATGCAGGATTGCCATTTCAACTTCTTTTGAACAGACCAGATATTAAACAAGCTGAATATGAGTTAGAAGCCGCTAAGCTAAATATAAAAGTAGCAAGAGCTAACTTTTATCCTTCAATTGGGCTGAAAGCTGGGATAGGACTACAAGCATTTAAACCTAAGTACTTAACCGAGACTCCAGAATCTTTAATATATAGTGCAGTTGGTGATATTGTTGGCCCGTTAATTAATAAAAACGCTATTAAAGCGGATTATAATACCGCAAACTCCAAGCAAATTCAAGCGGTATATGAATATGAAAAAGCAATTTTAAGTGGATACATTGAAGTTGTAAACCAGTTGTCTAAAATGGAAAATCTAAAGCAGAGTTATGCTTTAAAGGAAAACCAAGTAAAGGCATTAACAGAATCTATTGATTTGTCTACACGATTATTTCAGTCAGCAAGAATTGAATACATTGAAGTATTGCTAACACAACGTGAAGCTCTTGAATCTAAAATGGAATTGGTCGAAACAAAAAAAGACCAATTAATGGCTAGAGTAAATGTATATCAAGCCTTGGGTGGCGGTTGGAACTAGTAGTGCTATAACTAAGTAAAATTCATTTTTAAAACCCTAATAGAAGTAATTTCTATTAGGGTTTTTTTATTGTTTTGACTATTCTTCTGTAAAAATCACCTCTTTTGTGTTGAACTTTTTTAATCACTTTTTAAAGTATAACCATCGAACACTTAAACAATTATAATAATCCTCTCTAAAAATTATAACTGTAAAAAGTAATTTTTTAGCTTTATAGCAAATTCCAATGAAAAAGAAATTTTAATTACCTCTCTAAACTACGCAGTATGATAGATTTAAAAGATTACGATAATGCCGTAATCAAGTTTAGAAAAAGCCTAGACTTTACTATGTTACCAGTTCTCTCTTGGGATTTTTATGCTACTAATTATGAAGAAATAAAACAAACCGAAGAAGATGCTGTTGCTTTATTAAGTTTGGTTACTACCAATTCTTGGAATATCGATACTGAAATTATCGATACTAAATTAAAAGCAGATAAGAATATTATAGTCGTAACTGACGCCAAATTAAACATTGTTTTTGCTACCAAAAACATGTGGAATATGAGTCAATACCATCCTGAAGAAATAATAGGTAAAAGTCCTAAAATGTTTCAGGGTAATTTGACCTCTAAGTCTACATTAAAGGTCGTATCTGATGCTGTAAAAGAAAAGAAACCATTTGAGGTCACTGTAGTTAACTATAGAAAAGATGGATCTACTTATAAATGTTGGATACAAGGAGAACCTATTTTTGACAACAATGGTGATGTCGTTAATTTTATAGCCTTTGAAAAAGAAGTTGCTTAACTTTTCTGGTTAAAGAATAAAAAAAGGGTCGCTAATTAGCGACCCTTTTTATTGTATTATATATTCTAAATCTGACTATATATCGCCTGACTCTATTTCACTTACTCTTAATGTATTTACCATTCCTTTATCTTTAATAGGCATTGCAGCAAGACTAATAATCATATCGCCTACTTGCAAATATCCTTTATTGAAAGCTATACGGTTTACATCATCGATAGTATCATCTGTAGACACAAATTTATCATAGTAAAAAGCTTTTACACCCCATAATAAATTTAACTGCGTAAGTATTCTTTTGTTCGATGTAAACACAAGAATATGCGCACTAGGTCTCCATGCAGAAATTTGAAAAGCGGTATACCCACTATTCGTTAACGTAGAAATTGCCTTCGCTTTAATATCATTGGCCATTGTAGCTGCATGATAACAAATAGATTTAGTAATAAATCTTTTCGTACGAATATGTGGTGGATCATGAGGTACATGTATTAAATCTGAACCTTCAACGCTCTCTAAAATACTTGCCATTTTTTCAATAACCTGTACTGGGTAATTACCAACAGAAGTTTCACCAGACAACATTACTGCATCAGCACCATCCATAACAGAGTTTGCCACATCATTTACTTCTGCTCTTGTTGGTGTAAGGCTAGTAATCATTGTCTCCATCATTTGGGTAGCAATAATTACCGGTATTCTAGCTTTCTTAGCCTTTAAAACCAATTGCTTTTGAATTAATGGTACTTCATGAGCAGGAACTTCAACACCTAAATCGCCACGAGCAACCATTAAACCATCACAATAAGCAACAATCTTATCGATATTTTCAACAGCCTCTGGCTTTTCAATTTTAGCAATGATTGGAATTTTATGATCCGAGTGCTTATTGATGATGTTCTGTAAGTCAATTAAATCTTGACTAAAACGAACAAAAGAAAGTGCGATCCAATCTACCTCTAAAGAAATAGCGAATTCGGCATCTTCAATATCCTTTTTTGTAAGTGCAGGTAAAGAAATATTTGTATTCGGTAAGTTAACACCCTTCTTAGATTTCAATGGTCCACCTTGTATTACCTTGGCTAAGACCTCATCATCTCCATTGGTTGTTACTACTTCGAACATAAGTTTACCATCATCTAAAAGAATGCGTTCCCCAGCTTTTACATCTCTAGGAAATTCTTTGTAATTCATGTAAACACGTTCTGCAGAACCTTCAAATGGTTCACCAGTTACAAATGTTATTTCATCACCCGGGCTAACTACAACGTCACCAGCCATTACGCCTACACGCAATTTAGGTCCTTGTAAATCTGCTAAAATAGATGTATAAGTATCCATTTCATCATTTAACTCACGTATCATTTTTACACGCTCTTTAACATCATCGTAATCGGCATGAGAAAAATTTATTCTGAATACATCTACTCCCGCATCAATCATGCTCCTGAGTACCTCTTTTTTACTAGTTGCAGGCCCTAAGGTGGCAACAATTTTCGTCTTTTTTACAGTTGGCATATTTAAAAAATTAGATTGTTCTTTGATTTTAGTTTGTCTGTACTTATTTCATAAGCTGCCATAACCCTAGGCAACATTAATATGTTCTTTATTAAGGAATTTATATCAAAATCCTTCTCAGTTTCTATTTTTAATAGATAGTCGACATCCTTATACTCAGGTATGAGCCGAGGTGTCTTATATGTTGTTTCGTTCTTAAATAAATCATCTCGTACAATGAGCTCTTTTTCACTACTATGATTGGCAATTAACACCCAATACATATCATTATACGTATCTTCCCATTCAAAAATGGGAAACGATTTATTTTCAGCAAGAATAAAATTCTTTTTTGCTCTTACAAATTTTGACTTAACACTTTGGTTTAATCCGTAGGCTAAAGCAAAATCTTCTAAGGTAGTGTGTAAAGCTATAAGGCTGAAAGATTCATCATAAAAATCATCATTTATTTTATAAGTCGTAGCCATACTTCCACAAAACGGTAAATATAGAACTTCTAAGCTATAAAGCCTAGTTAGATAAATTGATAAAAACACATTAAAAGTTAATAAAATGTTAGCTTTTTATCATTTTGTTAAATGATTAATTTTCCATCTTGTCCTGCAAAGCAAAAAAAGCTCTTTTTGAAGCTCTCTCTTCTGCTTTCTTCTTTGAAGTTGCTCTAGCTTTTGCAACAACATTACCGCCAATTGAAAGTTTAACGGCAAAATGTTTTAATGGATCATTGCCAGTATCTTCATAAACGTCAAAATCGAAAGATTTCTTTTTCTTCTGACACCATTCGATTACTAAACTTTTGTAACTAATGACCCTACCTTCTAGTTGTTCAATATCTACATAGGGCTCTACAACTCTTTTGTATATAAATTTTTCGCAATATTTATAACCACGGTCAAGGTAGATTGCACCTACTAATGCCTCAAATACATTACCATGTATATTTTGACCAAAGTGCGATTTAGGTATTCTACTTTCTACATAATTAATTAAACCCAAATCTTTACCTAGTTCATTTAAATGCTCTCTACTAACAATTTTAGATCGCATTTTGGTCAAGTAACCTTCGTCACCTTCTGGAACTTCACTGTAAAGATGCTTAGAGATTATAGTGCCTAGCATAGAGTCACCTAAGAATTCTAGCCGTTCGTAATTCATAGCATTACCCTTTTCATCTTTTATATTCATTGACCTGTGTAGAAAGGCCTTTTTATAAAAAGATAATGTTTTTGGCTTAAAACCTAAAATCTTGGTTATTCCCAAAAAAAAATCCCCATCCTCTTTTGGATGGGAATTAAATAAGTTTGTGGGAAATGACATAAAACTAATTAATCAATTTTTTTAAAAACCACACATGCATTGTGCCCACCAAAACCAAATGTGTTACTCATAGCAACTTTTACATCTCGTTTTTGAGCTTTGTTCAATGTAAGGTTTAAACTAGGATCTATATTCTCATCTACCGTAGTATGGTTAATAGTTGGTGGCACTATACCATGTTCCATTGCCAAAATCGATGCAATTGCTTCAATAGCTCCGGCTGCTCCTAATAGGTGACCGGTCATAGACTTGGTAGAATTTATATTTATATCTTTTGCATGTTCACCAAAGACTTTGGTAATTGCCTTAAGCTCTGCAACATCACCTAAAGGTGTAGAAGTACCATGTGTATTAATAGCATCTACATCTTCAATTGATAGACCTGCATCTTTTAAACAGTTTTGCATTACTCTAACTACCCCTATCCCATCTGGGTGTGGCGCAGTCATATGGTAAGCATCGCTTGTCATACCACCACCTGCTACTTCTGCATAAATTTTTGCTCCTCTAGCAACTGCATGCTCATATTCTTCAAGAACTAATGCCCCTGCTCCTTCACCTAAAACGAAACCATCTCTAGTTGCATCAAAAGGTCTTGAAGCCGTTTCTGGACTATCATTTCTTGTTGATAATGCGTGCATTGCTCCGAAACCACCCATGCCTGCAATAGTTACGGCCGCCTCGCTACCACCTGTTACGATGACATCACAATGACCTAAACGTATATAGTTCAAGGCATCTATCATTGCATTTGCCGAAGAGGCACATGCTGAAACAGTTGTATAGTTAGGTCCCATAAAACCATGTTTTATAGAAATGTTTCCTGGTGCGATATCTGCAATCATCTTTGGTATAAAGAATGGATTGAATCTTGGTGTACCATCACCATTAGCAAAATTCATGACTTCGTTCTGGAAAGTTTCCAATCCTCCGATTCCTGCTCCCCAAATAACACCAACACGAAATTTATCAAGTTTTTCTAAATCTAATTTAGAATCAAGAATAGCTTCGTCAGAAGATACAAGTGCATATTGTGCAAATCTATCTAGCTTACGCCCTTCTTTTCTTTCAAAGTGATCTTCGGTTTTGTAGTTCTTCAACTCACACGCGAACTTTACTTTGAATTTTTCTGTATCGTAATAAGTAATTGGTGCCGATCCACTTTTACCGTTAATCAAGGCATTCCAATACTCTTCAATATTGTTACCAATTGGGGTAAGTGCCCCCAAACCTGTAACTACAACTCGCTTTAACTGCATTTAACTTTTGTTTGTTTAAATCTAAACCAAGCGTAAATTAAAAAAAATTATCCATGCGGAGTGTTTACCACATGGATAATTTGAATTCTATTTAAGAAAACATGCTTTACTTCGCTTCTTCTATATAGCTGATCGCTTGACCAACAGTTGCGATATTCTCAGCTTGATCGTCTGGAATTTGGATATCAAATTCTTTTTCGAACTCCATTATCAACTCTACCGTGTCTAATGAATCTGCGCCTAAATCGTTAGTAAAGCTAGCTTCGGTTACCACTTCGTTTTCATCAACTCCTAATTTATCAACGATGATAGCTTTAACTCTTGATGCAATGTCTGACATAATAATATTTGTTTTAAAAATTTAAATTGAAGGCAAAAATAAAAAACTTTGGTTTAATTACACTAATTGTCGTTAAAATGTATGGTAATTTAATAAAATTAAATACATGTGCTGTAATTTTACCTCATTAATATTTTGTTTCGGTAACGTTGATAAAAGGTATTGAAAAGTAGTGAGGTAATTAGAACTGTAAATGATAATCGTTTTTTTCTAAATTCTGACAAGCTTTAAATTTGCTTTATTTGCAGAACTTTAATTTTATTGTTCGCTCTCTTAAAAGACCATTTGTATTGAAAACCAAAAAAATTATTCTTTTTGCCTCAGGTTCTGGATCTAATGTTGAAAACATTGCCAACTATTTTAAACTCCGCAAAGATGTTACTATATGCTGTGTATTAACTAACAAAAGCGATGCCAAAGTCATAGAACGGTGTAATAGACTTGAAATAAACGCTTTGTTCTTTAACCGCCAAGCGTTTTCTAAAAGTGACTTTATTTTAAATATGATGCAATCCTTAGAACCTGACCTTATAGTATTGGCCGGCTTTTTATGGAAAATACCAGAATCTATTACGAATACTTTTCCAAAGCAAATCATAAATATCCATCCTGCATTGTTGCCTAAATACGGTGGCAAAGGCATGTATGGTATGAACGTTCATAATGCAGTTAAAAAACAAAAAGAAACTGAAACTGGCATTACCATACATTATGTAAATGCTCATTACGATGAAGGCGCAATCATTAAACAAGCAAAAGCACCAATCGCTATTAACGATACAGCAGAAGATATTGCATCTAAAGTTCACCAATTAGAATATGAGCATTTCCCTAAAGTTATTGACGAAATTTTATCGAAACAGTAATGGCTAAAAAAGGAAAATTCTATGTCGTCTGGAAAGGTAAAAAGCCAGGTATTTTCGATTCTTGGAAGGAATGCAAAAAATCTATTGCAAACTATGCCGGTGCAGAATACAAATCTTTTGAATCTTTTGACGTCGCCAAAAAAGCCTACAATGGTAATTATGCCGATTTTAAAGGAAAGAAAAAAACAGCACCTTCACTATCAAAAGAGGAATTGGCACGAATAGGGCTACCTAATTATCATTCTATTTCTGTTGATGCGGCTTCTAGTGGAAATCCCGGAGTTATGGAATACCAAGGTGTAGATACTAAAACGGGTAAAAAATTATTTAAACAAGGTCCTTTTCCGCAAGGGACCAATAATATTGGGGAGTTTTTAGCTCTCGTTCACGGACTAGCATTTTTGAAAGAGCGTAATAGTGATCGTATCATCTATACAGATTCTAGAACTGCCATGAGTTGGGTGCGCAAAAAAAAATGTAATACAAAACTAACAGTATCTGCTAAGAACAAGAATCTTTTTGACCTTATAGACAGAGCTGTAGACTGGTTAAAGAAAAACCAATACACTACTGTTATCGTAAAATGGGAAACAAAAGCTTGGGGAGAAATTCCTGCTGATTTTGGTAGGAAATAATATTTAAGCTATATTCTTTCTCTTTTCTTAACGAGATACTCTAAGTAATATATAATGAAGCTATTTCTTTACTTGCCAACTTTTGCTATTGTCTTTAATGTCTTGACAAGTCATGCTCAAAGTTCCAAGATCTGTTCTTTTGGACATAATTTTTCAGAAACCGAACAGCATATTTTAAGTCCTTTGAGAAAAGAAAATATTAAAACTATTGATTCTCTACTTGAAACAATTGGTGTTGAGAGAAACTTTCATATATATCATTCGAATACCACAGAAAAAATAGATATATTGTCATTCCAACATACCAAATAGATTCACTTACAGCTTGGGAGAATTTCAACATTCATAATCTTTCATTACTACATGCAATTGGTCATCATATCAACAATCATGAATTTACACAAGGTTCGGATTTAGACAATTTGGAGCTAGTTGCTGATCAACACTTAGGCTATAGCGTTTCTAAATTGGGTTTTACTATTGACCAATACCTAAACAAGCTAAACAACGCATTACCAGCTACATTTTATACTTACAACGACCCGCGAACTGACAAAAGAATCACTTCTTTTAAAAAAGGCTTCAATATGTTCATTGAAGAAAGAAATCTAATTGATACTAATAATTTAATTAATATTTTCAAACCAAATTATTCAAAAGCAGACTCACTTTTTACACAAGCCAAAGAGAATATAAGTTTTGATTCTAAATTAAGCGCATCAGAATTTTATAAAGTATACCAATATTCTAATGGTAAAAAAATTAGATCACTATACGAAGCTTTTACACTCTTTTACAAAACTCATCAATTTGAAGATGCAGTACTCTGTGGCAATCAGCTCATATATCATGGTGCAGGATTTTTAAGTACCGATAGTTACATCACCTTTATGTTAGAGCTAGGTCAATCATATAAAAATATATCTAATCACGAAAATGCTTTAAAAATTTTAAATTATGGTCAAAAATTAGCGCCCTCAAATGCAGGATTTCCCTACGTAATGGCCGGGATATACAACCGAATAGGCGATTATAATAAACGTATTGAATTTTTGACACAAACTCTCAAAAATGGCCCTGCAAATGTTGACTTATACTATGAATTGGCTGAATCATACAATACTGTCAATTTACCTTTAGAATCAATTAAATATTATAAAAGAATTCTTTTCTTAAAACCGGAACATATAAAGGCTAGAATAGAATTAGCAAATACATACATAAAAGAGGGAAAGAAATTGGATAACCAAATGAATAGTGAAGACATAAATTCTGATGATAACAAAAAGATTTTAAAAATTAAAAAAGAATTGTGGATTAATGCCGAAAATGTATTAAAAGAGGGATTAAAATATGAAATTAAAAATAATATTCTATACCAAGAGCTACAGAATCTAAAAAAATTTAAGCTAAACGAATAACTTCGGTAGAAATAAGCTAACATATTGGTGTTACATTGAAAAATCAATATCTGTATCCAGTAATCTGTCTATCCTATTATTAATTTCGAACTACAAAATCGTATATTTGCAGCTTAAATTTTTACAATTTTATGGGCAAGCTTTTAATAGTAGGTACTGTCGCTTTTGACGCCATCGAAACTCCTTTTGGAAAAACAGATAAAATATTGGGCGGCGCAGCTACCTATATTGGCTTAGCAGCATCTCAATTCGATGTAGATTCAGCTATTATTTCTATTGTAGGTGATGATTTACCACAAGAATATTTAGATCTTTTAACTGACAGAGGTATTGACATTTCTGGCTTGGAAATCGTAAAAGGTGGCAAAACTTTCTTCTGGAAAGGTAAATACCATAACGATTTAAATTCTAGAGATACTCTTGTTACAGAATTGAACACCCTAGAAGACTTCAACCCTGTAGTTCCTGAAGATTATAATGATGCCGATGTAGTTATGCTAGGTAATCTCCACCCAATTGTTCAATTAGGTGTAATTAATCAGATGAAAAAACGACCAAAATTAATCATATTGGACACCATGAATTTTTGGATGGACAATGCTTTGAATGATTTAATGGAAGTCATTAAACATATAGATGTACTAACTATTAATGATGAGGAAGCTAGACAACTAACTGGCGAATACTCTTTAGTTAAAGCAGCTCAAAAGATTTTTACCATGGGGCCTAAATATGTGGTTATCAAAAAAGGGGAACATGGGGCTTTATTATTTAATGAAGACCAAATCTTCTTTGCACCGGCATTACCTTTAGAAGAGGTATTTGACCCAACTGGTGCAGGTGATACTTTTGCTGGTGGATTTTCAGGATATCTGGCAGCAAGCGATGATAGTTCTTTTGAGAATATGAAGAAGGCTATTATACACGGATCCAATTTGGCATCCTTTAGTGTTGAAAAATTTGGCACAGAAAGAATGGTTGACTTAGATCGTAAAGAAATTAGAGAGAGACTACATCAGTTTAAAAGACTGACTCAGTTTGATATAGAATTACAATAATCCCCTTGCCTCAATTTTTTGGGGCTTTTTTAATACCAAAAACAATGAGTGACGCAATTAAGCATGAGTGTGGTATTTCTGTAATACGGTTATTAAAACCACTAGAGTATTACAAGGAAAAATATGGAACAGCATTTTATGGTGTAAATAAAATGTATCTAATGATGGAAAAACAGCACAATCGTGGTCAAGATGGTGCAGGTTTTGCTAGTATAAAATTAGATGTAGAAGCTGGGGAACGTTATATGAGCCGTGTACGCTCATGTCAACAACAACCTATACAAGATATTTTTGCCCAAATCAACGACCGTATCAACTCTGAGCTTAAAGAGCATCCGGAGTATGAAGATGATGTTGCTTTGCAAAAAAAGCACATACCTTATATAGGAGAATTACTTTTAGGGCATGTACGTTATGGAACTTTTGGTAAAAACAGTATTGAAAGTGTTCACCCATTTTTAAGACAAAACAATTGGATGCACCGTAACCTTATTGTTGCAGGTAATTTCAACATGACCAATGTTCACGAACTGTTCGATAATTTAATTCAGTTAGGGCAACATCCAAAAGAAATGGCCGATACGGTGACCGTAATGGAAAAGATAGGTCATTTTCTAGATGATGCGGTTGCCAAACTATACAAGCAAATTAAAAAAGAAGGATACACTAAACAAGAAGCTTCTCCCCTCATAGCCGAACGTTTAAAGGTGTACAAAATATTAAGAAGGGCTGCCAAAAATTTTGATGGTGGTTATGCGATGGCAGGTTTACTTGGTCATGGTGATGCTTTTGTATTAAGAGATCCAAGCGGCATTAGACCTGCATACTACTATAGAGATGACGAAGTTGTTGTTGTAGCATCAGAAAGACCAGCAATACAAACCGTATTCAATGTACCTTACGACGAGGTGAAAGAATTAGATCCCGGTGCAGCTATCATTATTAAAAAGAATGGCACCAGCGACATTAAACAAATACTAGAGCCTAAAGAGCGAAAAGCTTGTTCTTTTGAACGTATCTATTTCTCTAGAGGTAGCGATAAAGAAATTTACCAAGAGCGTAAAGCTTTAGGTAAGTTGGTATTTCCTCAAATATTAGAAGCTATCAACGAGGATATCAAGAATACCGTTTTCTCATATATACCAAATACAGCCGAAACTTCTTTCTACGGAATGGTTAAGGAAGCTCAAAATTACTTGAACAAGAAAAAGGAAGAGCAAATACTAGCTTTAGGTACAGGTATTACAGGTGAACAATTACATGAGATACTAGATGTACGCCCTAGAATAGAGAAAGTTGCCATTAAAGATGCGAAGCTTAGAACATTCATTACTCAAGATAGCAGTAGAGATGATCTTGTAGCGCACGTCTATGACATTTCTTATGGATCTGTAAAGAAAGGTGACAATCTAGTTATTATCGATGATAGTATTGTTCGGGGTACCACATTAAAAAAGAGTATTCTAAGAATATTAGATAGATTATCACCTAAGAAAATTATAGTGGTATCATCTGCGCCGCAAATTAGATATCCAGATTGTTATGGTATTGATATGGCCAAACTAGAAGACTTTATTGCCTTTAAAGCAACTTTAGCTTTACACGAAGACAATAACTCTATGCATATCGTAGAAGATATCTACAAAAAGTGCTTAACACAGGTTGGTAGTCATGATAACGACGTTATTAACTATGTTAAAGAATTCTATGCTCCATTTACCGCGAAACAAATTTCAAAGAAAACCGGAGAGTTACTTAGCCCTGAAGGAATAAACGCTGAAGTTTCTATTATTTACCAAACCATTGAAAACCTACATGAGGCTTGTCCTAAAAACTTAGGAGATTGGTATTTTACCGGTAACTACCCAACACCAGGCGGAAATAGAGTAGTAAATAAGGCATTCATTAACTTTTATGAAGGCAACAACGAACGCGCATATTAAATAATATATCGATGAAATGCATTCTATTTATGTATTTCATCGATGAATACAGTATTTTAACGACCGAATGGTCGATTTGACTTAACCAGCTTTACTTTTAAAGCTACCATAGCATAAGTAGGTTAAGTTCATGGTAAGATTTGGGGCAAAAAAGGTGGAGGTTTCTCCACCTTTTTTATTTGCCATTTTTTTCTTCAAACAGATTTGTAATCCGTTTCTTCACAAAGCTCCTTTTAACGTAATTACGAGACTTTCAGCCAATACCTTTTACATTCATTAACAAGCCTATTACATTTACAGAACCATAGCATAAGTAGGTTAAGTTCATGGTAAGATTTGGGGAAAAAGACGGAGCATTGCTCCGTCTTTTTATTTTAAAGCCATTTCTAACTTCACAACCACACAAAATCTTCCTAAATTATTAATTCTAGTAGTACAACTTAAGTTTGTGACGTACAACGAATAGCTTTTTATAATACCCCATCTGCATATACATTTACAGAACCATAGCATAAGTAGGTTAAGTTCATGGTAAGATTTGGGGAAAAGACGGAGCATTGCTCCGTCTTTTTATTTTAAAGCCATTTCTAACTTCACAACCACACAAAATCTTCCTAAATTATTAATTCTAGTAGTACAACCTAAGTTTGTGACGTACAACGAATAGCTCTTTATAAAACACCGTATGCCTATATATTTACAGAACCATAGCATAAGTAGGTTAAGTTCATGGTAAGATTTGGGGAAAAGACGGAGCAATGCTCCGTCTTTTTATTTTATACCAATTGGCTTATAAAACAACTAGTTAGCCCTAATGACCTACCCCTAGTAAAACATCTTCTGTTAAATAAAAGTTTATATTTTTCTTAAAAATCCTTTTTTTATTTACTCAATACCAGTAATTTAGTCTCGCCATAGCATAAGTAGGTTAAGTTTATGGTAAGATTTGGGACGAAAAGGGTGGAGACTTCTCCGCCCTTTTCTATTTTAAAACCAAAAAAACCACCCATGAATAATTCATAAGTGGTTTCTTACAAAATAGTTAAGAATATTTCTACTCTTTATTATTTGTTACTTGCGTATCTTTTCGAAACTTCATCCCAGTTAATAATATTGAAAAACGCTTCAATATAATCTGGTCTCTTGTTTTGGTAATTTAGGTAATATGCATGTTCCCATACATCTAAACCTAAGATTGGCTGACCTCCACATTCAACTCCTGGCATTAATGGATTGTCTTGATTTGGTGTAGAACATACTTCTACTTTACCTCCTTTATGAACACATAACCATGCCCAACCAGAACCAAATCTTGTACCTGCAGCAGTTGTAAACTTATTTTTGAATTCTTCGAAAGAACCAAAAGCGCTTTCAATTGCAGTTGCTAATTCACCACTAGGCTTTCCTCCACCGTTTGGTGATAATATTGTCCAGAATAATGAGTGATTGTAAAATCCTCCACCGTTATTTCTAACAGCACCATTACTCATATCCAATCCTGTTAAAATATCTTCTATAGACTTCCCAGCAAGGTCAGTACCTTCTATAGCAGCATTTAATTTAGATGTATATCCTTGGTGATGTTTTGTATGGTGTATTTCCATTGTCCTTGCATCAATATGAGGCTCAAGAGCATCATAGGCGTAAGGCAATTTTGGTAGTTCAAAAGCCATAATTTATGTGTTTTTAGATTAATATTAATTGTATCTCAAAGTTACGGATTTTAACATTTATATTCATGTAATAATTTGTTAAGAACTGTACAGGAATCCTTAATTTGCAGTAAAAATCAGTGTCCAGTAATTCTTTTACCATATACAATGCTTCTGCCGGATCAGGTAAAACCTACGCTCTTGCTAAGGTTTACTTGAAAATTATACTGGCTTCGCCGCAGAATTTCAGAAAAATATTAGCTATCACATTTACTAACAAAGCAGTAAATGAGATGAAACATAGAATATTGAACAGCCTGTTCGAGTTTTCTAAAATCACTTCTACTGAAGATGCTAATCCATTATTTAATGACATACTAAAAGAAACCAATTACACTTTTGAAGAACTGCCAGCATTAAGTAAACTTCGATTAAAGCAAATACTACACAACTATGCCTTTTTTGATATTTCTACCATAGATAAGTTTACCCACAGACTTATTAGAACTTTCGCTAAAGATTTGAAGATACCTCAGAACTTTGAGGTTGTTCTTGATGTAGACTTACTTTTACAAGAAGCTGTTGAGCGTGTTATTAGTAAAGCCGGTGAGGATCCTGAGTTTACGAAAGTACTTTTAGATTTTGCCATTGAAAAAATTGAAGATGACCGAAGTTGGGATATTGGTTTTGATCTCTTAAAAATCGGTAAACTGATTTTCGATGAAAACAATGCCGAACATTTAAAACATTTACAAGAAATAGAATTAGGCGATTTTCTAAAACTTCAAGCTCATCTTAAAAAAGAAACCAAAACTTTAGAGAAAAAAATTGTAGAACTTGCTACTGCAGCTCTTGATGTTATCACTTCATCTGGCTTAGATTTAAAAGATTTCCCTAGAGAAACCTTACCTAACCATTTCAAAAAAATAGTAGCTGGCAACTTTACACCTACACAACTCTACAATAACAAACTAGAGGATAATTTAATTGAAGGAAAAATAGTAAAAGCAACCATTAAAAATGCTCCAGCAGAATTAGCATCACAATTACTTCATCATTATCAAGCTATAAAACAGCTTATATATAAAAGGGGATTGTATGCTAACATCAATAGAAACATCATTCCTTTTGCATTACTAAATGCGATACAAAAAGAACTGAAGATTATTCAAGAAGAAAAAGACCAATTGTCTATTTCTGAATTTAACACCTTAATTGCAAAAGAGGTTAAAGACCAACCTGCCCCTTTTATTTACGAGCGCCTTGGAGAAAAGTATCGTCATTATTTCATAGACGAATTTCAAGACACTTCGCAAATGCAATGGGAAAATCTTATTCCTTTAATTGGTAGCGCCATGGAGGGTGAAGATGAATTGGGCAGTACTGGATCTTTGTTTTTGGTGGGAGACCCAAAACAAGCCATTTATAGATGGCGTGGTGGTAAAGCCGAACAATTTCTTGAATTAGCAACGCACCAAGCGCACCCATTCACCATACAGTCTGATCTGGTTACGTTACCAAAAAACTATAGAAGTTATGCAGAAATCATCAACTTCAATAACAACTTTTTTCAAAGTATTAGTCCGTTTTTAGAAAACGACATTTACCAAGAGTTCTTTAAAATTGGCAATACACAAGAAACCAATCAGAAAGAGGGTGGTTACGTAAATATTTCCTTGTTAGAAGAAGATACTGATGAGGAATATGCAGCGAACACATTGGCAACTATTCAACAATGTTTAAGCCAAGGGTATACCTTTAGCGATATCTGTATTATTATAAGAAAGAAAAAGCATGGTCTTCTGTTGGCAGATTTTTTAATGCAGCACAAAATTCCCGTTGTTTCTTCAGATTCCCTATTACTTAGTGAAAGTGCCAAAGCTATTTTCTTAGTTCAGCTGATAAGGCATATGGTTCAACCTACTGAACTAGAGATCCAATATGAGATTTTAAATTTTCTGTCGGAAGGCAAAAATGATAAGCATGCCTATATCTATGAGAATTTAGGAAAGCTTAATACACACTTGTTAGAAACTTATGGTTTCGATGCTTCTAAACTAAGACAGGCTTCGGTTTTTGACGGATTGGCTTATGGCATAAAAACCTTTGATCTTATCCCAACTTCAGATGCGCACCTTTCTGCATTTATGGATCTGGTTTTTGATGTAGAGCAAAAGTATGGTTCTGACATGCAGTCATTTTTAGACTATTGGGATAAGAAAGGTAACTCGGCAAGCATAAGCACACCCGAAAATATTGAATCGGTACAAATTATGACCATTCATAAATCTAAAGGGCTGGAGTTTCCGGTAGTTATTTTCCCTTATGCAAATTCAAACGTGTTTGAAGAGATTGATCCAAAATTATGGCTTCCGGTAAACAAAGAAGAATTCCTTGGCTTTTCCGAAGTACTTATCAATAAAAAACAAGAAGTTCAAGAATACGGTGAACTTGAATCATTACTTTATGAAATTGACCATCAAAAATTACAGCTTGATGCTTTCAATCTTTTATATGTAGTGCTTACAAGAGCGGTTAATGCCCTGTTTATTATTAGCGCCAACAAACTTGACAGAAAAGGAGAACACAATACAAATAGTTACTCTGGTCTATTCATACATTTTCTAAAGAGTATAGGCGAATATCAACAAGACAAACTATCATACGACTTTGGTAAATTAATACCACAGACATCTAAAAAACAAACGAGTACAGATCAACTTACTATACCTTATATATATACTAACATAAATAGACCCGATTTTAAGATACTTGCATTAGCTGGTACTTTATGGGATGAAGGCTTAGATGTTGCCATTAATCAAGGTAATGTTATACATTATATATTAGGTGCTATTTTTACAACGGTCGATTTAGATAGAGCTGTACAAATGGCGCTACAAAAAGGATTGATAAAAGAGCAAGAAGTAAACGGGACAAAGGAAATTGTAAAAAAGGTCATCTTTCATAAAGATTTGACGCAATTTTACCAAAATGATGTTGAAGTACTAAATGAACGCGACCTATTAATGGCAGATGGTACGGTTCAAAGACCAGATAGGGTGGTGCTAAAAGATAACCACGCTACCATTATAGATTATAAAACAGGCGAACAAAACCCAAAATACCATCATCAAATAAATACGTATGCCCAGAGTTTTTCAAATATGGGCTACACCATAGATCACAAGATCATTGTGTATATTAATACTGAAATAGAACTAGATTATATATAAAGGAATATGTACGGAAAAATTAAAGAACATCTACAGCAAGAAATTGAGAACATTAAAAATGACGGACTCTTTAAAGAGGAAAGAATTATCGTTTCTCCGCAAGATGCTGTAATCAAAATCAACACCGGGCAAGAGGTTATCAATTTTTGTGCTAATAATTATTTAGGACTTTCATCTCACCCAGATGTTATACAGGCGGCAAAAGATGCTATGGATACGCATGGCTTCGGTATGTCTTCTGTTAGATTTATTTGTGGTACCCAAGATATACATAAGACATTAGAAGCAAAGATTGCTCATTTCTATGGCACAGAAGACACCATATTATATGCCGCTGCTTTTGATGCCAATGGTGGGGTGTTTGAACCTTTGCTAAATGCAGAAGATGCTATTATTTCTGATTCTTTAAACCATGCCTCTATTATTGATGGTGTGCGTTTGTGTAAAGCAAAGCGTTACCGTTATGCTAATAGTAACATGCAAGATTTAGAGGCACAACTTATAAAAGCGAATGAAGACGGCGCACGATTTAAAATTATTGTTACCGACGGCGTGTTCTCTATGGATGGTATTGTAGCTCCGTTAGATAAAATTTGTGATCTAGCCGATAAGTACGATGCTTTAGTTATGATAGATGAATGCCATGCTACCGGATTTATAGGTGAAAAAGGAAAAGGAACCTTAGAGGAAAAAGGAGTGATGGGCAGAATAGATATCATCACCGGTACACTTGGTAAGGCATTAGGTGGTGCAATGGGGGGTTACACAACTGGTAAAAAAGAAATTATTACCCTATTAAGACAACGCTCTAGACCTTATTTGTTCTCTAACTCTTTAGCGCCAGCTATTGTAGGGGCATCTATAAAGGTATTCGATATGTTAGAAAATGACACTTCGCTGCGAGATAAATTGCAGGAAAATACTGCATACTTCAAAAAAGGCATTAAAAACGCAGGTTTCGACATTGTTGACGGAGATTCTGCAATAGTACCTGTAATGTTATACGATGCCAAATTATCACAAGATATGGCAAATAAGTTGTTGGAAAGAGGAATTTATGTGATTGGTTTTTTCTATCCTGTAGTACCAAAAGATAAGGCCCGCATTAGGGTTCAACTATCTGCTGCTCATACAAAAGAACATTTAGATGCTGCCATAAAAGCATTTACAGAAGTCGGAAAAGAATTAAAAATCGTTTAAATGCAATATTTAATCTATTAAATGCATTAAAAAAAATAGGAAATTGATTTTGTTAATAATATTTAACAAGTTACATTTGCAGCTAATAAACACTTAAACTTAAAATTTAATACATGAAACATCTTAGCAAATTATTGGCAGTTGCCCTACTTGTGGTAGGTATCAACAGCATACAAGCGCAAGACGAGAATAACCCTTGGCAAGTGCAATTTGGGGTTAATGCCGTTGACGTATATCCAACTTCGGATGTAAGTTCTTTCGGTAACGAATTCTTCAATGTGAACGATCACTGGAACATTTTACCTTCTGTCTCTTATGTAGGAGTATCTAAGTCAATTGGAGATGGTTTCTCTGTTGGAGCTAGAGGTTCTCTTAACAAGATTAGCAAATTTGGTGATACTAGCGTTGACGACCTTTCTCACTACGCTATAGATGGTACAATTAAATATGATATCATAAAAAGACAAACTGTTATTGATCCTTTCGTAGAGATTGGTGGTGGTTATACTTGGATCGATGAAATCGGTGCTGGTACTGCAAATGGTGGTATTGGTGTTAATATCTGGTTTACTGAAAACTTAGGTCTTACATTACAATCTTCTTACAAGCATGCTTTCGAAGATTACTTAGCTCCTCACTTCCAACACTTAGCTGGTATTTCAGTTAAATTTGGTGGTACTGATACTGACGGTGATGGTATCTATGATAAAGATGATGCTTGTCCAGAAGTTGCTGGTCTTGAAGCATTCAACGGTTGTCCTGATTCTGACGGCGATGGCATCGAAGACAGCAAAGATGCTTGTCCTAACGAAGCTGGTTCTAAAGAAATGAACGGATGTCCTGATGCTGACGGTGACGGTGTTGCTGATAAAGATGATGCTTGTCCTAACGAAGCTGGTCTTCCTGCTTTAGCTGGTTGTCCTGATGCTGATGGCGATGGTGTTGCTGATAAAGATGACGCTTGTCCTTCTGAAGCTGGTCCTGCTGAAAACAAAGGTTGTCCTTGGGCTGATAAAGACGGTGATGGTGTACTTGACAAAGATGATCAATGTCCTGATGTTGCTGGTACAGTAGCTAACGCTGGTTGTCCTGAAGTAACTGAAGAAGTTCAAAAGCAATTGAATGATTATGCTAGAACTATCTTATTTGATACTGGTAAATCTTCTATCAAAGCTGAGTCTACTTCTGTAATGGTTGACATTATCACAATCCTTAAAGAATACCCTAACGCTAAGTTTACTGTTGAAGGTCATACTGACAGCGTAGGTAGCGAAAAATTAAACCAAAGCCTTTCTGAGTCAAGAGCTCTTTCTGTAAAAGAATTCTTAGTAGACAAAGGAATCGAAGAGTTTAGATTATCTGCTGTAGGTTACGGTGAGTCTAAGCCAATGGCTACAAACAATACAAGAACTGGTAGAGCTCAAAACAGAAGGGTAGAAATTAACTTAGTAAAATAAGTTTATAAAAACCTAAGTGTTTTAATAACTAAAAGCCCCGCAATATTGCGGGGCTTTTTTATTTTTACACTATATGCAGAGTTTTATACAAGATGTAGTACTAGACGTTTTAAAAAATAACCCAGATACTGGTAAAGTAGTTTTTATTCTACCAAGTAAACGAGCAGGTGTATTTCTTAAAAAAATACTATCAAAATCACTTACACAAACCGTACTTGCCCCTGATATCTATAGTATTGAAGATTTCATTGAAAAGGTTTCTAACCTTGTAACTGCAAATACTACCACACAATTATTTGAACTCTATAATGCCTATTTAAAAGTGGGCGATTATGAAAAGGAATCTTTCGATTCTTTTTTAAAATGGGGACAAATACTTTTACAAGATTTTAATGAAGTAGACCGTTACTTAGTTGATGCGTCTACACTATACCAGAATGTTGCTGCCATTCAGGAAGTCAACCATTGGTCATTGAATCCTGATAATTCTGAAATGATTCAAAACTACCTTCACTTCTGGAGGTATTTAGAAGATATCTACAATCAATTTAATGGAAGATTACTAGAACAAGGACTTGGTCACCAGGGACTCATCTATAAAACCTCGGTAGCAGAATTGCCTAACTACCTTGATAACACGAATAAAAAACACATCTTTCTTGGTTTTAATGCCTTGAATACTGCCGAGAGTATTCTTATACAGACTATTCTTGAAAAAACAGATGCCAATATTTATTGGGATATTGACCCCTACTTCTTACAAGACAATATTCATGATGCCGGTTTCTTTATAAGAAACTATCAAAGCACATGGAACGTTTTAAAAGGAAAACCTCTTGCGGGACTAACCAATTACTATAACACCGAAAAACATATTGAAATAATTGGGGTGCCTAAAAACATCTCTCAAGTAAATTATGTAGGCGATTTATTATACAAAATTCAGAATGACTCACCAGATGCTCTACGCAATGCAGCTATTGTACTTGGTAATGAAGAATTATTAAATCCGTTATTAAATTCTATTCCCGATAATATACCTGCTACCAATATTACCATGGGTCAAAAGTTAGCATCTACTACTTTGGCTAGCTTTTTCACCAACCTTATAGAGTTTCATGAACAAAAGACCGAAAAAGGATGGTTCTACAAGTACTTACTTAATCTTTTGACACATTCGTATGCTGTACTTTTATTTGACGCAAATGAAGTCTCTACAGACAGTTTAATATCAAAAATTAAAACAAATAACTGGTCATATATCACAAATGCACAAATACGTGAACTATTACCAGAAAATGCAGCAATCAACTTACTGTTCGAAGATGTCAAGAATAACCCGAATCGACTTATAGATGATTTTTTAGCTCTTATTGAAGCCATAAGAGTTATAGACGTAGTAAAAGAAAATTCTCTTTTGTTAGAGCAGCTTTATAAATTCTTTACATTATTCAATCAGCTAAAAGATCTTTGTAACAGTTTTACCTATATCAATAATCTTAAAAGTTTAAAACATCTATTTTCACAGTTGTTAAGCTCAGAAACTTTAGATTTTCAGGGAAATCCTATTGAAGGCATCCAGATTATGGGAATGCTAGAAAGTCGTTTGTTAGATTTTGAAACTATTATTATTACTTCTGTCAACGAAGGTGTATTGCCATCGGGTAAATCTAACAATTCATTTATTCCGTACGACCTAAAAATCAAAAACGGATTACCGACCTATAAAGAGAAAGATGCTGTTTATACGTATCACTTCTATCGTTTATTACAACGTGCCAAAAATGTATATATATTGTACAATACCGAGCCAGATGCATTAGAAGGCGGAGAACGAAGTCGATTGATTACACAGTTATTGACAGATGATAATAGAACAAATATTAAATCTTTTATAGCTACACCAACTATACAACCTATTACCAAAAAAATTGAACAGGTAGAAAAAACCACTTCGCTGGCTGCGCTTATAAAAGACAAAGCCAGAAAAGGTTTTTCACCTAGCTCACTCAGCAATTACATTAGAAACCCTATTGATTTCTACAAGCAGAATTTATTAAATATTAACGAGGTATTACAAGTAGAAGAAACCTTGGCACCCAATACTTTCGGTACCATTGTACATGATAGTTTAGAAGAACTGTATACACCTCTAATTGGTAAACCGCTTACGGCAGATCTACTAAATGGCATTCGAAAAGGAATACCTACCATTGTCGCTCAGAATTTTGAAAAAACCTTTAAAGACGGAAACATTAGTTCTGGTAAAAACTACATTTCTTTTCATGTTATTCTTAAATACATACAAACGTTTATTGATGTTGAGGTAAAAGAACTTGCCGACCATAGTATTACCATTATTGCATTAGAGCAAGCGCTATCAGTGCCTTTAGAAGTTGCCGGATTAGATTTCCCTATCATCTTAAAAGGAAAATTAGACCGTGTAGATGAATATGACGGTATAACCCGTATCATAGATTATAAAACCGGGAAAGTAGAACGCCGTAATGTAGAGATTGTAGAATGGGATGTTTTGACCGATGAATATCAGTACAGTAAGGCGTTTCAGTTGCTTTGCTACGGATTGATGTATTCTAAAACACATCCTACAGAAAACTTATCTATTCAAGCAGGTATTATCTCTTTAAAGAATTTTGCAGAAGGTACGTTGTTATTTGCACAAAAAGAATCTGCCCGATCAACCACAAAAAACCATATTATCACTAATGAGGTCATTTCTGATTTCGAGCAGATTCTTGGTCAGTTAATTACAGAAATCTGTAATGCTGACATTCCATTTACAGAAAAAGAAGTGTAATACTACTTCTTGTCTGGTCTTGTAGGCCTTACCTCAATTTTACTAGGTAAGGTTCTTTCGTTCATTTGTAAAAGATCCAATACCAATTCACCAATATCTTCTGGTTGAATTTTCCATGCATCTTTTTCATCTGGTTCGTTATTATTAAAATGTGTTGCCACAGAACCTGGCATTATGGTAGACACCTTAATATCGTACTTTCTTAAATCTAACATTGCCGCTTGCGTAAAACCAACTACGCCAAATTTAGAAGCATTGTACCCAGCTGCTTTTGCGAAGAAATTGGTACCTGCCAAACTCGCCAATGTAATGTAATACCCTTTAGACTTTTTTAATTCTTCGACAGAAGCTTTTAGGGTATGAAAAGCACCGTTAAGGTTGGTATCTATCATTTGATGCCATTCTTCATCTGTCATCTCATCTATAGGTGCAAAATGACCCACTCCGGCATTTGCCAAAACCACATCTACTTGTCCCCACTTCTCTATTATTTTAGCAACGGCATTTTTCTCATCTGCCATTTTGCCTACATTAGAAACAATACCTAAAATGCCATCATTATTAAAATCTTTTAGTGCTTGGTCTACACTGCTCTGAGATCTACCACTAATAGCAACTCTCATACCTTGTTTTAGTAATGTTTGTGCCACTGCAAAGCCAATACCTTTAGTGCCTCCTGTTATATAAGCTACTTTATTTTTTAAATCTTTCATCGTTCAATTTTTAATTATAACACAAGTTAGCAATTCTATATTTTTTTTGTTGTGCTTTTAGATTAAGAATTAACGGTTTTCATTTATTATATTTAACTACAACTTAATACTCAACAATGAACAGAATTATCGTTTGGTCTATAACCGTAGCGCTTGCAGGATTTTTATTTGGATTTGATACCGTAGTTATCTCGGGAGCAAACGAACCCATTAAACAATTATGGAATACTTCACCTCTATTTCACGGTACTTTCATCATGAGTATGGCATTATGGGGTACTGTTGTAGGCTCGCTTTTTGGCGGTATACCTACCAAAAATTTAGGTCGTAAAAAGACCTTACTCTGGGTAGGTGTTCTATTCTTGGTTTCTGCCCTAGGTTCTGCCTTGGCACAAGACCCTTATTCATTCTCTGTATTTCGTTTTATTGGTGGTGTAGGCGTTGGTATATCTTCGGTTGCCGCCCCTATTTATATCTCTGAAATTACATCAAAAGAGAATCGTGGTAAGCTTGGCGGACTCTACCAGTTCTGGTTGGTTTTTGGTATTCTACTTGCTTTTGTTTCTAACTGGTTGCTTAAAGGATTCGACGGAGCAAACGACTGGCGTTGGATGCTAGGTGTAGAGGCTATACCCGCATTTATTTATACCCTAATGGTATTTACAGTACCAGAAAGCCCAAGATGGTTGGCGTTACATAAAAAAGACGACGCTGCTGCTTTAAAAATATTAGAGATCATATACTCAAAAGAAAAAGCAGCACAACAATTAATAGAGATAAAAACCGATTTAAAGCACTCTACTAAAAGTGAAAGCCTTTTTCAAAAGAAATATTCTAAAGTGCTTTATCTAGCTTTCTTTATCGCCTTTTTCAATCAGCTTTCGGGCATCAACTTTGTACTCTATTATGCTCCTGAAATACTAGAGCAAGCGGGACTGGGAGGTAAAGAGTCTCTTTTTAATTCTATTGCCATTGGTATCGTAAATCTCGTATTTACGTTTATTGGTATTCGATTATTAGATAAATTGGGCAGACGACAATTGATCATTATTGGATCTATTGGTTACATCATAAGTTTGGTAATGGTGGGACTATGTTTTCAGTTGGATTTAGGTTCTACCCTAACACTTACCTTCATCTGTACTTTTGTTGCCTCTCACGCTATTGGTCAAGGTGCCGTAATCTGGGTATTTATTTCAGAGATATTCCCAAACAGTGTTCGTGCATACGGGCAATCTTGGGGCGTAAGTGTGCACTGGGTATTTGCAGCAATCATTACTTTGATTACTCCGTTTTTCTTAGACTCCGCACAAGGTATTTTGAAAGACCAAGTGTGGTATATTTATTACTTCTTCTGTGCTATGATGGTATTTCAGCTTATTTGGGCAATTACCAAAATGCCGGAAACCAAGGGAGTTTCTCTTGAAGAATTAAGCAAGGAATTGGTGAAAGAATAACCAATACTTCTTTCTATATACTTATATAAATTATGGGTTGGTGCTTAAAAACATCAACCCATATTTTATTTTCTAGTCACCATCAGTGTCATTGAAAGTTACTACGATATTAGCGGCGCTAGAAAAATCGGTTTTTAGAAGACCAATTATTGTTTGTAAATCTACCCTTAAGTTATCTAAAGCTTCTATATCAGATACCAATGTATCCTCAATTGGTCCGTTGATATCGTAAAGATCATTTAAGGCGACCTGAAATGTCTCTTGAATAGCTATATCAATGTCTGGCCTATCTAAAACTTCTATCAGATAATCATCTAATCCAAAACCTTCTTCACCAATATAATCACCTAAATAACTATTATTAAGCGTTTCTAAATTTTCAATCAATGCTTCTTTACTAATTTCACTTCTATATGCCTCAAAATAAATAACTCCGTCACTTTCTGCATTTAAGGCTTCCTCTATTTTAGTACCTTTCATAGATTCTAACCCGGCAATAATGGCATTGACTACTTGGTTTTGACTTCCATTAACCCCAGTCTCTAAATTACTTTTAAAACTAGGTTCCACTTCACCCCAAAATTCTTTTAATATGATACTTTGCTCATTTAAATTCTCTATCAATGCCAATAGGTATTGCATGCGTTTTTCAGCATTATTCGCTGTTGTCAATTCTATCAATACGATATTAGAAGTATCATGAAACAACAAATATTCTATTGCGCTATACCCTTTTGTATTTGCACCTTTACTAGAAACAAAATCATTATCTAATGTTTCTTCTACTAGAATATTTTCTTCAATAGCTTCAAAATTAATTGGCCATTGATTTATTCTGGTGTGTATGAATGAGCTTTGAATAATTCCTAGGTTAAATACTTCATTACTTTTCCAGTTTAAAAAAGAAGTCTTCCACGCATTTTGTAACGCTAAAAGTTCTACTTCAGTAGGGTTCGATGAAAAATCATGACTTGCAGAAACCAAACCATCCAATAACGCTACGTGAGCAGTTTGATTTACTTTTATTTGAAAATCGTATAGGTCAGATACTTGCATTCTACGACCATCTTCTGTTGATACTTCAGGTATTGACACATTATCTTCACTATCATCATTACCGCATGAAAAAACCAAGAGTAAAAATGCGATGAATAGAATTTTATTTTTCATAGTATTAAAGTGTATTCAAAAATTGAATTAATTTGCTTCTTTCTTCGGCAGAAAAGCTTTTAAAATTTTCTTTAGATGCTTGTGCTTCGCCACCATGCCAAAGTATTGCTTCTTCTATATTTCTTGCCCTACCATCATGTAAAAGGTTTGTATGCCCATTTACGGTTTCTATAAGACCAATGCCCCATAATGGAGGTGTGCGCCATTCATTGCCGTTTGCATCAAAATCTGGTAATCCGTCTGCAAGACCGTCTCCCATATCATGTAAAAGTAAATCTGTGTATGGGCGAATGGTTTGGTTGGCCAACGCTGTTATCTCATAAGAACCTGTTTCAATTTTAGGGATATGACATTTTATACATTCAGCACTTTCAAATAACGATTTTCCTTCCAGAACATCCTCATCGTCTACATCTCTTCTTGCCGGAACAGAAAGTGATGCTGCATAAAAAGCTACTTTTTCTAAATTGTCATCCTCAATTTCAGGAGTACCTCCATTTGGGTAATCATCACAATCTAATGGTGTAGGACAATTTTCATCAGGAAATAATGAAGAGGTGATGCCTAAATCGCCAGCAAAAGCAGCGGCAACTTGTTGCTTTATGTTCGGTTGATTTGCCTTCCATCCAAAACGACCAATTTCCATAGTATTGGATTCTACATCGTAAACCATGTTTATTCTCCCAGAAATACCGTCATCATCGGCATCATTAGGATCTGAATAACTTAACAATGTTGCATCTGGTATAGCATCTAAAAGACCTAGACCAATCATTTGATTGGCAACCCTAGGCGAAAGTCTTGTTAAACTATTTAGCTCCCCAAATCCTAATCCGGTGAAGGAGTATTCCGGGTCTTGTAAACTTACCTGAGTACCATCATCATAGGTTTCTGTTAGCGGAGTATAGGTTACTATAAGTGTACCTTCATTATCAACACTTAAAATAGAATTATCTTGAAACTGTGTTCCATAAACAGGATCCCCAATATTGCCACCATTAGCATCGGTTTCTAAAAGTCCCAAACGAATAAGAAGTCCGTGCGAGAACTCACCATCAAAAGCAGGTGGTCTTCCTCTTCCATCCTTAAAATGACATCCAGAACAGTTTCTGGCATTAAAAAAAGGACCTAGCCCATCTCGTGCTGTGGTAGATGCAGGAGCCGTTACCCAACTTTGATTAAAAAGTGAATTACCAACCCCAAAAGTTACCCGCTCATCAAAAGTTAAATCTGGTGAAGCAAAGCCAAAGGCTTCTGCAGAAAAATTAGTCGATGTGGTAGTACCGCCCGAAAGTTCTTCTCCTTCCTCTGCCATTAAAGGAACTATCACCTCGTCTTTACTACATGATGACAGCAGTAAAATATTGATTACCACTACATATATTAATGAAAATCTGTTCATATTATATAACAACAAAACTGGATTTAAATAAATCCAGTTTTAAATTTTAATTCTCTAAAGAAGTGCTATTAAAATAGCCTTGTTCAAAATTTGCATGCGAATTTCGTATTAATTGATATCTAGCACAACTTTAGCTTCTAATAATTTATCGCCAAAGGCAACTAGCGCTTGTGCCGCAGTCTGCACTTTTGCACCTTCTACACTAGACTCACCATCAACAATTGCTAAATCGAACGGATCTAATGTAGCATCAACCTCTGTTTCTGCGGTTGCTAATAATGCATTTAATTCAGCTGCTAAATCAGCATCTGCCTCGGTAATTAAATCTTGTAATGAATTACCGTTAACGTTACCATAAGAACCAGTATATACATTTACTACACCGTCTAAATTTAATCGAATATCTCTATGTGTATTATCACTAAAGCATGAGTGTTCATCTTCTTGATCTTGATTTTGCAAGGCAACTGCAATACGCTCAATAGCAAGCTCGCTTCTAGATAATTCAGCAATACTGCTAATGATATTATCTAAAGCTTCATCTTCGTCCAATGCTAAAAAAGTAGTTTTATATGCACCTGTCCATTCATCAACAACTACTTGTAGGTGATCTGTTAATAAATCTGCTACTATAGCCAAATACGCTCTTCTACGATCTTGATTTTCTGCTGTACCATCGTCAACAAAATCGGTATAGACTCTTTGACCAGCCAAATTTTCTGAAGGAGCGGTAAGATCCTGTCCCCAAAGTAAAAATTCGATAGCATGGTAGCCTATTGCTACATTCTCTTCACCACCATTTCCGTTCTCACCGGTCAATAATTCTTTTGTAAGTGAAGGGAAGTTGTCAGTATCGTTAATGATACCTGCATTTAAATCTCCTTCAACATAATCAATATATGCTTCATCTAAAGGCCAAGAATTTAAGTACCCTTCAATTTCTTCTGTATCGCCAGTGTCTATAGGACCATTTGCAAAACGAAAAGCTTCAGACGGACCGTAGCTTTCTCTTGAAGTTAACCATGCTTCTTTTGCAGCATTAAAATTATCTTCTGTTGGTGTTGCTACAAAGGCGTCAATAGCGACCTTCAATGCTTCTGCATCTATCATGGCGGCTTGATAATTTGCCAAAACCAAATCAGCATAGTTTGTTAGTACTGTTGATCTGTCTATGGTTTCGTCAACAATTACTTCTGCAGGTGCATCATCATCTGATGAACAACCAACGAATAGTAAACCGATAAAGCCAAAGGTTAAAACTGCTTTTCTCATTATGTTTTATTTAGATTAGATATAAATAGAGCCGCAAATCTAAAGTATCAAATGATACCCTACAAATTATTTTTACTTATTCTAAATAAGAATAGTGAATTTAACAAATGTGTATTAGGAAAGAAAAGCTAAGCTTATTGTGGTTCAGCTATCTACGATTAAAATTTAAAGATGATGATGAAGTACTTGAAAAAAGGCAAGAATAAAATAAGTTTGAATCAACTACTAACTATTGCTTTTTGTTTTCAAAAACAGTTTCGTAATGATTCACCTTTGGGAAAGGATCATAATAATCATGTAACAGTTCTTTCCACTTTAAATAACCTTTAGATTTACGAAAACCTACTTCATGACTTTCCACATCTACCCAATCTACCAATAAGATATACTGCGAATTATCTTCTAAACATCTGCGTAACGTATGAGAACGATACCCTTTTACAGATTGAATATATTCACTAGCTAAAGTAAAATCTTTTTCAAACTTAGATTCTAAACCTTGTTTAATATTAAGAACTGCTACTTCAAGTATCATATTTCTTCCAATATTGAATTTCCTTTAGATTTGTCGCCAGAGGTCCACTGCCAAGTTTCATGAAGCCTTATTTTTCCATTATCCATTATTTCGGGTTTTGAGAAACAAACACCTGTCATTAATTCACCTCTTGTATTCACTTGGTGATAACGCATTTCAATGGTACCGTCCAAAGCTACCAAACCTATTAAATGACCTTCTACAATCTGCCCGCCACTGTATGTAGACGTTAAAATTGTATCTTTTTGTTTGTATTCAAATAACGTCTCCGCAGAAGTTTCTCCGTTAACAGAATTAGATACTGGTCTAAATGTTCTATTATTATAATTCATGATGAATGTATTACCTAATTGATGCGTACTTCTTTTCTAATGTAGTACCCATGTGTTGATGCTTTACTTCTTTCATCTATTATGTACTATTTTTTGAGGTGCTGTAAAATGAAACGTGATATATGGGCTGTAGCAAAAAATCGTGTTTATTCAAATTTCGAATTTTTCCATACGCGCATTAATTCGTTTTTCTCTTTATCGTTGATGTAATTTAAGTTGACTCCGAATTCTAAGCCGTTTCTTAATGTGGAATACAAATCTTGATAGAGCAAAATATTACCCTTAGGATCATAAACCGTTATTTTAAATAAATCAAAATCTAAGTTGTCTATACGCGCCTTTGATGACACCGTGTCCACTTTTATACCATTAGAAACATATGTGTTATAAAGAACCTGTTTCACTAATTTTTTATTTTCTTCATACTCGCCCTCGTACTCAATTTCAAATTTTTCTGAACTAGCCCCAAACATGTGGAATTTATCTTTTTGAAAGCCTATAAGCTGTTTTAAGCTGCTGATATCATAGTCTATTCCATTCGCTTCATTAACTGCCTTTAGACCTTCATCTTCAAGCGCCTGCGATTCTTCTCGTTGCGTTACATTCCAACCTTCTGGTATCTCTATCGTCCAACCAATTTCTTTACTATGATATGTGTTTTCTACTACTTGCCCTTCATCTACTTGTTTGTTTGGATCGGTTTTACAAGAAATGAATAAAACAAATGCTAAAACTGATAACAGGTAAATTTTCATATTGGAGTTTCTTAAATGTGTAATGGCAAGTTTGTTTAAGCACAACAATCGATAAAATGACGGTTGTATTGAACAAGCAATATATTTAATTAAAAATGAACGTTTAGGTTATGGTTATCAGTATTGGTAAAAGAAACAAAAACTCATTGAAGTTTAAATCAGATACCTTCAATTTTACCAAAAACATCACCTACGGTCAAGTCTTTTTTATGTTCACAAATCCAGATTACTTTACCATTATAGAAACTTTCAAATTCCATGGTAACGGCTTCGTTCCCAATTGCACATAATACATCACCCGATTTTACCCTATCACCGACTTTTACATACCACTTTTCTAAAACCAGAGGCATCTGATTTCCCAAATCTGGAGATATACACACACTTATTTCTCCTTTCTTTAGCTCTGGAGCGACAAAAGCATTAGATTTTAGGTCTTCTTTATTCATTTCTTCCCTAGTACTAAAATGAGGATTAGCTTTAAGATCCTCCATATACTGGGCGCTTTTCTTATTATACTCAAAAAGCTTAGCTAAATATGCTTCTATTATTTTTATCAAATTGTATATGGCTTACTATTAAGATGAATTTATTTAAGCTAGTTCTTCAGATACTACCTCAACAGACTCACCGTTGGTATTAGTCGCCCAAATTTGTAATGTGTCATATCCATTTCGTTTTACACTCTCAAAATCTACTTTAGTGCCGTCAATAAGCTCTAGCAAACCATTGGTATCAACCTCTTCTCTAAACTCATCTTCATAATCAATACCATTATACGTGCTTATGGTAATTTCAAAAACTTCATTGCCATTACCGCCTTTATACAGATTATCTAATGGTCTATTTGTGATTTGTTCAGGTGTAAAAGTATCGCAAAACATGGCATTATACCCGTGTTTGCAACCATCAAACAACAGTATTTCTTCACCTGAAACTACATCCACTGCATATACCATAGCAGGTGCAAAATCTGTCTCAACAATAAGATTGCTATAATCTTCGTGAAGTTCTCCGTAGTATTTTATTTTGAATTTGCTCTCTCCAGATGAAGATTTCAATTTTCTACGCCATTCATGTGAATGCAGGTCTTTTGGGTTTTCAATATGTTCGGTAAAACCTTCAAGAATTGAGGGTCCTGAAATGCCGTTGTCTGTGTTTAAGACATCCGACTTGTTACTCCCTTTTTTAAACAAATCGAAAATTCCCATTGTTAGTTTTTAGAATGTGTTTGCGTAAAATTACTTGTATGGTTAAGCACTAAATATAGTAAATAAAAAAGCTCAAAGAATCTGTTTTTAGAATCTATGAGATTAGAACAGTAGTGTCTCAGATTAAGGAAGAATTTGTTTGTTATATAGCTTAGTTATTTGTTTTCAGGCGGCGGAGTCCTTTTAAATTTCATTATTACGTCTTGTCTTGAAGTCCAATTATGAAGCTCTAACTTATGTTCAGAAATTTTAATTTCTACTCCTTTTTCTAAATCCCGAACTACTCCTATAAAATCTAAGTATAGCTGAGAAATGTTAATTTCAGTCTTTTGTTTTCGTCTAAATCTATCATTAATAAATTCTCTTTTTATTCTTTTTCTACTGATGTTTCCCATCCATCATATTCTCCGCCATATTTCCTTGCCATAACCCTTAATTGAGAAGTAATAGGATAAATAGTATCTATATCTACATGGTCGACTCTATAGACGTGTAGTTCATACGGCAAGTCAGACTCAGTATTAATACCTGCATTATTTACTATAAAATTAGAAGAAACTAAATCATTCTCGCAACGCTTCATTTCATCCTCGGTAGAAAAGTATAACCAATGATATACAGGTCTAGATTTAGAAAGTAGATCCCCCGCTTCTTCTAAACTTCTTAATACTGACTGATCGGCCATGTAGTTTTGTACTTCTTCGCTTGGATAAAGAAAATCCTTATAATACGTCCATTCTTTGTCCTCTTTTATATTGACATAAAATTTATACTCTGGGTAATATTCTTTATAAAAATTCTCTATTATATAAACAAGATTCTTTGGTTCTTTAAGGTAAAAATATTCTAACCTCTCTTTGTTAAACATAAAAGAGCCAACTGTAATGTATTCAGTTTCTTTTTGTATTATTTCCATTAATTCATCTGCAACCTTGTGCAGTACGGCAAAGGTTTCATTCTCAGGAAAGCCATTTTCGTTAGTAGTTTCATAGCTTAACCCTGTAACCAAAACATAATTGAAATCTTCAATTGGAGTAATCTCATTCAAATCCATCCGTAAGGTAGTTGATCCAATTTTACCATCTTCATACGCCGCCATGTAGGCATCCCATCTTTCTTCTGTATTTTGAGCATATAATTGTGACGTTGAACATACTACTAACAATAAGATTTTTAATGCTTTTTCCATTTCATGTGATTGTTTGGTTTCTTTGGTAAAACTGATATTCTATTCTAATTACTTACTCAATGCCTTTATAATTCTATCTTCATTAATAATTATATCTCTAAAAAGAACATGTGGGAATTCATTATAACTAGAACCTTTGAAAGATTCTAGAATTTTGTATAAGGTAGATGCGGTTAGAAGTGACAAATTAATTTCAGTATCCATTTCACAATCTGTTACAAAATCATCACTATATTCAGGAGCAACAAGTAAAATCTTCACTATACGAAGGTTGTTTTTTAATGCTAGATTTTGATAAGATTTTAGCTGTCTGGAAACTGCACTGAACTTATTATATCCTCTTTCTTTACTCGTCTTACATTCGATAATAATTATTTCATCATTTCCTAAATTCACAAGAATATCAATCATATCCTTTTGAGTATTTATTTTATTTTTAAGGATATCATCTACATTAAAACCTAACCCTTTAAAAATTACCTTAGTTAACTCCTCAAACTTCAAACCTAATTCACTTTCTTTTACTACTATACCATTTTCTTTTAAAAGGTTCAAATCTCTAAAGGCAACATTAGAATAATTTTCTAAATAAAGATTTTCAACATCCTTGTAGTGTTCAAGGATATTCAAAATATCATCTCCCCTTTGTTTTATTCCGTTATCTTTTATGAATTTGGTTAAATCCTCTTTCACAATTAAGTCGAGAATATCTCTTGGTTTTATATTATAATCTAATAAGAAATCACCCTTTAAAACAAATTCTTCTTGCAATTCAAATTGTGCTCTAATTTCTTTGTTTAACTTAGGAAGTGATTGATTTAATTCAGTAAGTAACTTATCAAATCCATCTAAAGAAATACCAACTTTTTCATCTCGTTCAACATTTTCAAAATGCTGAATTAAACTCTCTATTTTATCATCTAAAACACTCCCTCTAAGATTATTAATATTCAAGCCTTTTTCACACAATTCATTTAAGGTTTTCTTCTTTTCAGTAAGTGTGCTTCCTGGTTTATAAATATCCTCTAAAAGCAGACTGGTAAAGGAAACTCCTTCTTTAATTATTTCTTCAATTTTTTGAGCGGAAGATAACTTTCTGTCAATATTGTGGTCTCTTGCTATTTGATTTATTATTGGATCTCTAAGTAACTTTAATGTTCTCCTATAAAACTTTGTTGCAACTTCTTTCTTTCTGACTCTACGTAATAATCGAACCATTTCATCTGCAACATAAATCGTGTTTTCCTTATTGGAGTAAAAAATTACACCTATATTTTTAAGACTTTTAATTACTTCCTGAATGTCTAATTTTTGAATTGGAATTATAGAGTAATTTATTAGCTTCACTTCTTCTTGAGATAATCCTAATTGTTTACTTAGAGTCAAGATTATAGACAATTCATCTGAAGTTATTTTTGCATCTCTATTATTTTCAATATCGTTTTGATATGCAGTATGTAGACATGATTTATAAATTTTATAATCTCTTTTACGTGAGGGTTCTAACTCAGATTTGTCATTTTCAAAATTAGCATTTATACTCTTAATTTTACCTTTTAAATTTTTTATTTCTGTTTCGTACAACCTAGAAAACCAATCTTGCTTCATGATACAATTACCGTCGCGAATAATTATATCTATCAAAATATCTAGTTGAGAAGTAATTTCTTGAAATTCACACTCAATATAGCTCTGAAATTCTGATGAGGTTAGATTGAAAATTGTAGAAATATTTTGATTGTCAACAGATTTTAACCCTTTGTCTGAACTACTTAAAATCTTAGCAATTTCTTTACCGTTTTTAGGATTTTTTGATATTATATTATCAATTATCTTAATGAAAGAGTTTTTTCAATCGACCCTAATCTATCTAATATTTTTTCTAGTTTCATAAGACTAATTACTTTGTTTTTGCTACTCCTCAACGGAAAATATCAGCAATTCATTATTGCTTCTAAATCGGTAAGAGGAAGTAGTATTTTAGAACCAACCAACAAGGTAGTATTTTTCTTTAGTATAGAATTACGGGTAACCGTAAAAAGAAACATCAAAGCATTTCGACTGCGCTCAATGTGACATTAGGTCTCATTATCACTGTTTAGTTAAACTAACTTCGATCTGGTTTGCCACTACTCCTTTTCCACCAGCCATTAGTCCGGTTATATGCTCATTTTCCACATGCAATTGCACTTCAAGCGTACTTGATGATGGCGGACTCATATATTTGCCTTGCTGAATTTTAAAATTGGTTTGCTTTAGCTGCAAGACATCAAACAAATAACTAGCTAAAGGACCTGCAGCCATTCCCGTTGCCGCTTCTTCTAAAATACCATAGCGTGGCGCGAACATTCTTGTTGTCACATCTATTTCATGTGCTGCAGCATCTGTAGTGAACACGTAATATCCTATTAAATCATATGCTTCACTGATATTTTCTATGGCATCAAAATGTGGTGTAATATCTTCTAACGTTTTTACATCTTTCACGGGAATCAATAGAAAAGAATTACCAGTATTTACTACTTGAATTGGAGCGTTTGGTAGCAAATCTTCTTTGGTTAATCCTAATGATTTTAGAATCTCCTCTTCTTTTTCAGACGGGTTTACATAACTGGGTGCTAATTGCTCCATAAAAGCCAAATCTCCCTGTATTTCTATTTTTCTATTTCCGTCTTTCGTCTCTTTTGATGACGAATTACCCTTTAACAATCCCAATTGTTTCAGGTATGAAAAAGCGGCAATGGTGGCGTGTCCACAATGTGCTATTTGCTTGGTGGGTGTGTAGAAGTCTAATTTATAATCTGCCGTCTCAGATTCCGATATAAATGCGGTTTCTGAAAGTCCTACTTTTTGGGCGATCTCTAATTTATCTTCATGAGATAGTGTATCTGCATCTAAAACGACACCTGCCGGGTTACCACCCTTATCATTTTCTGTAAAGGCATTTAGTATTTGTACGGTTACTTTTTTTAATTCGCTCATCTTATCTTTTTAAGGTTTATACCAGATAGACGGCGGACTCTAAAAAAAGACGTAGCTATTCTTCATTATTTTCAAAATCGAGCAGTTTACCTGAACGATCAGATGTTACATTGGGGCAAGACAACAGTTGAACCTTTAATATTTCCCTTGCTTTTTGAACTCTAGATTTCGTGCCTGAATACGAGATATTCAAATGCTGGGCAAGCTCTTTTTGCGAGTATTCTTGAAAGGTGGTCAATACAATTGCTTCTTTATGCTGTGCTGATAATTGCCCTATTTTTTGGTTGATGCAGTTAGTAAGCTTGGCATAGTCAAAATCTCCCGACTGTTCTTCTGCCAGATCAATTTCATCAATAGCTACTGTGCTTTTGCCTTGTTTTCTAAAATAATCGATTATAGTGTTTCTTGTAATTTGATATACCCAACTTGTCAGTTTAGAGGTATGTTGCAGCTGATGAATTTTGGTCTGTATTTTTAAGAATACTTCTTGATGAATGTCTTTTGACACTTGCTCGTCTTTGATCTTACCCAAAATGAAATGATTCAACTCTTCATTAAGGTCTAGCCAAATGGTATTGATTTCATTTTTCATACTGCTCTCCTTTTTCCACTAAAACTTATCCTCGTTGGCAATTAAAGACCTCCAAATAGCAATGAATTCTTCTATTCCTTTTTTATCTAGCTCTGTATTTATCAAAACCAATTTTCCTGTTTTGGTCTTTTCATCAAAAAACATAAAAGTTACCACACTTGGATCACTACCGGTATGCCCAATTTGCCCTTTTGACGACATACCCATAAATACGCCCATATTGTATTCGTCATTATATTCTTTATCACTTCTGTCTTTATGGTTTTCGCCTGTCAACTGCGGTATAAATAGCTCTTTGTAGCTGTCTGCGTATAAAATAGTTCCGTTGCCTGTATTTCCTTTAATAATCTCAGATAGGTATTTTGCCAAATCGTGAGCAGAGGTAATGAGTCCACCATCGGGATAATTCACTAGTTCGTAAAAAGCCAACTCGGTTTCAGAATCTGCATATAATTTCGAATGCATTGAAACGTCTATGGTATTAAAAGACCAGCCAGAACTTGTCATTTGTATAGGGTCAAAAATATACTTCTTTGTAAATGCCGGAAAAAGTTCTCCCGTTGCCTGTTCAAGAACCAAAGCTGCCAAACCTGCACCAATATTGGAGTAATTGAACATGCCGCCAGGCTGATATTTAGAAAAGGTTTTCTTTTTGTACCATTTACCATCTTCGCTCAAAATGGCTTTAAGATAATCTCCCAACGACATCATTTCAGTTGGAGGCAAGAAATTACCATTAACCTTGGCTTTACCATTTTCGGCTTCTTTAAGTATATACCCTTTGCTCTCATATTCTGCAGGATCTTTAATACCTGAGGTATGACTTGCCAATTGCCGAATGGTAATAGGTGTATTCTTAAATTTAGGATGCACTACCTGAAAGGGTAGGTAGTCATTGATGTTATCATCTAAATTGAGCTTACCCAGTTCTTGTGCTTTTAACAAAGCCACCCCAATGAACGTCTTAGATATGGAACCTATATTTTGTAATGTATTCGCTGTATATTTTTGGTCGGCTTTTTGGTCGGCAAATCCGAATCCGTTTTCATAGCGCGTACCTTCTTCATTGACAATAGCTACTGAGAAACCAACTATGGGTCCGGCAGTAACGATTTGCTCTAACTCTTCCGTAAGATTTTTAGTAATGGAATCATTGGTCTGTGCGTAGGTTGTACCCACAAGCAATGTAACCAGAATAAGTTGACTGATTTTTTTTAAGTTCATGATTGTTAATTGATTGATTGATGAATTAGCACCAATTTAACCATTTTATACCAGATACTTAATTTAGATGGTAAAGTGATGACTTTTGTTTTATATCACATGACCAAAAGTGTAGAAATAAAAAAGGCTCCCATAACTGGAAGCCTTTTCTAATGCTTTATATCTTAATAAGAAACGATTTATCTAATTGCTAACATAAACCGCTTTATTACCAGAGTAATTTGTAAAATATAATAATCCATCTTGTTCTATCTGTACTACCAAATCTTGTGTACTGGTCTGGCTTACTGGGTAATTATCTGGGCTAGGTTGTATCGTAACCAATTCCAAATAACCATTACCAAATAGTTTAAAGTGTAATTGATATGCTACTCCGTCATACGTTTCATATGAAGTGGCAGTAAACTCTTTGTTGATGGATAAAAATACTTTATCTGTTCTTTCATCATTATCATTGTTAATTTGCTCATAGGATAGAAAAGACCAATTGCCAACGAACTTTCTATGATCCGTTATGTACACCATAGAATAAGACTCATTGGTGTTTGCAGGAGAAAACTTTATAATATTAGAAGCTGCTAAACAGACAGACAATATTATAAAGACTGTAAATTTCCTAAAGGAACAAAAAGAAAATATAGAGGAGGTAAGTGCCGCTATTGAAAAACTTAATGCTGTTCAAGAACTGATAAGAAACAATGCACAACTGCATAGTCTTGTTCAAGATGATTTAAGAAATATTCTCAATTCTCCCTATATCAAGGTTGAAGAAGTATCACGAATTTCAGAATCCTTCAATGCAATTCTACGGCAGGCCTCTAGTGATTTGGAATTAATTAATGAAATACTTTCTAGTAACCATTTAAAATTAACTGATGGCGAACGCATGAGCACTATTCACCTACAACAACAAAAGTCTAAGGAAATGGTCTCAGCGGTTGGGCGCAAAACAAAACGTTATCAAGAGATTATTTCTTTCAGAGAAATGCAAGACAAGATAAACAATAGAGAAACAAACTACTAAACTATGCAAGCTACTATTTTTTTAGGCATGGGAATTGAGTATGTAGATGCGGTTTTTCAAACCATAAAGGCGACCGATTTTTCCAACTATACAATTGGCGGAATTAAGGGTCTAGGTGTTTTATTTTTTTTGGTCAATATCCTTAAAAAATACAATGAAGGGGTGGCAGACAGATATGGATATTCATGGGGGCTTTCTCCTGGTGAACTAGCAAAAAACTTTGCTTTTGTACTATTGGTTATCTTTTCTACGCAGATTCTAGGTTTCTTAGATTCCATATTAGTGGCTATCGAAACACAATATCGGGATACGGCACCGGCATTAATTCCACTTCAACTTCAAGATATTCCAATTGAAGAGGATTTAGGTACTCTTGATACAGCATCTAAGGCGCTTTCATTGCTTTTCGATGCATTAATAACACCCGTTTTTGGCATTAAGATGTTCTCCTTTGGTATTGGTTTAATTCTTTGGATGATAGACCTTTTTCTTTATCCTCTCTTTTTAACGGAACGTTATTTCCTTCTAGGCATTATGCAAGCGTTTTTTCCTTTGGTCATCAGCTTAGCCGTTTTTGAAAAGTATCGCAGTATGGCCTATGCATATTTTAAACTTTATGCCGCTGTATATATGTTAGTTCCGGCTTTCTTTCTGGTCAATATTTTTGTCAACCAATTGTATGCCGAAATCAATGCTAATTTTTGGATCAATCTATTGGGTGCATCAAGGGGTGGCACTACAATGGAAATATTGGTAGAAGCTGCAACAATTGGTTTTATTGTTTTACTAAAGTTTAAACTCTACAAACGTGCAATTACATTCACTCTTCGCATTTTCACACAATAAGTTAACACCAAAATTGACACATGAAATTACCTTATAAAAATATTTACGATGTACTGAAACTCAATCGATATGTAACCATTATCGTAACCGTAACTGCTTTACTATCTAGTGTCTTCTCAGGCATTTTAGTCTTTACGATGTATCAAAAAGCATTGGATAATGCCTTTGCTATCAATACTGATGGTGCAATTATACCCTTAAAATTAATCTCTCAACGAGAAAATCTAAATGTAGAGGCACTAGCTCATCTTGAATTATTTCATAGAAATTTTTATGGAATAGATGCCAGTAATTACGAATCTAATTTAGAAAAGGCACTATGGTTGGGAAATAGTTCTGTCGATAATGTATATCGGCAAAAAAAGGCTGATGGGGTCTATAATCGTTTATTACAGTACTCTTTAATGCAGAAGATAATCAGCGTTAATTCAGAAGTTAATTTAGAAAAAGAGCCTTATCCCTTCACTACAGTTACCATTTTTGAAATTAATAGAGGAACTACAGTAGATAGATATGAATTGACAACTACAGGGAATTTGATTCCGGTTGATCGCAACTATCCTACCAATACACACGGACTATTAATCTCTAATTATTTTGAAAAATCCTTAAAGAAAATTGATAATCGAAACTAAAACAATGTTATGCAAATCGATAAAAAGAAAATAGTTTATAGTAGCGTGCTACTTATCATCTTGGTATTCATGATTGGGTACTACTATTTAATGATAGAAACATCATCAGTAGATGAAAACCTTCTTAAACAGACCGAAGTGCCAGAACTTGAAGTTCAAAAGCCAACCTTTAAAACTAAAAAAGAGGCTGTGGATGCCTTGGAAGAGAAAAGGGAACGAAACGCTCCAAGTATATATAACGAGAGCCTGTTAGATTCCACTGGGCAGTACACCCCTAATCTTTTAGATAAGGAAAAAGAACGGATGGTAGATAGTATCTATAAATCAGGAAGCATCAAGTATTCGGATAGTTTGCCGCTTATAAAAAATAAACAGAAAGTTAGAAAAAAGAAAAGTGTTGTCTTAGTTGATGACGATAGAAATACAAACGCTCTAAAGGAAATGGCTTTAGAACAACAGTTATTTTTTGCTGTTAGTCCTACAATACAAACTGCTGGGTATACAGATAAAATTGAAGTAGAAGTAGATGGTGAACAAACGGTAAAGGTAAATGACCGTTTACAAATGCGGGTTATCAAAGATGTGCTTGTGAATAATAGCCTTATAAAAAAGAACACCATTATCTACGGTATTGTAAAATTTCGACCAAATAGGGTGGTATTAGAAGTAGATAATATAGAACATAGCCCTGTCAAACTTTTAGCTTTTGATTTAGCTGATGGCTTAGAGGGTATCTATATAAAAAATAGCTTTAAAGGTGATGCGCTAAATGAGGTTTTAGAAGACGCGGTCAGAGATATTAATATTCCCGGGCTACCTCAAGTAAGTGGCATAAAAAGAGTCTTTCAACGAAACAATAGAAATATAAAAATTACCGTCAATGCAAATTATAAACTCATTATAAAAACAAAACTATGATACGTTCACTAATGCTTATTTCGTTATTCGTAAATACTAACATCTTCTTTGCCCAAAGCACTCAAAGCTTGGATACTATTTATGCCAATGAAAAAATGAATACAGCCCTAATATTTCCTTCCGAAATACGGCAAGGCATCTCAGGTGCTACTAACTTCGTGTTTACGCATAACCGCGAGCGAGGGCAACGTATTGGGCTATTAAAAGCTACAAAGGGCGCGAATAGCAATCTATTGGTGATTACAACAGATGGCCAAGTGTACTCCTACATCCTAAAATATTCCAACCAACTAAAGGAGCTAAACCGTTTTATTCTAGAAACAGAAAGTATAGGGAATGAAAAAGAAGGTCGTACTAAGGAAAAGGGCAAGCTAAATTGGATTCCTTCTCTCTTCGCTATAGAAACTATGGATTCAGATTCAATTTCTAACAATCATACTAAATATTCGAAGGAGTTTCTTGAAAAATCTTGCGCTTCCTTATTGAAACGTCCAGAAAAGAAAAATATAAGACAAAGTAAAGATGGATTGTCAATAGCAATCAAAAACATAGTTTACTACGATGATTTAGTTTTTATGCAGTTCGAAATTAAAAACGATTCAGGGATAGATTTTGAGATAGACTACTTAAAATTAGTGATTTTAACGGGCAACACTAAGCGCCAATCGTCCTTACAGACTAATACGCTAGTTCCCAAATACATCTATAAAATACCTAAGAAAACCAGATACGCAGAGACCTCCCGATTTGTCTATGTCCTTCCTAAGTTTACCTTTGGTGCTAAAGAGCGAATGCAAGTTTATCTCAAAGAATTGAATGGGAATAGGGAATTGGTGCTAAGCAGTAGTCTATAAAACCTTAAAGAGTCTAAGGCTAGTTTTAGGCTTATTGGATATCAACAAATTATCAAGGATTTAAAAACCTTTTTTCAATATATAAATTATTTTCATTTTACAATAAAGTATAAGTAAAGATCAATTCCCTATTTTATTAATGTGAAAGATTATTTTTATTTTAAATGATGGCGGTCTAGATTTCAAATGAATATTGATCATTATGTAGTTCAATTAATCTACCGTCTGACCACTTTGAAATTTAGCGTTTCGCTAAACTTTCCAATAATTTATTGATAGGACTAGACAATTAAACTCTTTAAAGGACTTCAGCTAAGGTATAATTATTAACACCTTTTTATATACTTTAAAAGTGATTTTGAAAGTTCAATTAGGGGTGAGATTAATAACACATATTAACTTAAATTAAAATGGGTTATTTGAACTTTAAGAAATATATACAGTCCAATGATGGGTTTGTTTTATGAGACATAAAAGAAATTATTCGAATATAAAATAGTGGTCATGTATCAGTATTAAACTAAGTTTTGATTTAATGAGTTAATATGTGTTGTAAATCAATGCCGTTATAACAAACTTTGAAATTCCAATCTCCGCCCCTGTGCAATTTAACTAATATATTACATATTGTTACAAATTAAGAATTCAAACAGTCTTTAATTTTACTTTCTATACAATATGAGCTAGGGACCTAATCTTTATCGTTTGATTTATGTAATTTGCCAATCAAATTTGGTTGATGGAAGAGCAGAAATTTATTGAAGCTTTACGGGAAGGAACCAATGAGGCCTATGGTCGATTGCTTGCGGAATACCAGCAAAAGGTATTCAGTACCTGTATTTCCTTTGTGCCTAATAAAGAAGATGCTGAGGATATTTCTCAAGATGTTTTTATAGAGGTCTTTAATTCCATTTCAAAATTTAAAGGAAACTCGAAACTGTCAACTTGGATATATCGCATATCCGTAAACAAGAGTTTGGAATTTATCCGGAAGAAAAACACAAAAAAACGTTTTGGGTTTATGCAATCGTTGATAAGCAATAATCTTCCCATTGATAGAAGCTCCTATTTTACAGAGTTCAATCACCCCGGAATACAATTAGAGAATAAAGAGAAAAGTGAAATCTTATTTGCCGCTATAAACAAGTTGCCAGAAGCACAACGAATTGTCTATACCTTGAACAAAATTGATGATTTGAGTTATCAGGAAGTCTCTGAGATTACCCGAAAAAGTATATCTTCAATTGAGTCCTTGTTGTTTCGTGGTAAAAAGAATTTGCAAAAGCATTTATATGATTATTACAAAAAAGAAGGAAACTAGCACAAGTTTTCTGTATTAATAACATCTTAAAAATAACCGTGCTAACAAAACTATGGAAAGTAAAAGAAATATTGACCAGCTGATAGAAGAAACATTAAATAGTGTTTCAGGTATGGGGACTGTTAAAATATCACCCTTTTTTAAGGATAGGGTATTAACCAGAATGGTACAGCAATCTGTTGAAGAGGAAGAAGGTATGGCTTTTTTAAATTGGTTTACACCAAAACTTCAAGCCGCGGCACTTGTTTGTTCTGTGTTTTTGAATGTTGTCGCCTTGATCTCCTATTCTTCGGATAGTTACGGAGAAAATGTGGAGAATTTCGCAGAAGTATACGGACTTTCGGAAACGGATACCAATTCATACCTATATCAGAACTAGAGACTATGAAGAAAAATTTACTTTTATATATTTTATTGGGTTTTCTGGTACTCATGAACGCTTTCTTCTTGTTCAAGCATTTTAGTAGCACAGATATAAATGGACCAAGGAGACCTCCACAAGGTAACTTTATTGCCAAACAACTGGAGTTTGACGCTACGCAAAAGCAAAAGTTTGAAAAGTTGGATAAAGAGCATCGAGAAGATATAAAAATGCTTCTCGCCGATATTCGGGAATTAAAAGATTCCTTATTCGATAAATTATCCGATGAAACGGTTAAAAGTGCTGAAATTGACTCCATCGCTGCCCTAATTGCAAATAAAGAGAAAGTGAAAGCATTGGAGACGTTTCGATTTTTCAAAACCGTTGCGGAATTATGTGACGACAATCAAAAGGATCGCTTGAGGTCTATAATAAAGGAAGCCTTGAGACGACAAGGACCTCCTCCGGGTCGCAATAGCCCCAAAGGTAAAGCAGGAGACGGCAATAGGTCACCCAGACCTTGATGATGTAATTGATAATGAGATAGACCCTGATTTTAAGTCCGGGTCCTTTTTTGTGCTTTTTTTAACAGAAGCCTACACAAGTTTATAAAAACGATAGTATCTAATCTATCAAATACAAAAAATTAAAAAGATGAAAAACAACACATTTAAAACAGTTTTAATGGCTTTTGGAATTACACTATTTTTCTCTGCGAGTTCTTATGCACAATCTCAAAATAGACAGGAAAGAAAAGAACCGCCAACATTTGAAGAACTAATAGAACGGATGGATACCAATGAGGACGGAAAACTTTCAGAGGACGAAATTAAGGGACGTTTAAAAAAAGACTTTACAAAAATTGATGCCGATGAAGATGGGTTTATAACGGAAGAGGAATTTAAGAATGCCCCAAAACCGGAAAGAGGATCTAAAAGACAGTAGTACATCTAAAAAGGTAATCTATTTGATTGTAGTTTTTTGAATAACCCTTCTGATTTTAAAACTGCCATTAGAGAATTAAATGTACATGTTTCAAAACGTTCCACAGAGGTAAGTAGCTATTTAAGCAATTAGTATATAAAATTAGTTGGTTTGGTCTATAGTTGATTAAAGGGTTTTCGCAAACAACTACGAAGATTTTTTGAAAAATAAGATACTAGCTTAAATTTCAAAAAAGCATCCAAAGTATAATAAGGAATCTATAAAATTCGGCGAGAGAAATAAATGTATTTAGAAATGAAAAGAGAAACACAAGACAGGTTCTACGTTATAAATTTAAGGATGGGGTTTTCAGTAATATATAAAATTAGTGCCCTTTTGGTTCTTACAAACACACTTTTTATAGGGTGTAAACCAAAAGTGGAAAAAGAAAAATTTGCCGCAGAAGAAACGAGCAGGGTAGAATACCTGCCCTATTACAATGATGAATCTTTTACACCACATTGGCTTACCCCCAATAGTGAAGAAGAACAGTCATTTCATAAAATTCCAGATTTTGAATTAGTAAATCAACTAGGGGATACCGTTACTCAAAAGACCTTTGGTGATAAATTATATATTACCGATTTCTTCTTTACAACTTGTCCTGGTATTTGCCTAAAAATGACTGGAAATATGCTAAAAGTACAGGAAGCATTTATAGACGATCCTGAAGTATTGTTATTGTCACATTCCGTAACACCATCAATAGATTCGGTTTCCGTTCTTAAAACGTATGCTGAAACAAACGATATTATCGATGATAAATGGCATCTGGTTACCGGTGATAAAATGAAGATTTACGACCTTGGGAGAAATCAATATTTTGTCGAAAATAATTTAGGAGTTCCAAAGGACCTTAATGATTTTCTACATTCAGAAAACTTCTTACTTATTGATAAAAATAAACATATCAGAGGAATATATAATGGCTTGAACAGGGCGTCTATCAATGAATTGATAATTGATGTGAAAACATTGAAAAAGGAAGATAGCGGGTAAGGGTTTTAATAACGAACACTCCTACTTTTACCTTGCTATTTGTGATCCGGCTATATCAAAATGAAATCTATCCCCATGGCTCAGTTGGTGATTGGATTTCTATAAAAACAGCAGAGAAACAAAAGGACTGACAATGGTTTCTGTGCGATTAGCAAATCATGTTTTTAAAGAATTACCAAATATGGATAATCCATATACTATTTTAGTTTTGTTGTCATTCTATATAAGAACAGAGTGTTTACATTTGAAAAATAAATACTATTTCTTTTTATATTGCACATTTTCATCCTCTAAAGAATAACAAAGTTTTGCTTTTTTTAACCCAAAAATTCTTCCTTCTCGTGCTTCATAGTTAGCATATAAAGTTCCATTTTCTCTAAATGCCTGTTGTATACCTTCTTCTTTTCCCCGGTTCAAGTTCATTTTTTTGAAGAGTTCACCAGTTACATACCATTTTTTTTGCTCTCCATGTGGCCAACCCCTCCGATAATTATAATGAGCAATTAAAATATGTGCCGAATCTTTAGACCATATTTTCTTTTCTCCATGTAACTTTCCTTTATCATAAGTCGCCATATTTTTAAAATGTCCGTCAAGAAACCATTGAATAAAATTGTTTTGCTTCTTTCCATTCAAGATTCCAAACTTTTCCTTCAAGCTATTGTCTGAATAATAACTTACAGCGAATCCAGAATAAGGTATATCATTTAATGTCCATACAGACGTTTTGTGGTTATATTTCAAAACTGACTTCTCAACTGATGTATCAGGTATCTCCAATAGGTTATCAGTAGTATTATTTGTAATTGATTTTTCTTTTTGTCCTGAACATCCAATTAACAGAATGTTTAATAAGAAAAGCGAGTAAAATAACTGTTTCATTTTTTAAAGATTTAATAATAATGATTCATTTAAAAACAAAACCATCCCAAACTAAAAAATGTGTAGGATGGTTATCGTTTATTCTAAAATTAATGAATCACTTACATAACAGTATTAGGAGTACCTTGTAAATTCCCTGCAAAAAGAGCAATTACATTCCCAAAATAAAATTCATTAATAATATGATAATGATAAAACACTTTTCCATCACTATCATGTTGGGTTATAGAGCTGTGTCCTCCAGAAACATCTAAATCTGTTGGATGGTCTCCTATCGAATTACATTTTCTACCGTAAAGTAAAAAACCATCTGCCAATATACCTATCAATTTTTCATCATCAAAGGAAAGCGTTGTGTTTTCAGGAACATTAGAAGATTCTATATGGTAATGATAACCAGATGGTCCATTATGAGCACCCGCATAATCAAATGTTTCAGCAATTACTTCTTCTATAGGTCTATTATTCCCTTCTAAATCATTAAAAATAGGCGCTCCTGTTACTGCAATACCAATAGCACCTAAACCTGTAGCCGTACTTGAAGCTGCTATTTCTGGTGCAGAATCTACGGTGAGGCTATAGCTACGGTTATCACTAATGCGACCAGGAGTCAAAGCAACCGCCACAACTTGATCAATATGAAGAGGATTTGTCTCCTCCCAGTATGGAGAGGTATGGTTTGGTAAACCGTTTGAATCAATGGTGATATCTTCCCCATCATAGGAAATGGTCACTGCATCCGGGTTAAATTCATCAAACGCGGAAAGAGGCGTGCTGGCGACATCGGAGGTGCCATCTGTGTCGTCTGTGTCGTCTGTGTCGTCCGTATTTTCAGAATCACTGCTGCAGGAAAGCATCAATACAATAGCTCCTAGAAAAAGTAAAAGATTTAATTTTAAGTGTTTCATTTTTATTTTTATTTAATTTGATAAAATATTATGTAGAATTAGATGCTTTTCAGTTTTCTTTCTTGCGGTTGTCTTTTGTTTTTTTTAAACAGAGGCTATTTGAAATGTAAAAAACCAACTTGATTTTGAAATATCCTTTATTATATATCCTATAAAAAGCTTGTAAGGAGAACCGCCCATTATACGGCCGTGGCTGTTACAGAACTCCAATAATTATTAATTTTACTTTTACCGATGTGTTAAAATTCGTAAATTAATAGTATGGACTTTTAGTAATCCTCATGGAAGCAGCACAGCAGCCGGTTCAATAACTAAGCGTTCATGTTGGGTCGTACCTACCACACGAACGCTTAGTTATTGGCAAAGGTTATTTTTCCATTTTCAGGGTTGCGCTGTGTCCTATCAATTTTTTTATTTAACCATTGTTATCCCTCTAATATGTTCTTTTTAAACTTTTATGGTATGTTGTTTTTACAGAATATTATTTGGAGAACCTTTTAAATCACCACCGAAGAGTACGATTAAATTCCCAAAATAATATTCATTTATTATGTGGTAATGATAAAATTCTTCGTCATTACTATGTTGTGTTGCTCCAATGTGTCCGCCTGATTCATCTAAATCCGGAGGATAAGAACCATCCAAATCTTTTCTTCCATAAATTAAAAATCCATCTGCCATAATGCCAACTAATTTTTCATCATTATGAGAAAGCGTCGTGTTTGCTGGAACATCCATAGATTCTGAGTGATAGTGGTAACCAGAAGGTCCAACATGACCTCCGGCATAATCAAATGTTTCTGCAATTTCTTCTTCTAATGGTCTACCAGGCCCTTCTGAATCATTAAAAATAGGCACACCAGTAACAGAAATACCAATAGCGCCTAAACCTGTACTTGTGCTCTTTACCGCTAATCCTGGAGAAGCAGGCACAGTAAGTGAAATACTACGATCTCTGTGACTTCCAATACGGCCAGGTGTTTGAGCGATGGCCACTACTGGCTCAATATAAAGGGAGTCAGTGTCTTCCCAGTATGGAGTAGTATGGTTGGGGTGACCATCCGAATCAATGGTAATTTCATCTCCATCAAATGAAATGATTACTGATTTAGGGTTAAACTCATTAAATGCAGATAAAGGCGTCGCTTTACCTGGAGCTGTTGGTACGGCTTCATATTTTCTTTTTCCCCCTCTATCTGGTCTTTCACCCCTTTCTGGTCTTTCACCTCGGTCAGTATTATCATCTCTATTTATTTTTTCAATTTTATTTTTATTGTTGTCTTTACTTGATTGACCGCAAGAAAACAATAGTAATGAGCTCAATACGATGAATGTTATTTTTTTATAATACATATTTTTTATTTTACATTTTGATGTCATTTTAATGAAAAACTTGCAGTTTCTTTTCATTATTTAAAAACGCACTCTCTTCTAAAGGATAATATTGTTCTATGTATTGTTGCCAACAATTGTATATTGTAATTATTTTCAAAATATATCTATAATCAGAGTCATTTAAACTTTAGGAATGGATTGAGATATAAATTATTATGGTTGTAGGCTTCCCTAAAAATAGGACAGTTCATAATTCGAATTTACTAACTTTAAATTCAAACTGTCAAGATGAAAAAC
>NZ_CANMTX010000012.1 GCF_947500985.1 uncultured Maribacter sp.
GTTTGTTGAGTGTTCATATCTTATTGTTTTAGAGAACTTTAAAGATACTCGACTTGCTGCTTTTTCATCGATGCTAAACGTAATGCGGAGTTTTGGGCTAAATCGAAAGGTCTGTCTATATTTATGAAGTCCGCAAAATCTTTGGGATTTTGCTTTAAACAAGGAAAAGAAAAAGAAAACAAAAAGATTTTGCTATGTGCGTGGCGAAATGGAAATCGCTACTCTAAAACAACACTAAGTTTAGCCCCTTGCTGGCGCGAGCAAAAAACATAAAAAGGAAACGCTAGCGCGAGCGTCATTCTAAGTGATTAACTTTGAAGGCAATCATCTATATGAATTTTAAAAATGAAGACTTTATGAAAAATACAATTACGCATTCGTTGCTATCATTAGGTATCCTTTGTATTTTCAGTTGTGTGTTTGCCTCCTGTAAATTTTCGAAAGAAAAGGAGAATAGTAATGTGAGTCCAAAAGAAATAACCGCTTTAGACGTAGTAAAAAACGCAATACATACAGCCGGAACAAATCAAAAATGGAAAAACATAGCCTCCTTAAGCTATACCAAAAAATCAAAATTACTTTTAGAGAATGGTGACATCGAATCTGAAGTAACGCAGCGCCACCACTACGAATTGCGACCTCAAAAAAGTATCAAAATAACATGGGTTGTTGAAAAGGATAGCTTTCTAATTGTTCATAATGATTCGATTTCTCAAAAATTCAAAAATGGAAATCTTATTGATGAGGGTGACACCATAAAATCATCGGTTAACAGCTCACTTTATGTTATCGGAATGCCTTTCAAACTTTTAGATGAAGGCACAGTCCTCAGCTACGAAGGGCTACAAACGCTAAACACTATCGACACGGTACACACCATTAATGCAAGCTATGCACCAAAGGAACACCAAAATCATTCTACTCAAGACGTATGGTGGTATCATTTCGAAAAGAATACTGGCGCTTTTTTAAGCTCGTTGGTGTATCATGAACCTACATATGCTTTAATAGAAAATGAAGCTACTATAAAGCACGAAGGGCTGACTTTTCCGAAAAGGCGAAAAAGCTACTTCTGTGATGAATTTGGAAAAAAACTTTTCTTAAGGGCCGAATTCTGGTATGATGATTATGTAATAACATTTCTAAATGACTGAATTAGCATTGTACAGGCTAGGGCTCATCTGTGACGAGTGCCGTCACGATTGAGCAACTTTGTGAGCACTCGTTGCAAACGAGCGCTCGCCGTGTAAAATCAAAAGGTCTGTGTATATTTAGAATGTCGCTAAATTGAAAATTACGCGATAGTGAAATGTTCAATTTTAGCTTTGAACAAGAAAAAAGAAAACCAAAAGCTTTTGCTTAGCGCATAGCTGGAAATCCGTCGAATTTCTGCGCCACACTAATCATAACCGAAACCGTTCTACACCATTTTGACCCGTCCTGAAATATATATACAAAACACTTCAAGTATATGTATAAAAATGATGGATATGTAAAACGCTATAGTCAGAGCTTCAAGCTCAAAGTCTTGGCAGAACTTACCAAAGGAAACCATTCCAAAAGACAAATTGCATTAACTTACGGGATACAATCCAGTACTATAAACGTATGGATCAAAAAATATGATCGTAAAGATTTAATGAACACCCGTGTAACCGTGCAAAAAGATGACGAACTTTCCCGTATCAAAGCCCTTCAAAAAGAGCTGAAACAACTTAAGGACCTTCTTATTAAAAAGGACCTGGACAAACGGGTAAACGGTATTCTAAAAGATGAATTTTTTCTTGACCAAACCTTTACCAGTGTGGTCTATGCTAAAAAAGCAGCCAAAAATGCAATCAAACTATACAACTCTAAAAGATTGCATTTATCTTTAGATTATAAAACACCTAATTACGTGCATCAATATACCGCTTAAAACTAATATTAATCTGTAGCCGTATTTTAGGACGTGACATTTGAGAAAAACCGTCTTCATATTAAGTTTTGTTTTCAGCACATTAATTTTTGCTCAAAATCCTGAATCGTCAACTCTATATGAAAAAGAGTATTACGATTTGATAAATTATGTGCCGAAAAACTTGGAGCTTGACTCTATTCTTAAACCTGAAAGTCGACTTTTACAAGTGGAATTAAATACAATAAGTAGTTTACATATTTACAGCGGGTTAAGAGACGATTTTAAACTGAACGAAAATGACAACAAATGGTTGAATAATAAAATTGACCAAATTGCAATGGCTTTATTTCTCGACGGAAAAAGAATTTTAGTCAGTTCAGTTGGTGGCTATTCTGGTTGTCCAGATAAAATGATTGACACTCTTCAGCTAAATAATATTGAGATTATTAATTTAAAATTCTGCCATAATTGTACTAATACTATTCGAGACGAAAATTTTATACGAAAATTTAATGACCGAATGTATTCCTTAATGAAAATTGAGCCACCAAATAGAAAAACAAGACTTTTCTATGGAGAATATAAAGGACGGAACAAAGACCGATTTGAGATTAAATTAGTTTTAAAAGAAGACAGAACTTTCAAGTTTTGGATAAATAAGGGACACGGTTCAGATTTTACCGAAGGTTTGTGGAAAAATATAAATGATACACTAATTTTAAAGTCTAGGAATCTGAATAAAGATGATGAAATAAGTTTTGCGTTATCGAGTGCAAAATGGATTGAATTTAATGATTTGGTATTCCGATTAAAAAAAGGAAAGCTGACTGAATTAAATGGCGGAAATTTGAAATTAAAAAAAACAGTCGAATAAAAAACGTTGGGTAACACCGTATAAAAATATTGGGGCAATTAGTTGCTTAATTCAATGACTTGGGCACTTTTGTGAGGTCGCCAAATTTTTAAATTTGGCTTTTAGAAAAATAAAGATAGAACACAATGTAAAAATTCGGCTCGGTGTTTAATCGAAAAGTTAGCATCTTTTTATACGCTACGTTTCATACACTAACCGTTAGCCTTCATTATGAACAAAATGAATGATTTTTATTTAAAATAGATATAAAAAGACAATAATAAATATTAACCAATGAAACACGTAAAAAAGTTCTTGACCATCAATTTAAATATCTTTAAAATTTTCTTGTTCGTTTGTCTTTTCTCTTTTAATTTCAACTTAGAAGCTCAAATAAATTGGACAAACGATGGAGCTTCTTATTTTAAATTAGAAAAAAATCAACTTGTTACCTATACCCTTCCTAACCATAAGGCTAAAACAGTCATTTCAAAGGTGCAACTTACTCCATCTGGGAAGTCGGCACCTATATCGGTCGCTCATTTTACATTCTCCTTAGATCAACAAAAAGTATTATTATTCACCAATACTAAAAAAGTTTGGAGGCTTCATACCAAAGGAGATTATTGGGTTTTTAACTTTAAAACAAATACTCTTACCCAAATTGGAAAGAGCCTTCCTCCTTCCACTCTGATGTTTGCAAAATTCTCTCCCGATGGAAACACCGTAGCTTATGTTTCTGAGAACAATTTATATAGTGAAGATTATGCAAGTGGCAAGATTCAAGCCTTGACTACCAATGGCACGGTTTCTTTAATGAATGGAACTTTTGATTGGGCATACGAGGAAGAATTTGCTTGTAGAGATGGATTTCGTTGGAGTCCTGACAGCAAATCTATTGCTTATTGGCAAATTGATGCAAGCGCAATCAAAAAGTTTTATATGATTAATAATACAGATTCTATCTACTCTCAAATAATTCCGTTAGAATACCCTAAAGTTGGTGAAACTCCATCTGCGTGTAAAGTGGGCGTTGTAACTATTTCCGATGCCAAAACAACTTGGATGGATGTTCCTGGAGATCCCTCTCAAAATTATTTGGTAAGAATGGAATTTATTCCAAGTACCAACAACCTTTTAATCCAACAATTAAACAGAAAACAAAACCAAAGCAAATTATTCATTGCAGAGGCGTTAAAAGGAACCACAAAAAGTATTTATGAAGAATCAGATGAAGCTTGGGTAGATTTATTTCAACTAGGCAATTCTTATGCAATTGATTATACCAATAACTTTAATTTTTTAAATGAAAACAAAAGCATTCTTTGGGCTTCTGAAAAAGATGGATGGAGGCATTTATACCAAGTTTCCTTAGAAGGAAAACCAGAGGTACTCATTACCAAAGGTGAATACGATGTGATCGATTTGAAGCACATTAATTCTAAAGAAGGTTTTGTGTATTATCTAGCTTCTCCAGATAATGCCACGCAAAAATATTTATATAAAACGAAATTAAATGGAAAATGGAAAAACGAGTTGCAAAGTCCAGAAAGTTTAAAAGGAAGCCATGATTATTCTTTTTCTTCAAACGGTACGTATGCAGAACATACCTTTTCAAATCATTTCACCCCCTATTCTAAAGAGTTTATTAGCGTTGCCAATCACAAAGCTTTAACTGAAGAAGAAAGTATTCTTAAAAACATTAAAAAACTAGAAGAAAAACCAACAACAGAGTTCTTTACCATCACAACTTCAGACAATATTGAAATGGACGGATGGATGGTAAAACCAACAAATTTTGATCCAAATAAAAAATACCCAGTAGTGTTTTATGTGTATTCTGAACCGGCCGGAACCACAGTAAAAGACACCTATAATGTGAGTAGAAATAGGAATTATAATGGGAATATGGCTGAAGAAGGATATATATACATTTCGTTAGATAACAGAGGTACACCTGCTCCAAAAGGACGCGCATGGAGAAAGTCCATTTACAGAAAAATTGGAGTGATTAATATTAACGATCAGGCTATGGCAGCCAAAGAAATTTTGAAGTGGGATTTCGTGGATTCTGAACGGATAGCAGTTTGGGGCCATAGCGGAGGAGGATCTGCAACATTGAATTTGATGTTTCGATATCCTGAGATCTACAAAACAGGGATTTCACTCGCTGCAGTTGCAAATCAATTAACCTATGATAACATTTATCAAGAGCGCTATATGGGCTTACCACAAGAAAATATGGAAGACTTTATTGAAGGTTCTCCCGTTACCTATGCAAAAAATCTAGAAGGAAATTTACTATATATACATGGAACTGGAGATGATAATGTCCATTATCAAAATGCAGAAATATTAGTTAATGAATTCATAAAATATAATAAGCAATTTCAATTTATGCCTTATCCTAACAGAACTCATGGAATTAGAGAAGGAGAAGGGACATTTGAACATTTGTCTACCTTATATACTAACTATTTAAAATTACACTGTCCTCCAGGAGGAAGATAAAATTTACTAAAAAGGATATCCTCATTAATTAAGAAATGAAGAAATAGGCCACAAAAAAGAATAACGAAAGGCTAACAACGTTTATAAAACATAACTAGTAAGTACTAAGCATTTAGATTATCGCTTATTTACAAAGACCGTCAAATTTTTAAATTTGGCTTTTAAAATAGAAAAGGTAAAAACAAAATATAAAAATTCGGCTCTGTGTTAATCCGAAAAATTAGCGTCTTTTTATACGCTACGTTTCATACAAAAACCGCTAGCAATAATTTAAAATCAGTACTAACTATTAAACTGATTTTTTTTCTAAAACTTTAATTAACTTTATAATTCAATGAGAATCTTATACACTATACTAATTACAACTGTTATAATAATTACACTTATAATCACTTGGTTTTACTTTTATTTACGGGTAAATACCAAAGATGTAAGTAACGAATTGCCTTTTAGTGAAGTTATAGATAAAGAACTCATTTTAGATAGAGATATTTTCCTTCTTAGAAATAATACTTCTGATTTTTATAAAGTAACTTCTACTGTGGTTGATAATGAAGGAGATATTGGAACGATTGATGAAGGAAACATGATCGTAGAAGTTGTTACAAAAGGGACCCCTTTATCTATTAATAAAGCTAACATACAATCTCATGGAGAAAGCGGAACATATGGACTTATAACAGGTGTATTACATACGAAACAATATGACATACCCTTTAAACAAAGATGGGGCACATTGAGCCCTTATATACTTGATAATAGTGAACCTACCGACAATACCAATACACTCTATTTCACATTCAATAAACCTATTTGGGTGAGTGAAACTGAACATAAAATAACGAAAACATACTTTTTACCCGAGCTTTAAAATTAAAAATTTGACTCTGTATTTATCCAAAAAATGGGCGTTTTTAAACGCTAAGTTTCATACACAAACCGTTGTAGTGCATTATGACCCGTCCTGAAGTATGTATAAAAAATCAAATATTTTAGACGTCTAGACTTTTGTTTAAAAAAGGTTTGAAATATAAAATATTTTTTTTATAATGTTTACTAATAATTAACAAGCAATTTAAAATTGTAACTAAATACAAATTCTCGGTTAAAATAACAGAAGCACCAACCCTTATAAAAAGTCATTCAAATTTAAAAAACAACTCAATACAATTTAATTGGTTATTCAACATCAAAAATAATTAATCATGAATAGCAAAGCTATTTACTTTATACTCGGCATTATAAGTGTCTTAATTTTAACGCCTTGTTTGATATGGCCTTTAACCTCGAATGTATCCACATTTGAAGGTGGCAGAGCTTATTCTCGGTTTTTTGCGACACCTATACTTTTTATTGGATTTTTAATACTTTGGTTTATAGACTATAAAATATTTTACAAGCCTACAAACATGTTTTTAAAATATCGAATTATCGTTTTTTCTATAATCATAATAGTTTCATCAATTGGATTAAAAAATTTCATTAGCAATGAATTAAATGTAGAAAAAGCGGGAAAACAAAATACCTATGGTTGCAAAGCAGACGTTAAAGATTCTTATGAAGGCTATATTACTGACACCCAATATCAACGCCTTAAAATTCGTAAAAATGATTCTAATCTTACGGAGTTTAAATATTCTCGCCTTAAGTTAGATAATTTCGATTCATATTTTTATGAAGGGCAAAAAATATCAAAAAAAGCCAATGAAACAGAGTTTGAGGTTGAACTAAGAGATGGTTCTTTAAGAAGGTTTAAAATTCCTTGTTATCAATAAATTATTTATCACTATACACTGTAGCCAAGGTTTATAGTAAAGCCATGAATTAAGGTAGAATCAAAAGGGTAATAAAATTTATAAAACAATACTTGAAATCTAAAAACCTGATTTTGCTAAACCAAGTAGAATTAACAATTAATCAAATATTGAAAAATTAAAAAGAAGTTTGAATAAAAAATAACTAATGAAATCTCTAAAAATATATTACACATTTATCTTTGTCGTTATGCTTAGCTCCTGTGCTAGTATCAGTTCAAATAAAAAAAACACTTTACAAGAAAATATGAAAAAATATAAAGATGATGACCTAATATTAGCAATGAGTGTTAGTAGACATAACATTGCTAATCCTCAATACAATTATGAATTAGCTATTTTTGGTAATGGTGAAATTTTAAGAAAAGGAGGTGTTTACAAACGGGATTATCCAATTAAAGCTTCAAAAGAAATACTAGATTCAATTGTTAGTATGAGCTTGGAAATAAGCTCTTACAATTTTACGCCAAGACCATTTGTGCATGATGGTCCGTCACGTAGTCTAACAGTTTACGCACACCCTACACCCATAGACATGAGTTTAGAAAATGAAGGTGTAACTAAACTGCTAAATTATGTTGACTCAGTTATTATATTACCTGTTAATTAGTGAAAATTAATATTTTTTCACTCTAATTGGTATACAACGTCTAGATTTAAACTAGAATGAATAAAGTCAACTAGAAAGAACATGCAAGTATTAAAAACGCACTACAACAGTGGCAATAATTAATACGGGTTTTGGTAATTAACCCAAAGTGAAGTGCTTTTTAACCAAGTCCGCCAAATCTTTTGATTTGGCTTTACAATAGAAAAGATAAAACAAAATAAAAAGATTTGGCTAAGTGCTTAATCGGAAATTAATTACTTTTAATTTCCGTACTAACAATAGCCGAGACGTGAGCAACCATTTGGTCAAACCAACAACGACATGGCTAAATTTACAGAATTTGTTAGTTCTTTTTTATTCGTTTCAATTTTAGAAACGACTTTAATTCCACTATATAAAGTGTAAAAAAAAGAAGAAATAGATTTTAAATCTTTGCTGTCTTTTAATTGACCTTTTTCTTTACCTTTTTTGAGATACTCATAAAAGAGGTTTTCAATATCTCGTTTATTGCTCTCTAAAACTTTTAATAAACTTTCATCATTGGGAATAAGTTCTGTAGTAATATTTACAACAAAACAACCTTTTCTATCTTTATCAAGAATTGCTTCTTCAATAGCAATATTAAAAAGTTTTGAAAATCCATCTCTAACATTTGGTTGACTTTGAAAAAAAAAAGTCAATCCTTCCATACTTGTCTTTCTGTAAAGTTCAAAGGACTTTTTAAAAAGTTGTTCCTTATCACCAAAAGTATCATATAAACTTGCTCTGTTAATTCCTAAATGATTAACTAAATCTCTGACAGAAGTTGCGGAATATCCTTGTTTCCAAAACAAATTCATTGCTTTGGTCAAGACTTCGTTTTCATCAAATAATTTAACTCTTGGCATATCAAAAAAATATGGAAGCGTTATACGCTTCCACAAAAGTAATTTATTGGAACATTCATTCCAAATATAATTAAAAAAATTAGCCTAATAGCGGATTGATATTTATACCACCATCAATATTATACTCACTTCCAGTGATGAAAGAAGCATCGTCAGAAGCTAAAAACAAAACTAGTTTTGCTATATCTTCTGGCTGTCCAAATCGTTTTAACGGAATACGATTTTGCATAGCTTCGGCAAATCCATTTAATTGTTGTTCTTCCATACCTGTCTTTCCAAAAATCGGAGTAGAAACAGGTCCAGGGTTTACAGAATTTATTCTTATTTTTCTTGGTGCTAGTTCAGTTGCAGCAGTCCTTGTATAAGCGTTCAATGCAGCTTTTGATGCAGCATAAACGGCAGTATTTGGCATTCCAGTATAAGCATTTACAGAAGACAAATTAATGATTGAAGCACCATCATTTAAAATTGGTAGAAATTTTTCAGTTGTAAACAATGCACCTTTAAAGTTTATACTCATTTGGTGGTCGAACATTTCCTCACTAATTTGACCAACAGGAGCAGGCTGAAAAATACCAGCATTTACGAATAGAACATCAACTTTTCCAAAATCTGATTTTACTTGTGCCACCAAATCTTCTATTGCTGAAAGACTTTTAACATCAGCAACAATTCCTTTTACACCAAGCTCTTGTGATGCTTTTGCAACCTTTTCCGAATCTCTTCCCGTAATTACAACAGTTGCACCTTGACTTTTAAACTCTTTTGCTGATGCATAACCAATACCACTATTACCGCCTGTAACTATGGCAATTTTTCCATTTAATTTACTCATTTTTTAATTTTTAAATTCTTAATAATAACAGAACGTTCATTCCGTTTACAAACATACGTATATTAGAACGATAGTTCCAAATAAAACAAAATAATTGTAGGAAAATATAAACGTATGCTTAAGACGTATATAAAACCTAGCTAATTAATACTTTTCGAGAGGTTTTTGCATATTTCTTAAGTCTATCAAATTTTTATTTTTGTATATTTTAAATATAAAAGCTTAATAGAAAAAATAGCAATCAATCTATTATTGTTTCTGAATACTTCAAAGAAGAGAATAAAAACTTAGCTATCGGAGATATGGTTGTATTTGTAATTGAAAATAGTATTAAAGACCAAGTTAAAACTTTGGTTACATCTACTAGTGAAATTGAATCAAAAGAAGATGAATAAAGCCATAAGCTTTCGTTTCGTAGGCTAATTCAAAATAAAAATTATCGGTGTATTATTTATTATTAAGCCGTAGTTCTTTTAACCTTTTCGAGGATACCTTTACTACTGAAATGTCTAATGGTAACGGTGTAAACGGAGTATCTGTAGAATCCTTTGGAACATTAACTAATTCGTCTACAACATTTATCCCTTTTAAAACATTACCAAATACAGTATAATCACCATCTAAGCGGTGTAGGCCATCTTTATTTTGTACAATATAAAACTGACAACGAGCCGATAATTTTTCGGCATTGCCATCTCGCCCTGCTCCTACTGCACCATAAGTATGTGTTAGTTTAGAATCAAATTCCGGAGCTAATAAATATTCGGGGTCATTAAACCCTTCAGGAGTATCTGGGCAACCACCTTGTGCTACAAAATCTGGAATTACCCTATTAAAGGTCAACGAATCCCAATAACCTTCATTTGCTAATGCTATAAAACTTGCTTTATGATTGGGAGTCTCGTCATGCAACCATATCAAAATTTCTCCTTTTGGAGTGTCTATTTTACCTATTTCATATGATTTACATGCCGTAAACAATACAAATACCATCAAATACTTTAAACACTTCATCTAGCCATAATTTTATAGTCCGTTAAAATACTAAAAAACGATGTAAAAATTTAGTGCTTACCAAAGCTCTAAATTGATTTTCAAAAGATAAAACTACAATACAGTTAAATATAAGCTGGATCTAAGACCATTCAGAAGCTAAAAACCTTCTTTCGATAACAACAAAACATCTACAAATACGTTGCACCCAATATGAAAAAACCAATCAAAATTATCATCCGAACACTTTTAGTTTTACTAATTATAGTAATTTCCTACGGTTTATTCACCTATCTATCAGACCCATACATAAAGGCATTGGTACAAAATAATGAATCTAAACTTTTCTATAGACCTTCTGTAGAAATTGAGCCTTTTAATGATTTAAACTTTTCAGAACAAATACTTACCGTAGAAGATTCTATTAACATTCATACTTATTTATTCCATCCTTCAACTAAAGCAAAGGCAAACATTTTTTTAGTCCGTGGCAACAGTGGAAACACCAGTCAAGGTAAAGAACTGATTAAACCACTTGTGGATAATGGCTTTAAGGTGTATTCCACAGATTGGAGAGGTTATGGAAAATCTAATGGAGTACCGAATTATAAAGGTTTAATGAAAGATACAGAGATAGCATTCGCTGATTTTTTGAATCGAACAAAAAATGATAGTATAAAAACAATCGTCTATGGTATGTCTTTAGGTGGTCAATTGGCAGTAAAGCTGACCAAAGAAAATCAAACTAAAGTAGATGCGTTAGTACTAGACGGCTCTTTAGAATCTGCTCATAGCTTTATTACAGATAATTTTAGAGCGTTTTATTTAAAATCATTTACCAATAACGCCGAAGACTATAATCAAGATTATATAGCCATTAGAGACATAGCTGAAATTGAGAATATACCTAAACTTATTATACAAAGTGCTAAAGACAGGGCTGTTCCATTCGAAAGAGGACAGAACATTTTTAATGCTGCTAAAGAACCAAAACTATTTTGGGAAACCAATACCGATCATATAAGAACCATACCCGAATTGACAGAGGAATTAAATTTTAAGTTGATTGAATTAATTCGTTAATTGAACGTTATCATTCTTAACCAACACAATGAGAAAACTATTACCGATTCTTTTAACTATTCATCTATTATCTTCCTGTGGTAATCATGAGAAGAAATCAATTAAAAATAAAATCTCTTCCAACAAAGACAAAACCCTAATGGCAATATTTGCTCATCCAGATGATGAGATTGTTATATCCCCTATGCTATACAAGTATCAAAAAGAAGGGGTAAATATTCATTTGGTAATTGTAACCGACGGTAGAAACGGAGTTACCCCTCATGCCAATATTCCTGCCGGAGATGTACTCGCCAAAACACGTTCAGAAGAGGCATTATGTGTTACAAAAACCTTAGGTATTAATTCGCCGATATTTCTCAATTATATAGACGGAGATTTAGCGCTAAAAGAGAACATTAATTCTTTAGACGAAAAAATTGATAGCCTTTTTACGAAATACCGACCCAATACTGTAATTAGTTTTGGACCTGGTGGGCAATATGGACACCCTGATCATAGAATTGTTAGCAACGTGGTTTCCGAGGTTTTTCAACGAGAAACATCAGAATCTTTGCAAAACCTTTTGTACTACGGGTATCCGAAAAAAATAACCAATACTAATGTCAACTTTAATACCGATTTGGTACAATGGCTAAACGATAATTTAAAAAGAACTCAAAAGAGATTTCTAACCTATAGAATACCATTCAACAAGACCGATTTAGAACTTGCCCATAAAGCATCAAATTGTCATAAATCTCAATATACATTAGATGCTATTGATGATTTACTTACTATTGTAGGACAAACAGATTCGCTAATTTACTTTAGGCCTTGGATGGGGAATGAAGAGGTAAAAAGTAATATTTTTGAATAAAAATACAATCAATGCATATTAAACACCTAGTTTATCTATTAATCATTATTTCTTTAGTTTCATGCGAGCAAAAACAAAAGAAATATCATACCGATAAAGACATTTATAATTACGGCGCTAAAAACGATTCTTCTGTTTTTTATTTTAATAAAGGTTGGGAGCATATTCTAGATTATGGTCAATGGACGCTTTCTGAAAAAGCATTTAGAAAAGCCGTAGCATTCGATTCTACTTTTATTATCGGTCAGGCGTTGGTTGGTAAAAATACTACAGATCTCAAAGAAAGAATTGAAATCTTAAACGACCTAAACAACTCTCAAATTAAGGTTCGTGAAGACGACCAACTAATTTTAGAAGTTACCATGATTACGCTAGAACTATTTAATGCTCGCGGACAAAACGTAAAATTAGATAAAGATTTTTTATCAAATTTCTTGTCAACAGCCGAAAAAAACTATAGAACATTTATTCATAAATACCCCAACGAATCATATATAAAGGCAGAATACATTGAGGTCTTGAATGCTATTTACGGACCTGAATTAGCCTTAGATTCGTTACACATTCTTACTACACCTAAACAAAAGAGAATACCATTTTTTATTAGCTATGCAGCTACCTTGGAATCTGATTTGGGGAATTTCAAAAAAGCACTCGCTATTGCCGACCAATTTAATGACCAGATCAATGACCCGAATATACCTCAACCTTATGTGTTATACGGTAGTATTTATTTAAAAATGGATAGTTTGTCTTTAGCAACTCCAAGCCTTGATAAAGCACTTGAATTAGACCCTAATCATATTTTCGCACAGCGATTTAAAAAACAGCTTCAAACTAAATTAAACACCAATATCAGTAATGACTAAAATTATAGACAACAACAAGTAAACCATTTTAAAAACAGTATAAATGAAAAAGACGACATATATCTATAATGGCATTACTGGTGTATCGTCTTTACTCCTACTCCTGTTTTCAGCCTTTATCATTTCTTGCAACGGTCAACAAACAGAAAATAAACAGCAGTCAAACGATATAGATTCAAGAACCTCTCTGAAAGACATTCCATTACAAAAAACACAACCGCTTAAAAATGAATATAGTAGTCCTTATTTGCAACCGACTATTGATTTACCCATAAGCGAATTTGTTCGTAGAATATTTCAAGATAAAAGCGATAATCTATGGTTTGGTACCAATGGAGATGGTGTTGCAAGGTATAACGGTTCTACTCTTGATTATTTTTCTATCGATGAGGGTTTTGGTGGCGTCGCTGTTAGGGGAATCATTGAAGATAATGACGGAAATATTTGGTTTGGCACCGAACGCGGTATAACAAAATTTGATGGCAGTTCTTTTATAAATTTTACAGAAAAAGATGGACTTAACAATAATAATGTTTGGAGTCTTTTTATGGACAGTAAAGGTATCATTTGGATAGGTACTTTAGAGGGTATAAATTTATTTGATGGTCAAAAATTCACCTCGTTTACTTTACCAGAATCCAAACCAGATTACAACAGAGGTGTTACAAGTGCTAAAATAGTTCATAGTATAATGGAAGACAGCAAAGGTTCTATGTGGTTTGGCACTAACGAAGGTGCTTATTATTATGATGGAAAATCATTATTTAATCTTTCAGAAAAAGACGGATTATGCAATAACGCCGTCAATGATATTTTAGAGGATAAAAATGGTAATATTTGGTTTGCAACTCACTATGAAGGAGTTTGTTTTTGGGACGGAAAATCTTTCACTAAAGTTGCTACAAAAGAAAGAGAAAATAGTACTGAAGTTTGGAGCTTATTTGAAGATACAACTGGTAAAATTTGGTTTCCCATTGAAAGTTTTGGTGTTTACAGATACAACGGTACAATTGCCATAAATTACAACGAAAACGACGGACTTAAAAGTGGTGCCATACAATGTATATTTGAAGATAATGAAGGGAGAATTTGGCTGGGCGGCTATATGGGTTTGTTCCGTTTTGACGGAACTTCTTTTTATAGCGTAAGTCAAAACGGCATATTAAAAGAATAAATAATCAACCGCAATAAACTATAAACCAGATATTTAAATATTTCAAATTAAAGTTGATCTTTATCATACATTTAATAATCAACATTCTATTGATAAAAAATAATTTCAAAATTATAATATAAAAATAGTATTCAGCAATGGCTAAAATAATAGATACCCCAGAACAAAACAACCTTAAAATAGGCATGGCTCAAATCTCACCGGTTTGGCTAAATAAAGAAAAGACGATTGATAAAATCAAGGATTATATCATTAAAGCTGGTGAAGATAATTGTGAGCTTATAATTTTTGGTGAAGCCTTATTACCAGGTTATCCTTTTTGGGTTTCCATGACGGATGGTGCTCAGTTTGATTCCAAAGTGCAGAAAGAAATTCACGCTCATTATATAAAAAATTCTATTCAAATAGAAGCGGGTGAATTAGATGAAATTTGCGCTCTTGCAAAGCAGCATAAGCTTGCTATCTACTTAGGATTAATGGAACGAGCAAAAAATAGAGGCGGGCACAGTATTTACTGCTCGCTAGTTTATATCAATAGTGATGGTGAAATTAAATCTGTTCACAGAAAATTACAACCAACCTACGAAGAGCGACTTACATGGGCACCTGGTGATGGTAATGGTTTACGAGTTCACGAGTTAAAAAATTTCACCGTTGGTGGATTAAATTGTTGGGAAAATTGGATGCCTCTTCCACGCACCGCTTTATATGGTTTGGGAGAAGATTTGCATATAGCCGTATGGCCTGGTTCCGATTACAACACTGCTGATATTACAAGGTTCATTGCAAGGGAATCTAGATCTTTTGTAGTTTCTGTTTCTAGTTTAATGAGCAAAACCGATTTCCCTAAAGACACACCACACTTAGATACTATTCTTGAAAACTGTCCAGATACTCTGGCAAACGGAGGTTCTTGTATTGCCGGACCGGATGGAGAATGGATCTTACCACCGGTTATTGACAAAGAAGGACTTATTACAACGACAATAGATTTTAATAGGGTGCTTCAAGAAAGACAGAATTTTGATTCCGTTGGGCATTATTCACGACCAGATGTAACAAAACTCACCGTTAATAGAGAACGACAATCTACCGTTGAAATAAAAGATTAAAACAGAGAGCAGTTATTACTGCCCTCCATTTAATTCTTTCATAATTTCAGCAAACAATTGGTAAGATTTAATACGGTCTTTGCCATCATAAATATTGGTTACCGCTATAAGTTCATCTACTTGGGTATCAGTAATAAATTGTTGTACCTGCTTTTTAACGGTCTCTTTGCTACCAATAAAGGAATACTTCAACATTTGCTGTACAGACGGATTCTGACTTAACTCGCGTATATCTTCAGTCATGTCTACTGGTGGCTGCATAAAACCTCTATTTCCTGTCAACAAGCCTACAATCATTTTGTAAAGCGATGTTGAAATGCGTTCTGCTTCTTCATCGGTATCTGCAATAATGATGTTCACTCCCGCAGCCGTATATGGTTTTTCTAACTCCTTAGATGGCTGAAATTCATTGTGATAAATTTTCAACGCATTCATTAGGTGGGTTGTAGCAAAGTGGCTCGCAAATGCATAAGGCAAACCTTTTTTAGCTGCTAAATGTGCACTATCTGTACTAGAGCCCAAAATGTATAAAGGCACCTCTACCCCTTCAGCTAAAGTAGCACGTACTTTTGCATGGGCATTTTCAGGAGAAAAGTAGCGTTGTATTTTTTCAACCTCTAAAGGAAACGACTGTGCTGCCTGAAAAAAATCAGAACGTATGGCTTGTGCCGTCAATTGATCCGTACCTGGTGCGCGACCCAAGCCTAAGTCTATTCGGTTAGGATATAATATGCCTAATGTACCAAACTGCTCTGCTATAATTAACGGGGAATGGTTAGGCAACATTATTCCACCAGACCCAATTCGTATTGTTTTTGTTTCTTCGGCAATCTTACCTATTAAAATGGATGTTGCACTACTACCTATAGCTATAGAATTGTGATGCTCTGCCAACCAAAAACGGGTATAGCCAGATTCTTCCGCTGCTTGCGCAAGAGCTACGGAATGATCAAAGGTATCTTTCAATGTAGTCCCCTGCGATACTATGGCTAAATCTAATATGGAATATTTTATTTTTTTCATACTAATAAATTCATTTATATATTTAAAAGTATCTATATATCTATTTAAAAAAATTACAAATTTTGCAACCTCAACATATAATTATCCCACACTTCATGATTCAAGGTATAATTATAATTACGACCTATTTTATGTTTGTTTATCAAGCCTGCTTCTACAAGTTTTTTTACATGATGACTTATAGATGGTTGTGCTAAATCAAGTAATTTACAGGCTTTGGTACATTCTACCTTTCCTTGGTTATTTTGCATATACTGCAACAATTTCAACCGATTAACATCACTTAATGCTTTAGAAATTTTCTCAACCTGTTTTAGCTCCATGATGTGTTTAATATATTGATACATGCAAATGTATTTATAAATATTAATTTAAAATACAAATTGGGAAGACCTTAATAATTATTAACTTGACCTTAAGAATAATACTATAACTATAGATGAAGAAAATTACTCAAGCACCACATTTTATGTTCTTGATTCTTATTCCAATAATACTACTCATTGGATTGTTAAAACCTGACAAAACACTTGAAATTAATATTCATGATACATATATTCTAATTGCATTATTGCATTTAGCTGTTTTGATTTCTATTATCTTCGGAATTCTAGGATTAGGCTATTGGGTAGTAATTAAATTAAACAAAAGGTTGGTAAATTGGCTTACCATAATTCATTTAATCATCACAGTTATCAGTTTATGCTTAATAATATTAATCCCATTTTTCTTACCAGAATCCAATCAAGGTATTACCTCTTTATATTTTGATGCACAAGTAACTATTACTTTATCCGCACTTGTAGCAGTTTGTATACAGTCTTTATATCTCGTAAATATTATAACTGCCCTAATCAGAAAAACAAATTAAATTTTTTAATAAATGTTAGGTATTAATGCAACATGTTAACATTGTGCCAAACCTTAGCATTTACATTGGTTTTTTAATAAATGATTTAACTTTGCTACGTTAAAATTAAGATTAATAACCACCAATGAATCTTACAATTGAAAACATACTTTTAGTAGGTTCTATTCTGCTATTTATTAGCATTATAGTAGGTAAGACCTCCTACAAGTTTGGGGTACCTACATTAATCCTTTTCTTGGCTATTGGTATGCTGGCAGGTTCTGATGGTATTGGCGGTATTCAGTTCGACGACCCCAAGCTTGCTCAATTTATAGGTATCGTTTCTTTGAACTTTATTCTCTTTTCTGGTGGATTAGATACCAACTGGAAAGCTGTAAAACCGATTTTAAAAGAAGGTTTGGTACTTTCTACCTTAGGTGTACTGCTTACAGCACTTACACTAGGTACTTTTGTGTACTACATTACAGACTTCACCATTTACGAGAGTATGCTTTTGGGATCTATAGTTTCATCTACCGATGCCGCCGCTGTCTTCTCCATATTACGTTCAAAGAACTTAGCGTTAAAAAGCAACCTTAGACCTACATTAGAACTAGAAAGTGGTAGTAACGACCCTATGGCCTATGTACTTACACTTGCTTTTCTAACCTTGGTCATTAATCAAGATTTAAGTGTTCTTTCCATCATACCACTATTTTTGCAACAAATGATACTGGGAGCTATAGGTGGATTTGCTTTTGGTAAATTGAGTGAGATTATCATCAATAAAATCAAACTTGGTTTTGAAGGTTTGTATCCGGTATTGGTAATCGCTCTAATGTTCATCACCTTTTCAGCTACAGATGCTGTTGGTGGTAACGGATTCTTAGCCATTTACATTTGTGCCGTATATTTAGGTAATCAAGATTTAATACATAAATCGACCATTTTAAAGATGTTCGATGGTATGGCTTGGTTAATGCAAATTGTATTGTTCCTAACCTTAGGATTATTAGTTTTTCCATCGCAAATTATCCCATATTTAGGCATCGGATTACTTATTTCAGTATTCCTAATTCTAGTAGCAAGACCGGTTAGTGTTTTATTGAGCCTCATGTTCTTTAAAATGAAAATGGGACGTCGGTTTTATATTTCATGGGTAGGTTTACGTGGAGCAGTGCCTATTGTATTTGCTACTTATCCCCTATTGGCTGGTATAGACAAAGCGAATATCATTTTCAGCATTGTATTCTTTATATCAGTTTCATCAGTATTAATACAAGGTACTACGTTGTCTATTTTTGCAAAATGGCTGAATGTTGCTTTGCCTGACGAGGTGAAACCTATAGCAGAAAATGACAGGTATATTCTCAATCTACCGAAATCTGCTATGGAAGAAGTTATAATTTTGCCAAATAGTTTTGCGGTAGATAAACGTATAATAGATTTGCACTTACCAAGGGCTGCATTCATTGTTATGATCAAACGAGATGGAACTTTTGTTAGACCCGGCGGTTCTACCATTATAGAAGCTAATGATACGCTAGTATTGCTGCTAGATAATGATGAAAGTTTACAAGAAGTTAATGTAATTCTAAACCAAGCGGTTATTGCTTAATATGAAAAGTACAAATAACATATTTAGAGTTCTTTTATTCGTTACAATTTATTGTTTCGGGATATATAGTTCTGCAAATACGTTACCCTTTTCTAAAGAGGTTGTAATAAGCCTAAACAGCAGTAAGCAATCCTTATTCAAAGAATCTACAAAGACATTATCTCCGCATGCACAGCAATCTGAAATTTCAGTTTCTGATGTTGCCGAAGTATCATCACCTAATTACAAATTACCATTTACAAGTTACAACTCACATTTAAATAATAGTGAGTTACGCTTCGTAGCAAGAATAAAGCAGTACCAACTGTTCGCTAATACGTTATTGATAAGACATAGAAAGTCTGATCTCATCTTCCCTTTCCATAGTTTCTGGTAATCCATTTTTTTAAAGGTTATCGTTTTGGTAATCATATGTAACTATTTGATATGGTGTTATTTAAAACATCATAAAGAAAACAATATATCATATTTAAAAAATTAGAAAATGGAATTAGGAATAGCCGCTATTGGTTTAGCATCTGTTGCACTTTGTGCAATGCCTTTTGTTGTAACTAGCAGAAGTAGAAAAACGAAAGAAAAACAAATGATGACATCTCTAAACGATGTTGCCAGTAAACATAATTGTAAAATAACGGAACATGAAATTTTTGGTCACTACGCCATAGGTGTTGATGCACAGAAAAAATTCGTATTCTTTATTTCACAAATCGGAGAAGTTTTAAATCAGCAATACGCGGATTTATCTACTATTAAGACCTCTGAAATTGCCAATATCGGCAAATCGTATGCTAGAAAAGAGAAAATAACAGAGCGTTTACTTTTGAATCTTTTTTCGAAAAAAGCAAATGAAGCCGATACCGTTTTTGAATTCTATAATGCTGAAGTAAACTATCAATTGAGCGGAGAGTTTCAGTCTATTGAAAAATGGAACAAGGTGATTAAGAACTTGCTTAAAAGTAATTAGTCTATATCAACAAAGTTCTCTTTAATTATAAAAGCGAGTAGATAATCTTATAAAAAAAGGTTAGCTATTCGCTTTTGTTTTTTAAAGCGTTAAAATTTTATTAGCTTGTAAAAGCACACGAGCATGAATTAGAAAATGAAATTATTCGATATAAAGGTTGACCATAGTAAAAACTTGCTTCCGCAGGGTGGAACAGTTAATTACTACGGAAAAATACTTACCCAACAGAAAGCTGAGAATTACCTAGACAAACTGCTCAATAACATTGTTTGGAAGAATGATGAAGCTATTATCTTTGGAAAAAAGATTATTACCAAACGTAAAGTAGCTTGGTATGGCAAAAAACCATTCGAATATACTTACTCTAATACTACAAAACTGGCGTTACCGTGGACGACGGAGTTACTGGAATTAAAAGATAGAATAGAACAAGAAACGGGAGAAACCTTTAACTCGTGCCTTCTAAACTTATATCACGACGGTAGCGAGGGTATGGCTTGGCACAGTGATGGAGAAAAAGACTTGAAAAAGAACGGAGCCATTGCCTCTCTTAGTTTTGGTGATGAACGCAAATTCGCTTTTAAACATAAAGAAACAAAAGAAAAAGTAGAACTGGTTTTAGAACATGGTAGCTTATTGATTATGAAAGATGAAACCCAAACGAATTGGCTGCATCGACTACCGCCAACAACTAAAAGCAAGAATCCTAGGGTAAATTTGACTTTTAGAACTATTGTGGAAAAGTAATTTTAAACAAATAAATGCTTAGTTCTTTATCTGCTCATAGTTTTTAATGAGTATTCCTAAACGGTATAAAGCATTATCTATTTCTTCATTCCAAACCAGTCCGTAACTAAGACGAAGACAATTGGTGTACTGATCTTGGAGTGTAAAAATCTTTCCAGGAAAAAATCTAATTTCTTCACATTCCGCTAACTTATAGATCACCTCTGTATCTATAGTTGAAGCTAATTCTATCCATAATAGAAACCCTCCCTTTGGTTTGCTTACTCGTGTATCTTTTGGAAAATATGCTACAATAGCTTTTAAAAATTTCAAACTGTTCGTATGTAGCGTATGCCGTAACTTTCTTAAATGATGGTCATACCTACCCTTTTCTAAAAATAACGCCAATGCTTCTTCGGTAATTGTCGCCGTGGTTGAAGACAAATAAAGTTTTAGTTTCACGATTTCATCGAAATAGTTACCTGGTGCCACCCATCCTACCCTATACCCACAAGCAAGTGTTTTAGAAAAAGAGCCGCATAGAATTACAAGACCTGTATCATCATAGGTTTTACAAGTAGTAGGTCTACTTTCTCCATAATAAATATCACCATATATATCATCTTCTATAAGTGGAATGTTATGTTTTTGAATAATTTTCACCAATGCCTTTTTACCATCATCAGACATTGTATTCCCCATAGGGTTATTAAAATTAGAAATTATTGCAATTGCCTTAATATCGTTCTTCTCAATCGCTTTTTCTAAAGCTTTTAAATCTATACCTGACAGGGGATCTGTTGGTAGTTCTAAAACCCGTAAGCCTAAAGTATTTGCAAGTTGTAATAATCCAAAATAAACAGGGCTTTCCACTGCAATGGTATCTCCTGGCTTTGTTACGGTCATCAACGAAAATGATAATGCGCTGGTACAACCAGATGTTATGATTAAATCATTTTCGGTAAGCTTACCTCCCCATAGAATGGACCTTCGCGCTATTTGTCTTCGTAAATTCTCACGTCCTAAAATATCGCCTTGTGCACTGCCACCTAGCGGCAACGATATAATTGCCTCATGCATTACTTTGTTTAACTTCGCAATAGGCAACAACTCTTTTGATGGTACACCCAATGAAAAGTCAACGCCTTTTTCAATAGTAATATTCTGAAAAAAATCAACAATAATCTCTGTTGAACTACTTTTTACAGATGATTGATGCGGACTACTCTTCTCAAGATTTTTTGGAATATCCGTGGAGCAAAAAATGACAAAATATCCAGATTTAGGTTTAGGCTCAATTAAATTTTTTGCCTCTAATTGATAATACGCCTGTAGCACAGTGCTTATACTAACGCCGTATTCTTGCTGCAATACGCGTAATGAAGGTAACTTATCGCCTAACTTAAGAACGCCTTCATAAATTTGTTGCTCTATACTGTTAGCGATTTCAATGTATTTATAACTTTTTGTGGGTATTGATTTCAATATGATTTTTTATCTGTACTGGTTAAATTTACAAAAACTGAATCTGTTATGGTATCTATAAATTGTTCAATTTTGAATGCGATAATTAGTAAGAATTCTAAAAACATGTAAAAATGAGCAGCACAAGTTTAGTACAGAACCAGATGTATAAAGAAGTGGATGATAAAATCATTTTTAAAAAAGCGTCACAATTCGCAAAAGAATACCTAGAAAGTGTTTTTGAACGAAATGTATATCCAACAGAAGAGGCATTATCTGACTTAGATAAATTTGATGAATCTATGCCGCAGAATTCGAGTAAAGCCAATGATGTTTTAGATTTTTTAAATCAATACGGTTCTCCTGCAACAGTTACCACAACAGGTGCTAGATACTTCGGCTTTGTTTCTGGTGGTGCAATTCCGGTAAGTTTAGCCGCAAAAGTAATATCTACATTTTGGGATCAAGCACCAGCCATGCACGTGCTCTCCCCTATTGGATCAGCACTGGAAACTGTTGTTGAGAAATGGTTAAAAGAGATTTTTAATCTTCCTGAAAGTACGGTTGCTGGTTTTGTCAGTGGTACTTCTACTGCTAATTTCTGCGGATTAGCAGCTGCGCGCTTTAGATTACTATCCAACCTTAATTGGAACATTAACGATAAAGGACTGTTCAATGCTCCTCAACTACGAATTGTTACTGGTAAACATGCACATTCTACTATTCTTAAAGCAATAGGACTTTTAGGATTTGGTAAAGAAAATATTGAATGGGTAGATGTTGATGATCAAGGTAGACTAGAGCTGAATAATTTACCCCAATTAGATGAAAGAACTATATTAATTCTACAAGCTGGGAATGTTAACAGCGGTTCTTTTGATAATTTCTCGGAGCTTTGTAAAATTGCAAAAAAAGCAAAATCATGGGTACACATTGATGGTGCTTTTGGTCTGTGGGCTGGTGCCGTAGATAAATTAAAACATTTAACAAAGGGAATTGAAGGAGCCAACTCTTGGGCTGTTGACGGACATAAAACCCTTAACACTCCTTATGATTGTGGCATTGTACTTTGTGAAGATGAAGCTGCAATTAGATCTGCCCTACATATGACCGGAAGCTACATTATAACATGCGAAAAGCGAGATGGTATGTTCTATACACCAGAGATGTCACGCAGAGCCAGAGTTATTGAGCTATGGGCAACAATGAAATATTTAGGCAAAAATGGTATTGATGAAATGATTTATGAAATGCACATAAGAGCCAATCAGTTTGCCAATGAAATTAAGATTGTAGACGGATTCTCTGTTCTTAATGACGTTGTTTTTAATCAAGTTTTAATTCAATGTAATACTGATGAAGTAACAGATAATGTATTACAAAAGGTTCAAGAGTTACGAGAATGTTGGGCAGGCGGCTCGATATGGAAAGGTAAAAAAGTAGTTAGAATCAGTATCTGTTCTTGGGCAACCACCTCGTCTGATATTTCACGCTCCGTAAACTCTTTCAAACAAGCTTTAAATGAAATATCTAAATAAATCTATGATTCAAATTACCTTAAAAGGAATGTCAGGATAATTAAATCAGTAATATAATTTCATTTAATTTTGCAGCATGGTCAGAAATGTACAGTTGCGGTTATCATTAAAGGAAGAAGGCACACCTAACGGATTAGAAATTCGTACGGCAAAGTACTTAGGACTCGAAGATGGAACCTTTAAAATTAGGGTACTTCGAAAGTCTATAGATGCTCGTAAGCCTAAAATTTTCTTTAATTACAAACTGGCAATTTACATTAATGAACCTGCCCCTAGCGATGCTCTTAATTTTAAATATAAAGATGTATCGAAAGCAAAACCAATTCACATTGTAGGATTCGGACCTGCTGGGATGTGGGCTGCATTACGTTGTTTAGAAATGGGCTATAAACCCATTGTTCTTGAACGAGGTAATAATGTAAAGGATCGTAGACGAGATTTAAAAGCAATCAACCAAGACCATCAAGTAAACCCTGAAAGTAATTACTGTTTTGGAGAAGGTGGTGCCGGCACTTATTCTGACGGAAAATTATATACACGTAGCCTTAAACGTGGTGATGTTCGTCGCATATTCGAAAGTTTAGTTTTTCACGGTGCTACAGACCAGATTCTGGTTGATGCTCATCCGCATATTGGGACGAACAAACTTCCTAAAATTGTTCAGAATATTCGTGAAGTAATTCAGCATCACGGTGGTGAAATTCACTTCAATACTAAAGTGACCGATTTCGTTATTAAAGACAATACCTTAAAAGCGATTGTTTTAAACGAGAATGATGAAATGGCTGTTGAAAGAGTAATCTTGGCAACGGGACATTCAGCTCGCGATATTTTTGATTTACTGCATAAAAAAAATATTGCACTTGAAGCAAAGTCATTTGCTATGGGTGTTCGTGTAGAGCATCCGCAACATATTATAGATAGTATTCAGTACCACTGTTCTGGTGACCGTAGCGAATTGCTACCAGCGGCTTCATACAGTTTGGTAGAACAGGTAAAAGAACGTGGTGTGTATTCTTTTTGTATGTGCCCTGGCGGATTCATAGTACCTGCTGCAACTGCACCTGGTGAGGTTGTCGTTAATGGAATGTCTCCGTCGAAACGAAATAACCTGTATGCAAATTCGGGTATCGTGGTTGAAATAAATGTGGATAAGGATATTCCCAAGTACGAGAAATTTGGAGCGCTTAAAGGATTAGAATATCAAAAAGCATTAGAGCGATTAGCATTTACATCTGGCGGAAGAACACAAACTGCTCCTGCGCAACGATTAACTGATTTTGTAGATGGAAACCTTTCTGTAGATTTAAATCCGACTTCATATCAACCTGGTCTTAACTCTTCGCCTTTACATTCTTTACTACCTAAATTAATAGGTGGTAGACTACGCCAAGGCTTCAAAGCATTCGGTGATAAAATGCATGGGTATTATACTGCCGAGGCAAATATTGTAGGTGTAGAATCTAGAACCTCATCACCTGTAAGTATTCCAAGAAATGAAAAATTAGAACATCCTGTTATCAAAGGTCTTTTCCCTTGTGGTGAAGGCGGTGGTTATGCTGGTGGAATCGTATCTGCCGCTATGGACGGAGAACGTTGTGCCGAAGCTGCAATTGTGGGACTTTAATTGGTTGTTGGTTGTTGGTTGTTGGTTGTTGGTTGTTGGTTGTTGGTTGTTGGTTGTTGGAAAATAAAATTTTGCGTAGCTAAATTGTTATTGCCTGTAGTCTTTCCTCTCTACTCTATTTTCTCTTTTCTACTTTATACTTTGTACCTAATACTTAGTACTTAATACTGCAAACTGGCAACTGAACACTGAACACTGAACACTGAACACTAAAACTTAAGCCATTTTAGGCTTATTAGCCTTTGTCAAAAAATTCAAATCTCTTTTGATTCTTGAGTTTTTAAATTTGTATAATCTAGCTACTTCTGTATTTGATTCTATTTTGATTTCGTTATTTGTTTCTGTAACAATGGTGATTTCAATAGTTTCAACCTTTACTTCTTCAGTAGTGTTTTGTGCTTGAGCAGTGAAGCTTATAAAGATGATAAAGATTGTTGCGATTATTGTTTTCATGACTTGCGTTTGTTACAATAATAGAACGCCGCAGGCCTTGTTTTACTAGGTGGTGAATCGCTGAAAAACCCCTTATACTCGTTACTTGACACAAGTTCGGGTAAAGTGTAAAATCGCATCGATAAACGACATCACCCTCAAAAACACCTTACCGAGATTTGGTGTCGTTAACCGACAAACGAAGTTTTAAATTCAAGAATTAGATACAAGTTCAAACTCAAAAATCAAGTTCAAGTTCAAAATGAGTTGTTGGTTGTTGGTTGTTAGTTGTTAGTTGTTAGTTGTTAGTTGTTAGAAACTATAAAATTTAGCTTTACTAAATACGCTTGATAAGGAACTAATCAAAAAAAAGTCTATTCTCTATATTCTTACCTCTTACTTTGTACTTATTACTGATGACTGGAAACTGGAAACCGAACACTGAAAACTAAAAACTGAAAACTGAAATTAAGCCATTTTAGGCTTGTTAGCTTTTGTTAAGAAGTTCAAATCTCTTTTGATTCTAGAATTTTTGAATTTGTATAAACGAGCTATTTCTGTTTTCGCTTCTAAGTTGATCTCGTAAGTGGTTTCTGTAACAATGGTCATTTCAACAGTTTCAACCTTTACTTCTTCAGTAGTGTTTTGTGCTTGAGCAGTGAAGCTTAAAAAGATGATAAAGATTGTTGCTATTATTGTTTTCATGACTTGCGTTTGTTACAATAATAGAACGCCGCAGGCCTTGTTTTACTAGGTGGTGAATCGCTGAAAAACCCCTTATACTCGTTACTTGACACAAGTTCGGGTAAAGTGTAAAATCGCATCGATAAACGACATCACCCTCAAAAACACCTTACCGAGAATTGGTGTCGTTAACCGACACATAGCTTAAACTGGAGGATAGAATTTAGGAGATAGTAGATAAAAATTGTCGACCAGAGAATATTCAAGAATACATATTGAAGACATCTAATTAGATTTCTTCGGACTAAACAATTGAGAAATGAAAACTAAAACTGAATACTAAAATTTATGCCATTTTAGGAGCGTTTGGCATTTACTTCAGTTTGAAGAACACAGACCGTACCCGTTAAAATGTTGGTAGATTTGTAGGCTTCCCTATAAATAAGACAGTAGAAAATTCGAATTTACTAACTTTAAATTCAAACTGTCATTATGAAAACAAGCAAGTTTAGCGAGAGTCAAATCATCAAGGCTCTTAAGGAAAATGAACAAGGAAAATCTGTTGGGGATATTTCCAGAGAATTGGGTATTGATAAGAGCACATTTTATTACTGGCGTAAAAAGTACGGTGGTATGGAAAAACAGGAACTCAAACGCCTGAAAGATTTAGAAGCAGAAAATCTGAGACTTAAGCAAATGTATGCTGACGTAAGTCTCGATAATAAGATGTTTAAAGATATACTGTCAAAAAAGTTCTAAGACCTTCCGACAAAATAGTTCGAACAAAATATCTCATCAAGGAATATCTAGTGCCTATCGTACGTGCGTGTAAAGTAGCTGGTCTGACCAGTATGAAATGGTTTAACGGAATGAACTTAAAGTTGTAGAACTCCCAAAAAAAATGATAAAAACTCTGTGTATATTTAATAAAACAGTTTTCGGTTAGTTATGACACAGTATAATAGTGTCTTTTGCCTTATTAAAATAGATTAAGGTTGCTATCTTATATTGTTGAATCGTGTGTGTGTGTGTGTGTGTGTGTGGACTATAGGGCATAAAAGTTCTAACCCTACATTTAATTCTTTACGCGGTACGTAATTCTTCTATTGGTAATTACATTACACTTACTAACAGTTAAGTTAGTGGTGGCAGAAATATTCAAAACTGGGTCACCCGGCATACCACCGTATTCTACTACATAACCTTGCGAAGCATAAGCACCCCCACCCCCATTGTTTGGTAAATCGTTCCAAGCACCTATTGGCGCTCCACCTCTAATTACAGATGCTGCTGCAATGTGCGCATAGTCTTCTCCATTACTACCAACGTTATTAGGTTCACCACCATTCCAATTGGCGAAAGTTAGTTCTGTACCATTAGAGAGACCTTGCCAGAATTGAGTCCCTGCCTCAGGCCCAGTCACCCAGCGCCATTCACCTTCAACTGCTAAATCTGTTGCCCCTATCCATCCAAAACCACTGGCTTGTGCTCCAGAAAAATCGGCTTCTTCCTGTGTTGTAAGCGTTACCAAATATCCTTGTAATCCAAAATAAGTTCGAGCAGATGCAGCGGCCTCTGCTGCTGTCCAAGAAATACCTGGTGCAGAAACAAATTCGTAATAATGCTGGGTAGAAGGTAAAAAATTAGCCTCACCTACTGTAATTGAAAATTGCCTAATTCCAGATGGAGTTAGGGAACTGCTAGAGAATTCAGTTGCTAAGACCGCAGCTTCAAATTCGGTATATGTTGCAGGACCTTGTAAGGTTAACTCACCTTGCACAATATCCCAACTTGTAGTAATGTTAGGATGAAATCCAGTTAGTGTCAAAATATCCTCGCCATTGATATAACCGTTAGATATTTGTATATAAACGGCAGAAGTACTTGTATCATCTGGATCAGTAATACTTATGGATTGTGCTATGGGCAGTGATGCAGCCGGACAATACAGCTGATTTCCTGTTGCCGACAGTACCGGAGGTAAATCTGTGCCTTGCCCTTTTACAAGACTCGTCATCAAACAAAATAAAATACTACAAATGAAAAATTCATACCTCAATAACATTCAACAATAATTAACCATAGTAAAGCTAACCCAATAGACTCCTATGGTCAAAAAAATGTTGTGTAGCGATCCATTTATAACACAAATGGACATTTTAGCATCATTATCCCTTATAAGTCATTACACAAGATGAAAGGTTTTTTCTCAAATCCTTTTAATAATAGCCGTAACTTCGCGCTTTATTAAAAATTATGACATTTAAAGAACTCGGCCTAGCCGAACCAATCCTAAAGGCCTTAGAAGCCGAAGGTTATACTCACCCTACTCCAATTCAAGAACAATCAATTCCTATATTACTTAAAGGCAAAGATCTTTTAGGTGTTGCACAAACAGGTACTGGTAAGACAGCTGCTTTTGGTATTCCAATACTTCATCAATTATATGAAGGTATTAGTTTAAGCCAAAACAAACGAAAGATAAAAGCACTGATTGTTACTCCTACTCGTGAACTTGCCATACAGATTGCTGAAAGCTTTACGGCTTACGGTAAACATACTGGCTTACGTAATACTGTTATTTTTGGCGGTGTAAAACAAGGTAAACAAGTAAATGCACTTAGAGGTGGCGTTGATATTTTAATAGCTACTCCCGGTCGTTTATTAGATTTAATGAACCAAGGTTTTATTTCTTTTAGAGATTTAGAGCATGTAGTTTTAGATGAAGCCGACCAAATGTTGGATATGGGTTTCATTCACGACATTAAAAAAATCATTGCAAAATTACCAGCCAAAAGACAATCGTTGTTCTTCTCGGCAACCATGCCTAAAGATATCGTAGAGCTTTCTCGTAAAATGCTTGGTGATTTTGAACGTGTTACTATTAAACCTGAACAAGCAACCGCAGAGAAGGTTGAACAAGGTGTCTATTTTGTTAGTAAAGCGAATAAGCCTAAACTTCTTATTCACCTTATTAATGAAAAGCCCGAGAACACATTAATCGTATTCTCAAGAACCAAACATGGTGCTAACAAGATTGTAAAGAAATTAGACCAAGCTGGTATTCGTTCTGCTGCAATACATGGTAACAAATCGCAAACGGCAAGACAAAAAGCTTTAGGTAGTTTTAAAGATGGTTCGTTGAAAGTATTGGTAGCTACAGATATTGCTGCAAGAGGTATTGATGTTGAAGATTTATCATTAGTTGTAAATTACGATTTACCTAATGTTTCTGAAACTTATGTACACCGTATTGGTAGAACTGGGCGTGCAAATGCAAGCGGAATCGCAATTTCGTTTTGTGATAAAGAAGAAAGAGCATACTTACGTGATATTGAAAAGCTAATAAAGCAACCTATACCACGCATGCCAGAGCATCAATTTACTGATGGGGATTCTGATGATGCACAAGATGAGAAACCAGCTCAACAACCAAGAAATAACGGCAATAAAAATAAAAACCGTAACAGACCTGGTGGTAACAACTTTCGAGGAAAGAACAATAGAAATACGAGTAGACCTAAAAAAAGAAATGATTCTAGCAGAAGCGAATAGCTTCTGTTAGAATTTCATTTATACTAACACACTGCATTATGAAAAAGCAAATGGTTATTTATGGCAGCGGTCGCCATACCATACCATTCTTAAATTACATCGCAAAAGCAACTGGTAAAGAAAAACCGAATATGTGTTTTATACCTACAGCTAGCGGTGAAGATGAAAAGTATATTGCTTCTTTCTATGATGTTTGCTCACAGATAGATGTTACTCCGCATGTACTTTCCGTCTGGATAAATTCATACGACCAAAAAGAATCTTTCGAGGAGATTATCTCTCGTATGGATGCTATTATAGTTGGCGGCGGAAACACCTTAAATATGCTTGCCATTTGGAAAGCTCAAGGCATTGATATTGCTCTTAAAAACGCTTATGATAACGGCGTAGTTATGGGTGGCGGTAGTGCAGGTTCTTTATGTTGGTTTAATGGTGGAACTACAGATTCTAGACCTAAAGAATTAAGTATTGTTGGTGGTATGGCGTTTATTGACAAAAGCCACTGTCCGCATTACAATTCTGAGACTTCACGTAGACCTCTTTATTTTGAAAATATTAAAACAAGTAAACTTTCTAATGGTTACGCCTGTGATGACCGTTCTGCTATTCATTTCATTGATGGTGAAGTTCATACCTCCGTTTCTTTGAATGAAGAAAACCACTCTTATTACGTGTATTTAAAAGATGGTGAAATTGTTGAGGAGTTGATACCGAGTACGGTAATTTCTTAGATTCTAGGGATTCGGACTAATTCTATAATTATTTATTGAATTCAAATCATTTTAAATTGTAGTACTAAAAAAGACCCACCCCTAGCCCCTCCCATGAGGGGAACAGTTTGAGCATGTATTTAATCCTTCGTGAAAAAATTTACTAAGCGACTTTAAATTGCTTTTTGGTCAAATACTCCCAATCAAAAACGCAATAATCCCCTCTTGGGGGGAATAGTTCTTGCTTAAATTAATCTTTGTCCCTAACGTCAACAGTGTAACTATAGACTTCAAAACTTGATTGAAACTCGCAATCAAAAACAAAAATCTCCCCTCCTGGGAGGGGACCAAAGGGCTGGGTAATACGGATGATAAATTGGTCTTATATGGAACTCTAAAAGAATATCGATACCTAAGATCGGAAAATAAAAAAATCATCAAAGTAATTTTGATAGCACTAAAATGATTTATGTTCATAATTTGGTACACTAAATTATAGAACCCTTAAATAGCCTATAAAAACTTACCTGACCATACTAATCCAACTGATTTACGATTATATTTAAATGTAAGAAATGCAAAAGAGATTACTTTAAAATATAGTACATGAAAAAAATATCCATAAGCCTTTTTATCTTTACTAGTTTATTTTTTTTAGCATGTAGTGATTCCGGAATAATTTTTAAAGACGGTTTGATTATTGAAAATATTTCTATAATTGATCCCGAAATAGGCATAAAAGAAAATCAAACCGTGGTTATCCAAAACGGCAAAATCATTCAAGTATCCCCTTCAAAGGATCTTCATTTATCTGAGATAAATACAATTATAGACGGAACCGGAAAGTATCTCCTACCTGGTCTATGGGATACGCATATACATTTCTCCTATATAAAGGAACTAGCTCCCAATATGTTTGATCTTTTTTTGGCAAACGGTATAACAAGTGTAAGGGATACCGGAGGCGACATTGATTTTATAAACAAATGGAAAGAAAAGTCATTGTCTGATCCTACTAACTCACCTAGGGTTATGATTGCCGGTCCTCTTCTGGACGGAATGCCAAATGTGTATGATGGCAGTGACCCAGGACATCCGCCTTTATCTGTTGGACTTCAATCCCAAGAGGATTTGATTAGTGAGGTCAATGAACTGGACAGTTTGGGTGTAGATTTCCTTAAAGCCTATGAAATGCTTACTTCTGAGCAGTTTAAAACAATTGCAAGACTAGGAAAGGAAAAAGGACTGAAAGTTACTGGGCATGTTCCCTTAAGTATGGATGTTATTAGCGCTAGTAATGCAGGGCTGAACAGTATGGAACATCTTCGTAATCTAGAATTGTCATGTGCATCTAATTCAGACGAACTATTACAAGAACGTAGGGATTTACTTTTATTGGGAAGAGATGACAAAGGTGCTGCCCTACGCTCCAGCATCCATAATAAACAACGAGAAACAGCCATTAAAAACTATGATAAAAATAAAGCTAAAGAGGTACTTAGCGTTCTGGCAAAAAATGACACGTGGCAAATACCAACTTTGGCATTAAGCACAGGTTTTGTGAAAAGACATTTCAATAAAGCTGAATGGCATGAAAGTTTCAATTATATTCCAAAAGAGATCGCAAAAAATTGGTTGGAAAGTATTGACAAAATCAATCAAATGGAGATTACCCCATTTCGACAGGAATATTCAGATTGGCTTATAGCTATGACAGAGAATATTCACAATACCGGTATCGAAATCATGGCCGGAACCGACACTCCTATTTTCTTTCTAACTCCTGGCAGAAGTCTACATCAAGAATTAGTGATGTTAGTGGAGGCAGGACTAACACCATTGGAAGCTATAAAAACAGCAACTGTTAACCCTTCAAAATACTTCAACCTAGAAAAAGAACTCGGTAATATTAAAAAAGACCATTGGGCAGATTTGATCATTCTTGATGCTAACCCTCTAGAAGATATTAACAACACCAGGAGTATCAATGCAGTCATCAAACAAGGAAACTATTTTGATAAGGCGGCATTAGATGAAATGATGAAGCAATTAAAAGAAAAGTAATTTATAGCCCAATTTTACTCGAACTTAAGCTAATAATAATGATGATGTTAAAGGTTAGATGCCATATTTATAATTACATCGTTAATTAGACAACAATTTGTAAGCACTCAACACATTCTCAATCTTAGCCTCTGTCTCGGCATCAATATTCTGATGCTCAGGATTCTCTTTTAGCCACTTTACGGTTCTCTTAATTCCTTCTGAGAACGGAATGGTTGCTTTAAAACCAGGTACAAAGGTTTTAATCTTAGTATTATCAAACAAAACACTTTCTGCTTTGTCCGCCAATAACGTTCCTGTAAATGATGGTTCAACTTTACATATAAAATCTGATGCTATGTGTACTACATTTGCTTCTTTTCCTAAGGCATCCGCTAGAATTTTATAAATCATATTCCAACTTAAAACCTCATCTGAAGTAATGTGAAAAGCGTGACCGATTGCTGGCTGTAATCCTAATAATCCAACAAATCCTTTTGCAAAATCGTCGGAATGGGTAACTGTCCATAACGACGTTCCATCTCCATGTATAATAATTTCTTTTCCTTCTAAAATTCGCTTTGCTGTGTTGTATTTATTGAATCCGCCAATGGCAATAGGTATTACAGTATCATATGTTAAGGAAGGACGAACTATGGTAATGGGAAATCCTTCTTCACGATATGCTTTTTGCAAACGATCTTCACACTGAATTTTACCTTGAGAGTAATCCCACAAATTATTGCAAAGCGGTGTAGATTCCGTTATCACCGGATAACTCAACGGAGTCTGATAACACGAAGCTGAGCTAATAAAAATATATTGCTTGGTCTTCCCTTTGAATAATTCAATATCGCGCTCAATATCATTGGGTGTGAAAGCGATCCAGTTAACGACAACATCCCATTCATGCTTTTTTAGTTCTGTAAGTTCTTCTGGCTTATTGATGTCTCCGATAATGGAATGTGCTCCTTCAATCTCAACTTTGGCTTTCCCCCTATTCAGCACATATAAATCTATTCCCTTAGCAACTGCAAGCTTACTACTTGGCGTACTTATATTTCCTGTTCCTCCTATAAATAATACTTTCATTTTTATATTTTATTTACTGAATATCAACTGATTAATACTATTCACTTTACATATCTGCATAAAATTATAATACGTTTTTAAACAGTTTATAAAAATCAAACATGTCAATAACATTCCATTCAAAAAAACAGAATTAGTTTAATGTATGCAGTCTTAGTCTTCTATAGTGTGAAAATACGAAAAGCAATAAAAATTCGAATGTTAATACTTACTCAATTCTGCAAAATAGTGATTCATTTTTTTAAGTATTTCGCTATCTTCATAGCATCGTTTTAAACCAAATTCAACACTATGAAAATTATTATTAAAACACTCTTTCTTCTATTCTTTACAACATCTATTACCGCCCAAGTTTCTTCTAACCTTCAGCTGACCGATATTTTTAATATGGAGTATGTTTCTGACCCTCAGATTTCTCCTGATGGTAGTAAAATTATCTATGTTAGGAACTTTAAGGATATTATGACTGATAGAAATTTATCGAACCTTTGGATTATAAATTATGATGGTTCACAAAATAGACCTTTGACTACTGGCAACCAAAATGACTACTATCCTCGTTGGTCGCACGACGGTAAAAAAATCATCTTTAAATCTAATAAAGAAGATGAAAAAATGAAATTGTATGTTATGTGGATGGACACCAAAGAAATTGCACCACTTACGAATACACCAAAAGCACCCGGTGCCGTTAGTTGGTCTAATGACGATCGTTACTTGGCATTTACCATGTTTGTACCAGAAGCTGAAGAATCTATTGTAAAACTACCGGCAAAACCGGAAGGTGCAAAGTGGAACACGCCACCAACATATATTGATAAATTGAACTATAGAGGTGACGGTCAAGGTTATATAAAAGGTGGTCATACTCAAATTTTCACCTTATCTATAGATGGTGGTACTCCAAAACAATTGACAACAACAACATTTGACCATGGTGCTCCTGTATGGGCTAAAAATGACAGAACGCTTTACTTCTCTGCAAATTTTAATCCTGATGAGGCTTTTGAACCTGCAAATAGTGAGGTATACGCTTTGAATATTTCTACTGCCGATGTTTCACCGTTAACTACAAGATATGGCCCTGACAGTTCACCAACGGTTTCTCCTGATGGTAAAATGATTGCCTACACCGGTAATGATGATAAATTACAAGGGTACCAGATCACAAACCTTTATGTGATGAATACAGATGGTAGCAACTCAAAATTACTTTCTGGAAGTTTTGATAGAGATATTGCCAATGCGCAATGGGCTAACGATGGCAAAGGGCTATACTTTCAATATGATACCGAAGGTGCTACTAAAATAGGACATATTACATTAGACGGTAAAGTAACCACTCTTGTTGAAGGGCTCGGCGGATTGTCTTTAGGCCGACCTTATAATGCAGGTGATTTTACGGTTTCTAAAAATTCAAGATTCGCCTATACTTTAGGAAATACCGAACACCCTTCTGATTTAGGAGCTGCCGATAAAAAAGGCTCTAAGCGATTAACTTTTGTAAATGATGACCTTTATTCTTTTAGAGATTTAGGTAAAACCGAAGAAATTTGGTGGGAGTCTTCGTACGATCAACAAAAAATTCAAGGTTGGGTGGTAACTCCACCAAATTTTGACCCTAATAAAAAATATCCATTTATTCTTGAAATTCATGGCGGACCATTTACTAGCTACGGTTCTGTGTATAGTGCAGAAATACAAGCTTATGCTGCTGCTGGTTATGTGGTTTTGTATAGTAACCCACGTGGTAGTACTAGCTATGGTGCTGAATTCGGTAATTTAATTCACCATGATTATCCTAACCATGACTTTGATGATTTAATGAGTGGTGTAGATGCCGTTATTGAAAAAGGATATATTGATACCGACAACCTTTTTGTGACCGGTGGTAGTGGCGGCGGAGTGCTTACTGCTTGGATCGTTGGTAAAACAGATAGATTTAAAGCTGCTGTAGTTGCCAAACCAGTAATTAACTGGACAAGTTTTGTTCTGTATGCTGATGGAGCTGCCTTCTTTTCTAAATATTGGTTCGGTAAGAAACCTTGGGAAGATCCAGAAAATTATTTTAGACGTTCTCCATTAATGTACGTTGCCAATGTAACTACACCAACTATGTTATTAACCGGAGAAGAAGATTATAGAACACCTATTGCAGAATCTGAGCAATTCTATACGGCATTAAAATTAGAAGGTGTAGAAACGGCCATGGTACGTATACCTGGTGCGGGACACGGTATTGCCAACAGACCAAGTAATTTAATTGCCAAAATTGCAAGTGTATTAGCTTGGTTTGAGAAATATAAGGATGCCGAGTAATAGCTTGAAGACACTAGTATTAATATTGGGATTATTTGTCTCGATGTCTACTATATATGGTCAAGAAGTTGATGTATTGTCATATAACATAAAATATGATAATGTAAACGATTCTGTAAACAATTGGAACGACCGTAAAGGTGCTATGGTAGACTTATTGAACCATTATAACCCTGGTATTATTGGCTTTCAAGAGGTTTTACATCATCAGTTGAGTTATTTAAATGAACAACTTTCTGATTATTCATACATCGGAGTTGGGCGTGATGACGGGAAGGGAAAGGGCGAATACTCCCCTATTCTTTTCAACATCAAAAAATATAAGCTTTTACAGAGTGAAACCTTTTGGCTGTCTGAAACTCCCCATGAAATTTCTGTAGGTTGGGATGCTGCTATGGAGCGTATTTGTACATATGGTTTATTTCAAGATTTAAAAACAGGGAATCAATTTTTAGTATTCAATACGCATTTTGACCATATAGGTACCGTAGCCCGTGAAAAATCTGCGGAATTGATAGTTTCCAAAATTCATGAAACAAATGAGAATAAACTTCCTGTAGTTTTAATGGGCGATTTGAATTTGAGTCCCGATGAAGGTCCTATTCAATATTTACAAAATGCCCTGTCAGATGGTTTAGCAATTACTCAAAAACAATTCTACGGACCAACAGGAACGTTTAGTGGATTTGACCAATCTAAAGTTTTAAACAACCGAATCGATTATATATTTGTTGAGAATTTCAAAGTTTTAGAATACATGCATATTGATGACAGAATGGAAAATAACAAACACATCTCTGATCATTTGCCAGTATTAGCACGATTGATTATTGAAAAATAGATACTTGTTCGTATTCATTGAAATCATAAAAAATCCCGATTGTTTAATACAATCGGGATTTTTCATTCAATAGAACTCCTACTTATTTCTTCAAAAAGGAAATCAATATTTCATTTAACTCCTCTGGGTGCGTAACATTGAGTCCGTGAGGTGCTCCTTTAATTACTTCATAAGTACTGTATTTAATACCCTCATGAGCTTGTTTTGCCGATGTTTCTATTGGCACAGTCGCATCGGCATCACCATGCACTATTAATGTTGGTACGGTTACATTCTTTAGTTCTGGTCTAAAATCAGTATGCATCCATGCTAATGCTGCTTGTATGGTTGCTCTAGGCGATGCAAATGAAGCAATGGTAAAATCGTAATCTAATTGTGCCTGACTTATTCTTTTACCTTCGTTTTCTTCAAAATTATAGAATCCTTTACTGAACTCTTTTAAGAAACCTACCCTATCTTTTTGCAAAGCATCAATAATACCATCTAAAGCTTCCTCCGGTACGCCCGCTGGGTTATCTGCTTTTTGTTTTACTAGCGGAACAATTGAACTAATCAATGCTGCTTTAGCTATTCTACTAGAACCGTAATCAGTTAAATAACGAACTACTTCTCCTCCACCCATTGAAAAACCAACGATAACGGCATCTTTTAAATCCAATTCTTCAATGATTGCATTTAAATCACTCGCTAAAGCTGAATAATCATAAGCATCCCATGGTGAAGATGATGTTCCAAATCCTCTACGGTCATACGAAATACAGCGATAGCCTTCCTCTACTATCTTCCATACTTGTTGCTCCCAAGACTTACGACTTAATGGCCACCCATGAATTAAAATCACCGGTTGTCCACTTCCGTAATCTTCATAAAATATATCTACTTGTTCTTTTGCTTTAGTATTTGTTATAAAAGGCATATTCTTGTTTTAAAATTCACATACAAGATAATTAGTATCTCGCTAATTATGTAACACGAAACATTAAATAATTGGTTCTAAAACCATTTGCTCAAAACGGTTATATTTACAAAGAAAACCAGACCACATGTTTATACCTGAGCACTATAAAAATAATGACGTTAAAGAGATTCATGACTTTTTAAAGAATAATAGTTTTGGCATCTTTATTAATACTATTGAAGGAAAACCTTGGGGTACACACATTCCTTTAGAACTATCAAAAAATTTAGACGATAAAGATATCTTGGTAGGCCATATTGCCAAAGCGAACTTGCAAAGTAAAAACCTGGTTGATGGCGATGAAGTGCTATGTATTTTTAACGGTCCGCACAGCTATATTTCATCATCATGGTATCAGAAAGAAGAGGTGCCTACGTGGAACTACATTGCTGTTCATGTATATGGTACTGTAAAAATTCAAACTTCAGAAGAGTTGCTTACCTCTTTACATGCACTCGTAAATAAATACGAGCAAAAATCTGAACAGCCTATCTCATTAGATAATATGTCTAAAAAAACCATGAGTCAAGTTAATGGTATTATAGGGTTTGAAATTTTAGTTAACGATATACAAGCTGTAAACAAACTTTCGCAAGGCAGAAGTCATGATCACCCTAAAATAATTTCTGAGCTTGAAAAACAAGGCGCTTCTGAAAAAGCGGTTGCAGATGAGATGAAAAAACGGATGACTTAATTGTTTCTCATATCAGTTAAAATAAATTTGGTTAGACTGTTTACATTACCTTCTTTACCCCTAATTTTAATCGCATTGGCATACCCAATAAACACTTTACATTATGAGCGAATTAAAATCTGTTTTTGAATTCAATAAAAAGGCCAACATCAAACAATGGCATATTGTCAACGATGATGTTATGGGAGGTCTATCAATGGGACTCATGCAAATAAATATACAAGGTAACGGTGTTTTCAGCGGCCATGTTTCTTTAGATAATAATGGTGGATTTTGCCTTGTTAGACATGATTTAGAACGCATACCCGTAGATAAGTATTCATTTTTTGTATTACGAATTAAAGGAGATGGAAAAAAATATGCTTTCCGCTGTAAATCTGGTGAGCATCAAAGACATACCTATAGCTATGATTTTAAGGCAGGTAAAGAATGGCAAACTATTGAAATTCCATTTAAACAAATGGAACCTGTATTTAGAGGTGAAGAATTAAAACTACCGAATTACCATGGCGATTATCTAGCTCAAATTGCCATCATTATTAAAAATGGTATTGAAGAAGACTTTACACTCGAAATAGACTGTATTGCATTGAAATAATGCAAAACTCCCAAATACAATAATCATTTTAAAAGAATTAAATATTGATTTTTATCATTTTTAAATCACTTAAATTTTAATAAGTTTAAGTAACCAATACTTAAACCTATGTACCACCAACTACATCCCATTAAAAAATTAATTATTCCATTTAAGGTAGATGCATTGTTACCTAATGTTCTAATATTGATACCTAGAGTAATTACCGGATACTTACTTGCATTTATTTTTGCCGTCAATAAATTTGGAACACCTTGGACTCCAAAATCTGCGGGACTCGGATTTTTAGAGGTATCTGATTGGTTTGTTGAATTGGTTAAACAATTTGGTATACCCTTTACTTTTATGCCCGAATTTTTTGCATGGTCTGCAGGTTTTACAGAAGCTCTAGGTGGTATTTTACTAATCTTAGGGTTAAATACTAGAATAACAGCCTTCTTTGTCACTATAACTATGTTTACTACCATAGTATTTAGACCCTGGGATAATTCGTGGAGTATAATGCCCACATTTACATTTTTCTGTTTAGGTCTCTTCTATATGGGCTTCGGGTCGGGTAAATTCGGTCTCGATTATTTCATTACTAATAGAAGATAATATCCCTTAACACTATTAAAACTATGTGCTTTCTCGCACTATCATCAATATTATTCAATTCAGTAGCGCATTTCTACAATTGAGTTAGTTCCTTTTTCAAAAAGCGTATTCATAAGGCATCTTTGAAGTATCAATTAAACTTTAAAACCTTATAAAATGAAAAAGTTATTATTTACAATTACCGTATTTGCAATGAGTTTTACAATGAATGCCCAAGAAGAAACAGGCATAACATTAACTGTAGTTATCCAAAATGTATTGAACAGTGAAGGTCATATATTAAGTGGATTGCATAATGAAACTACGTTTATGAAAGCGGAGGGTATTAAAACCAGTAAAGATAAAGCTGAAGCAGGAGAATTAATTTTAACTTTTGAGAACATACAACCGGGAGATTATGCATTTTCCGTATTACACGATGCAAACGACAATAACCGAATGGATTTTGCAACCAATGGTATGCCCACAGAAGATTATGCCATGAGTGGTGAATCTTTACCAATGGGTCCGCCAACTTTCAGTGATGCAAAGTTTTCTATTGAAGAAGATGATATGGAATTGACCCTTCGTTTTTAGAGAGAAATTAACGTCTGAATACCTGTTGTCAATAGGTTATAATAATGGTTTTTAGTAATTTTATAACCTTATACTATATACATGACCATTACTCAATTACAATACGTACTTGCTGTTGCTGAATACAAAAATTTTACACTCGCTGCCGAGAAGAGTTTTGTAACGCAACCAACTTTAAGCATGCAAGTTCAAAAGCTTGAAGATGAATTAGATATACTTCTTTTTGATCGTAGCAAAAAACCAATTACTATTACCGAAGTCGGTAAAAAAATTGTAGCGCAAGCAAAAAATATTGTAAACGAGGCGGCACGTATTAAAGATATTGTAGAGCAAGAAAAAGGATATATTGGTGGGGATTATGTATTGGGAATCATCCCAACTATAATGCCCACTTTATTACCTATGTTTCTGAAGAATTTTATACAGAAATATCCGAAGGTAAACCTTATTATTAAAGAGCAGAATACGGAGAGCTTAATTCAAAATATTGAAGATGGACATATTGATGCCGCCATTGCCGCGACACCTTTAGAGGTAGATTTTATTACCGAAAGACCGTTGTATTACGAACCCTTCGTTGGTTATGTACCAAAGGAGCATCGTTTAGGAAATAGTACACAGATTACACCAGAGGATTTAGATATTGAAGACATTTTACTGCTACAAGATGGGCATTGTTTTAGAGAAGGTGTTTTAAATCTTTGCAAAACTCCAAAAATTGGCGGAGACCATTTTAGTCTACAAAGTGGAAGTTTTGAAACCCTAATCAATCTTTCTAATGAAGGATTGGGTATGACCCTACTACCCTATTTAAATACGTTAGAACTTGATGATATAAAAAAGAAAAACTTGAAGTACTTTAAAGAACCTTCGCCTGCACGTGAAGTAAGTCTTATTTACCACAAAAAAGAACTTAAGGTACAGATTACGGAAGCTTTAAGAGATGTTATTACAGGCATTGTTCGTGGTGCAATCGCTTTTCAAGATGTTAAGATCATAAGCCCTATACATAAGTAATACCTATTGTTTTTCAAACCTGTACAAACAACCTTCAATACAAATACCTGGGTAAGATGGCGATAGCGTTAATCTTGTTTTACTCTCATTAAAATCTGCGCTATACCCTAGAGTATCTTTTTTACCTTCAATTATAAAGTACAGATAAAGTTCTTCGTCTGTAATTTCATAATCGCCAGAATTCAGTACTTCTTTATTAAAATCGGTTCTGTCGTAGTTACCAGATTCATCGAAGAAATAGCGATACCCTTCTTCAACATCTTTCCATTCCGTAGCATCACCTGGACTTACATAAGATGCTGTCAAAAGACACTCACCTAATAAACTCGGGTTATCAATTGGTGTGTCATCAAAAGCATCATCACTTTCACATGCTATAAATCATATTGCACAAAATATAATAGTAAACTTTAGTTTCATTGTTCCTTTTTAATACTAGATACCAAAATAGATAAAAGGTTGTCTCAAAAAAAAAGAGCCACTTTAAGTGGCTCTCTATTATGCTTTTAAATAAACTAAACTTTGATGTAATTCTGGTTTATCAGTTATAAAACTTTCTAACCAAACTTTTAACTCCTCTACCTCTTCGGGTAGTAACGTCGTTAAGGCTTTCTTCAACTCTTTACAAAATAGTAAGGTATCAAAACTAACCTTTTTAAGTACTGTTTTACTATACTCTAGCATAGACTTAGACATGTTGTTGTTAGATTAATAGATTTGTTGTTGTATAAAGATAAACAGAAATGCAGTTGTAATATTGTATACAAAAAGTTAAAGTACTTACCTACATGTTAAATTTTTATCGCATTCATAAGTATGCAATTTTGTAATTTCGAATTCATGAAGAATTTTCTTTTTATTATAGTTATTTTAATACTTATTTCCGCCTGTACTTCAACAAAATCTATTATACGAAAAGATTTTAACAAACAGTTGTCATCTTTATTTTATCAAAATCAGTTTACTGGTGTTTTGGTAATAGATGCAGAAACGAAAGACACTATATATACCAATAACAGTCATAAGTATTTTATTCCTGCCAGTAATACCAAAATTTTTACACTTTACGCAGCGCTTAAAATCTTGCCAATTCAGATACCCGCTTTAAAATATATTGAAGCAAATGACACTTTGTATTTTGAAGGTACCGGTGACCCTTCGTTTTTACATCGGTATATAAAAGACTCAACAGGTTTAAAATTTCTTGAGAGACATCATAACCTCGTATTTGTTTCTGATAACTTTCAAGATGAAAAATACGGACCAGGTTGGGCATGGGATGATTACCAATGGTATTATTCTGCAGAGAAAAGTGCGCTACCCATAAATGGTAATGTAGTGATTACGAATAAGAATCCGGTGCTCATGGTTTCTCCTTCTTATTTTAAGGACAGTATTTTAGAATTGACCCATAAGAACAATAGAAATGAGACTTCAAATTTATTTTATTATCCACCGACAAGAAAGGATACATTAGAAACTCCGTTTATTACAAGTAATCAGACTACAAAATCAATTTTAGAGAATTTGCTTTCCAAAAAGGTTGGTATCGCTACAACAATGCCTGTAGGCGAAAAGCAAACATTGTACGGTAGTAATGCCGATTCGCTTTACGTGCGCATGATGCACGAAAGCGATAATTTTATTGCAGAACAACTTTTACTCGTATCTGCAGGTGTTCTCACGGACACCTTAAATGGAAAACTAACTAGAAGTTATATTTTAGAAAATGAACTAAAAAATTTAAATCAAGAACCTAGGTGGGTAGATGGATCGGGACTCTCGCGATACAATCTGTTTACTCCGCAGAACATGGTCTCGGTTTTAGACCAATTATATAAAATGGTACCTCAAGAACGTTTATTTTCTATTTTCCCTGCCGGGGGATTATCGGGTACTTTAAAAAATAGATTTGCAGGAGATAAGAAACCTTATGTATTTGCTAAATCTGGAAGCCTAAGTAATAACTACTGCCTTAGCGGATACTTGGTTGCAAACTCAGGAAAAGTATTGATTTTCAGTTTCATGAACAATCACTTTAAACAATCTACAACAGAAGAACGAGATAGACTTGAACAAATGCTTCAAACACTTAGAGATACCTACTAACTATTGGACTTTTGCTGACACATGTTTGGCATATTTCTCTTTCAACAACTTAATTTTAGGGGAAATATGTGTTCTACAAAAAGGCTTCTCAGTATCGTTAAAATAGTAATTTTGGAAACGTTCTTCAGAAGATTTAAATGCCCCAAATGGAATAACTGCTGTAATCAACGAAGTTTTAAAATCTTGTTGTACGTCAGTCATAATTCCCTTTAATACAAGCTCATCAGCCTGTTTAAAAAAATAAATACCTGAACGGTACTTATTTCGCATAGAATGATTTTCGGTGCTTTTATGGGTGTCCAAATGAATCGCTACTAAATCTTTCAACGAAATAACTGCAGCATTATAATGGACGATTACAGCCTCGGAAAAATCTGTTGGGTTCTCCTTCGGAGCAATGAAGCCTTGTTCCACCTTTTCAACACCGTTGAGTGCCATAAACACAGCTTCGGTACACCAATGACAACCACCTCCAAATCCGACTTTAAAGACTTTATTCATATTAGAAGAGTCGCATATCAAACTTTAAACTAACGAAAATAGCTTTGCATGTTGTAACAGCATAATGGTTTTGGCATCTTTAATCTCTCCACTAGCTACCATCTTCATAGCATCATTAAAATCTAATTCCAAAACCTCAATATTTTCAGTTTCATCATCCGCACCACCACCATCACTGACTTTCATACTTTCATCATACTCTCCTACAAAAAGATACACTATCTCGGTCACCGAACCCGGCGACATGTAGGTTTGAAATACCTTCTGTACATTACTGATTTTATACCCTGTTTCTTCTTCGGTTTCTTTACGAACACAATCAGCTGGGTTATCACCATCTAGGAGTCCTGCACAAACTTCGATCATCATTCCGTCTTCATTACCATTTACATACGTTGGCATTCTAAATTGTTTGGTAAGCACAACAGTCTTCTTTTTAGAGTTATATAATAAAATGGCAGCACCATTGCCTCTATCATAAGCTTCACGTTCTTGTTTTTCCCAAGTGCCATCAGGTCGTTGATAGCTGAATGTATATTTATTTAGCGTATACCAATTATCAGAAAGTAGTTTTTTTTCTACGTCTTTTATGCTTCCGTTTTTCAATTCAATTGAATTTTAAATTCGTTCATAAAGATAAAGTAGTAAAATGTAAATCGTAAATAAATTGCTTACATGTTCCATAAGATTACCTTAATAGCTTAAAAATGGTTATCCAGCAAAATCTCTTGCTATTTAAAACTCTTTTTATTTATCTTTTCAATGCAAACATAAACTTCCACTACCTTGAAACAATTCTACGTCTACGCCATTTTACTTTTAGTATATACAACCTCTTGTAAAGACGATAAGTCATCAGAAGAAATCAAAGAACTACCAAAAATTGCTATTGCCGGTTTAGGTATTGAAAGTAGCACCTTCTCACCTGCCCTTTCTACCGAAGAGGCTTTTCACGCAAAAGTGGGCGATTCGGTTTTCTCCAGATACCCATTTTTACAACCAGATTCTTTAAACAGAAATAGAGCGGAATGGGTACCAACTCTTGTAGGTAAGTCTTTACCTGGCGGAACTGTAACCCGCGATGCTTATGAGTCTTTGGTAACTAAAAGTTTAAACCTACTGGAGGAAAATAAGCCATATGACGGACTCTTCTTTGACATACACGGTGCAATGAGCGTTGTTGGTCTAGATGACCCTGAAGGTGATTTTATAGTACGTATTCGTGAAGTTATTGGTGATGATGTATTAATTTCTACGTCGATGGATTTGCACGGTAATGTATCTGAACGTTTAGCTGAAAATACCGATTTAATTACCTGTTATAGAATGGCGCCACATGAAGATGCTATTGAATCTAAAAAGAGAGCGGTTACCAATTTAATAGATAGATTAGAAAGCGGCAAAGGAAAACCTACTTATAAAGCTTGGGTTCCTGTTCCTATACTTTTACCCGGAGAAAAAACAAGTACACGTATAGAACCTGGTAAAAGTCTTTATGCCATAGTACCAACGGTTGCCGATCAAGACGGCGTAATTGATGCAGCCATTTGGATCGGTTATGCTTGGGCAGATGAGCCACGTAACCATGCAGTTGTAATGGTTACAGGCGATGATAAGGAAAAGGTTGAAAAAGGTGCAGAGAAATTAGCTCAAAGTTTTTGGGATGTACGTAATGAATTTGAATTTGTAGCGCCAACCACAACCCTGGAGGAAAGCTTAAAACTTGCTTTGGCAAGTGATAAAAAACCCTATATGATAAGCGATATGGGCGATAACCCTACCGCTGGTGGTGCCGGTGATGTTACGTGGACTTTAAAAGAATTATTAGCAAGACCTGAATTTACATCTAAAAACGGAAAGGCTTTAATCTATGCTTCTATACCCGGACCAGAATTCGTAGAAAAAGCACTAGAAATTGGTGTTGGCGGGAAAATTCAAGCGGAAGCTGGTGCCGCCGTAGATCATAGATTTGCCGGACCTTTATTACTGGACGGAACGATTAAAGCCATAAAAGAAGGTGATGTAAATGCGGAAGTTGAAGTGGTCGTTAAGGTTGGAAATATTGATGTGATTGTTACTAAAAAACGGAAACCTTATCACCACTTAAGTGATTTTACCAATTTAGGATTAGACCCGAAAAATTCTGATGTTGTTGTCGTAAAAATTGGCTACCTAGTTCCTGAGTTGTACGATATACGTGGTGATTGGACCATGGCGCTTACTCCCGGAGGAGTGGACCAAGATCTTAACCGTTTAGGGTATAAAAGAATTAAAAGACCTATGTTTCCTTTAGATAGTACTATGACGCAACCAGATTTAAAAGTAAGATGGATTCCTGCAGCTGATGCTAAATAACTTAGATAAATAACTTATGTTTGTTCAATATGTCTAGTAAAAAATGGCGAAAAATTATAGGTTACCTTTTTATATTTAGTATTGGAATAGCTACGCTTCTTGTAATAATTCTTTTGATAGGAAGCTTTTTGTAAAATATAAATTTTGAAAATCATTCAGCAAGTATTATGTAATAGGCTATTGAATCTAGGATAGAAAGAAAATCAGCTTGGATATTTATTATCACCTTATGCTTAATTTCAATTTTGTTCTAATGAACGATACAGATCCATTTAAATACATTATGCTCGTTTCAATAATTATGAGTTTAATAATATATTACTTGCTTTATAGAAAAGGAATAGTAACCTCCCGCATTGGGGATCTTGAAAATAGATTGTTAATTGGAATATTATTAATACCTGTATTATATGTGATTAATTTTTTATTTGATTGGTTTTGGCAAAGGCTAAATTAATTGCAATGAATAGTTTTTATTAAAATTAGTATTAAACCGTAATCGCTTTGTTCAAATAACGCCTAAACGGAAGCATTTCTTTATAGGCGTTTATTAATTCATCATCAAAAGAAGCCTTGTTGGTTTCCTTTGTGGAAAACTCTTGGAATACGGCAAAAGTCTTATTTTTGAGTAATTCTATATGTTTATGATCTTTATCAAAACCTTTAGGTGCGTTGGTTAATTTGGCATCTTCGTATAGATTACCGAAACGAGTTTTGAAAGATTTTTTATTCAATATTTTTACAAAGTCCTCACCGTCGTAATCAATAGCATCACGAACACTTCGTAATACTTTTGACTCAGGTCTCCATAATCCACCAGCGAAAATGCAACGTTCAATTCCCAACTCAAAATAGAAATCTGCCGTCTTAGGTTTTTTGTCAAATCCCGCTCCAAAATGGTCTTTATATACCGGTTTGTTTGGATGAAACATCAGATTATTATTAATACGGTTGATTCCTTTTTTACCGGGAGTATCATAGTATTCGTCATCAATATCAGATAATCTAGTATTCATACTATTAAGCCAATCGATATATTCATCACGAACTTGGTGGTACCATTTACGATTGGCATCCATCCATTCCTTTGAATTGTTTTTCTGTAATTCTTTAAGAAATTCTATTAGGTTGTTGAAACTCATATGCTACAAGTTCAAACTCAAGTATCAATTTCAACTACAAAGCTTATGTATTTGAGCTTGATACTTGAACTTGAGTTATATTTTATTTTTAAAATCGATTATCTCCACCAACAATGTCACCAAGTGTACCTAGAATACTACCTTCTCCTTTATCTTTTCCTCCTCTTGGTATAGATGCTAGAACTCTACCTGCCAAACGACTAAATGGTAAAGACTGAATGTAGACAGTACCTGGCCCGCGAAGAGTTGCGAAGAATAAACCTTCACCACCGAAAACGGTATTTCGTATTCCGCCAACAAACTCTATATCATAGTCCACATCTTTTGTAAAACCAACGATACAACCGGTATCTACTTTTAATACTTCACCAGGACCTAATGTCTTTTTAGCTAAAGTTCCACCAGCGTGTATGAAAGACATTCCGTCACCTTCTAATTTTTGCATGATAAAACCTTCACCACCAAAAAGACCGCGGCCTAATTTCTTTGAAAACTCTATACCTACAGATACTCCCTGAGCTGCACATAAAAAGGCATCTTTCTGGCATATAAAACGACCGCCCATTTCAGAAAGGTCAATTGGTAGAATTTTACCTGGATACGGAGAAGCAAAACTCACTTTCTTTTTACCCTGACCTATGTTTAAAAATGCAGTCATGAACAGACTCTCGCCCGTGAGCATACGTTTACCTGCAGAGAAAATTTTCCCTAAAACACTATTATCTTGATTGCTACCATCACCAAAAATGGTGTTCATTTTAACATCGGTATTCATCATCATAAAGCTACCAGCTTCGGCAACAACTGCTTCTTGTGGGTCTAGCTCTATTTCAACGTATTGCATTTCTTCTCCAAAAATCTCGTAATCTATTTCGTGTGCGTTCATGTGTATTTTGTTTTTGATTGATGCTTATTAGTTGCAGGAAGTAGACGTTTTGTTACATCAAATCAATTATTTTTTGAAAGGGATTTCAAAAACTGTTCTGCCTTTTGCGACCCAATAAGATATTTCTCTCCATTTTCAAGTGTAAAAGCGACTCCTTCTTTACCCTTTACATTATAGACGGTACCGTACTTTTTAGTTTTTCTAATACCATAACCTACAAAATCATAATTGGTTATTTGATAATCCATTATATCATTAAAACCGATCACTTTTTTAAAAAATAACAGATGACGAATTTTAATATAATTGTTTATTACTACAACCTTAAGTTTAGATAGTGCCAAAAATAAAATGGTAAGTATGTAAATTAGTACTAATACAAATTGAAACATAGATACTCTTGCCGATATCCATGACATGCTCACATTTCCTGAAACACCAGGAGTGTAACCGCCAGATACATATAGAATACTACTTATAATATTAAAAGCTGCTAAAATTATAGGCGCAAGGATAATCAACCACAACCACCATTGTGTAAATTTTTGTGTTTCCTTAAACCGTATTACTTCTTTCATTGTGACTATTTTTTCTTCTTCAATCTTAACGTCCACTCAAACTTAAAGGTACTTACCACTACTCCATCGGTATTTACTCCAACAGATTTCATCCAAACGGTTTGTCCTTCTCCGGTAGCAATCGTTTTATCTAAAGCTTCTTTAATTAAGTGTCCGTCTTCACAACTAAATGTAATTCTACCTGTTGCTTTCTTTGAAAAGTTTGCGGTGTTGTTCGCTACCAACATGGAGATTTTCTTTCCTGTCGCTTCAATTTGATCTATCATTAAAGCCCCAGTTGTCAACTCTGCTGCCATACCTTGAACAGCCCAAAACATAGAGTTAAACGGATTCTGGTTAAACCATCTGTGCTTTACCGTTACTACTGACCTGTTTTTATCTATTTCTCTTAAACGTACCCCACACCACCATGCAGACGGTAGTTTAAAAAATGAGAACATATTGATTTTACTAGGTGTTACCGCCATTTTATCTAAATATTTTTATAAAAATAACTATTATTCGCAGCATACTAAAATGTTAATTTATTGTTAAATATTAGTACTATGTGTTACATAGTACCTTTTTTTAGACATATATTTGCATAGGAAGTTAATAGGTAATCAAAGTAATTGGCTTTTACATAGTATTATAATCAATCATCATCACCAACGAATCAATCATGACAGAATCAGTAACAAAACACGAAAGAAACCTCTCTGCATTAATACATGCAAGTACGTTCTCTAAATTCTTTTTTCCGTTCGGGAACTTCATCATTCCTCTAGTTTTATGGACGGCAAGTAAAAAAGAATATGAATTTGTAGATCATAACGGTAAACAAGCGCTGAATTTTCAAATTAGTATACTCCTCTACTCTATTCTAGTAGGTATGGTTAGCATCCCTTTTTTCTTAGGTGGCTTTCTTCCTAATATTTTCGATTTTGATCATTTCAGCTTTTCAAATATTCACAGTTTCAATAACATCAATTTTAATTTTGATTCTGATGACTTTTTTGGTCCGTGGATGATACCTGTAGCATTACTTGGCTTGGCACAATCAGCCTTATTTATTATCAATATCGTTTATACCATATTAGCTACTATAAAAACAAATGAAGGTGAAGTTTTTGAATATCCTTTCACTATAAAATTTATAAAATAGAATCATCAGTTTACATTATATATCGGGTATTCATCACACCTTTAAGAGTTTATTAATCAATCAAAAAATCAATCAGGATGTTTATTCATCAAACAAAAAACGAACAGTTAACCTATGCAGACAACAGACACAATGGAGCAATCCCCTCCGAAAGCGGGACTGCATAAAAAGCAAAAAGAGATTATGAATGTAGAAAATACGAAAGCACAAATGCGCAAAGGGGTTTTGGAGTATTGTATCCTGTCCATTTTAAATGGGCATGATAAATATGCTTCTGAAATCTTAGGAACGCTAAAAGATGCAAAAATGCTTGTAGTGGAAGGTACTATCTATCCGCTACTGACCAGATTAAAGAATGCGGGTCTTCTAAACTACCGTTGGGAAGAATCTACTTCTGGACCGCCACGAAAATACTACACCCTAACCGAGACCGGTAAACTTTTTCTTAAAGAATTAGATACCACTTGGGACGAATTAAGAAAAGCCACCAACCTGGTAACCAACTCAAAAAACAGCTAATCATGAACAAAACAGTAAATATAAATTTAGCAAACATGCTCTTCCATATAGACGAAGAGGCATACAATATAATGCGTAGGTATTTAGAATCTGTAAAACGTTCTTTTGCCAACACACCGGGTAGCGATGAAATCATTGCAGATATAGAAGCTCGCATAGCCGAACTTTTTCATGATAAATTAGAGAATGAAAGACAGGTAATTACTCAAAAAGAAGTAGATGAAGTTATCGCCATTATGGGGCAACCTGAAGATTACATGGTCGATGAAGACATCTTTGAAGATGAGCCTAGAGCCAAAACTGCTTCAGCCAAAGAAAGAGTAAAAAAGCTATATAGAGATACTGAAAAGAAATATGTTGCCGGTGTATCTTCTGGTTTAGCACATTACTTCGGTATTGATCCGTTATGGATTCGCTTACTTTGGATTTTCTTGACCATTTTCACTTGGGGCGGATTCATCTTTATATACGGTTTACTTTGGATCCTAATTCCTGAAGCTAGAACTACGGCTCAAAAATTAGATATGAGCGGTGAGACTGTAAATATCAGTAATATTGAGCGTAAGGTTAAAGAGGGTTTTGATGACGTAGCGGATCGTGTAAAAAGTGTTGACTATGAAAAAGTAGGTGACACCGTCAAAAAAGGAGGTAAAACGATTTTTGACACCTTTGGTGATATCGTAATGTTCCTTTTCAAAATCTTCGGCAAATTCATTGGTATACTATTAGTTATCATTGGTGCCGCTACATTAATAGGACTCTTTGTTGGCATGTTTACGGTTGGTATTTTAGATATCATTCATGTACCTGGTATTGATTTCTATAATGTAGTTAACTCTACCAACCTACCAATTTGGGTAGTATCGTTATTGGCATTTTTTGCCATCGGTATTCCGTTTTTCTTCTTAATGTACTTAGGATTAAAAATATTGGTAAATAACTTAAAGTCAATTGGTACAGTTGCTAAATTCTCTTTATTAGGATTATGGCTGATCTCAATTATATGTTTGGTCGTCTTTGGTATTAGAGAAGCTGCAGCACATGCATATACAGGTAGTACTTCTGTAGAAAGTGAAATTACTTCTATCATGCCTTCAGATACTTTAAATATTAGGTTAGTGTCTACCGATGAGTACGATTATGAAAAGGATATGCATATGGGCGATACCTTTATTTCTTATGACGAAGCCGGTAATAAAGTATTGGTTTCAGATGATGTTAGATTCCGTATTCGTAAGTCTAAAGACACCTTGGTTCGTGTTCAAATCAGAAAGGAAGCTGACGGACCATCTAATAGAGAAGCAAAAGATATTGCTAGCCAAATAATTTATGAATATGAAGTAAACGGTAATACCATCTCTTTTGATGATTACTTGACCACACAGGGTCCTAAGTTTAAAGATCAAGAGGTACGTGTTAATATATTCTTACCAGTAGGTACCATTTTAACCTATGACCAAACAAATTCTAGAGATTGGATTACGACCGTAAATACCGATAGAGATGTTGAAGGTCTAGAAGGCTATATCTGGAAAATGACGAAAAGCGGAGAGCTTGAATGTCTAGACTGTCCTGATTTTATTGAAATGGAAGATGAAGATGATTCTGGTTCTAATCGCATCAATATCAATGAAAATGGCATCGATATCAACATTAATGATAATGGCGATAAAGGTAAAATCATTATCAACGAAAACGGAATTGACATTGACGTAAATGATAACGGAGAATCGTTTAAAATGAAGTTAGATGAGAATGGCGTAAAAGTTAATACCAACGATAGTATCAACTAATTACAGTTCAGGCATCTTAAACAACAGTTCAGTATTTATAAATAGAAAAGGAGTTAAAAAACAATCATTTTTACATCATCATAAAATAATAATCAATCAAAAAACGAACAATCATGACAACATTAGTAAGAATAACAGTAGCACTCGTATTAGCCCTATTACTTTCATCTTGTGGCTTTGATATTAACTTTGGAGATTTTGGTTCTGGAGAAAAAGGCAACGGCGTAGTCGTTGAAGAAACCAGAGAAATTACCGGAGAATTTACAGAAGTATCAGCTTCTGAAGGTTTAGAGGTATTTGTTACTCAAGGCGCAGACCTTGATATCGCAGTTGAAGCAGATGAAAATATCATTGACTTAATTGGAACGGATATTAAAAACGGAAAATTAAAAATTCACTGTATCGAAAACATTGGCCGTTCTACTAAAAAGATATATGTAACCATGCCAGACGTGACTGGACTTTATGCTTCAAGCGGTTCTCATTTAACTACTGAAAATAAAATTCAATCAGATAAATTAGAAGTCGATGCAAGTAGCGGTGCCATTATTAATGCTAATGTACACGTTACGAATATGGATATTGATGCCAGTAGCGGTGCAAACATTTCTTTAGAAGGTATTGCCAAAGAAGTATATGTTGACGCTAGTAGCGGCGCAAATATTAAGGCGAATGACTTAACTACTTTAGTGGCTACTGCAGATGCCAGTAGTGGTGCAAATATAAGTATTGATGTTACCGACGACTTAACAGCAGAAGCTTCTAGTGGTGGTAACATATCTTACAAAGGTGACCCATCGGTTCAAAAGAACAAATCGGTTTCTGGTAGCGTGCACAAATATTAAAAATCACATCAATCAATTCAACTTTAAAACCCACTGAAATATCAGTGGGTTTTCATTTTTTAGTCTATACCTAATCTGTATATTAGTGGTATGCAAGTAGACCTTAAAAAATATACATTACCATTAAAGCACACCTTTAGCATCTCAAGAGAATCTCATGATTTTCAAGATACTATGATTGCTTCTTTAACTTTAGACGGAAAAACAGGATATGGAGAGGCTACCTCTAATCCGTATTACAAAATTACTACACAGAGTATGATGGCAGAAATTAATGCCATTTCTCCTGAAATTCAAGAATTTGAATTTACAAAGCCAGAAGTTTTTCATGCCTTTTTAGTGAGTAAAGGGTTATCTAATTTTGCTATTTGCGCTTTAGACTTGGCTGCTCATGACCTTTATGGCAAATTACTTGGTAAGCCGCTATATGAGATTTGGGGTACCAGTATTAAAGAATACCCTACTACAAATTACACTATTGGTATCGCTTCCATTGAAGTTATGTTAGCTAAAATGCAGGAGATGCCCTGGCCTATTTATAAAATTAAACTAGGTACTAGTGATGATGTTGCTATTGTTCGCGAATTAAGAAAACATACAGATGCTATTTTTAGAATAGATGCCAATTGTGCTTGGACCGCTACAGAAACTATTCACAATGCCCCTCTTTTAAAAGAGTTGGGAGTGGAATTTTTAGAACAACCATTAAAAGCTGATGATTGGTCTGGCATGGAAGAGGTTATGCACCATAGTGTTTTACCTGTAATTGCCGATGAAAGCTGTATTGTAGAAAGTGATGTAGAAAAATGTGCATTACATTTTAGTGGTATTAATATTAAATTGACCAAGTGTGGCGGACTCACCCCTGCCCTACGTATGATAAAAAAGGCTAAAGAATTAGGAATAAGTGTTATGGTGGGCTGTATGACCGAATCTACCGTAGGCATTTCAGCTATTGCGCAGTTGATTCCGCAATTAGATTATGTGGATATGGATGGTGCTTTGTTATTAAAAAGTGATATTGCAACGGGAGTACATATTGAACCTGACGGAAAAGTTATCTTCCCAAAACTAGCCGGTAGCGGTGTTCAACTATTAGATTAATGTTTACTATTGATGAATTTCCCGATAGAACTATTGCCATTAACGGTAAGGAATACCTATACTTTGGTGGCACTTCATATTTAGGATTACAAACTGATGCCGAGTTTCAATCGTTGTTCATCAATAATATTAAAAAATACGGTACGGCTTACAGTGCTTCTCGTAAATCTAATATTAGAATATCGATTTTTGATGAAGTAGATGCCCATTTAGCTGAAATAATTGGCAGTGAAACTTGTGTAACTATGTCGTCTGGTTATCTGGCTGGTCAGTTGGTGTGCAACTATTTCAGTCAGCCCGATTACCAATTATACTATGCGCCAAACACGCATTCTGCCTTATATAGAAATCATCAAGAAATATTTCAAAGCTGGAACGAGCTTGAAAATGCAATCAACCTTAATTCTAACAAAACACCCGTACTCTTTTTAGATAGTATCGATTTTCACGGCGATAATTATCCGGAGTACAACTTCCTTAAAAACCTAGTACTGAAAGATATAATTCTAGTCGTAGATGATTCTCACGGGATAGGAATTACTGGAGAAAATGGTGGAGGTAGTTTCAAATTTTTACAATCACTGGCACCGAAAGAACTTTTGGTTTCTTGCTCTTTAGGTAAAGGTTTTGGTATTCAAGCCGGAGCAATATTTAGCAGTAATAATATGATTAATGCGCTAAAAAATACGCAGTTTTTTGGTGGTGCAAGTCCCGCAACACCTGCTTCTTTAGCAACATTAAGAGATGCTAGTTCGCTTATAGCAACTAAAAGAATGCAATTGGCAAATAATATGGATCTATTCTTGAAAAACGTATCAAATAGGTCTCTATTTGTCTACGCCGAGGGGCATCCGACCTTTAATTTTCAAAATGAAATCCTTGCCAATTATCTAGAAGATAACGGTATTATAGTGACCAATTTTAGATATCCAACAGAAAATGATTCCCTCATGAGTCGTTTAGTTTTAAGCGCTTCTCACACCAATGAAGACATCTTGAAAATTTGCACTATTCTCAATTCAAACTCTTCAAATCTGTAGTAATTACTATAATTACTTAAATACCATTAGGTTATTCGTAATTATAGTGTATTTTTTTTGTTAAATTCTAATATTTAATTCGTATCTTTTTACTACACATTCAACCCTTTTATTAACTAACACCTTATCACTATGAAAAAAACTATAGGATTGGTATTGTTGATGCTGATATTGGTATCGGCCGCCTCAACAAATTCCATCAACGAAAATTACATGCATACCATTCAAGGTACATGGGAACTGGAAAGCTTTTATAATTATGACGGACAAGAAGTAATTGATACCATACCAACTGCCGATGGGTATAGACAGGTTAAAATGTACTATAACGGTAAGATTATGTGGTCTAGATATGTGCCAGTAGATAAAGTTGGCAGATTCGGCTATGGCACTTATAATCTTAAAGATGACAAACTAATGGAAACGCTAGAATATGGCGATAATGAAATGATTCAAGCTATGGATACCATGCGAATTTTCACTTTTGAGCTTCAACTTAACGACGATAGATTCAGTCAAATAAGTTTAGATGAAGAAGGCAACAGAACATTCTCTGAAAACTACGTAAGAATAGATTAACTTAATACATTCAACAAATAAAAGAGCCCATTCTAACGAATGGGCTCTTTTATATTTTAAACTATTCTATACACTAGTACTTATCTGCAATTGCTTCTTCTACAGAACCAATTGATGCTAAGTAACGCTCTGCATCTAATGCTGCCATACAACCTGAGCCAGCAGCTGTAACCGCTTGTCTATACTCTTTATCTTGAGCATCTCCACTAGCGAATACACCTGGTAAATTAGTTTTGGTAGACTTACCTTTTGTAATAAGGTAACCCGTTTCATCCATATCTAACTGACCTTTAAATATATCAGTATTCGGTTTGTGCCCAATGGCTATAAATATGCCAGTAATGGCAATTTCTTCTTTCTTACCTGTTTGGTTATTTACCATACGCAATCCTTCAACAACTTGGTCACCCAAAACTTCATCTACTTCTGTATTGTAGCGTACTTCAATATTTTTAAGGCTGTGAACCCTATGCTGCATTGCTTTTGACGCTCTCATTTCGTCTTTACGAACCAACATAGTCACTTTATTACAAATATTAGCTAAATACGAAGCTTCTTCTGCTGCTGTATCACCTGCACCAACGATTGCTACATCCTGTCCTTTATAGAAAAAGCCATCACAAACCGCACAAGCAGAAACTCCGCCGCCACGTAAACGTTGCTCACTAGGAATATTTAAATATTTAGCAGATGCACCTGTAGAAATTATAATAGTTTCAGCTTCTATTTGCTTTTCACCATCGGCAACTACTTTATGAATACCTCCTTTTTCTTTTGAAAACTCAACTGAAGTTATCATACCAATTCTAACTTCGGTACCAAAACGTTCAGCTTGTTGTTGTAATTGTACCATCATCGTAGGTCCGTCAATACCTTCTGGGTATCCTGGAAAATTATCTACTTCAGTCGTGGTGGTCAATTGACCCCCTGGCTCCATACCTGTATACATAACAGGTTTTAAATCTGCACGGGCAGCATAAATAGCTGCTGTATACCCTGCAGGACCAGATCCTATAATTAATGTTTTTACACGTTCTATTTTATCAGACATAATATCAAGTGGTTCTATTAAATTCTCTACTACAAAAGTAGGTTTTTGAGCTAAAAACTTACAATATAGTTATCAAAAGTTTTTATACGAATATTAGCTATGAAGATAACTATTTACTATTTTTCGCCTGTTTTTCTAACTTTTTGTTCAAATTAAATTGAAGAAAAATGAACTTTCCCCCATTCTTTACGTATGTATAGTAGAACTTATATTATTATCGAATGAAAACCTTTAAATGCGCTATCATAGAAGATTCTAGCACGCAGCGAAAACTTCTTGAGCAAATTATTGACAAAAATAAAAGCTTAAAGCTATTACATTCTTCTAGTGCGAGTACTGAAAGCTTAGTAGAGGTAAATGCCTTGAAGATAGATTTCTTATTTCTTGATATTGAAATGCCCGCAATGAACGGATTCGAGTTTTTAGCCGGACTAACAATTCATCCGCAGGTAATTATTACTAGTCAGAATAAGAAATATGCCCTTAACGCTTTTGAGTTTAATGTGACGCACTTTCTTTTAAAGCCTTTTAGCAATACTAGGTTTGAAGCTGCTATTACGAAAGCAATTGATAAGGCGAAATCGATAAAAAAGAAACAACCCGAAAGCAAATTAGTAGTAAAGCACAATCTTAAGCAGGTGGAACTTAATATGCACGGCATATTATATGTTGAAGCTTTGGGCGACTATGTAAAGGTGGTCACTGAAGAACGCAACTACATTATTCTCTCTACCATGAATGCTTTTAATAAAAGACTTGGCTCTGAGAATTTTATACGAATTCATAAATCGTATATCGTTAATTTAAAAATGGTAGAGCGCTATAACCACGAATTCATTGAAATTAAGAATAAGAAAATTCCGATTAGCCGAGCCAAAATAGTTGAACTCGACCAGCTTTTAAATTGCCTAGATTAAGATTATAGCTTTACTCTTTTTCTAACATATCTGATGTAGCAACTGTTCTAAACCCGGTATGCTCTAAAGAAGAATCCATACTAGAACCCATTCTTGCCGATGCACGGTAACTAGCGCAATACGATGCATTGCATAAAAAAGAACCGCCTTTTATTACGCGTTCTTTCGCCAATGGATTATTTGGTGTAAACGGGCTTTCAGCTCCTTTAGGATTCACCAATACGGTATTTTTAGCCTTCGTTTCTTTATAGTAATTAGTATTATACCAATCGCTCGTCCATTCCCAAACATTACCTGCCATGTCATATAGACCATATGCATTTGGAGGATATGATTTCACCGGAGCACGCAACTCGAAGCCGTCCGCAATTGTATTTTCTACCGGAAACTCACCTTCCCAAGTATTTGCTTTTTCCTTTAATACAGATTCATCATCACCCCAATTATAGATGGTACCATAAGAACCTGCTCTAGATGCCAGCTCCCACTCCGCCTCTGTCGGTAAACGTCTATTTACCCATTCGCAATACGCCACTGCATCTTCATAAGACACTTGGACTACAGGGTAATTATCTTTGCCTTTAATGCTACTTTTAGGTCCGTTTGGGTGTTTCCAATCTGCACCAATCGTCCAGTTCCACCACTGAGAGAAATCATATAGATTTGGGACTGTTGATTTCGCTTTTTTAAATGTCAATGACCCTGGTTGTAATATAGAATCGTGTGGTTTTTCGGTACCTAGTGGTACTTGCTTTTTTAATTCTTCCCAATCTATTCCCTTTTCTGCAATTGTTATATATCCTGTAGCTTTTACAAATGCCGCAAATTGGGCATTGGTTACTTCTGTGGCATCCATAAAAAATCCGTCAACTGTTACATCAACTGCTGGTTTTTCGTGATCCATTGCCGCTTTATCAGTATCTACGGCACCTTGCTTAAAAGTCGCACCAGCAACCCAAACCATGCCATCTGGAGCAGTAACTCCGTCTGGTTTTTCGATTAATAAGGTATGCTCCACGACCTGTGCAGTTGCTTCAACCTTGTCTGCTATCTTTTCTTGGACTTTGTTTTCTTTGGATTCTAACTTGCAGTTTACCATTCCAAATATCAATAAACCCAAAACTAAAAACTGCACACTTTTATTCATGCTCTAAATATACTTTCTCTTCTTAAAATTCTACTCTAATAACAAGAATTTAACGAACGGATTAATTCTCTAAAACCTCAGTAATTAAACCTTTAAACATTAAAAGTCCCGTATCTATGAGCTCATCGGGGAAATCGTAGTCAGCATGATGTAAGGCAGGTTGATCTTCCCCAGCTCCTAAGCCAAAAATGGCACTTTTATATTTTGATGAAAACCATCCAAAATCTTCTCCAAATTTCAATGACCTCGGATGCTCAACTAACTCAATACTATTTTGATTCGCTACTTTCTCAATGAATGAAACACACTCTGTATTATTATCGGAAGCTGGGAAAAACTCAAACCAATCTATTTTCGCTTTTAATTGATGTGTATTGGAAATTTCATTTGCAGCTTGTTTTATTTTATCTTCTAAAGTGGACATTACTTCGCCGCTCCAAGTACGAATAGTATAATGTAATTCTACATTTTCGGGAGAAATACCGTAATTCTTCTCCCCTAAATCAATACAAATTGGGGTCAAAATAGCAAAATCACTACTATGAGCATTAGGTTTTTCAAACGTGGCAATTATTTGAATTAATTCTGCCACTGCCAACGCAGGATTGATTCCGTTTTCTGGCTCAGAAGCATGCGATTTCTTTCCTTTTAAATGAATACTGAAGCTTTGTACTGTAGCCGTAAAGAAACTTGATTTTACAATGATAGAATGCATTTTCTCACCTGGTAAATTGTGAAGCGCAAAAACATAATCTATATCAAGATTTAGAAACCTTTCATCTTCTAAGACCTTCGCTGCTCCTTCTCCTGTTTCTTCGGCAGGTTGAAAAAGTAAAACAACTTTTCCTTTTTTAAACTCAGCTTCTGACAACCAATTAGCTAATCCAGCTACTATAGTCATATGACCATCATGACCACATTTATGAGACACTCCGTAATTATCAGATTTATGCGCAAATGTATTCTCTTCAATTATCGGTAAGGCATCTAACTCGCAACGAATAGCAACCGTTGGTCCATTTTTATCAAATTCATATACAACCGCTACCCCTGCCCCACCAATGCCGCTTATAATAGCGGTAGGACTATATTGTTTTACAAATTCAATAATACAGTTTGTTGTAGCATTTTCTTTACCTGAAAGCTCAGGGTTTTGGTGTAGTTGTTTTCTAAGTTGAACCAAAGTCTCATTCATAGATTTAAATATACTTATTATAACCAATAATAATGTTTATAAGAGGCTAGTATATTCAATAAGAAAAAATGTTTTTTGATATTTTTTTCGAGACTGAAAAATTAGGTTTTCACCGTTCTTACAATTCAAAAATGTCATTGATTCTTCCTATTTTAAAACCTTTATCAAGAACGATTTGGGTTTCTTCACTATTGGGATTCAATAACGGATTTGTATGATTGAAATGAATAAAAACTATCTTACCTTTTTCTTTATCATTCAACCCTTTAAACTTCTCTAAACTTTCAACAACAAAGGGATGCGGAATTTCACTGATATCTCTATTATTAATTTCCTTTCCACTATAAAAAGTGGCGTCTAAAAATGCATAATCTACCTTATGTATTTCTTCAACAATATCTTTTTCCCACTTTTCCCATTTATCGATATCAGGAATAAACAGTGCACTTTTATTCGGACCTTGAATATGATACCCTACCGTTTCTGAATACTCATCTCTGTGCGGTACTAAAAATGGTGTTACCATAATTTCTTGCGACAGCTCAACGGCATTTTGATGAACCATTGCATTAAGAACAGCATTTTCTCTTTTTACAAGCTGATCCCATGGTCCATTGTGTAGAAGAAATTCCTCCATTTTAGGCATTGCATAAATTGGAGTCCCGTTGGCATCCATAGCCTCTTTGCCCAAATACATTAAACCTGTGTAATGCCCAATGTGGGCATGAGTCAGAAAAATACCATCTACTACTTCATTATCGCTTTTTGGTTCATATTGGGTAAGCATTTTCATTTGTTGGGCAATATCTGGAGTAGCATCAAAAAGATAGGTTTTCTGATTGTCGGTATCTATTACACCTAATGACACAACCTTTCTCTGAGCATCTGGATTCTCAAATAAATCAGCGCAACATTCTTTTTTACAACCAATTTGTGGAGAACCAGCATCTTGAACGTTACCTAGAATTACGATAGAAGTATTTTCAACAACATGACTTTGTTCTTGTTGCAAAGATTGTTTGGTTGTTGATTTATTAGAACAAGAGAGGACTATTAATAGGATAAAAACTAAAGTGTACTTATTCATTTTTTTATTAAAATCTACCAGCTAGTTAAAGCTTTTGTTGCAATATTTTCCGAAATCAGCTTAGACTATAAAAGTAATGTACAAGTTAGCATATACTGATAGAATAATTATAAAATTAAATACTTCTTTAAGCTCATCTTTGAAAATGTAATGCCGATTTAATACTCTTCTAATGCTTGTAAATAAAGCATTTTGAAACTGTTACTAGAAAATGGATTCTGACTGGTTACCAAATTTCTATCCTTTACCGCAAAATTTGCTTTCGGTAAACCGCTTTTATATTTTAGACCTAGTTTCTTCAATTGTCTGGCAATTTTTCTATTTGTAGGTTTACCTTTCATTATAAATTTTTCAATAACAAATTCTTCTGTGGGAGAAACGGAATTGACCTTGTAGCCTATATAAGGGTTTACATCCTTTGGTATAGTAAGTAGTAAGCTTGGAGCGTGACAAATGAGTCCCGTAGGTCTATTGTCTTTTGCAAATTGCTTCAGTAAAATTGGTATATGCGCATCATACATCAAATCCACCATTAATCCTTGACCACCAGGTATGAGCAACCCTATATAATCACTCTCATTTTCAATTGCCTTTTCAAGGGTTATAGGCTTGTTATAAGCACTGTCCTTTTTGACAAACGCTAAAGCTTCAGTCTTGACTTCTACCTGGTTCTTCCAGTATTTGTCGTTTAAACTTTCTTCATCAATCGTAGAAATGAGTCCGTTAGGTGTTGCAAACTCTACCCTATATCCTTGCGCAACTACAAATTTATAAGCCAAGTAAAACTCATTTAAAAAAACACCTGTTTGCCTCTTTTTCTGTCCATTATTAAACTCTAAAGTATCAGCTGCGCTTAGAACAAACAATACTTTTTTATTTTGTGAAGTGAGTGAAATACTAGCCATAAAAGTCATTATTAATATTAGTATTTTCATAAATCTATTTAGCTGCAATGATTTCTATTTCTATTAAACAATTAGGTGCTGTAGCGAGAAGTGGCACCGGTACTATGGTACTAGCCGGAAAATTTTTAACTCTCCATTCTTTAGATGCAGCATCAACTAACATTTCTTTTTTCTCTGGTGTAAAATCCACAATATAAACCGTCTGCTTTACTACATCATTTAATGATAATCCTGCAGCATTAAGAGCTGCTTTAACATTAACCACGGTTTTACTTACTTGCTCTTTAAAGTCTTTGGAAATTAATTTGCCGTCGCTATCTGAAGCCCATTGACCAGAAAAATAATAGTGTTCTTTTCCTTGTGGGATTTTTACAATATGTGAAAATCCGTTTTGCTGCGGATTAAATAATTCATTAGGATTGATAAAACTAATTTCTTCCTTTTCCATCGTATTCGCTTTTTGAGAGGTTACATTTTCTGATGCTGTACACGCTAACAAAACTGTTAGCAATAGAATAGAAACTATTCTTTGTGTCATATTTGTTATTTAAATGATGAAACAAAGTAAGTACACCCTTTATTGGAATACATTTACATATGTAAAGAAAATACGCCAAACTTATTTCTGACTTCGAATACGGCTAAGTTGCGTTGGGGTAATACCAAGGTAAGATGCAATTTGGTATTGAGGAATTAGTTGTTCTAATTGTGGATATTCTTTTTGAAATATCGCATATCGTTTATTGGCATCAAGTAGTACTATTTCTACTTCACGTTTTTCTTTGTCTACAAAATAGCCTTCTGCCATCTTTCTCAAAAGCCTTTCCAAATCTTGATGTTGATTTAATAGTGCAGTTATTCTTTTGTAGTTACCAATGAGCAATTCACAATCTGTAAGAGCTTGTTGATTTATTTTATTTGGTTGTTGACTTACCAATGAAGAATACCCTCCAACCATATTATTTTCAACAAAGAAGTGTTTGTTGTATTCTGAACCTTCATTATTTCGATAAAAGGCTCTAATGACACCCTTTTTAAGAAATCCAAATTTTGTAGCGATATCACCACTTTCAACAAAATAGTCGCCTTTTTTCAAAGAGTGCTCCCTAAAAACACTTTTCACCGCAAGCCAAGTATACTCTTCAATTGGTGAAATGGTATTAAAATAGGTGTGTAATTCTTTCAAATTTTGATGTTTTCAAAATTACCCCAACGTCTCCTATAAGAAATCTTAGGGCAGTTGATAAGCACTTCGTTTCGGTTTATTACTTAGCTAAATATAAATATTTTGCTTTTATCTTTTCTTCTATAAACGCCATATTTTATATTTAGCGGACTTTGTAAATATGCCCAAACTTTCGGTTAAGCCACAAATGCCCTATGTTTTTTATACACTGTTGTGCTTAGTGTTTTTCCTTGAATAATTCCTTTAAATGTTCCGAAATTTCTTGACATTCAGGAATATATATATTCGCAATAAAATTCTCGTTTTCATCCTTATATTTATCAAACATTCGAGAACGATTATTTTTCGAATGTGTCACATTTGCAATTCTATCGCAAAATTTAATAAATGATGCATTTTTAGTCTCTCTAATTCCTTTATAATATTTTTCATTTGCTCTTTCGGCTCTATTTCGGCCTTTTTCATTTGTTAAAGCGTAAGCAAGTTCAGCTATAGTTTCATTTGTTTCTTTTTTGACATCATTGTAAGTCTCCCTTGCATCTTCTATTATATCGTGAACCCAACATCCAGCAAATACATTTTCTTGTTCAGTTGGCTCAACTAAATGGATGAATTTTTTTGCTATTTCAAATACCATATTTAAATGAAAATCATAATCGTATTCGTCGTATTTATGATTTGCTTCTTTATGTTTTCGAATAGCGTATTCTTTTGTCTTTTCTAATTTTTTCATTAAATCTTTATGTTCTGTTTGGCATTAAGCACAACGGCTAGTATAAAAAACGTAGGGCAGGTGATAAGTACTTTCCTTTCGGTTTATTACTTAGCTAAATACAAATATTTTGCTTTTATCTTTTTTAGTATAAATACCAAGTTTTATATTTATCGGACTTTGTTAATATTCACAGAACTTTCGGCTTAGCACAAACGCCCTATGTTTTTTATACATTATTAGCTTTAGTGTTTTATTAAAATGATTCGTTTGCTTCTTAATATCAGTTTTGATTCAATGGTTAGATTTAAAGACTTCTTTGCCTGCTTTTAAAAAGTTATAAAATTCATCATTATCTAAATATTTTTCGAATATTACTTCTGGTATAAATTTTGAAGATAAATCTGAACGTGAATAATGGTATTTATAGTTATCAACTAATGAAGAACCAATATTGATGAAAATTGCATCTTCACAATCAACGATGAGATGGTGTTCATTATTAATAATAAATTGAGTTTTTATTTTTTTTGTATGTAAAATGCCACTATTAAAATTACCAAGAACAAAGTAATCAATTATTCCATCTTGGATATGAATTTCGCAATCACCTCCTTCTAACGTGTGTGCTTTAGTGTGTCCTGTAACAATTAAACCCGGATGATATTCACTTAGATTAATACGACCATTTACTGTTAAATTACCATTAACTATAATAATTTGAAATTCAAGATTTTTATCTACACAAAACTCTTCTATAAATTCAAAATCTAAGCTTTCATTTAGAATAATATCTCCTTCTAAATAAAGTATAGATTCATAATTTCCTTCTGCAATTTGTAATATTTTTTTTATTTCTTCACTTGAATTGTCTACTGTGATATTTTTATAGACATCTTTAAATTCTTCCATAAGTTTTTATTTAGGTCGTTTCAAGATTAAAGCTAACGTGATTGTATAAGATTAGTTGAGTGTTTTAAGTACTAAAGTTAGCAAATAAATCACAGATAGAAAGTCTGCGAGGACTTTCGTAAGTAGGCTTGCACTAGCAATTAATTTCATACGTTGTGCTTGTTGCACAAGTCCTTGATAAAAATACTGTTTTTGCTTAACTTTATTTATGCAAGGAAAAAAGGATTACC
>NZ_CANMTX010000013.1 GCF_947500985.1 uncultured Maribacter sp.
GGACTTGCATATGACGACACTACAATAAGAGCAGATGTTGACCAGAATACTGCCGATATCGATACTCTTGAAGCGGAGCAAACAACACAGAATACTGCAATAGCTGCAAACGCAACGGATATAGATACTCTTGAAGCTGAGCAAGCAACTCAAAATACCGCTATCGCTACAAACGCTACCGATATCTCGACCAATGCAACTGCAATTGCAGCGCACAATACTGCCGACGAAGATGTTTCTGCAACCAATGAACTTTCTGATTTAAGCTTAAGTGCTACCAACATTCTTACTTTAACGAATGCGGAGGCTGGCGCTACAGGTGTAGACCTTTCTGGATATAAATTATCTGGTACTACAGGTTCTATTTTCTTTGCTGATACTGACGGAACGCCAACAGAAAATAATGGACAATTATTCTGGAACAATTCAGATAATAGACTAAGTATCGGAAATCCTTTGACTGGATCAAATAAACTTACTGTAAATGGAGCTACAAGAACTAGCGGTCTAAACAATTCCAACGGAACAATAGGAGTTCCTTCTTATAGATTCTCTGATGATTCTAATACGGGAATGTTTAGTCCGAATGATGAGCAAATAGGATTTAGTGTTGACGGAGCGGAAGCACTAAGGATTGATGGAACTACAAGTACCACTTCTGTAATTATAAACGAAACTTTAGAATTAGAGGGTACCGTATTAGATGAAAATGATTCTGCCGGCACAGTTGGTCAAGTACTTAGCGCTACAGCGACGGGCACAGAATGGGTAGATAATTACAACCCTGTAAAAGTAATAGGTAAAATTAGCTCAACTGGTACTATAACTAAGGCAACTACCGGAGTTACAGTTACAAGAATTAGTATTGGTTACTATCGTGTAACATTACCTACAGGTTCAGTATCTGATGCAGATTATATTATACAATTATCACAACCAGGTAGAAATGGTGTTGGTAATGATGATCCTGGTATCTCCTACTCTAACCAAACCACAACAAGTTTTGAGGTAATCATTGGTGATAATGATAATGGTGGTACAGATAGAAGTCGTTTCGATTCTGAATTTATGTTTACCGTTTTAGATTTATAATATGAATTATTCAAAATACATTATTTATACATGTGCCATTTTAATAGGTATCACAGCCAATGCACAATTAGATAGCGGTCTACTTGTAGGCTTAACCACTGGCACAACCACTGAAGTCACTAGCACAACAGATGCCGCACAAGGTTCTTTAGTGTTTAATACTGATGACAACGAGGTATATGTTTTTGACGGTACATCATGGAATGTTATGGGGCAGAAAAAAACATATACCGGTACATTTAGAATAACCAGCACTGGTTCTTCTTCAATTACCGGTATCCCATTTCAACCTTCATCTGTGTCATTTGTTGCCTATGCAAATGTTGAAGATTATGATATGGATATTGATAATGGCACAGTAAACAATGAAACTGGTCTACCTAACGCCTACGGTAGTATGAAAGGTTTCGCTAGAGATGAAAATGGTACAATTACAGAACAAGTGATTTTTAATGGAGGTAGTGGAAATTCAATAAACGATATATCTAGATATGCATCTAGTTCTCATAGTATTGGGATAAGATATGCCAACCAAAATGGAGACAACTTAGGTTTAACAACTGCCACGGTCAGTAGTTTTACCTCAGACGGATTCACTATTAATACTGACAGCTTCGCTGATGGCTTAGTAATAATTTTTGAAGCTTACAAATGATAAAAAAAATACTAATTATATTATTAATTTTAATTGCCAAGTTGGGCTTTTCGCAAGCACCTACCGCAGGTGACTTGGTAGCTATACATTCGGCTACTTTAGCTGAAATAAATGCAATTGTTAGCCCATATGAAGGTTCGTTAATTTACAATTCCGATGATAGCTTTCTGTATCAATTTACAGGTAGTGCATGGCAGAAACTTACCCCTGAGGGTAATGAAACAAAAATAATATCTGACGGAAATGTAACTATCGTTGGCTCAGGTACTTCGGTAGATCCATATATCGTTTCTTCAATCAAACCCACATTCACAACAAACCCAGATGGTTCTTTTACATTTTCTAATGGTGTTGACCCAGATGTAGACTTCTTACCAACCGTTCCAGGTAATACCCCTATTGTTTCAAATTCTGATGCTGGAACAGGCAACTGTTCTTTATTTGGGACCAATGAAACCAGAAATGTAATCATTCAAGGCGCCTACTTTGACGGTGCTTCTACAGTAGCTATTACAGGGCAGACAGTAAATTCAGTAGTTATTAACAGTTCTTCTCAAATTACGGCTAATGTAACTTCTGGTTCTTCTTTTGGTAATTATGACATTTCAGTGACTAATAATGCAGGTACTAGCACATTATCAGGAGGGTTTATTTTACAGTCATCTACAACTTTAACTACCAATAGCATTGGTATTGCAGATATGATCCTGACCGGTTCTATGACATATGACGGAAACAAATTATTAAAGACAGCCACAGCAGGTTGGAATGCACAAGGCTATTCTTCAACTAATGCTCTTAGCCCTACTTCAGGCGGACACTTAGATTGGGTTGCCGATCAATCTAACAAATACGTTATGATCGGTTTAAGCACTACACCATCAACTAGCGCATCTTATACAAATTTAGATTATGCGATGTATATGGTCACTAACAGTCAAATTCAAATAAGAGAAAACGGAGCAAGTTTAGGATATGTTAGTGGATATTCAGCTGGAGATAGATTAACTATTAATGTAGATTGTTTAGATAATGTAACCTATTTAAAGAATGATATTGTCATATATTCTTCATCTAAAAAAGCTACCAACCCACTGTATTTTGATTCGTCATTTCACGGTGTAGACGCCTCTATTTCTAATATAACAATGACCTACTAAAATCATGAAATTATTCAAAATCATACTTGGCTTCTTACTACTACAAAATACCATTGTAGCACAAGATGCAGTGCATAATCATGGTAATATTCAAATTCATGACGATGGTATTGTTGGTTTCCATATGGATGTTATAAATAATGGTGCATTCAATCAAAACAAAGGTCTAGTTGGTTTTTATTCTTTCGACAAAGCTTTATCTATATCAGGTGGATCTAATCCTATTTTTTATGATTTTGAAGTTGCAGTAGATAATAATCTTTATATAGACAATACGGTCGGTATTCAAAATAACGCAAACTTTATTGTAGGAGATATCGTTACATCAAGGATAGCATCCGAAGTAAATATTAATTTTTTAAATGATTCATTCTACAATGGCGAAGGAAACTCAACCAAAGTTGATGGGTATGCGGCCTTGAGCAAGAAATCTGAATTCACCTTCCCAATTGGTCATTTCGATAAATTGCGTCCGTTAAGCATTGCATCGGTGAGTTCTAACGATTATGCAAAATCTGCATACTATTATGAAGACCCTAATACGCCAAGTGTATTTAATACTAGCTTCAGTACATTTATTAAAGAGAATGAAGCATTAGCTGTAAGTGAATATGAGTTTTGGCACCTTGAAAGCAGTATACCGTCAAAAGTGACCTTGACCTGGGACGAAGAAAGTTATGCTCACTTATTTGGAGAGGCTATTACAGATATAAAAGTTGTTGGCTGGAGTGTTAATGATAATATTTGGGTCGATTTGGGCAATACAAATGTTGAAGGTGATTTTACAAATGGATCGGTAACTTCTGTAGAGTTTACACCAAGCGATTATGAAATTATAACTATTGGCGGTAACTCTGACCTCTTAGGAATTTTAGATAATATCATGTTAGATAATTATTACATGACCCCCAATGGCGATGGCATTAACGACTTTTTAGAAATTGAAGGCATTGAAGGTTCACCTAACAATGTTTTACAAATCTATAATAGATATGGCAGGTTGGTATTCTCCAAGAACAACTATAGCGATGAGTTTACGGGTATATCGAATGTAAATGGCGTAATTACTAAAAATATTGGTTTACCTTCTGGCATCTATTTTTATATAGTGACCTTTAATGATCTAAACTATAAACATCAAGGGTACTTATACCTTACCACATATGATGAAAATTGATCAATACTTCTATTAAGGTCAATATTCATTACTTTTACTTTAAGATTGCATGATTTACTACTTTCAAAAGTTTTTTTCTTTTGGTATAGTTTGGCAAATCTTTTGCATTACATAACACAATATACAATTATGCAGAGAAGAACATTTATTAACAGAAGTAGTTCGGCAGCTTTGGCCCTTGCCCTTGCCCCTACTTTCTTTATTCAAGAAGAAACAGAGTATAGTATTCTAGAACTCATGGGTAAAGAAGATATTGAGTTGTACGGTAAAGATATCAACCTAAGAAAAGAAGCCCATGATGCCTTTGTAGAAATGAAAAAGGCAGCTTATAAAGACGGTATCGATTTAAAAATAGTTTCAAGCTTTAGAAGTTACAATAGACAAGAAGCAATTTTTGAACGTAAATATTTAAAATACACTGACGATGATGGCATGAACCCTACAGATGCTATTGACAAAATTATTGAATACTCTACCATACCTGGTACGAGTAGACATCATTGGGGTACCGATATTGATGTAGTAGACGGATATAGAAAAGTAGATGGTGATGTTCTTGTACCACATAAGTATGAAGGTGAAGGTCCTTATGTTGATTTCAAAAAATGGATGGATGAAAACTCTGAGACTTACGGATTTTTCTTAGTTTATACCGACGAAGCAAAAAGAAGAGGTTTCAAATACGAGCCATGGCATTATAGCTATGCCCCATTATCGATACCTATGCTTGAACAATTTAGGAGTAAAAACATCGCATCTATTCTTATTCGCGAAGATTTTTATGGTGCTGAAAATTTTACAATGAGCTTTTTAAGATCTTATATTCAAAATAATATATTAGATATTAATAGAAACCTACTGTAAGCATTTCGTACATTAGACACTGTACTATAACACATTACCATGAGAAGAGGAAGTTGGAAAATTAGAATATTTATCGGTTTGGCAATTGTTGCCTTTGCATTTATACAAAAATGCAGCAACACCGAAGAGAACCCATATACTGGTCGCTCGCAACATATTACTATGTCTTCTGAACAAGAAATAGCTATTGGGTTACAAAGTGCCCCAGAAATGGCGCAACAACATGGTGGTTTATATCCTGATCAACAATTACAGGCATTTGTTGAATCTGTTGGCAACAAACTAGTTCAAAATAGTATAGCCAAAGAAACGCCTTACCAATATGATTTTCATTTATTGGCAGATGATCAAACCATAAATGCCTTTGCATTGCCAGGCGGACAATGTTTTATTACTTACGCCTTATTCTCTCAACTTAACGAAGCACAATTAGCTGGGGTTTTAGGTCATGAAATTGGTCATGTAATCGGCAGACACTCTGCAGAAAGAATAGCTGATAGCCAAACTTGGCAGACAGCAACTATGGGTGCTACCGTTGGTGCTGGCGATATGGGTAGTATTTTAGGAAGTATTGGTCAGAATACACTACTTAAAAATGGTCGTGGCGATGAGTTGGAAAGTGATGAATTAGGTGTTCTATTTATGATCCAATCTGGATATGACCCTTACGAGATGATTAAAGTGATGGAAATTTTAAAAGCCGCTGGCGGTCCAAATCGTACTCCTGAATTTCAGAGCACCCACCCTGATCCTGAAAATAGAATAGAAAAAATCAGAGATGCCATAGACAAATACAAAAACCAAGGTTAATCGGTTTTTTAGTACACTTAATCTAGAGGACAATACGCGGTCTTTATATTTTTGTACATTTGGCGAAGTCCCAAGCTTATTTTGCCATATTGAATTGCCTTTATAGCTATGATTTAATCATAGAAGAACACTATAATGGGAACAATTACACATTTTAAAAACTTATACGTGCAGGCGTTTGAGAACTGTAAACCAATTGTTTTGGTTACATTTTTAAAGGTCTACTCAGTATTTTGTGCCCTAATGATATTTTCGGCACTGTATGCTTTTGTTGTGAGAGCAGCAAATGGATTTGATTTTTAACGCGTTTTACTCTTTTACCTGAACACTATTTGAAGTAAAATTACGTAGTATTAAAAAAGGGTTCATTGATATATCAATGAACCCTTTTTATTTTCTCATAAAGATAAAACTATGAATCTTGCTTAATTACATCTAAAACATCTTTAGCATTCGACATTTTCGCATAGTCTTTTGCAGTATAACCTTGATCGCTTTTAATGTTAAGATTTGCGCCGTTCAACAATAAAACTTTAAGTACATCTGCCTTATTATATCTAGCGGCATACATTGCCGGCGTTAGACCTAAAGACTTCTCATTAGACTTTTCACCTAAAGCCAATAAACTTCTCACTTGATCTACATCACCTTTCATAACTGCTTTACATAACGAACTAATTTCTTCATTAACAGAAACCGATACTGCTTCATTCAAATTAGTACTGTCATTATTATTTGCATAAACTCCTGTTAATGTAAACACACTAACGACCAACAAAATTGAGATTGATTTTTTCATAATATGAATATGATTTTGATTAATAATATTATTAATAACTTAAATTTAGATATAATATTTTATTAATAACATAATTTTAGTAAAGATATAGCAATTATTTAACAATTAAAACATTTGCCAAATATGTAGATATAGCTTATAACTGTTCAAAGTTCGATTATCTCAAATAATGCAATGAATATTTGCCACCTAACTACCGATTGAAGTTTCAATTAATTTTAATGCTTCAGAAGCATTTGATAACTCTGCATAACGCTTAGCAGTATACCCTTGACTACTTTGTGTTTTTAAATCTGCACCATTAATAATGAGCATTTCCAACACAGCTACTTTATTATAACGAGCAGCGAACATGGCAGGTGTCATTCCTAAAGACTTCTGATTAACATCTTCGCCCAAATCGATTAACCGTTTTACAGTTTCTAAATCGCCTTGTATAACAGCTTTACAAAAAGAGCTAATGTCTGCTCTTGACACAAGTTCAATGCTATTCATTGGTGCTAAAGTTTCATTTTCCGCAGCTAAAACAGTTGTTCCTATGGTAAGAACTACCATAGATAATGTTAGGATTACTTTTTTCATGATGATTGATTTTTAATTGATGAGTACATTAGTGTACATTTAAAAGACGCCAGTTATCATTAATTGTTTCATCCTTTAACATTGTTATAACTAAACTTTAACAAACAAATCTTCACCCAAACTGAAAAAATGTTGGGATACACCACCAAAATGAAAAAGGTCGGTAATCTAGTAGCTTAACTTGGCAGAACATAGTATTTTTGTACTCCTAAAACCTTATGAAGATGAACAAAAAAGTAATCTTAATGATATTAGATGGATGGGGTAAATCTCCTGACCCATCTATATCTGCAGTAGATAAAGCTAACACTCCTTTTATAGATAGTTTATATACCAAATATGCTAATTCTAACCTTCTTACAGATGGTATGAACGTAGGTCTACCTGAAGGTCAAATGGGTAATAGCGAAGTAGGTCATATGAATTTAGGGGCTGGTCGTATTGTTTATCAAGATTTGGCTAAAATCAATAAGGCAGTTAAAGAGAATACCTTAAGTTCTGAGCCGGTTTTAAAAAGTGCTTTCGAATACGCAAAAAAGAATAATAGAGATGTTCATTTTTTAGGGCTTTTAAGTGATGGTGGCGTACATAGCCATACCAATCATATTAAAGGACTTATTACAGCTGGTAAAGAATCTGGTGTTGAAAATATGTATTTACATGCTTTTACCGATGGTAGAGATGTAGACCCCAAAAGTGGAAAAGGTTTTTTAGAAGATATCGTACATTTTGGTGCTGACAAAAACACAAAACTAGCTACCGTTATAGGTAGATATTACGCTATGGATCGTGATAAACGATGGGAGCGAGTTAAAGAGGCTTATGATGTTATTGTAAATGCAGAAGGTGAGAAATCTACTGACATTGGCAAAACCATTCAAAAAAGCTATGACAATGATATTACCGATGAGTTTATAAAACCAATCGTAATGACCAGTACAGATGGCACTCCTGTTGCTTCTGTAAAAGAAGATGATGTCGTTATATTCTTCAACTTTAGAACTGACCGTGGGCGAGAACTAACACAAGTTCTAAGTCAGATAGATATGCATGAGCAAAACATGCATAAACTTAACTTATACTACGTTACGCTTACCAATTATGATGAATCTTATGAAAAAGTTCATGTTGTCTATAACAAAGATAATATCGTTGAAACTTTAGGTGAGGTATTGGCTAATGCAGGTAAAAAGCAAATACGTATTGCAGAAACCGAAAAATATCCGCACGTTACTTTCTTTTTCAATGGCGGTAGAGAAGTTCCTTTTGATGGCGAATCACGTATTTTATGTCCATCACCTAAGGTCGCTACATATGACCTTCAACCAGAAATGAGCGCCTATGAAATTAGAGATAAAATCATTCCCGAAATTCAAAAAGGAGATGTTGATTTTATCTGCTTAAACTTTGCCAACCCAGATATGGTAGGTCATACCGGTGTTATGGAAGCTGCAATTAAAGCTTGTGAAACGGTAGATGAATGTGCAAAAGATGTTATTACAGCAGCTATCGAAAAAGATTACTCTGTAATTGTTATTGCCGATCACGGTAATTGTGAAACTATGGTAAATGAAGATGGTAGCCCTAACACGGCACATACCACCAACCCTGTTCCTCTAATTTTAGTAGACAAAGATATTCACCATATAAAAGATGGTGTATTAGGAGATATTGCACCTACTATCTTAAAAATGATGGGTGTAGAAAAATCAAAATTTATGACCCAAAATTCATTGGTATTAATTTAAGCACAACCGAAAGTATTTTATTTTATGATTAAATTAAAAACAGCCGAAGAGATTGAGTTAATGCGCGAAAGTGCGCTTATTGTTTCTAAAACTTTAGGAATGATAGCCTCTGAAGTTAAACCCGGAGTTACTACACTACATTTAGACACTTTGGCCGAAACTTTTATTCGTGACCATGGTGCAGTGCCTGGTTTCTTAGGTCTATACGATTTTCCGAACTCATTATGTATGAGCCCCAATGCTCAAGTAGTACATGGTATTCCAAATAACACCCCTTTAGTTGAAGGGGATATTATTTCGATTGATTGCGGTGCTTTGAAAAATGAATTTTACGGAGACCATGCTTACACTTTTGAAGTAGGAGAAGTTAGCCCAGAAATAAAGAAATTATTAGAAGTTACCAAAAAATCGTTATACGTTGGTATTCGAGAATTTAAAGTTGGTAATCGTGTTGGTGATGTGGGGTATGCCATTCAAAAATTCACTGAAGATCATGGTTATGGTGTTGTACGTGAATTGGTTGGTCATGGTTTAGGAAAAAAAATGCATGAAGGTCCAGAAATGCCAAATTATGGTAGACGTGGTAGAGGCAAGAAATTTGTTGAAGGCATGACGGTTGCTATTGAACCTATGACCAATATGGGTACAAAGAATATTAAGCAGCTTAAAGATGGCTGGACAATTCTTACCGCAGATGGTAAACCTAGCGCTCATTTTGAACATGATGTTGCCATAGTTAATGGAAAACCAGAGTTACTATCTACTTTCAAATATATTTATGAAGCTTTAGGTATTGTAAGTGACGAAGAAGATGAGTTCAGAAACTCTACCGTAAAAAGTTAGAAAATACAGATGAAGAAAATTTTTAAATTTTTTCTTAACCTTGTTCCAAGACCTGTATTAATTTCTTTAAGCTATATAGTAAAGCCTTTTTTTAAGGCTTACTATCGTGGTAATACCTATGAAGACCCTATTGACGGTAATACTTTTCGTAGCTTCTTACCTTACGGATATGAAAAACCACGTGAGAACGTGCTTTCACCTTCTACCCTATCATTAGAACGCCATCGCTTATTATGGTTATTTTTAAAGGAAGAAACCGATTTTTTCACTGCTCCGTTGCATGTTTTGCATTTTGCCCCTGAACAAGCTTTCTATAAAAGATTTAGAAAACTAAAGAATCTAAATTACATTACTACAGATTTAAATTCTCCTCTAGCGGATGTAAAGGCAGATATTTGCAATCTTCCTTTTGAAGATAATACGTTTGATGTAATTCTATGCAATCATGTATTAGAACATATACCAGATGACACGAAAGCAATGTCTGAGTTATATAGAATTCTAAAACCTGGCGGTTGGGGCATTTTTCAAATTCCGCAAGATTTGAACAGAGACGTAACTTACGAAGACGATACCATAACTGACAAAGTTGAACGCGCCAAAATATTTGGTCAATATGACCATGTTCGTATTTACGGAAGAGATTACTTTGATAAATTAAGAGGCATAGGTTTTACCGTCGAAGAAATAGATTTTACAAAGCTAATGAGCCAAGAAAACATCAACAGATATCGCTTAGCTCCAGGAGAGATAATTCCGTTCGTAAAAAAATAGTTATTTCACTACAAGCGCTTTAAACCCTTCAGTTGAAAACTCTTTTGTTTCCCCATTCTCATCTAGATAAATAATATAAGCTTCTAGCCTTTTATTTACTTCAACAAGCGCAAAAGCATCCTCTATATTCATTGCCATTAATGCTGTTGCATAAGCATCTGCTGTAGCACAATTGTCAGCTAATATAGTTACGGCAAGTGTATTAGATACTTGGGTGTACCCAGTTTTTGGATTTACAGTATGCACAAACTTTTTCCCAGTTTTTTCATCTATTCTAAACTTACGATAGTTGCCCGAAGAAGCTAATGCTCTATCATTTAAATGAATTAATATTTTAGTAGATCTATTCACTTCCATTTCAGGATCATCAATACCAACTATCCAAAACTTATCTTTAATAGTATTTTTACCTTTTGCTACCAATTCACCTCCTACTTCTATGAGATAATTCTCAATACCCTTAGCATCTAACATAGCCGCTAACCTATCAATAGCATATCCTTTTGCAATTGCATTAAAGTCTAAATAGATATTAGGATTATCTTTTACTATATGATTGATATCATCCAAAGTAATCTTATTCAGTCCTACATAGTTCAACAAACTATCAATTTTTAGACTGTCCATCGAAATTTGACGTTCAGGTCCAAATCCCCATGCATTTACCAATGTACCCACAGTGGGGTCAAAAAAACCATTGGTTTCTTTATGAATGGATTTAGATAAATCTAATACCTCTTGAAACATTCTATCAACAACAACGGTAGTATCTCCGTTATTAATTCTAGAAATATCTGACTCTGGAATATAAGTTGACAAAGATTGATTTATGACAGCAAATACAGAATCAATATCCTTTTGTAAATCTAATTTCCCGCTAGAGATTGAAATTATACTATAAGAAGTACCTAAAGCTCCTCCTACATTTTCATTCCTCACCTTGCTCCTATCTTGTTTACAAGATTGAAACAAACCCAAAACTAAAGCAATTCCTAAAATATATTTCTTCATAATTCTACTAAACCATCGTAATCCACTATATATTCTTCATCTAAATAAACTGGTAAATTATGATCTGTGGCGTTAACCAAACCAACACCAGCATAAAATGTCGATGCCTCAAATTTAATGGCATGTTCTTTCATTTTATTGAGGTCAGACATAAAAAAATCCATGTCTTTTGGATCACCAGGGTATTCAATTGCTTTTACCACAACAAAGCGCATTTTTTTATCCTTCGTACAAACAAACTGCGGATTCTTTCGCAATTCACTGTTTACGGCTAAAAATTCAAATCCTTCATCTTCTAACTTTTTGCCAACAATATTCATTGCCAAATTATGAAGCTCTTGTTCTGTTAATACATGCATCCTAAACTATTTTTTATAAAAAAACCGATACATTACATATCGGTTAGTTTTTATTAATTTCAAGACTTAAGGTTTATCCACCAAAATCATCAAAACGTATATGCTCATCTGGGATACCGAAATCTTCACCCATTTTCTGAACCGCCTTGTTCATTAACGGAGGTCCACAGAAATAAAGTTCAATATCTTCAGGAGACTCATGAAGGCTTAAGTAGTTATCAATTACACAATTGTGAATGAAACCTACGAAACCATCACCAGGAGCATCAATATTTTCTTTCACCTTCCAATTATCTTCTTCTTGTGGTTCAGATAATGCTAGGTAAAATTTGAAATTTGGAAACTCATCCTCTAATTTATAAAAGTGGTCTAAATAGAATAATTCTCTTTTAGAACGACCACCGTACCAGTATGATACTTTTCTATTCGTTCTTAATGTTTTGAATAGGTGATATAAGTGAGAACGCATTGGCGCCATACCTGCACCACCACCTACGTATAACATTTCTGAATCTGACTCATTGATGAAGAATTCACCGTAAGGTCCAGAAATAGTACAATCATCACCTGGTTTCAAATTGAAAATGTAAGAAGAAGCAACACCAGGGTTAACATCCATCCATCCATTTTTAGCACGATCCCATGGCGGAGTTGCAATACGTACATTCAACATAATCTCTCTTCCTTCAGCAGGGAAAGAAGCCATTGAATACGCTCTTTCAACCGTTTCTGGATTCTTCATTGTTAAAGGCCAAAGGTTGAATTTATCCCATTCTGCTTGGAATTTATCTGGAGTTTCATGTTCCTCAGGGTGTGCTGTAATATCAATATCAGCATACTTTACTTCACATTCAGGAATTTCAATTTGAATATAACCTCCAGCTTTGTAACCCATATCTTCAGGGATTTCAACTACAAATTCTTTAATAAAAGATGCAACGTTATAATTACGAACAACTTTTGCAGGCCATTTCTTAATACCGAATACCTCTTCAGGAATCGTAATCTCCATGTCTTGCTTTACCTTAACTTGACAAGCTAAACGTGCACCATGGTTTAATTCTTTTTTGGAGAAATGTGGAGTTTCTGTAGGCAATGCTTCACCACCACCAGAAAGTACATGACATTCACATTGAATACATGTTCCACCACCACCACAGGCAGATGGTAAAAAGACTTTTTGGTTACCTAAGGTCGACAATAAAGAGCCACCTGAAGAAACTTCAATTTTCTTCTCTCCGTTAATTGTAATGGTTACAGGACCAGATGGAGATAGCTTTTGTTTAGTAAACAGAAGCAATGCTACTAACGCCATTAACAGTATTAGAAATGCGACAACAGTTATTAAAATAGTTCCGCCTGTACTTGCAGCTAAAATCATGTTTATTTATTTACGTCGTTATAAGAAATTACCTTTTCGTCAATTTCTTTGTTCTTTTCTACTACTACTTCTTCGTCTACAGGAGTAACCATTTCTGGTACAATCACCTGATTAACTTGTTCAGCTGCTTCTTCAGCATCATCACCGCCACCAGTTAACATACCTCCAAAACTTTGAAAGCCAATTCCCATTAATCCCGTAATGATAAATGTAATACCCAGACCTCTTAAAGGTGCAGGAACATTACTATATCTAATTTTCTCGCGAATTGCTGCAATTGCTAAAATTGCCAAGAACCAACCAATACCAGAACTTACACCATAATTGAATGCTAAGCCTAAGGTTTCAATTTCTCTTGCCTGCATGAATAAAGATCCACCTAGAATTGCACAGTTTACTGCAATCAATGGTAAAAATATACCCAATGAGTTATATAAAGAAGGTGAGAATTTCTCAACTACAATCTCTACCAATTGTACCATTGTAGCAATGGTAGCAATGAATAGAATAAAAGATAAAAAGCTAAGGTTGTAATCTGCATACTCAGGACCTAACCAAACTAAGGCTCCGTCTTGTAACAAATACTTATCTAACAACCAGTTCATAGGTACAGTAACCGCTAATACGAATATAACAGCAGCACCTAAACCAACTGCAGTAGCCACTTTTTTGGATACCGCTAAATAAGAACACATCCCCAAGAACACGGCAAACACCATGTTATCGATAAAGATGGACTTAAAAAATAATTCTACATGTTCTAACATAATTTCTACTTAAATGTCTGTTTAATTCTCTTCTACTAGTGCAGGATTTCTTGAACGTTGTACCCAAATAATGATACCAACCACAATTAATGCCGCTGGTGGAATAATCATGAAACCATTATTCTCGTAACCTGTAGCGTACAAACCTGTTTTTGTTATAGGATCTCCTAACACTGGATATCCAAATAAAGTACCAGAACCTAATAATTCTCTAAAGAAACCAACAATTATCAAGATTACACCGTAACCTAAAGAGTTACCAATACCGTCCAAAAATGAACGCCATGGTCCGTTCGCCAAAGCAAAAGCTTCAAAACGACCCATAATTATACAGTTTGTAATAATTAGACCTACGAATACAGCCAAGGTTTTACTTAACTCATAAGCATATGCCTTAAGTACCTGATCCACTATAATTACCAATGTAGCAACTACGATTAACTGAACAATAATTCTAATTTTAGATGGAATTATATTTCTCATCAATGAGATAACTACGTTACCTGCACCTAATACGAACATTACAGAAATAGCCATTACCAAAGACGCCTTTAGCTCTGCTGTAATTGCCAATGCCGAACAAATACCTAATACCTGAATAGTAATAGGGTTATTGTCTGCAAGTGGATCCGTAATAAGATTTGCATCTTTTTTTGATAGTAGTGCCATATTACTTTGCTCTAATTGTTTCTAAATAAGGTTTATATAATTTAACGGTTTCCTTAATCATAGCAGAAACACCGTTACCTGTTATAGTAGCACCAGCTAAGGCATCTACTTCATTATCGTCTTTTGTTTTATTCAAAGGGTCGTTATTACCTTTTGCAACAGCTATACCTGCATATTGAGTACCATTTAGAATAGTCTCTCCAGTAAAATCGTCCATGAAATAACGCATTTTAATGTTCGCACCTAAACCAGGAGTTTCACCTTTATGGTCAAAATAAACACCTTGAACAGTCATTGTGTCATCTAAAGCGATAAAACCCCAAATAGCATCCCAAAGACCTTTGCCGTACATAGGAATGATGTAAAATTTCTTACCATCTTTCTCCCCAATAAAAACAGGCAACTTATAAGGTTCTCCTTTTTTTATCTTAGCCAATTCCTTTTTTAAATCAATCAAATATGCTTCGTTATCTTCAGTGATTTTATCTCCTTGAATAACCAATTGCTCTTTGATATAACTTGCAAACTCATCTTCTACTACATCTGTAGGTATAAAGTTTACACTACCGGCATCATCACCATTTTCGTTAACACCCATTGCGTAAAGAATATTCTGCTGTTTTTCAAAACGCTCGTTTTCTTTAATATTAGGGCGTAATGCTGAAGCCAAAAACGCAAGTATTGACCCAACTACCACCACCATAACAGCCGCAAAAACTACTGTATAAACGTTACTATCTGTTTTTTGTGCCATAATTAAACTGTTTCAGCTTTAAGTTCTTCTGCCTTGCCATCTGAATCTTTTGGATAGATAGTGGCATTTTTCAATCTGTTCATTCTTCTTTTAATATTACCCCTTACAACATAATGATCAATTGTTGGTGCAAATACGTTCATTAAAAGGATAGCCAAGAAAACACCTTCTGGGTATGCAGGGTTGAATACACGAATCATCACAGAAATAAATCCAATAAAGAAACCATAATACCACTTCCCTTTATTTGTTTGTGAACCAGTAACTGGATCAGTAGCCATATAGACAATACCGAATGCCAAACCACCTACGATTAAATGTTTCCAGAAATCGAAACTCATCAATCCATAAAATTTACTTGATTCGCCTACCCAACCAAAATCTACTACCTGATTGAATATTAAGCCCATTACCAATGAACCAATAACGGCACTCACCATTATTCTCCAACTAGCAATCTTTGTGAAAATCAAGAACAAACCACCTAATAAGATTAGAAAAGCAGAAGTTTCACCTACAGAACCTGGTATAAAACCGAAGAACATATCTGAAACAGAATATGTCATTTCAGCCCCCTTATTCTGAGCTAAATAACCTAATATGGTTTCACCTGAAATCGCATCAACGTTTGCGCCAGCTAAAATTTCTTCTGAACGCTCACGAGCTCCATAAACCCAAACTTTATCACCACTCATCCAAGTAGGATAAGCGAAGAACAAAAATGCTCTAATAGTCAATGCAGGGTTAAGAATATTCATTCCTGTACCTCCAAAAACTTCTTTACCAATAACAACACCAAAAACAACGGCTACAGACAACATCCAAAGTGGTGTATCAATAGGCACTATTAAAGGCACCAACATACCAGTAACCAAATATCCTTCTTCTACTTCATGACCTTTTATAACAGCAAAAATAAATTCTACCAAAAGACCTACACCGTAAGAAACAACTACTAATGGCAATACCTTGATGATACCGATCCAAAAATTGTCCCAAGTAAGGAAATCATTCATCAAAGAAAAATCTGCCGGAAATCCGTTTATTGCAGAATAGTGTTGGTAACCTGCGTTGAACATAGAAAATATTAACACTGGTACCAGCGCCATTATTACCGTGTTCATTGTTCGCTTTAAATCATCTGCCGATTTTACGTGTGTACCACCTGCATGAGTAGTCTCATCTGGCGAAAACAAAAAAGTATGAAAGGCATTAAAGGCAGGAGCCATTTTCTTACCCTGATACTTCAGTTTAAGTTCGTGTAATTTGCTTTTTAAACTCATTTCTTATCCTATTTCTTTTTGCAATAAATCTAACCCCTCACGAATAATCTTCTGGTGTGGTTGCTTAGAAATACATATAAACTCAGTTAACGAAAAATCTTCTGGAGCTACCTCATACAAACCTAATTGCTCCATTTCATCCAAGTCTTTTACCATACAAGCTTTTAACAGTTGCATTGGAAAAATATCCATCGGAAAAACTTTTTCATATTGCCCCGTTACTACGAAAGCCCTGTGCTCTCCATTAGTATTGGTATCCAAATCATATTTTTTGTTTGGCTGCATCCAAGAGAACGTTAATGCCCTTGTAGCCGAAATTTTATTAAAAACTGGTTTGTTCCATCCAAACAATTCATAATCGTCTCCTTCTGGAATAACTGTTACTGTATTATTATAATACCCAAGGTAACCGTCTGGCCTACTTTTAGAACCTGTAAGCACATCACCATTTATAACTCTAAAATTTTCTTCATTTACACCACTAGCGTATAAAAATGTAGAAATCTCAGCCCCTATTTTAGTTGAATAATATTTAGGCGCCTTAACCGAAGAACCTGCAAGCGCGATAATACGCTCTGCATTGAACTTACCTGTCAATAAATATTCACCTATAATAATTAAATCTTGCGGAGTTACTGTCCAAACCAATTCACCTTTATTAATAGGATCTAATTTATTGATTTGCGTACCTACCAAACCTGAAGGATGCGGACCAGAAACATTATGCAACTCTACCCCTGTCATTGAAGACAATGGCGATTTACTAGACCCTACAGATACATGAACTTTACCTGGCGTTAACTTACTTAATGCAGTAATTGCAGATTGTAGTTCTTTTTCCTTACCCTGTAATACATAATCCAAATCTGCCTGTAACGGCCCACTTGAATACCCAGAAATAAAAATAGATTTAGGTGTAGTATCAGGATTGGCGACTACATCATAAGGTCTCTGCTTAATAAATGGCCAACAGCCACTTTTCAACAAAACAGCCTTCAACTCTTCTTTCGATGTATTCTCTACATCTAAAGCAGCACCTGAAAACGCCTCTTGTGTTTTGTCTGCCAATATCTTTAAGGTCAAAATACGTCTTCTATCCCCTCTTTCAATCTCAATAAGCTCACCGCTTACTGGTGAAACAAAAAGCATGCTCTCCATGTTCTTGTTATAAAACAAAGGCTCTCCCGCTTTTACTTCGGCGCCCTGCTTTACCATCATTTTTGGGGTAATTCCGTGAAAATCACTTAACTGTATAGCGTAAACATTACTTAAAACAGCTTTTGAAGTAGTCTGTTCTGCGGTTCCCACCAGATTAATGTTGAGCCCTTTTTTAATTCGAATGTCTTTTGACATGTGCGTATAGACCTTTAGGTTATCAAAATTTGAGCAAATTTAAGTACAAAAACTTCGTTTTCATAATTATTGTCCCATAAATTAGACAATAGAACGAGCTATATTTTTTAGGCACCCTTTTTGTTTACCTTTACTTAAAAAAAACAGGGTATAATGCGCATTTTCTTCAAACATTTTATTTGTCTATTATTTCTGCAAAATTTAGTTGCTCAAGTTCAAGAAGAAGTAAACCCACCAGAAAATATTAAATCGATCGTTTTCAAAGGACCTACCGAAGATCAATTTCCCGTTATTAAAATAGGCGAACCTTTATATTTAGAATTCGATGATGTTTTAGCCAATGAACAAGACTATTATTATAAGGTAATTCATTGCGATTACGATTGGACCCCATCTTCTTTATTAAAATCTCAGTACTTAGACGGTGTCGACAACCAACGAATTACAGATTACGAGAACAGTTACAGCACTTTACAATCATACTCTAATTACCAACTAACCATACCTAATGACAATGTTCGCCTAAAAGTTAGCGGTAATTATCTTATAGAAATATACAATAGCAATAACGACTTACAATTCTCAAGAAGATTTGTTGTATATAAAGACATTGTTTCTGTTTCTACTTCTATTAAACGTTCTAGAGACTTTAATTACATTAATGAAAAGCAAGTAGTTCAATTTAGTATTACCTCAGGATCATTACGTCTTATAAACCCGAAGAAAGAAGTTAAAGTTGCCATTCTTCAAAATCATTATTGGCCAACAGCTATCACCAACATTTCCCCGCAATACACAATGGGAAGCGAATTAGTTTATAAATATGATCAAGAAACTGCCTTTTACGGCGGCAACGAATTTCTATTGTTCGACACTAGCGACCTTAGGGCGCCAAGTTCTCAAATCTCGAGTATTGATCTAACAGATTTATATAACCATTATTTATTCTCTGACGATTTTAGAAACGACAAACCATACACCTATTTTCCTGATATTAATGGAGATTTTGTTGTTAGAACTTTACAAGGCGACAATGCTTCTAGAGAAGCTGAGTACACCAACGTATATTTCAGCTTACCTTACACCGAATATATTGCCCTAGACGATGTCTATATTTTCGGTAAATTCAATAATTATGCCCTCACAGACCAAAACAAGCTGGTTTATAATGAAAAAAACGGCATGTTAGAAGCAACCCTAAAAATGAAACAGGGATTTTACAATTATAAGTACGCAGTTAAGAGTGGCGAAAAAATTAAATTAAATGAAGTTGGTGGAAACTTTCATTTTACTGAAAATAATTACCTGGTACTTGTATATTACCGCAACTTTGGCGACATGTACGACAGTATTATAGGTATTGGCTCCGCCAATTCTAGAAATATCACCAACTAGCTGTATATTTACGTTTTTCATTGATTTATGGAGAACAAACCAGCCGTTCAACCATCAGGCAGATTTAAACTAAAATATCGAGGGGCAGACTGTCTTAACTGTGGTCACCCTTTAGAATTAAGCGACAAATACTGTCCCAATTGCTCTCAAGCTAACAGCACAAAAAAACTCACTCTTTTTGATTTTTTTGAAGAATTTCTTGCGAATTATTTCTCATACGATTCTAAGTTATGGAAAACGTTAACCGCCTTACTTTTAAGGCCAGGTAAAATTACACGAGAATATATTAATGGCAAACGCCTTTCTTACACTAACCCTTTTCGCTTTCTACTCAGCTTATCTATTATTTATTTTCTGATTATCAGCTTCAATAGTAAGTTCGAGTCTTATAATAAGTTTGGTTATGAGAACAAAAAACCAATCATAGATATCGACCTCAATAAAGAATTTCAAAAAATTGAATTTGAAAACGAAGAAGAGAAACAGTTCGCTTTATCTCAATTAGACTCGCTTGACATAAATAGCTATATCAAAAACGGAATTAGCAAAAAAGACTCTACTATTCTTGCCGACCCAAAGTCTTATTTTAAAGACATAAATACAGAGGATCTAACACGCCGCTTTCTTGGTAAAATAGACTTCTTCAATACCATCATTAAGCATGATACCATTTATTACTTTGAACAAGGTTTAACAAAGTTTGAAATACCTGAAAACAAAGAAAATGAAATGGCATTCAACTTAGCTACTAGTTTAGTTGATATAGAAAAACGACCTGGAACATTTATAAATTCTTTAATTTCAAAACTGCCATTCACCACATTTTTCTTTCTGCCATTCTTTTCTTTCTTCATTTGGATGGTCTATATCAGAAAAAAATACACTTATACCGATCATTTAATCTTTAGTTTCCACAATCAATCATTATTATTTATCTTGCTCATTGTTAGCAATTTGATCAACGCAGTGTTCAATATTAGTAGCGAAGGATTGTTTATTTTAATATTCGCTATTTACCTTTACAAAGCAATGCGCAATTTCTATCAGCAAGGAAGAGTTAAAACGGTTATAAAGTATTTTTTCCTAAACACATTATTTGTAATTTTAGGAAGTATTGCGATAACCATATTAATCGCAGCAAGCGTATTTACCTATTAAATATGATGATAACACAGGTTACTAAAGGCATTAAAATTTCGGTTCAAACAACTTTTGAAGGCACGTTCTTTAAAAACTACAAAATGCATTATGCATTTGGGTATACTATTACCATTGAGAACCAAAGTAAAGATGTTGTACAGTTAACTTCTCGTCATTGGAAAATATATGATTCTTTAAACGAAATGGAGACCTTAGATGGCGAAGGTGTTATTGGAAAAAAACCGGTAATTCAACCAGGGGAATCTCACACTTACAATTCAGGTTGCCTACTAACATCGCCAATAGGTGCAATGAAAGGGCACTATAACATGGTCATTATGAGTAATGCCGAAAAGTTTAGAGTTTACATTCCTACTTTTAAATTTAGCGCACCTTTCGCCCTTAACTAAAGTCTTTTTATAGTTTTTAGTCCACCACCCTTTTAGTACCTTTGTTCAACTTTTTAATTTAAAAAAATTGACAATGGGTAAAGGATTTTTTCAAGTTCCTACAGCATTTAATGAACCAATTAAAAGCTATGCTCCTGGATCTCCAGAAAGAGAAGCAGTTTTGGAACAATACAAAGCATATTTCAACAACACGGTTGATGTACCAATGTATATTGGTTCAGAAGAGGTACGCACAGGCAACACTAAGCCAATGTCACCTCCACATGATCACAAACACATTGTAGGTACTTATCATACTGCAAATAAAGAAAATGTTCAATCTGCAATTGATAACTGTTTATCATCCAGAGATGCATGGGCTAACTTAACTTGGGAGCAACGTGCAGCTATTTTCTTAAAAGCTGCTGAATTACTTGCAGGTCCTTACCGCGCGAAGATTAATGCGGCGACCATGATCGCACAATCTAAAAATATTCATCAAGCAGAAATAGATGCCGCTTGCGAGTTAATTGACTTTTTACGCTTTAACGTAGAGTACATGTCTCAAATTTATGCCGAGCAACCAGATTCTGCCGAAGGTATTTGGAACAGAGTAGAATATCGTCCTTTAGAAGGATTCATCTACGCTATTACCCCTTTCAATTTTACCGCCATTGCCGGTAATTTACCTGCAAGTGCAGCTATGATGGGGAACGTTGTTGTTTGGAAACCGAGTGACTCTCAGGTTTTCTCTGCAAAAGTTATTGTAGATGTTTTCAAAGAAGCCGGTTTGCCTGATGGAGTTATCAATGTTGTTTATGGTGATCCAGTAATGATTACCGAAACCGTATTAGCTAGCCCAGATTTTGCTGGTATTCACTTTACAGGTTCTACACACGTGTTCAAAGAACTTTGGAAGCAAATAGGAAATAACATTCATACCTACAAAACATACCCAAAAATAGTTGGTGAAACTGGTGGTAAAGATTTTATTCTAGCACACCCAACTGCTAACCCTAAACAAGTAGCTACAGCGATTTCAAGAGGTGCATTCGAATTTCAAGGTCAAAAATGTAGCGCAGCTTCAAGAGTATATTTACCAAAATCTACTTCTAAAGAGATTCTAGAATATGTTAAAGCTGATATCGCTTCTTTTAACAAGCCTGGATCCCCTGAAGATATGAGCAATTTCATTACTGCAGTTATTCATGAAGGTTCTTTTGATAAATTGGCAAAATATATTACCCAAGCCAAAGAAGATAAAAATGCTGAAGTATACGCTGGTGGTTCTTTTGACAAATCTAAAGGTTACTTTATTGAGCCAACGGTTATCTTAACAACAAATCCTAAATACACTACTATGGAAACTGAATTATTCGGCCCTGTAGTTACTATTTACGTTTACGACGATAAAGATTGGAGCGAAACATTACAATTAATTGATGGCACCTCTGAGTACGCACTTACTGGCGCTGTACTTTCACAAGATAGATATGCTATTGACGAAGCTACCAAAGCATTACAAAACTGCGCAGGTAACTTCTATATTAACGACAAACCTACAGGTGCTGTTGTTGGTCAACAACCTTTTGGTGGAGCAAGAGCTTCTGGAACAAATGACAAGGCTGGATCAGCTCAAAACCTTTTACGCTGGGTTTCTCCAAGATTAATAAAAGAGACTTTTGTTACTCCTGTAGATTACAGGTATCCGTTTTTAGGATAAAAGCAACTTTAATGGCTGAATGTAAATTCAGCCATTTTTTTTGACATAGCGCTATTATTTTTAGCTTAAATTACAAGTATCACAATTTACTTTTAACAACCTTAACACACTAATTATGAAAAAGTTATTACTCGTAGCATTCTTATTTGTAGGATGCTTTTCTTATGCACAAGAAGAATTAACACAGAACACAATTAAAGCCGTTTTAACAGGAAATCAATCTCAAGTAATACAACTTGCCGAAGCTTTTCCTGAAGAAAAATATGATTGGAGACCGGCAGAAGGAATCAGCTCTGTAGGTGAAGCCCTTTTACACGTTGCTGGCGGAAATTACTTTTTAGCCTCTAAATTAGGATTTGCTCCACCAGAAGATGTAGATGTAATGAACTTAGGTAAAATTACAGGTAAAGAGAACATCATTGCCGCTCTTAAAAAATCTAACGAATTTGTTCTAGATAACATTACCAATGTTGAAGATGGTTCTTTAAACGAAGAAGTTGATTTTGGCTTTATGAAATCTAATAAACTAGGTGGATTATTAGCCATTATGGAACACAACGGCGAACATAAAGGTCAACTTATTGCTTACGCAAGAACAAACGGAGTTGTACCACCATGGAGTGAATAAATAATTTTACAAATACTAAAAACGCCCATTAACACATAGTTGATGGGCGTTTTTTTAGTATTTGACAAATTTTAACACTGTACTAATACAATATCAATGTAAATTTAACGTTAATTAATTGTAAACTCAAGGTAATTTACCGAAATTTGTACTTCATTTAAAATCAATTGCTTATGATTATCGACAGTATTAGACTACATATTACCTGCATACAAATTCACACTTGGAATTATTTAAAAGAGTTCGCTAGTAAATACAAAAAGGCTTACTACAGTTCTTTTCTACTTTAAAAAAATTAGCCCTTATATTTTAACGGCAAGTAGACCATTTTCTTTGTTTCAAAGAAATCTTCTTTAAAATAATCGGTCAAGTTATAGACCTCAGCAGTTCTATAATCTTTTAATTCCTCATTTAAATCACCCCCTTTTAAGTATAATATTCCATTACGAATAGGGTGCTTAGAATCTTTTTTAATTTTACCTTTTATCCAGTGCACAAAAGTTGGCATCGCTGCCACTGCCCTACTGACGATAAAATCGAATTTACCTGGTATCTCTTCGACCCTAGCATTTATGGTCGTTACATTTGCTAATTGTAAACCTTCAACAACTTCGTTTACTACTTTTATTTTTTTACCGATAGAGTCTACTAAAGTAAAGTGTACTTCAGGAAATAAAATAGCTAAAGGTATACCAGGAAAACCACCTCCAGTGCCTACGTCAAGAACAGTAGAACCATCTTTAAATGTTATAAATTTCGCAATACCCAATGAATGCAAAACATGTCTGAGATAAAGCTCATCTATATCTTTTCTTGATACCACATTAATTTTTTGGTTCCAATCCTTATATAATTCCTCTAATTTTCTAAATTCTTGTTTTTGATTTTCAGATAAATTGGGAAAATTTTCAAATATGATTTCAACAGTCATGCGTATATTTGTAAATAGATAATATTAGTACTTTCACTGATGCAAAGATTTAGCTTTTAATTAAGCTATCAAACTATTATAGATTCAATTACAAAATATTAAGTAAAAGATTACCAAATTATGGAACAAAATACCATTCGTTTTCCAAGAACAGATTCTGCAAAGTTTTTTAAAACTTTGAACAGTAGAGTTAACGATTATTTCAAAACAAATAAATTAAAGAAAACAGGCAACTGGAAATTACACTTAAAAACTGTAGTTATGTTCGCTCTTTTTCTTGCTCCTTATTTTTTAATACTGACGTTAGGGCTACCTAATTGGGCTAATTTTCTATTGACAATTGTTATGGGTGTTGGTATGGCCGGCGTTGGTATGAACGTAATGCATGATGGTAACCATGGTGCATATTCCAATAAGAAATGGGTTAACAAGTTAATGGGGAGTAGTATCTACATTCTTGCAGGCAATGTATACAACTGGCAGGTACAACACAATGTACTTCACCATACATACACCAACATTCATGAACATGATGAAGATATGGAAGCGGGTAGAATATTACGTTTCTCAAAACATGCAGAATGGAAAAAACACCATAAGTTTCAACATTTTTATTCCGTTTTACTTTACGGATTGTTAACGTTTAACTGGGCGATTACAACCGATTTTCAGCAAATGTACAGGTATATGAAGCGTAAATTATCTTACGGTAAACTACCAAGTGCTACCATGAACTGGAGCACCCTAATTATCACAAAATTACTTTACATCACTATTTGGATCGTATTACCAATGTTGGTTTTAGATATCGCATGGTGGAAAATTTTAATCGGATTCTTTTTAATGCATTATGTTGCAGGGGTAATATTAAGTGTTGTATTTCAATTAGCTCATATTGTTGATGACGCCGACACACCATTACCTGATGAATCTGGCACTATGAAAAATACATGGGCAATTCACCAATTGTTCACTACCGTAAATTTTGGAACTAAAAACAAGATTGTAAATTGGTTTACTGGTGGTCTAAATCACCAAGTTGAACACCATATATTTCCGAACATAAGTCACGTACATTACACAAATATTTCGAAAATTGTGAAACAAACGGCACAGGAATTTAATTTACCATATCACGAGTATAAAACTACTAGAAAAGCTATAATTTCGCACTTCAAACATTTAAAAGAATTAGGCAAAGAGCCTACATTACAATACTAGAAATTAAGAGCAACCATGAGCAATCAACTTTCGGACAGAATTAACAGCGTTACACCGTCAGCTACTTTGGAAATGGCCGCTAAGGCCCGTGAATTAAGAGCACAAGGAAAAGATATTATCGGTTTAAGTTTAGGCGAACCAGATTTTAATACTCCTGATTATATTAAAGATGCTGCCATTCAAGCAGTAAAGGACGATTACAATTCTTACACACCAGTTGATGGGTACGTAGATTTAAAAAAGGCTATTATCACTAAATTCAAAAGAGATAACAACCTATCATACGAATTACCACAAATTGTTGTTTCGACGGGTGCTAAGCAATCTTTATACAATGTTGCACAGGTTATTCTAAACCCTGGCGACGAAGTTATTTTACCATGCCCTTACTGGGTTAGTTATAGTGATATTGTAAAGTTGGCGGATGGTGTACCTGTAGAAGTACCTACTTCTCTAGAGAACGATTTTAAAATGACTCCCGAACAGTTAGAAGCTGCTATTACACCTAAAACAAAAATGTTATGGTATAGCTCTCCTTGTAACCCTAGTGGATCTATTTATAGCAAAAAAGAATTACGTGCACTTGCAGATGTTTTAAAAAATCATCCTCAAATTATTGTAGTAAGCGACGAAATTTACGAGCATATCAATTATGGTGTTACCGCACATGCTTCAATGGCAAAATTTGAAGATATGTTTGACCGCACCGTTACTGTAAACGGAGTTGCAAAAGCATTTGCAATGACGGGATGGCGTATTGGTTATATTGGCGCACCAGCTTACATTGCCCGTGCAACAAACAAGCTACAAGGTCAAGTTACCAGTGGTGCGAATTGTATTGCTCAGCGTGCCGTAATTACTGCTTTAGAAGAGTCGCCAGACCGTATTAAATACATGGTTGATGAATTTAAAGAAAGACGTAAACTTATTTTAGGGTTATTAAATGACATTGAAGGCTTTAAATGTAACGAGCCAGAAGGTGCTTTTTATGTTTACCCAGATGTAACCGCTTATTTTGGCAAAACATTCAATGGCACGACAATTAACAACGCGTCAGATTTCTCAATGTACATTTTAGAAGCTGCCAACGTTGCAACCGTAACCGGTGATGCTTTTGGAAATGGTAATTGTATACGTATTTCTTATGCTGCTTCGGTAAAAGAAATCAAGGAAGCCATTTCAAGAATAAAAGAAGCGCTGAAATAAACCTCAGCTAAATCATATAATAAAAAAAGTCCCTTCAAATGAAGGGACTTTTTTATGCTTTATACTTTCATTAAACTTAAGTTCTTTTCCAGAAATACGGGGTCAATAATATCAGTACGGTAAAAAGTTCTAACCTGCCCGCCAACATTAAAAAACCGCACCACCACTTTGCCAAATCGGGTAAACTATTAAAATTACTCACAGGATTTAAACTACCTAACGCCGGACCAACATTACCCAAAGATGATGCCGCGCCCCCAATGGCTGATTCAAAATCTAATCCTAAAAAGCCTAACACTAAAGCCCCTATTATGAAGAGTAACATGTAGAGCACAAAGAATCCAATAATATTATAAACTATTTTCTCCTTTACAGTCTTATTGTTATATCGTACAGGTATGATGGCATTCGTATGCAAAGTTCGCTTAAACTCCAATACACCATTCTTTATAATCAATAAGTGACGCATTACTTTTATACCACCTGCCGTTGATCCCGCCGAACCTCCTAAGAAGAACAATCCGAAGAAAAACACGGTCAAGAAAGGTGTCCACTGCGTAAAATCTGCACTAACAAACCCTGTTGTGGTAATTACAGAAATAATTTGAAATAACGAATGTCTGAATGCGCTTTCTGCTTTACCTAAAACCATAGGATAACCAGGAGTAAGATCGGTAATATTAGCTTGGTAATATACCACCAAGGCTACTATTATAGTAAAGACAATGGTAAAACCGGCGTAGTACTTAAACTCCTCATCTTGTATTACTTTCTGAACTTTTCCTTTAAAGGCAAAATAGCTAAGCACAAAATTACTACCTGCCAGAAACATAAAGAATATGATGATATATTGAATAACAGGTTGATCATTCCAATGTGCTACACTTGCATTTTTAGTTGAAAAACCACCAGTAGATAGCGTTGCCATAGCGTGATTGATAGCATCAAAAAATGACATTCCCGCTACTTGAAGTAAAATGGTTTCTGCTACAGTATATCCGAAATAAATTAACCACAAGCGTTTTGCCGTATCTGTAATTCTAGGGTGTAATTTATCTCCCGTAGGTCCTGGTGCCTCTGCAGAAAACAACTGCATACCTCCTATTCCCAGCAATGGCAATATAGCAATCGCCAAAACGATAATACCCATACCACCAATCCAGTGGGTTAAACTTCTCCAAAATAAAATACCTTCTGGCATCGCTTCTATATCATCCATTATTGAAGCTCCGGTGGTTGTATAACCAGAAATGGTTTCAAAAAAAGCATTTGTTACCGTAGGTATAGCCCCTGAAAACAAATAAGGCAGCATACCAGAAATAGACATCACTATCCACCCGAAGGTTACAATAATATAGCCTTCTTTCTGCTTTACTTCTTTTTTATGACCCCTGGTATAGTACATCATAAAAACCCCTACGAACATTGTGCTTATAGATGCCAAAGCTATACTTAAAGTTGCTCCGTCTTGGTAAACACCACTGACAACAGCCGCCAAAAGCATAAAGCCTCCATTGCATAGCAATAGAAGCCCCATTATATGAATTATGATTCTTAAATTAAGCCGCATCTTACAGGAACATTCGTTCTATTTTTTGAATCTCGTTCGGCAAACAACAAACTACAACTCGATCACCTTCTTGGATCTTAAATCCACCAAGTGCAATATGCCCTACACCATCTCTAACAACACCACCAATAGTAGCAGCTTTCGGAAAATCTAATTCCCTAATTGTAGCACCGGTTACTTTAGAATTCTTTTTCACTATAAATTCTAAAATCTCAGCATTCAAATTATTCAAACGCATTAAGGCAACCACTTCTCCTTTTCGTATGTGTCTAAAAATATTATTTGCAGCCAGTAGCTTTTTATTGATCAACGTATCAATACCAATAGAATGAGAGAGCTGAAAATAATCCATATTCTCAACTAGCGCTATCGTCTTTTTTATATATTTTGATTTTGCCACCAAGCAAGACATAATATTCGTTTCAGAATTTCCGGTTACCGCAATAAAAGCATCCATAGATTCTAAACTCTCTTCATCTAGCAATTCAACATTTCTACCATCACCATTAATTACAAGTGCATTTGGCAACTCATCTGCTAAATCAAAGGCTTTCTCTTTGTTTTTTTCTATCAACTTTACGTTGAATTTATTGGCACAAAGATCTCTAGCCGTTTTATAACCTACTTTACTTCCTCCAAGAATCATTACATTCTTGATTTCGGCTTTTTTCTTTCCAGTTAATTTATAAAGCTCATCTACACCTTTTTTCACAGTTATAAAATACACTTGATCACCTTCCTTAAAAACCGTATCACCTCTAGGTATTACCGTATACTGAGTACCTGTTCGCTGTAATGCAATTGGCATGAAATGTAATTCTGGAAAGATCTTTGCCGCTTCTTTTACTTGCTTGCCTACAAATGGTGCCGACTTCAATAATGATACACCTACCATTATCAACTCTCCATCTTCAAATTCGTAAGTATCATTAAACGCAGATTTATTTAAAAGCATCTGTATTTCAGTTGCCGCCAAAGCTTCTGGAGATATCAACTCATCGATACCTAAATCTGAAAATCTCAATAAATCTTTATTCTTAATAAACTCTGTATTCGATATTCTAGCAATAGTTCGCTTACAGCCTAATTGCTTAGCTAGCATGCAAAGTGTTAAATTTGTAGTTTCAGATGAAGTTACAGCAATAACCAAATCTGAATCTTTTACCTGTGCATCGTTTAATACAGCAATAGAAGTTGCATCGCCTTTTAAAACTCGTATATCTAGATGATTATCTGCGTAAGCAAGACTTTCTTTTTTAGAATCGATTAAGGTAATATCCTGTGATTCATAAGAGAGTAACTTGGCTAAATGAAAGCCTACTTCCCCAGCACCAGCAATTATAATCTTCATTTATTTTATTAGACCGCTACTTATCAAGCACTAATTTTCTTCTCTTAACTATCATATATACTTAAAAGTAGTCTTGAAATCTATAGCATTTATTATGGAGCAAAATTACATAATTAAATTAGTTTATTCTTTATTTTCAATTCTTTAACCATCAACAACCAACCTAAATGGTTAAAAAGGAATAAAGCACGAGCTATATTGTATATTTGCCAAAAAAATAGCAATAAAATGCCCCAAAAAGTTACGCCATACAAAGATTCTAACCTGGGAAAAAAGGAACAGGTTACTAAAATGTTCGATACTATCTCTAAAAATTATGACGGTCTAAATCGCGTAATATCATTTGGAATAGATATTAAATGGCGTAAAAAAGTAGTGGAAATATTAAAAAAAGAAAAACCACAATCTATTCTGGATATTGCTACTGGCACAGGAGATTTAGCGATTGCTCTTGTTAAAACAGGTGCAAAAAAGATTGTAGGTCTAGATATTTCTCCAGGCATGCTAGCTGTCGGCAAAGACAAAGTGACCGACAAAAAACTAAACAGTACTATTGAAATGGTTGTTGGCGATAGTGAGAAACTAACTTTCGAAGACAATTCTTTTGACGCAGTAACAGTTTCTTTCGGTGTAAGAAATTTTGAAACGCTGAATACTGGTATGGCAGAAATTCTACGTGTCTTAAAACCAAATGGCACCTTGGTTGTTTTAGAAACTTCAGTACCTACCAAAACCCCGTACAAACAAGGCTATAGCTTTTACACTAAAAATATACTTCCGCTAATAGGAAAATTATTCTCAAAAGATGATTCTGCTTATGGCTATTTAAGTGAATCTGCTTCTGTTTTTCCACATGGTGAAAACTTCAACAATATTTTACGCGAAATCGGGTTTATAGATGTAACGAATAAACCTCAAACATTTGGGGTTGCATCAATTTATGTTGCGAAGAAGACTAAACTATAATTTTAGCTTACTCACAATTTATATTTGACGTTTTACAATCGTAAACCAGGATATATGAAGAAGTGGTTTTTTATACCCCTAACGTTGTTGCTTGTTAATATAGCAAGTGCTCAATTCAACGAAAGTCCCATATTGAATAAACAAAACGAAGATAAGAAGCTCTTAAACTGGGGTTACTTCCTTGGTTTAAATCAATATGATTTTAAATTTGAATACAAAGAAAACGCCCAAGATATATTGGTCAGTAAAAGCTTTGGCTTTAATGTTGGATTAATTGGAGAGGTACGACTTAACGAGTTTTTAGATGTTCGTTTTGAGCCTGGGTTACACTATGGTTCTAGATTATTAGGATTCCCAGGCTTTGAAGATGAACGAGATGCCATTAGAGAAGTAAAATCAACTTACATTAATTTTCCTCTATTACTAAAAGCCAGTACTAGAAGATATGGAAATTTTAAACCGTTTCTTTTAGGCGGTGTATCTACAGGACTCAACCTAGGCAGTAATGAAGAAAGTCTTGACGACAATAGTACCGGCACCTTTAGAATGAAGAAATGGGTCTACAATTATGAACTTGGTTTCGGTATTGATTTCTACTTAGAGTACTTCAAATTCACCCCTTCTATTCGTGGTGTTTTTGCCATTACCGACGAATTAGTTCCAGATAATGACCCAAATAGCCCTTGGACGGGAAACATAGAGTCTTTAAAAACGCGCGGAATTTTCATCAACTTTACTTTTGAGTAGCAATTAGCAATTAGCAATTAGCAATTAGCAATTAGCAATTAGCAATTAGCAATTAGCAATTAGCAATTAGCAAT
>NZ_CANMTX010000014.1 GCF_947500985.1 uncultured Maribacter sp.
TCTAGCTAAACCACTTAATCATTCTCCTTTGTTTATATAATTATAGTATCTTCAAACTAAGAACCAAACATACGAGCCGAGACGTTGCCAGTAATTTGAAAAATGACAAACCAATACGAAAATACTCTTAGAAAACTAATAATTGAATTAATTGGGTTTTCAGATGATACTGAATATAAAATTTCAAAAGATAGAGTTGATAAATGGAAAGAAAAAAGGGAAATTGAAAAGAAAAAAAATAAAGGAATTCTATTAGAACCTAAACTTATTTACTATTCGGATTTTTATGACTTAAAAACTATTATCGAAAAAAATTGGGAATTATTCAAACCGGTTTTAGAAGACAAAAAAAGGTTTTTAGTTTTTTTTAAAGAAATAGAGCAATTTAGAAATACACTTGCCCACGGAAGAAAGCTTATTTTTAGTCAAGAAAGTTTACTAAATGGAATAGTAATGGACTTACAAAATACTTTGACAATATATCATAACAGAATAGAAATGAAAGATGATTATTTTATACAGATAGGTCTGATAACCGATAGCTTGGGTAACTCTTGGGGGAAATCGATGTTTAAAAAAAGTAAGGTGACACCTGTTTTAAAGGTTGGTGATGAATATGAGATAAATATAGAAGCAAATGACCCAAAAGACAGAGAAATCGTTTACAGTTTAATGTCTGTGAATGGTAAATTTAACGTTAGTCAGAAAGAAAGCAGATTTAATATTAAAATTGACAACTCATTAGTCGGAAAAAGTATGTGGATTGTTGCGAAAGTAAGTACACCAGAAACTGAATACGAAAATGTGGATACAAGTAGATTTAATATAAGCGTTTATCCTGAGTAAAAACTACTGGCAACAACGTATATAAAAAATAGCTCGAGTCGTTACTAACACAAAGGTTCGGGCATTTTTAGGAAGTCGCCAAATTTTTAAATTTGACAAATTCCTAAAAATAAAATAATTAATAAAATTTAAAAATTCGGCTTGTGTTTCATCCGAATAGATACCGCTTATTTTCAGCGCTACTTTTCATATACAAGACCGTTAGCATACATACAAAAAACCAATGCCAAGAATCGAATTACGAACTGAAATTAATGCTAGTAAAGAAATAGTATTCGACTTATCACGGAGTATTGATTTACATAAAATCTCTACCGAACATACAAACGAAACTGCAATTGCTGGAAAAACTAGCGGACTAATTGGAATGGATGAATCGGTTACGTGGAGAGCAAAACATTTCGGAATTTATCAAAAATTGACTTCAAAGATTACGGAATTTGACCGGCCAAAGCTGTTTGTAGATGAAATGGTAAAAGGAGCTTTCAAAGGTTTCAGACACGAACATCATTTTGAGGACTTAAGTGGCGGGACTTTGATGACGGACTATTTTGATTATGAATCTCCATTTGGAATCTTAGGTAAGCTAGCAGATAAGCTATTCTTGCTGAAATATATGACGGACTTATTAGCAGAACGGAATAGAATCGTAAAGGACTTTGCGGAAACTGATAAATGGAAAAAAATAGTTGCGTAGAAAAAAGTACGTATGCTAACAACGGCTCATAATTAATGTGGGGGTTTGGGTTTTATGCCAAGGTCTGCGTATATTTATAATGTCGCAAAATCTTATGGATTTTGCATTTATAGTAAAAAAAAGAAAAATACTAAACCATAAAATTTGGCTTTGTGAGTGGCGGAAAATAATCGCTTATTTACGCCCACACTAATCATAGCCAGAACCGTTGTGCAACATTTAAAACAAAACCTTGGAAAAGTATCTAAAAGCAATATTTGATTTAACAAAGCTACCGACAAAATTTTTCTTCCTTTTGTCAGCAGTTTCTGGATTTGTTCTGTTCGTTGACCAAAAATTTTTGAACGAAAAACTGTTTTTAGATAACGTAAAGGAAAATTACGGATGGATATTGGGAATTATTTTTATTCTTTCAACTGGTCTGGTATTAGTAAACTTTGTGATTTGGATTTTTAAATCAATACGTCGCAAAATTCTAATCAATAAATGGAAGAAGAAATTTGCAGAACGGATAAAAACACTTGACCGATTTGAAAAATCAATACTTCGTGAATTTATCTTAAATGGTCAAAAATCTGTAGAAATGCCAATTGATAATCCATCTGTTTCTGGACTTCTCGATAATAACATTCTTGTTATGAATCGTCAATTTGGGAATAGCTCAATTATGAATGGTCTAAAAACCTCTTTGAGTATTAATGAATCTGTAATGGAAATTCTTGAGTTAAAGGACATTGATTTAAGCGAACCACCAACAGAAAAAGAAATTGAATTCGCAAAAAATAACCGTCCAGAATGGACAAATAGATATTACTAAAAAAACGTATTATGCCAACAACAACTGATTTTCAAGAATGGTTAGATAATCTTGATGAAACACATATTGAAGAAATTAACAACCTGTATCAAAGTATAACAGGTGTAACTCAAATGGGTGGATTTAGCTGTACCCAAAATAATAACAAACAAATATTCATCAAAACCGACCAAAACGACACAACTCTAATGCTTGCGAGCGGAAAAGCAATCAAAGCATTTTTGGATAAACTTGATAGCGAATATGGTGGAGATTTTGGCTGGGTTGGAGGTCATTATGAATTTGTAAGAGCTATGAATAAAGACGATTAAAAAACAATATTGCGATAAAAAAACGTTGCACAACAATGTATATAAAACATAGCTATTATAGGCTTTTCAAAAGGTTTTTGTGTATTTGCGAAGACCGCCAAATTTTTAAATTTGGCTTTTAGTAAAATAAAGATAAAAAGAAAAATTTAAAAATTCGGCTCGTGTATAATCCGAAACGAAAGCGCTTTTTTATACGCTACGTTTCATATACGGAGACGTTAGGTGCAAGCTGAAAAAAAAGCCAACCGCACAGTCAAGCACATTTCATTTTGCTCGTGCCTCACAAAATAAAAAGAGCTTGCCCTTCCCCACCACCACCCAAATAAAATAATCTGAATATTGCAATTGTAATTCATAATCTTTTATTAAATTTGGACAAATATTGTCCTGAATATATTTTCAAGAAAAAGACAAAGGAATGAATACGAAACAATCATTTGGAGAGTACTTACGAAAATTGAGAGAAGAGCATAGTCTTCCCATACGGAAAGTAGCGTCAAAACTTGACATAGACCCTTCTACTCTAGGGAAAATTGAACGTGGAGAAAGAAGTGCTAATAAAGAAATGATTCCAATACTTGCAACTTTATTTAAAATTGAAGAGAAAACTTTAGGGCTTATTCTTTTTAGCGACAAAGTCGCTTATCAGATTATCGGAGAAGAAAACACTAACGAAATCTTAAAAGTAGCTGAAGAAAAAATTGAGTATTTAAAGAATCTAAACCTTAAACAAGGAAAAATAAATTTTGAAAATTAGAATGAGTAAAAAACATACAGTTATTGACCTTTTTTGTGGATGTGGTGGACTTTCTTCTGGTTTCAATAAAGCAGATTACGAAATTACGTTAGGTATTGACCATTGGAAAGATGCAATATCAACTTTTAACCACAATCACGACAAACCTGTTGGAATTGTTGCCGACCTATTTAAAGAAACTCCAAAAACCATAAGTGAAAGAACAGGAGTTTTGAAAGCTGATATTATTATTGGTGGACCTCCCTGTCAAGGTTTTTCAATAGCCGGCAAAAGAATAATAGATGACGAAAGAAATCAACTATATAAATCATTCGTTTCATTTGTTAAATTCTATAAGCCAAAAGTATTCTTGATGGAAAACGTTCCAAACATTATTTCAATGGGCGGAGGCATAGTTAAAGACACAATAATTAAAGATTTTGAAAAACTTGGCTATAATGTAGTATACAAGATTTTATTGGCTTCTGACTACGGAGTTCCTCAAAATAGAAGAAGAGCTTTTTTTGTTGGCACAAAAAGTAATACAGAATTTATTTTTCCAAAACCAACAACCGAAAAACATATTGTTTCCCAAGAAGCAATTTCTGATTTACCAGAAGGTTCTTTAGCTGACGGAACTAAATATCCAGTGAAACCAAAATCTGATTACCAAAAGTTTATCAGAAATGGTTCGAAAGAAATTCATAATCACGAAATCACAAATCATAAAGAGCAAACTATTGAAATAATTGCAATGGTTCCTGATGGAGGTAATTATAAAAATTTACCAAAAGAACTTCACGAAACTAGAAAAGTAAATATTGCTTGGACAAGACTTAACAGTCAGAAGCCAAGTTTCACTATTGATACTGGACATAGACACCACTTTCATTATAAATTTAACAGAGTTCCAACTGTAAGAGAAAGTGCAAGAATTCAATCTTTCCCTGACAATTTCATTTTTCAATGCAGTAAAACAAGTCAATATAAGCAAGTTGGAAATGCAGTCCCACCTATTTTGGCCAAAGTTCTAGCTGAATCAATTAAAAGCTATCTATGAGTAATGTAAAAACATATCAAATTCCTGATGAATATTTTTTTAGACTTCATCACGTAAGACCTCGTTTTAAAAATGATGTTGAAGAAGTACTTCTTTATGTTTCAACTTCGATTTCTGAAATGGAGACATTACCAAAAAAAGAGTTCAAGGAAAACCTAAACCAAGTTTTATTTGGCTTTAAAAAGAATGCTTCATCTACGCAAAAGACGATTGACAATTGGAGAACAGAAATTTCTGCTCTATTTGGTTTTATTCAAGAAAAAGATGATTTAACAAAACCTAGTTTAAGTGCTATACGGTTATCAAACAATCAATATTTAGATGAATTTTTTAATTATTTTTTGTATTCATTTCAATATCCTGGTGGGCATATAAAGTCGCAAAATGTAATCAAACAAATTGAAGCTAAAGTAAAATTTAAACCTTGTGATTTTATTTTACAACTATTGATAGAAGGTGAAAAACTAATAGGAAAACCATTTAGTTTTACAGCGGAAGAGTTAACACAATGTGCATATTTCGACCTGCGGGTAACAAGAGATGGTCGACATCCAAAAGATGTTGCCAAAATGATTATCAAACACAGGTCTGAAAAAGTATCTTATAATCATAAATACGAACAACTAAAGAATGCTACAACTGGAAATTACCCATCAAAAGGTGACTTACATAGATATGCAGGAGATGTTTTAGACTATATGGTTTTAGCTAACCTATTAAATGATAAAGGAACAGGTTATTATTACTATTTAAATGATGAAAACAAAGACACTATTAATTATCACTTAAGTAATTCAAATTGGTATTCAGGTTATGATGAATTCTATAATAAAAAAGAAATTACAAATCCAGAGATAGCTGAATTAGAAGAAGATTGGTTTTCCTACGTTAACAGATTTGATAAAATAGAGGCTTTTGCTCCAACATTGAGTGCCTCTGAATCAGAAAGTATTACTAGTATAATTCAAGAATATTACTCACGAATTAAAGGAGATAGAAAAGTTCCCACAAAAATTATTGGGGATTATGGAGAAAGCTTAATACTTGCTCACGAATACTTAAGGACAAAAGAAACAAAACGCCAACACTTAATAAACAAAATCCCTACTCCACTAGGAGTTGGTTATGATATTCAAAGTGTTGAAATCGAAAAAAGGAAAAGATATATTGAAGTTAAAACAACAAAATCACGGAAAGCTTTAAAAAACAATAGATTTAAACTAACACCTAATGAATGGGATACAGCAGATACAATAGGTGATAATTATTTCATTTATTATTTAGTGGCAAATGACGGTGGAAAAAATGTTTTTATCATCCAAAATCCTGTTGAACAATATAATCAGGGCAATATTAAAGTAGACAAAAATTTAGTTGTAGAATTTTCACAAAAAGCAGGACAATGGCAAACATTACTAGAAATACAAAACTAAAAGCAATCTCTTTATTTAGTGGTTGTGGCGGTATGGATTTAGGTATTCAAGGAAATTTTAAATTTCTTGATAAAACCTATAAATCTTTACCTTTTAAGGTTGTTTATGCTGTAGATAATGACCCATATGCTACAAAAATATATAATGCCAACTTTAAGCATCAATGTGAAACTAAAGATGTAAGAGATATGGAAATTGAAAAACTTCCAGAACACGATATTCTTTTAGGTGGTTTCCCTTGTCAGTCTTTTTCAATTAGTGCACAAAATCCTCCTAGACTTGGATTTAAAGATGACAGAGGAAAGTTATTTTTTGAAATGGTTAATGTTCTAAAAGAAAAACAACCAAGATTTTTTATAGCAGAAAATGTTAAAGGATTACTTTCAGCAAACAAGAGAAAGGCTTTTCCAATGATTATAAAAGAATTTGAAAAAGCTGGTTATTATGTTAAATATCAATTATTCAATTCATCTGAATATGGAATACCTCAAAAACGGGAACGTGTTTTTATAATTGGTTTTAAAAACTATGAAGATTTCACATATTTTGAATTCCCTAAACCAACAACACTAAATGGTTCAAAAGTTAAATTAAAAGAAGTCATTGATTTAAAAGCTAACAAAGATGATAAATGGTTCTTTAGTGAAAGAGCTGTACAAGGAATGATGAGAGTTAGAGAGAAAATGAATAAAGGACGTGACCAAGACCCTGAGCAACCTTGTAACACAATCAGTTCTCACCTAGCAAAAGTTAGCTTAAATAGTACTGACCCAGTATTGAAAATTGATGGAAGATACAGAAGGTTTACTCCTAGAGAGGCTTCTAATATTCAATCATTTCCAGAAGACTTTATTTTAGATTCAGTTTCTGACAATAGACAATATAGAGCAATTGGAAACGCAGTACCTCCAGTTTTAATGTGGCACATTTCAAATTCATTAAGTGATTTGATAAAAAAGAATTCTAATACTGAAAAAGCCAACGCTAAAAGCCATACACATTTACAATTCGCTCAAGCCAACACCACATCCGAAATTGTAAAAGAGTATGCCTCTGCCAACGCTAGCAAGTTTACGGAAAGAAAGCCAGCACCTAACAATGTATAAAAAACATAGGGCATTTGTGCTTGATTTAAAGGTCTGTGTTTATTAACAAAGTCCGCTAAATATAAAATTTGGCATTTATAGAAGAAAAGATAAAAGCAAAATATTTATATTTAGCTAAGTAATAAACCGAAACAAAAGTGCTTATCACCTGCCCTACGTTTCTTATACTAAACGTTGGCATTCATTATAAACAAACATTTTTGAAAATTATAACTTGGAATTGTAACGGAGCTTTAAGAAATAAGTTTGAACACTTACTGGACTTCGATGCGGACATTTGCGTAATTCAAGAATGTGAAAATCCGCTAGAAACTAAACATACAGAATATAAGAATTGGGCTGAAAATCATATTTGGATTGGAGACACAAAAAATAAGGGAATTGGGATTTTCGCGAAGAAGAGTATAAAATTAGAAAAACAAAATTGGACAGACATTTACAGAGACTTAAGAGTAAAGCATTTTTTACCCTGTAAAGTCAATAAGGATTTTGATTTATTAGCTGTTTGGACTCATAGTAACAAATCACCAACTTTTGGTTACATAGGTCAGTTGTGGAAATATCTTCAAATTCACAAACCGAAACTCAGTAAAAGTTTAATTCTGGGAGATTTTAATAGCAATGTGTGTTGGGACAAATCGGACAGATGGTGGAATCACTCGGATGTGGTAAAAGAACTTGAAGAAATAGGCATTAAAAGTCTTTATCACAACTATTGGAATGAAAAGCAAGGCGAAGAATCTCAACCAACGTTTTTTCTTCATCGGAAAATAGAAAAACCTTATCACATTGATTATATTTTTGGGCGTTTGGACTTTCAAAATGGAGTTAAAAAAATGGAGGTTGGTGCTTTGGAAAAATGGCTTGTGGTTAGCGACCATTTACCAATTTTTTGTGAATTCGAAACGTAAAAAATAACGAATGCCAACACAACCTATAAACAATACGGGCTTCGGGCTTAGTCGAAAGGTTTGTGTATTTTTATGGTGTCCGCAAAATCTTTGGGATTTTGCTTTAAACAAGGAAAAGAAAAAACAAAACAAAAAGATTTTGTTATGTGCGTGGCGGAAAGTAAACGCTAGTTTGCTCCCGTACTGTTCATAGCTCAACCGTTGCCATTAATTTAAAATGAACATCATAAATTCAATATTTTCGATTTCAATAAGCTTGATTTTCCTAATCATTAATCTGAATGGCGAAATAAAAACGACTGAAATACAAAACGCAAATCTGACTAAAAAAAATGATTGCGGAATTGAAAATGTGACTTTAAAAACGGAACGGACTGAAAAGGAACATAAATTTCTATTTTGGTCATTGTATCGAAAAAAAGTAAAAGTGACCGACCGAATTGTCGACTCAAATGGAAATGTAATTTTTGAAGAAAAATCTGTTTTTATCTGTTCAATGGACGCTTGTGATGACCGAAAATTCAATAGAATAAAAATTGTCGGAAAACAAATTTGGATATTTAGTCACGGCAAAAATGTGGAAAAAATTAAACCTATTAATCGTTATAATTTTTGTGGGGATTATCTTGGGAAAAAAGATTGGGAAGACGGAGATTATTACGACGACTGAAATAAAAAACTAATGGCAACACGGTATAAAAATAATTGCGGTTTAGTGCTTAATCAAAGGTCGTTGCGTGTTTGTAACGTCTGATTTTCCTTCGGAAAATCCTCGCATACAAACCCGCAACTATTCTTATACATAAACGTTGTGCTTAATTAAAAAATGACCTACAAATACAATAGAACTTGCGAATGTGGAAATGTTGATTCAATAGAAGTTGACAAAAGAGAAGCTGCATTTGAATTGAAAGATAGTTATGTTTATAACTTAACTTGTTCAAAATGCGGAGGAAAAAATTTCTCAGCTATCAGTTCTAACAAACCTGATATTGACGAAGAATTACTTGCTGAATGGAGCGAAAATCCTGAATTTTACTTTTCATCTCAAGACGAAGACTTATTACTTGCTCAGGAACACAAAAATATTGACTTGTATTTAAAATTTATAGACAAGGAAAAAATTGATATCGGAAAACGAAATACCTTAATCGAAGCTCTTTGCGTAATGATTTACGACAATGTAAATAAAAAGGAAAAAGAAAATATAGAAATCGTTAATACTGTATCATCTGAATTAAAAAAGCGTATTGAATTAGTTGAGCAAGCTGAAAGTTGGATTATGGATTACATTAAAGAAATATCGTTTCCCTTAATCGGAATTGAATTCAGAAAGAAAACAAAATCATCTGAGCAAAATATAACAGTTGAGAATAAAGGTTTGTGGAATAAAATAAAACAAATTTGGAACTGAAAATAACTAAGCACAACACCGTGTATAATTAATTGCTTTGGTCGTTGCTTATTTGGAAAATTCCTTCGGAATTTTCTCGCGTTCGTTTTTGTTTACTAAATTAGGTGCTTAACCACGCAACTAACCATACACAATTCCGTTGTACAGCATTATGAAAAAAACACCATTTAGATAAAATATGAAGATTTTAGAACATATTGGGTGGATAGGAGGTATTGCATCTATTGTAGGAATGCTCATCACCATTTGGCAAGTTAAAAAAGCCATCGAAGCAAAAAGTGAAGTGGAAACAATAAGAGATAACCTGAAAAAAAAATATTTAGATTACGAATTATCGCATTTAAGACCAAAAATTAGTCTTGTTGCGAATCAGCTTTCTAAACATACTAAATCAAATTCAAATTTTGCACAAACAGGATTAAGTATTACCGATGATATACAGAGGCTAAAAGAACTTTTAAACGAAATTCGCTCAAATAATTTGTATTCAATAAAAGAAGTTAAAGAGAACGTTGATAAAATAACTGACCTAGTAAATACAAATAAGCAACCTTATAAATTTGATGAAATTGTTGTCTATTTAACCCATACTTCAAGGGAATTTGACAAAAAAATTAAAACAGAAAAGTAAATGGAAACCAATATAATTTTAAAGGCTTTATACGAACAAAGGAAACTTTTGATTACTCAAAATTATAAGACCATAGGCGATAAAACAGGTTTCGCTCCGAGCTATGTTTACGCAGTTGCAAACGACGTTTTCCCGATATTTCATACCGGTCATTATCAAGATATTGAAATTTATAAAGATTTCTATAGTGTTAGTGAAAACCAAATCCAAAATTTTATTAAGTACATAGACGAAATTTGGCTTAAAAACGAGAAAGTTGGTTTCTATGATTTAGAAGATAAATATGGCGGACGAGGTGTCCGATTTGAACTAATTAATATGCTTAGATATTGTCATTTAGATAATCGTTTTTCTGGAAATGAATTTTGGAATTATTTAATGGAAAATGGACCAGTTGAATCTCATAGTATTACGAGAGATTTTGATTTGATGTTTGATGCGTAAAATAACGCTGTACAACAACGTATATAGCTCATAGCTAATCAGTTGCTTAATTCAAAGTTAAGGCATATTTGCAAGCCCGTCAAATTTTTAAATTTGGCTTACTAAAAAAGAAAGATAATAAGAAAATTAAAAAATTCGGCTCGTGCTTAATCGAAAAGCAATAGCTAATTTACACGCTACGAGCCATATACAAGACCGTTAGGCTTCATTAAATGAACGAGAATATAAAAATATCAGCAGTAATTGAATTGAATGCCTCAGAATTCACAGAAAAGGAATACAAATATCCTGACGGAAGTCGATATGAATTCCCAACTGGATGGGAATTATATTGGAAAAACAGTTTAAAAGATTCTGGACTAATAAAAGTTGAACAAATATTTCCTGGATTTCCTTTTGTTGAAATTACTAGAATTGAGGAAGATGAATTAAAAATAATTGTAGAAACACAACTAAAAGATACTAATCTTGAAAATGAAGACGAAATCATTTCTTTTGAAGGAGGAATTGTAATTCAAGTTGATAACGATAGAATTGTTCCACAATGTTGCACTTCCATAAGTGACTACAAAGGTTTGTTAGATATTATTAATAAAAAACCAAGCGAGTGGACACAAATTTGGATAGGACATCCTTGGATTTTTGCTCGTATTAAAGACGACTTAATTGAATTTTCAGATTATTGTGAGCTTAATGAATATAGTGGCTTAGCTAAAACCTCAATTAATTTCGAAGCATTCGAAAACGAATTTGAAAAAGTTCTTACAGAAATAGAGGGATTTAAGAAAAGTGTAGAAAATATTTTAAATTGTAAAAATTTAGAAAATTATGAGCGAATATCAGAAATATTGATTGAGAATAATGCAGAATAAAAACGAAAGCCTAACACTGTGTATAAAACATAGCTAGCAAGTGCTAAAACCAAAGTTCTGTGCTTTCTACTATGTCCGCCAAATCTGCGATTTGGCATTAATGAAAAGAAAAAGATAAATACCAAATCGCAGATTTGGCTAAGAGATAAACTGAAGCTTATCGTATATTTAAACGCTACGTTTCATACACTAACCGTTGTGGTGCATTTGAGAAAACCATCAAGAAATAGAGAAATATTGTGAAAGCAGAAATTATTAATCAACCATACTCTGGAGAATTTGAAGAGCGGATTTATGATGTAGAAAGCGTGTGGAATTCTCAATCTTGGACTTGGATTAAGTTTGAGGATAACAGCGGAATTGAAAAAGTTGGGCAGTTTCGTGGTTTTCCTAAAGACGTCAAAATATCAAAGCAGAAAAATGAAATTGTTGTTTTGACTTCTGACTGTATATTTCGTTTAGATACGAGCGAATTGAATATAATCGAATCGGAAAAACAAGTTGATTATGGAAATTTAGAAGTAACACCAAATGGTACTTTTATCTTTTCAGAATATAGCAACATTTATAAAATGGGAAATTCATTTTCTGATATGTACATTATCAAAAGTCCCTTCGAAATGGATATGATAAAATTTAAAAGCTGGAATGGTAACATTTTGGAATTTGAATGTGACGAAATGGGAGGATGGGAAAGACACGAAATTATGGAATTAGATGTAACCAATTGGACAATAAAGCCGAAGAAAAACGCACCACAACAACGTATATGAAACATAGCTAATAAGTGCGAAACCGAAAGGTTTGTGTTTATTTGCGAAGCCGCCAAATTTTTAAATTTGGCTTTTATAAGAGAAAAAGTAAAAACAAAACATAAAAATTCGGCTCTTTATTTATCCGAAAGGTTTGCGTTATTTTACACGCTACGTTTCTTATACTAACCGTTGCCAAACATTTTGAAAATGACCAAAAAGTTTATAACAGGAGAATCTGAAAAAGGCAGTTCGGAATTTGTTATTCCCGATATAATTGAGGAAAAAGATAGATTCATAGGAATAGAAAGCGGGAAAATTTATGAATCAGGATTGATTTGTTATACAGGAGTTGAGCTGAGCGTAGACAAAGTAATAGAAAAGATACTTGAAAACAGAAGTTTAAATTTCATACAGAAACGACGTGCTAAAAAAGTAATCGATTTATACTTAAAACAAATCAAGACGTTCAAAATTAGTAATTCAGTTAAGTTGGGGAATGGATATAAGCTCGAATTTTTGGTTAAAAAATAATCGTGCACTAACAAATAGATGGACTTTACTCGAACGCAATCATTGCGCAGACGGACTTGAAAAGATTGCGTAAAAAAGTCAGAACGGAATCGTTTCGCAATAGAAAACGTAAGCAAAACGCAAAAAAAACGTTTGGCAACAACACCTATAAACAATACGGGCTTCGGGCTTATTCACTAGGTTTGCGTATTTTTATGAAGTCCGCAAAATCTTTGGGATTTTGCTTTAAACAAGGAAAAGAAAAAACAAAACAAAAAGATTTCGCTATGTGCGTGGCAGAAAGCAAACGCTAGTTTGCTCCCGTACTGTTCATAGCTCAACCGTTAGCCACAAGTTGATGAAAATTAATTAAATGGGAAAGAAAGCCACAACAGTAGAAGAACAAATTACTACATTAAAAAAAAGAGGAATGCTCTTTGACTGTGGTGAAGAAAAAGCAAAAGAGATTCTTTTAGACATAGGATATTATAGGCTTGGATTTTATTGGTTTCCATTTGAGATAGATAAAGACCATAATTTTGCTGAAGGAACTATTTTTTCGAATGTAATTAACCTCTATTACCTTGATGTAGATTTAAGAAATATTCTGTTGAAATATTTAAAAAGAATTGAAGTTAATTTTAGAACTAAACTTATTTACTATGTCTCTAACAAATATAAAGAAGACCCAATTTGGTATTCAAACCCAAAAATAATGGCTCGTTGGTTTATTACGGATTTAGATAAAAAGCTATATACTTCTAAATTTAAAGAAGAGAACAAGCAAATAAAACTCCATCACTTAAAATATAGAAATCATATTTATGCCCCTACATGGAAAACTTTTGAATTTTTAACTTTTGGAGCAATTGTAACTATTTTCAACGCTGTTAAAGATGAAGACCTTAAAAAAGATATTTCAAAAATTTATGGATTAAATAACCTTAATACTTTCAAAAATTTTATTCATTCAATAAAATTCATACGAAATATCTGCGCTCATGCGGGTGTGGTTTTTGATTTAAATTTTCCTCAAGGTATATATAAAATACCTAGAACTAGGTTTAATAATAACAACAATCAATCTTTAGATGCCGGAATCAAAACTATGTCCTTTATTCTCCAAAACATATCTTTAGACAGAAAAAACGACATGAATAAGGAAATAAGTGACTTGTTTGCCGAGTATAAGAATAATGAAATAATTAAGGCAATAATAATCACTAAAATTGGTTATAACATGTAAATAATGTATATTTGCATTATAAAGTGCCTAGCTATTCATTACGCTTTAGTGTTGCACTATAAAATACTATATAGAACCTAGACATTGCGCTCTAGGTTTTTTTATGCAATAAACTCTCGAAAAACCTGTGGCTAACACAACCTATAAACAATACGGGCTTCGGGCTTAATCGAAAGGTTTTTGTATTTTTATGAAGTCCGCAAAATCTTTTGGATTTTGCTCTGGACAAAAAAATAAAACAAAACAAAAAGATTTTGCTATGTGCGTGGCGGAAAGTAAACGCTAGTTTACTCCCGTACTGTTCATAGCTCAACCGTTGGCAACAAGCAAAAAATGAATACTATAAAAAGTGAAATAATAGGAGAATTAAAACAGGATGAACAATTTGACGATTGGTGGGAAAGTGAACCTATTGAAATTCCTTTTTTTAATAATAAAAAGATAAATATCATTTTTATGGGTTTAGAGCCTGAAAGTGATACTGAATTTATCAAAGAAGCTGATGAAGCCTTGAAATTGTTCATCGAAAAATCTGAAACCGATAGACTTTTGATTTCTAATCTTGTTCATAAAAACTGTATGGACTTTCTTAACGCTGTTGGATTTGATGAATCTAACCAACAACTTTGGAATATAAAAGATGAAAATCAAATATGGGATTTGGTACAACCGACTGGAATTTTAATTTCCAGAAGATCTTACAAGGAACAAGATATATATGTTGATATAAATTGTGAATGTGATTGGGAACAGGAACACGGACTACAATTAGTATTCAGACAAGGAAAAAAAATAACAAGAGTAAGTCAAATTGACGGACATCTTACCGATGCAGACGCTTATGGAAAACCAGATAGTGAAGATGAATTATTAAGTCAATTTAATGAAAACGGAAATAACTCAAAAAAGGAATGGTGGAAATTCTGGAAATAAGCCAGTTGCCAACAAGGGCTATAATTAATACGGGGTTTGGTGTTTAATCCAAAGTTTAGTGTATTTTTTATAGAGTCCGCCAAATCTTTTGATTTGGCTTTAGAACAGAAAAGATAAAACAAAATAAAAAGTTTTGGCTAAGTGCAAGTTCGGAAACTACCGCTTCCCTACTCCCGTACTAACAATAGCCGAAGCCGTTAGCAAACATTTCAAAATGAGCGAAATAATCGTAGAGAAAAACGAAGATGAAGAAGGACCAATTCCTCATTTATGGCGACCAATTTTTACAGAAATTGTAAGTGCTTTTGTGAAAAAAGATTACAATATAAGCTCCGGAATTGAGAATGTGTCTTCCGTATCTGAAAGTTCTGCTGAACAAATCAAAGATTATATTGAAGATTATGGGGAGGAATTGATTGAGCTTCCTGAAGAAACTTGGGAAACGTCAGTTTACATTTGCTACGGGGAATATTGGAATGTGCTAATTGACTTATGGACAAAATCTGAGGGACTGAGTGACTTAGTTCTAAATGCCGAAGTAAGGGAGAAGAATGATGAATATGAGGTAAAAATTAGACTAGTCTATGTTCCTTAGAATCGGAAAATAAAACGTTTGCTAACACAACCTATAAACAATACGGGCTTAGGTTTTAAACGCCAAGGTCTGCGTATATTTGGTATGTCGCGAAATCTTTGGGATTTCGCTTTGGACAAGAAAAAAATAAAACAAAACCAAAAGATTGCGCTACGTGCGTGGCGGAAAGCAAACGCCAGTTTGCTCCCGTAATGTTCATAGCTCAACCGTTAGCTGTAATTGCCAATAAATAAACTAATCATAAGCAATGAATAAATTTTTATCAATACTCTCTATTGTTATAATAACAATGTCTTGTAATAGCGGAAACCAAAAAAATAAGGCAATAGGTGATAAAATAAATAATAGTAATGAAGTAATTTCTGATAACGAAGCAACGAAATTAACATCATTTGAAATAAAAGGTACTGAAGTTCATCAAATTCAATCAACAACTAATCAAAAACAGTATGAATTATACGTTAAGCTACCTAAATCTTATACATCAAGTTCAGATAAAGAATATCCGATATTGGTACTTACAGATTCTGATTACGCTTTTCCATTAGTTACGAGTATAAGTAGACGAGTTAAAACAGAAGAATTCATAATAGTTGGAATATCATATTCCAAAGGAGATTCACCTGGAGTTAGTAGGACTAGAGATTATATGCCAACAAATTCCCCTAATGAAGAGAGAGGTCATTCTAAAGAATCTAGATTAGCTTCAGGAAAAGCAGATGATTTTATTGCATTTATCAAGAAAGATGTATTCCCATTTTTAGAAAATACTTACAGAATAAATATGTCGAAAAAAGTGTTTTCTGGACACTCTTTTGGTGGGTTACTTGCAAGTTATATTTTGGTAACAACCCCTAACTTATTTGAGTATTACCTAATCGGAAGCCCTTCATTTTGGTATGATAATTACTGTATAAATAACTTTGAAGAAAAGTATTCAAAAGCCAATACTAACTTGAGAGCAAATGTTTTTTTTAGCATTGGAGAAAAAGAAAAAAATAACAATTCAGATATGGTGTCTGAAATGTTGGATTTTGAACAAAGGTTGCTATCAAGAAACTACTCAGGCTTAAAAATAAAATCGTCAATAATCCCTGATGAAGACCACCTTACTGTTTATCCAAGTTTTATAACCAAAGGAATTTTATTTGCATTTGAAAAATAAAAAACTACAGCTAACAATGTATAAAAAAAATACGGCTGTAAGTACTGAATTCATTAGCTTGGGCGTGTTTGTGAAGTCGCCAAATCTTTTGATTTGGCTTTTAGAAAAAATAAGATAAAACAAAATACAAAAGTTTTGGCTTGTGGCTAAACGGAAAGTACCTCGTTTACCAACGGCCCTACTTTTCTTATACGAACCGTTGGCTCTTAATAACTACTCTTATGTAAACTTATGTTTTCTTAATCAACTTCTATTTTGAAATTTGTTCCTCTATATTTTATAAAAATTTACGAAATTCATTACTTAGGTAATTCGTAGTTTTGCTCTTCAATTTTTAATTTATGAACTATCAAGATGTATTTCTTATTTTTTGGAAACAAGTAACAGCGAGTGTAGAAAAAGGTGACTTCGCGAAATTGACCATGGCAAAAACCATAGGTAAGCCTAATTTGAGAAACATATTTGTAAGACCAATCTATTCTGAAGACGGCTTTAAAGTCTTACTTAAATTTCGTTACAGATCTAGAGAGACAGAAGATCAAACAAAAGAGCTTACTTTAGATGAGGCTTTTATCATATTAAAATCACATCTTAAAACATCTTTCTCTACAGTTCTATTATTTACCACAACAAAAGATGTGCTTTTAAAAGTAAACAAAAAGGGGGTTGCAAGCTTTACAGAAAATCCTCCAACTTTTAGCGATATTACTCAAGCAAAAATGGACGATTAGAATAACAAATAAAAACAGAACTTTAATGAGTTAATTTATTTTTTTTACCAAGTGTATTCTGGTAGCTGTATATTATTCATTCGAAGATATAAATTTGCTTTGGCCCTGTGGTTGGTCATATGATCTTGGACATAAAAAAAGGCAAATGCCCTACTCACAGTATTACCACTATGATACATTACACAAGACTCATCCAATTGTTCCTGTTCTATGGTGCCAATGACATTAGTGGTATAAGCAAACCCATTTTGTAACAATTCAATAATCTCAGCCTTCGTCATCTTCGAAGCATCAGGTGTATTTGGTTTTACTTCCATTCCTTGCACATAACGCTTTGTAAGTAGCTCCACTGTATATCCAATATGTACCATTTGTTCACCAAAAGACTTACTTACAGGTGTTGGTTTATACGAATACAGTTCTTCCAGCATTGCTTTGGCAACATCCAATGAGTGTTCACTAGCTGCAAGCCAAACAGCTAAATAGGTTTTAGTGAAGGGTGTTTTTGGAACAATTTCAGTTTGCCCATAAGTCATAACAGTACAAAAAAGGACAACTATTATTAAAACTAAATTTTTCATAATTATAAAGAGTTAAACGATCCCACAAGATATATATAAGCTTTTAAATATCATTCAACTACTATTATAAACCATTACGGTCTAATCGGTAAAAATTGAAATTTCCCTTACTTATATACAAAATAACAAGCTAGATTTTGAGTATTCAGCGGTCGTAGTTTCTTGTTATTTTTTTTAAAAGCTTGCCAATGTAAAAACCCAGCAAAAACAATCTACCCTATAAATACAATGGTTTACAGTAAATCTTGTGAGTAAAAATTTAAAAGTAATTGAGTACCCAACCACTTAATCACTCCCCTCTATTTATATAAATATAGTATCTTCAAACTGAGAACATAATATATTAGACAAACCACTACCAAAGTTTAAATAATAACACTCATTGAGTTCTCTTAAACCAAAACAATTGACTACAATACAGAAGCTCATATTACGATTTGTATTTCTATATTTTCTCTTGTACATCTATCCATACGGATTTGAATATATCAATGAGATTGATCCGAATAATTTTTCATTTTGGAAGGGAATTACAATAGGCTTTGGAGAAATATTTTTGGGTTGGGAATACAACAAAGATATGTTGTTAAACGGTTTGGACTCTAAATATGACTTTACCAGGTTTCTCTTGGTTACTGTAATTTCTATAATTGGCGCCATAATTTGGGTGTTCATTGATACTAAAATCAAAAAAGAATACAACGACAAACTCAAAATACTTTTACAAACAATTCTTAGATATCATATAGGTCTTACGCTAATTCTTTATGGGCTTTCAAAAGTATTCTTACTCCAGTTTGGCACAATGGATATTGATAGTTTAGAAACTGAAATTGGCGAACATAACGGAATGAATTTGGTATGGGCTTTCATGAGTTATTCTAAATTCTATGGTATTACTGCAGGGTTGATAGAAGTTGTTGGCGGCTTGCTGTTGTTATTTAGAAGAACAACTTCTTTAGGTGCTTTCTTGTTGTTAATAGCAATGACCAATGTTGTTTTAATGGATATTGGGTACGACGTTATTGTTAAGATGTTTGCGATTCATTTACTTCTTATGATCGTATTTTTAATGTGGGATGATTTAAAACGATTATATGATTTTTTCTTAAGAAATAAGCCATCTACTGCGGCTATCTACATGCCTCTTTTTGAAGAGCAAAAAGGTAAATACATTAGATATATAACTAAAGGTGCATTATTGCTATATGTTTTTGTCTCGTTTAGTCTGGACATGACAGAAAGAATAGAACAACAGCATAGTAATCAATATGAAAATTTTACAAGTTCGCAAGACATTGAAATATTTGTAAAGAATGGAAATACAATACCAAAGAGCAAAATAAATGGCAATCGCTGGAACAAAATAAGAATAAACGATTTATCTTATTTACCCGAAACCTTAATGATTTTAAATGAAGATAATACAACCGTACGTTACAAGTTCACTGCAGATACATTGACCAAAAAATTACATTTAACAGATTTATATGGTGATGACCAAACCTCTCACGAATTAACTTACAAGGCCCTTGAAAATAAAGTTTATATTTATCAAGGCATATTTAAAGGGGATTCCCTTTGGATGAAAACAAGCGCCAAAACTCTTAACGATTATAGATTAACACGAAATAGAATTCGTTGGATTAGAGATTTGGAATAAATTTCAAATTCTACATAAAGAATAGGTTTAAAGAACGATTGAAAATAGGCTACTAATTATTTAAATAAAAAGTTATGGGTAAAAGTCAAGATGCAAAGAAAAATGTAAAAAAGGAACCAGTAAAAACAGCTAAAGAAAAGAAAGAAGCAAAAAGATTGAAAAAAACAAAGTAAGAATAACAATTAGCTCCTTTTCATTCCACTTATTATTTCTATTCATAGTTTAATTAAGAATGCTACATGTGCGAATTTATAGAGATATAGGTGGCTCCATATAGTAAATGATGGTAAAATTATGTGGAATAGAACTTGAGAAGAAACAAGCTGAAAATCATTAGAAAAGAAATGTTACGGTATCTATTGTAGCTCTTTTTAATGGTTTTCTTTGTATTCGTTTTTGTTTTAATGAAACCGAGACATTAAGCATAAGAAACGATTGATTAATATTAGCTAAAAAAATAGAGCAATTTGCGGTTATCTCTACGAATCATTATACGTTTACAAAATCTGCCAAATATTTTGATTTAGCTTTAAAAATAATGAATTGTAGATGTATCGAAAATAATTGTTTGTCTACCACCCTACTTACTATAAATTAAAAATTCTAAGAAATTAAAAATGAAACCAAAATTATTAAAAACAAAAATTCAGCTTGAAAACGATCGTGTATTACTGCTCCCTTTTGAGAATGAACGAAATGAAGAGCTCAAAGAAATAATTTTCGATAAAGAAATCTGGGAATTTATGGGAATGAGTGTAAATAACGAACAGGGCTTAAAGAATTACACCTCTAAGACGATTAAAGATAAAAACAGCGGCTTGTGCTACCCGTTTCTAGTTATAGACAAACTAACCAATAAAGTTGCAGGCAGTACCAGATACGGCAACTTAAATACCTCTAGCCAAAAATGCGAAATTGGATGGACCTGGTACGGAACTGAATTTCAAGGTTCAGGTATAAATAAGGCCTGTAAATATGAACTATTGAAATTTGGCTTTGAGGAAATTGGGTTTAGAAGAATACAATTCAGTGCAGACAAAGCTAATTTAAGGTCATTAAAAGCAATTGAAAAATTAGGCGCACAAAAAGAAGGTGTTTTTCGAAATAATTACATCGCATCAAATGGAGAAAGTAGAACTGACGTTTATTATAGCATCATTAAAAACGAATGGAGCGAGCTTAAAGATGAACTCTTTTCTGAATTTGAAACCTATTAAGAGATTAGTATTTTAAATTAAAAACCGGATACAGTAACCCCTAAAATATATTGCCTTCGAATTTATTAAACAGAAATTACGTCTAAAAAACAGCTTTAGATTCTACTAAATTGATTTTTGAAGCGAATTATAATTGCAACACTAACTTAACCATTATACTATATTTTGCTATCGTCAAAATTCAATTTAAAAAGCACTGAAAATGAACACTTATATTCCTTTATTCTTTTTCTGAACATTCATTATATTATCCATTTGGGGTGTTATGTAAACTGTAAAAAACAGTCCTTTTTCTCATCATTTTGTAAAGAATAATTTATCACTGAGTAAAAGCTTATGACATAATTTATTATGGACAGTGCGAAATAATTGAAAATAAGATATTGGCTTCAGATGATTTAAATTCTGCTTTAATATCATATGGTAAAAATATTGGACCCCAAATTACAGAAATAGTATATCTTCAATTTACCTTAATTATATAGAAACAACGTTTTCTAAATTTTACAAATAATTATTTTAATGGTCTAAATGCATTGAAGAAGAAAATCTACCAACTGATATATCCGGCGACAGGAGAATGGAAAGATTGGTATATTAATTAAAACCACTACAAACAACCTACTTATTTAATAGTAATTTTGCTTTTAGTTGCAATAAGTAGAGTTTATTGTCCAATCTAAAAATCAAAGCTAAAAAACAACATACTGTTACGTTTTTGATAATCAAAAACTATTGTTAATGAAAGAGTTACAAGAATTTATAGATTGAAAAATAAAACCATAAAAAGCAATAACAGTGACAAAATGCATCACTTTGTATGGGAAATTATGAAAAGTCCGTATGTTGAATATCACTATAATTTAATAACAAATAAAACGCTTAACAATGGGTTTAGAAGAGATTTAGCTTCAAGATTTAAAGAACGCCAAGATAAAGCTGAAGACTTTTTAATTGATAAGTTAGAGCAAAACGAAGATTAAGAATTTCAAGGAGATATTATATTTCAATTAGGAAAGTTTAATAAAAAACACAAAGCAAAAATTTAAAAATATACGAGTGAATTTACCGAGTCTGAATTGGCTTATACAAGAAACAAAGCAGTAATAGTTTTAGGATGGATAGGAAAAATTACGGACACAAAAATTCTTGAAAAACATATACTCGAAGATCCTGATAATGAATTTCGTGCTTGGAGCGCTTCTGCTTATATGCAAATATGGTTTAAAAGAAAAAACGAAACCCTAAAAACTAAAGCTTTTGAAGATTATTATAAAGCCTTACCCCTAGAAAAAGATTATTTTGTGCTATTAGTTATTTTAGATTCTATAAGAGAGTTTGGCAAAACTAAACTAGGTATTTCTCAAACAGCATTAGATGATTTGGATGTTGATAAAATTGAAATTTCAAAGATTAAAGCCATAAACTATCTAAAAAAGCAATTGAAATAAAACTACCTTATAATTGTATTTCATTTAAATTAAAAATACTCCCAAATACTATATTTAGATAAGAGAATGTAAACGCGAATAGTACAAATGCCCGTAAATTAGAAGCATGAATATAAAATATATTTTAGGATCAATCATTACTATTCCGTTATTACCCATTATGTATTTTCAAGGGAAAAAGATCAAAAAAACTGTACCGCGATTACCAGAAGCAGAGGGTACCAAAGGCTCATCTAAATTCTCTTCTAAAAAGGAACTACGTTTGTTAACTATCGGCGAAAGTACTATTGCCGGTGTTGGTGTTAAAACACACCAAGAAGGCTTTACTGGCTCGTTGGCAGACGAGTTGTCTATACAACTACATACTAATGTAAATTGGAAAGTTTATGCTAAAAGCGGCTATACCGCAAAAAAAGTAACTGAAAATATTATTGATCTCATTACAGAAGAAGCTGTCGATCTAATTGTTATAGGACTTGGCGGTAATGATGCATTTGAATTGAACTCACCCAAAAAATGGAACAGAGATATTCGAGAACTTATTAAAAGCACTAAAAGTAAATTCAACGATGTACCAATTGTATTTACCAATATGCCGCCGATAAAAGAATTTCCTGCTTTTACGCCCATCATAAAATTTACTATTGGCAATCTGGTTAACATACTAGGAGAGGAATTAATCAGTATTGTAAAAGATTTTGACAAGGTGTATTACTACGCTTTAAAGCCTTCTAGCCAAGATTATATTGAAAGATTCAATTTAGAAATAGAACCTTCTGATTTTTTTGTTGACGGAGTTCATCCTTCAAAACAAACGTATCATATTTGGGCGAAAGATATTTCAAACTTTATAACCCAATCAGAAGAAATTAAAAATAACTTAGACTATAACCCATCAACAATTTAGATTAAAAAATTACTTAATGAGTATATCTGACTTACTTTTTGGAAAAAAGAAAACTTTTGATCACCCTATATTAGGTACTTTAAAAAATGATAAGATTAAAGGCAACAACCAAACAAAAACCTATACTTGGCGTGGCAGTATTGTAATTGGCAACAATACTATAGAAACACTTTTTTATTTAGAAGGTAATAACTCAGCCTCTTTCAACAATCACATAGACTTTGTGTGTCAACTGGCAAAAAATTGGAACAGTGAACTTCTACCTAATATTGAAGAAAAAATCAGTAAAAAAGAAATTGATAAAATTGAACCATTCTCTAATTGGAAAAAAGATCTTTACCTAGCTGCCATCTATGCAGCGAACAAAAAAAATACTGATTTTGAATTAACATTAGAACCAATAGATAGCGAAAACTTAGATTCCATAGGTATCGATGTCAAAAATGGGATGATTATAAATGTTGAAATTTATTAATTACATATAACCACATTAATAATTCACCTAAATATTGCTTTTGCACTATTTTTTATAGGATACTAAATGAGTAATATTTAATTTTCCTGAAGAGAATTCATAGATACTAATTTGAATTTATTCCAATACAAAATTTCAACTGAAACAAAATTCAACAAAATATGGGCATATTTAAAAATCTCTTCGGAGGAGATAAACCAAAAGAAAAATCTGAAATCGATTCCTCTAAATATAAAGCAATTGATAAAACAGACTATACCAGTCTTGAAGAATTAATTGAACAACATGCAGCGTTATCTTTCGAAAAGCAACTAGTTTTTGGAGAGGTAATCGAATCAAATGCATGGGAACTTGATATGGGAAAAGGAAACATAATTTTTGGCGACCTAGACTTTCCTATTCAAATAATAGGTTCTCTTTCCTTTAACGATAGCTCTTGGATGTGGGGATGGGCAAACGCAAAGAGTGGCATGCCAGAAAACCTATTGGTTCAATCTAACCAACTTAAAGAAATAGGGCAAGATAAAGGCATTAAAGAATTAACTGATGGTCATTTTAATGTTGAAGAAGGCTTTGAACATAAAATAGGGATGATGGCGTGTGGACTATTTAATTCTAAAAGTTATTACTGTGCTAATTACGGACAAGGTACTCTTGTAGTTACCATTGACGATGACAAAATACCTGAAATAGACAAAGAAAGATTAGAAAAAGTACTGACCAATTTTCCTCAGTTAATAAGTGCGGTAGATTTAAACCATAAGAATACCTTCAAAAATTATTTAATTGACAGAGATTTTGAATTAAATATCTTAGAAAATAAAATTGAAGGTTTAAAGAACAACAAAATCTTAACGGCTGAATTTGATGAACTTAGTAGATTAAAATCTTTAAACGGCAAACTGTAAAACGTTTACCCACTTGGTAAATACGACATGTGCCATTCGACCATTCAACTATTTTATTGCAACCCTCTTTATATACTATTTGGTTATTAAATTGAGTTGTAAATGTTAGTAAAAAAGCAAGAGCTTTGCAATTAAATCAGGTTATGAAATCGATTTATAAAAATGAGCAATTAGATAAATAAATTCAAAATGGCATTCAATTATTTTTCTAAAAAAGGAAACAGTCTATGTATATTTATAAGATGTACTGGCGTATTACTATTTCTCATCTAAAAACAACCAATTGAAAAAATACCTTTTCTTTCATATTAGCATTCTTACTATAATTATTTCCTCTTGTACTTGTTATGCACAAGAAAAGAAGAAAACAAAACCTAACATTATATTTATTTCTGTTGATGATCTTAGACCAACATTAGGTGTTTACGGAGACACCATAGCAGTAACACCAAATATAGACCAACTAGCAGCTGAAGGAATGACCTTTAGGCAAACATTTTCTCAAGTAGCAGTATGTGCACCATCTAGAGCTAGTCTAATGACAGGTTTAAGACCTGATTCTACTAGGGTTTGGCATTTAGGAGATAAGTTTCGTGAGATAAACCCGAATACGGTTACCATGCCGCAATACTTTTCAAAATTTGGATATAAAACGGTAAACTTGGGTAAAATTTTTCACAACTATATGCCAGACTCCGTTTCTTGGGACGAACCAGACCTTAGACCATCAAAGTACCTTAAAAAAGATTGGTTAAATAGAGATGGAGAAACATTTTATATCAGTGAAGAAGTCAATAATTCACAAGCAGTAAAAAGAGATTCTTTATTAAAATTAAGACCAATTAGATATGCAGATGGTTGGAACACAGGTCCGGCATGGGAAGCGGCAGATGTTCATGACACTATTTATTATGACGGAGCGCAAACAGAATTGGCAAAAAAGACACTTAGCCGATTAGCGAAAACAGAAACGCCCTTTTATATGGGCTTAGGTTATTTTAGACCACACTTACCATTCACCGCTCCAAAAAAATATTGGGATCTGTATGACGCTCAAAAAATTCCGTTAGCAGCCAACCCTAATGTCCCCCAAAATGCACCAGGGCATACAATGAACTCCATGTATGAATTAAGACACTATGATGGTTTTAATGATATAGGGCACCCTCAGTCAGATTTTAAAATGAACGAAGAAAGGTCTCGAAAATTAAAACATGGGTATTATGCAAGTGTAAGCTATGTAGATGCTTTGGTGGGTAATTTAGTTGCTCATTTAAAAGAAATAGGACTTTATGACAACACTGTTATTATACTTTGGGGTGATCATGGCTGGAAATTAGGAGATCATAATAGTTGGGGTAAAATGACCAATTATAATATTGATTTACAAGTACCTATGATTATCAGATATCCCAATCAAGAAAACAGAGGTGCTCAAACATTTGAAATAACCGAGTTGGTAGATATGTTTCCATCTTTATGTGAAATTGCCGGCATTGAAGTTCCCAACTATATGCAAGGAACAAGCTTTTTACCTTTAATAAAAGATCCAAAACGTTCATGGAAAAGTGCAGCCTTTAGCCAGTTTCATAGAAGACCCAAAGTGTCTGCAGATGGAAATCGATACATGGGCTATTCAATCAACACAAAAGAATATCATTATATTGAATGGTATACTTGGAATACTAAAACCGGAACTAGAGGCGAATTGACAGGTAAGGAATTATATGATCGCAAAAATGACCCTAACGAGACAGTCAATATTATAGCTGAACATAAATTAACAGAAGTAAAAGCATCACTAGCCAAAAAACTTGAAGCTGGTTGGAGAAAAGCTAAGCCTAATTTAATAAAATAAACTAGCTATAAACAATTGAAAAAAGATGGTTTTTTCATTACAAGAGAATTACATCCTGGTAAGTAATAACGATTTTCAGTTCATCGAATTAAAAGAATGGTTAGATAAAAACTCAAAAAAAAATTAAATTTAGGAAACGGGTTGATTAATCAAACTGTTATCCCGCGCAGCAAGAGCTTTATGTTCTTGCTGCTTTTTTTATTTCAAATTCCGCATCATAGACTACCCCTAGCCTGTATTATACAGTATACTTTTATAATAGTAGTCTATTATAAAATCAAATTAATTCATAAAATCAAATTAAACATTTCCACTTCAATGATAACCTTAGGGGTTGTATATTTATGAGGTAGTTAGATCCTAGATGGAGGTTCAGTGAGAATATATGTTGATAATATGTCTAATGTGAATAGTTTTTTAAAAAAGGAATTGGGACTTCAAGTTATTGATTGTAAACAACTCGATGGGTACGATAATTTGAATTACCGCATTACCACTTCAGATTCCTGTTATATTTATAAAACCTATCAATACTCAGAAGTATTATTTGATATGGTTAAAGCAGAGAATGATACCCTACTATTTCTACAAAGTTATTTTGAGAAAGAAATTCCAAAACCGATTCCATTTAAAGATTGTTCTTATATAGGTACTTTTTCTATAAGCCAAAAACCATCCATATGTCGCGTGCTTTCATTTTTAGAAGGTGATTTTTTAGGCGATGTCTCTCACACAGTGCAATTAATTGAATCTCTAGGTACCTTTCTAGCAGAATTAGATTTGAAACTAAAAGGGTTTAAAAATTATACGATACAGAGCAGACAATGGGAATGGGACCTTCAGTACTTTGATTTAAATAGAAAGTATATAAATGATATTACAAACGCCACAGATAGAAATATTGTCCGATACTTTTTTAATCAATTTGAAGAAAACGTAAGACCAATTTTTCCTGAACTAAGAAAGCAGATCATACATAATGATGCTAACGAGTGGAATGTTCTGGTGCAACATAACAAAGTTTCCGGTATTATAGATTTCGGGGATCTTGCACATTCTTTTCTTATTAACGAATTAGCTATTGCCATCACCTATACTTGCTACGACAAAGAAAATCCGTTAGAGTGGGCTGTATTATTACTAAAGTCTTACCATCAAAAGCTTCCTCTAGAAGCTAAAGAAATAAGTATTTTATATTACCTAATCGTTGCCAGGCTATGCACCAGTGTTTGTAATTCTGCACATGCAAAAAAGGTGAATCCGGCCAATAGCTACGCATCCGTGAGTGAGCAATCTGCCTGGAAAATGCTATACCGTTGGTTGGCTATAAACCCCATTCACGCAGAAAATGAATTTAAAAAAGCAGCTAATCTCCCTATTAAAAGACCTACATCAACTTCGAGTCTACTAAAAAGAAGATTCAAACACATTAGCCCTATTTTATCTACTAGCTACAAGGAGCCTATACATATGGTTAAATCTGCATTTCAATATATGTATGATGCAGAAGGAAATACGTTTTTAGATGCCTATAATAACATTCCGCATGTTGGTCATTCGCACCCAAAAGTCGTGGAAGCAGCGCAACGACAAATAGCAAAACTAAATACAAATACACGCTATATTTATGATGAGTTGGCAGCCTATGCAGAAAAATTATTAAAACATTTTCCTCCAAATCTGAATAAAGTCTTTTTTGTGAATTCAGGTAGCGCAGCAAGCGATTTAGCGGTACGTATGGCAAATAATCATACCAAAAGTAACACCATGATGGTTATGGAATCTGGTTACCACGGCAACACTCAAATAGCAATAGACATTAGTGATTACAAGTTTAATAACGCTAAAGGGGATGGTCAAAAAAATCATATACTTAAAGCAACTTTACCAGATACGTATAGAGGTAAATACACAGCTGATATTGCAAATGCAGGAACGCTATACGGTAAAGATGCTGTTGCTCAAATAGCACAAAGTAAACAACCTATATCTGCTTTTATAAGTGAACCTATACTTGGTTGTGCAGGGCAAGTTCCATTAGCAGATGGCTATTTAAAAGAGGTGTACCCTGCTTTTCGAGCACAAGGCGGCGTTTGCATAAGTGATGAAGTACAAACAGGTTTTGGAAGGTTAGGATACCATTTCTGGGGATATGAAGCCCATGGTGTCATACCAGATATGGTGATTTTGGGTAAACCTATAGCAAACGGTCACCCAATGGGTGCTGTGGTTTGCACACAAGAAATTGCAGCATCGTTTGAGAAAGGTGTAGAGTTTTTCAGCTCTTTTGGTGGCAACCCAGTTTCTTGCGCAATTGCAAGTGCAGTTCTAGATGTTATTGCAGATGAAAAACTACAAGAAAACGCAAAAGTTGTCGGCGATTATTACAGGTTCCTTTTAAGAGAACTTATGCAAAAATATAACTGCATAGGCGATGTACGTGGTTCTGGACTATTTATAGGTGTTGACATCGTTAAGGATAACACCAAAACACCAAATACTGTATTAGCAAGCCATATTAAAAATGAATTAAGAAACAGGCATATTTTAGTAAGTACAGATGGACCATACGATAATGTAATAAAAACCAAACCTCCTTTATGTTTTAATAAAGAAAATGCAGAGAAAGTGGTTACGACCGTCAGTGCTATTCTGGAGAAATATTATAATAATGGAGCAATTTTTGATGTTTAAATAAGTATAAAGAAAGCTGTCTATATCACTCTGATTTGTTTAGCCTTTACATTACCAGCAAAGGCTCAGAATAAGTCATACTCTGAATCTGATTTCTACGGAACCTGGACGTTTGACCTTAATGAATATGAATTAGAAGATGACGAGTACATTTTTGAAAAAAAGAAAGAATATAACGTACAGAAAGAATCAATTATTATTCATAACTTTTTACAGGAATCTTAAAATAACTCCTACTTTATTAAACTAAACTAAACCCTATAATCTTAGGTATCTTACTTTCTTAAAAACCTTGTTAGTAAACATATGAAAACAAAAACAGGATTTCTTATAATTTACATTCTATTCTTAACTAATAGTTTAATGGGACAATCATTTATGGTTAAGACGGACGGAGTAGTAGTTGATTGTTCAAAAGTCATTGTCAAAAAAAACACTGTACTTATTAAAAATGAAAATTCAGAAGAATTTTTAAAAATAAGTAAAGACAGTGTAAGGGAGTTTTATCAGGACCAAGAGAATTCGTTCTATAAAAACAAAAATTGATTATTTCTAGAGGAAATTATAATCGGTTATATCCAAGTATTTAAGGGAGAGACAATTGAGCCTAATATTGAATCCTCAATTGAACCGTCAATTGAACCGTCAATTGAACCGTCAATTGGAAATATGTCTGGAAGGTATACAAAATGGTACATGGAAAAAGATGGGTTCTTGTTTGAGGCTTTTACTGAGGTTAATGGATCATCTAGGATTGTTGAATTAAAAAATGGAAATATTAAAGGTTTGATTGACGAAACAGAATCAAAAAAAGCTTTCAATGAATTGGACAAAAAGTTTAAGCTTGAAGATTTACTCGGTATAATTCAATCTTATAATGTAGGCTTCCCTAAAAATGTAGGCTTCCCTAAAAATAGGACAGTTCATAATTCGAATTTACTAACTTTAAATTCAAACTGTCAAGATGAA
>NZ_CANMTX010000015.1 GCF_947500985.1 uncultured Maribacter sp.
ATATCTATGAACCTTTTTCCAACTAACGATTCAGAAATTATCTTCCTCGTTTGCGGGGTGCAAATGTACACACTATTATTAATATCACAACCATTTTTTAAAATAAAATTAAAGAAAAATTTACATCAAAATGCAACATCCTAATAAATAACACTTTACCATTTCAGTACATAATAAACAGATTGAATTTTACTAAAAAGGCAACTCAGATATTTAAAAATACCCAAAGAATATGATTCAAATACCAACACCCTACGACCCCATGTCAACAACAAATAACCTATACTATATGTATACCCTACATTATAACATGATTCTATTGCGGACGTGAATAGTTCCTATTATCTTTGACATCCTAGAATATGTACACAAATGATTAAAATTACACTTCCCGACGGATCCGTTAAGGAATTTGAAAAAGATACAACCCCAATAGCGGTTGCTAAAAGCATAAGCGAAGGATTAGCACGTAATGTTATTTCTGCAAAATTCAATAATACCATTGTTGAAACCACCACACCATTACACACTAACGGGAGCTTAATTTTATATACATGGAATGACAAAGAAGGTAAAACCGCTTTTTGGCATTCAACATCACATATTGTTGCCCAAGCTATAGAAGAACTATACCCGGGAGTAAAACTTACTATAGGTCCGGCGATTGATAATGGATTCTATTATGACGTTGAACTTCCTACGGGTTCTATTTCTGATAAAGACTTTCCTTCCATAGAAAAGAAAGCATTAGAAATTGCAAGAGGGAAACACGATTATAAAATGAGAGCAGTTTCAAAAGCAGAAGCTCTTGATTTTTATAAAAACCAAAACAATGAATATAAAGTAGAACTAATAGAAAACCTTGAAGACGGTACTATTACATTTTGCGATCATGACACCTTTACAGATTTATGTCGTGGTGGTCATATACCAAATACCGGTATTGTAAAAGCCATTAAGATACTAAGTGTTGCCGGTGCGTATTGGAGAGGGAACGAAAACAACCCGCAACTAACACGTATATATGGTATATCATTTCCAAAACAGAAAGAGCTTACTGAATATTTAGCTCTTTTAGAAGAAGCAAAGAAACGTGATCATAGAAAATTAGGTAAAGAATTAGAGCTTTTTACATTCTCTCAAAAGGTTGGGCAAGGTTTACCTTTATGGTTACCTAAAGGAGCTGCACTAAGAGAACGATTAGAGCAATTCTTGAAAAAGGCACAAAAAAAGGCGGGTTATGAAATGGTGGTTACACCTCATATTGGTCAAAAGGAACTATATGTTACCTCTGGACATTATGAAAAGTATGGTGCAGATAGTTTTCAACCTATTCATACTCCAAAGGAAGATGAAGAGTTTTTGCTGAAACCAATGAACTGTCCACATCACTGTGAAATTTACAACGCTAAACCATTTAGCTATAAAGAACTTCCTAAAAGATTTGCTGAATTTGGCACCGTATATAGATATGAACAAAGTGGAGAGCTACATGGCCTAACCAGAGTTAGAGGGTTTACTCAAGATGACGCACATATTTTTTGCACACCAGATCAATTAGATGAGGAATTCAAAGAAGTAATAGACTTATCATTATATGTACTTGGATCTTTAGGCTTTGATGATTTCACAGCACAAGTATCTGTACGTGATTTAGATACTCCAGAAAAATATATTGGATCGGTAGAAAACTGGGAAAAAGCAGAACAAGCTATTATAAATGCCGCTAAAGAAAAAGGACTTAACTATATAATAGAAAGTGGTGAAGCTGCTTTTTACGGACCTAAGTTAGATTTCATGGTAAAAGATGCTCTAGGCAGGCAATGGCAATTGGGTACAATCCAAGTAGATTACAACCTACCAGAAAGGTTCGAATTAACCTATAAAGGTAGTGACAATGAGCTGCATAGACCAGTAATGATACACCGTGCACCTTTCGGAAGTATGGAACGTTTTATTGCATTATTAATAGAGCACACAGGTGGTAATTTCCCTTTATGGTTAACCCCTGAACAAGCTATTATTCTTCCTGTTAGCGAAAAACATGAAAAATATGCTCAAAAAGTTTTAAAATCCCTAGAAAATAACGAAATTCGCGCCCTTATCGATAGTAGAAACGAGACTATTGGTAAGAAAATACGAGAAGCAGAAATGAGTAAAATTCCATTTATGCTGATTGTAGGGGACAATGATGAAGTTGCAAACACCATTTCTGTGCGTAAGCATGGCGGTGAAGACTTAGGAGCGTTAGACGTAACTATGTTTACAGACTTGGTCAACAAAGAAATAAATAGTACCTTAAAGACGTTTAAAGAATAGAAAGTTTAATTAAAATTATTTAGTCATAGCAATACGTAAAAGATTTAGACCACAACCTAGAAGGGAAAATAAGAATCCCCATAATATCAATGAAAAGATAACAGCCCCAAAAGTTAGGTTGGTAGGTGACAATGTTGAAGTAGGTGTATATCCTTTTCCTCAGGCTCTTGAGAAAGCAGAAGAATTAGGTTTGGATTTGGTGGAGATATCCCCAAAGGCCGACCCTCCTGTTTGTAAAATAATGGAGTATAAAAAGTTTTTATACGAGCAGAAGAAAAGAGACAAGGCCATGAAAGCGAAAGCTTCTAAGGTTGTTGTTAAAGAAATAAGATTTGGTCCTAACACAGATGATCATGATTATGACTTTAAAAAGAAACACGCTGAAAAGTTCCTTAAAGAAGGAGCTAAATTAAAAGCGTACGTATTTTTCAAAGGTCGTTCTATTGTCTATAAAGATCAGGGCGAAATTCTATTATTGAAATTAGCTTCTGAATTGGAAGAATTAGGAAAGGTAGAACAGATGCCTAAATTAGAAGGAAAGCGTATGACAATGTTCATTGCGCCTAAAACTAAAGGGAAATAAAATAATACTTCGGTTAAACATTGCGACCGATTTGTATATATAATATACTAAACGCTGCTTACCATTGTGAGCAGCGTTTAGCATGCAAAGTGAGATTAATACATAAACTAGGAGAAAATGCCTAAACAAAAAACAAAATCCAGTGCTAAGAAGCGTTTTAAGCTTACAGGTACAGGTAAAATTAAAAGAAAGCACGCTTTTAAGAGTCACATTTTGACTAAAAAGTCTAAAAAGCGTAAGCTTAAGTTAACACATGATGGTTTAGTTCATCAAGCAGATGTTAACAGTATTAAAGAGCAATTACGTTTAAAGTAATTAACTCTTTAACAGGTAAAATTATTAACCATGGAGTTAGGCTTTAAAAGTTCCTTAAATTAAAAGGACGCCTACTACAAAAAATAGAAAAAAATGCCAAGATCAGTAAATGCAGTAGCTTCAAGAGCCAGAAGAAAAAAGGTAATGAAGCAAGCCAAAGGTTACTTTGGAAGACGTAAAAACGTTTGGACAGTAGCCAAAAATGCGGTTGAAAAAGCAATGTTATATGCTTATAGAGACCGTAGAAACAAGAAAAGAACTTTTCGTTCATTATGGATTACCCGTATTAATGCAGGTGCCAGACAACACGGAATGTCCTACTCTCAATTTATGGGAAAAGTAAAAGCTAATAACATTGAACTTAACAGAAAAGTTCTTGCAGATTTAGCAATGAATCACCCAGATGCCTTTAAGGCAGTTGTAGATCAGGTAAAATAAATTAATAACAATCTCACTTTTTGAAAAATCCGATTCTTACGAATCGGATTTTTTAATTTTAGATATTGCCGTTTTAAACTCTTCCCAATCAATCAAATCATCACCATTATTATCATAGCCTTCAATTAGCTTTGAAGATACAATACCTCTAATGAATCCACTTATTTCTGCGTCTTTCAAGAGTTTGACAATTTCTGCCTTTGTAAGCTTTTGATCATTATCCTTATCAAAAAAATTAAAGGCCAATTCAGGAGTTTGAAAATGGTTGGTGATTAGTATTTGAATTTTATTTAAAATAGATTCTTCTGTTGTCATATTCCTTTTGCTTTACTTCAAGTTAATCAAAAATCAATTTCCCCACAACGTCAGCACTATATTTCTACCAGAGGCATAATTTCTATGCTCACAAAGATAAATACCCTGCCAGATACCCACATTCAATTTACCATTGGTTATCGGTATCTGTACCGAAGCACCCATTAATGATGCCTTAATATGTGCAGGCATATCGTCTGCACCTTCATAGTCATGTTTGTAATACGGGGCATTTTCAGGCACCATAATATTAATATGAGACTCAAAATCATCACGAACCGTAGGGTCTGCAATCTCATTAATTGTTAAACTTGCAGATGTATGTTTGATAAATACTTGCAAAAACCCTGTTTGTATTTGCTTAATTTCAGGGATACTTTTAACGATAACATCTGTAATGATATGAAAGCCTCTTTGATAAGACGGTAGTGTGATTTCATTTTGAAATAATTTCATACTTTATATATTATTAAATAAAGGTAAAACTTTGCATTTTAGCCACATTACTAAACTTGGTTGAAATATCTTTGTATTAAAATAAAATTACATGGATTTATCAAAGATTAAAATGGTTGTTTCTGATATGGACGGGACACTTCTAAACTCCAATCACCAGGTTAGCGATCAATTCTTTGACATATTTAAAGGCTTAAAATCTCAAGGCATAACCTTTGTAGCTGCTAGCGGTAGACAGTACAATAGCATTGTAGATAAATTAGCATCTATAAAAGATGATATAATTGTCATAGCGGAAAACGGAGGATTTGCCATGAAACAGAATACCGAAATTCTAGCTACACCTTTAGATAAAAACCATGTACGAGATATTTTAAAAACCTTAAACGAAATACCAAATATACACCCAGTACTTTGCGGTAAACATCAAGCTTATTTAACCGGCAAGTCAAATGAGTTTGTAAGCAAGCTGGCTGAATATTATACAGAGTTTGAGATTATAGATGACCTATTAGCTTTTGATTCTGAGGTCATCAAAATTGCCATTTATCATTTTGAAAGTAGCGAACAATATATTTACCCGTTTGTTAAACACTTTGAAGATGAATTAAAAGTAAAAGTGTCTGGAGAAAATTGGTTAGATATCTCAAATATAAATGCGCACAAAGGTTACGCATTAACTAAGGTTATGGAAAGTTATAACTTAAAGTCTGATGAAGTAATGGTCTTTGGAGATTATAACAACGACCTAGAAATGCTTGCTTTATCTGATTTCGGATTTGCTATGGAAAACGCTCATCCTAACGTAAAAAAAGTTGCTAAATACAGTACGTTAAGTAATGACGAAAACGGTGTAGAGCATATATTAAAAATGCTTATCAAATAAAGTCATCATTACTAATTATTTCACTGGAGGTTTTAATTCACTTGGCACATAACCCATAGTTCTTTTAAAAGCTGTGGTGAAGTGCTGCGGATTTGCATAACCTACTTCGTATGCTGCATAAGCTATTGTGGCACCGTCTTGGGTTATTAAACTCTTAGCAACCTCCATACGTAATGCTGTAATGTATTTAAACACTGTTACGCCATATATCTTTTTAAAATCTTTTTTCAACTTGGTAGCATTAAAACCGGCTATATTCGCTAAATCTAAGATTTTCAATGGTTCTTTTAGGTTATTTCTAATATGAGCTTCCACCTTTACAATTGCCAAATAATCTGAATTCAACAGTTTTATATTAGTTTTAGAAAGCTTAGAAGTTTGCCTGCCCAAAAGAAAATCTATCATTAAAACGGTCAATTTACTTTCTAAATATGTCTTTCTAATTTCATCTTCATAAGGGCACTGTATTATTTCATTTATATTACTTCGAATTTGAGGAGGAATGAATTTACTTTTATCCCATAATACAAATGAATTTGAATTAGTTATTGCTGCTTTTAGTTTGTCAAAAGAGCTTTCAAATTTTGTTCCCAATAGGCTTTGAAGCAAACTAGGTTTTACATAAACCTCAAATAACTTAGCATTTCCCTTAAAAAATATATCTCTACCCTCGGTTATTGGGTAGTAAAACATATTGCAGTGATTTTCTGGAATTTGAACTAAATACTTAATATGTCTTAGTGGTTGATAGCAATAAGTTCCCTCTAAAGAAAAATGAAGTTTTATTAAATGTTCGTCACTCGTTACACTAATTTCAGAATCAAATTGATGAATCGCTGTTGTATCAGAAAAGTCTGCACCCCTTATAAAAGAATTATTATCCTTTGTGGTTACCTCTACTTCATTGAACTGAACAGAGTTATTAATAAATCCATTTTTAAACAACTCACCTACCCGCAATTCTTTTTGTAACAACTCGCTATTCAAATGCTTTTCCTCTCTCAATACAATACTTCCTTTTGCGTATGTTTAAATTCCTTTCTCGGTACTTGCCTTCTCATTCCTGCTTTAGATTTGCAAAGCTAAATTATTTAGATTTAATCTTAATAAAGATTAGCGGCTATTTTAAATCAAATGAAAAAAATCTTTGCTGCATCAGTTTTCTTTATATTCTTATCTGTTCAAGGACAACAAATTTCAGGAACAGTTTCAGGTACCGTACAAGACACATATGGCAATCCTTTACCATTTGCCAGTGTTTTAGTGGAAGGATTAAAACTTGGCGTACTTACTGACGATAATGGTTTATACTCCTTAAACAATGTTCCAAAAGGAAAATACAAACTAGTAGTTTCATTCGTTGGTTATGGCACACGTTCCATACCTTTTGAAATACAGGATAACAGTAGAAAAGTCAATCTCGATTTCACCCTACAAGAATCAACAGAAGATTTAGATGAAGTTACCATTAACGGCAAATCGAAAGAAACCAAACTAGAAACAACAGGTTTTGCTGTCAGTGCAATAAAAACAGAAGAAGCTAGTCTAAGAAATATACAAACCAACGAATTATTGAACACAACCGTTGGAGTAAAAATTCGTCAAAATGGAGGCTTAGGTTCAGAGGTTACCTATAGTTTAAATGGATTGTCTGGCAACTCGGTACGTATATTTATAGATGGTATTCCTATTTCAACTTACGGTAATTCATTCAACCTAAATAGCATACCACCTTCAATGATTAAAAATATTGAAGTTTATAAAGGGGTGGTACCGGGTCATTTAGCAGACGATGCGTTGGGTGGAGCAATAAACATAATACTTCACAATGATGCTAAAACGAATTTTAATGCGTCTGTATCTTACGGATCATTCAATACTACACAAGCCAGTATAAATGGCTTATATCGCTTTGATAAATCAGGATTAACAGTTAAAGCATCTCTTTTTCACAACTACTCTGACAATGATTATAAGGTATCTGGCAGAAGTGTTGTTGTCACCGGTTTAGGCGGAGTGCAAACCCCTATTACAGCAAGAAGATTCAACGATGCTTATAGATCTACAGGAGGTAGAGCAGAAATTGGGTACACAAACGTAACATGGGCTGATCAATTTTTTATAGGTGTTACAGCATCTGATGATTATAAAGAGGTACAGCACGGTGCTTTTATGACCATAACACCATATAAAGATAGATTTCTTGAATCTGATGCCTTACTTGGTAGCATTAAATACCAAAAGAAAGATTTATTCACAAAAGGTCTTGACGTCAACATTAACGGTTTATACGGAAAAAGAAATCGTGCTGTAAACGACACCGTTTCTTGGGCTTATAGCTGGAACGGAAAAAGAGCAATTGATTTTAGAGGAAATGAATATCAATACACCTGGGGGTCTCAACAAGAAGGAGGACCCACACTTGCTAAAATTAAAAGAAATGTAGCCTCAATAAGAAGCGACGTTTCTTACGCAATAAACGACCATCATAGCGTATCATTTAATCATGTATATAGCGGAATTGATAGAGAAGATAGCGACGCCTTGAAATCTGTATTAGAAAACACATTTTTAGGCACAAGAGATTTAAAAAAGAATATATACTCCTTAACCTACGAATTAGCTGCTTTTGACGAAAAATTAAAAACAAGTTTATTTGGCAAGCATTATCAGCAGAAAACAACTAGTGTTGACCCATCTATAGTATCTGATGCTGACGGAAATAATGTGGTAGTAGATGAAGTAGTGAGCAGCAATAAAAAGTATGATGGTTATGGTTTTGCTGCTTCCTACGAAATCGTGCCAAATATCAACTTATTAGCTTCCGCAGAAAAAGCAATTAGATTACCAGATGAAACTGAAATTTTCGGTAATGACGGAGACAATGTTGTAGCCAACTCAAGTATAGATCCAGAAAGTAGTGAGAATTTCAACTTAGGCTTCAGGTTTGGAAATTTCAATATTAAAAAACATGATTTTACCATATCTACTAATGTTTTCAACCGAAATATAAAAGACCGAATTGGCCTACCTATCGAAACATCTTTGAATGTTGATGATGAACTAATAATTTATGTAAACCAAGGTAGTGGTACGTCTAAAGGTTTTGATGCCCAATTAAATTACGTATACAATAACAATTTGGGATTGAACTTCAATATATCTCGATTTGATCTAAAAATTGAAAACCAAGGAATAGAAATCGATGTACCTAATACACCTTTTTTCACCATGAACGGAGGTTTACGCTATTCTTTCAAAGATTTAATTCAAAAGAAATCTAGACTTAATGCTTTTTACAATGTCTATTTCACTGATGAGTTTTCTTTTCTAACTGCACAAGGTAGCAACACAGTTGGTAATGAGTTTTTTGCTGTACCCCAACAAATATCACAAGACTTTGGACTTAGCTATGCTTTTCCAAATAATAGATTTATAGCAAGTTTTGACATTAAAAATATATTCGATGAACCTGTCTACGATAACCTTTCTGTTCAAAAACCAGGAAGAGCTTTTTACCTAAAACTGAATTACACAATTAATAAATTTTAATCTTTTAAATACTACCAAAAATGAAAAAAACTTTTCTAAATCTTAAAACCTTTGCCGCAATTATTCTAACAGCGAGTCTTATGACAGCTTGTAGCAGCGAAGATGATACTGTTGTTACACCAGAACCAGATACCGAAGAACCAGAAACAGAAGAGCCAGTTGAGGAAGACCCTAGGTGGATTACAGTAGCGGCTGCCAAAATGGGAGAAGAACCAGGTGATGGTAACGGTGGTACTTTAATTTATTCAGTAACAAGTGTTGATGCCAAAGACCCTACGGTTTCTATTGATCCTTTTGAAAATGGATTTATAGCTCCTTCTAACAGAACGGCAAGATTGCAATCTTCTGAAGATGGAAATACCATTTTCAATATTAGCTACGCAGGTGATACAGGCGGAAATTATACTAAATATACTGTCGAAGGCGGACAGGTTTTTACTCCTTCAGGATCAGAAGTTAGTATTGCCCCGTATGTAGGTACCGCTCCAAGATGGATAAAATTATTCGATGGAGACCAAACTGGCGCAGCAGTATACGTTTCTACTGAAAATGAATTTGACGAAAATGATAACTACGCCCGTACGGAAGCTACCATTGGTGTAGTAACCTTAGACTTGGTAAATTCTTCTATTAAAGAATTTCAAGAACATAGTGTTCCTTTAAGTGCTGAAGAAGAAGCTGCGGGTTATTATATCTCTAGAATTGATATGCCTACCTTAAATGCTACAGGAGACAAATTATATATTGGTGCTCGTTTAAGCAAAGTTGATCCTGCTACCGCTGAAAGTGATAGCGATTTTGAGATTTTAGGTTCTAAAACCATCATATTAGACTACCCTTCATTATTGAATCCGTCAGTTATCACATCTACAGTTGGTCATGGAAATACGAATGGCTACCGTAGTATCAATTCTTTTGAATATAACGGAAGCGTTTACCAAGCTAACCAAAGTGACCCAGAAGGTTCTTATATTTTAAAAATTGATGCAGATAATGAATATGACGATACATACGATTTCAATTTAGATGATGCTTTAGGTATCGAAGGAGCGTATATTCTTGCTTGGAGACCTTCAGTAAATGGTAAAGCCGTAGTAGCTTACCGTCATAATGGATCAGCAGAAGGTGTTGCCGGTTTACAAGGATTTTTCGCTTTGGTTGATTTAAATACAAAAACCGCAGTTAAGATTGATGACATTCCTTACGACCCAGATTTCTACCTATTCCAATACCAGGGCTTTGTCGTTGAAGGAACAGAAATCTACCTTACTCAAGGTGCTGTTGGTCAAAACGGAAATATCTATGTCGTAGAAACAGAAACTGGTGCAGTAACAAAAGGTGCTGAATTGGTTAATACAACAGGTAGTCATTTTATTGGAGTATTCTAGACTATTGAATTATATTCTGAATTAGCTAATAATACATTAGTTAAAAAAACCGTAATCAAAACATTAGTTTTGATTACGGTTTTTTATTTCTATCAATATTTAAATCGAAATCAGGTCTTTTGTTTCTTTTTTCTTGCAGCTGGAAATAATACATTATTTAATATTAAACGATACCCTGGTGAGTTAGGGTGTAATTCTAATTCTGTTTTTGGGTCCCCTACCCTATGTTGGTAATCTTCAGGATCATGACCACCGTAAAAAGTAAAGAATCCTTTTCCTTTAATTCCGTGAATATACCTTGCTTCTTCATTTAACTTATTTTCCCCTAATACTAATACTGTCGGCTTAATTTCAGAACGAGTAAAAGCAGTTGTCTGCCCCATGAACCCTTTTACCAAAGAAGTGTGGTTCTGGCAAAGCATGGTAGGCACTGGATCCCATTTTGCCGAAAAATCCATCAAAGAAAAGTAATCAGATTCCTTTGGCACATTACCTCTTTTATTCGTCATATCTATAGAAGAGAATTCATATTTCAGCGGACTACGTTCTAAGATAAAGTCTGTGAAGGCAAAGGTTTTTCCATAATCTAAACCTGCCTGATAGTTGGGATCAGAAGCATCGCCATCAAACATGGGTTCTACAATATCAATACCATCAGCTGCTAAAGCAATATCAAAACTATCTGTTGCAGAACACATGGCAAACATAAATCCGCCACCAATAACGTAATTTCTGATTTTTAGAGCTACCGCTCCTTTCTCTTCAGAGACCTTATCGAATCCTAATTTCTTGGCTAATTTCTCAGAATTCTTTTTTCCTTCTATATACCAAGGTGTTGCTCTATATGCTCCATAAAACTTACCATATTGTCCTGTAAAGTCCTCATGATGTAAGTGAAGCCAATCATACAGTGCTAACTTATCACCTAATACTTCTTCATCATAAATAGTTGTATAGGGAATCTCGGCATAGGTCAAAGCCATCGTTACCGCATCATCCCAAGGTTGCTTATCTTTTGGGGAATAAACTGCAATTCTGGGAGCCTTTTCAAGTATTACAGCATCTTGATTAACAGAAGGACTACTGATTTCATCCAGTATTCCGTTTGCCTGCGCATCTGACAAAATCTCAAAACTGACTCCCCTTATTTGACATTCCTTTCTAATACTTTCCCCATCTGGCAATAAAAAAGATCCACCACGATAATTCAATAACCATTGTACCTTTTGCTGCTTTGCCAAAACCCAATACGTAATTCCGTATGCTTTTAAATGATTTTTTTGAGTATCAGAATCCATCGGAATCAAAATAGATGATGCGAATAGTTGTACAGAAAGTAAAAGGAAGAAGACTGTTGTTATTAATTTAGACATAAAGTATAATAAAAGTATTCACTCAAAGATATAGTAAAATCTTTGGAGCACGATTTAAGACACAGTTAAAGCTATTGTAATTAAGATAATAAGGTTTGCTGAAAATAAATTGCTTTAAAACGAAAAAAGTCCCCCGAATGGAAGACTTTTTAAACTTATACTAATGTTCTATTTTAGAAAGGAACATCGTTATCCTCATCTAAATCAGGACTATTATTCATACTACTACCAAAGGCGTCATCTGCACTTGGTAAGTTTTTCGTCGCAAACGGATTCTCTTCATTTGCATTCATTTTCGATTGAAATTCGAAAGGGGAGTCAAAATCATCTAGGTTATCGAACTTACCTTGATTACCGATAAACTTCAATCTAATATTTTCTAAACCACCATTACGGTGTTTTGCTACAATAAATTCTCCTTGACCTTGAGTTGGTGTACGTTCTTCATCATCCCACTCTTCAATCTTATAATACTCTGGTCTATAAATGAAAGATACAATATCGGCATCTTGCTCGATCGCTCCAGATTCCCTCAAATCCGAAAGAATAGGTCTTTTACTACCACCACGTGTTTCAACCGCACGCGATAGCTGAGATAATGCAATTACGGGAATGTTCAATTCCTTTGCAAGAGCTTTTAAGTTTCTAGAAATAGTAGAAATCTCTTGTTCCCTGTTCCCTCCTTTTTGACTACCACCTGCAGTCATTAACTGCAAATAATCGATCATGATCATTTTTATACCATGTTGAGAGGCAAGACGTCTTGCTTTTGCACGTAAATCGAAAATGGATAGAGACGGAGTATCATCAATAAACAAAGGTGCCTTTTCTAAAGTTTTCACTTTAACATTCAATTGTTCCCACTCATGCTTTTCAAGCTTACCGGTTCTTAATTTTTCTGAAGACAAACCAGTTTCAGAAGAAATTAATCTAGTAATTAGCTGTACAGATGACATCTCTAGAGAAAAGAAAGCTACAGGTGTATTTGTATTTACAGCCATATTTCTAGCCATAGATAAGGTAAAAGCCGTTTTACCCATACCAGGACGTGCTGCAACGATAATTAAATCACTTGGCTGCCAACCTGATGTAAGCTTATCTAACTTATCAAATCCTGAGGCGACACCACTCATCCCCTCTTTACCAGCAATCTCTTCAATTCGTTTTTTGGCTTGTATTACCAAATCTTGCGCCGTCTCTGCAGAACGCTTTAAGTTACCTTGGGTAACATCATATAATTTTGCTTCGGCAGTATCTAACAAGTCAAATACATCGATAGCCTCATCATATGCCTCCTCGATAATTTCACCAGAAATTTTAATCAAACTACGCTGAATAAACTTCTGGAGAATAATACGTGCATGAAACTCAATATGAGCAGATGACGCTACTTTTTGAGTCAATTTTATCAAGTAAAAATCGCCTCCACAAACCTCTAATTTACCTGATTTCTTAAGTTGTGAAGAAACGGTTAATAAATCGATCGGTTGCGACTCTTCAAAGAGAATGAAAATAGCCTCGTAAATAAATCTATGAGCGTCTTTATAGAAAACATCGGGGTGTAAAATATCGATAACTTCATCAACACCTTTTTTATCTATCATCATAGCACCCAAAACAACCTCTTCTAAATCAATAGCTTGTGGCGGAATTTTACCTTTCTGAAGGCTTATAATATTAGATTTGTCAATCTTGCGAGCGACAAAAGGTTTCGTGTTCTCCATAGTGCGAAAGTATACAATTAACCTTTAGTTAACGTGAAAAACATCACTTTCGATGTTCACTGTTGACTAACAATTGATTGTTAATAAGTTACGATTTTCTGTTGATAACATAAAAAAACCGAGGAATAAAATCCTCGGTATATTTTTAAGAAGCCTAAAACGTAGATTAGCCGTTGAAAACGCCCATCTGTGCGTATTTATCCATACGCTGATTTACCAATTCTTTTGGTGATAACTTTTGCAAATCTTCAAAATGAGAAGAAATTTTATTTTTTACGGTTTCAAAAGTTTTCGGTCTATTAGCATGAGCACCACCAGCAGGTTCGCGAATGATTTCATCTATCAATTTCAACTTTTTCATATCGGTAGCTGTCAATTTCAAAGCTTCGGCAGCTCTTTCTTTATACTCCCAACTTCTCCATAGAATTGAAGAACAAGATTCTGGTGAAATAACAGAATACCAAGTATTCTCTAGCATTAACACCTTATCACCAACACCTATACCTAATGCACCACCAGATGCACCTTCACCTATAATAACAACAATTATTGGCACTTTTAGGCGGGTCATTTCAAGTATGTTTCTTGCAATTGCCTCTCCTTGTCCTCTTTCTTCTGCCTCAATACCTGGGTAAGCACCCGGTGTATCTATTAAGCAAACTACAGGAACTTGGAATTTTTCGGCAGATTTCATTAAACGTAAAGCCTTTCTATACCCCTCTGGGTTGGCCATACCAAAATTTCTATACTGACGTGTTTTAGTATTGTATCCTTTTTGCTGACCTATGAACATATAGCTTTGATCACCAATTTTACCTAAACCACCGATCATAGCCTTGTCATCTTTTACGGTACGATCACCGTGTAGCTCCAAGAAGGTATCACCACAAATAGCTTTTATATAATCTAATGTATAAGGTCTATTTGGATGTCTAGATAACTGTACTCGTTGCCAAGCCGTTAAATTCTTATAGATATCTTTTCTAGTATCGGTAAGTTTCTTTTCAATCTGTTTACATGTCTCGGTAACATCTACATCGCTTTCCTCCCCAATTACCATGCACTTGTCCAATTGCTCTTCCAATTCCTTAATTGGAAGTTCAAAATCCAAATATTCCATATTTCTATAAAGTTTCTTTAGTTGCGGCTCAAAGATAAAACTTTAATACCTAAATCTTGGGTACCCTTTTTTTAATATTCGCTCTTTGCTTTAAAATACCGTTTGCAATAACGGTACTGAGTATTATTAAGGCTCCCACATAAAACATTGGTTTCATTTTTTCTTCTGATCCAAATATAAACCAAGCCAGCAAAATACCATATACTGGTTCTAAATTTGTTGTAAGCATTACCGTATATGGCGTTAAAACTCGCATAATTTTCACCGATGCTATAAACGCATATGCGGTACAAATAAGCGCTAACACTATCAGGTAAACCCAATCCATTTGAGGCAGTGTTATTAATGACATATTAAAATCGCCCTTAAATAATAAGACTATAGATAAGAAAACCATGCCTACACCTAATTCATAAAAAGAAATAACCGATGGTTTATGATCTTGCACCAATTTTCCGTTTATCAACGAAAAGACAGCTGCTAAAAATGCCGATATCAATGCGATTATCATACCATAGACATATTCGGTTTCTACTTTAAAAATCAAATAGAGTCCTGCTACGACCATTAATCCGAAGAAAATCTCATAACCTATTATCTTTCGCTTGTACCAAAAGGGTTCCATTAAGGCTGTAAAAAAAGCTCCTGTAGACATCATAGCCAATGCAACAGATACGGTAGATACTTTTATGGCCAAAAAGAAGGTGACCCAGTGTAATGCTACTACAATACCACCACCTACCAACCACCAGAGTGTTTTTCTTGAAACCTTTATACTGAATTTTGCAAAGAGTATATAAATAGCAATAAAAAGTGTTGCCAAGCCCATTCTGATCCAAACTAACGGAAGAGAATCTATCGTAATTAATTTTCCTAAAATTGCCGTAAAGCCCCAGATAAAGACAATGAAATGTAAGTGCAATAAATTAAGGACTCTATCTTTTTGCATTTTGAAGTAAATAAAATGCCAGACATCCAAAAACTACATTAGGTATAATGACTGCGAGCAAAGGAGAAAAACCCGATTGCTCGGCGAGTACACCGAATACCTTATCAAAAAATATAAATATAAACGCAATCAAAATACCGAATGCCAAATTGGCTCCCATACCCCCACGTCTTTTAACCGAAGAAACCGAAACCGCTATAATGGTCAAGATAAAGGCAGTTAATGGCAATGCCCAACGCTTGTACTTCACCAATACATAGGTATTAATATTAGACGCTCCCTTTCTCCTTTGATCTTTAATAAAAGTATCCAATTCGAAAAGGTTCTTTGTCTCTGCAACATATGATACTGGCGTTAAATCACCTATATCAAAAGCAAAAATGGTGTCTAAGCGACGCTTACTTTCAATAATTGCAGTATCGCCTAAAACAGTTCGCTTTTTGTACGATGTTAAGCGGTAACTAGAGTCTTTTTCCACCCATCGAATATTAGCCGCAGATATTTTAAAATCAAGCTCATTTTTCTCGTCAAAACGCTCAAAAGTAAAATTATGGCCTAACTGTCTAGCGGGGTCAAAGCTGCTAACGTATATAAAATCGGACTCATTCAACTGATTGAAGATATTATTAGTGACCCGATCCTGTTTACCTTTTTTAAGGTATTTATATTTAAATTCATTGAAGCCAACACTTGCGTTAGGCACAATAAACATAGTCATAAAGAACATTAATACTGCGACCATTGAAGCCCCTATTATATAAGGTCTTAAAAAACGCCCATAAGAAACTCCAGAACTTAATATGGCAACAATTTCGGTATTGTTCGCCAACTTAGAAGTAAAGAATATTACGGAAAGGAATAGAAAAATAGGAAATAATAGATTACCAATGTAAATCGTGAAATTCACATAATACATTACTATTTCATTCAACGGTGCTTCATTATCGATCATTTTACCGATCTGCTCTGCCAAATTCACCATTATACCAATGGGAATAAACAACAAGAGCATCAACGAAAATGTCGCTAAATACCGTTTTAGAATGTATTTATCTATTATTGATAGCATTATAGCCTTTTATCCATTTGTTTTACCATAATATCTTTCCAGGCTCTAAAATCGCCTGCAATAATATGCTTACGAGCTTCACGCACTAGCCACATATAAAAGCCTAAGTTATGAATTGTTGCTATTTGTTTGCCTAAATATTCATTAGCAGCGAACAAATGTCTTAAATATGCTTTAGAATACTCACGGTCTACAAAGGTAGTACCCATTTCGTCTAAAGGTGAAAAATCATCTTCCCACTTCTTGTTCTTGATATTTATGGTACCGTGCGCTGTAAACAGCATTCCGTTTCTAGCGTTTCTAGTAGGCATTACACAATCAAACATATCTATACCTAAAGCAATATTCTCAAGAATATTAATCGGCGTACCAACACCCATTAAATATCTTGGTTTATCTTCTGGTAAAATCTCACAAACCACTTCGGTCATGCCATACATTTCTTCAGCAGGCTCACCAACAGATAATCCGCCAATAGCATTCCCCTCTGCCCCAGCATTAGCAATATACTCAGCAGATTGCCTTCTTAAATCTTTATAGGTAGACCCTTGTACGATAGGAAAAAACGTTTGTTCATAATCATACTCAAAAGGTGTTTTTTCAAGATGATTAATACATCTATCTAACCACCTATGCGTCATATGCATAGATCGCTTTGCATAATTATAATCGCAAGGGTAAGGTGTACATTCATCAAATGCCATGATAATATCTGCGCCAATTACACGCTGAATTTCCATAACATTCTCAGGTGTAAATAAATGCATAGATCCATCTATATGCGATTTAAACTTTACACCTTCTTCTTTTATCTTTCTATTCGCCGATAAAGAATATACTTGGTACCCACCACTATCAGTAAGAATATTTCTATCCCAACCCATAAATTTATGAAGCCCGCCTGCTTTCTTTAAAATTTCTGTTTTAGGTCTAAGAAACAAATGATAGGTATTACCAAGAATAATATCTGGATTAACCTCTTCTCTTAATTCTTTTTGATGCACTCCTTTTACAGAGGCTACCGTACCCACCGGCATAAAAATTGGGGTTTCAATAGTACCATGGTCAGTAACAATAGTACCTGCCCTAGCCTTTGATTGTAAATCGGTATTGTGTAGTGTAAACTTCAAATTTTCTAATTCTAGCTGCAAATATAATGAACTGTGTGGGGGAAAAACTTAATAAAAAGCAAAGATGTTACTGAAAGTAATAAAGTATGATCTTGATAAATGTAACTTCATAAAATTGAGATTGACCCAAAAACACTTGTAAACAATAAAGATATTTTACCTCCGTTCTGATGGTATAACGAGAAAGGGAACAATTGGTATTGTATTTGATACCAATTTCACTCAAAACAACAATGATTATGAAAAAAACAATTTTAGTTGCCTTTATGGCGCTCTCTGGGTTTTATGGAATAGCACAGAGTGATTCGGGATTTGGTATTAAAGGGGGATTAAATTACAACGCTAACGGAGATTACTTTGAATCTGTTGGTGATGCTGCAAGAAACCCAGATAGAAACGTGGGATATCATGTAGGTGTCTTCGGAAAATTTGAAGCTTCTAAGGTATATGTAAGACCAGAACTGTTATACACCAAAACAAAGTCTGATTATGACGGAGCCGATTTTGATATGAGTAAATTAGATGTACCAGTACTATTAGGTATCAACCTAGTAGGACCTTTACACGTTTTTGCCGGTCCAAGTTTTCAATATATTTTAGACACCGAATTTGATGGTGTTACTATTGATGATGTAGAAAATGATTTTTCAGTTGGGATGAATATTGGTGCAGGTGTCAATTTTGGTAAACTAGGAATAGATTTACGTTACGAAAGAGGATTTAGCGATAACGAAGCATCTTTTATAAATACAAACATTACAAATCTAGGTCCAAGTAGAATAGATACAAGACCAGACCAGTTGATATTAAGTTTGTCTTTGGCATTGTAAACAAAACCACAAGAAACAAAAAACCTCTTAAGAATTCTTAAGAGGTTTTTTATGCTTTAAAGTGAAATACTATAAATCATTATCAAGATGATCAGGCGTACCATCACCATCTGTATCTAAGAAACCAACAAAATTGCCATCGGCGTCTAACTCAATTTCATCGATAGTAAGAATACCATCACCGTCATCATCGGAGTCATTATAATTTGCGATATAAATACCAAAAGTAGCTTCTGCCTCTGCATTGGTATTATCATTATTTAAATTTCCATCATTATTTAAGTCTTCTAAAATAGAAGGAATACCATCGCCATCAAAATCTGAGTCCGGCTCATAAGTTAATGCATCTACTTTAAATATTAATGGAGAATATGTTGGTATAATAGTATTAGGCGTCCCGTCAAAATACGCTAAAGCAGCAGGCATAAAAATAGCTCCTATCCCATACTCTTCGTAACTAACAGTTCCGTCACCATTCTCAATTGGACCAGTACCAGTCTGAAAATTTTTCATACCATTACCGAAACCTTGTACCACAGTAGATAAATTAAATCGTATTGGTTGATTTGTTGAAGCATCGAAAAGTGTACCGTCTAACAACAAACCTTCATATCTAAGAATGGAATAATCACCAATAGTTGGAGTGCCATCTACGACACCTTGTCTTACTACAAGTGTATATAAAGTTTGGTCAATTATCTCATCATCATCTGCTCTTCCTAAATCTTCAGAATCTACAGAAATAGTTTGCGTAATTAAATTCGGACTATCAAAAAGTGATTGTCTTGAACTGTTATCACCAGCAATTGTATCAAATTTAATTTTAAAATCAAATCCTTCTGGTGGTGTTTCAAACTCATCATCATTATAAAAATGAGTCTTTAAAAATTCTATAATTTCAGCATCATCTTCTATAGTAACTTCACTCAATAACCTTGGCGGTACAACTTCACCAATAGTATCATCATCATTTCTACATGAACCTAATATGATTAAGCCCGCTATTAGTAAATATGCATTTCTTAATTTCATCAATAATTTATTTTGAACGCGCAAGATACAATTTTCCCCTATTTTTGTTTGGAAGTTAATAAAGAAATGCAACCTATAATGCGCATAGATAAATTCTTGTGGAGTATAAGATATTTTAAAACCAGAAACATTGCATCTACTGCTTGTAAAAAAGGTCATGCAAAAATTAATGGTATTACTGCTAAGCCAGGTAAAGAAGTTTTTCCGATGGATGAAGTTGTGGTACGCAAGAATCAAATCGATTATAAATTTACGGTTCTTGACATACCACCAAGTCGTGTTGGTGCTAAACTAGTAGACATTTATAGAAAGGACACTACACCTAAGGAAGCCTTTGAACATAACGAACTCTTACAATATTCTAAAGATTATTATCGAAAAAAAGGTATTGGCCGACCTACCAAAAAAGATAGAAGAGATATTGATGAGTATTTAGATGGCGATACCAATACTGATGAAACTAGCACTACAGAACCAGATAGTAAAAGTAAAGAAGTTGAAGATTAACTAAAACTTTTAAAAACATACCTATCTTTATTGTTTTAAGAAAAGCATATGCAACAGACCATACTTTCACATCTACAGATTCAACATAAAATAGAACGTATAGCATACCAAATCTATGAGGCAAATGTTTCTGAAGAAGAAATCATCATTGCAGGTATAGATGGCGGCGGACTAGCATTTGCAAAGAAAATTGTCACTAAGCTTAAAAAGATTACCGAGGCTAAAATTGTACTGTGCAAATTGTCTATGGATAAAACAGACCCGTTATCTAGCGGTGTAACCACGTCATTGCCCGATGCCGATTTCGTTAATAAATCGGTTGTTATCGTTGATGATGTTTTAAATTCTGGTACCACCTTAATATATGGTGTGCACCATTTTCTAAAAACTCCATTAAAGCAACTTAAAACTGCTGTATTGGTGAATAGAAATCACAAAAAGTATCCGGTTAAAGCAGATTATAAAGGTATTTCATTATCAACCTCGCTACAAGAACATGTAAACGTTCATTTTGAAACAAAAAACGATAGAGTCTATTTAGACTAGTTTATTTACAATCTGTTCAGCAATTTCGGTAGGGGTGTTATTATTGCTTTTCACTTTTTGATGTGCTTGATTGTAAAAATAGCTTCGCTCAAATAAATGCTTCCCAATAAATTCGGTCAATTCTTCATCTTGTAAATGAGAAATCATAGGGCGATGACTTTTTTCTTGTACCAAGCGATCAAAAAGTTCATTTATACCCACATTCAAATAGAAAGAATTAACAGTTTTTTCATTTATGAGGGCCATATTAGTACCAAAACAAGGAGTACCACCCCCTAAAGAAAGCACAAAACTGTCTTCATTTGAAAAAATTTTATTGAGATATTCTATTTCTTTTTTTCTAAAATAGATTTCTCCTTTGGTCTCAAAAATGGAAGCAATAGACATCGCTTCACCTTCTTCAATATAGTCATCTAAATCTAAAAATTTAATATTCAAATGGTTAGCTACAATTCTACCAACAGTAGATTTACCGCTACCCATATACCCTAACAATACTATTTTCAAGTTTTTCATTTGTACAAAATTGGACTAATTAATACGCTTTTCAAAAAAAAATAAATTTATCTTAAAAAGGGTTTGTAAAATAAAGTAATCGACTTATATTTGCACCCGCATTGAGGGAATTATTTTCCAAATTTGCTTTTGACCTGGTAGCTCAGTTGGTAGAGCATCTCCCTTTTAAGGAGAGGGTCCTGGGTTCGAGCCCCAGCCCGGTCACCAATAAATAGTAGCCTCTTCACCAAAAAGAGGCTTTTTTATTTAATCGTTCAAACTTATTTTATAAGTAATTAACGTTAACGTTCTTAAGATTTTTTGACCTGGTAGCTCAGTTGGTAGAGCATCTCCCTTTTAAGGAGAGGGTCCTGGGTTCGAGCCCCAGCCCGGTCACTTTTAAACCTTCAAATATTTATTATTTGAAGGTTTTTTTGTTTCTACTCATCTCTTAAGATAATTATGTTTCGAATTTCTTCAATACTACTTATCTAAATTCTAGACAAACTTTACATCCCTTTCGACTGACACAAGTCATATACTAAACCTAGTACAAGAGATAACTTTACCCTTTTATTAATTGACGATAGTATAAAACACTATCCTTAAGTAACTGAAATAGCTAATTTTAATTCAACATATGTCTCAAAACTTAGAAGCACCAGGCAAACCAGGTATAGATGCTTGATGGACATCTAGTACCAAGTCAGGTATAGGAAAGGCGCTCAATCCCGCATCAGATGTTACTTTCACCCTTAGTCACGGTATTCTTAATGAAGCCTATTATCCTCGTGAAGATATTGCTTATCTTCGCGATATGGGCTTTGTGGTTACAGATGGGCATGAGTTCTTCTCAGAAGAAAAACGAGATACAGAACACCAAATTGAAACACTTAAAGATGGTATACCCGCCTACTGAATTGTAAATACAGATAGGTTTAAAAAAATGAAATTACTAAAGAAGTCATTGTCGACCCTTTTAAAAATACTATTTTACAACATATTACTTTTGACCAAAAAGACCCTAATTTTCCATTGCGACTCTTTGCTTTACTTGCCCCGCATTTAAATAATGAAGGAGGTAATAATTCAGGGTGGTTGGGAAGTTACAAAGGGGTTGAAATGTTTTTTGCCAAGAACAGAGATATTGCATTAGCAATGTCATGTTCTTCAAAATGGTTAAAACAATCTGTAGGGTATGTTGTTACATCAGATGGTTGGCTTGATATTAAACAACACGGAGAATTAAAATGGCAATATGACAGTGCTATTAACGGCAACATAGCATGTACTGGGGAAATTGACGTCACAGAAAAAGAATTTGTATTGGCTATAAGCTTTGGCAGAACGTATTTAGAGGCTGCTAATCATGCCTGGGCAAGTATCTTAAATGGTTTTGATACCGCTAAAAAAAATATATAAGAATGGCAAATTTGGCAGAATACATTACCAAAGATATCTGCTAAAAATTTTAAAATGAGTGCTGCCGTATTACGCATGCATGAAGCCAAAAACTTTCCAGGCGGTATCATAGCCAGCTTATCTATTCCATGGAGTGGAACAAAAGGTGATACCCATAGACTAAGTAATTATGTAAAATAACTAAGGTCTATTAACTAATGATAGTTTTTAATTTTTAGTCGTTCAATATAAAATCTGACTCTAACTGAGTAGTAGAACTTCCACCAATAAAGACCTTAAATTCCCCCGTCTCAGATTCCCATATATTATTTACAGAATAGAATTCTAACGTTTTAGGAGTGATAGTAAAGCTCACATTTTTAGTCTCACCTGGCTTTAAAGAAACCATTCTAAAATCTTTTAATTCTTTTACAGGTCTAGCAATACTGGCAAACAAATCTTGAATATATAATTGAACCACTTCTTTGCCTTCGTATTTACCGGTATTAGACAAATCGAAACTGATTTTTAACTCACCCGTTTTGCTTAAGGAATTTGCATTTAACTTTAAGTTGTCATAGGTAAATTCAGTGTAACTTAATCCATAACCAAACTCATATAAAGGTGTATTCACTTCATCTGTATAGTGCGTCCAGAAAACAAGATCATCACCAGGGTACGTTGGCCTTCCTGTACTTAAATAGTTATAATACAATGGTACTTGTCCAACATTTCTTGGAAAAGTCATTGGTAATTTTCCACTTGGGTTATAATCACCATAAAGCACCTTGGCAATAGCATCGCCACTAGTTGAACCCAATTGCCAAGCTTCTACTATTGCAGGTATATTTTCATCTGCCCAATTAATAGTCAACGGTCTTCCATTCATTAAAACCAAAACTATGTTCTTATTTACCGCATATACAGCTTCTAATAATTCTTGTTGCAAACCAGGTAAATCTAAATTTGCCCTACTTCTACCTTCGCCTGATTGAAAACCATGCTCACCCAAGACCATTACTACTACATCTTTATTTTTAGCTACTTCTACAGCTTCTGCAATACCTGTTCTGTCTGTAGTATTTATATCAATTTCAAAGACGAATGCTTCTTTTCCTTTTACCAACTCCACTCCTTTTTCATGGTGCAGTTTATTTCCTTTGTATTTCTTTAAGCCTTCCATTACCGATACTGCAGAATTATCTTCCGCGGCAAGTCTCCAACCACCTAATGGACTATTCTTATCTGCCGCTAACGGACCAATAACTGCAATGTTCATTCCCTTCTTTTTTAAAGGCAATAATTGGTCATCATTTTTTAGAAGCACTATAGACTTTTCCGCCATATCAAGCGCTATCGCTTTATTTTTATCGCTTCCTATTACTTCTTTTTCTCGCTCTTCGTTACAATATTTATAAGGGTCATCAAAAAGACCTAATTCATATTTTACCCTTAAAATTCGTCTTACGGCATCATCAATTTTATCAACGGAAACCTTACCTTCATCTACCAAATTTTTTAAATGTTTTACATATAAATAAGATTCCATATCCATATCACTACCAGCATTTGCAGCACTTTCAGCAGCAGATTTGCCATCTTCAGAATACCCATGAGCGACCATTTCAGCCATTGAACCCCAGTCAGAAACTACAAACCCTTGGTAATCCCATTCTCCTTTTAAAACCTCTCTTTGTAAAAAAGAATTTCCGGTGGCTGGTATACCATTAAGTACATTAAATGAATTCATAAATGTTTTTACATCAGCTTCTATCGCTGCCATAAACGGAGGAAAAATAGTATTGTACAATGTTGACGTACCCACATCTACTGTATTGTAATCTCTACCCGCTTCAGAAAAGCCATACCCAGCAAAATGTTTAGCTGTTGCCGCTATAGTATTTGGTGCTGAAAGGTCTTCTCCTTGAAACCCGGCAATTCTTGCCTTGGCTATTTGACTACCCAAATAAGGATCTTCACCTGCGCCTTCCATTACTCTACCCCATCGTGCATCTCTTGATATATCTACCATTGGGGCAAACGTCCAGTTTATGCCTGTTGCAGATGCTTCGTCGGCAGCCATTGCTGCAGAAGCTTTAATTACATCCATATCCCAACTAGCAGATTCTGCCAATGGTATTGGGCTCTGTGTTCTATATCCATGAATTACATCATAACCAATAATTAAAGGGATACCCAATCTAGATTCTTCAACCACAATCTTCTGTACCTTACGAACTTCTTCTACGCCGGTAACATTTAACATAGAGCCTACCCAACCATTTTTAAGATGCTCAAATTTACTAGAGGCATCACCTTTTTCTGGAACAGGACCTGTAACATTCCAAAAACCATTATACTGGTTCATTTGCCCAACTTTTTCTTCAAGAGTCATAAGTTCCATTAAAGAATCTATCTTATTTTCTACTACAACATCTAATTTTGTTTGAGCATAGTTACTATGGCTAAATACAAATAAACAGAAGGTAATTAATATATATTTTTTCATGCTTTCTATTATAATAAAGAGTTTAATGGTCAATGAAATATAACCATAGAAGATTCGAATTTACTCCAAAATTATAATAATCTCCTAGGGTAGTAAATATACTAGATCATTTAGATAAATGAGAATTTCTAAAATAGCTAATACATTACTCAATCAAAAAAAAGGGAAGGAGCTATGCTCCTTCCCTTTTCAATATGTATTGGTCTATGTTGGTTATTCTACCACAATAAACTCCGATCTTCTGTTGAGTTGATGGTTCTCTTTGCTACATGGAATATTGTTGCTACAGTTATTGGTAAGCTCTGTTTCGCCGTAACCTTCATATGAGATTCTGTTGCTTGGTATACCTGCTGCTATTAAATATTCCGCGGTTGCCTTCGCCCTGTTCGCCGATAAGCGCATGTTGTAACTATCGTTCGCTCTTGAATCGGTATGCGATCGTACCTGTACGTTTACTGTTGGGTATTCGTTCAAATATGCCAATACCTTTTCGATACTGATCCTCGCATCTTCACGTATGAAGTACTTGTCGAAATCGAAGTAGATCGGTTCTATGTTCAGGTATTTCGCTAGGTCCGTGCCTACAGGTGCCGATGGGTCTACCTGTGCCAGTACGATCTCTATTCCGGTCGCATCTTCTGCACTTACCGTCATAAAGGTCTTGTTACCTTCTTCGTAATCCGTCTTGGTGGCTACTACCTTATAACTGCCTTCTGCGCAGTTGCCTTCCATTTCGAATGCTCCGTTGGCATCGGTGCTCGAGCTCGATACCACTTTGTTATCCTTGTCATATACCGTTACCGATGCATCCGTTAACAGTGCATTGGTTTTCTCGTCCTTTACGATTCCCGTGATTGCCGTATGGCAGGTGAAGTCCAACGGCGTCATTTCTATAAAACTATAGATATCGTCATTGCCCTGTCCTCCTTTTCGGTTCGAGGCGAAAAAGCCTTTCTTCGTCTCTTCGTTGATGATATACGAGAAGTCGTCTTCCTCTCCGTTCAAAGGGCGTCCTACATTGTAGATCTCTCCCTTTTCATTGTTCAGGTCCGTTGCGAACACGTCAAGTCCCCCTAGTCCCGGATGCCCATCGGAAGAGAAATAGAGTTTATCGCTCTTGGTCACAAAAGGGAAGGTCTCCCTTGCCTCTGTATTGATTCGTTCTCCCAGGTTCAGTGGTGTACTAAATGTACCGTCCTTGTTGATATCGACCACATAGATATCCGATTCCCCTTTCGTTCCCGGCATATCCGAGGCAAAGTATAATTTCGTCTCGTCGCTGTTAAGCGTCGGGTGCGCTACCGAGTAGCTGTCACCGTTAAAGGGCAGTTCTTCGATATTGTTCCATTCCCCTTCTATTAATCTTGCCCTATATATTTTTAATCTACTGACTCCTTCCTCGTCCCTTTCGAACTTGCCTTCATCGGAATTGTTACGTGTAAAGTACATCGTCTGTCCGTCCTTGGTAAATGCCGTCGACGATTCATGGGTCTTCTTATTAAGCTTCTTGGATAACTTGTCTACATTGGTAAAGTTACCTTGGTCGTCCTGTTCAGCTTTGTACAGGTTCAAGAAAGATCCGTTGTTCCATCTATGGATGTTCTTCGTTAATAGTCCGCTGTCCCTTGCCGTAGAAAACACCAGTCCTTCTTCATAGAAAGAGGGTGCAAAGTCCGATACCTTCGAGTTCAGCCCTATGTTCTTTAGTTCGTACCTGCCCGAACGTTCCTCGATCTGTTCCAGATAATCTTGGTTATCGCTATATAGTAATCCGCGTTGATCGTTAGATCTTGTCGCTTTGAACTTGTTCATCCAAGTGTCGGATTCCGTATAGTTTTCTAAAGATTTTAAGGTCTGTGCGTAGCGGTACATATACTCCGGGTCGATATCCGCACCTTCCAGTGCGAACAGTTTACCGTACCAGCTAGATGCTTCTTCATAGTTCGCATTTAAATAGTTTGCGTTCCCGAGGTTCTTATAGATATCCTCCTCCGTATTTCCGTCCTTTACCAACTCTTCGTACGATTGTATCGCAGAGGCATAGGCATAGTCCGTGAATTTTGTGTCCGCTTTCTCTATCTTCTTGTCCTGTGCGTTTGACATCATAGCCATTACCGCCAAGCCACAAAAAATATATCCTGTTTTTTTCATGTCGTTTTTTATTAAAAGAATCTTGGGGTGATCACTCGTTTGTACTTGTTCAAAAATTCATATCTAAGCATGATCTCGAAAGACCCGTCGTTGAACCTGGTAGCTCCAAGATCGGTCGTTTCCTTATCATATGCCAGACCCAACATCAACTGGTCGTTCAACTGGAAACCGAACAGGGCGCTGATCGCCGCGTCCCATCTATACGCAGCTCCCAAAGAGAACTTGTCGTTGAACAAAAAGTTCGCACTTAGGTCTAATTGTAACGGTGCGCCCTTTACAGCTTTTATAAGTGCCGCAGGCTTGAACTTTACATTGTTCTTCAGATCGAACACGTAGCCCGTGATCAAATAGAAGTTCATACGCTCCTGTGCTATAAGGCTCGAACTGTTCGTATCCGAACTGTCGAAATGCTCGGTCTGTAAAAAGTTAGGTACCGATAGTCCCGCATAGAACTGGTCCGTATGGTAATAGATCCCCGCTCCGAAGTTCGGTGAGAACTTGTTGTCGATGTTCGGAAGGTTGCTCTCCGCCCCGTAGTTTCTTAGCTTCGTAAAGTCCACGTTGAAAAGGTGTCCGCCGGCTTTTAGACCGAACGACAGCTTCCCTTCCTCCGAGGTCTTTACCGTATAACTGAACGCGGCATCGATATACGTATCCTGGTTGGTACCGTTACCGATCTCGTCGTTCACCACAGATAGTCCCAATCCTACATGTTCCGAGACAGGGGTATGGAAGTTCAGTGTCTGCGTAGTCGGTGCGCCGTCAAGGCCCACCCACTGCGAACGGTGAAGTGCGGCGATGCTCAATACCCCTCGAGAACCTGCGTAGGCAGGGTTCACCGATATCGTATTGTACATGTACTGTGTGTACTGGGCGTCTTGCTGCGCATGGCCCATAAAGAGTCCCGCTACGGTAATTATAATGGTTAGAAAATATTTGTTCATCGTATCTTTTTTTAGGGGATTTTTTATCTGTTTATGTATAGGTAACCCGACTTGTCCAAGTTATCTCCATTATTATTATACTTGATTACATAGAAATACACGCCTACCGGTAACTCTGAGTCTTTACTTATCGTGACCCTACCGTTAGAGGTGCCCGTAAACACATCGGTACTATTATCATAACCTGACATTTCGTAAACAACTATTCCCCATCGGTTATAGATCTGTACCGTATTGTTAGGGAATGACTCGATATTTTCTATTCTCAAAAAATCGTTCGTACCGTCACCGTCAGGTGTTATGACCTCATTGGAAACCGCTATGCCAGAGTCAACTACTTCTGCGTTACAACCGGCATCTAGACTTGGAACTCCGCCTATGGAATCACATGGATCTAATGGATCCGTGCCGTCCTCGACCTCTTGACCATCCGGTATAGTATCACCATCGGTATCCGCATTATAAGAATCTGTTCCTATCGCATCCTCTTGGGATGTCGTCAGACCATCTCCATCACAATCACTATCAGGTAAGGCTGTTCCATCTACATGGTCACAATCATCTAAAGGATCAGTGCCGTCCAATACTTCCTGACCATCAAGAATACCATCATCATCTGAATCAGGGTCATTCGGGTCTGTACCTAAAGATGCTTCTTCATCTGTTGTCAATCCATCGTTATCACAATCCGAAGTTCCTAACGGAGCTCCTCCATTTGAATCACAATCGTTCAATGGATCGGTACCATCAGAAATTTCTTGACTATCGGAAATTCCATCCCCATCTGTATCTTCATTATAAGGATCGGTGCCATTGGCAACTTCTGTACCATTAGTAACTCCATCTCCATCACAATCTGCCGAAGCCCAAATGGTGTTACTTGCAAAATAGGCTGTGTAACCAATTGCTTGTTGTGGATCACATGGATCTAATAAATCGGTACCATTAGCTGATTCTAAATCATCTGAAACACCATCGCCATCAGTATCATTATTGTAAGGATCTGTACCATTGGTTACTTCAGTACCATTATCGATCCCATCACCATCACAGTCTGCGGCAGCCCAAATTGCATTGGTAGCATCGTATCCTGTGTACCCTGCAGCTTGCGCTGGACTACATGGATCTAGAGGATCAACATCGGTATTGTCAGGAACACCATCCCCATCGGTATCTGTATTATATGGAT
>NZ_CANMTX010000016.1 GCF_947500985.1 uncultured Maribacter sp.
CTTACGGTTTCCGAACTTGAAGGGGATACCGCTGCAGATGCTACCGAAATCAGCTTTGAGGTAACCTATACTGGTACTATTCCTGCTGGGGAGACCGTAACGGTAGAATATACTACCAATATCGGTTCTGCCGATACAGCAGACTTTACTCCGATAAATGGAACAATTTACTTTACGGATACCGTAAGCTCTCAGACCATTACTGTTGAAGTGACCGAAGAAACGATCATCGAAGCAGATGAGGACTTTACAGTAGTACTTTTCAATATAACGACCGATAACGGATTCGTTACCGGGTTTGTTGATGGCAATACCACTAACACTGCGACCGGTGTTGTCCTTAACGATGATACTTCAGACGCAAGTGAAGGTATTTCTGTAGCTGACTTTAATGTGACCGAAGATATTGTTGACGGTGTAACTAATTTTGTAATATCGTACACAGGATTAACCGTACAGGATGGATTTACCGTCGACTATACCGTAACAGATGGTTCGGCGATTTCTCCCGATGATTATACCGTGGTCATTGCCACAGGTAGCGTAACCTTCCCTACAGGTACCGCCGATAGCGATACACAAAATGTGGAGGTGACCATTATCAACGACCTGATACTAGAATTTAGCGAAGACCTGAACATTACTTTGGGTACTATTTCGCACCCACTTGTTAACATGATCGATGATGCTGCTATAGGTACTATTACCGACAACGACGGCGACCCATCACTTTACGGTGTACAATTTGATATTACTTCAATTGTTGTAAACGAAGATGCCGGTACGGTTTCTCTTGATGTTGTACTAAATGCCGATGTTCAAGATGAGTTTACGGTTGAATACTATACCATTGATGGGTCTACTGTTGATGGAATGGATTATACCGGTGTTCCTCAGAACACTCAGACACTGACATTTGGTGGTACAAACCCGAATACACAGACCATAACAATTCCTATTATTGATGATATCATCATTGAAGATCCTGAAACATTCAACGTAATCCTTGAGAATAGCTCGAATCCGATCGTAGGTATACTATCAGAAAATATTGCCACGATCACTATTATTGATAATGACGGAAATGAGGGTTGGCCAACCGATGAAACTATTGAAGCTTGTGATGCAATACCTGATGCTTTTGTAATAACCTCCGATAGCACTTGTGCCATTACTGTTGATTATGAAGAGCTGATCGCTGGTCAAGATGACGAATGTGCTACGGAGTATACCATAACTAGAACATGGACGATTACCGATTGTGTCGGTAATATTCGTACTCATACCCAAGTAATTACTATTGAAGATACGGTCGCACCGACCTTCAATGAAGCACTACCGCAAGATATGACTGTCGAATGTGACATGGTGCCAGATGCATCTATATTAACTGCTACAGATTCTTGTGAGCCAAATATTGACGTAACGTTTACAGAAACGATTACCAATGACGAAAACTGTGCCCTAGGGTATACGGTTACCAGAACTTGGACAGCCACTGATTGCGCTGGCAACATGGTAGAACATACCCAAGTAATAACCGTAGAACCTACAGGACCGATTATGAGTCAGTCTTACGAAGAAGAGATGACCATTATTTGTGGTGATGATATTCCCGAAGCTCCAGAAATGGTATTCACAGGTGGCTGTGGTAATTTTGATGTGGTATACGATGAAGAAACGCAACAAGCAGATGATTCTGATGATTATATGATCATTAGAACTTGGAACGTTACCGATTCTTGTGGCAACACTGCCTCTTTTGAACAGATCGTTTTTGTTCTGCAACCACAATTGCAAGAAATTACTATTAACGTTTGTATCGAAGAAGAACCAATTGATCTATTGAACTACCTACCGGCAGATTTTGACCGTAACGGTACATTTATGATTCTAGAAGGTGATGTAGTATTGGAGCAAAACAATTTTGACCCAATGGCACACGAGCCTGGCGAATATAAAATTGCCTATAGTTCTACCGAAGGTACATGTAAATACTATGTTGACTTTACAGTTATCGTTGATACAGAATGTGTACCATGTGGAAGAGGTGATATAGAGATATCTAAAGCTGTTACAGCAAATGGTGACGGAGTAAATGACTTCTTTGAAATCAAAGGAGCTGAGAATTGTGCCTTAAGTTTTGATGTTATGATATTTAATCGATGGGGTACTAAGATCGCAGAGGTTAAAGATTATCAAAATGACTGGGGCGGTAAATCTCCTGACGGTTCTTTCGGTCAATCTGATATGTTACCGACCGGTACTTACTTTTATATTATTAACGCGATCGATAAAAATACGGGTAAAAAAATAGAACCATTTAGCGGGTATATCTATCTGGGTACGCAATAAAATTTTCATATGTCATTGATAATGCCTTTTCAAAAATTGATGAGGCATTTTTTTATTTTATATCAATAATTTTTCTATTTAAAATACACTATATAAGTCTATTATGAGCTCAAATTAGTTCGTCCGAAAAAAATAACAATTGAACGAAGATGCTGTTTCATAACGAATAATATGGGATGTCAGCCGTTATAATCTAAATCTTTCAGAAGAGCCATTAAATTTGTAACTAATAAGATAACCTACTTATACATTAACACATAGCCTAAAAAGCTAAACCCAAACAAAACCATGAAAAAAGCTAATCTTCTTTTAGCCATGCTACTTTTAACAGGTGCCCTTGCAAGTGCACAGCAGCTACCTCAGTTTACGCAATATATGTATAACACTATTTCTGTTAACCCAGCATATGCAGGTAGTAGAGAAACGTTGAACGCAACAATTTTGCATAGAAACCAATGGGCAGGTTTAGAAGGTAACCCTAGAACCAGTACCCTATCTATTCACTCTCCATTAAAAAATGAGAAGATTGGTATTGGTGTTTCTTATATTAATGATAAGTTAGGTTTTGAAAGTACCAACTACTTCTACGGAGATTTCTCATATACCGTTCCTGTTAGCCAACAAGTAAAAATGCGTTTTGGTCTAAAAGGCGGTTTTACTAGTTACAACTTAGAAAACCCTGATCCTAACGATCAGTTCTTCAATGCTAATTTTAACAATATTAATCCGAATTTTGGTGCCGGTTTCTACATTGGTTCCAATAGATGGTATGCAGGTATTTCTTCTCCAAGAATATTAAATACAGATTTGAATGATGGGGAATTTGAAGCTATAGAACGTAATAGTTACTACGCTATTGGTGGTATGGTGTTTGACTTATCTGAAACCACTAAATTTAAACCGACCGTCATCACAAAATTCACCAATGGTGCGCCGGCAACATACGACTTTACCGTAAACTTCTTGTTTAACGAAAAATTTTGGATCGGTACTTCGTACCGAGTTAACGATGCATCGAACTTTGGTGCTATGATGGACTACCAAGTGTCTAGAGACTTTAGAGTTGGTTATGCTTACGATTTACCTACCTCAGCAGTAAGACCTTATACTGGTGGTACACATGAGATTATATTGATCTATGAACTTACCAAGAAGATATTAGGACCTATTAAGTCTCCTAGATATTTCTAATAATTTAAAATCGATAAGATGAAAAATTATAAAAATATTGTAGTAATAATGCTCCTTTTACTAGTAGCTCAACTATCCTTTTCACAAGTCGCATCACAAAAAAAAGCTGATTACTATTTCAGTAAATTCTCATACTCTTTAGCAATACCTGAGTATGAAAGAATGATAGAGACAGATTTCAACGCTGAATATGCACATCAGCAATTGGCAGAATGTTATTTACTAATACGCGACTATAAAAAATCTATTCCTCATTTTAGCGCAGTTATAAATAATGCTACGCTACCAACAGATTACTATTTTAAATATGCCATGGCTTTATACGCCAATGGAGATATGGATGAGTCTGAAGTTTGGTTAAAAAAATATAAAAAATACAATAAAAACGATTCTCGTGTTAAGCGATTTTTACAAGATGGCAACTTAGCTTCAGTAGTATTCAATAGTAGACAACGTTACGAAGTAGAACCTGTCGCATTCAATTCTACCGACAGTGATTTTGGTGTGTATAGATTTATGGGAAACTTGTACTTCAGCTCTTCAAGAAGAGATGTAGTTACAGGTGAAAGTTATGGTTGGAATGACGAACCGTGGTTAGATCTGTTTGCCGTTCAAGAAGATAACCCTATGTCTGAACCTAGACGAGTAAAAGGGAATATCAATACAAAATTTCATGAAAGCTCTGTAGCCTTTTCTACAGATTACAAGAATGATACTATTATGTATTTTACCCGTAACAACTTTTATGACAAAAAAGAAGGTTACGGCGCATCAAATGAAATTAATTTAAAAATATATACAGCCAAACTTGTTGATGATAAATGGGAAGAGAACAGTAACCTTAGGGTTAATAGTGACTACTATTCCACCGGGCATCCGTCTGTAAATCTTGCGAGAACACGCATTTATTTTGCATCGGATAGACCTGGTGGTTATGGTGGTACCGATATTTACTATGCTGAAATACATGAGCGTGGTGGTGTACAAGAACCTATTAACGCCGGACCTATCGTAAATACAGAAGGCAACGAAATGTTCCCTTTTATTAACGAAGAAGGTAAGCTTTTCTTTAGTTCTGATGGTCATGTTGGGTTTGGTCAATTAGACGTTTTCTCAACCATTTCTAATGAAGACGGAGAGGTTATCGATATTATTAATTTAGGTACTCCTATCAATAGTTCTAGTGATGATTTCGCGTATTACGGTTTACCAAACGGATTAGATGGTTACGTAAGTTCTAACAGAGAAGGTGGCGTTGGTAGTGATGATATTTACAAATTTAAATTTACCCCTGCTTTAGATGTTGAAGGTTATGTAGTAGATGGTGTAAACAATAAAATGTTAGACAGTGTTAAAGTAACTTTATATGATCAAGTAACAAATACACTAGTTGCACAAACAACAACTGATGAAAATGGGTACTATAGATTTCCCGTTAACAGAAAAACAAACTATATGATAGAGGCGGTTAGAAAAACCCATCCTCATAAAAACGTTTACTTTAACACGTCAAAGACGCCAAAGGCTCAAAAGATAATGAGACAAGATATTGTTCTTGAACCTGTACTTGACCTTAAATTATTAGCGGGACTTAATAAGATATATTTCGATTTTAATAAAAGTGATATAAGACCAGATGCTGCTAGAGAGCTGGATAAAGTGGTTCGTGTTATGAATAACACCTACCCAGATATGGTTATTAAGCTCGAGGCGCATACCGACCCCGTAGGCAGTCATGACTATAATGATGATCTTTCTGAAAGAAGGGCGAAATCTACCTATGAATATCTTATTGAAAACGGAGTATCAGAAGACAGAATTGTTTCTTACAAAGGCTTTGGTAAAAGAGTACCTATCAATAAATGCACGAGTAAAGAAGATTGTACTCCAGAAGAATTGGAGTTGAACAGAAGAACGGAATTCCCAATATTACAGATTAAAAAAGGTGTCTTAGCATCTAAATAATTTTTTTAAGCATACCTCATAAATTCAACAACAACCTTGTCTTTTTAAGATAAGATCGGATACTATTCTATTATCCAAAATTAACTACCAACCACAAAAAAGTCCTTTACCAAAATGGTAAAGGACTTTTTAATTTTTATAGCTGCCGTAATCTATTCCATAATACCGTCAACGATACCATATTTAATAGATTCTTCTGCATTCATCCAATAATCTCTATCAAAATCCTTCAAAACCTTGTCAAAATCTTGACCACAGTTATCTGCTAATATTTGTGCACTCAATTCTTTGGTCTTTATAATTTCTCTAGCCTGTATTTCAATATTAGAAGCTTGACCTCTTGCACCACCACTTGGCTGGTGAATCATTACCTGAGCATGTGGTTGAATAAATCTTCTTCCCTTTTTACCTACTGATAATAAGATAGAACCCATTGATGCCGCTAAACCTGTACAGATTGTTGAAACCGGACTCTTTAATGCTTTTATAGTATCATACATTGCAAAACCAGAAGTAACATAACCACCCGGACTATTTATATATAATTGTATTTCTTTATTGTTCTGCATATCTAGATATAACAACCTGTCAATTACATGTTTTGCAGAATCGTCATCAACCATACCCCAAAGAAAGACTTTTCTTTCCTCCAGCATTTTCTCATCTATGGCTTCTTGAATTTTTCCTTTTTTAGCACTCATATTTTAAGTTTATTTATCTCTAACAAAATTAATGAATTAATTCATAAACATACGTAGCAATAACATTTTGAATTATTACCATATCTGTTCTTACTAAATGAAAAACGTTAATTTTCGATTAGGATTGTTCTTCTACTGTAACTGTTTTCTCTACTACCTTTTTGATAGGGATAACAACCTTACCGGATTTTGTTTTCAGTATCATTGAAATATTATCAATACCGATTACTGTACCCTGTAAATCTCCTATTTTAACCTTATCCCCTACCTCATAAATCTTTCTTGAGTAGAATGTTCTTAATAGGTCACCTACAATTTCTCTAGACCCTAAGCCTAATGCCAATGCAATTGCTAATAAGAATGCACCTAATACAATAGTAAAGTTATTAGTAATTATCTGTGTATCTATCCCCGCTTGGTTTAATGCTGTAATACTAACAAATATGATAATTAAGTAAAATAATACGTTACCTAAAAGCTTACCACCACCTAAACCAATAGAGTCAAACACCTTAACTATGGTTTCTTTTATAGTTTTGGCTAAAAACAGACCGATCATAAAAATGATCATCGCTGATAATAATATCGGCAAGTATCTTAAAAGGTTAGCAATTTCGGTCGATATAATGGTTAAGCCCATAATATCCGATGCAACGATTATAAATACCAACCATAAAAGAACCTTTATAAAAGTGACGATTATTTTAGGTAAATCTATTTTGATATCGGCATCTCCAAATAATTTTGCTTCATTAATTTTTTCAGAAGCTTTATCTAATTTAATTGCTTTAAATATTCTTTTTAAAACAAAAGTGACCACCTTAATAATAATCCAACCAAAAATAATAACGATAAATGCCCCGAATATACCCGGTAATGCAGAAGCAATATCTTTAAATATATTACTTAACGATTCAAAGGTGAGGTCTTTCCACTTATCAACTGTTTCCATATAACTTTTCTACTTTATTTTTATTCGCTTTTCGATTTCGTATTTAGCATACCTTCAATTATAGATGCAAAACTACCTGTAAACAAATGAGACAATTCCATTATCAACTTAGCCGTAGCAACGTCTTCCATAACTTTCTTACGTAGTTCTGGTGGAACATCTTTAAGATCTCCCTGCAAGTTTTTAAATGGATTTTTGTCCTGTTCTAACATTAAGGTAAGGTTTTATACATTTCCGTTACTTTCGCTTTGGCTCTTTTGAGCCTCATTTTAATGGCACTTGATTTTAATTCTAAAATATCTTCCAATTCTTTAATAGATGCACCATCTTGATATTTTAATAACAATATTGATTTGTCTTCAGGTGCTATAAGTTCTAAGGCTTTCTTTAACTTATCTACTTGCATTTCTAACAACAAATTATCGGTCACTTCTACCGGTACATCTTCATGTGTCTCAAACTTGACCGAATTGTCATTAATTTTTCGTTCCTTATTTCTATTTACATAATTGACACAAAAATTATAGGTAAACGAATATAACCAGGTAGAAAATTTAGAATTTCCCTTAAACGACCCAAGTTTAACATACAACATTAGAAATATATCTTGGGTCAAGTCTTCTGCCTCTTTGTTCGATTTTGCGAACCCCAAGCACTTATTGTAAACTAATTTTGAGTACCTATCATAGAGTACACCAAAGAGCATAGAGTCATTGTTAGATACAATGCGTTCTACTAACTCTAAATCGGTATATTCTTCGTTTTTACCACTAGAAACCGTTTTTTCATTGAATTGGTTTCCAATAATAATAAAACATAGCTTTTTAAGAAATGTCACTTTGATAGATGGTTTACAAAAAATAAAAGTAGGTTAAAGATACTGTAATTGATATATTTACTTGAAAATCTGCTGAAAATGAGAAAAATAATTATTCTTTCCATTCTAATTTCAAGTGTTTTTACAGCATGTAAAACCGACCAAAAAAAGCCTAAAATTGCTGTTGCCGAAGATACGCAATTGACAGTTCTTGAAAAAATCGCAAATGCAAACGGATTTGAAAACTGGAAAGATGTACAAAGTATCAAATTTACCTTTAATGTGGATCGTGAAGATGAGCACTTTGAACGCACTTGGTTATGGAAAACATCATCTAACGGAGTTACCATGATGACCAGACAAGATACCATTACCTATAACAGAAAAGCCGTCGATAGCACTATGATTACAACCGATGGCGGATTTGTAAATGATAAGTTTTGGTTATTGGCACCATATCAATTGGTATGGGACCAAAATAGTTTTACCCACAAGCTTACAGAGAATGTAGAAGCGCCTATAAGCAAAGCTACTATGCATAAATTGACTACGGTCTATAATAATGAAGGCGGTTATACACCTGGTGATGCTTATGATTATTATTTTGGTGATGATTATATTATTAAAGAATGGGTGTACAGAAAAGAAAATCAATCTGAACCCAATATGACGACCACTTGGGAAGACTATAAAGTGTTAAACGGATTACACATTAGTATGATGCATAAAAGACCAGATGCTGATTTCTCTCTTTTCTTTACAGGTGTTGAGGTGAAATAATTCGGTACGGAGTTTGATATTGTTCAGAACAAACTAACCAATTATGAAATTTTCGCTTTACACATTACTTCTTTTTTCTTTTTTTGGCTACACCCAACATAGTATTAGTGCTATTATTCTAGATAGTGCGGAAAATTCTCCATTGGAATTTGTTGGTGTTTACAATAGTAAAGACCATACAATGACCAATGCTGATGGGCGTTTTCAGTTCTCATCATCATTAGATTCTGTTACAATTTATAGACCTGGGTATGAAACAATCAAAGCTAGTTTTAGCCACTTAAAAGACACGATATTTCTAGAAAAGAGCATTTTAGAATTAGATGAGGTAGTGGTTACAAATCAAAAATCAATTTTACAAGAAGTATATGAATTGCTGAACATAAACTACAGCAATGAACCCTTTAAAGAGAAGTTTATGCTTCGTGCAATATCCAAATATAACGGAGAGATGCATAGAATTGAAGATATTACAGGAAAGCTATCTATCAAGAACATGTTCACAGACGATACAATTAAGGAATCAAAAAAAGACTTTATTGTAGAACTAACTAATATGAGAAAATTAGGTTTAAAAAATGATGAGAAAAATGCCTACTTGGTTTTCCCTTCATTAAAAGATTTCTATAATCAGCTAACTGAAATTACACAAAACGAGTCCCTTTATGATATTACCGAAAAGAAATTTAATAATGGTAAGAATATAAAAATTGAATTCATTAAAGAGTCGGACTCAGTTGAAATTAAAGGTTATTATATTATAAACGGTAGTGATTTTGCAGTCCAGGAATATAAGTTTGAAAAAAACTCGAAAAAAGGTGACTTTTTCAAAAACAAACATCTTTTATACAGAACAAGCTTTTACGAAAAACATGTGTTTTTTAAGAAAAAACTTGAGTCAGATAAATATTTTCTTGATTCTGGAAATCTTGAATATACAGTTATCACTACAGACAAAGAGAATTCTTTTGAAGGAAAACATAATCTGAAGGTTGTATTAATGACCACAGATAATTTTGGGGATTTTGAAGTGACAAAAAACACGAGTGCTACCAAAGACCTCTTTAAATTAGATTACCCATACAACCCTAGCTACTGGAATGAACAGAATCAATTGCTTTTAACTGATGAAATGACAGCATTCATTAATAAAGTAAAAGACCCACAAAACGACTTCAAATTTAATAGTAATCTTAAAAATTAAGTAGCCAATAAAACATACTTCAGTGAAGATTACCTGTTGCTAGTTCACAATGGGCTTAGGCTAAAAATTAAATAAAACGGTATAAAATTTGATGCACTTCAAATTCATCAACTACACTATGAAACTTCCATTCTTCTTACTTTTTTTATTTTCTATTTTCAGCCATTCTCAGAACAACACTAGCGCTCTTGTTGTAGATAGTGCAGATAATTCTCCATTAGAATTTGTTGGCGTTTATAATAGTAAAGACCATACAATGACTAATGCTGATGGGCGTTTTCAGTTCTCTTCGAGTTTAGATTCTATTATCGTTTACAGCGTTGGGTATGATAAGCTTACAACCACTTCTCAAAAAATTAAAGACACCATCTACCTCAACAAAAGTGTATTAGAATTAAATGAAGTTACCGTTACCAATGAAAAAACGCTTTGGCAAAAAGTAGGAGATTCAGTAAGATCCAACTACCCTACTTACCCTTATAAAGAGAAATTTTTATTGAGAGGTGTATTGCGATATAATGGTGAAATTACACGAATACAGGATATACAAGGAAAGCTAGAAAGAAGAACGCTTTTATACACTAAAGAAATTGATCCAGACAAAAAAGATTTTAAAGTTGAGTTGACCAATATGCGTAAAGTTGGATTGGTTAAAGATGAAAAGAAAGTATATTTCATTTTTGAAACTTTTTACCAACTATTCATGAATTTCACCCCTATAAATGCTACGGGTGATGCTTTTGATTTAACAGAATCTACTTTCGAGAATGGAAATAAAATAAATTTAAGTTTTCACACGAAACCTGAGTTTGACAATGAAAAAGTTGTTGGTTACTATATAATTAACAATGAAGACCACGCTATAGAACGAATTTTAATAGAAATTGATTTTAAGAACAATCCATACAAGGAAGACGGGGAAACAAGATTTAGAACAGTATCGGTAGAAAAAGAAATTTACCTTTCAAAATCTTCTGAAAATAACAAGTATCATATAGCATCTGCCAAATATGATGTAAAAGTAGAATTGACAGATGAGCAAAATTCCTATACCTCTTTCTACGATGTATCTTTTATTTTAACAACATCTGACAACGAAGGCGATTTTGATATAAAGAAAAACGTGAGTTCATCAAAAGACTTGTTCAAAATAAAGTACCCTTACGATCAGAGTTACTGGAATTCTCAAAACCAATTACTGTTAACTGATGAGATGCTAGAATTTATTGAGAAAGTACAAGATCCTAACAGCGAATTTAAAGTCAAGAGTAATATTAAAAACTAGAAAAAGCTAAGCCTTTCTTCGCTTTAATAAAAGTGTAAACAATAGTATAAGAAATGCGCAGATTAGCAACACAACAAAGCTTCTAGTTAAACTGTAATTTTCCGCTAAAAAACCTAAGATCGGCGGCGCACACAAAAAGCCCGCATAACCCGTACCTGCTATAAATGCAATGCCTTTAGAGGATTCAATTCCTTTTACATTCCCTCCTATTCTAAAAACTTCAGGTACCATTACAGAAAAACCCAATCCGTTCAAAGTGAAACCTATAATACTTAAAGTAATGTCTGCTGAAAGCACTAAAAAATAACCTAGTATCGCAAAAACAGCTCCCAAAGCCACAATTTTCACCGACCCGATTTTATCACTTATACCATCACCTAAAAAGCGACCTAAGGTCATGGTAGTTTGAAATCCTAAAAAACCTAATCCCCATAAAGCTTCTGGAGCTAATGCTACTTCCTTAAGATACAATCCGCTCCAATCTACTATAGCGCCTTCACTGCCCATTGCCACGAATGAAATAAGACCCAGTAACAACAATGGTTTTAAAAGTCCTAAGCTAAATGGTTCGTTTTCAATTTCCTCCGCTATTTCTGAAAAATATTGACTTCTAAATTTAAAATTAACCAAAACTACCAACAAGACGGCAAGAGACATGTGTAATACGGGATTTGATAACGGACCAATTAAAAAACTACCTAAACCCGCCAAGACTCCTCCAAGACTGAAAAAACCATGGGAAGCTGCCATAAACTTTACTTTATCCTTTTTTTCAATCTCGGTTACCAAAGTATTCATAGCGATATCGGTAATACCGTTTGCCGCTCCAAAAAGAAATAATGCAATCATCAACACATAATAATTAGATGCTAAAAATGGAAGCATGGCCGCAGTACAGCTCATCATTACTCCGTAGAAGGTGACCTTACCAACTCCAAATTTATTGACAATACCAGAAGCAAACGGAAAAACAGTGAATACCCCCAACGCCAAAAAGAATATTGCTATACCCAATTCGGATTTACTAATTTCTAAAGCATCTTTGACTGCAGGTATATAAATTGCCCATGTACCAAATAAAATATTGATACTTGCGAAAACCCATGAAGGACCGAAGTATCTAGCATTCCCTAAAATTAATCGTAATGACTTCATCTAGAATTGATTGGTTGTTGGTTGTTGGTTGTTGAAAAAATTAAAATATATTATTTTAAGTTTTTCAACACTCCTGCTTTCAGAATTTGACCAAAACGATACATATCTTCATAGGTGGAATAGAAAGGTGCCGGTGCCAAACGAATTACGTTTGGTTCGCGCCAATCTGTTACCACGCCGTTTTCCATTAAATAGTTAAACAAAGATTTTCCTTGTCCGTGTAAGAATACAGACAACTGACAACCTCTATCTTCGGGAGTTATAATTTCAAAAGAACTATCGACTTCTTTATCTATTTCATGTAAAATGAACTCCAGATAGGAAACAATTAACTTTCTTTTTTCTATCAGCTTTTGCATGCCCACTTCTTCAAACATGGTCAGAGATGCTAGATATGGTGCAACAGATAAAATAGGCACATTACTTATTTGCCACGCATCTGCATTTTCCATAGGTTCGAATTCTGGCTTCATAAGAAAACGGGTTTCCTTCTTCGTTCCCCACCAACCTTCAAAACGTTGAATATCTTTTTTATTGAGGTGTTTTTTATTTACGAATATTCCCGATGCATTACCCGGACCACTATTCATGTACTTATAACTACACCAAGACGCAAAATCAGCATTCCAATCATGCAGTTTCAATTCTACATTACCTACCGCATGCGCAAGATCCCAACCAACGTTGGCTCCCACGGCTTTTCCGGCCTTTGTAATGGTTTCCATATCCATTACCTGACCATTGTAATAGTTTACCCCACCAATTAAAACAAGCGCTAACTCATCGCCTAATTCTTCAATTTTCTTAAGTATATCTTCTGTTCTCCAATGATGCTCACCATCACGTTTCTTAATCTCCACAATGGTTTCATCTGGATCTAAACCATGAAAACGAACCTGACTTTGAAACATATATTGATCGCTTGGAAAAGCTTTCTCTTCGCAAAGTATTTTAAATCTTGTTTTTGTTGGGGTATAGAAAGACACCATTAACAAATGAAGGTTTACGGTCAACGTATTCATCACCGATACTTCTTCTGGTAATGCACCAACAACTTTTGCTAAAGGTGCTGCTAAACGCTCATGGTAATCCCACCATGGTTTTTCAGCATAAAAATGACCTTCTACAGCTAATTCTCCCCAATCTTTCATCACCTCATCAACGAAAGCTTTGGTTCGTTTTGGTTGCAGACCTAAAGAGTTCCCTGTAAAATAGATAACTTCTTCCCCATTGATTTTAGGAAAAATGAACTCATCTCTATATGCTTTTAAGTTGTCTTGCGCATCTAACGACTGTGCAAACGCCAACGTATTTTTAAATTCCATAACTAATTTTATATAAAAGTAATCATAAGCCTATAATTCTATAGACTCTATTCAATAAATGGGTACTACAATTCTGTTCTTAAACGCATTTCTATCATATGTTTTTTAAATCCTTTTTTTTCATAAGCTTTTATGGCAGGTTCGTTTTCATCATATACATGCAATCGTATTTCAATTAAACCTGCTTTTGTACACCAATCTTGCAAAGCACTTACAATTTTACCATTTATACCCTTACCTCTATATTCTGGATCGGTGTACATAAAACCTAAGTAAGCAAAAGTCTTATGATCTAGATAAGGTCTAGCAGGTTTTTCTAAGGCATAACCGGTCGCTACAATTTTATCACCGTCACAAGCAACCATAACTGTTGCTCTAGGGTTTTCCATCAGTGCGTCTAAATCATAATAATTAACGTCGGTACTTCTAATTGTTGGGTCCATCGGGCGCTCTGCCTTCACTACTTCCTGCTCATGCTGTAACAAAACAGGTATATCACTTTTTACCGCTTCTCTAATCGTAATTTCATTATTCATCGCTGTACTCTTTTCAGTTCATTAAATTAAGGCTTAAAACCCTATTTTTGCAAAAAGAAACGCATGCATTTTTTATCACCTCTTTTAGAAAGCTATTTAGCCGATAATTCACAAGCTGAACCTAAATTATTACAAGAGCTTACGCGCGAAACGCACTTAAAGGTCATACAACCACGTATGCTTACCGGACATTTTCAAGGTCGTGTTTTAAGTTTGCTTTCTAAATTGATAAACCCGACCAATATTCTTGAAATCGGTACCTACACCGGGTATTCTGCTTTATGCCTTGCGGAAGGTTTATCAAAAAACGGACAATTACACACCATAGATGTCAATGCTGAACTAGAACAAATACAGCGTTCCTTTTTTGACCGAAGCGATTATGGGTCTCAGATCATTCAGCATGTGGGAAATGCGCTTGATATCATCCCCAAAATGGATATTACTTTCGACCTTATTTTTATTGATGCAGAAAAAAAACAGTACGACAAATACTTAGAAGCGGTATTACCAAAAACCAAGTCTGGTTCTGTTATACTTTCTGATAATGTACTGTGGTCTGGTAAAGTGGTAGAACCCTTAGACCCTAAAGATATTACTACGAAGGTGTTATTAGACTATAACAAGAAATTAAGTGAGCATCCGCTTTTAGAAACGGTATTGCTGCCTATACGCGATGGTTTAACTTTAAGTAGGGTGAAATAAGTAACCCGTATAATCTATAAAACAACCAAGCCGATAAAATACCTACCAAAGCGCCCACCATTAAATCAATAGGAAAATGTACACCTACATATACTCTACTCATCGCAAATAATAGAGGCCAGATATAAAATAGGTACACCCATTTAAATTTCCGTCTTAAAAAAAGTACCGTTATTGTAATGACTGAAAAGGAAGATGAAGCGTGACCTGAGAAAAAACTGAAACCTGACGGACTTCTTAATATTCGAATCAACGTATTTATTTCTTCGTCATTGTTTGGTCGTAACCGAGCCACTACATTTTTGGTCAAATCTGTTACTGTAGCCACAAATAAAACCATTACCAATAAGGTCAAAATCATAGTTATAGCTTCTCGCTTCGGAAACTTTACAAAGAATAGAATAATAATAAATGCAAATAAGGGAAGCCAAGGTGGAAATTTGGTGACCGTAGACCAAAAAATATCGTACTGCTCAATACCAAGACTGTTAAGATAGACAAAGGCATCTCGATCCCATTGTAAAATCTTATCTAACATAATAGGTTACTTTCTCTTGATACTACCCGTTACATCATTGATGTTCTTGCTAACGTCACTAATTTGCTTCTTGACGTCATTACCCAAGCCAGAACTGATATCTTTTTTCATGTCATCGATATCTTTTTTGATATCGGTAACAAAGCTTGTATCAATACCCTGCTTGTCAGCACTCTTTTGAATTTCTTGTTTAATATCTTCGGTCGCATCTTTAAGTTGACGCATACCTTTACCCAACCCCTTAGCAATATCAGGAATTTTGTCGGCACCAAAAACCATCACTACGATAAACATAATGAAGAAAATTTCTGCGCCACTAATAAATAATGAATACATAGCAATCATACTACAAATATAAACAAGTTTAGTATCGAAATTAAAAAAGCCCCGTATAACTACGAGGCTTTTTTCAATAATTATTTTGTTAATTATTCTCCTTTAATTCCATCCTTCATTTTATCGAAATCGCTCTCTTGCTCTTTCTTCGGCCAGCTATTGTTTGTAGTATCAATATCTGCCGTTTCCATTTTAGGATCGATGTTTACACCTTTTAACTCAGAAGTAGATGAAATTACCATACTTACCTCTTTGCTATTCTTTCTCCATATTTCTGGAGGATAGGTTACATTCTCTACAGAACCATCTGCATACGTATATTCTACAATCAATGGCATTGGTAAACCACCCGGACTGTTATACGTTACTTCGTAAAAATACTTTGGCTCTTTAACCGCTGCTCTTTCTGCTGCAGTCATATTATCCATCATAAATTCTTTTAAAGTTTTTGACGTTTCTGATGGTAAATTATCCTTTAATTCAGGAGCTACCATATTTGCATCATCAAATTCCTCTAAATAAACCATTGGTCTTAAATTAGATTCTGGAATACCACGTTCAGCCAAATAAGCTTTCATTTTTTTATTAGGCTTGTCGCTAACATAATATTTCTTGATATCCTTTACGGCCATATCTACATAATCAGTAGTATAGAACCAACCTCTCCAGTACCAATCTAAATCTACAGCAGAAGCATCTTCCATTGTTCTAAAGAAATCTTCTGGGGTTGGGTGCTTAAACTTCCATCGGTGAGAATACGTTTTAAAAGCATGGTCAAACAACTCACGCCCCATTACCGTTTCTCTCAAAATATTTAAAGCTGTTGCCGGCTTACCATATGCATTGGGACCTAATTGAAATACATTCTCTGGATTAGACATAATTGGAGAAATTGTACTTTGATCTCCGCTCATGTAAGGTACGATCTTCGCAGGATCACCTCTTCTAGATGGGTACTTATCATTTGGTGCTATTGCAGTTGGGTAAGCTTCACCGAATTCTTGTTCTGCCATAAACTGCATAAAAGTATCTAAACCTTCATCCATCCATCCCCACTGACGTTCGTCTGAATTTACGATCATTGGAAAAAAGTTATGACCTACTTCATGAATAATTACACTGATCATTCCGTATTTAGTTCTGTCAGAATAGCTACCATCTTTATTTGGTCTACCATAGTTCCAACAAATCATTGGGTACTCCATACCTTGCTGCTTGGCATGTACAGATATTGCTTTAGGGTAAGGGTAGTCAAATGTATGTGATGAATATGATTTCAACGTATGTGCAACTGCCTTTGTAGAATACTCTTCCCATAATGGGTTACCTTCTTTAGGGTACATTGAGACAGCCATAATATCTCTATTTCCTAATTTAACGGCTTGCATGTCCCAAATGAACTTTCTTGATGTTGCAAAACCGAAATCACGAACATTTTCTGCCTTAAGCTTCCATGTTTTTGTTTTCTCTGAAAATCCTTTTTCAGCTGCTTCTGCTTCTGCTTGAGTTACAATGATAACAGGTTTGTCATAAGACTTCTTCGCCTGCTCATAACGACTCATCATTGCTTTAGTATATACATCTTTTCTGTTCTGAAGTACACCTGTACCGTCTAAGATATGATCTGCAGGTACCGTAATATTCACTTCATAGTCACCAAATGGCAATGCAAATTCCCCATTACCCCAAAATTGGTGGTTCTGCCATCCTTCTACATCATTATAAACTGCCATTCTTGGAAAAAACTGCGCAATTACATACGCTCTGTTTCCGTCTTCTTCAAAAAACTCATATCCAGATCTAGCTCTGTTTACTGTATGATCTGGTATGTTATAATTCCATTTTATGTCAAAAGAAAATTTATCTCCACTTTTAAGCGGTGTAGGTAAATCTACACGCATCATGGTGAAGTTCACTATATGTGGTAATGCTTTACCTGAATTATCTTTTACGTAATCGATATTAAAACCACCATCAAAAGATTCTGTCATGTAATTCCCAACAAATTTCTCAGGTGAATCACCAAGTGGAATACCACTACCGTTCTTTAAAGCTGCTTTTGAATCTTTAGTTCTAACATTCTGATCTAACTGCACCCATAAGTACTCTAAATCATCTGGCGAATTATTGGTGTACGTAATGGTTTCTGTACCGAATATTTTGGCGTCCTTGTCATCTAAACGAATATCCATTACATAATCTGCCTGTTGTTGATAATAATCAGGACCAGGAGCTCCCGATGCAGACCTATAGGTGTTCGGCGTAGCGAACTCCTCATATAATTGTTTAAACTTACTCTGGTTGGTGTGCCCAGCTTCCTTTTCTTTGGTAACCGCCTCTTGTGCAAAAGTTATAGCGGCAAAAAGGAATAAAATAGACGCAAATGCGTACTTTACTCTTATCATTTCATAGTTATTTAGTACCCGAAAAATAAAGTTTTTATAGGGATATCTTAATCTATGTTACAAATTTAACATTCCTTTAGGACGTGACTTCACCAATACATGGCTCTTTTTCTGCTCCATGACCTTCATATGTACCACATTTTGCTGATCATCATATATATCTGTCAGCACCTCATTAGTTATACCAATTTGCTTTAGTGTTTCTAAGGGAATATTTGGAACTTCTAAATAACAAATGACCATATCTGAGTCGTATTTATGACCTATAAAATCGTACTTTACGGTTTTGCCATTTATCTCTACCACGAATTTAGTACGTAAGTATCTTTCCAAATACTCCTTATCTACCGATGATTCTTTATCTGTACCCAATGACGAAGCAAATTCATACCTTTCTTTCAATACCGCATTCATATCATCAATAAAAACACGTGTAATTATCTGTACAGCTTGATCTTTTTCTGAGTAATCTACATTGGTAACACTAATGTAAAATTTATGTGCTCCCGCAAAAGCAAAAAGAGGAAGTATTAATAAGAGTAGTACCGGTTTCAAAAATTTCATAGTGTTATGTTTCATTACCTTATTACAAAGCATATGCCAAAAATATGGACTCTAATCTAAAGAATTATTTTCTCTGTACAACAAACTTTTCTGTCGTAGATACTCCCAAATCTCTAATTCGCTGTGGGTGTCTACAACTTGTTGAAAACTTGGATCAACCTCGCAGTAATATAGAAAATCGTCTATTTTATCTTCAGGGATCGATAGTTGCTTTACATAAACACTATCGGCATAAAAGTCTCTTACCCTTTCTGTTCTATCGTACAATTTATTTCGCTCTACCCGTTTCTTCAACATTTTGGTACGCCCAGAAATTGCATTAATTAAGGGGTCAAAACTCATAATAGGGTTACCAGTTGCCGCTTTAAGCTCTCGCTCTGCCTTGGTCGGTATTTTTACATATGCATTGGGTAGCCCCAATGTAGATGCTGTAACAATTGGTTCTAAATCTAAGGTAGGTAGGTCTGCCAACAAATTACCGCTAAGGCTATATGGTGTTACGGTTACTTCATCTAATTCGGTCAAAGCATCTTCTAACCCTACAGAGATCAACTTACTTTCTAAAATTGATGTGCTGACCACCACAATCTTCTTTTTGTATTGAATGGCAGAAAATTCTAAGGTATCTAAAAGTTTCACAGGTATTGAAAAATACCCGTATTCATCTGTAATAGTAGCTCTTTGTGAGGTTAAGTTAAGTACATGTGTTGCAGCAACGTCACCGTCATCACTATACACTCTACCTTCTAATCTTTTAGAATCACCTATTTGTGCAAATACCAATGCACTAGAAAAAAGAAAAAATACAAGGAGTCTACTCCTCATTTAAATTTTTGAGAAATGTCTTACTATGATCAACCAAAGAATCAATCAACTGAAATTCATTTTCCTTTTTTAATAAAGACCTAGTTGGCATTTGATCATCACAATAGAATAAAAATTCGTTTATTTTATCTTGAGGAATATTAAGATCTACTACAAAGAAAGAATCATCATACACTTGTCTAAGCACTTCGCTAACCTTTAATGTAGGTGCTTCTTCAGACGCTTTCTCATCTTGAGCTTTGAAAATAGCCCTAAAAATATTCACAAAATTTAAACCGTCTTGCATACCTCTATCTGCCTCAGACATCGCTATATTTTCTACCTCTGTACCACGATCAATTTCGTATTCATACTCCTTAAACTCTTGGTTCTTTACCGCTAAAAAACGTTCTTGTTGTTCTGGGGTAATTACCACTTCGTCTAACTCCGTCACTTTTTCGTTCACCTCTACCACCAAACGATTGTTGGCTAAAATCTCTTCAGTAATCGTTACCACTTTTATATTATAGTTAACAGCAGAAAAAACAATTTGGTCACCCACCTTTACATTAATTCGAAATAATCCTTGATCATTGGTTATTGTGGCGTGTTCAGAAGTTGCATTGATTACATTTTCATTGGGCACCCCAATGTTCATATAGATTACAGAACCTCTTAATGGTTGTCTGGTATCATCTTGTGAAAAGCCTGATACTGTTGTAAATAATACTAGTAAGAAAAGTAATTTTTTGGTCATTTATTGTATATTAAAACTGATAACACCCTCAGTAAAGGGCATTCAAAAGATAAAGAAAAGATTTGTAATCTTCATAAAAAAAAACCCATCAATAAACTTTTGTTAATTTCTTCATGGTAGATAGTATTTTCTGCAGCTACCAAAACCTTAATTCGCTATAGAAAACAACCCCATTCAACGACCTTAGATGTTCTTTAACCCATTACCCTATTATTTCAACTTATAAATAAAGCGGATTAAGAAGATAATTCTATTTTTGTTTATCACTATTTTCTCGTCTTAAGACACTAAGTATGAAAGCAATAATTTTCTTTATTTTATTTACAGTACTAGCGATACCTACCGCATTCGCACAAATTAAAATAGGAGACAACCCACAAAATATAGATGCTTCATCGGTTTTAGAGCTTGAAAGCACTTCTAAAGTATTGGTAATAACCCGTGTAACTACTTTAGAAATGGAGGCTATTACTCCGAGACAAGGTGGTATGGTCTACAATATAGATACCGAGTGTATTAATTATTTCGACGGTACGCAATGGGTTAATTTATGTGATGCCGTAAATTTTTCTATCACCAACGACCCTATTATAAATGGCAGAAGCACCATTGAAATTACCGAAACTGCAGGTAGTATTAACTTAGAAGTTGCCAAAAACAGTATTTTGGGCGATAACATTATTGATGGTGGTATAGGACCAGATGACATTCAAGACAATTCTATTACACAAGAAAAATTAGCAGCCGAATCTGTAGGTTCTAGTGAACTTAGACAAAACTCCGTAGGGTCTGAAGAGATAAGAGATGGTAGCATTGCCCCGGCAGATATAGCCAACTCTGTACCGGGACAAGTATTGACTACCGATGAAAACGGGATTGTACAATGGGAAGACTCTGACGGACTTTACGATCTAACTTTCAATAAACTAGATACTACACTAACAATTGCTAGATCTACCATTGCGGGAGTTTCAACTATTAGCTTAGGTGCTTTAATAGGTTCTGATGATCAGCAATTAGATCTTACGGCTAATATTCTTAGTATAGAGAATGACCCGAATACCATTGACTTATCTACGTATTTTCAAACCTTAAGTATCAACCCAACGACGAACGAAATAACGTTAAGTAATGGCAATACAATTACTTTACCTGCTGCAGCTGTAGAGGTTGATGGTATTGTTGGAAATGAAATTTTAAATGCTACGGATGGTACCTTGGTACGTTTTGGGGGTGGTACAGATACAAATCCTTATACCTTAGATGTAACCGCAGGTGGTATTGATACTGAAGAATTAGCAAATAATGCAGTTACCAACATTAAATTGGCAAACAACTCGGTTAGAACGGCAAACATTGTAAATGGTACTATTTCTACCCTCGATATTGCCCCGTCTGATGCTGCACCTGCAAATGCACAGATTTTATCGACTAGTACTGCGGGAACAGTTGAATGGATCGATATACCTGCTGGTACAATAGATACAGATGAGCAACAATTAACTATCGTAGGGAATCGCATATCATTAACTGATGGCGGATTTGTAGATTTACCTGCCGGAACAGTAGATACAGATGAACAACAATTATCTATCGTAGGGAATCGTATTTCGTTAACCGATGGTGGTTTTGTAGATATACCAGAAGGAAATCTAAGTTTAGACGATGGATTCATTTTCGTTGGTAACGCCGCAAGCGAGCCAACACCCGTTGCCGTAGGTGGTGATCTTACCATGAATAATATTGGCGAATTTGCAATTGAAGATGAAGCAGTAACACCTATAAAAATTGAGCCTGCACCTGGTGTATTGACGGAAGACCAAGTTTTAATCACAACTGTTGCCGGAGATGTCGAATGGGCAGATTTCCCTCCTGGTGGCGGTGGTGGTACCGACCAAGATGCTAGCGAAGTAGATTTTGCACCTAACGGCAATACAGTGAGTACGGATGTTCAAGCGGCGATAACAGAACTACAAACTGAAATCGATGGAATAACTGTTACAGGCGGTGAAACCAATACAGCCTCTAATCAAGGTGTTGCAGGAGTTCCAACTTTTATTCAAAAGAATGGCGTCGATCTTGAATTCAGAAGTATAAATGCAGGGTCTAATAAAGTAACTGTTATCGAAGATGCTATCAACAACGAAATTCTTGTCGATATAGATGATACGAACCTTACAATAACGGAAAGTCAAATTTCAGACCTGACTCATACCATTAATACCGATAACCAGATTGCATCGGCAGTTCCTTTTACTGCAGTTGGAAATACTGTTAGTACCGATGTACAAGCAGCTATTGTAGAAATTCAAACCGAAATTGATGGAATCACCATTACTGGCGAAACAAATACAGCTTCAAATCAAGGAATTGCAGGAGTTCCAGTTTTTATTCAAAAAAATGTTGCCGATCTTGAATTCAGAAGTTTAAACGCAGGATCTAATAAAGTAACTGTTATCGAAGATGCTATCAACAACGAAATTCTTGTCGATATCAATGATACGAACCTTACAATAACGGAAAGTCAAATTTCAGACCTGACTCATACCATTAATACCGATAACCAGATTGCATCGGCAGTTCCTTTTACTGCAGTTGGAAATACTGTTAGTACCGATGTACAAGCAGCTATTGTAGAAATTCAAACCGAAATTGATGGAATCATCATTACTGGCGAAACAAATACAGCTTCAAATCAAGGAATTGCAGGAGTTCCAGTTTTTATTCAAAAAAATGTTGCCGATCTTGAATTTAGAAGCGTAAATGCCGGCTCAAACAAGATTACTGTGACCGAGGATGCTGTCAACAACGAAATCCTTGTCGATATCAATGATACAAACTTAACAATTACGGAAAGTCAAATTTCAGACCTGACTCACACCATAAATACCGATAACCAGATTGCATCGGCAGTTCCTTTTACTGCTGTTGGAAATACAACAAGTACAGATGTGCAGGCGGCTATTGTAGAAATTCAAACGGAAATTGACGGATTAAATGCTGGCGATAATTTATCTAACACCAACTTAATTCAAACCGCTGATAGAACATATGATTTAGATGACAAAAATCTAACTTTTGATATTACTAATAGTGTGCTTTCTTTTGCTGGTGCAAATAGCAATGTAGGTATAGGAAATATTACTCCTCAGGATAAATTAGATGTTGATGGTCAAATTAGAGCTCGAAATGGATTTGCAGCTAATAATGGTAGTTCTGGGGCACCAAGCTTAGGGTTTTATAATGATTCCGACACAGGTATTTTTCGAGGGACTTTAGTTGATTATTTAAGATTTTCTACTGCCGGAGACGAAGCAATGATTATTGACCCTACCCAAAATATAGGTATCGGACCAACTTTTGCTACGGGTACTGCAGTTGGTGCTAGATTACACGTAGATGGCGACATCATAGCAGATGGCACAATTTCGGCTACAGGTTATATTACAGTGCCAGATTATGTTTTTCAAAAATACTTCTTGGGAAATTCTATTTTGAATCCAAATTATGAATTTTCCAACTTATCTGAAATTGAAAAATTTGTAAAAGAGAATAACCACTTACCAGGCATTAAATCTGCAAAAGAAATTAAAGAACAAGGTTTTTGGGATTTAGGAGAGGCATCTAGAGTCAACCTAGAAAAGATAGAAGAACTATTTTTGCATACTATTGAGCAAGAAAAGAAGATTAAAGAATTGCAGAGCACCAATGATAACATGAGTACAGAATTAGAGGCTTTAAAAGCTCAAATGACAGAGATTAAAACCATGTTATTAGAAAAGCAGAACGACTAATGAAAAAATACACACAAATACTTTTCTTTCTATTTGCGGCAACTATTTCTGCCCAAACAGCATTATATAATAACGGCAACTTACGTATTCACCAAGGTGGGCAAATTGGTTTTCACACCAATCTCATTAATGAATCGCCTTTAGATAATAATCTTGGTCTTGCTGGTTTTTATGGATCTGAGCTTTTGACGGTATCGGGCAATGTTACTCCGCAGTTCCATGATATGGAAATTGCCCTAGAGAACAATATGGAGCTGAATCTTGGTATGGACAATACTAATAACACCAATTTCATTTTTGGTAGTATTCTTACTCCTACTGCGCAACCAGATATATTTTACAATTTCGTAGATAATTCATTTTACAGCGGCGAAAATGACTTTAGTAAAATTGAGGGTTATGCGGCTATTACCAATCAGCAGAATTTTGGTTTCCCGGTAGGTGATGTTCAATTTCTAAGACCGTTAATTATAAATTCAGAAAGTGTCAACCTCTTTGCTAAGTGCGCTTACTTTTATGAAAACCCAAGTAACGCACCTGCACCACTTACTTCTTTTGATACCAGCGCAACCGATTTAGATGTAGAATTGGTAAATACATTCGAGTTTTGGAGGTTAGAAGGTACCGTTTCTTCAACGGTTACCTTAAGTTGGAATTTACGCAGTACTATTGAAAGTTTAACGGACAATGTAGATGAAGTAATTCCTGTAGGTTTTAGCAAAGCATTACAACAATGGGTGAATTTAGTAGGTAGTGTACCCGTAGGTACTTTAACCGAAGGTTTTGTAACCACGGAATCATTTATACCAGATGACTATGAAGCCATTACGCTTGGATCATCTAAAAGTCCTTTCGAACCTTTATCTAGAGATGTACTTTTTATAGATAATTTCTTTGTTTCTGTTAACGGAGATGGTATCAATGACAACTTTTACATTGAAGAATTAGAAGAATATGACAGTAACTTTCTTCAAATTTATGATCGCTACGGACTAAAAGTATTCGAAAAGACAGATTACGTAAATGATTTTGTCGGATTCTCTAATCTAAACAATGTGCCTTTTGGTGAAGAAAAAGGACTACCTACTGGCGTTTATTTCTATACGATTTACATTCCTGAAGGTGACTTAAATTATCAAGGCTTCTTATATCTTTCAAGATAAAAATCTTTTTTCACCAACCAAGCCTTACAAAATTTACGTAAGAATTATCTTATTTTTATTGAATTCCTACAAGAATTTAATATTATTTTAACTCGATGAAATACAAGTATAAACGTTGTACCTATAGACTTTTCTTGTTTGGCAACAAATTTGTCTAACTACACAACAAAATCTAATTTTCCTACAAAAGTCGTTCTATTTTTGTGAATGTTAACTATTCCCCTAATATTACGATGTCTACAAAAATTAAATTGCTCCTATTTTTCGTATTAATTTCCGTCTCTGCAAATGCCCAGGTTAAAATTGGCGAAAACCCGAATATTATTGATTCCGCTTCCATTGTTGAACTAGAAAGTACAGACAAAGCATTTGTATTAACTAGGCTTACAACAGCACAAATGCAAGCCATTACCCCGCTAAACGGAGCGGTAGTTTATAATACCGACACGCAATGTGTTCATTATTACAACGGATTGATCTGGACAAACCTTTGCGACGGTAATTCTTCTCCATCATTTTCATTTAACGATAACGGCGATGGCACCATTACACTTTCTGACGGAAACGGAAACAATGTAACTTTTAATGGAGCTGCACAAACTATATCTACTCTCGCAGATAATGGCGATGGTACATATACCTACACTAATGAAAACGGTTTAGAAACGGTTATTTCAATTGCAGTAACCGATAACCAAAATTTACAAACCGACAATACACCAGGGAATATTAGTATTGATAACGGTAACGCTATTGCAATCAATGTAGACGATGCAGATGCAGATGACCAAAACGAAATTCAGACTTTAGATTATACCTCGGGAGTATTAACACTATCTAACGACCCAAATGCTACAACAGTTGATTTATCAGGATTTGACCAAGATGCAGCCGATGATTTCTCAGGAAGTTTCAATGATTTAACTGACCTACCCGTAAATTTAGATACAGATGCAACGGATGATTTTAATACAGGAATCTCTTTTGACGGAACAAATTTAACCGTAACCGATGCAGGTGGCGATGTAAGTACTGATATTAGCGGACTTGCATATGACGACACTACAATAAGAGCGGATGTTGATCAAAATACTGCCGATATCGATACTTTAGAAGCGGAACAAACAACTCAGAATACTGCAATAGCTACAAACGCAACGGATATAAATACTCTTGAAGCTGAGCAAACTATACAGAATACTGCTATCGCTACAAACGCAACGGATATAAATACTCTCGAAGCTGAGCAAACTACACAAAACACTGCAATAGCTGCAAACGCAACGGATATAAATACTCTCGAAGCTGAGCAAACAACACAGAACACCGCTATAGCTACAAACGCAACGGATATAGATACTCTTGAAGCGGAACAAACTACACAAAACACCGCAATAGCTGCAAACGCTACCGATATCTCGACCAATGCAACTGCAATTGCAGCGCACAATACTGCCGATGGTGATTTAAGTGATTCTAACGAATACAATACAGGTATCAGTTTCGACGGAACGGACCTTACGGTCACGGACCTTGGTGGTGACCAAACTATCGACATTAGCGGACTTGCATATGACGACACTACAATAAGAGCGGCTGTTGACCAGAATACTGCCGATATCGATACTTTAGAAGCGGAGCAGACAACTCAGAATACCGCTATAGCTGCAAATGCTACAGATATCTCGACCAACGCAACTGCAATTGCAGCACACAATACTGCCGATGGTGATTTAAGTGATTCTAACGAATACAATACTGGTATCAGTTTCGACGGAACGGACCTTACGGTCACGGACCTTGGTGGTGACCAAACTATAGACATTAGTGGACTTGCATATGACGACACTACAATAAGAGCAGATGTTGACCAGAATACTGCCGATATCGATACTTTAGAAGCGGAGCAAACAACTCAGAATACCGCTATCGCTGCAAACGCAACCGATATAGATACTCTTGAAACGGAGCAGACAACTCAGAATACCGCTATCGCTACAAACGCTACCGATATAGATACTCTCGAAGCGGAGCAGACAACTCAGAATACTGCAATAGCTACAAACGCAACGGATATAGATACTTTAGAAGCGGAGCAGACAACTCAGAATACTGCAATAGCTGCAAACGCTACAGATATAGATACTATTGAAGCGGAGCAAACAACACAAAATACTGCAATAGCTGCAAACGCAACGGATATAGATACTCTTGAAGCTGAGCAAACAACACAGAACACCGCTATAGCTGCAAACGCAACGGATATCTCGACCAATGCAACTACAATTGCAGCGCA
>NZ_CANMTX010000017.1 GCF_947500985.1 uncultured Maribacter sp.
TTAGCAATTAGCAATTAGCAATTAGCAATTAGCAATTAGCAATTAGCAATTAGCAATTAGCAATTAGCAAAAGTTAATTTATTTGATTATCAATACCTAACTACCTTCTAATTTCATGAAGTAAAATTGCCGTTGCAGAAGCTACGTTTAGGCTTTCTGTAGTTGCTTCTCCAAATTGCGGTATCGCCAATCTATCGGTGCAAAGTTTTGCTACTGCGCCAGAAACTCCTTTTCCCTCATTACCCATAATCATTACACCTTTCTCCGGTAATTTAGAATCGTTAACACTTACCCCATCCATAAAAGTACCATATACAGGTAATTTTGTTGCAGACAAAAATGCCTCAAGGTCCACATACTGAATATTCACCCGTGTAATCGAACCCATTGTAGCCTGCAATACTTTAGCGTTGTAGCAATCTACAGTAGTAGCGGAACAAACAATATCAGTAATACCAAACCAATCGCAAAGTCTAATAATGGTTCCTAAATTACCTGGATCTTGAATACCGTCTAATACCAAAATCCAATCAGATAAAACACTTTCTGTTTTTTCAGGTATATGAAACACTCCAAGAAACCCATTAGGGTTCTTTAGACTGCTAACCTGCCCCAACTCTTTATTGGATATTGCGTTTACCTGTAAACCATTTACATCTAACCCGCTGGGATCTATAGCTAATAGCTTATACACTTTCATGTCGGAATTAACTACTTCCTCCACCGTCTTTTTACCTTCCACAACAAATAGTCCATGCTCATTTCGGCACTTTTTTTGCTGTAGACTTTTGATAAGTTTCAATTCACTTTTGACAACCATTCAAATAATGTATTTTTGATTTCTATGAGGATGGCACTTTGCTCCAAAAACAACATGGCTAAATTAAGCTTATTATCCCTACTGGCAATAGTCTTGCTATCCTGCAACTCTTTAAAAAAAGTTGAGGACGACGAGTATTTGGTGATTAAAAACTCCATTTACGCCGATTCTATCAAAGTACACAACGAAGAATTAGAAAGTCTTATCTACCAAAAATCTAATTCTACTGTATTAGGCTATCCTTTAAGACTTAATTTATACAACTTAGCAAAAGAGAATCCTGATTCATCTTACAACGCCTGGTTATACAGAAAAGAAAATAGAAAAAAGAGACTTGACAAGCTACTTTCAGACAAACAAGTGGAGCGCTTAGGCGAATCATTTTTAGTAAAAGGTCTTAGCAACTGGCTTAAAGATATTGGCGAAGCACCTACGGTTTTAGACACCACAAAAACCCGTTTAAGTTTAGCAAAACTTAGTGCCTACTACCAAAGTAAAGGCTATTTCACAAACAACACTTCATACGAAATTGATAGCACCAAACGTAAAAAAGCCAAAGTAAACTACCTCATTGAACTCGGTGACCCTTATATGATCGATTCGCTAGGAAACAATATATCATCTACTGCTATAGATTCGTTGTACTTTTTAAATTCTGCACAATCATTAATTAAAGAAGGGCAACAGTTCGATCTTAGCAATTTCAATGGTGAGCGCGAACGATTAACAGGAATTTTCAGAAATAGCGGTATTCGTAATTTTCAAGAAAGCTCCATTACCTTCGATATTTTAAGAGATACTATTAAAGCTGAAGATGATCAGCAAATGAATATCACCCTAAATATTGGCGATTTAAAAACTAGGGGAGAAAATGAAGTAACTACTTCTGCTTACAAGGTTGAAAAGATTAATAAAATAAATATTTATACTGATTACCTATCAACAAACTCTCAAGATTCACTTTACACCATAGATTACCAAGATTACACCATTCATTATTCCAATAATTTTGATATTAAGCCAAAAACCTTGGCAAATGCTATCTTTTTCAAAAAAGACAGCATTTACAGAGATGTAGATAAAATTAGAACCTCTAGACAGCTAAATGCTCTTAATGTATTTAAATATCCGAACATCATTTTTGAAGCCGATTCTGTAGGTAACAATGTAAACACCAATATTTACCTAGCTCCAAAAACAAAGTATTCACTTGGTACAAATTTTGAAGTTAGCCGCTCTAACTTACGTAGATTAGGTGTTGGTCTAGGTACTACCCTACTTATAAGAAACATTTTCAAAGGCGCTGAAAACTTAAGTATCTCTGCAAATGGATCTTACGGTCTTCTTAGTAGTAATACTTTTGAAGCCAATTACTTTTCTGAATTTGGCGGCGACATTGCATTAGATTTCCCTAGAATCTGGTTTCCATTTATTAACACCTCTAGAATTATACCTAACTACACCCTGCCAAAAACAAGAGTCGCAATAGGTACTAATTTTCAGAACAATATCGGTCTGGACAAACAAACCTTTAATACAGTTTTAGGTTACAACTGGGTACCAAGTGATTTTGTAAATCATGATGTTGAATTACTTAACATTCAGTTTGTCAGAAACGTCAATAGTAATAGATTTTATAATGTTTACACAAATACCTATGAACTTCTAGATGATATTGCAGACTCTTACGAAGATGCCACCTTATACCCAGAATTGGCAGAATATTTTGAAACCGGAGATAGCGATGATGAATTAAATTTAATAATTCCGTCAGGTACAACAGGCTTTACAGATGCTATTATTAATAGCGAAGTTAGCTCAACAACAGATGATTTTGACGATGTCAACTCAATTGAAGAAAGAAGAATAAGGCTAACTGAGAATAATCTAATCTTTGCTTCTAACTATACTTTCAATAAAACCAACAGAACCGGACCTATAGATAATTCATTTTATCAATTCCGTTGGAAAATTGAAGGCGCAGGTAATGTGCTTTCTGCTTTTTCATCAATTATTCCTTTCAACAAAAATGATGACGACCAACTTTTAGTTTTTGGCGTACCATTTTCTCAGTATATAAAGAATGAATTTGAATATGTAAAATATTGGGATCTTTCTCGCTCTAACGTGTTAGCGGCAAGAGCATTTTTTGGTATTGCCATCCCCTACGGTAATTCTGACAATATTCCCTTTGTTCGAAGTTATTTTGGAGGTGGCTCAAATGATAACCGAGCTTGGTTTCCTTATTCCTTAGGGCCAGGTAGCGTATCTGCAGTAAGCGATTTTAATGAAGCAAACTTAAAATTGGCTTTAAATCTAGAATATAGATTTCCTGTTGCAGGTGATATTAACGGAGCAATTTTTGCAGATGCAGGTAATATTTGGAATGTACTAGATAACGTAGAAGACCCCGATGCCACCTTCGACGGAATTGCTTCTTTAAAGGATATTGCATTAGGAACGGGAATAGGGTTACGCTACGATTTTACCTATTTTCTATTTCGATTAGATTTAGGGTTCAAAACCTATAATCCTGCTGAGATTCAGTCTAAACGTTGGTTTAGAGATTACAATTTTGCGAATTCTGTATTGCAAATAGGTATCAACTATCCCTTTTAAATATAATTGTTTTATTACTTTTGTTTTTCATTTTTTTTTAGAAACAAACAACTACATAATTATGGCTCACAATATCAAACCGGGAGTTGCAACCGGAGACGAAGTTCAAGCAATTTTCAACTACGCAAAAGAAAAAGGATTTGCATTACCTGCGGTAAACGTTATTGGTTCAGATACTATTAATGGTGTTTTAGAGACAGCCGCAAGCTTAAATGCTCCTGTTATTATTCAATTCTCTAATGGTGGAGCTCAGTTTAATGCCGGTAAAGGTCTTTCTAATGATGGGCAAAAAGCAGCTATTTTAGGTGCAGTAGCTGGTGCTAAGCATGTTCACCAATTAGCAGAAGCTTATGGAGCAACAGTAATTCTTCATACAGACCACTGTGCTAAAAAATTATTGCCTTGGATTGACGGTCTTCTAGATGCTAGTGAAAAACATTTCGCTGAAACTGGTAAATCTTTGTTCAGTTCACATATGATCGATCTTTCTGAAGAGCCTTTAGAAGAGAACATAGAAATCTGCAAAGGGTATTTAGAGCGCATGAGCAAAATGAACATGACGCTAGAAATTGAACTAGGTATTACCGGTGGTGAAGAAGATGGTGTTGACAATTCTGATGTAGATGATTCTAAATTATACACACAACCAGAAGAAGTAGCATATGCTTATGAAGAACTATCTAAAGTAAGCCCAAAATTTACTATCGCTGCTGCATTTGGTAACGTACATGGTGTTTATAAGCCAGGTAACGTAAAATTGACTCCAAAAATTCTAAAAAACTCTCAAGAGTATATTTCTGAAAAATATGGTGTAGAGCATAACCATATCGATTTTGTATTTCACGGTGGTTCTGGATCTACCGTTGAAGAAATTAGAGAAGGTATTAGCTACGGTGTAATCAAAATGAATATCGATACAGATTTACAGTATGCCTTCTTAGCAGGTGTTCGTGACTATGTTCAGGATAACAAAGACTACTTACAAGCTCAAATAGGTAATCCTAAAGGTTCAGATGAGCCTAACAAGAAATTTTATGACCCAAGAGTTTGGTTGAGAAAAGGAGAAACTGCTTTCATAGAGCGTTTAAAAAAAGCCTTTGAAGACCTAAACAACGTAAATACACTATAACAGTAATAGGATAACCAAAAAATGGATGATATGACGGCTTGGTTTAAAAGAAAAGAAAAAGGTATACAAACCTCTACCGAGGAAAAGAAAGACACACCTAAAGGCTTGTGGTATAAATCGCCAACAGGTAAAATAGTTGAGTCAGACGATCTTGCAAAAAACTTTTATGTAAGTCCTGAAGACGATTATCATGTAAGAATAGGTAGCAAAGAATATTTTGAAATTTTGTTCGATGACAATAAGTTTAGAGAACTTGATGCTAATCTTACTTCTAAAGATCCTTTAAAATTTGAGGATACTAAGAAATATAGTGAGCGTTTAAAAGCGGCACAGAAAAAAACCGGACTTAAAGATGCTGTGAGAACAGGATACGGAAAGTCATTTGGTAAAGACATCGTAATCTGCTGTATGGATTTTAAATTCATCGGTGGTTCTATGGGTAGTGTTGTTGGTGAGAAAATTGCTCGTGGTATTGACTACGCCATTAAAAAGAAAACACCATTTATGATGATTTCTAAATCTGGTGGAGCTCGTATGATGGAGGCAGCGCTTTCATTAATGCAATTAGCAAAAACATCTGCCAAACTTGCGCAGTTGTCTGAAGCTGGTTTACCATATATTTCTTTATGTACAGATCCAACAACTGGTGGTACAACTGCATCATATGCAATGCTTGGCGATATTAATATTGCAGAACCAGGTGCATTGATAGGTTTTGCCGGTCCAAGAATTGTAAAGGATACTACTGGTAAAGATTTACCTGAAGGCTTTCAGTCATCTGAATTTTTATTGGAACACGGATTCTTAGATTTCATTTCACACAGAAAAGATTTAAAGAAAAAAGTCAACCTCTATATAGACCTTATTCAAAATAATCCGGTGAGATTAGAAAAAGCAACGGCTTGAAAACTTTAGTATGTACCATACTATCATTTTGGTTTTTATGCTGTTCTACAGATAAAGAAAAAGTGCTCGTCGATGAATCAGATTCGACGAGCATTTTTGATTTTAATGCACAAGTTACCGAGGTAAGCATAACAGGAGAGTCAAATGCGTATACAATTGCTACTACAGTCTCTAGTCCTGATACAGGTTGTGACCAATATGCAGATTGGTGGGAAATCATTGATTTAGAAGGAAATCTTATTTATAGAAGAATTCTAACTCATAGTCATGTAGACGAACAACCATTTACAAGATCAGGTTCTAATATTCCTCTTAAAAATGAAGACGAAGTTTATATTCGTGTTCACATGAATACTACAGGTTATGCATCTGCTGTACAAAAAGGGTCTATCATCAATGGGTTTTCTGCTTCTGAATTAAGCTCAGATTTTGCTGAAGGTTTAGAAATAATAGCACCATTGCCCAATGGTTGTGCTTTTTGATGTAAATTATCAAAATATAAATTAAACATTTCAAAAAATATCATACCTTTGCGCCCTGATTGAAAATCAATCATGTACATAAAAATCATTTAAATTAATATTGGAATGTATTTAACAAAAGAAGTAAAAGCCGAAATTTTCAAGAAACACGGCGGTAAAGCAGAGAACACTGGTTCTACAGAAGGACAGATTGCTTTATTCACACACCGAATCAATCACTTGACCGGTCACTTGAAAAGAAATCATAAAGACTATAACACTGAGCGTTCACTTGTGAAACTCGTAGGTAAAAGAAGAAGTCTTCTTGATTACATGATTAAAAATGATATTGTAAAATACAGAGAGCTAATTAAAGAGCTAGGTATTAGAAAATAATATTGCAAAAGGGGATAGCTAGCTATCCCCTTTTTTAATACTCCTGCCTTAGGAGTTTAAGCCAAACATATTGGCAAAGGCGAACAAAAAGCTACACACGGTTTTTCATTGGTCAACACAACAACACAACAACTCCGACCAGAGAATTTCAGTCGGAAAGACCATTGTTTAACAAATTTGCATTGCGCAAATTTTAATCGAATTTTATGATTCCAAAAGTATTTAAAGAGGTCATAGACCTTGGGGACGGTAGAGAAATTTCTATCGAAACAGGAAAATTGGCAAAACAGGCACACGGTTCTGTTGTTGTTCAATCAGGAAAATGTATGTTATTATGTACAGTTGTTTCCAACTACAAACAAAGTGATGTGGACTTTCTTCCACTTACGGTAGATTACCGTGAAAAATTTGCTGCTGCTGGTCGTTACCCAGGTGGTTTCTTTAAAAGAGAAGCAAGACCAAGTGATGGTGAAGTTTTAACTATGCGTTTAGTGGATCGTGTTTTACGTCCATTATTCCCAAAAGATTACCACTCTGAAACTCAGGTGATGATTCAATTAATGTCTCATGATGATGACGTTATGCCAGATGCAATGGCAGGTTTAGCTGCTTCTGCTGCTATTCAATTATCAGATTTTCCATTCGAATGCCCAATTTCTGAAGCTAGAGTTGCTCGTGTAAATGGCGAATTCGTAATTAACCCAACTCGCGCTCAATTAGCAGAGTCTGACATCGATATGATGATTGGTGCTTCGGCTGATTCAGTAATGATGGTTGAAGGTGAAATGGATGAGATTTCTGAAGAAGAAATGACAGAAGCTATCAAATTTGCTCATGAAGCAATTAAAGTACAATGTGCTGCTCAAGTTGCATTGGCTGAAGCTTTTGGCAAAAAAGAAGTTCGTGAGTACCAAGGTGAAAGAGAAGAAGCTGATTTGGCTAAGAAAATTCACGACATGGCTTATGACAAAGTATATGCTATTGCTCAAGCAGGTTCTGCTAAGCATGAACGTAGTTCTGCTTTTGGTGAAATCAAAGAAGAAATTAAAGCATCTTTTTCTGAAGAAGAGCAAGCTGATTTTGGCGGATTAATTTCTAAATATTACAATAAAGCTGAAAAAGCAGCTGTACGTGATTTAACATTGAACGAAGGTTTACGTTTAGATGGTCGTAAGACTGATGAAATTAGACCTATTTGGTGTGAGGTTGATTATTTACCTTCTACTCATGGATCTGCAATCTTTACCCGTGGAGAAACTCAAGCTTTAGCTACAGTAACTTTAGGTACATCTAGAGATGCAAACAAAATAGATATGCCATCTTACGAAGGCGAAGAGAATTTCTATTTACATTATAACTTCCCTCCTTTCTGTACAGGTGAAGCTAGACCAATTCGTGGAACATCTCGTAGAGAAGTTGGTCACGGTAACTTAGCTCAACGTGCCTTAAAAGGTATGATTCCTGCAGATTGCCCTTATACAGTTCGTGTTGTATCTGAAGTTTTAGAATCTAACGGTTCTTCTTCAATGGCAACAGTTTGTGCTGGTACAATGGCTATGATGGATGCTGGTGTTAAAATGAAGAAACCAGTTTCTGGAATTGCAATGGGATTAATTTCTGATGCTGATTCTGGTAAATATGCTGTATTATCCGATATTTTAGGTGATGAAGATCATTTAGGAGATATGGATTTTAAAGTAACTGGTACTGCTGATGGTATTACTGCTTGCCAAATGGATATTAAAGTAAAAGGATTGTCTTACGAAATTCTTGTAAATGCTTTAAAGCAAGCTAGAGATGGTCGTTTACACATCTTAGGTAAAATTACCGATACGATTTCTGCTCCTGCTGAAAGCGTTAAAGATCACGCGCCTACAATGGTTACTCGTAGAGTTCCTAACGAATTTATTGGTGCTTTAATTGGACCTGGTGGAAAAGTAATTCAAGAGATGCAAAAGGAAACTGAAACGACTATCGTTATAAATGAGGATCCTGTTACCGAAGAAGGTATTGTAGAAATTTTAGGTGTAGGTAGTAAAGGTATTGATGCTGTTATGGCAAAAATAGATTCTATCTTATTTAAACCTGAAGTTGGTAGCGTTTACGAAGTAAAAGTTATTAAAATGCTTGATTTTGGTGCGGTTGTAGAATATATGGATGCGCCTGGTAACGAAGTATTATTGCACGTAAGTGAACTAGCTTGGGAGCGTACAGAAAATGTAGCTGATGTTGTAAACATGGGCGATGTATTCGATGTTAAGTATTTTGGCCTAGACAAACGTACACGTAAAGAGAAAGTTTCTCGTAAAGCGCTTTTACCAAAACCAGAAGGTTTTGTTGAAAGACCACCACGTGATGACAAGCGTAGAGATGACCGTCGTGGAAACGATCGTAGTCGTGATCGCGACAGAAAACCAAGAAGAGATTAATACTCTTGTAAGTTTATAAAGTAAGCCCCGACGTATATGTTGGGGCTTTTTTTATGCATTTCAACAGATTAATGAAGTTTTTTGCCTCCAATTGTAACATTCGGAAGATTTTTACGTATAAGTATATGCAGTCTATGCAAATTGAACTTAATTTATTTTAATGAGACAGCTTAAGATTACAAAACAGGTCACCAATAGAGAGACCGCATCTTTGGACAAGTACTTACAAGAAATTGGAAAAGTGGACTTGATTACCGCTGATGAAGAAGTAGAATTGGCACAACGTATTAAGGCAGGCGATCAGCGTGCTCTTGAAGAACTTACGAAAGCCAACCTCAGATTCGTGGTTTCAGTTGCTAAGCAGTACCAAAACCAAGGCCTTACTTTACCAGATTTGATTAACGAGGGAAACCTTGGTCTTATCAAAGCTGCACAGCGTTTTGACGAAACGCGGGGATTTAAATTTATCTCCTACGCCGTATGGTGGATCCGTCAATCTATATTACAAGCTTTGGCAGAACAATCTCGTATCGTTCGTTTGCCATTGAACAAAATTGGTTCTATCAACAAAATCAACAAGACTTTTGCTTTCTTAGAGCAAGCGCATGAAAGAATGCCTTCTCCTGAAGAAATCGCGAAAGAATTGGATATGACTGTTGACGACGTAAAACAATCATTGAAAAACTCAGGTAGACACGTATCTATGGATGCGCCTCTTATAGACGGTGAAGATTCTAACCTTTACGATGTACTTCGTAGTGGCGAATCTCCAAATCCAGATAGAGAATTATTACATGAGTCTTTACGTACAGAAATTGAGCGTGCTTTAGAAACTCTGACGCCTCGTGAGGCAGATGTTATTCGTTTATACTTTGGTCTTGCTAATCAGCATTCTATGACCTTAGAAGAAATTGGTGAAACTTTTGATCTAACAAGAGAAAGAGTTCGTCAAATTAAAGAAAAAGCGATTAGACGTTTAAAGCATACTTCTAGAAGTAAAATATTAAAAACGTATTTGGGTTAAAAATCCTAAGCGTTCAAGCTATAAAAATTACACGTTAAATATTCCTTAAATTGGCAATATTGGCATATTAGTTGTAATTTTAACAGTAACAACAGTTTATCATGACTGTTCGTTTTTTGATTGATGAATAAACTCCGGCTGATTACCGGAGTTTTTTCATTTATCATAGTTTGTAATGTAATTTGAAAAGTTAGGTATCTGTATACTGACACTTACCCTAAAAAATCTTTCCTTATCTTAGAGTATCAACATTAGCCTAATGAAACATACAGTACTAATTCTAATGAGTTTTGCGCTGTTCAACTCTTGTAATACCAAAAATACTATTACCGACTTCAATAAGTACCCTAACCCTATAGATGAAAACCTTTGGATACAATATACCAAAGATGCTACACTCTTTAAACTTTGGTCTCCAAATGCTGAAGAAGTAATTTTAAGACTCTATAAAGATGGACATGATTCTACTGTGTTTTCATACTATAACCTGACAAAAAAGCATCAAGGTATTTGGCAAACAAAAGTAGATGGTGATTTAAATGGCATCTATTACACCTATCAAGTTAAAATTAATGATTTGTGGCTAGATGAAACTCCAGGAATTTACGCCAAAGCTGTAGGAGTAAATGGTAATAGGGCAATGGTCTTAGATATGGAATCCACCAACCCGAAGGCTTGGAAAAAAGACTCATCCCCTACTCTTAGTAAATATAATGAAGCTATAATTTATGAATTACATGTTCGTGACATGACAGTTCATCCACAGTCTGGCTCATCACTACCTGGTACATACTTAGGGTTAATAGAAGCTGAAACTAAAGGTCCAAACGGAGTTGCTACAGGTATTGATCATTTAAAAGAACTAGGTATTACCCATGTGCATCTTTTACCCACTTTAGACCACTACTCTATTGATGAAACTAATTTAGACACTCCACAATTTAATTGGGGTTACGACCCTAACAACTATAATGCTCCTGAAGGTTCTTTTTCTACTGACCCCTTTAATGCCCAAGTGCGCATTAAAGAGTTTAAGCAAATGGTAAAGAATTTTCATGATAATGGTATTGGGGTTATTTTAGATGTCGCATATAACCATACTGGCAAAACAGAAGAATCTAATTTTAATCAAGAAGTACCTGGTTATTACTATCGCCATTGGGAAGATGGTTCTTATTCAGATGCTGCTGCCTGTGGTAATGAAACTGCATCAGAGCGTGCTATGATGCGGAAATTCATCATAGAATCTGTTACTTACTGGACAAAAGAATATCATATTGACGGATTTCGTTTCGACCTTATGGGCATTCATGACATTGAAACCATGAATAAAATTGGCGAAGCTATTATAGAAATAAATCCTGATGCACTTTTATATGGCGAAGGATGGACTGCTTCAGATTCTCCGCTACCAGAAGAAAAACGAGCTCTTAAAAAATACATGCAGCAACTTCCAAAATTTGCAGCGTTTAGTGATGATTTACGTGATGGGTTAAAAGGTTCAGTTTTCGAGGATGAAAATTTAGGTTTTGTTAGTGGTGCTAAGAATACCGAGGAATCCATTAAATTCGGAATTGTAGGTGCTACTCAACATTCTCAAATTGACTACGAAGATGTAAATTATTCTAATGAACCTTGGGCATTAGAACCTTGGCAATCTATTAATTATGTTTCTTGCCACGATAATCATACCTTATTTGACAAACTTAAAATTTCAAGACCAGATGCAACATTAGAAGATTTGATTGCTATGGATAAATTAGCGAATGCCATTGTACTGACCTCCCAAGGCACCCCGTTTCTTCATGCTGGATCAGAAATGCTTCGTACTAAAAACGGAGAACATAATTCTTACAACCTACCAGATAGTATTAACCAACTAAATTGGAATTGGAAGAATGACTACAAAGAAGTATGCGATTACTATAAAAATTTAATCAAGCTAAGAAAAGAGCATCCAGCTTTTTATATGGCTACCTCCGATCAAGTAAGAGAACATTTAAAATTCCAAACAGCGAATAACAATCTTGTTTCCTTTAAACTAGAAGGCAATGCAAACGATGATAATTGGAAAAACATATTAGTGATTTACAATTCGTCAAACGAAAAATTAAATTATAAGATTGATGGAGTTTGGCAAAAAGCAGTTTCTGGTAGTACCTTTGACTTTCAAGGGTTGCATATATTAAAAGACAATATTGAAGTACCACCGGTATCAATGTACATCGCATTTCAGAAATAATTGTAAGTCTATAAAATTTTAATAAAAACATGAGTTCAGATTCTCAACCTAATAATCCGCTTCATGGTATTAAGCTAGCAACAATACTTGAAGAACTTACAGAAAAGTATTCTTGGGAAGATTTGGCTGGTCAAGTAGATATTAATTGCTTTAAAAGTAATCCGTCTATCAAATCGAGTTTAAAATTTTTACGCAGAACCCCGTGGGCTCGTGAAAAAGTTGAACATTTATACTTACAATCCTTCAAAAAAACATGAGCCTTAACATAGTACTCATAGAACCAGAAATACCGAATAATACAGGTAACATCGGCAGACTAGCCCTTGGTACTGGATCTACATTGCACTTGGTAAAACCATTCGGATTTGAACTTACAGATAAACGTTTAAAAAGAGCGGGACTAGATTACTGGCAACATCTTAATGTTATTATGTATGAGAATGTTGATGAATTCTTTGAGCAGCATAAGAATAAAAAAATGATATTTTTTTCTGCCACCGCCACCAAAAATCATTGGGAAATGGATTTTGAAGATGATATGTTTCTCGTTTTCGGAAAAGAATCTGTTGGCTTACCAAAACAATTATTACAGCAAAACATCGAGAACACTTCCAAAATTCCATTGTTTAGCGAACATATTAGAAGTTTGAACCTAGCCAATGCTGTAGCCATTACTATCTACGAAGGTTTACGGCAAATAAACCTTAAATAACTACTTTTTCTAATAACTGAAATCGTACTAAATCCTAAAAAACTACTAACTAATCTATCGGCAGTAAAATTCTAGTTGTACTAATTTTCTTTTCCATAATTATTAACTTCAATTTAGTTTTTCAATTAAAATCCACCGCTTACCAAATTCCAAATAACAGCAGTTCATATTATCTATATCTTAAAAAATCATGATGATATTATGGTTCTATCATTCATGAAAGAATACTCAAAATAGCCTAGAAATTAGGTTTCCCCAACTTCTCGTTAAAATTTTAAAATCATTTAATTATAGTAGAATAATTGATTATTTTCAAAGTGAAATTCTTTTATTTCATCAATAGAACCAACCTAACTTCCACCTTATGAATACGAAAAGATGCTACCTATTACTTGCATTTACATTGGTCGCCTTTAGCTCCAGTTTTGCACAAAAAAAATCTAAAAAAACAACTGCAACAATAACTCCAGAATTCTATGAGAATCTAGAATGGCGAAATATTGGTCCTGTTCGTGGCGGTCGTTCTTTAGGGTCTTCGGGCAGTCCAAGTAGACCTAACGAGTATTATTTTGGAGCAACAGGTGGCGGACTATGGAAAACTACTGATGGCGGTAATGAATGGGAAGCTGTTACCGATGGTCAAATTACAAGCTCTTCCGTTGGTGCGGTGGCGGTCGCAGAAACTAATCCTGATATTGTATACATTGGTATGGGAGAAGTTCAATTGCGCGGAAGTATCACCCAAGGGGACGGAGTTTATAAATCAACCGATGCCGGTAAAACTTGGACACACCTAGGGCTTGAAGAAACTCAAGCAGTTTCTAGAATTAGAATTCACCCTACAAATCCAGATATTGTTTATGTTGCAGCATTAGGTCACCCATATGGCGATAACGAACAACGTGGTGTTTTTAAAAGTACCGATGGTGGAAAAAATTGGAACAAAACATTGTATGTAAGTGATAAGGCAGGTGCCGTAGATTTAATAATTGACAGAAATAATCCTAATGTTTTATACGCTAGCACATGGCAAGTTCAAAGAAAAGCATGGAAAATGTGGGGCGGTGGTCCAGATTGTAACCTATGGAAATCTACTGATGCCGGTGAGACTTGGACGGATCTTTCAAAAAATCCTGGCATGCCAGAAGGTCCGTTGGGTAAAATCGGGGTAACAGTTTCTCCAGCAGATTCTAATCGTGTTTGGGCTGTTGTGGAAGCTAACGAAGGTGGTGTTTTTCGTTCAGATGACGCCGGTAAAACTTGGGAAAGAACCAATGATGAAAGAAAACTGAGACAGCGTGCTTTTTACTATTCTAGAATTTATGCTGATCCGCTAGATAAAGACATTGTTTACGGGCTTAATGTTGATTTTTGGAAGTCTACAGATGGCGGAAAAACTTTTGACACAAAAATTAAAGTACCACATGGCGATAATCATGATTTATGGATAGACCCTAACAATCCAGACCGTATGATTTCTTCTAATGACGGTGGTGGTGTTGTTAGTATCAATGGAGGAAAATCATGGACAGAAGAAGATTACACTACTACACAACTGTACCATGTAATGACAACGAATGACGTACCCTATCATGTTGCTGGCGCACAACAAGACAATAGTACTATTGCCGTACCAAGTGATGGCTGGGGCCATATGCAAGCAAGAGGTCAAGTAGATGGTTGGGCTTACGCTGTTGGCGGTGGTGAAAGTGGTTGGATTACCCAACATCCTACGGACTTAGATATTTTTTATGCCGGTAGCCAAGGAGCACTTTTAACTCGTTATGATAGAAGTAACGGACAATCTAGAGATATTCAAGTATACCCACGTTTTTTCTCTGGTGAGCCCGCTAGTGCCTTACCAGAACGCTGGCAATGGACTTTTCCTATTATGTTCGCTCCAAAAGATTCTAACGTGATGTACACATGCTCTCAACATGTATGGAAAACTACAGATGACGGACAGTCTTGGGAGAAAATTAGTCCAGATTTAACGTATGCAGACCCAACTACTTTAGGTAAAACTGGCGGTATTATCACCATGGATATGAACGGACCAGAAATTTACGCTACCGTATTTGCCCTTGCGCCTTCTAACCACGACATTAATACAATATGGGCTGGTTCAGATGATGGTAAAATACATATTACTAGAGATGGAGGAAAAAATTGGGCAGATATTACTCCTAAAGATTTACCAAAATTTTCTAGAGTTAGTATTATTGATGAATCTATTCATAACCCAGGCACACTTTACGTTGCAGCTAATAGATATCAAGTTGATGACAGACAACCTTATGTTTTCAAAACACATGATTATGGTAAAACTTGGACCAAGATTATTACCGGTATTGAAGACGGTCATTTTGCAAGAGCCGTACGTGAAGATCCTGTAAAGGAAGGTCTGTTATTTTTAGCTACGGAACATGGTGTATATTTTTCAATGAACGATGGTGAGCTATGGCAAAGTCTTCAGTTAGAACTTCCAGATACTCCTGTTAGAGATTTAGTCATAAAAGATAATGATGTCGTATTAGGAACACACGGAAGAGGATTCTGGATCTTAGATGATATTCAACCCATAAGACAGTTTACTCCAGAAATGGCAAAGCAAGATGCTGTTCTTTTTAAACCTACAGATGCGCTTAGAGGTTTAACAAACGCCTCTATTCAATACTATTTAAAGGAACAAAAAGACACCATCACTTTTGAAATTTATGATGCTCAAGATAAATTAATCAACACCTTTACCGGTAGCAAACCGAAATATGAAGTAGACCCTAATATTCCTTATTGGCTGAAAGGCGGATCAACAAAGCCTACCACTGCAAAGGGAATAAATACGTTTACTTGGGATATGAGATATACAGGCGCCACCACTTTTGACGGTATGATTATTTGGAGCGCAAGACCTGCTAGAGGACCAAAAGCTCCATTAGGAATTTATAAAGTGAAAATGAAATCTGGCGATTATGAAAAAACATATGCCTTCGAAATAAAAATGGACCCAAATCTAAAAGGTATCACCAAAGAAGATTTAGATGAGCAGTTTGAACTTTCGAATAAAATCATGGGTAAAACTACTGCTGCCAATGAAGCGGTGATTAAAATTCGTGAAATAAAAAAATCCCTTACAACTTCGAAAGAGAGTATTGATACCAGCGACTATACTAATACAGTCACTCCATTTTTAAATGATTTATCAAAAGTTGAAGAAGCATTGTATCAAGTAAAAAACCAATCTGGTCAGGATCCTTTGAATTTCCCTATTAAGCTTAATAATAGATTAGCTTCATTACGTCGCAGTGTTGAATCTGGCGAAGCAAAACCAACCAATGGAGCGTATAAAGTGTATGAAGAACTATCTGCAGAACTCAAAATTGAACTTCAAAAACTGGATAGCATTTTAGATAAATACAAAACCAAAATAAATCCTCTACTAATTAAAAATGGTGGTTTGAAGATTGATTAAATGATGTTAAAGCAAAAGCTAAAACACAATTAGAACGAATTACAAATACGTATTTTTGTAATGAACGATTAAGGTTTATTTATATGAAAAAGGCAAGTATAGCGCCATCACTTTTAGCAGCAGACTTTGGAAATCTACAACGTGATATAGAAATGGTAAATTCAAGTGAGGCGGAGTATCATCATATTGATGTTATGGACGGAGTTTTTGTCCCAAACATATCTTACGGTATGCCTGTTGTAAAAGCCATTCAAAAACATGCTACAAAACCTTTAGATGTACATTTGATGATTGTAGACCCTGATAGATATCTTGAAGAATTCGCAAAACTTGGAGCTCATATTTTGACGGTACATTATGAAGCGTGTACGCACCTACATAGAACTATACAAGCTATAAAGGCATTGGGCATGAAAGCTGGTGTTGCTTTGAATCCGCATACAAATGTTTTGCTTTTAGAAGATATTATTCAAGATATTGACGTTGTATTGATTATGAGTGTAAATCCCGGCTTTGGTGGACAATCATTTATAGAAAATACATTTGATAAAATAAAAGCTACTAAAGCTTTAATCACAAGTAAGAAATCATCTGCTCTTATAGAAGTTGATGGAGGAGTTACCACTGCCAATTCAAAGAAATTAGTTGAAGCTGGTGCAGATATTTTAGTTGCCGGTAGTTTTGTATTTAAAAGCGCCGATCCAATTAAAACTATAAAAGAACTAAAAGGATGAAAACTGAATTTGATATGGTCATCGTTGGTGGTGGACCAATAGGAATTGCATGCGGTTTAGAAGCAAAGAAAAACGGACTCAACTACCTAATTTTAGAAAAGGGACCTATTGTGAATTCGCTTTTTCATTACCCTAGTAACATGCAGTTTTTCTCTTCATCTGAAAAACTAGAAATAGACGAAATTCCTTTTATTAGTAATGAAGCTAAACCTAAACGAGATGAAGCTTTAGAATACTATAGACGTATTGTGACCTCAAATAAATTGAATATACATCTTTTTGAAAAAGTAGAAAATGTTCAAAAAAATGAGAATGTATTTACAATAGTTTCAGATAAGGCCACCTATACTTCAAAACAGGTTGTAATATCTACTGGTTTTTATGACCTACCTAATTTATTGAATGTGCCAGGCGAAAATTTAGAGAAAGTAGTGCACTATTATGATAACCCACATTATTATTCAGGTCAAAAAGTAGCCGTAATTGGAGCTAGCAATTCTGCTATTGACGCAGCACTTGAATGTTGGCGAAAAGGTGCAGAGGTCTCTTTGATTATTCGTGGCTCAGAAGTCGGGCAACGCGTTAAATACTGGGTACGACCAGATATCATCAATAGAATTGAAGAAGGTAGCATCAAAGCTTATTACAACACAACTATAAAATCAATTTCAAAAGATCACATCAATTTAACCGCAAAAGGTGAAGATATAGCCATTGAAAATGACTTTGTTTTAGCATTAACTGGATATAAACCTAATTTTAAATTCTTAGAAAAACTAGGTGTCAATACAAGTAATGACGAAAAAAAATTACCCGAGTACAATCCAGATACTATGGAAACCAATGTTGCAGGTCTTTATTTAGCCGGTGTAATTTGTGGTGGGATGGAAACCCACAAATGGTTTATAGAGAATTCTAGAATTCACGCAAAAATGATTGTTAAGAATATTATTTCGAGTGCGATAACTACCTCGTAATTAACTGATATAATGGTATTAAAAATTGTCACGACAATAGACACTTTTTAAAAACGTTATATTTACTTAACAACAAAACCAAACCTTATGATTTTCTTCGGTACCGGATCAGCAAATCTTGACTCCGTAAAAACAAGAAATATTACTTGTCAACACTGTAACAATCAAGATACTATTTACATCAATATTTACAGAAAGCATGCACACGTTTTTTGGATCCCTATGTTTCCATTAGGTAAAAGTGGTAGTTCTTATTGCACCCATTGTAAAGAGACCTTGTCGCCAAAACAAATGCCAGAGGCTCTTAAAATTCAATATAAAAACATAAAAAGTGAAGCTAAAGGACCTATATGGCAATTTTCAGGACTTTTAGTTTTAGCACTTTTGATAGGATTTGCTATTTATTCTGGTGGAAAAGACAAAGAAAATACGCAACTATATTTATCAGCTCCCGCTGTTGGTGATATATACGAATACAAGGCTGATAACGGCAGTTATTCTACAATGAGACTTGAAAAAGTAACTTCAGATAGTTTATACCTTTCCTTAAACGATTATGAAATATCAAAAAAATCTAGACTCTACAAGATTGATAAAGATGAAAACTATTCTGAGGTAACTTATGGGTATTCAAAAAATGAAGTTTCTCAAATGCAAAAAGAAGGTATTATTTTCGATATTAATAGAGATTAATAATCAGCATTCAAAACAAACGAAAACCTGAGAAGCAAACTTCTCAGGTTTTTTTATATACGCTACTGAAAATTCGAATTTATTTTTGTTAGTCTTCTAAAATATGGATTTACTTATAAAACTGACAACTACGCTTATCAATTAAAAGATATAGTATCAGTGATGCATTTAACATAACGTAATAAATAAACCTTTAGAAATTACTTCAAAACTTGAAGCATCAATTAATTGCCATTTACAATATGACTTTCAGATTTACGATGAGCTTAATTTGATTATACTAAATTCTTATCAAAGTTCTACCCTTCTTAAACATATCATCACCCTACATAGACAATACAATTGATATGAAGTCTCTATCCTAGGTACAGATAAATTAACTGTAGAAATGATTATTATATGAGTAGTAGTAGTAGTAGTAGTAGTAGTGATGCTACCACACTCATTTATAGCGTGTTTATCAGGTATAGTTTGTTGGCTTTATGATATAAAAAAAGCCCCTTACATTTCTGTAAAGGGCTTTCGAAAAAGGCGGCTACCTACTCTCCCACTTGGTATAGCAGTACCATCGGCGCAAACGGTCTTA
>NZ_CANMTX010000018.1 GCF_947500985.1 uncultured Maribacter sp.
CAACTGTTACTGCCAACTGTTACTGCCAACTGTTACTGCCAACTGTTACTGCCAACTGTTACTGCCAACTGTTACTGACCACTGAATACTAGAGCGCGCAGCTACTTCTTCGTTGCCTCGAAAAACTTCTCGTTGATATCATCTATATACGCCAGTACTTCATCGCGACCACTACGGTGGCTAGAGCTGGTGATGAAATGCGGTGGTGCTTCTTCCCACATGTCTTCTAACAATTGATCTAGGTATTGTTTTACCTGGCGCTCAATCGCTTTCGGTTTTAATTTATCTGCCTTGGTGAAGATAATGGCAAATGGTACTCCGTTTTCACCCATCCATTGCATGAATTCCATATCTATAGGTTGTGGGTCATGGCGAATATCTACAAGTACAAAAGAACACACTAGCTGCTCTCGTTGTAAAAAGTAATTGGTGATATATTTTTGAAAGGTCTTTTTATCTCTTTTAGAAACACGAGCATAACCATAGCCAGGTAAATCTACTAGAAACCAATTCTCATTGATTTTAAAGTGATTAATAAGCTGGGTTTTACCGGGTCTACCAGAAATTTTCGCCAAGCTTTTACGCTCGGTCAACATATTTATTAAAGAAGACTTACCAACGTTAGATCGGCCAATAAAGGCGTACTCGGGTAAAGGCTCTTTAGGGCATTTGGCAACATCAGAGTTGCTCATTACAAAGTCGGCCGACTTTATTTTCATTCGTAGGGTATTTAGAAATTGTTTTTCGTCAACCACTCATCAAGAATGGTATTGAATTCGTCTGGGTGCTCCATCATAGGTGCATGTCCGCATTTATCCATCCAAAATAAATCTGAATTAGGTAAAAGTTCATCGAACAGTTCTGCAACGTCTGGCGGAGTAACCGTATCATTTTTTCCCCATATAATACAAGTAGGGGTTTTCATGCTAGGTAGGTCTTGCGCCATGTTATGGCGAATGGCACTTTTAGCGATTGCCAAAGTCTTTACCAATTTTACACGATCATTGACCGTAGCAAAAACTTCATCTACTATCTCTTTGGTAGCCACTGCCGGGTCATAGAAAACATCTTGTGCCTTCTTTTTAATGAACTCATAATCACCACGTTTTGGGTAACCGTCGCCCATAGCACTTTCGTAAAGACCAGAACTACCTGTAATCACCAAAGCTTTTACTTTGGCTGGGTATAATTTAGTATGTAAAAGACCAATATGGCCGCCTAAAGAGTTGCCTAAAAGAATAACATCGTCCAGCTCTTTATAGTCAATGAATTTCTTAAGGTATTTGGCAAAATTCTTTACCGTTGTCTTTAACATCGGCATAGAGTATAGGGGCAATTCAGGAATCAGTACTTTGTAACCTTTAGGAGGGAAATAAGTATTCACTCCCTCAAAATTACTGAGTCCGCCCATTAATCCGTGAAGAATAATAATGGGTTTTCCTTCGCCTTTTTCTATATACTTAAATCCTCCGTCGTTGATCAATTCGTTTTCCATGCGCACTACTCATCAGTAATTGTCCAAATATAGGTAATTACCGAGAATAGCAAACAACTCTTTTCGATAAGGTGACCACAAGAAACTTTAAGAATTCACTTTTTCAAGATTTAGGGGCTGAGTGGGAAAATTATCCCATAAAATCCGATGAAGTGCAAAAACGTGTTCAAAAGTGGGGTAATTTATTAACAAAGTGGTTTTTAGTGGTAAAATGTGGTAATAATATTTATATATTTGAGTTATATAAACTAAACACAACCAAATTGGACATCTTTTTCTTTGGGACATTTAATTGCAAGGCTGATGCCAAGGGGCGTATTATGCTCCCTGTCGCGCTGCGTAATCAAGTGGCTCCGATCCTAAATGATGGGTTTTTTATAAAGAAGTCATATTTGAGCGAATGCTTGGAATTATATCCTGCATATGAGTGGCACAGAGTAATGGCAGAATTGAACGAAAAGAGCAGGTTCGATGAAGAAAACCTACAGTTTATAAGAATGTATACCGCAGGGCTTCGTCAAGTAGAAGTAGATACGACCGGTAGATTATTGATCCCTAAAGACATTATCTCATTAGGTGGTATTACCAAAGAAGTAGTCATTGCACCAATTGGTAAGCGATTAGAGATATGGGACAAGAAGGCGTATGACGAATCTATAAACGCAACGAAAGAAGAGAAGGTGAAGTTGGCAAAGCGTGTAATGTTAGGTGAAAAACCAAGTGGAGATGTATCATAATCCTGTATTACTGAAAGAATCGGTAGACGGTTTAAACATCAAAGAAGATGGTATATATGTAGATGTGACATTTGGCGGTGGCGGTCACTCTAAAGAGATATTAAAAAGATTGGGCAAAGAAGGCAGGTTGTATGCCTTTGATCAAGATGAGGATGCACAAGCAAATGCATTAGGTGATCCAAGATTTACGCTAATAGCGGAGAATTTTAGATACATCACCCAGTTTTTAAAGTTCTATGGCATAAAGAAGGTAGATGGTATTCTTGCGGACTACGGAGTTTCATCGCACCAATTCGATCAAGCGGAAAGAGGATTCTCTACACGTTTTGATGCGGATTTAGATATGCGAATGAGCAAGCGCAACACGCTATCAGCTTTTGAGGTGGTAAATAAGTACTCATATGATGATTTGCGTAAAGTATTGTTCGAGTACGGCGATATCAGAAATGCGAACGCCATGGCAAAAGTAATCGTTGCCAGTAGGGAAGAAGAAGAGATACAAACTACCGATGCATTGAAAACAGTGTTGAAGCAGTTTTTGCCAGAACATAGGCAGCATAAAATATTGGCACAGATATACCAAGCGATTCGTATAGAGGTGAACCAAGAGATAGAAGTGATCAAAGAGTTTTTGGAGCAAGCTCCAAAATTGTTAAATGAAAAAGGAAGGTTAAGTGTAATTAGCTACCACTCTTTAGAAGATAGGCTTGTAAAAAGATTTATAAGAGCAGGTCAGTTTGACGGAGAGCCAGAAAAAGATTTTTACGGCAATATAGATGTACCGTTAAAAAAGGTTGGCGGTTTAATAGTGCCAACAAGAGAAGAGATAAAATTGAATAACAGAGCACGTAGTGCAAAATTGAGAATAGCAGAGCGTAATGGCGAAAAATAAAGTGAAAACGGGTGTATTAGACCTATTAAAGGGTAAATTTTTGGTGAGCGGTGACGCCCCTAAAAATTGGCTGTTTATTATTTTCATTTCATTTTTGGCAACGGTAATGATCAGTAGCTCTCATAGTGCCGATCAAAAAGTACACCGCATTGCTTTATTAAATGAAGAAGTAAAAGAGTTGCGTAATGAGTTCGTAGATATGCGATCAGATGTGCAACAGCTAAAACTAGAATCGAGCATTACCGGTAAAATATCGGAAAAAGGACTGTTTCCTTCAGAGAATCCCCCACAGAAAATTAAGGTGAAATCTTTAAATGTTGAGGAATAATGGCGGCAACAGATAAAAGCATATTAAAAAGGCTCTACATAGTGGCGGGTTTCATGGTGCTCTTTGCGGGTGCAGTGTTGTTTAAACTGGTTTCTATACAAGTAGTGGACGGCGAAAAATACCAAGCATTGGCAGATACGCGTACCGAGCGTATGTTTACCATTGAGCCGAATAGAGGTAATCTATATTCTGACGATGGTAGCCTTTTGGCAACTTCAGTATCTAAATACACCATCCGTTTTGATGCCGTAACGGTAAGTAACGAAGATTTTAAAGAAAATGTGAAACCATTGGCAGATGCCTTGGCAAAGAATTTCGGTAAAACATCTTCTCACTATCAGCAGGTTTTAAGAAAAGCAAGAGAGAATAAAAATAGATATGCATTGCTGGTGCGTAATCTAGATTATTCTGAATACATGGCGGTAAAGAAATTTCCGCTATTGAATAAGGGAGCATATAAAGGCGGACTCATCATTGAGCAGCATGTTAAAAGAGAGCATCCGTTAGGTAAAATTGCCGAGCGTAGTGTTGGGTATGAGCGTGTAGATGAAAACGGATATTATACCCGTGTAGGTATGGAAGGTGCTTTTGGAGAATATCTAAGAGGAATTTCAGGGAAACGCTTAAAGCAAAAAATAGCAAAAGGACAGTGGAAGCCTATAGGTAATGATAATATCATTGAACCAAAAGATGGTTATGATGTGTATTCTACTATAGACATTAATATACAAGATATAGCACACCATGCATTATTGGGTCAGTTAGAGAAATATCAAGCAGACCACGGTACGGTAATCGTAATGGAAGTGAAAACCGGTGAGGTAAAAGCGATATCTAATTTAGGTCAGACCTCAGAAGGTAAATATTACGAGCGTTTAAATTACGCTATTGGTGAATCTCACGAGCCAGGTTCAACATTTAAATTGGTGAATTTGGTGGCTGCTTTAGAGGATAATGTAATAGATACCAGTTCCGTAATCGATACCGAAAAAGGAGCTTGGAAATTATATAAGCATACCATTAGGGATACCAAGCGTGGCGGACACGGAAAAATTACTATGTCTGAAGCTTTTGAAGTATCGTCAAATGTAGCCTTTGCTAAAATGATACATGAAGGGTATAAGAATGACCCAGAGAAATATGTGAACAGACTAATGAGTATGGGTATTCATAAAGAATTAGGACTTCCGGTAGTTGGTGAAGGTAAACCTGTATTGCGTTACCCAGGTGATAAAGGATGGTCAGGTCTTTCATTGGCACAAATGGCTTATGGTTATGAGGTGTCTATGACTCCGCTACAAACATTGGCATTCTATAATGCTATTGCAAACGATGGTGAAATGGTAAAGCCAAGATTGTTGAAAGAAGTGAAGGAGTGGAACAAGACAATTGAGAAGTTTGATAAAAAAGTATTGAATTCTGCAATATGCTCGCAGTCTACAGTAAAGAAAGTGCAACAGATATTAAAGAATGTAGTAGAGAAAGAGCATGGTACAGGTCACCGTATGTACTCCGATAATTTTTCAATGGCAGGAAAAACGGGAACTACCCAGACTAACTATGTATCTAAGGATAAATCGAAATACGAATACATTTCGTCGTTCGCAGGATATTTTCCGGCAGATGATCCAAAGTACTCCTGTATCGTAGTAATCCATAAGCCAGACAAAAGTGTTGGGTATTATGGTGCAGATGTATCCGGTCCGGTATTTAAATCTGTCGCTCAAAAGGTATATGCAACCTCACCTTTAACAAGTGAAGTAGATGTAAAAAATGTGTTGATAGCCAAAAATGAAGATTCTCACCAAGGATACTATAAGGCGGCACAACAAAAATATTCAGCAGTACCAAATGTAAAAGGTATGTGTGGTATGGATGCGGTTGCTATTCTTGAGAATTTAGGTATTGAAGTAGAAGTAAAAGGAAATGGAAAGGTAAAAAACCAATCTATCACCAAAGGCACAGATTTAAAGTCTGTCAAAAAAATAGTGTTAGAATTAATATGATGCAATTAAAGGACATATTATATGGAGTGCGTATTACTGCTGTTAGCGGTACTACCTCTTGTGATATAGCATCAGTTCGTTTTGATTCTCGTGAGGTTCAAAAAGATGATGCCTTCGTAGCTATAAAAGGTACGCTGACCGATGGTCATAAATATATTGATCAGGTAGTCGCTGCAGGTGCTAGAGCAATTGTTTGTGAGCAATTACCAGCAGACATGATTGATGATGTAACCTATGTACAGGTAGAAAGTGGTAATCAGGCATTGGCTTTGATGGCTTCTAACTACTACGGTACGCCATCTAAGAATTTAAAATTAGTAGGTGTTACGGGTACCAATGGTAAAACAACGGTATCTAGTTTATTATATCAGTTATTCAAAAAAGCAGGGTATAAAGTGGGCTTATTATCAACCATTAAAATTATGGTCGATGATACGGTTTATCCAACAAAACATACTACTCCAGATGCATTGGTGATCAATCAACATTTAAAATTGATGAACGATGCCGGTGTAGAGTATTGCTTTATGGAAGTAAGTTCTCATGGTATTCACCAGAAAAGAACCGAAGGCTTGGTATTTGAAGGCGCAATTTTTACGAATCTGTCTCACGATCATCTAGACTATCATAAAACATTTGCAGAGTACCGCGATACCAAAAAAATATTGTTTGATCAATTGCCGAAAACGGCTTTTGCATTGACCAATGTAGATGATAAGAATGGTTTGGTAATGTTGCAGAATACTAAGGCTAGAAAAGCAAGCTACGCCTTAAAGAATTATGCAGATTATAGAGCTCAGATATTAGAAAATCAGTTCGACGGTCAGTTATTGAAAATCAATGACCATGAGCTATGGACAAAATTAATAGGTCATTTCAATACCTACAATATGCTGGCGATTTTTGCGACAGCAGATTTATTAGGCTTGGAGCAATTAGAAACCCTTCGCTTGTTGAGTGAGTTGGAGAATGTAGACGGAAGGTTTCAATATTTTATATCAAAGAAAAAAATTACGGCTATAGTTGATTATGCCCATACGCCGGACGCCCTAAAAAATGTGCTTGAGACAATCAACACGTTGAGAACTGGAAATGAAAACGTCATCACCGTTGTGGGGTGTGGTGGCGATAGAGACAGATCAAAGCGTCCGGTAATGGGTAATATCGCATCAGAGATGAGTAACAAGACCATTTTCACCTCTGATAACCCGAGAACGGAGTCGCCAACTGAAATTATTTCAGAAATGGAGGCAGGTGTAGAGCCTCAGAACGTAAAAAAGATTTTATCCATTGAGAATAGAGAGCAGGCAATTAAAACTGCATGCCAACTAGCAGATGACAACGATATCATATTAGTAGCCGGCAAAGGTCATGAGACCTACCAAGAAACCAACGGCGTACGCATAGATTTCGATGATTTTAAAATAGTAAAAGAGCTTTTAAACAGCTTAGAGAAATAATTAAGGCTTAGTAGCAAAGAATACAGATTATATGTTAACCTACCTGTTCGAATATTTAGAAAAACAATACCAGTTGCCTGGAGCTTCGCTGTTTCAGTTCAGCACCTTTCGTGCGGCAATGGCTATACTGTTTTCATTAATGATTGCGACGGTTTACGGTAAGCGTGTTATTCTGTTTTTACAGAAGCAACAAGTAGGTGAGACTATTCGTGATTTAGGACTAGATGGTCAAAAGCAAAAAGCAGGTACGCCAACAATGGGTGGGGTTATTATTATCATGTCCACACTGATACCAGTATTATTGTTTGCACGCTTAGAGAATATTTACATCATGCTATTGATATTCACCATGTTGTGGATGGGGGCTATCGGTTTTTTAGATGATTACATCAAAGTATTCAAAAAGAACAAAGAAGGTTTAAAAGGTAAGTTTAAAGTCTTAGGTCAGGTAGTATTAGGGCTAATAGTAGGTGCAGTACTTTATTTTCACCCAGAGGTGACCATGCGTGATCATGATAAAACAATCATTACTAAAGACTACACGGTAGAACAAGTAAAAGGAGCAGAGATTAAGTCGACCATGACTACAGTTCCTTTTTTTAAGAATAATGAGTTTGATTATGAGAGTTTAATAGCGTGGGCAGGTGATGACGCAAAAGACTATGCATGGTTATTGTTTATACCTATTATCATATTGATAGTAACGGCGGTATCTAACGGTGCAAATTTAACTGATGGGATCGATGGTCTCGCGGCAGGTACATCAGCAATAATAGTATTTACGCTGGGCATTTTTGCCTTGGTGTCTGGTAACATCATTTTTTCTGATTACTTAGATATAATGTATATACCACGAGTAGGTGAGTTGTTGGTATTTATTACCGCTTTTGCTGGAGCATTGATCGGGTTCTTATGGTACAATGCATTCCCAGCACAAGTGTTTATGGGAGATACGGGTAGTTTAACTATTGGTGGAGTAATTGCTGTAATCGCAATAATAGTACGTAAAGAATTATTGATACCGGTGTTATGTGGAATCTTCTTTGCGGAGTCGCTTTCAGTGATGATACAAGTAGGGTATTTTAAATACACAAAGAAAAAATTTGGTGAAGGGCGACGTATATTTTTAATGTCTCCATTACATCACCATTATCAAAAAATGGGATACCACGAAAGTAAGATCGTAACCCGTTTTTGGATTGTAGGTATACTATTGGCAATTGTAACTGTAGTGACCTTAAAAATTAGATAATGGCATTACTGGTAGTTCTTGGAGGAGGAGAAAGTGGAGTAGGGACAGCCATTTTAGGATTGAAAAAAGGATACGATGTATTTGTATCCGATAAAGGAAAAATTAAAGAGAAGTATAAAAACGTTCTTGAACATTTTGGAATTGATTGGGAAGAAGAACAGCATTCTGAAGACCGCATACTAAAAGCCGATTTGGTAATGAAGAGTCCGGGTATACCAGACAAAGTACCCTTGGTAAAGCAGTTGGTAGCGAAAGGTGTTCCTGTAATATCAGAGATTGAATTTGCATCAAAATACACCGATGCAAAAATCATTGGTATCACGGGTAGCAACGGAAAAACAACGACTACCATGCTAACCAACCACATTTTGGCAAATGCCGGATTGAAAGTGGGTATGGCAGGAAACATTGGTGATAGTTATGCGAAAATGGTTGCAGAGAATGATTTTGAGTATTACGTGCTTGAGATCAGCAGTTTTCAATTAGACGGCATAGTGGATTTTAAACCACACATTGCCGTGATTACGAATATTACACCAGATCACTTAGATCGGTATGAGTATGAGTTTGAAAACTATATCGCATCTAAATTTAGAATTGCAGAAAACCAAGACGAAAACGATTATTTGATTTATGATGCAGATGATACGGTTTTGGTAGAATGGCTGAACAAGCACCCGGTTAAATCAAAGTTAATGCCCTTTTCATTGAATAAAGTATTTGAACAAGGCGCATTTATAGAACAAAACGAGATAATAATAAAAACAACAACAGACACTATTAGCATGACGAAGAACACTTTGGCCTTAGAAGGTCAGCACAATGTAAAGAACACAATGGCAGCGGCAACAATTGCCAAATTAGTCGGTATTCGTAAGGAAACGATAAGAGCTTGTGTTTCTAATTTTCAAGGGGCTCCCCACCGTTTGGAAAAGGTGTTGAAAATACATCATGTGGAATATATCAATGACTCAAAAGCAACAAATGTAAACGCTGCTTATTACGCATTGGATAGCATGAAAACACCTACTGTTTGGATCGTAGGTGGTGTAGATAAGGGCAATGAGTACATGGAGTTAATGCCATTGGTACGTGAAAAAGTAAAAGCGATTATTTGCTTGGGTGAGGATAATGAAAAAATCAAGCATGTATTTGGTAATGCTGTGGATCTATTGGTAGAAACATATGCAATGGAAGAAGCTGTAAAAGTTGCTTATAAGATTGCAGAGCGTGGTGATACGGTTTTGTTATCACCGGCATGTGCAAGTTTCGATTTGTTTAAGAACTATGAGGATCGCGGAAATCAATTTAAGAACTGTGTAAAGAACCTATAAGGTGTTGAATATATTTCAAAACATAAAAGGAGATAAAGCTATTTGGGCCATTGCGGCACTCTTGGCCTTATTTTCATTTCTACCAGTATATAGTGCCAGTAGTAATTTGGTCTATGTAGTAGGTAGCGGTACGCCAGTTGGTCATTTGGTAAAACATGCCATACTGTTGTTTTTAGGTTTTGGAATTATATACGGGGTACATAAGATACCTACACACTTTTTTAAGGGGTTATCCATGATAGCGCTGCCCATAGTGTTGGTATTGCTCATATTCGTATTGGCGCAAGGTACTTCAAGTGGTGGTACCAATGCTAGTCGTTGGATCCGTTTGCCATTGGTAGGTTTCGGTTTTCAGCCCTCTAACTTGGCGGCAGTAGTGTTAATGATATATGTGGCGCGTTATTTCTCTAAGGTTAGAGATATTAAAATAACGTTTACAGAAAGCATTGTGCCATTGTGGTTGCCTGTATTTGCAGTAGTGGCGTTAATATTACCAGCTAACTTTTCAACTGCTGCTATTGTATTCTCCATGGTTATGGTATTGTGTTTTTTAGGAGGATATCCTATGAAATACTTATTAGGAATCGTAGGAACGGGAATAGTGTGCTTGTCCATATTCATATTAACGGCAAAAGCGTTTCCAGATTTGTTTCCGAATAGGGTAGATACCTGGATGAGCAGGATCGATAGTTTCTCTAATCCTGATGACTCAGAAGGAACCTATCAAATAGAAAGAGCCAAAATTGCTATAGCTACAGGCGGAGTAATGGGTAAAGGAGCGGGAAAAAGTGTGCAGAAGAACTTTTTGCCGCAGAGTTCATCAGATTTCATCTATGCGATTATCGTTGAGGAATATGGTTTAATAGGTGGATTTGTTTTGATGCTATTTTACTTGTTTCTGTTGTTTAGGATAGTGGTCGTCGCTAACGGATGTGCATCTGTCTTTAGCAAGTTGCTGGTGCTAGGTGTTGGTTTGCCTATTGTTTTTCAAGCGTTGATTAATATGGCGGTAGCGGTAGAGTTATTTCCGGTAACGGGGCAGAATTTACCATTGATAAGTAGCGGAGGAACCTCTAGCTGGATGACCTGTTTGGCTATAGGTATAATTTTAAGTGCAAGTAATAAAAGTATAGCTCAGGAGAGTGCTTCTGGCAACGATATTGATATGGATGAAACGAACCCTTTAGAGATTTTAAGTGGGCAGTTATAAGTTCATTTTATCAGGAGGAGGTACTGGCGGACATATTTATCCGGCGATAGCCATAGCGAACGAATTGAAAAGGAGACATCCTGATGCGGAATTTTTGTTCATAGGGGCGAAGGATAGAATGGAGATGGAGAAAGTGCCGCAGGCAGGGTACAAAATAGAAGGATTGTGGATTACAGGAATTCAGCGCAAACTGACCCTTAAAAATCTACTGTTTCCAATAAAATTGATAAGTAGTTTAATGAGAGCAAATAGCATCGTATCGAAGTTTAAACCACACGCCGTAATTGGTACGGGTGGTTTTGCGAGTGGTCCGTTGTTAAAAATGGCAACCGTAAAAGGTATACCATGTGTTTTGCAAGAACAAAATTCATTTGCAGGCATCACCAATAAACTATTAAAAGATAAAGTGAAGAAAATCTGTGTGGCTTATGATGACATGGAGAAGTTTTTTCCGAAAGATAAAATTGTAAAAACAGGTAATCCTGTACGTTCAGATTTAGTGGAATTGAAAGCTACTAAAGATGAAGCTTTACAGTATTTTGAATTGAATGCCGATAAGAAAACACTTTTAGTATTAGGTGGAAGTTTAGGGGCAAGGCGCATCAACCAATTGGTAGCGGATCATTTAGAATATTTTGAAGCATTAGGCTTACAGGTAATATGGCAATGTGGTAAAGGGTATTACGAAACCTACAAATTGCATCAGTCAGAGAACATTAAGGTGCATGCTTTTTTAAACTCGATGGATAAAGCTTATGTAGCGGCAGATTTCATCATTTCAAGAGCAGGTGCAGGTGCGGTGTCAGAATTGTGTTTGGTAGGTAAACCAACATTCTTTATTCCGTCGCCAGTTGTGGCGGAAGATCACCAGACCATGAATGCATTGTCTTTGGTTGGGCATGAGGCTGCAATTATGATTAGAGAAAAAGAGCTTGATGCAACATTTAAAACGGAGTTTGAATCTGTATTTAAATCTGCAGAAAAGCAACAAGAACTATCAAAGAATATTAAGTCATTGGCATTACCAAATGCCACTGCTGATATCTGTGATGAAATAGAAAAATTGATAAAATAAAATGAACGTAACGCAAATACATAAGGTGTATTTTATTGGCATAGGAGGCATAGGTATGTCTGCTTTGGCGCGTTATTTTGCGTTTATAAATAAGGCGGTTGCCGGCTATGACAAAACCGAGAGTCCACTAACAAAAGAATTGGCAAGTTCAGGTATTGATATTCACTATACAGATGATATCAATGTAGTGCCAGATGAATATAAGAATGACAAAGAGCATACCTTGGTAGTATATACGCCAGCGGTACCTGCTTCTCATTCGGAGTATCAGTATTTTTTAAATAATGGCTTCACGATTAAGAAACGCTCAGAGGTACTTGGATTAATAACCAAAGACTCTTTCTGCTTGGCAGTTGCCGGTACACATGGTAAAACAACAACCTCTAGTATTTTGGCGCATTTGTTAAAAGAAACAGGAGTTAAACTGACGGCTTTCTTAGGTGGAATTTCAGAAGATTTCAATAGTAATTTCCTTTTCGAAGGAACGGAGTATTCGGTGGTAGAAGCAGATGAATTTGATCGTTCATTTATGCAGTTGACGCCAAATGTAGCCTGTGTTACGTCAATGGATGCTGATCACCTTGATATTTATGGTGATGCGCAAGAATTGGAAAGAACATTTGTAGATTTTACCAAACGCTTAAAACCGGGCGGTAAATTATTTGTTCGTAATGGTTTGCCCTTAGAAGGGTTGACCTATGGTATAGAAGACGATTCGGATTATTGCATCCGGAACATAAAAATAGAACATGGCACCTACATATTCGATTTGGAGACCCCTGACCTCAAACTAGAAGGGGTTGAATTCAACAAACCTGGGCGACATAATTTGTTGAACGGTTTGGTAGCTTTCGCAATGGCGATGCAAGCAGGTTCCCCACCGCATCGCCTTGCAGAGGCATTAGCAACATTTAGAGGAGTGCAAAGGCGATTTTCGTATCAGATTAAAAGTGATGATTTCATTTTTATTGATGATTATGCACATCACCCAACAGAGATAAATGCTGTTTTTGAAGCAGTTGCAGAAATGCATCCGAATAAAAAAGTGTTGGCAATTTTTCAGCCACACCTGTTTTCAAGAACACGTGATTTTGCAGATGAGTTCGCAAAAAGCTTATCGCAATTCGAGAATATATTGTTGTTAGATATCTATCCGGCTAGAGAAGAGCCGATTGAAGGAGTTACGGCAGATTGGTTGTTGGAGAAGGTGACAAGTAGTAATAAAAAATTAATTTCAAAAGAACAAATCCTTTCTGAGATAAAAAAACAAGATCCTGAAGTTTTACTAACAATGGGAGCTGGAGATATAGGTTTAGAAGTTGTGAAAATAAAAAAAGAAATGTCGTATGCAGGTTAATTGGAATTTTATAAAGTTAGCTGCTTTGGTTCTAGTAATCATGGGGTTATATGCTTTTTCGAATGAGCGTAATAGCGCCAAGAATGTTACGGGAATGAAGGTAGAATTCGTTGGGGATCAAAATTTGTACCTCACTGAAGGAACGGTTAATAAATTGTTAATACAAAATTACGGAAGCCTTGATAATGTGCCCAAAGAAAATATAGTTTTGAATACTGTAGAAAAGGCCCTTGAGGCCAATGAAATGGTAAAAAGTGCACAAGTCTATCTAACAATAGATGGTGAGCTAACGTCGAGAATAGTTCAACGTAAACCAATAGGACGTATTGAGGGGGTTTCAAAATTCTATTTGGACGATGAAGGAAAGAGAATGCCGCTTTCAAATAATCATTCAGCAAGAGTTCCTATCATAACGGGCAATATCAGTGGTAAAAGCCTTGAAGATGTCTATGTCATTTTGGAACATATAAATATGGACGATTTTTTTCGTGAATCTGTAATTGGTATTCATATCAAAGGAGAAGAAGAATATCAGTTACGATTAAGGCTTAACAATTTTGTTGTAAACATAGGCGGTATTGAAGATTTAGATGCCAAGTTTAGCAATTTTAAGGCATTTTATGCCAAAGCGAACAAGGATGAGACCTTGGAGGATTATGCAGAAGTAAGTTTAGAATTCAATAACCAGGTGGTGTGCACTAAAATATAATAAAATGGAACAAACTAAATATTCAGTCGGTTTAGACATTGGAACAACGAAAATCGTTGCCATAATCGGAAAGCAAAACGAGTATGGTAAAATTGAGATTTTGGGTATCGGTAAGTCCAAAAGTTTAGGTGTACACAGAGGTGTGGTAAATAATATTACCCAAACCATAAAATCTATTCAGCAGGCAGTTGAAGAGGCAGAAGCAAATTCAGGTCTTAAAATTGGATCTGTCGTTGTTGGTATAGCCGGTCAACATATAAGAAGTTTACAGCACAGCGATTACATCACCAGAAAAGATTCTGAGGAAGTAATTGGTGAAGAAGATGTTGACTTACTATGCAATCAAGTGCACAAATTGATTATGCTACCGGGTGAAGAGATTATTCATGTCTTACCACAAGAATACAAAGTTGATGGTCAAGCTGAAATACGCGAGCCTGTTGGTATGTATGGTGGTAGGCTAGAGGCTAACTTTCATGTAGTAGTTGGTCAAGTTGTTTCAATAAAGAATGTAGGTCGTTGCATTAAAAGTGCAGGGTTAGATTTAGGGAATATAACACTAGAACCACTAGCGTCATCTGATGCAGTATTAAGTCAAGAAGAAAAAGAAGCAGGTGTAGCACTAATCGATATAGGTGGTGGTACAACTGATCTGGCTATTTTTAAAGATGGTATTATTAGACATACTGCGGTAATACCTTTCGGTGGTGGAGTCATTACAGAGGATATTAAAGAAGGATGTTCAATTATAGAGAAACAGGCAGAGCTGTTGAAAACCAGATTTGGTTCAGCATGGCCAGGTGAGAACAGGGATAATGAAATTGTATCTATACCAGGTTTACGTGGTAGAGAGCCAAAAGAAATCTCTCTGAAAAATCTTTCTAAAATAATTCATGCACGTGTAGTTGAGATTATTGAGCAGGTATATGTAGAAATCAAAAACTACGGTCACGAAGAACAAAAGAAGAAATTAATTGCAGGTATCGTGTTAACAGGTGGTGGAAGCCAACTTAAACATTTAAAGCAATTAGTGGAATATATAACAGGTATGGATACTCGTATCGGGTACCCTAATGAACATTTAGCTGGCGATTCTGATGAAGAAGTTGCTAGTCCATTGTACGCAACAGCTGTTGGTCTTTTAATGAATGCCATTAAAAATCAAGAGAAGTTGAAATTGACGCAAGAAGAGATTTTGCAAGAACAAGAGCTAGAGCAGGAAGAAGAGTTAGTATACGCTGAACGTGATACTGAGGCAGTAGCACGACCAAATCTGCATAAAGAAAGAAAATCTGTTTTTGATAAGTGGTCTGAAAAATTGAAAGAATTTTTAGATAACGCAGAGTAATAAGCATAGCACAAGAGAATACATAACCAGTAATAATTAGAATATGAGTAAGAACAGCGAATTTGATAATATCTCCTTTGATCTACCAAAGAATCAAAGCAACGTTATAAAAGTCATTGGTGTAGGTGGCGGTGGTAGTAATGCCATTAATCACATGTTCCAGGCAGGAATTAACGGAGTTGATTTTGTAATCTGTAATACAGATTCTCAGGCTTTAGACAATAGTCCGGTGCCAAACAAAATACAATTAGGTGTATCATTAACAGAGGGTTTGGGTGCTGGTGCCAATCCTGAAGTAGGTGAACAAGCTGCCATGGAAAGTATGGAAGAAATCAAAAGTATGTTGGATACAACTACTAAAATGATCTTCATTACTGCAGGTATGGGTGGGGGAACAGGAACTGGTGCTGCTCCCGTAATTGCCAAGTTTGCAAAAGAAATGGATGTTCTTACTGTTGGTATCGTTACTATGCCGTTTCAATTCGAAGGTAAAATGCGAGTTGAACAAGCACAACGTGGTATTGAAAAATTACGTAATAATGTCGATTCGCTGATCGTCATTAATAACAATAAATTAAGAGAAGTATATGGAAACCTAGGATTCAAAGCTGGTTTCTCTAAAGCTGATGAAGTGTTGGCTACTGCTGCTAGAGGTATTGCAGAAGTTATTACACATCACTATACACAAAATATAGATTTACGTGACGCTAAAACAGTACTATCTAATAGTGGTACTGCTATTATGGGTTCTGCTATTTCATCTGGCTCTGCAAGAGCTAATGAAGCAATCATGAAAGCATTAGATTCTCCGTTATTGAATGATAATAAAATCCAAGGAGCTAAAAATGTATTGTTATTGATCGTTTCTGGTGCTCAAGAAATTACTATCGATGAGATTGGTGAAATCAATGATCATATTCAGATTGAGGCAGGATACGGAGCAAACATTATTATGGGTGTTGGCGAAGATGAGAGCTTAGGCGAAGCTATAGCTGTAACGGTAATTGCTACAGGTTTTAATATTGAGCAACAAGACGATATTGTAAATACGGAGTCAAAGAAAATCATTCATACCTTAGAAGAAGGACAACGTGCAGAAGCAATGTTGTTATCTAACCTAAAAACGGTTCATACTTTAGAAATGGACGATGAGGAAGAGGAGGTAAAACAAGTCAAACCCGTAAAAAAGTATGAGTTCGTTGAGGAAGAAGATTTTGATTTGATACCTACAACGAACTATATTAAAAATTTCAATGTTTTTTACGAGGAAGTACTAGCAGAGAATGTTTCAGAAGAAGATTTTGTTATCGTAGATGCGCCTTCATCTTTTAGAGATATTGAAGTAGTTGAGCCAGAAGAAATACAAGTTGAAGAAGAAGATGATCAATTTACGGTAGGTTTTGAAAGTTCTTCAAGAGACGAGGAAGAAAAAGAAAACGTAATCATGTTTGATCTACATGATGAAGTGAAAGATATTGATGTTAATGAAAGCATCGAAATTGTACCAGTATTAGAGTATAATAAGAATGGTGAGAAACGCTATAGTTTAGATGACTATATGCAGTTAGAAAGTAAGTTGACTGGTGCAAAATCTAAGGCAGAAGAATTCGAGCCTAAAATTATTGAAGACGAGTTAGTATTTGAAAGAAAGACTGTAGCTCCAAAAAGAGAAGCACACCCAGAGGAGCAATTAGATCCAATGGAAACGCCTATTGAAGAGTTATTGAGAGATAGAGCTGATGAACGTAGAAGGAAATTGAAAGATTTCAATTATAAGTTCAAAAACAATGCACCTACTAGCTATGACGAAAAGAAACCGGCATACCAAAGACAAGGTGTTGATTTGAACGAAAGTTCACGAGAAAAGAAGATCTCTAGAACATCATTGAGTGGAGATAGTAATGACGATATACAGTTGCGATCTAACAACTCATTTTTGCATGATAATGTGGACTAATAATAGTCATACAATATTTTTAAACCCGAAAACTAAGTTAGTTTTCGGGTTTTATTTTTTTATCTTTACAGACCAAAATAAAGATGAAATGGGTTTACAGCAAAAAGTAATGGAGCAGTTGAAATTAGCTATGAAAGCAAAGGATGCTGTAGCGCTAGAATCACTTAGGGCTATTAAATCTGCTTTATTGGTAGCTAGTACAAGTGGAGGCGCAGAAATAACTGAAGATGACGAGATACAAATAGTACAGAAGTTAGTAAAACAAAGAAAAGATAGTGCTGCTATTTTTATAGAACAAGGAAGACAAGATCTTGCTGATCCAGAATTGGCACAGATTGCGGTAATAGAACAATTTTTGCCAGAACAACTTACAGAGGAAGAAGTAGAAAAAGTAGTCGTTCAAACTATAGATGCTACTGGTGCCTCAGGTATGAAGGATATGGGTAAGGTAATGGGTATTGTTTCTAAAGAATTAGCAGGTCAAGCAGATGGTAAATTAATATCTACAATCGTAAAAAAGAAATTAGCATAACATAGTTTAATATTAGGGCATTTTTAATTTTGCTAATTGCTAATTGCTAATTGCTAATTGCTAATTGCTAATTGCTAATTGCTAATTGCTAATTAAACATTGAATTTAAAGTAATGGCCTCGTGGCGCAACTGAATAGCGCATCAGATTTCGGCTCTGAGGGTTGGGGGTTTGAATCCCTTCGAGGTCACTAAGTTTTAAAGCCACATCTTAAAAGGTGTGGCTTTTTTGTGTTTTAATCCTCACTGTAATGAGGTGAATTGGTCTTGCCTATTTATATAGGTAGAGCTTAGGTGTCGAATGGCCTAGTAATGATGTGGTTTTCATTTTTTATTGTTGTGTGTATTGAAAATCTTGTTAGTATGTATAGATAGTATCGGAAGAACTCTTTTTAAATAGAGATTAAAACGGATGATTATAGTTGCTGATTTATGATATACCAAGTTCAAGTTGCAAGAATTCTATGTAGTATATATGAGTAACAATTAAAATCATTTTTTTTCTGCTTATGTTTTTTACTGTAGTAAGAGTATAGATATTAAAATTGCTACACTATTATATGTTGTTTACACTTTTTTTAGGTCTTAATATGTAATATAATGACTAGGTGAAACTTCTTTTTTGAGTATCTAATGCTGTTTGAAATTGAGAAACACAAACCAGTTTAATAGTGGAAGGCTATAATGTGTATTGAGGTAATCATTGTTGTTCAATTTTTATGTGATTTCTATTGTTTCTAATTGTCGGTAAATCATGTTGTTATGTTGAGGTTAAAAAACTTTCATTTTTTATTTTAAAAAAGGCTTGTGATATTAATAATAGTGTGTACATTTGCACCCCGCAAACGAGGAAGATTATTTCTGAAACGTTAGTTGGAAAAAGGTTCATAGATATGTTGTTTTGGTCTGGCGAAAAAAGAAAAAATTTTTTTTTCGATAAAAGTTGTCAGGTTAAAAAACAGTTGTATATTTGCAGCCGCTTAGGGAAACACCTAAGGGAAACG
>NZ_CANMTX010000019.1 GCF_947500985.1 uncultured Maribacter sp.
GTCTCTAAATCTGTAACATCGATAATCGTATCAACGCCATCTTCATCCGTATATGTGAACGTACCGTCCGTATTGGCTACTACCGTAGTCAACGCTTCTAAGTTCGCTACGATTGCCGATAGATCTAATTGGGTTACCAATCCGTCTTCATCCGTATAATCGATATTCGTATTATCCGCATTTAAAGCGATTGTTGTCAAGGTCTCTAAATCTGTAACATCGATGATCGTATCAACGCCATCTTCATCCGTATATGTGAACGTACCGTCCGTATTGGCAATAATAGTAGTTAGTGTTTCGACTAGATTCAAACTCGATAAATTTGCAGTAACTACATTTCCATCTTCAATCTCTAATGACAAAATATTTGTAGATATATCAAAAGTGAAATTTTGCAATTGCTGATCATCAGTAGATGTCAATTCCCAAGTGGTTCCATTCCAATAATAAATAGTTCCAGTATCCGTATTAACATACAGATCTCCTAAATCTGCACCTGCCGGAGTTGAAACCCCTGGTGCAGAAACATCGGTTCCTTGGAGCACCTCACAATTACATTGGTCTTCTAAGGTAACAGTGGTCTGTGCCATAGAGATACCAGATATTAGTAAAGTAAATAGTACCATTATAAATTTAATGGTATTACTTAGGGTTGTAGTAGTTTGACTCTTCATACTTTTATTATTCAATTCCACCTTCAATAATTCGTTGGTCATATAGGTTTTTCAAAATGTTCGCTCCAGAAGTATCTTATCTATTTTGTACAAGACGAATCGCTGGTATTCACATTACACAAATATTCATTATAAGTACTGCACCCTAAAATAAATGTTGTGTAAGCCGATATTTACGCTATATACTTCTAAAAAGGTGAGGTTTAGGTTTGTTAAATGTTTACGATTTTTGATTGTTTTTCGTCGAAGATGTGTTGTTATTTGGGTAGTTATCGTTATTGGAAAAAATCAAAAATTTTCGATTCACACATCAAATAATCTCATAAAACATAAAAAAAATCAACATTTTGAAAATGTTGATTTTTTTATTAATTTTTAATCTTACGTTGATAATTTAATGCCACAGACAACATGCACTTTTGTATTATAATTACTCAAAATAACGAACTATCTTTAATTGGGTTTTATACGATATGTTATTCGTTTATTTGTTATAACAGTTCTAACTTTTATAGAAAGTAACGATGCATTTGAAGTTATCACAGTACAAGTGTTACTACTATTTGAAACCAATACTCTATAAGAATATCCTTCTTTTTGTTTTGGGACATTCAATACTGTCAAAGATGCTGTTTGAGCTCCGGTATGATCAATATCGTTTACTAAGTCAGTAAAAATTACACCATCTATACTAACTTGCCATTGAAATGAATCGGCATTTGTAACTGACGTTGTAAAAGTAGCATCATCGCCTGTTAATACGGTTTGATCTTGTGGTTGATCTGTAATAACCGGAGCAACTGCTACTTGTAAAAAATCGAAGATTCCGTTGTTATCTCCATCTGCTGGTAAAGCATACGAAGCTCCGCTTACAGAACCATCTGCATTTACTACTGGTGAACCTGAACCATACATTCCATTATTATCTATATCTGCGTTCACATCTCCATATGCTTCATCAGAATCGTTGCAACCATCACCATCACTATCTATTTCAATAAAATTATAGTTAGAATCTATATCCGAGTTTAATAAAGTATAATTAACAGTACCTGAATCTTCTTGACCTGACGCTTGTACGCTATTTGGAACACCATCTAAACCAACTGTTCCTGTTAACTTTCCGTTTGTATGAGTTACGTTATGACCTGCCTCAATAACATCATAAATACCATCATTGTCACTATCCAAATCCATGCTATCTGGAATACCATCATTATCTGTGTCTCGACAAGTACTTACATCTTCTACAGTTATAAAATCTAAGGCAGCTCCATCTGCAGTATAACTAGGGGTTGCTTCAAATGATACGCTTGTTTGTGTGGTTGTAGCTACAAAAGTTCGTTCAAAATAAAACCACTTTTTAGGTCCTATTATTCCTGCAATAACACCCTCTGCTTTGTTTAATAGTGTTTGACTTATAAGTACATTATTACCTGAGTCTAAAACTTTAACATCTAAAGTCACCTGAGAACCTGCAGAATGTCCTACATCTTCTCCCCAAAAAAATGAAAATTTATAAGTATTACCCACGGTAGTATTCATTACCTGAGACAAAACATTATTTACACCTCCAGTAACATTATTATTCCCCATAACATCTATGTACTGATTACCATGATAGCTATCTGCAAAGGTGTTGGATGACCAACCAGGACTTTGAGCTCCTACCCAACCATCTTGGTTTTGGGTATAGGTCCAGCCTGCTAAAGTATTTGTATTATACGTTGTTCCTATAAATGTTCCTGATGCATCTGTAAATCCTCCTGAGAAAACTATTGCATCTGTAAAATCTTGTTGTTCAAAAGAACCATTGATAATAAGGTTTCCACAGCCTTCATCTGTATCTAAGATACCATCATTATCATCATCAAAATCTAGTGCATCTACAATGTTATCATTATCATTATCTGGTCTATCATCCGAAGCATCTCTAAAATCTACATCGCCTCCTATTGCTGCATCATTGTCATTATCTAATAATAATTGCGAGGGGGTTAAAGGATTATCAATTGTACCTCCTGGGTCTGTATACCCTACTAAATCAGTATCAATTGCATCATCTAGACCATCATTATCTGTATCTTCTCCTGCCAATGCTATACCTGCCTCTGTGGTATCATTATGACCTTCGTTATCACTATTTAAATCTATATAATCTGGATTATCCGCTCCATCTGTATTTGTTGGTGTAAGTCCTCCTAAATAAGCCGAATTTACACCACTGTTTGTTGCATATGTTGCAGCTGAATCGTTATTTGATATAATGTATCCTAAAGTAGTTTGCGCTTCTACATTATCTGGAATTCCGTCACCATCACTATCTAAATCTAAATCGTTAGTAATTCCGTCTTTATCAGTATCAATTCCAGCCGTCCAAATAATAGCTTTTACTAATAAATCTTCTCCTGCTGTATTAAAACCTCTAGTAAGTGGCAATATAGTTCTCCTCCCTGGAGCAATACCTGTATCCAAAAGATCTCCAGGTTCCCAAACTACAAAATCTTTTTGTCCATTTGGGTGCCTACCTAATTCTGTCCCTGAAACCACTCCATTTACATAAAAGTCAGCATCTCCTACATCGTAATTACCAGTTGTGAGTCCAGAGGTAATTGGATGGGTATTATTTATTATATTTATAAAATTGGTAGAGGTACTGCCTGTTGAACCGGTGGTTCCTATTATTTCGTCATAAAGTGCATTTTCACTAGTTATTACACCTCTTGTGGTGGAGTTTAAATTATCAACATTAGCATAAGCCGTACCACTATTTACGCGTTCATAAATAAAAGTTACAGCATAATCATTAGCATTACCACCAACATTATCATCTACTACGGTAACCGTATACCCTAATTCTATTAGTTTATTTATAGTGTTTTGTTCCTCTGAATTTGGAGAATTTTGAGTTACCCAAAGGACTGTCTTTGGGCTTTCAACACTATCTAAAATACCATCATTATCATCATCTAAATCACATATATCATTAATACCATCTCCGTCTGTGTCTACACCTGATAAATCTGCACAAGGTTCTTCTATATATACTGTTGCTGTATCGTTTTTACCTAATGCTGGGCATATAGAAACCGTAGAATCTGTAATGGTATAATCAAAACTAGTTCCTGTAAATAGAGTTCCTGCACTATATGTATAAGTAACTAAACCTAAATCTGCATCGTCAATTACAACAGAGCCTATAGCCGGCTGTAATACACTTTCTATAAAGAAATCTTCACCATCTGGTTCTGAATCATTATCAAACAAGCTTATTTGAACAGATACCGTATTCCCCATAGGAACAATGACAGAATCATCCTCTGCTATTGGAGCATTTATATTTTCAACAATTTCTGCATCTGTTGTAGACAAACTATAATGATTTGTTCCTGGAATTGTACTTGGCGTTGCTATTATAGTGGATATTAATCTTGAGAATCCATTAGGATCTGTTGCATCGTAAAAATTTGGATAACGAACTTCTATAATATAGGTTTCATTCTCTCCTAAAGGAAGTCCAAAATGAACTTCTTCCGGACTTTGTGTACCATGTCCGTATACTCCATTTACTTGCCTTAGACCACTAATAATATTTCCAGCACAATCCTTTATTAAAACATTGGTCCCAATTGCAACTCTTGCTGGCAACCCACCTGTTGATCCATTAGCTCCACGGTCTTCTGTTACATCAATAAGTAAATGATTATTTCTGTTTGCTGCCGGTAAGTTGTTTATAAAAAGTTGATTTGAACTACCATTGATGTTCATGTAAATATCTAAATCCCCGTCATCATCAATATCAACCATAGTTGTTCCTTCGCCATTTGCACTATTGAAGGTTTCAGAATCCAATGAAAAACTCATAGCAGAGCCACTACCAATAACTCCTGGTGCTGGTGTAGGGCTATTTAATAGGTTAATAAAAAGATAACTTCTACTATCACCAACAAACAAAATATCGATATCTCCATCATTGTCAATATCCCCAGCAGCAAGACCATCAATGTCATTTGATGAACTTCCGTTATTTGTATTAGATGGTTGTGGCAAGCCTGGAAATGTAGGTGCCCCTAAAGGAGTCCAAACTCCTGGACCATCGTTTCTAAATATTTGTGTTAAACCATTTTCTGTCCAAACTGCATCTAGATCACCATCATTATCTAAATCCCAAAGTCCATTAGCTCCTTTATTATTGTTTGCTGCCTGAGCTAAATCTGCTCCACTTGTAAAAGTACCTCCTTGGTTTAAGAAAAAATCATTCTCATCTCGTTTACGCATAAAAATATCTACCCAACCATCATCATTAACATCAGCAGCTGAACCATAATCTCCGTCTGTAGCAAATTGGTTTAATCCATATTCTACCACTCCATTACCATTACCAGGAGTTATATGTGTAAATAACGCTGAAGGTACAGGATTAACAACTGTGTGCGTTGTATGATCTATATAGTTATTTCTTAAAAGTTCTATTCCTGAACCGTGATTATCAAAAAAGACATCTAAATCTCCATCCCCCTCAAAATCAAAGAAACCTGTACCTTCTGAATTAACTCCAGAAATATTAATAGTTGCACCTGTTCTACCAATAGTTATAGGTGCTGAGCCTCCAATACCATCACCAAAGGTTCCGTCTGTATTTTGAATAAAAATTTGGATTGCTTTTCTAGAATTTGAATTACCAGAAGAGTTAATCATAAAATCTGGTTTTCCATCACCATTAATGTCTCCCCAAACTGCTTGTCTTTCTGCATAATCTCCCAACATTCCAGGCACTAATGTTGCCTGTACATTTGTAAATGTCCCAGCAGGACCTTGACGCATTAAAAAACTTTTAACGGATGAACTATTACTATTTTCTAATACTAAAACATCTAATAACCCATCGTCATTAAAATCGGACCAAGCATGTCCTCCATCTTTATTTTGTCCTAAATCTAAGCCATAAGAAGATGCGCTTTCTGAAAAAGTGGTTTGTGCTTGTAATTTTGAAATTGAAGATAAGGCAATAATGAAAAAGCCTAAATAACTTAAATTTATCCTCTTAATAAGAGAAACCCTCATGGTAAAATTTTTACAATGCCAATATGGGGGACTTATTTGGCTAAATTTGATATTATAAAATTCAGCCAATAAGGTGAAGTCAAGAAATAAATGTTGCCAATGGTGTTCAGAGTAAGGTTAACCATCGATAAAGTGTTGCCTAAGCTGTTAACCCTAATAAAACAAAGGGTTAACAAAGATTATTTGTAAGAATTTACTTTCGAAAATTTAATTACTTTTTATACGATACGTAATATTTCTATTGGTAATTACCGTATGAGCTCTAATGATAATTTCTGGTGAGAACTCAGAAGTCGAGTTACTTCTTGTTCCTGTAGTTGTTATTAAATCACCTACAACGGTTCCTGAAGGTAAAGGAAAAACAAACTTGTATTTATTGGTGTTGTCAGCGTTACCATCAATATCTGCATATGAAGAAGTTGTTCCGTCTTGGTCATCACCACTACCTTCTATTGCTGTACCTATATATGTTTGACCTTCACCATAGTCTTGTGTTAAACCTAACTGATTATCACCTAAGGTCGCTGTACCTTCATTAATATCTGTATAAAACACTTCTACAGTTGTTCCTGGAGATGCCCAGCCGGTTACTACTAGATCAGTTCCAGAAATAAAAGCAGAGTTAATAACAGGGAAGTTTTCTAAATTATTTGGACCTGAATCTGAATCTGAAGTATCATTTAATGTTACACCGTCCATATCTAAATCAATACCCAAACTTGGCGTTACCGTTCCATTTGCATAAATGGAGTTTTGACTTATTAAATTTGAAGTACCATCAACAATTGCAATACCTGCTCCACCATTTTGATAAATAACATTATTAGAAATAGATGAACCATCACTTTCTATCTTAATTGCCATTTGTTGTGGATTTCCTTGACAATTACCTCCATCTTGACCTGAGGTTGTTAAGGAATTTTCTGTTATTAAAACACCGGTTACTTTATCTTCTACATCAATTGCTGTGGAAGCTGATGCTTCTATTAGATTTTGTTGAATAACAACACCTGAACCATCTTCCAGTAAAATAGCGTCATCACATGGTGAACTACCATTATTTTCAAAATGGTTATTTTGAATTAAACTTGAACTGCCACCATCTATTAATACTGCTGATTCCAAAATTGTTGCAAGATAATTTCCATTAACATTAATTTGCCCATCTTTATTTTCTACACCAACATCTATATCTCCCGAATTATTACCTAATGCATTCACGCCAATTAAATTTTGGGTGACTTCTAGTGAACCATCTTCTGCAACTATGGCTGAGGACTTATCTGAAAAAATCGCTAAATTTCTTATAATTACATTATCACCTTCATTAATGAAAACGTCGCCATCTTCTCGATGAACTTGAATTTCCGGTCTTTCATATGTTGGTAATATAGTATTGGAAATACCTACAGCATCTCCACCTGAACCTACTACACCTGTATTTGTGTCACCAGAATATGCAGTTTGCGTTCTACCATCTATAATGGTAGTACTACCTGTTATTACCGATAGAGGATCATTTTTAGAAATTTCAATATCAAAATAACCATTTGTAAAATTAACGTCTGCGGTTCTGCCAAAACTATCACCAGTTGGTGGTATCATAAAAATAGACACATCTTCTCCTGCTCCAGGATCAAAAATTGAATTCGCTTCAATATCTAGAATTGTTTCACCCAAAGTATTACTATTCAAAATAAATTGTTCTAATGAACCCTGACCAAATACATTCGTGTTTACAATTGTATTAAAGTTATATCCAAAATCAATATTTGCAACACCACTACTTGCTATACTAACTAAAGATAAACTTTGAGAATCATCAAAACCCCTAAGGCCGAATCACTAAAAGCAGTGGGATCTGTTCCCCCAATTTCGGTCAACACCTCAATTGTATTATTGACATCTCCGTAACTTCTAAATGTTTGTATAGGTACACAAGTAGTACAGTTAATACCATTATCTCTGTTAGACCTAACCGTAGAATTCACCAATTTAACGTAGTAATCACCATCGGACATACCACCAAAACTATAATCACCACCTACTTTTGAAGTCGTTCTTCTTACAAAAGTACCATCATCTTCATATAATTCTACAATTGCATTTGCTAAACCAACGCCATTGGCATCCGTCATATTTCTACCTTGACCACCACCATAATTAACATCTTCAAAAACAGTACCCACAATTAGGTTCGAAGGTACTTTTAGCACTACCGCAGCAGATATTAAAAAATCTTGACCTACATCTACATTTGCAGTAACCTGCGAATCTCCTGGTGAAATATATGTTGAAATATCATACGTATCTAAATCTACACCATATGAGGTATTTACATTATAATCTGGTGTTGTGGTATTATCATACATAGTTGAATTATAGGCATTATTACCCGTTTGACCACCATCTCCTGATAATACAAAAGGTGCTTGATTTGCCTGATTAGTAATGGATAATCTTTCTCCATTAGGGTTTGTCGTACCAGAACTATTACCGTCTAATGTAGAATCTCCTTCCCATGATAAGAATGATGCTTTTGCACCAGCACCTGCAATGGCATAAAAACCATCAAGTGTAAATGAATTACCGTCATTACTTAAACCATCAAAACCTTGATATAAGTTAATGTTTACCGCAGGTAGATTAGGATCTTCGTAGAACACAAATAGTGTCCACCCTCCTAAAACAGTTGCCGATGAACAATATGTATTCGAGTTATCTATGGATAAACCAGAAAAATCAAAAACGTTAGTTGACGGATCTGCTATACCCGCTACAATATCTGTAACATCACTAACATAGCCATAAAAATTTCTATTGGTAAGTGTTGTTTGGTATAGAAAATTCGCATTAACGGTTTGTCCTTCAAAAGTTACACTACCATCAACTACTGTACTTGAATGTGCCCAATACAAATATGCTTTTTTAACAGTACCCGTATTAGGTATTGGAGCTATTAACGTATTCGATGATGATGTAGTAATTGAACAAGCATCGGTATTATTGTCGTTTGTTCTTAATGAACCACCAGTTGTAGAATAATCATAATAGCCATCAAACTCTTGAAATAGCGTTAATGGATCATTGGCTAAAATTTGAGAATTTATGTAACCATTGGCAGTGTCGCTATAATCTACAGTGGCGTATTGGGCTGTAGCATCAGAGAACCCAACAGTAAAAAATTCTACTAACCCCGGTACCCCATCATCTACAATAGGTACTGAAAAGGTTTGAACATTGCCCACTTCCCCTGTAAATGTAAGTGTACCGTTTACGGAAATATAATCACTACCATTAGTAGCTGTACCATCACTTACCATATACTCTACGGTAAACGGAGTTTCAACAAAGCCAAAAAACCAACTAAAACCATGACGGTCACGAACATGAGTCACTGTAAATATAGCACTACCAGAGTCTTCATCTACGTATACATCTTCTACCACAATCTTTGGTCCTGGAGGAGAACAACTAACAGTTGCCTGCCAACCGTTACCAGTAGTGTTGTTGTTAGACGTAAACCTAAATGTTAAACATCCATTAGCATTGGTTGCAAAAATTTGCGTTGGTACATTATCATTATCATACTGCCCTATTAAAGTGGCTCCGGTATTATTACCATCATACACATAAAGAATATCTCCGAGTATAACATCAAACTGGTCAAAATTTACCTGAGTATAATTATCAGCTGTATCTGGACAGATGGTATAAACCAGATCTTCATTATCCGAATAATTACTTATGCCGCCAGAATCTAAAAATATGTCATCACAAGTAGTTGCAGAGCCCCCATCTGTAATAATTAAGGCATCATTGGCTAAAATAGTACCAATAGCCGTATCTGTAATATCTACATTGGAATCTGAAGTTGACGTAAATGAAAATTGAAATGTTTCATCGCCTTCAAATATGGTATCATCGGTAATAAAAATAGTTATAGTTTCCGTATCCCAAATGGTTCCATCAAAATTTAAAGTACCGCTTGAAGCCGTATAATCTTGACCTGCGGTTGCAGATATATTCGAAGTTGTATAATTAACACTATAAGGTCCGCTAGCAGCACTACCACCATGTCTTACGGTAAAGGTTGCCGTACCTGCATTTTCATTAACAGTGACATCATCAACTAATACTTCTGAACCAAATGTTGCAGAAAATTGAACATTATCAATAAAAATAGTATCATTATTTTCCCAAGTTGTATCACCACGATAGAATATGATAGCAGGATTAGAAGCGATTTCGGCAGCTGTTAAATTATAGGTAAGAGTACCTGTTCCACTATTAATTCTTTGAACAAAACCCCATTGATTAGTATCTGCATTATATATATACACATCTATTGCCTCACCCCCTGCAGAATTAGCATCATAATCTAAAGTTAAGGTAGCAGATGAAGCCCCTGCTAAAGGCACAAACCTATAGATATACCTATTATCTATATTTCTAAAACGTAACTGACCACCAGTAATTTGTATACGACCACCCCAGGCATTACCGTCATCTCCAATTTCAATCCAATCAGAACTAAAATTTTGAGTTCCTTCATTACTTCCGTAAAAGGTACTGGTAAATGTGTCTAAATAGGTTTCCTGGGCATAGAAACCTGTAGAAATCATTAAAAATATAAAATAACAAAACTGTCTTAAACTCATAACTAAAAAATGGGGGTATTGAAAAGTAAAAAATTCCTACAATCAATATCATCCATAAAATTAACTAGAAGAAGAGCCCACGACTAATATTTGTTGTGAACTGGTAGTATTACCGAATGTAGTAGGTTAATAGTGCTGTTTGAAAATAAAAAATAACATTATTATTCTGCTGCGATTTATCGATTACAACCTAATATAGATAGTAGTTGCTCGATTTTTTGTAGTCGAAAACTCATATGATAAAAACTAAAAAAGCAACCAATAAATTGGTTGCTTTTTATACAGTAAGAATTATTTATTATTCTAATATTATAAATTCTGATCTTCTATTTACATCATGTTTAACTGCCGAACATTTAACTCCATCAGAACACTCATTAAGTAATTTAGTTTCACCAAAACCTTCACTTAATAATCTGTCCTTCAATATGCCTTTTTTAATCATGTAATTTACAGTTGACTCTGCCCTTTTATCTGATAACCACAAATTATAAGCTTCTGTTCCTCTACTATCTGTATGTGCATTAACCTTTATTTTTAAACTAGGGTATTTTTCCATAGCAGCAATCACCTTTTCAATCTCTACCTCCGAATCTTTTCTGATATTGTATTTATCAAAATCGAAATAAATGGTACTCAACTGAAGAAGCTTTGCTAAATCATCACCAAACCCAGCAGTAATATTATCTCTTTCAAGATAAAAATCTATGATTTTTGGTTTTCCATCAGATACTCCTATATACTCTTCAAAAGGCACATAACCCTCCATCAAAGCTCTTACAAAATTTCCTTTATTACAATCAAGTTCCAAAGTATAATTACCATCAGAATCTGTAATCGTAGATAATACCTCTTCATTATTCTCATCGATAACCTTAATAGTCGCTCCAACTAAAACTTCATTAGAAATTTTATCTCTTACTGTACCTGAAACCTTTTGTAAACAATCAAACACTAGAGGTCTTGTTTCTGTAAAGCTATAAATATCATCATAACCCAAACCTTCCTCGCGGTTAGATGCTACATAACCTGTTCTTAACTCCTCATTAAAAATAAAGGTGAAATCATCACTACTAGTATTAATGGGCTTACCGACATTCAAAATCTTAGTTGAGAAATCCTTTCTTTTTATTTTAGTTGCAAAAACGTCTAAGCCACCTAGACCCGGATGCCCATCTGAGGAAAAGTACAATACCTCTTCACTTGTGATAAAAGGGAAAGTCTCCCTAGCTTCGGTATTGATATTTGCACCTAAATTCTCAGGGGGACCAAATGATCGATCTTCATTTATAGCAACCATAAATAAATCTGATTCTCCTAACGTACCAGGCATATCTGAAGCAAAGTATAAAGTTTTTTCATCTGGACTCAAAGCAGGGTTTGCGACAGAATAAGAGTCACTATTAAAAGGTAACTCTTCAACTTCTCCCCAAATACCCTCATCTGTTAATACAGCTCTTAAAACCTTTAACCTAACAATGCCTTTATCATCTTTTACGGTTTTCCTCTTTTCAGAGTTGTTTCGTGTAAAATACATTGTCTGACCATCTTTTGTAACTACGGATGTAGATTCGTGATAGCGGGTATTTATATTTTCATCTAATTTTTTTACATGATCTATAGATGAACTATCTGCATTTACTTCATATAAATCTAAAAAGTCTTTTGCATTCCATGTGTGACGATATCTTGCAAAATTACCTGTATCCCTATCAGAAGAAAAAATTAATCCTTCTTTATAAAAGGACGGTGCAAAATCTGAATAAGGAGAATTATATTCGAAAGGACCTAAATTATATCTTCCAGAATTTTCCTCAATTTCTGACATAAAATTACGATCATCATTAAATGCATTGGCTCGACCATCACCCTTAGTAATCTCGATAAATTTGTTCATTACACCACTAGAAGTATCATAATCTCCCAAGGTTTTAAGAGATTGAGCGTACTTGAAGTAGTCCTCGGCAGTAACTTCTTCCGAATAATCTGTAACGAGTTGTTTGTAAGTTTCAGCAGCTTCCTTGTAATCGGCATTATAATAGTATGAATTACCTAATTTTCTTAGTAAATCTGCAGAGACGTAGCCCTTATCCAATACCTTTTTATAAATATCTATTGCCGGACTAAAAGAATACGAATCGAACTTCTCATTTCCTTTTTGAATTAAGCGTTCTTGAGCTTCAGTTAATCCGTGAAAGAACATCAAGAGTACTAAAATAAATTTTACTTTATGTTTCATATATAAGTTTGCCATTTAGAAAAAACGAGGTGAAACCAATTTCTGAAATGATTTTACCAATTCATATCTTAAGAGTACTTCAAATGATCCATCGTTAAATTGTGTACCACCTAAATCTGTAGTTTCTTTATCATAAGCTAAACCAATCATGAATTGATCTGAAATTTGAAATCCAGCCATTGCACTAACAGCAGCATCCCATCTATATGCCGCCCCAAAAGTAAATTTCTCATTGAACATAAAGTTTGCAGAAAAATCAACCTGTAATGGAGCTCCTCCTACAACTTTAGTCAATAAAGCTGGTTTAAATTTTAAGTTTCCATTCAAATCAAAAACATAACCTGTAATTAAATAGAAATTTATTCTGTCTTTAGACAAAAACTGAGTATCATTCGCATCTTGCTGTGAACTATCAAAATGCTCCGTTTCAAATAAATTTGGCGCAGAAAGACCTGCATAAAATTTAGTTGAATGGTAGTAAAGACCAACACCTACATTGGGTGAAAACCTGTTTTCAATATTATCAGTTCTTACAACTTCTTCATCAAAATTTCGAAGCTGACTAAAGTCTAAATTCATTAAGTTACCACCTGCCTTTAATCCAAATGATAATTTACCTTCGGCAGATACGTCTATTGTATAGGAAATTAGTGCATCAAAATAAGTTTCTTGAACAGCACCTTCACCTATTTCATCATTAACAATTGAAAATCCGTATCCTAGTTTACTATTTCTAATAGGAGACTGAATATTAAATGTCTGCGTTGAAGGAGCTCCCTCTAAACCTACCCATTGTGACCTATGTAAACCTGTAATGCTCAACTGACCCCTTGAGCCAGCATAAGCTGGATTAATACTCATTGTATTAAACATGTACTGTGTATACTGCGCATCTTGCTGGGCAACGGCGCTACTAAACATTAGCAACAAACCTCCAAACAGGATTAAAAACTTATTTTTAATATTCATATTTTATAAACTATTATCTACTAATATACAGATATTCACTATCTACTTTGCTTTCTCCTTCAAAGGTAGTATAATCAAATATATAGAAATATATTCCGGCTGGAAGATATTCATCTGTACTTAAAGTAGACCTACCTCTTGATCTACCATCAAACACATTATTTTGATTATTATAATTTTCACCTTCATAAACTGCAACACCCCATCTATTAAAAATCTTTAATGTACTGCTACGAATTTTATCAACACCTCTAATAAATAAGAATTCATTTCTACCATCACCATTCGGAGTTACCATTTGATTCACCTCGATAGGATCATCGTCTGTTTCTGTAGGATTATTGTCAACAACTGTAATCTCTACCGTTGCCGTATCACAGTTTCCTTCAGCATCACACACTGTATACTCTATTACATCGGTTCCTTCAAAACCATCATTTGGAGTATACGTAATCGTATCATCTGAAATATCATCAGGTGTACCACCATCATTGATTTCAACAGTTCCATTTGATGGATCTGTTACTGTTAACGTGCCATCACTAGGGATACCAAAATCATTATCCAAAATATCTATATCGATTGGTGTATCAACTGGAGTAGATACAGAATCATCTACAACATCAAGATCTACCGGTTCCCCTACAGTAATTGTTACAGTTGCCGTGTCACAATTTCCTTCCGCATCACATACCGTATACTCTATT
>NZ_CANMTX010000020.1 GCF_947500985.1 uncultured Maribacter sp.
CAGTTTGATAATCAATAATGAATTTCTTCATCATGGATTGTAGTTCTATTTTATCTTTCTTGCTCATTTTAATAATATTAAGCCAAGCGGTGCCAATGTCTTTAGGAGCAAAAGTCGAAAAGTTTTTGATGACCACCAAGCCCGTTACTTTCGGATAAAATGTGAGTCCCTTTTTGGTGATTTTTATATTATCAGCGTCCATTTTTAATACAGGGAATGTAAGCTGCATTGCATGTTGAATTTCGTTATAGAAATAAACATTTTCTTGTGTAGCATTAATTTTCGCGTAATAATTTCTATTACTTTCACTATGTTCTTCTATAAAAGTGTTGATTGCTTCTACTTGAGTTTGCAATTCTTGAGCAGTACCTATTTTTACAAATGCGACTATCAAGATAATAGCTAATAGTACTTTTTTATACATGATATTTTATAGTTTAAGTTCAATTTAAGTAACGTTTTATTTAACTAAATATTGGTGGTAATATTTTTAGTTTCTTAAAAACAAGCCCCTTTTATTTTAATAACTATGCCAATCTATTCCCCTTTGTTCAATTGCTGTAGCGCATCTTGTTGAAATGTCCATATCTCAGAAATTGGCACTATTTTTCTTGTAAAATCATCAATGCTGTTATGTTCTGTCCATAGAAAAGGATAAAATGCGATACCTTGATTTCCATTAATTTCAGTTATTTCCTTTTCCCAACCAGTCCAACGTGCATTGGCATAGAATTGAGATAGGTCACCTGTAAATGTCCACCATAGAAAATCAGAATACCCAACATCCATTGATTCCCATTCTAAAGCATCTGGTGCGAAATAATATACATTGCCTATATCATCACCCAAAGCACCACCATTTATAGCGAAAAATCCACCAACGACATCATCGGCAATTAAGAATATTGACGGTTTATCTCCAAATTCTTTAAACGTTTTCCCTTTATTCCATTTAGGTAAAGTTCTATCTAATTTTTGGTTACCAGACCCCAAAATTCTAGTCCAGCCATGATCAATTAAGAGACCACCCGTTTCGTATATTATAGCTCCCATTGGTGAGCGGGTTGACACTTGTGTTTGGTAAAGCGCATTATCAGCTTCTTTCTCGTTTTTGGGTAGAACTTCAACTTTGTTGGTTGCATCATTTATCCATTCAGCAACTAATAGCCAGCCAGGTTCATCAATATTTATTAGTTCTTGAATTGTTTTCATACAGATAAATACAGATTTAATGATTCGTTCTAATTACTGATTTTGATACGGCTATTTTCCCTTTAGAATATGTTACTTCTTTTTTTTAAACAAGAATTTATCTATTCGGTTTAATGTACTACCCAAAAAACTCCAAAATTTATGTAGAATTCCTTCAAAAATTACGTCAACGAAAAAACTAACAATTGCGTCAAAAATCATCTAGTGAACTTATTATTTTAAAATCAGTCTTTAATTAATAGAGTAGTGGTAAGTTACTATTTTGTTATTGCCCAATCTTGACCTTCGTATTCGGTCCAGGAACAATTTTCGGGTTCTTTTAATATGCTTTTGACCATTTCAATAAGTTTCGGGTCTTCGTTTTTAAAAATAGCATCTCCGTCCATAATAAGTGCTCTGCTTAACTCATCATGCATTTTGTCTTTATTTTGAACTAAATAGTTTAATTGTCCTAGCCTTAAATGTAAAAACGGATTACCGACAGTGTCTTTAAATTGCATTGCAAAATTATAATTATCAAAAGCATCTTCGATCCATCTTTCAGAAAAAAATACTTCAGCGATATGCAGAATTACATATCTACCTTCTCTAGTTCTTTTTTGGTCGTCAGTTAAAGATTCATAAATTTTCATGAGCTGGTTAACCCTAGACTGCACATCTAAATCTTTATTAGTGGTGATTTTGTCGATGTCGGCTACTCTATCTGCTATAGATTCTGGTATGTCAATGTACTGCTTGATTTTTGCAATGTTTGCTTCTTTTTTAGATTGTAATTGCACAGTTTCCTGTTTTTTGTCGCTCTTCTTTAAAAAATCAAATAGCCCCATATGGATATGTTGTAATATTTAATATTTCTGTTTAATTATTAATCTTCTTTCAATTTCAACAGTACCTCTTTGCCGTGTTCGTTATTAGGGTTTAAGGCTATAGATTTCTTATACATTTCAATAGCTTCAGTTTTTTTATCTGCTATTAACAAAGCTTCGCCATAACTGTCATAAGCATTGGCACTTTCTGGAAATAATAGTATTGTTGTTTTAAATACATCTAGGGCTTTGTCTAATTCTTGGATTTGTAAAAATGAATAACCCAACATATTTAAATCGTGTTCTGAACGATTATGAACCTTGGTTTCAATCGATAACTCAATAGCATTGTCTAATGCCTTTTGTAGCACAATATTTTGTTGATTTTTATCTAAAGTTTCTGAGTAGGCTTTAACTATAGCGTTGATAACTAATGCAGGGTTATCACTAAATACGGCATGACTACTGCTTTCAGCTATAATATTTGTTACATTATTGTTTTGTGTACCTAAATCTACATGAACTTTTTTCCATCTATTTGAATATTCTTCTGGATATACTGGAGCGGATTTATCAGGAAAAATGTTCGTTACAGGAATATTGTTAGGGAACTGTGTATTCCTTAATGAACGCATAACTTCATTGTAGTTGAAATTTAGGTAATAATCGCCAGTACCTTTCGGTATGGTATTTATATCAACAAACATATCTCTCATAGCCAAGAAATCTTCATTCCAGAAATTACTAAGAGTTGCATCTATTAAAACAATCGATTTAACTTTCTTCGGATGTTTACGCGCATATAATAAGCTGTATAGTCCGCCATAGGAATGTGACACCAAAATAATTTCATCGCTGTACCCTAATTTTGCAAGTCCGGTTTCTAATTCCTTTATTCCGTTTTCAATTCCGAAATCCGAATCGTTCTTCAATGCAGGATTCAATTCACTCTGCCCGAAACCAGAACGGTCATATGTAATCAACGTTGTACCAGTAACTTCATGTATTCTTTTTAAAATAGGTTTCCAAACAGAACTGTCGTCACCGCCACCGGTTTCAAAAAGAATCGGAGTTCCTTCACCTTTCATAATATTGAAATGCATATTGTACCCTCCAATATCTACAGGTGTGTCTAGCGCTTGAGAATATAAAGTAAACGATAAGGAGAAAATAGCGAAGAAAGTAAAATAGAACTGTTTCATTTATGGTTTGTGTTTTATAGTTCTGGTAATTTACAATATTTCAATAGTTTGTGGACTAAGATAAAGTGCTTTTGAAATGGCAGAGGCTGTCGGTCTTTCGTGAGGAAGAGGTTTCGTTATAACAGAAGTTAATACCTTAGCATTCCTGCAAGTTAAAAGTTTACTCTTATAGTTTTTATTTATTTTCTTGTCCAAATCTAAATCCATAAGATTTAGCGACATTATAAAAACACAACGACCTTTTGATTAATCATAAAGCAGTAATGGTATTTAATCGGTGTTGAGCTTTTGTATTTTTATTTTTTTCTCAATTTTTTTCAGTATTCTTGAGTCAAATTCCTTCTTAGCTTTCGAGTTTTTCCACCACCAAAAATATTCGTTCGCATCAATCCAATTTCCGGTATCAGTTTTGTTTTTATAACTGGAAAAATAAAATGTTGTTGTTGTTTTATTTTTCGGTCTGGTCAATGCGTGAATTATCTGATTTTTATCTTTATACTCAAAATAGACTGAGTACCAATGTCCATTTTTATGGTCAGCGAAACTGTTCGTGTCTAAATTGTTTTCTGATTTTACTTCATTTATAATTTCGATAAGAGTTTTTTCAGAAGTATTTAATTCATAGGTATCAGCTTTCCCATAGCTTCCTGGTGAAAAAGACCAACCTATGTAATAAAATAATAGACCGAGTATTAAAATACCGAATACAATTAAAGAATATTTTCTTATCAATTTTTCTTAAGATTTTGTTTCAAAGTTCGATTTTTTAATTAATACCTAATGGTAAGTATAAGAAACGTAGTGTTGGTGATAAGCGATACGTTTTGGATGGGTACTAAACCAAATATAAACACAGACCTTTCGGTTTAATACAAATTTCTTATGTTTTTTTATCCCGTTGTAAACTGTTGTTATTACTTATCTAATTTATTCTCAGAGGGGCTAGAGAATTTCTCAACTATATAATTCTCGTATTTTAGAGCGTAATATTTCTTACCATTGATTTGTGTCAGCCCAAGAAAATTGATGTTATCACCCCGAATATGAAATTCTCGGTATGTGTTAGCGTTTATTTCTTATACTCTATTTAAATTTCAATGTGGTCAACGTTGAAGTAAAATTTTGATAACTAATTTCAGTTGGTACAAAATATATTATACTTATACCTTCGCTATCTTCTCCGTCTTCAGTATAGGTCAGCTCAACTATTTTTCTTACCTGTTGATGTACATATATCCATTCATTGTTTCTGTTTTTTGATCTTTTGAATAGTCAATTAGATAATAGTATATACCTGCTGGTAGTTCATCATTCTTGCTAATAGTTGCTCTACCATTTGAAATACCTGTGAAAGCATTTCCTCTATTATCGTAATCATTGGTTTCGAATACGAGTATGCCCCATCGGTTATAAACACGAACTGTATTATTTGGGAAGGATTCTATATTATTGATGATAAATACACCTCCATTAGTATTCGGGTCAATCAAGTCACTTTCTATACTAATATCGCATATGGCGTCAGCTGGTGGTGTTCCTCCATTAGAGCTACAGCCATCAAGAGGGTTTGTACCATCGTTAACTTCTTGACCATCGTTGATACCGTCACCATCAGAATCGTCGTTTTCTGGGTCGGTACCTAAAGCACTTTCTTCAGAAACAGACAACCCATCCATATCACAGTCGCTAGTTGATAGAGGTGTGCCTCCATTTGAATCACAATCATTTAAAGGATCGGTTTCATCATTAATTTCTTGACCATCATTTATACCATCACCATCTGAATCAGGATTATTTGGGTTGGTTCCTAGGTTTACTTCTTGACCATCGGTAAGACCATCATTATCTGTATCAGAATTATTTGGATCGGTACCTAAAGTATCTTCCTCTACGTTAGTTAATTCATCATTATCACAATCACTCGTAGCTAATGGCGTACCTCCAATAGATTCACAGTCATCTAATGGATTGGTATTACCATTAGTTACTTCTTGTCCATCATTAATCCCATCTCCGTCGGTATCTGGATTATTAGGGTCAGTTCCTAAAGAAATCTCATCATTATTGTTGAGTCCATCGTTGTCAAGATCATCATCTGTATTAGCGATACTATAATTTTTAGTTTCCGAAACTTCACTGATATTCCCAACGGTATCTGTAGTAGTAACACTACCATCAACAGTTGTATCTGCATCGGCAGCTAATTTACTACCTGGTACATCAATACTGTATGCACCTAAAGCATCAACAGTTCCCGTATAATCGGTACCGTCTACTGTTAAAGTAACGGTATCACCTGTATTGAAATCACCCGAAACTGTTCCTGTTACAGCAACATCTGCACCAGTTTCCGCTGCGTTCAGGATGTTGTCTGCTGTGATATCGTCTATTTCTAGAACTGGTACTGGCAATGTAGCGTCATATTGAATATCACGAGTAGCCTGAGTTGCAGGATTTCCTGCAGTATTAGAAACGTCGGCTGTAATCGTTTCATTAGCATCTAA
>NZ_CANMTX010000021.1 GCF_947500985.1 uncultured Maribacter sp.
GTGGTTTAAGGCAAAAAAGAAAATATTAATTAACTTTAAGAAACTGGACTAAGGCTTTTCATAGGAGGTTTTGTTGTGCCTCGTTTTTATTCCGATGGTTTTTGTCAATTTATTCAGTCCAGTTTTTGAAATAAAGCGAAAACTTAATTCTATAAAAACAAACCTTATAAAAAGTAATCCTATTATAAGAATTGGCAGTAATTTTATTGCCTTTTCAAATCCTTGATTATAGGTAATTAAACCAAAGCCAATAAGCGGATATGATAAAAGTATAGAAAACATTACTTTAAAAGCATTATGAATTCTTATTTCTAATTCTCCTAGAGAATCTTGAAGTTCTCCAGTAAAAACACAAACCGCTCCACGTCCAATTTCAGATGATATTATTTTAAAACCGCCGTCATTTACTTTTCCAATAAATTTTTTGTCAGTATAACTAGAAATTAGATTATCAGTCAGTTTTGTGTTGCGCTTTAATTCATTCAATGTAGCCACTCTATCTTCTCTTAATTCTACCGTAAAGTATTTACTTGGGAATAATTTCATTTAGTTTTCGATGGTTTTGTCAAATGAGGCCCAACGTTAAGTATAAGAAACATAGGGCAGGAGATAAGCACTATCATTTCGGTTTAATATTTAGCTAAATATAAATACGTTGCTTTTATATTTTCTACTATAAATGCCAAATTTTATATTTAGCGGACTTTGTTAATATGCACAGACCTTTCAGTTCAATACAAACGCCCTATGTTTTTTATACACTGTTGTGTATTGTGCTATCCGCATTATTTCCATAATATTCTTCAAGTGCCGTAATTATATTCATCACGTTTCCATTATAAAACCCAGCGCTATTGATACAGTTAATTTCCATTATTTTCCAGCCATCGTAAGTCAATGTAATATCCATCACATATGCATCCGCAACATTATATAATTCAGCCATATTTTGTGCGAATTTTAATCCGCTTTCTTCAACATTTTCTTCGAATTCAATTCCTCCGTGAAATCTGTAATATGAACTTGTCACAACTTTTCCGCCTACAATCCAAACTCTTGCTTCTTTGATTAATGAATAAGGTTCGGAAATTTGTATTGCAGTATTTTTATTTATTCTTTGATTTTGAGAGTCGTTTAAACTATTGTAAACGAAATCATTCCATTCGGATTCATTAAATACTTTTCCAGTAAATACTTTGGCATCAATGCTTGGTTTAATAAATAATTCAGTTTTGTTCGACCAATCAATTTCGTCAGAAAATTGCGATAAATAACTTCCATAGTTAATAGTGTTGATTCCGTATCCATTAGAATAATGTTCAAATTCGTGATTGTTCCCATAAAATGAACCTGGAAGCCAATCAAAATCCGCAGTTACTTTAGCTAATTTAACCGAGCCATAAACAAAAATATCTTTTCTCTTGGTTTGTATATCCAACTCGTTACTATTTGGCTTAAACTCTACACGTTCATAATCAAGTCCGAGTTCTTCCAACACTCCAAAAATCACATCGTATCTTGAGTCTTGAAAAACATTCTTTTGGATTATGTAATACATTTTTTATTAAGTGTAATTTGTTTTTTTGCTTGTTGCCAATATTAAATATAAGAATATTAAGGAATTAAAACACACTTACTTTTCGGTTTAGCACTTAGCCAAATTTACAATTTTACCGTTATTTTTATTTTAACCGTCAAATTGTAAATTTGGTTGACTTTGTTAATAGACATCAACTTTTGGTCCGGCTTGTAACCCCTATTATTTTTATATGGTGTTAGCAAATGTTTTCATTAGTTAATTTATTATTCTTGGAGAACTCCGCCTTTAAATATGAATGATTTTTTTCGATTCTATTTTTCGTCATAAATTTTCCATTCGCCTATTTCTTGTCCATTTTTATATTTCCTTATCTCACTTAATTAACCATTATCACATTATTCTGTATGGTGTTGGGTATTAAAAAAATAATAAAGAATGCTATGAGCAATACTAATATGTCCTCTATACTGGTATTTAAATTCACCGTAGAAGTCTAATTAGTGCACGAGTGTTAGTAAAAAGAGCTACCTTATTTCAAAAGTTATCTCGTTCGAATCGTTTAATTGACTGATTCCAGAACCAAGAAATCGAATTCTATAGGTTCCTTTATTCTCTATATTGTATTCTTGGTTGAGACTTACTTTACACGTTTTTGATTGTCCTGGCCTCAGGTTGATATAGTCTTCTTTAGTTGGAGGACTTCTTTTTTTGAGTTTTCCTTGATAGGAGATTTCTTTTCCGTTTTTTACCACCTCAAAAATTTCATTTTTTATTCCTTCAAAAGGCGTATGGTACTTACAGAATTTAGCTGAGCTGTCACTTATGTTTTTTACAACAATAATAATAAAAAGTTCTTCTCCTTGATTTAATTGCTTATTAATAGTAGATATGGTAACCTCAAATGTATTTACAGTGTTCTTTTGACTCATACCAAAGGTATTTATGGTTAGAAGTAATATTATATGTAGCGTTAATTTTTTCATCAATCTTCCAAGTATTAAGCGCCATCATAGGGGATGAAACCTCACCTAAAGGTAATAATTTAGCCAAGATAGCTGTTGTTTGTGTTGTTATTTTTACTAACGTTGTTGTATATGGGTTGTGCGTGTTTAACGCACCTAATTTAGCAAATACAAACCAAATTGAAAATCCACGAGAATTTGCGCAAGTAGGCTAGAACAAGCTATTAATTATACACGTTGGTGTAGCACGTTTTTATTCCACAATACTTAATTTCCGCAGTATTGAATTAGACCTCAAATCTAAATTAGTATTGCCAAAATTATAATTTCTCATAAGTATTACACCATATTCGCTATCTTTTTCATATTCGAAATGAGCTGAATATCCAGCGTTAGAACCTGCGTGTCCGACAGTATTTATTCCTTGGTCTGAATATAAATCAAAACCAAAACTATAATTAGACCTTAATCTTGTTGTTGGTGTTTGTGTTGTTTGTAGCATTTCAATACTACTTTCATTTAAGAGAGATGAATAGCCCATACAAGCTTTCATAAACTTAACCATATCGGTTGGTGTTGAGTAAATACCTCCATTTGGTATTCTGTATCCAACTTCATTCTGTTCACGTTTAGGTCTCTCGTAATCAAGTTCAGCAGTTGGACCACCTGCCATTCCTTTTGCTAAATTTCCTTTTAGGTTTTCGGGAACATTAAAATAAGTACTATTCATTTCTAAAGGTCTGAAAATCTTTTCTTGAACTAATTCGATGTAAGGCTTGTCGGCTACTTTTGAAAGCGTTAAACCTAAAATGGCAAATCCGATGTTTGAATATCCAAATCTTTCTCCCGGTTTTGAACGAAATGAGGTTTCTGGAATTGCTTTAATAAGATTATTTTCCCATTCATTGATATTTCCAAAACGAACATTTTCATCTCTACTTCTCGATTCTCTATCTAATCCAGAAGTATGTGTAGCTAATTGTTTTAGAGTAATAGGTGGATATTTATCATAATCAACTAACGATTTAATTTCAGGTAAATATTTTTCAACAGGGTCGTTTATATCAAGCTTTCTATCTTGTTGAAGTTGCATCATTAAAAATCCAGCAAATGATTTTGAAATTGAACCAATTCGAAAAATAGTGTTCAAATCTGCATTTCCGTATGATTTCAATGCTAAAGTTGAATCTTTATGAATGATTGCAAGAGAAAAACTTCCCTCAATATTATCGTCTTTAACGTCTGTTTTTACTAATTCACTAAAGTTTTCTATTATTTCGTTTTTAGTTTGTTTTCGGTTTTCATTTTCTTTTATTGGTGTACTACAGCTAAATATTACTAATACAATTGCGAGTGATAAAATTCTTTTCATTTTTTAATTTGGATTAAGTTTTTTCTAGGATGTTGAAATGAAAAGGCACCAATGAGATATTTAATTTCACTTACTCTACAAATGTTGAATAAAATATTGATTCTACAAATGTAGAGGTTGGTTTTCTTAAATGTGCTACAACGGTTTAGCTCGTATGTTTGGTTCTTAGTTTGAAGATACTATAATTATATAAACAAAGGAGAATGATTAAGTGGTTTAGCTAGA
>NZ_CANMTX010000022.1 GCF_947500985.1 uncultured Maribacter sp.
GTCTGCTCCTGCTGGACCCGTTGCTCCTGTTGCTCCGTCATTTCCATCCGCTCCCGCTGGTCCTACTGGACCTTGTGGACCTTGTGCTCCCGTTGCTCCGTCATTTCCATCCGCTCCCGCTGGTCCTACTGGACCGGCTGGACCTGTATCTGCGTCAACCCATGTATATGTTCCAGAACCGTCGGTAGACAAAACTTGTCCGTTAGTACCACCTGTTGGTAATTCTATTTCGTTAAATGGATTGTTATCTGCATCGTCTACATTATCGATTCCATCATTATCTAAAATGATAGATCCTCCATCTGCTAATGCAACCGTTGATGTTCCATCACCATTATTTGTTATTGTTGATGCTTGGAATGATACCTGTGCTCCGCTTTCATTTGTATACGTAAAGCTACCATCTCCATTATCCGCAAGGGTTGTTACGGTTTCTGATATTGTTACAGAAGCTACATTTAAATACAATGCACCATCTGTACCAAAGGCTAAATCGTTATTAGCATTAGTACTGATAAGATTAACCGATTCAGTTCCGCCACCATCGGTAATCTCAAGACTACCATCTGTAATTCCACTACCTGTGTTGTATTCGTTTCCGACTACATTATCCGCATCATCTACATTATCTACTCCGTCGTTGTCAACAATAATTGTTCCGCCATCAGCTAGTACAATTGTTGAAGTACCATCTCCATTATCACTAATTGTAGATGCTCGGAATAAAACTGAAGCTCCACTTTCATTGGTATAAGTAAAGCTACCATCGCCATTATTTACTAAAGTTGTTACCGTATTATTGGTGTCTACTGTTACCGAAGTTCCTGAATCATCCGTAATGGTAAATGTACCATCCGTGTTATCTAAAACTGTAGAACGCTTAGCATCAAACGTAGTTGCTACTCCGTCTTCATTCGTATAGGTAAATGTTCCGTTTGAATTATCTACTAAAGTCGATAGTGTTTCTGTAAACGTAGTTACCGTACCATTCTCTGAAGTATACGTAAAACTACCATCACCATTATTAACCAATGTGGTTACCGTATTGTTTGTATCTACTGTTACCGAGTTGCCCGAATCATCCGTAATGGTAAATGTACCATCCGTGTTATCTAAAACTGTAGAACGCTTAGCATCAAACGTAGTTGCTACTCCGTCTTCATTGGTATAGGTAAAAGTTCCGTTTGAATTATCTACTAAAGTCGATAGTGTTTCTGTAAACGTAGTTACCGTACCATTCTCTGAAGTATACGTAAAACTACCATCACCATTATTAACCAATGTGGTTACCGTATTGTTCGTATCTACTGTTACCGAAGTTCCTGAATCATCCGTAATGGTAAATGTACCATCGCCATTATCCAATACCGTTGAACGCTTAGCATCGAAGGTTGTTGCTACTCCGTCTTCATTCGTATAGGTAAATGTTCCGTTTGAATTATCTACTAAAGTCGATAGTGTTTCTGTAAACGTAGTTACCGTACCATTCTCTGAAGTATACGTAAAACTACCATCACCATTATTAACCAATGTGGTTACCGTATTGTTCGTATCTACTGTTGCCGAGTTTCCTGAATCATCTGTGATCGTAAACGTACCGTCGCCATTATCCAATACCGTTGAACGTTTTGCATCGAACGTAGTCGCTACTCCGTCTTCATTGGTATAGGTAAATGTTCCATCCGCATTATCTACTAAAGTCGATAGTGTTTCTGTAAACGTAGTTGCCGTACCATTCTCTGAAGTATACGTAAAACTACCATCGCCATTATTTACTAAAGTTGTTACCGTATTGTTGGTATCTACTGTTACCGAAGTTCCTGAATCATCCGTAATGGTAAATGTACCATCCGTGTTATCCAAAACTGTAGAACGCTTAGCATCGAATGTTGTTACTACCCCGTCTTCATTGGTATAGGTAAATGTTCCGTTTGAATTATCTACTAATGTTGATAGTGTTTCTGTAAATGTAGTTACCGTACCATTCTCTGAAGTGTACGTAAAACTACCATCACCATTATTAACCAATGTGGTTACTGTATTGTTTGTATCTACTGTTGCTGAATTTCCTGAATCATCTGTAATTGTAAACGTACCATCGCCATTATCCAAAACAGTTGAACGTTTTGCATCGAATGTTGTTGCTACGCCATTTTCATTCGTATAAGTAAATGTTCCGTTTGAATTATCTACTAATGTTGATAATGTTTCTGTAAACGTTGTTGCCGTACCATTCTCTGAAGTATACGTAAAACTACCATCACCATTATCGACCAAAGTTGTTACCGTATTGTTTGTATCTACTGTTACAGAAGTTCCTGAATCATCTGTAATTGTAAACGTACCATCGCCATTATCCAAAACAGTTGAACGTTTTGCATCGAATGTTGTTGCTACGCCATTTTCATTCGTATAAGTAAATGTTCCGTTTGAATTATCTACTAATGTTGATAATGTTTCTGTAAACGTTGTTGCCGTACCATTCTCTGAAGTATACGTAAAACTACCATCACCATTATCGACCAAAGTTGTTACCGTATTGTTTGTATCTACTGTTACAGAAGTTCCTGAATCATCCGTAATGGTAAACGTACCATCGCCATTATCCAAAACAGTTGAACGTTTTGAATCGAATGTTGTTGTAGATCCACTTTCGTTTTCATAAGTAAAAGTACCGTCTCCATTATCTGTTAGAGATGTAATTGTTTCTGAAATTGTTACTGAAGCTACATTCAAATATAAACCTCCGTCCGTACCAACTACAATATCATTATTTGCTTCATTACTTATTAAATCTATTGTTTGATCTACACCATCTTCATTAGTATAAGTGATAGTTCCATCATTATTATTAACAATATTAGTTAAAGTCTCTAAATCCGTAACATCGATAATTGTATCAACACCATCTTCATCCGTATATGTGAATGTACCGTCCGTATTGGCTACTACCGTAGTCAACGCTTCTAAGTTCGCTACGATTGCCGATAGATCTAATTGGGTTAC
>NZ_CANMTX010000023.1 GCF_947500985.1 uncultured Maribacter sp.
TGTAATGAACTAGAACGCTTTGGAAATAGCGACCATAGAGGGTGATAGTCCCGTATAGGTAAAGAGCATTTAGATAGTGGTATCCTGAGTAGTGCGGGGCACGTGAAACCCTGTATGAATCCGGCGGGACCATCCGCCAAGACTAAATACTCCTGAGAGACCGATAGTGAACCAGTACCGTGAGGGAAAGGTGAAAAGAACCGTGAATAACGGAGTGAAATAGATCCTGAAACCATACGCTTACAAGCGGTCGGAGCCCATATGGGTGACGGCGTGCCTTTTGCATAATGAGCCTACGAGTTACTTTTACTAGCAAGGTTAAGGACTTCAGGTCCGGAGCCGTAGCGAAAGCGAGTCTGAATAGGGCGACCATAGTTAGTAGTAGTAGACGCGAAACCGTGCGATCTACCCATGGGCAGGTTGAAGCTGTGGTAACACATAGTGGAGGACCGAACCCGTTGACGTTGAAAAGTCTTGGGATGACCTGTGGGTAGGGGTGAAAGGCCAATCAAGCTCGGAAATAGCTCGTACTCCCCGAAATGCATTTAGGTGCAGCGTGTAGATAGTTTTATAGAGGTAGAGCTACTGATTGGATGCGGGGGCTTCACCGCCTACCAATTCCTGACAAACTCCGAATGCTATAAAATGTTTCTGCGCAGTGAGGGCATGGGTGCTAAGGTCCATGTCCGAGAGGGAAAGAACCCAGATCACCGGCTAAGGTCCCAAAGTATATACTAAGTTGATATAACGCGGTGGAATTGCATTGACAGCCAGGATGTTGGCTTGGAAGCAGCCATTCATTTAAAGAGTGCGTAACAGCTCACTGGTCGAGCGATTCCGCATGGATAATAATCGGGCATAAGTATATCACCGAAGCTGTGACTTCATATTTATATGAGGGGTAGGGGAGCATTGTAATTGCGTCGAAGGTGTACCTGCGAGGGATGCTGGAGCGATTACAAACGAAAATGTAGGCATAAGTAACGATAATGCGGGCGAGAAACCCGCACGCCGAAAGACCAAGGTTTCCCCAGCTATGCTAATCAGCTGGGGGTCAGTCGGGACCTAACGCGAACCCGAAGGGGATAGTGGATGGACAACAGATTAATATTTCTGTACCTGCTCACGCTAAAAGTGACGGAGGCGAGAAGTTGGTGCGTACAGACGGAATTGTACGTTGAAGGGAGCGGTAACGCCCCGATAGTACACCGAGACCACGGTCAAGGTGATAATCCAGCATATCGACTTCCAAGAAAAGCAAGTGAAGCAGCCCGTACCGTAAACCGACACAGGTGGTTGGGATGAGTATTCTAAGGCGCTCGAGAGATTCATGGCTAAGGAACTAGGCAAAATAGACCCGTAACTTCGGGAGAAGGGTCGCCCCCTTATGGGGGGCCGCAGTGAAGAGGTCCAGGCGACTGTTTATCAAAAACACAGGGCTCTGCAAAATCGAAAGATGAAGTATAGGGCCTGACACCTGCCCGGTGCTGGAAGGTTAAGAGGAGATGTCATTCCTTCGGGGAGAAGCATTGAATTGAAGCCCCAGTAAACGGCGGCCGTAACTATAACGGTCCTAAGGTAGCGAAATTCCTTGTCGGGTAAGTTCCGACCTGCACGAATGGTGCAACGATCTGGACACTGTCTCGGCCATGAGCTCGGTGAAATTGTAGTATCGGTGAAGATGCCGGTTACCCGCAGTGGGACGAAAAGACCCCGTGCACCTTTACTATAGCTTCGTATTGACCTTGGTCAAGCAATGTGTAGGATAGCTGGGAGACTTTGAAGCTGCATCGCCAGGTGTGGTGGAGTCATTGTTGAAATACCAGCCTTTGCTTGTCCGGGGCCTAACTCTCTAAGAGAGAACAGTGCGTGGTGGGTAGTTTGACTGGGGTGGTCGCCTCCAAAAGAGTAACGGAGGCTTCTAAAGGTGCCCTCAATACGGTTGGCAATCGTGTGTAGAGTGCAATGGCACAAGGGCGCTTGACTGAGAGACATACAGGTCGATCAGGTTGGAAACAAGAGCATAGTGATCCGGTGGTTCCGCATGGAAGGGCCATCGCTCAAAGGATAAAAGGTACGCCGGGGATAACAGGCTGATCTCCCCCAAGAGCTCATATCGACGGGGGGGTTTGGCACCTCGATGTCGGCTCGTCACATCCTGGGGCTGGAGAAGGTCCCAAGGGTTGGGCTGTTCGCCCATTAAAGTGGCACGCGAGCTGGGTTCAGAACGTCGTGAGACAGTTCGGTCTCTATCTACTGCGGGCGTTAGAAATTTGAGTGGATCTGACTCTAGTACGAGAGGACCGAGTTGGACTGACCGCTGGTGCACCAGTTGTTCCGCCAGGAGCATCGCTGGGTAGCTATGTCGGGATTGGATAAGCGCTGAAAGCATATAAGCGCGAAACCAGCCACAAGATGAGATTTCTTTAAAGGGCCGTGGGAGATGACCACGTTGATAGGCTATAGGTAGAAGGGCAGTAATGTCCGCAGCCGAGTAGTACTAATTGCCCGTCAGGCTTGCGCATACGTACGTCCCGTTCTTTGGAACGGGGCGGACGACGATCTTTACTTCTTTCTTTTTATTACGAAA
>NZ_CANMTX010000024.1 GCF_947500985.1 uncultured Maribacter sp.
CGGCATCGGGATTTGGTTAAAGCCTTCGGGCGGTATAAGATGGCCATGCGTCCCATTAGTTTGTTGGTAAGGTAACGGCTTACCAAGACTACGATGGGTAGGGGCCCTGAGAGGGGGATCCCCCACACTGGTACTGAGACACGGACCAGACTCCTACGGGAGGCAGCAGTGAGGAATATTGGACAATGGAGGAGACTCTGATCCAGCCATGCCGCGTGCAGGAAGAATGCCCTATGGGTAGTAAACTGCTTTTATACAGGAAGAAAAAGAGCTACGTGTAGCTTACTGACGGTACTGTAAGAATAAGGACCGGCTAACTCCGTGCCAGCAGCCGCGGTAATACGGAGGGTCCGAGCGTTATCCGGAATTATTGGGTTTAAAGGGTCCGTAGGCGGGCCGATAAGTCAGGGGTGAAAGTTTGCAGCTCAACTGTAAAATTGCCTTTGATACTGTTGGTCTTGAGTTATAGTGAAGTTGCCGGAATATGTAGTGTAGCGGTGAAATGCATAGATATTACATAGAACACCGATTGCGAAGGCAGGTGACTAACTATATACTGACGCTGATGGACGAAAGCGTGGGGAGCGAACAGGATTAGATACCCTGGTAGTCCACGCCGTAAACGATGGATACTAGCTGTCCGGAACCTTGAGTTCTGGGCGGCCAAGCGAAAGTGATAAGTATCCCACCTGGGGAGTACGTTCGCAAGAATGAAACTCAAAGGAATTGACGGGGGCCCGCACAAGCGGTGGAGCATGTGGTTTAATTCGATGATACGCGAGGAACCTTACCAGGGCTTAAATGCATATTGACAGGTCTAGAGATAGATTTTCCTTCGGGCAATTTGCAAGGTGCTGCATGGTTGTCGTCAGCTCGTGCCGTGAGGTGTCAGGTTAAGTCCTATAACGAGCGCAACCCCTACCGTTAGTTGCCAGCATGTCATGATGGGGACTCTAACGGGACTGCCGGTGCAAACCGTGAGGAAGGTGGGGATGACGTCAAATCATCACGGCCCTTACGTCCTGGGCCACACACGTGCTACAATGGCAGGTACAGAGAGCAGCCATGTCGCAAGGCAGAGCGAATCTATAAAACCTGTCACAGTTCGGATCGGGGTCTGCAACTCGACCCCGTGAAGCTGGAATCGCTAGTAATCGGATATCAGCCATGATCCGGTGAATACGTTCCCGGGCCTTGTACACACCGCCCGTCAAGCCATGGAAGCCGGGAGTGCCTGAAGTCCGTCACCGTAAGGAGCGGCCTAGGGCAAGATCGGTAACTAGGGCTAAGTCGTAACAAGGTAGCCGTACCGGAAGGTGCGGCTGGAACACCTCCTTTCTAGAGATTGTCATTCAATGACAGTCCCTGACGAAGTAAAGAATGGAACTACGGTCCCGGTCTTTTGATTTAATAATAGTTTCTTTAGTAATTGTTCAATTGATACATCTCCATAATTATGATATATAAGTAATTGCTTTTTTTTT
>NZ_CANMTX010000025.1 GCF_947500985.1 uncultured Maribacter sp.
GCTCGTATGTTTGGTTCTTAGTTTGAAGATACTATAATTATATAAACAAAGGAGAATGATTAAGTGGTTTAGCTAGATACATTTTCAATGATATCGTTTCATAGATTAACAATTCTTCTAAAGCTACTACTTTTATAAAAGTATTAGCTTGGATACTAACAAAAGCTAAAATAGGAGGGACAGAGAGTTCTCGGCTAGATACACTTTAGAGTGATATCGTTTCATAGAAATCCCGCCCTTCTATAATTTTCTTGGAATCTGAACAGTACCTAGGTCCTTTGGATAGAGATCGAATCAAGTGCGAGCAAAGATGATAAAGAGGATTACAGCTTAAAAACCGAAGAAATGGAAAAGCGTTTAAAACAGAGTCTGGGCATCGATGTTTCAAAATTGAACTTATCATTATCACTTGGTTTTCTCAATGAAAGGCTGGTCAAGGAATTCGAGTCCCATCCCGATGTATCCAATGATCTAAAGGGATATAAGGTACTCTTGAAATGGCTGAAGGCATCTGTCGATCCCAATGTGGAATTGTTGGTGCTGATGGAAGCCACGGGCGTTTACCATCAAGGTATTGCGCATTATCTATACGAGCAGGGCTATAGCGTTTGTGTAATGCAATCCGGTCGTGTAAAGCGCTATGCGCAGAGTTTGGACCAACGTTCCAAAACGGATGCACTCGACAGTAGAATGCTAAGTATGTTAGGTCTGGAAAGGAACATTCGACTATGGCACCCGCCCAGTGAGGAGTTGCAGGAGCTAAAAGGACTGAGCAGGGAACGTAGTTCATTGTTGAACGATAGAACGATGGAGACCAATCGACAAGGAGCTATCGCATCGAGCGTTCATAGCAATGCAAGGGCATTGAAAAGGTACAAGATCAGATTAAAGCTTCTAAACACGCAGATAGCGGCGGTCGAAGAAGATATGCGACTTCTGATCTCTAAAAATAAAGTATTGAAAAGGAAGCTCGATTATTTGATAAGCATACCTGGTATATCGTTTATATCGGCGGCTACGGTGATTGGAGAAACGTTGGGCTTCGAATCTATAGTCAATGCCAAGCAATTGGCGAGCTACGCCGGTTATGATGTGGTATTGAGGGAATCGGGAAACTTCAAGGGAAAGACCAGGATCAGTAAAAAAGGGAACAGCCATATAAGGGCGGTACTGCACATGCCCTCGATGACCTGTGTACGCTGTAACCCAACTTTGAAACAGTTCTACAATAGACTGAAGCCGAACAAGGCAAAGCCGTTGGTGGCACTTGTAGCGGTGCAGAGAAAACTATTGATCTTAATGTACACCTTATGGAAGAACGAAGAAAATTATGATGCTAAATTTGAAATAAAAAAGCAGCAAAAGCATGAAGCTCTTGCTGCGCGGGATAACAGTTTGATAAATCAACCTGTTTCCTAAATTATTAAAGAAAAAACTTGTTTTTCAACACAGTACCTA
>NZ_CANMTX010000026.1 GCF_947500985.1 uncultured Maribacter sp.
TGTAGGCTTCCCTAAAAATAGGACAGTTCATAATTCGAATTTACTAACTTTAAATTCAAACTGTCAAGATGAAAAACAGCAAGTTTAGCGAGAGCCAGATTATCAAGGCTCTAAAAGAAAATCAGCAAGGAAGATCTGTTGGAGATGTTTCAAGAGAATTAGGAATAGATAAAAGCACGTTTTACTATTGGCGCAAGAAGTACGGTGGTATGGAGCAACAGCAACTTAAACGGTTGAAGGAACTGGAAGATGAGAACAATAGGTTAAAACAGATGTACGCAGATGTCAGTCTGGATAATAAGATGCTAAAGGACGTACTATCAAAAAAGTTCTAAGGCCTTCCGACAAAAGAGTTCGTGCAAAGTATCTCATCAAACAATATGTAATTCCCATCGTGCGTGCCTGTAATGTTGTAGGCCTGAGCAGGTCAATGTGGTATTACCAAAGTAAAAGAGACGATAGCGAGGTTATAGATAAACTGACCGAGTTAGCAGAAGCCTATCCTACCAGAGGTTTTGATGAGTATTACTACAAGATTCGTCGTGAAGGTCTAAAATGGAACAGAAAGCGTGTATTGCGAGTATATCGTGATATGAAGCTCAGCCTTAGGCGTAAACATAAGAAGCGTTTGATAAAGCGTATAAAACAACCTTTGGAAACTCCATCGACTCTTAATGAATGCTGGAGTATGGACTTTATGAGCGATGCCCTTATAGATGGCAGAAAGCTGCGCGTGTTCAATGTTATAGATGATTGTAACCGTGAAGCTATTGCAATCAATGCTGGACTCTCTTACCCAGCTAGAGCGGTAGTGGAAACATTGGAAAACCTCATAGAAGAAATAGGCACACCTAAATATGTTCGGTACGACAATGGACCTGAATTTATATCTAGGACATTTATGAAATGGTGTACAAAAAACCATATAGAAATTAAATATACACAGCCCGGAAAACCAATGCAAAATGGTTACATAGAACGTTTCAATAGATTTTTCAGAGAAGATATACTAGATGCATATTATTTTAACGACATCTATCAACTTCAAAAGATAAGCGACAACTGGAGAGAGGACTATAATTTTAATCATCCACATAAATCTCTGGGCAACAAATCACCTAAAGAATACATGCCCAGGTTTGATGAAGAATTTAAATTCTTCATCAAACCTGACCTAAATAATAATTATTTATCGAATTTAGAGGTGTCCTAATAAGGGGAAGCCTACA
>NZ_CANMTX010000027.1 GCF_947500985.1 uncultured Maribacter sp.
CTCCTATGAAAAGCCTTAGTCCAGTTTCTTAAAGTTAATTAATATTTTCTTTTTTGCCTTAAACCACCTTTTTTTCTTTTAATATAACTTGCTCGCACTCCTATGTGTGATCGGTTCGAAACTTGAAACGTCACCGGCATCTGTATGATTATAAATTATAATAAAACCGTTCACTTGCTAAATATGTGATCCTGAACGAAACAGGTCACGGGTTTTGTTTTGTGATACGGTTCTCACTACTATTTTAGAGCTTTGTTATGATTTTTATTTTATTAGTTTTTCTACTTATTATTCAATAACCCCAATGGTATATGGAACTTCTGTTTTAATTACCGCCAAGGTTCTACTTAGTAGCTTTCTAGCTACTTTGACAATGATACTTTTTACGTTCTTGCCTTGATGTTTACGATAGTAGGCCTGCATTACGGGGTCTGCACGTATCGCTTGCCAAGATGCCTCTACAAAATAACTTCTCAATAAGCGGTTTGCACGTGGGGTCATTCCCATTGTCCTTTGACTGTTTCCGCTTTGATACATACTTGGTGCCAGACCTACGTAACCTGCCAAATGTTTAATGTTGTTGAAACGTCTTAAATCCTCTAGTTCACATAATATGCCACAGGCCACGATACCTCCGATACCAGGTATACTTCTCAGTAATAGATAATCCTTCTTATAATTCACTTTACAGTACCTTCTTAGCTGTGTGGACACATCGCGAAGCTCTTGGTCCACAAAACGGAAGAAACGCATTCTACTCTCTAATGTGGCCTTCGCCGTTGGGTATTCGAACATTATATTATCCAACCAATTTCTGTACTTATGGCTCCAATGGTCATTGTCGAACTCTTCAGGTTCCCTGATTCCGAAATACAACAATTGCATCTTTATATAGCTCTTGACCCTTCTGAAATCCTTTACAAGGTCATTTCTGCGTCTGAACAGACTACGAAGTTCTTCACGTTT
>NZ_CANMTX010000028.1 GCF_947500985.1 uncultured Maribacter sp.
CTATCTAAATGCTCTTTACCTATACGGGACTATCACCCTCTATGGTCGCTATTTCCAAAGCGTTCTAGTTCATTACATCTCGAATATCGTGGTCCTACAACCCCGCACATGCCGGAACATGTACGGTTTGGACTAATCCAATTTCGCTCGCCGCTACTATCGGAATCACTTTTGTTTTCTCCTCCTCCGGGTACTTAGATGTTTCAGTTCCCCGGGTTTACTTCTCTTACGAGATAACATATCTTCAATATGCTGGGTTGCCCCATTCGGATATCTACGGATCATATCGTGTGTGCCGATCCCCGTAGCTTTTCGCAGCTTATCACGTCCTTCATCGCCTCTGAGAGCCTAGGCATTCCCCATACGCCCTTTTCCAGCTTGTCGCCAGATCTTTAATCTATTCTATCTTATTCGTACTCTTTACTTAATAAAGATTCGTGTTTCTTTCTTTTTTAGTCGGTAATAAATTAAAAATGTATTACCTCCTGTTCCAATATGTCAATGAACGTTGTCGACTTTCGTCGCTGTGGAGAATATCGGAGTCGAACCGATGACCTCCTGCGTGCAAGGCAGGCGCTCTAGCCAGCTGAGCTAATCCCCCATTCTATAAGTTGGCAGTTGCCACTTTACAGTTGACAGGTAGCACAACTTCTAAAATTTCCTTCAATACTTAATGAACGTATCGCCTATTGCTAAACGAATTTCTTTTTTGTAGTCCCAGGCAGACTCGAACTGCCGACCTCTACATTATCAGTGTAGCGCTCTAACCAGCTGAGCTATGGGACTGTCCCTACTCTTTCCTCTCGGTATAAATACCTCGCAAAAAAAAAAGCAATTACTTATATATCATAATTATGGAGATGTATCAATTGAACAATTACTAAAGAAACTATTATTAA
>NZ_CANMTX010000029.1 GCF_947500985.1 uncultured Maribacter sp.
TGTCCGTCTTCTACATTGGTTGTGGTACCAGAGATAGTCACTGGACTATCATCTTCTGTAGCATTGATAATGTCATCGACAGCCACTACATTAATAGTAATTACAGGAGTAGTCACTATATGTGTTATATCACGAGTTGCTTGCGTAGCAGGATTCCCTGCATCATTGGATACATCTGCAGTTATCGTTTCCGTAGCATCTAAAGCTTGCGCTTCTAAAGCAGTTATATCGAAAGTCCATGCATTCCCTGTTACTACAGGAGAATAGGTAGTTCCGTTTAAGACTACCGTTGCAATTTGTCCGTCTTCTACATTGGTTGTGGTACCAGAGATAGTCACTGGACTATCATCTTCTGTAGCATTGATAATGTCATCTACAGCCACTACATTAATAGTAATTACAGGATTAGTCACTACATGTGTTATATCACGAGTAGCCTGAGTTGCAGGATTTCCTGCAGTATTAGAAACGTCGGCTGTAATCGTTTCATTAGCATCTAAAGCTTGGGCTTCCACAGCGGTTATATCGAAAGTCCACGCATTCCCTGTTACTACAGGAGAATAGGTAGTTCCGTTTAATACTACCGTTGCAATTTGTCCGTCTTCTACATTGGTTGTGGTACCAGAGATAGTCACTGGACTATCATCTTCTGTAGCATTGATAAT
>NZ_CANMTX010000030.1 GCF_947500985.1 uncultured Maribacter sp.
ACTCTTGAAGCGGAACAAACAACACAGAATACCGCAATAGCTGCAAACGCTACAGATATCTCGACCAACGCAACTGCAATTGCAGCGCACAATACTGCCGATGGTGATTTAAGTGATTCTAACGAATACAATACAGGTATCAGTTTTGATGGAACAGACCTTACGGTCACAGACCTTGGTGGTGACCAAACTATAGACATTAGTGGACTTGCATATGACGACACTACAATAAGAGCGGATGTTGATCAAAATACTGCCGATATCGATACTTTAGAAGCGGAACAAACAACTCAGAATACTGCAATAGCTACAAACGCTACAGATATCGATACTCTTGAAGCTGAGCAAACAACACAGAATACTGCTATCGCTACAAACGCAACGGATATAGACACTCTTGAAGCGGAGCAAACAACACAGAATACCGCAATAGCTGCAAACGCAACGGATATCTCGACAAATGCAACTGCAATTGCAGCGCACAATACTGCCGATGGTGATTTAAGTGATTCTAACGAATACAATACTGGTATCAGTTTCGACGGA
>NZ_CANMTX010000031.1 GCF_947500985.1 uncultured Maribacter sp.
TCTTGTTACGGACCTTTATCGCGTCAAGTTCCTTCTTGCTTGCTGTAATACCGCGTTGACCTTCATCCGACTTATCGTCCTTACTCTTACGATGGGGTGTTTCTTTATCCATTGAACTGATCGCTCGAACCTTTCGAAGATGTTCCCCTAAATCCTCTTCCGGTACTTTTAGCTCCAAAGTATCCATACTCGCATTCGCCTTTACAGGAGCGGAATCTATCGCCTGGGTATGGCCACTGACCATTCCCTTTTCAACGCAAAGGCCCAGAACATTGGTGAACACTTCCTCGAACACGGATTCAGGAAACAGTTGCCGAGTTCTGCTTATCGTACTATGCCAAGGCAGTTCCTCGTCAATATCATAACCTATGAAATAGAGAATATCAAGTCGCATGGAACAATGAGCGATAAGTTGGCGGTCACTAATAAGGTTCTCGAGATAACCCACTAAACACAACTTAAAAAATACAACGGGATCAATACTCTTTTGACCGCTATCCCCATAATATTCCTT
>NZ_CANMTX010000032.1 GCF_947500985.1 uncultured Maribacter sp.
ATGGGCAAAAGACCAAGATCAGCGACCGGGCGCAGGTAACAAAGGGGCAAAGTATACCAGTAACAAGACCCATTACAGCCCTACCGACCCTGATGCCAGAATAAGCGTAAAGCCTGGCAAAGCCAGAAAACTGAACTACCTGAGCCAGCTTAGTGTCGATACAGCGCATCATGTGATCACAGATATTAGGGCTTACCACGCAGATGGCAACAAGGTTTAGTGTTTGAAAACTGTGTAGCTGATACAGGTTATAGTAGCGGAGAGAACTATGCATTTTTAGAAAACCAAGGTTTAAAGAGTTTCATTCCACCACACGGTACTTACAAAGGCGGACCAACAGACTT
>NZ_CANMTX010000033.1 GCF_947500985.1 uncultured Maribacter sp.
AGTTTGTTGAGTGTTCATATCTTATTGTTTTAGAGAACTTTAAAGATACTCGACTTGCTGCTTTTTCATCGATGCTATAATTAATGTGGGGGTTTGGTTTTTAAGCCAAAGTCTGTGTATATTTATAATGTCGTTAAATCTTATGGATTTAGCTTTGGACAAGAAAAAATAAAACTAAACAATAAGCTTTAGCTTCGTACGCAGACGGAAACTCAATGTTTCCTTGCCTCCGCACTACGCTTAGGTACTGTGTTGAAAAACAAGTTTTTTCTTTAATAATTTAGGAAACAGGTTGATTTATCAAACTGTTATCCCGCG
>NZ_CANMTX010000034.1 GCF_947500985.1 uncultured Maribacter sp.
TTCATCGTTGTTTTGTAAATATTCGTCCCAACGAAGTCTAAATTTCTCCCGGCCCCGACTCTCGATTCAATTCCTTAAATATACCTTACGATATACTAAATTGTATGTTTCCTTAATTCTTGTTCCTCTCATCCAGGTCCTCACCTGAACTCGATTCTTATCTCCACAATATTTCAATGAACTTCTATCCACTCAGCTCCAAATCTCTCGATTTCCTCACCTCGTTTCCCTTAGGTGTTTCCCTAAGCGGCTGCAAATATACAACTGTTTTTTAACCTGACAACTTTTATCGAAAAAA
>NZ_CANMTX010000035.1 GCF_947500985.1 uncultured Maribacter sp.
AAACTGATACCAGTATTGTATTCGTTAGAATCACTTAAATCACCATCGGCAGTATTGTGCGCTGCAATTGTAGTTGCGTTGGTCGAGATATCTGTAGCGTTTGCAGCTATAGCGTTATTCTGAGTTGTTTGTTCCGCTTCAAGAGTATCGATATCTGTAGCATTTGTAGCGATAGCGGTATTCTGAGTTGTTTGCTCCGCTTCAAGAGTATCTATATCCGTTGCGTTTGCAGCTATTGCAGTATTCTGTGTTGTTTGCTCCGCTTCAAG
>NZ_CANMTX010000036.1 GCF_947500985.1 uncultured Maribacter sp.
CTGTGGAGAATATCGGAGTCGAACCGATGACCTCCTGCGTGCAAGGCAGGCGCTCTAGCCAGCTGAGCTAATCCCCCGTTTTCAGTTGCCGGTGTTCAGCAAACAGTAACCAGTTTTTATGCTGTTGTACTGTGTACCGCATACTGCGTACTGTAAACTGGTCTTAACCAACTTCTAAAATTTCCTTCAATACTTAATGAACGTATCGCCTATTGCTAAACGAATTTCTTTTTTGTAGTCCCAGG
>NZ_CANMTX010000037.1 GCF_947500985.1 uncultured Maribacter sp.
GCTATTGCGGTATTCTGAGTTGTTTGTTCTGCTTCGAGAGTATCTATATCGGTAGCGTTTGCAGCTATTGCGGTATTTTGTGTTGTTTGTTCCGCTTCAAGAGTGTCGATATCCGTTGCGTTAGAAGCTATAGCGGTATTCTGAGTTGTCTGCTCCGCTTCTAAAGTATCGATATCGGCAGTATTTTGATCAACATCCGCTCTTATTGTAGTGTCGTCATATGCAAGTCC
>NZ_CANMTX010000038.1 GCF_947500985.1 uncultured Maribacter sp.
AGAGTATCTATATCCGTTGCGTTTGTAGCTATAGCGGTGTTCTGTGTTGTTTGCTCAGCTTCGAGAGTATTTATATCTGTAGCGTTTGCAGCGATAGCAGTATTCTGTGTTGTTTGCTCCGCTTCTAAAGTATCGATATCGGCAGTATTCTGGTCAACATCCGCTCTTATTGTAGTGTCGTCATATGCAAGTCCACTAATGTCTATAGTTTGGTCACCACCAAGGTCCGT
>NZ_CANMTX010000039.1 GCF_947500985.1 uncultured Maribacter sp.
CCATCTGCATCACAATCTGCTGCTGCCCAAATAGCATTGGTAGCATCGTATCCTGTGTACCCTGCAGCTTGCGTTGGGCTACATGGATCTAGAGGATCAACATCGGTATTGTCAGGAACACCATCCCCATCGGTATCTGTATTGTATGGATCTGTACCGTTGGTATCTTCCGTGCCATTGGTTACACCATCTGCATCACAATCTGCTGCTGCCCAAATAGC
>NZ_CANMTX010000040.1 GCF_947500985.1 uncultured Maribacter sp.
CTTCATCGCCTCTGAGAGCCTAGGCATTCCCCATACGCCCTTTTCCAGCTTGTCGCCAGATCTTTAATCTATTCTATTTTATTCGTACTCTTTACTTAATAAAGATTCGTGTTTCTTTCTTTTTTAGTCGGTAATACATTAAAAATGTATTACCTCCTGTTCCAATATGTCAATGAACGTTGTCGACTTTCGTCGCTGTGGAGAATATCGGAGT
>NZ_CANMTX010000041.1 GCF_947500985.1 uncultured Maribacter sp.
TACAGTTGCCGTGTCACAATTTCCTTCCGCATCACATACCGTATACTCTATTACATCGGTTCCTTCAAAACCATCGTTCGGAGTATATGTAATCGTATCATCTGAAATATCATCAGGTGTACCACCATCATTGATTTCAACAGTTCCATTTGATGGATCGGTTACCGTTAACGTACCATCACTAGGAATACCAAAATCGTTATCTAAAAT
>NZ_CANMTX010000042.1 GCF_947500985.1 uncultured Maribacter sp.
ACTACATGTGTTATATCACGAGTAGCCTGAGTTGCAGCATTCCCTGCAGTATTAGACACATCTGCAGTAATCGTTTCATTAGCATCTAAAGCTTGGGCTTCCACAGCGGTTATATCGAAAGTCCAGGCATTCCCTGTTACTACAGGAGAATAGGTAGTTCCGTTTAAGACTACCGTTGCAATTTGTCCGTCTTCTACATTGGT